>NZ_BMXN01000015.1 GCF_014651775.1 Vreelandella hamiltonii
TGTTGGGCATGGCACTGTCTGGGTGAATGGCGATAATGGCTATATTGCCATGCAGGTCAGTGGGTTAGAAGTGCTTCCGGGGGCCGGTCTCACGGATTCAGGTTTATTTATAGCAGCTTTACTTATCTAGATCTTACTTACATCAATGATTATTTAAAATACAAAACGCATCAAAAGACTGTCAAAGAGAAAACTTTAAAAAACTTAAGAAACAATACCGGATGACAACTTATAACATAACAATGTTTATTATTTAATAAAACTTACCATCATACCCTTACTTCACCAAAAACCTAGACATGAATTAAATAACACTGTCAACTTATTTTTAACAATCAAATCAATAGTAAACAACTATCATGTTAATTCCCTCTAATATGCCAATCCAGGCATATGGGAACATGGAGGTTGACTATGAAAAACATATCCGTCAAAAGAATGATAGGAACGGCATTATTAGTACTGCTAGGCATGGTTGTCATTCTCGGAGGCATGGGGATCAAAGAAGAGAGAGAGGCAGCAGAGACACTCACTGAAATTAACCAAATAAGCGCTCAACAGGCAAGTGCTGCCAATAGGTCTGAAACGAACCTCATGGAGGTACGTGTTCGTCTGGAGAGAATGGTGCAGCATTATCGAAACTTGCGACAAGATAGAGCCGAAAACGCTCTTCGTGAAGCACTCCACAGCCTCTCCAGGGCAGATGCCCGTATTCAATCACTAAGCAGTATCGTTTTGACAGAAGGAATCGAAAGACGCCTGCTGATAGACAACATTCTCAGTGCT
This sequence comes from Vreelandella hamiltonii, assembly GCF_014651775.1. Taxonomy (GTDB): domain Bacteria; phylum Pseudomonadota; class Gammaproteobacteria; order Pseudomonadales; family Halomonadaceae; genus Vreelandella; species Vreelandella hamiltonii. The sequence goes on from NZ_BMXN01000015.1 coordinate 787, forward strand.
TATGGGTTCGTTGTGACCGATGCGTTACGTGCAGACCTGAATAATAGCCACTTCGAGGCCATTGAACAGCAGCTAGACCCAATCAATGAAAGATTTTCTCGCTTTAGCGATGCAGTCGAGGAGTTTAATGGCTATGCGATGGATAGAGGAAATCAAGCTCACGCTAAAGCGGTACGAGATGGTCTGATTTTCTCCATTGTCGTTGGCACATTGGTAGTACTTGCTATCAGTCTGTATGTCGTAATGCAGATGACCCTGAACCGTCACCTCATTGCACCATTACAACGAGCGGTGCAGATTTGTGAAAACATTGCCAAGGGCGACCTGACCAGCCATATCGAAGCCCGTGGACGCAATGAGATGGGCCGCTTGTATAGCGCCATGGACGATATGCAGGAGCGTCTGGAAGAGATGATTGGCACGCTGAACCAGAGCAGTTCCGCCGTGGCCAGCAGTTCACAGCAAATCGCCAGCGGCAGTCAGGACCTGGCATCGCGCACCGAGCAGCAAGCCGCCGCCCTGCAACAAACCGCCGCCAGCATGGACGAGATCTCTTCCATCGTGCGCCAGAATGCCGATACCGCAAGCCAAGCGGAGCTGTTGACCCAGGATGCATCACGCAAAGCCGAAACGGGCCAGCATAAATCGCAGCAAACCAGCCAGTTGATGCACGGTCTGGAAGAAAGCTCCAAACGGGTCAATGAGATCATTCAAGTGATCGACTCCATCGCCTTCCAGACCAATATCCTGGCCCTGAATGCCTCCGTGGAAGCAGCCCGTGCAGGCGAACATGGTCGTGGCTTTGCCGTCGTGGCCAGCGAAGTGCGCTCGCTGGCCACCAAAACCTCCAACTCCTCGAAAGAAATTCGCACCATGATCGAAGATATCTCCCAGCGCATCGTGGAAGGAGCCAATCAGGCTCAGCAAAGCGGCGAAAGCATGGAGGAGATCAACCAGGCGATTCTGCGCGTCACCGACATGATGCAGGAGCTGGCCCTCTCGGCCAAGGAGCAGGAAGCCGGCATCAGCCAGATCAGCACCGCCGTCTCGCAGATGGATTCCGCCACACAGGAGAATGTCTCACTGGTAGAAGAGACCAGCACTGCCTCCGCCTCATTGCAGGACGAAGCCTCACGACTGGCCGAGCTGGTCAGCGAGTTCAAACTCAAACGCGCCAGCGAGCACCACGCCAACACCGGACTCCCGCTGTCGGTACAGCGAGCGTTCCAGGTCGCCTCAGCGCCTAAACTAGCATCTCCTACCCACCGCCCCACCACCCCAGAATGGGAAGCGTTTTAACGACCACGTTATAACATCGACTTAAATAATTAAGGGGAGCCTAACATGGCTCTCCTTTTTTATTTTAATCTTTTCACCCTCAAACGCTTTACTATCAATACGACAAAATCTAAAGTCACGCCCCCTATAACTAAAATAAATCTATACAAATCTGACCAAGCAATTACTCTAGGAAAAAGAAATGATCAAGAACATGTCCGTCAAATTCGCAGTGGCGGGGGCCTTGGCTGCGTTACTCATTGCGCTGTTAATCATTGCTGCTGCAGGCATTATTGGTGAGAGAAGTGCAGTACGTAATTTAAACTACGTCAATGAAATAGCGGCTCACCAAATCACCTATATCAATCGTACCGAAGTCAACCTGATGGAAATACGTATCCGTCTGGCGCGCTTTGGTGAGTACTCACGTACTGGTGAACACCAGGCAGCTCAAGAGTCATTGCGTCTGGCGCAAAATGCGTTGGTGTTGGCAGACAGCCGTCTCAAGGAATTACTTAGCACCGACATTCCCCAAGGCGACCCACGCAGCACCCTGTTGAATTCGTTCGAGAGCTTGTTTCATCAGGTTCTCAATAGTGACTTCAGAAGCGACTTGAGCAGTGCCAACGTCAATGCGCTCATGGAGCACCGAGAGCGCATCAATCAACAGTTCGATGCCATCACTGAAACCGTTGGCCTTTTCAACGACTTGGCTCAGGGAGTATCGAACGACGTGATTGCCGATACGGAGCGCTTCAGCCTGTTCATTACCGTGCTGAGCTGTATTCTTATCGCACTGGCTATCGGGATTTACATTTCGGTACAGATAGGCATCAATAAACTGGTCGTTGGCCCCCTAAAGCGGGCGGGTACTGTCTGTGAAAGTATCGCCAAAGGCGACCTGACCAACACCATCGAGTCTCGCGGTAATAATGAAATTGGACAGCTCTATCGAGCATTGCAAAACATGCAGAGCCAGCTGCAAGCCATGGTAGGCACCCTTTCCCAAAGCAGCGCAGCCGTGGCCAGCAGCTCTCAGCAAATCGCCAGCGGCAGCCAGGATCTGGCGTCGCGCACCGAGCAGCAGGCCGCCGCCCTGCAACAAACCGCCGCCAGCATGGACGAAATCTCCTCCATCGTGCGCCAGAATGCCGATACCGCCAGCCAGGCGGAGCTGCTGACGCAGGATGCCTCCAAGAAAGCCGAAACGGGCCAGCATAAATCGCAGCAGACCAGCCAGTTGATGCACGGCCTGGAAGAGAGCTCCAAGCGGGTCAACGAGATCATTCAGGTGATCGACTCCATCGCCTTCCAGACCAATATTCTGGCCCTGAATGCCTCCGTGGAAGCGGCCCGTGCAGGCGAGCATGGGCGAGGCTTTGCCGTCGTGGCCAGCGAGGTGCGCTCGCTGGCTACCAAAACCTCCAGCTCCTCGAAAGAAATTCGCACCATGATCGAGGATATCTCCCAGCGTATCGCGGAAGGCGCCAACCAGGCCCAGCAAAACGGCGAGAGCATGGAGGAGATCAATCAGGCGATTCTGCGCGTCACCGACATGATGCAAGAGCTGGCGCTCTCGGCAAAGGAGCAGGAAGCAGGCATCAGCCAAATCAGCACTGCCGTCTCGCAGATGGATTCAACGACTCAGGAAAACGTGTCGCTGGTGGAAGAAACCAGCACGGCTTCAGCGTCCTTGCAGGCTGAAGCCTCACGCTTGGCCGAACTGGTAGGCGAGTTCAAACTCGAACGCGCCAGTCATCATCAGGCCAGCACCAGGCTCCCACCAGCGATAAAGCGAGCGTTTCAAGCAGCCCCGACACCGGCGTTGGCGTCTCCCGCCCACCGCTCGGCCACCCCGGAATGGGAAGCGTTTTAAGCTATTATCGAGCTTAGAAAACCAAGGGCCCGCACATGGCGGGCCCTTTTTTTATTCAAAAACGATACGTCTTTCTCAAGCTGTTCAATAAAATTATTACAAAATAATTTTTCTATTAAAAATCAAAATCTTATAAAAGTAAAAAAATGTGACGTCCACTCTCATGATGCAACCAAATGTGCCGATAATGAGAAAGCAGGCCTCCCCTACCTGCCCTGACTCGATCCCCTATCGCACCTGAGAAGACCACCATGCGAAATATCTCTGTCAAACACTCCCTGGCAGCGGTGCTTGCCCTGTTGCTGATCGCTCTACTGGCCATTGCCACGACGGGCATTCTTTCCAAACTCAGTGTGATGGAAAGCCTGCGCGAACTGGACGAGGTGGCAGCACAACAAGTTGCCGCGATTAACCGAACAGAAGTCAACCTGATGGAGATGCGCCTGCGCCTGGCTCGCTACACCGCTTATGTGGATGAGGGAGCCACTGGCCAAGCGCAAGAAGCCCTTGAACTTGCCCGTGCCGCATTGGAGCGCGCGGATACGCGGTTCAGCGAATTTACTGCCATTGAAGTGCCTCCCACGGCCATTCGGGCACCGCTGATTGCTGCCATCGTCGATTATTACCCGCGCATGATCAATGATGCCTTTCGCAATGATATGGCGGCGGCCAACTTTACCGGCTTGGCGCAACATCGCGAGCGCTTCAATGCCGAATTCGATACCTTGACCGACTCGATCCGTGCGTTCAATAGCCGTGCGCAGGCGCTGGCTGCCGAAGAAATTGCCCAGGCTGAGCGCTTGCATCATTTAACCTTGATCTTCAGCGGCGCCTTGATTTTCCTGGCCATTGCCCTGTTCATTGGCGTACAGATCGGGATCAATCGAATGATCGTACGCCCCTTGCAGCGGGCCGTTCAGCTGTGTGAAAACATCGCCCAGGGCGATTTGACCAGCGATATCGAATTGCGGGGCAATAACGAGATTGGTCGCCTGTACAGCGCCATGCATGACATGCAGGCCAAGCTGCAAACCATGGTGGGCACCCTGGCCCAAAGCAGCAGCGCCGTTGCGGCCAGTTCGCGCCAAATCGCCGGAGGCAGCCAGGATCTTGCCTCACGCACCGAACAGCAGGCCGCTGCCCTTCAGCAGACCGCCGCCAGCATGGATGAAATTTCGTCCATCGTGCGCCAGAACGCCGATACCGCTTCGCAGGCAGAACGCTTGACCCAGGACGCCTCGAAAAAAGCCGCGAATGGCAAGCAGGAGTCCGAGCAGACCAGCCTGCTCATGCGTGACCTGGAAAGCAGCTCGCAAAAGGTCAATGAAATCATTCAGGTCATCGACTCCATTGCTTTCCAGACCAACATCCTGGCATTGAATGCCTCGGTAGAAGCCGCCCGAGCCGGCGAGCACGGGCGCGGCTTTGCGGTCGTGGCCAGCGAAGTACGCTCGCTGGCCACCAAGACGTCGAACTCCTCGAAAGAAATTCGCACCATGATCGAGGATATCTCTTCGCGCATTGCCGATGGCGCCGATCAAACGCTGAAAAATGGCGAAAGCATGGAGGAGATCAACCAGGCCATCGTGCGGGTCAACGACATGATGCAAGAGCTGGCGTTGGCGGCCAAAGAGCAAGAGTCAGGCATCAGCCAGATCAGCACCGCCATCGCCGAGATGGACTCCGCCACCCAGGAGAACGTCTCGCTGGTGGAAGAGACCAGCACGGCCTCGGCGTCGCTGCAAGATGAAGCCTCTCGACTGGCAGAACTGGTGGCAGCTTTCCGGCTGCATCATTCAACGCAACGCGCCAGCCACACGCTCCCGACGTCTCGCCCGGCTCCGCGGCTACGCCAAGCCGCCACGAGCGCCCCATCATCCAAGCGCCCCACTTCGCACGCCGAGCCGGAATGGGAAGAGTTTTAATCGCCGCCTCGTCCAGGGCGTTCTAGCGGCATCGCGCTATCGATAACCCCATGACGCAGGCCAGGTAGGCCTGCGTCATTGCCCTGCTCTATCGTACAAAAATTAAAATTGCGATAGGGTAGTCCTTTTCCGCTGCTGACTGCCTCCCTGGCTTCCCCATGCCGACACCCTACACTTCGTTACGCCGCCTGCCGCTTCGCACACGCATCATCGGCTTGATTACGGCGCTCGTCTTTACCATCACGCTGTTGCTGAGCTGGGTCGCCTCTCGCGAAGCCGCGTTTCATCTGGAACGTCAGATTGGTGACGCCAGTGCCAACACGGCGTATCAAATGGCAGATAAGTTGAGCCGCAGCATGGATGCTCGCATCAAGGAGGTGCAGTTACTCCTGGGCATTCGTGACGCCATGGGGAATCCCGATGCCCCGTTGACACGCCTCCAACTCGAACAGCTACAGCGCAACTACGAGGTGACCTCATGGATTGGCGTGACCGACGCGCAGGGTATGGTCGTCGCTGCCACAGGAGGCATTCTCGAAGGCCAATCCATTGCGGCACGGCCGGTGTTCATGGAAGGCCGACAAGCCCTCTGGATTGGCGACGTACATGAGGCTGTCCTGCTGGCCCAACTGCTGCCCAATCCCAGCGGCGAGCCGATCAAGTTCGTGGATATCGCGGCACCGCTGCTCAATGGGCAAGACCAGCTACTTGGGGTCTTGGCCGTGCACCTCAGTTGGGATTGGGCGGCACAGGTAAAAGCCTCGATGTTCACCCCCGCCCTGCGTGAACAGCAAACGGATCTACTACTGCTTTCTGAAGAGGGTTCTGTGATTCTGGGCCCCCCTGACCTGCTGGGGGAAACGCTCACGTTTGCCTCGGCAAGTAGCACGATGTCCAGTGCTACTTGGGACATTGAAACCTGGCCCGATGGGAAAGATTACGTGACGGGCATGGCCCCTAGCCAAGCATTTGGCGCTTTTCCTGGACTGGGGTGGAGCGCCATTAGCCGTCAGCCAGTAGAGGCGGCCTTCGTCCCTGTGGCCCGCTTACAAGAGCTCATTCTAGGCACCGGTTTACTCATGGCGCTGATGTTTTCAATTATCGGCTGGATTCTGGCGGCTCGCTTAGTGGCCCCGTTAACGCGCCTGGCCCGTTCAGCCGATCATATTCAAACGGCCCAAAGCCGCTGTGCCATCGAGATCGAAACGGGCTCACCTGAGCTGGAGCGCCTCTCCACCTCGATCCGCAAAATGGTCGAGCGCCTGCAGGACCAGCACCAGACCATCAATCAACTGGCGGACCTGGTGAATACCGACCCATTGACCGGCTTGCCCAATCGCGCCTTTCTGAATCAGTACTTGCAGCATGCCCAGCCGGAGGCCCAACGCCAACAGCAGAGCCTGGTCATGCTGATGTTCGACCTGGACGGCTTCAAGAACGTCAACGATACACTGGGGCATCATGCGGGTGATCTACTGCTGATCGAAATCACCCAGCGTTTGAGGGCTACCTTGCGCAGTGGTGATGTGGTCGCCAGGCTGGGCGGCGATGAGTTCCTCATGGTCATCAAGAGCACTCCAGAAAACAGTCACTCTCTGGCCGAGGAAGTAAGCCAGCGCTTACTCACTCAAATCGCACTGCCTATCGAATTGCCCGGCAACATGACCACCCAAGTCGGTTGCAGCCTGGGCGCTGCGGTGTGGCCTGAGCATGGCATGGACATTCAACAGGTCATACGCCATGCCGACAACGCACTGTATCAGGCCAAGCATCAGGGCAAACATCGCCTGGTCATTTATCGACCTGATCAGTAAAACAGCGCTGCCACTGCTGCTCCAGCGCGTCCTGGCCCATCTCGGTGAGGTAAGTGATGTTGCGTTCCGGAATGGCCGCCGTATCGCCGTAGAACTCGATGGCTTTTTCCACGCTGGCTTCGCGTAATACGTGGATCATCGGGTACGGCGAACGATTGGAGTAGTTGGCAGCCTCGTCGGGGGCGGCATCGGCGAAGCAGTAATCGGGGTGGAACGTCGCCAGTTGATACACGCCCTCATAGCCCAGCTGTTCCAATAGCTGTTCCGCCAGTTCCACGAAGTCCAGGTAGTGGTCGAAGCTTTTGAACAGCGTGGGAAACACCAGCAGGCTGGTTTCTGCCTCTGGGTGGGCATCCAGCCACTCGAACTCGGCGACCAGCTCCTCCAGCGCAATATCCACCTTTTTGGAGCGCACGACTTCCACACGCACCGCCTCGCGCTCCAATTCACGCTTGGCAAAGGGGCAGATATTGTGCCCGACGATGAAGTTGGCCACCCAAGTGAGCGTCTGGGCAACGACCAGGGCATCGTCAGCGTGATGCGAAGCAGAGGAAGCGGTATCCATAAAGCTATTCCTAAAAACGATTCTTAAAAACGATCCCTAACACTCTTTTGGAACCCAGCCATCAGGCATGCTGGTGGTATCGCGCCAGCGCGACTTCGTAGGATTTGTGGATATGGTCGTCCATTAATGCCCGCGCAGCAACCGCATCTCGTTTCAGGGCAAGCTCTACCAGCTGATGGTGCTGATCGTCCAGTTCCTGACGGATGGTGGGCATTTTCGGGCCTAGCCGACGGTAGCGATCGAACTGGTCGTGCAACTGCTCGATGAAGCGCAGCAGCCACACCGAACCGCAGGGCGCCACCAGCGTGCGGTGAAACTGGGTGTGCAGTCGCTCCCACTCTTCTACCTTGTCCAGTGTGAGGTCCGCGCGTTTGAGGCGGTGTGCCGCCGCCAGTAGATCGGCTTCCCATACCGCATCTCCGTGGGCAATGGCACGCTCCAGCGCCATGCCTTCGAGCTCGGTGCGCATCCGAGCAATGTCGTCCAGCTCTTCTCGGGAGAGCTTGGGTACTCTGAAGCCACGCTGATTCTCCTGAATCAGCAGGCCATAGGCTGCCAGCTTGTTCAAGGCTTCACGTAGTGGGCTCAGCCCCACCTGATACTGCTCCTTGAGCGCATTGATGGCCAGCTTCTCCCCTGCCGCAAAACGCCCCGCGACCAAATCACGGCGCAAAACGTCGTAAATGGAGCCAGGCACTTTCTCTGCGGAGAGCTGAATATGTTTGTTCATTACCGAGTCCTCAGGCAGGTTTTTCTCTGCATCGGTTGGCGAAGATGATGAGACCAAGTGTTGACGCCCCTCGACAGGCTCACCTATATTCTATTTTAGACAAGATAATCGATTTTTTAACCTACAAACGATCAAAGAGTCATCCGCATGCCATTCGACCCCGCTTCGGCCTTTGCCACGCCGTCCTCGAAGACGTTTACACAGGCGTTCGACACATGAAACAAACCGCGCTCTTCTGGGCTTTTTTCAGGGTGGGCATTTTTGGCTTTGGCGGTGGCCCCTCCATGATACCGCTGGTGCATGCAGAAGCCGTGACACGCCACCAGTGGCTCACCGACGAGGAGTTTGCCGATGTACTGGCGATTGGCAATACCCTGCCGGGTCCCATTGCCACCAAGATGCCAGGCTACATTGGCTACCGCGTGGCGGGCATCAGTGGGTGCGTGCTCTCCGTGCTGGCAGTGGTGTTGCCCATGCTGATCGCCATGGTCGTGATGCTGGGTGCTTTCAGTCGCTATCGCGACATTGGCTGGATACAGGGCATGGGGCAGGCCGTGATCCCGGTGGTGATGGTCATGATGGGCCAGCTCACCTGGGATTTCTTCGATAAATCACGCGCCGCGCTGGGCTGGCTGGTGAGTATTGTCATGGCCGTCGTCGCGGGTGGCGTCATCTACTGGCTTGGCGTTCACCCAGGCTTCGTCATCGGCGCCATTCTGCTGGCAGCGCTGCTGCGGCCAAACCGCCAAGCGCGCTCGAAGGAGGCCGCATGATCTACTGGGAGCTGTTTCTGGCGTTCTTTATTCCCAACATCGTGGGTTACGGTGGCGGGCCGGCCATCATCCCGCTCATCGAGGCAGAAGTGGTTGGCCGCTACGGCTGGATGAGTTCGCAGGCATTTGCCGAAACCCTGGCCCTGGGGAACGCGCTTCCCAGCCCTATCGCCACCAAGATGGCGGGCTATATCGGCTATGAAGTCGCCGGCCTGGGAGGCGCCGCCGTGGCCGTGGCCGCGACGGTGGTTCCTTCCCTGCTGCTGATGATCGGGGCACTGGGGCTGCTCTACCGCCACCGTGAATCGCCCAGGGTCAAGCGCATGAGCCAGTGGGTACGCCCGGTCATTGCCATCATGATGGCGTGGCTCACGCTCAGTTTCCTGCTGGAAAGCACCGCCAGTAGCGGTATCGTCCACACCCTGATCATCGGTATCGTCGCGGCTATCGCCCTCGTACGATTCAACACCCACCCCGCTTTCGTTGTCATCGGCGCACTGGTTTATGGAGGGCTCTTTCTGGGCTGATCTTGACGTTTCACTGCATACAACAAGAACCCGAAATGGGACCACGCGCTCACCCTGTCACTGCTGAAAAGCAGTGGCCCACCGCACCAACTCAATCAAAAAAGGTGTATCACATGACGCGTTCGACATTTGCTCTCAGCACTACCCTGGCAGCCATTGGCCTCAGCGCCAGCATGGCGTTCACTTCCAATGCCTTCGCCGACTACCCGGAGCAGGACATCCGGTTGGTTATCCCCTATGGCCCTGGCGGCGCCACGGACATCATTTTCCGGTTGATTTCCCAGGAGGCTGAACAGCACCTTGGCACATCCATCGTCCCCATGAACATGGCTGGCGCTGGCGCGACGCTAGGTTCGCGTAACGTCAAGGATGCCACGCCTAACGGCTATACCCTGCTGGGTAGCCATGACACCATTGCCCTTTCCAAGCTGGCAGGAATGGTCGACTACTCTTACGATGCCTTCGAACCGATTGCCCTGCTGACGCAAACCATCAATATCCCCACGACCTATGCCGGGCACCCGGTGGAAAGCGCTGCCGACATCGCCGAATACGTGCGTGAGAATCCAGGCCAGGTGCGCTTCAGCATGATCCCCAGTTCGACGGACCACTTCTTCTGGGCACAATTTTTCCAGGAGGCCGGGATCGATATGGCCGATATCCGCCTGGTGGGTTACCCGGATACCGGCGAGCAGGTCTCTGCACTGATGGCCCAGGAGATCGACTTTGCCATGTTCAATCTTCCGTCCGGGGGCGCCTTCTACCAGGACGGCACCTTTGTGCCGCTAGGCATCGCTCACCCCGAGCGGCTGGACAGCTTGCCTGACGTCGCCACCCTGCGAGAACAGGGCATCGACATGGACCACTCCACCAGCCGCGGCATTTTTGCGCCCAAAGGCACTCCTCAGGAAATCCTCGACACGGTGGCTGCCGCGTACGGCCAAGCGCTGGAAAACGAACAAGTGCAGAGCCGTATCGAGAATGAATTCGGGTCTGTGGTTCGCTTCCTGGCAGGCGACGACTATCAAGCGTTTTTGACGGAGAACGAGGCAGCGCTATCTGCGGCAGCTGAAAACATCGATTTTCAGAACTGATCGACTCGCAGAGAGCTGTTTCATCACGTACTGACGCTTTATTGGTCTCACTCTGTCATTGGCCCCTGCGGCAAGCACCCCAGGGGCCTGTGGAGGCATCGCTAATGCTAACGCTTACCAAAGACCGCGCACTGGCGCTGGCGCTGCTCTTGATCGTGGCTGTCATGTGGGTGGAGTCGAGTTCCATCAGGCCCCCCACCAGTTGGCAACCCTATGGCTCAGCGCTCTTTCCGCGCATATTGCTGGTCACCATTGCCCTGCTGTCACTGGTGCTTCTGGTGCGCACCTTTTTTTCCCCTGCCACGCCGCCCCCTTCGTGGTCGGCAGCGGTCTCTCACTGGTTCAACCGGCGGAAATCGGTACTGGCACTTTTTGGGATCTTCGGGCTGTACGCCGCCCTGCTTCCCGTACTTGGGTACATCGTTGCCACGATGGGGTTCATGGTGGCCTCGCTGGCGCTGCTGCTAGGTATGGACTCGCGACGCAAGTGGCTGATCAATCTGGGGATCAGCGGCACGCTGGTACCGTTGGTCTATATCATTTTCCGCTATGGCCTCAAGGTCTGGCTCCCCTAACGGCGAGGCGTTCACATGAGTCACTTTTTTCTTCAGGCACTCGCCGAGGTCAGCAGCCCTTCCGTATTGGGGCTCATCGTACTTGGCGTTCTGTTTGGTATCGTCGGGGGAAGCATTCCCGGCTTTACAGTTACCATGGCCATCCTGGTGGTCTTTCCCTTCACGTTCGCCATGGACCCGGTCAGCGGGGTGTCATTGATGGTGGGCGTCTTCGTGGGTGGTTACTCAGGCGGCATCGTCTCGGGCGTCATGCTGGGCATTCCCGGTACGCCCTCCTCCATTACCACGGTTTACGATGGCTACCCCATGGCTCAGAAGGGGGAGCCTGGGCGGGCGCTGGGCATCGGGGTCATGGCCTCGTTTCTGGGCACCTTGATCAGCGTTGCCGTGCTGGTGTTCTTTGGCCCCTTGATTGCCAGCTTCAGCATGAATTTCCGCCCCTGGGAGATCACGGCACTGATCGTGTTCGCCCTGACGCTGGTGGCAGGGCTCTCCAACGGCGCGCTATTGAAAGGCTTGCTGGCCGCGGCCATCGGGCTTTTGATCACGACCGTGGGCTATGACCGCAACAGCAACCTGCGTTTTGACTTCGGCATACCCGCCCTGGGGTCTGGCTTTGAAATGCTGCCGGTGATGATTGGCATCTTTGCCTTTTCTCAGTTGCTCGGCAATATCGAAAAAATGCGTGACTCTGGCAGCAGCGGGAAAAGCGTCGATACCAACGTCGCCATCCCCTACGGTCAGATCATGCGTGACATGGCGGGCCAGAAACTGAACACACTACGCTCGTCACTGATCGGCAGCCTGATTGGCGCGCTGCCGGGAACCGGTGGCACCGTGGCAAACTTCGTCAGCTATGATCAGGCCAAGAAATTTTCCCGCCAACCCGAAACCTTCGGCACCGGCACGCCTAGCGGAATTGTCGCGTCCGAAGCCTCCAACAGCGCCGTCGCTGGAGGCGCTTTCGTGCCTACCCTGGCGTTAGGCATTCCAGGCGACCTGCCCATGGCCATCATGATGGGCGTGCTCATTTTGCATGGCATAACGCCCGGCCCCATGATGTTCGAACAGAACCCGGTATTGGTCGGTGCCATTTACGCGGGGCTGTTGATCAGCGCCGTCGTCATGGTGCTGTGCAACCTGCTGCTGGTGCGCTGGTTCGCCAAGATTTCACTGATTCCCCAGCAAATTTTGGTGCCCGTCGTACTGATGCTATGTGCCATTGGCGCTTATGCCCTCAATAACAATCTGTTCGATATCTGGGTGCTGTTCATCTTTGGCGTGATTGGCTATCTGCTATGGAAGGCCGAGGTGCCGCTGACGCCATTGATCCTCGGTGTCGTGCTGGGCAACAACCTGGAACGACAGCTGTTCAGAGCGCTGGAACTCGACCCTAACTGGCTGACGTTTTTGACACGCCCACTGTCGGCGCTGTTTCTTGCGCTAGCCGTCGCATCGGTGGTGTTTTCGCTCTACCAGGACCGCAAGACCAAACGTCTGAAACAGGCACCTGCATCTCATTGACTCTGATCTCACTGACTCTGATCTCGATAACCCTTGTTCACTGCACAGGAAACCAACAATGCATAACGATGCTCTTTTCTACCCGAGCGCCTCGCGCCGCATGACCACCTATGGCAAACGTGGCATGGTCGCCACGTCTCAGCCCCTGGCTGCCCAGGTCGGGGCCACCATCTTGCAGCAGGGTGGCAATGCCATCGATGCTGCCATTGCAACGGCAGCAGCGCTCACCGTGGTGGAGCCGACCTCTAACGGCATCGGTGGTGATGCCTTTGCCATCGTGTGGGTCGATGGCAAGTTGCACGGCCTGAATGCAAGTGGCCCCGCCCCTCAGGCGGCCACCATCGATGCCCTGAAAGCGCTGGGCCACGATGTCATGCCCAACCATGGCTTGCTACCGGTCACGGTGCCCGGTACGCCAGCCGCCTGGGCGGCGCTCTCGGAACGCTTTGGCAAACTGCCTTTTGCCGACCTGCTCGCCCCTGCCATCGCCTTGGCAGAAGAGGGCTTTGCGGTCACCCCCATCATTCATCAGATGTGGCAAGAGGCCTTCAACACCTACGCCGTTTACCCCGATGCCGCCTTCAAACCGTGGTTTGACACCTTCGCTCCCAAAGGGCGGGCACCTCGTCCTGGCGAGCTATGGGCGTCTCCAGACCACGCCAGAAGCCTTACCGCCATTGCCAACACCCATGCCAAAGCATTTTACGAAGGCGAATTGGCCGATGCCATCGATGCCTTCTCGCGGGAGCACGGGGGCCTGCTGCGCAAGGAGGACCTGGCGGCTTACCAGCCCGAGTGGGTAGACCCGATCAGCGTCCGCTACCAAGGGCATGATATCTGGGAGATTCCACCCAATGGCAGCGGTTTGATCGTGCTCCAGGCCCTCGGCATGCTGGAGCACCTGGGCGCGGCTGCCCATGATCCTGTGGAAACCCTGCACCATCGCATCGAGGCCACCAAACTGGCTTATGTAGATGGCTTCAAGCACATCACCGAAGGTGAAGCCATGCAGCCGTCGGTCGCACAGATGCTCGACGATGGCTACTTGAAGGCTCGTGCAGCTCTCATCAACGAGCAAGCCCTGGACCCTCAGCATGGCAACCCGTTGCAAGGCGGCACCGTCTACCTGGCAACAGCCGATGGCGAAGGCAACATGGTGTCGTTCATCCAGAGCAACTTCAAAGGCTTCGGGTCTGGCATCGTCGTGCCGGGTACGGGGATCAGCCTGCAGAACCGCGGCTGGTCCTTCTCGCTGGACCCCGAGCATGCCAATGCACTGGCGCCGGGCAAGCGCACCTATCACACCATCATTCCCGGGTTCATCACCAAGGGTGATCAGGCGGTAGGACCGTTTGGCGTGATGGGTGGCTACATGCAGCCTCAGGGCCATGTTCAGGTTGTCACGGCCATGCTGGAAGACCACTTGAACCCGCAGGCAGCGCTGGATATGCCGCGCTGGAAATGGACCTCCGGCAAGACCGTCGAAGTCGAAGCCGACTTCCCCAACCACCTGGCCCTGGCGCTGGCACGACGAGGGCACCACATCGTCAAGGTCGCTGACTCGCTCAGCTTTGGCCGTGGCCAGATCATCCTGCGCAACCCGGACACCGGGGTGCTTCAGGGGGGCACAGAGCCTCGTACCGACGGCGCCGTGCTGCCGCTCTAACGCATTTCCGCGTTGGCGCTTCTTGCCCACCCGCCCTTCCCAGGGCGGGCTGGCTCTTGTAGGCAAATCAACGCATCATGGGCACCGATGTTTCTTCTTCTGGCCACCCAGCGATGTCTCCATGAAACCTGCTCCCTCCTCCTCTCCCGCGCTATCAAGCGGGTTTTTCAACGTCTTTCGTTACAGCCAGCATGCCCTGCGCCTGGTATGGGAGACGTCACGCTGGATGATGCTGGGGCTTGCGCTGTGTACGCTGGTGGCGGGGGTACTGCCGGCCGTGGCGGCCTACGTTGGCCAATTGATCGTGGATGGCGTGCTGGCGGCCATGGAAGCCTACCAGGCCACCGAGGCGCCGAGCCTTTGGGAAGCCATTACCCCCGTGCTGGGCTTGGTGGCGCTGGAAGGCGCGATCATTGCCCTCATCGCGCTCGCTCAGCGGGGCCTCTCGGCGCAGCAGGCGCTACTTCGTGCATTGCTGGGCCAGAAAGTGAACGTCATGATTCTGGAAAAAGCGGGCAAACTGTCGCTGGGCCAGTTCGAGGACTCGGAGCTTTACGACAAGCTGACCCGCGCTCGCCGAGAGGCCTCGACACGCCCGTTGGCACTGGTCACTAAAACCTTCGGGCTGCTGCAAAATGCGATCTCACTGGTCAGCTTTGGCGTCTTGCTGGTGCAGTTTTCGCCCTGGGCGCTGCTGATTCTGGTGGCTGGGGCGCTGCCGGTGTTCATCTCCGAAGCCAAGTTCTCCGGCGATGCCTTCCGTCTGTTTCGTTGGCGCTCGCCACAAACGCGCATGCAGATGTACCTGGAAACCGTGCTGGCCCGCGAGGACAGCATCAAGGAGGTCAAGCTGTTTGGTCTCGAGCCGCTGTTCCTGCAGCGCTATCGGGCGATCTTTCAGCAGCTCTTTGCCGAAGACCGCCGGCTCACGCTACGCCGCGAGAGCTGGGGTTTCGTGCTGGGGTTACTAGGCACGCTGACCTTTTATGCCGCCTACGGCTGGGTCGTGATCGAGACCATTGCCGGAGCGCTCACGCTAGGGCAGATGACCATGTACCTGATGGTCTTCAAACAGGGCCAATCAGCATTGTCGGCCAGCCTGACGGCGATCAGCGGAATGTACGAAGACAACCTCTACCTTTCGAATCTCTACGAGTATCTGGAACAACCCACCGAAGGCGAGTCAGGCCACCTCACGCAGGGGGTTCAGCCAGGTGATGGCCTCCGCTTCGAGCAGGTCTCGTTTGCCTACCCAGGCGGCGGAGACGTCTTGCACGATATTTCACTGCACCTGGCACCCGGTAGCAGCCTGGCCCTGGTGGGTGAAAACGGCTCGGGCAAAACCACTTTGATCAAACTGCTGACCCGGCTGTATCGGCCCACCCAGGGGCGCATACTGCTGGACGGCAGCGACCTGAACGACTGGGAAACACAGGCCTTGCGTGCCCGCGTGGGTGTTATTTTTCAGGATTTCGTGCGCTATCAGCTCTCGGTAGGCGAAAATCTGGGCGTCGGCGACATTCAGGCTTTCGATGACGCACAGCGCTGGCAGCAGGCTGCCGAGGAAGGGCTGGCCGACCCTTTCATTCGGCGCATGCCCGAGGGCTACCAGACGCAGCTGGGGCGCTGGTTCAAGAATGGCCAGGAACTCTCGGGCGGGCAGTGGCAAAAAGTGGCGCTATCACGTGCCTACATGCGCCAGGAGGCGGATATTCTGGTGCTCGACGAACCCACCGCCGCCATGGATGCCGCCGCCGAAGCCGATGTCTTTGCGCGCTTTCGCGAACACAGCCGCAATAAAATGACGATTCTGATTTCCCACCGCTTTTCCACCGTGCGTAGCGCCGAGCAGATCATCGTCATCGATCAGGGGCGTATCATCGAGCGTGGCACCCACGAATCGCTGCTTGCCGACAAGGGGCGGTACGCCTCGCTGTTCCACCTCCAGGCAGAGGGGTATCGATAGCCGACCGTCGCCTTTTAATACACTATTAACTTCATATTTTTTCACTATTTAGTGCTTCTCGGAGAACGTGAACAAAAGTGACATTCACCCCGACACTATCGCTCTTTGGAGCTGGGTAGATTATGTTATTACTTGTTAGCCCCCCTTCTCCGAGGCACTAAAAATGAAAACCCGCCTACAATTGATCAGCGTCAAATATTCGATTGCTTTTGTCAGTGTAGCGCTGGCACTGCTCGCTGTTTTCGTTTCGGACGTGCTGCTTGTCAACACCGTGCAGTCGCGCATGAGTGACTTCAGCCAGCGCTTTGGGCCTGCCGCAGCCGCAGTCATCAATGCGGACCGCGACCTGCATCAGGCACGTATCGCAGAAGCCGAATTCGTACTGGTCAACCCCAATAGTGCGGAGGCAAATACCTACCTTGCCACCTTTGAAGAAAATGCTTTGCAAGCCCTTTCCGGCATGCAAAACTTTAAATCGCTAATGCAAGATAATCCTGAGTTATTATCCGAACTAACAACTTTCGAAGCACTATACACACAGTGGAAAGATGCCTCTCTCACGGTATTCAATGCACATAAAGAAGGCAACTTGACATTAGCATTACAGCTACACAAAACAACGTCGTTAACGACATTTAGTGAACTACGTGAACTCTATAACCTTGCCGGAGACCAGGTCGCAGCGCTGGCGAGCGCTACCGAAACCAGCACCATCCAGCATGTTCAGCGTCAGGAGTGGGTCACCGGTCTCTTTGCTGCCATCGTCTTCTTCGTTGCCGTCTTCATTGCCCTGGCAGGCCCGATCAGCATGTCACGGGCCATTCGTCAGGTCACGGCGCGCATCAAGGACATTACCGAGGGTGAAGGCGACTTGACGGCGCGCATCGAAAGCCAACGCAAGGATGAAATCGGCGAACTCGCTCAGCAGTTCGATGCCTTCATCAAACGCATTGACGATACGCTTCAGTCCGTCAGCCATAGCACGGTCAGCCTGCAGCATGCCTCCAATGAAATTGCCAAGAGCAGCCAGGAGCTGGCCACTCGGACGGAACAGGCGGCAGCCAACTTGCAGCAAACGTCAGCCTCCATGGAAGAGATTGCAGCCGTCGTCAACAATGCCTCGGAATCGGCGCAGCAAGCCAATCAGCTGGCGCTCTCGACCCGTGAAATAGCCCAGCACGGCATCAGCGCAATGCAGGGTGTGCAGCAATCGATGACCGATATCAGCACCTCTTCAAGTCAGATTGGCGATATCGTCAGCATGATCGAAAGCATTGCTTTCCAGACCAATATTCTGGCGCTGAACGCCTCGGTCGAGGCCGCTCGGGCGGGCGAGCACGGGCGCGGGTTTGCGGTGGTAGCCCAGGAGGTTCGCACCCTGGCCAGCCGTGCCAGCGAAGCTTCCAAGAGTATTGCAGCGCTGATCAGTACCTCCGCCGAACACACTCATGCGGGCGTGGCCCAGGTACACAAAGCCAGTGCGACGCTGCAACAAATGATGGAAAGCATCGAGCGCGTGGCCGATGTGGTTGCCGAGATCAGCGCAGGCGCCAAAGAGCAGAGTGTCGGCATCGGCCAGGTCAACGACGCTGTCAGTGAGCTGGACAGCATGACTCAGCACAACGCCTCGATGGTGGAAGAGTCGAGCGCCGCCGCCGCCGAGCTTCGCGAGCAAGCGGATAGACTGGGTATGCTGGTGGGCGCCTTCAAGCTCAGCAATACGTCCTCCGCGCCTTTGGTGACACGTAAAGTAGCACTTGCTGAGCCGCGCCGACACACACTACAGTTAACTTCAGCACACTCCAGAAAACGAGTACTCCAGACCACACCGGATTGGGAGTCCTTCTGATGACACGATTACCGTTCGTTAATTCCTGATCTGTTTCTCATAGCGCCTTTGGGGTCCCTGCCCAAAGGCGTTTGAGCCTTGCCTACCCAGGCGTTTGTTCGTGCCGCGATAACGCTTACCCATACGCGACGCACGTACTTTAAAGGACTTTGTATGCCTCCCAGCGCGTTAGTGATCGATGACGATGTAGATATACAGCTGCTAGGCAAGATGCTGCTCAGCCGCCACGGGTTCGAGGTTGTCACGGCGGGCAGTCTTGGGGAGCTGGCCCGCAACCCTGCGCTCTTGAACGTGAACCTGATCGTGCTGGACTTTGGGCTCGGCGACTTTACCGGGCTGGATATTCTGGATTACCTGTACGACCTGCGCTTGAGCGCTTCGATCTTGTTATTGAGCAGCTGTTCGGCAGAGACAGCCGCCCATGCCCTTTCCGAAGGAAAAGCCAAAGGATTGAAGATGCTTGGCTTTCTTCCGAAAGCGAAGCTATTGGCTCACTTGGGGGAGTTTATCGAGCAGATCGAAGCCTCCCCTAAGCCCCCCACGGCAGGGGAGCTGGCAATGGCCATCAAGCACGAGCATATCTGCCTGGCGCTGCAACCCAAAATATCGCTAGCCACGGGCCAGGTGATCGGGGCGGAAGCGCTGGTTCGCTGGCAGGACCCGGTGCGGGGCATGGTCTACCCCGACAGCTTCATTCCTCTGGCCGAAAAAAGCGGCCTGATGGTTCCCCTTACCTGGACTGTATTGACTCTGGCACTGGCACAGCAGGCTGCTTGGCATGCCCAAGGCCTGAAACTGACCATGGCTGTCAACGTGCCTGCCGAGTTTCTCAAGGCAGAGAACATGCTTGCCATCTTTGATGCGCTATGTGCTCACTACCCCGCCACGATGCCCAAGCTGACCCTGGAGCTCACCGAATCAGTGAGCGTCGAGTGTCTGGGCTATGCGCGCCACGTACTGGAAGAGTTACGCAGCCGAGGGTTCAAACTGTCGTTGGATGACTTCGGCACCGGCTACTCATCGCTGACGCAACTTTATCGACTACCTTTCGACGAACTGAAAATAGACCGCAGCTTCGTTTCCTTGATCGATAGCGAGCCCAATGCGCGTACCATCACGCTTGCCATCGTGGAATTGGGAAAGAAGCTCGGCATGAGCGTGGTAGCAGAAGGCATCGAGAACGCCGCTCAGCAATCCCATTTGGCGGCGGCAGGTTGCCCCGTCGGCCAGGGCTATTTCATCTCTCGCCCGCTATCTGGCGATGCATTTAGCCTTTGGCTGGCACAACATCTGGCGGCCTAGGCCCTGCCTGGAAACGGGCCGCCAAACGATCATGAATCCGAAAGGTGGCACAGGCCCTGCTCATTGAGCGCTTTGCGCGTAAGACTCTTCTGAGTTTCCAGTGAGGACAGCAGGGCAGCAATACTCTCTGGCGCCTGAACACTGGCTTGCTCCAGCTTGGCAGCCTGCCCTGCCACGGCCTTGCACCCTAGCGATGCGGCCGCACCTTTCAGCGAGTGGGCTTCTTTTTTCAAAGCGTCGTGATCTCCTGCCAGCCAACATGCCCGCAAACGAATCAAGCGCTCTTCCAGACGTGCCAAAAAAGTAGTGAGCAGCGCATCCAGCGCCGTAGGTTCGAAGGCTTCCTTCAGCTCGTTGCAGATATGCGCATCCAGCACGGACTCGGAGACGTCGGTAGACGGTGCTTCTTCAGCAGGCAAAGGGGGCGCACACAAGGGGCCTTGTGGGTCATTCCCTGCGGCCACGAAGCGACTGATCAACTGCTGTAGCTCATCGCGGGTGAACGGCTTGTTGATCATGTCGTCCATGCCGCTTTCGAAACAGCGCTGACGATGTTCCGGCATGACATTGGCGGTCATGGCCACGATCGGAAGGTGCGGCAACTGGTGTTCGGCCTCGAAGCTGCGCCAGCGCAGCGTGGTTTCCGTGCCGTCCAGAATCGGCATTTGCATGTCCATGAGCACCAGATCGATGGCGGCATACTCTACTTGCAGTCGCTCCAACGCGGCCTGGCCATTTTCGGCAATACTGACCCGCTGCCCCAGCTGCTCCAGCATGACGCGTGCCACGGTCTGGTTGATCGGGTTGTCTTCGACGATGAGGATGTGATGGTCGGCCGTTGGACGAGTACACTGCTCACGTTGTGCGTATTCACAGTCGTTACCTGCTTTGGGCATGGTCACCACGAACCAGAAACGGCTGCCGACGCCCACCTCGCTCTCCACACCAATTTCCCCTGCCATGGCTTGCACCAGCCGTTTGCAAATGGCTAGCCCAAGCCCTGTCCCCTCATGGCGCCTGGCGATGGAAGTATCCACTTGGGAGAAAGCCGCGAACAGGCGCTCCTGATCCGCCTGCGAAATGCCGCAGCCACTATCGTGCACTTCGACCAGCAACTGATCGTTCTCCAGCGGCGACACGGAACATCTGACGTACCCACTTTCCGTGAACTTCAGCGCATTGTTGATGAGGTTCATCATGATCTGGCGTAAACGGGCAATGTCTCCCACCACGAAACGAGGCAGTGCCGGGTCGATGGAGTAACTGAACTCGACACAACGGTTTTTTTCCTGCAAGACATAGCCCATGCAAAGTGCTTCGACACATTCATGAATATCAAAGGGACGGTTGTCCAGGTCCAGACGACCGCTCTCTATCTTGGTGTAATCCAGAATGTCGTTGATCACGCTGCGCAGGCTGTCGGCGCTGCGCTTCAAGGCCGATACGTACGCCTGGCCTTTGGGGGAGTGCACTTCGTCACCAAGCAGGTCGGCCATGCCCACCACGCCATTGAGCGGGGTGCGAATTTCATGGCTCATTACCGCCATGAACTCGGATTTCGCCTGACTGGCGATTTCAGCCCGGCGCGCAGTCTCCTTGAGTTCCTGGCTCTTCAACTCGAGCGCCTGGGCCTTGCGTAAACTCGAGCGCCCCTCCCGCAGCAGCGCACGCACCAACATGCCGCCGGAAAACATCAGCGACAGCAACAACACCAGCGCCAGCCCATACAGCTGAGTCATCCTCTCGCGTTCTTCCGTGCGCATACGCGCCACGCTGGCATTGGTCTCGATCAATACGGTGCCGGTAAATGCCTGCAACTGCTGAGTCGTGCTCATCAGCTCCGTCATCAATGCGGGCGTCAATGCCTCCGGCTGCTCCCATAAAGGGTCTAATAGTCCATCCAGTGCATCCACCCACTCAGCCGCCTGGACGATGTTGTCGTTGATAACGTCGATCTTCGACACTGCAAGGTTGATTTCGCCCTGTTGAAAAAGATTCTTGCGGCTATAGAGAATTTCGAACCTCTGCAGCAGGTCGTCCACGCTGGCACTGCCGATCTGCACGTCTACCAGCGCCATATGCAGTTCGCGAACTTCACGGTCGAACTGATAGCCCGTCCACACCAGGTTTTCCAGCAAGCGGTTCTCGATCGCGTGCTGACGCTGAAAGATGACGCCACCCGTAATGATGGCAGACAGAAAGAACAGGATGGCCGAAAAGGTAGCCACCCTGACGCGTTTGGAAAAGTAGTGTTTGAAAGTGGCTAACATGGCGTTTACCCGGCGAGGTTACCGCGTGGCGAACAATGGCACCTCGCGGCGGGTTACTCGATTTCGATGCGCTTCACTTGCCAGACCGAGCGGGTCAGGATCTCTTCGTTCAGCAGTGACGGGTTTTCATCGAAGGGATAGATGACGAACAGTGGCCCATGGTCGCGAATACGCAGCGGGCTGCCATCGGCACTCATGGCCAGGATCACGTCGTACTCCTGAAAATCACTGACGGGAATCGTGGATGCATAATCATTGAGCGCAATCACCCTCATCTGCTCACCGTCGGCCCCTACCGCTTCCAGCAGCGCGCGCCCCAACGGCCCCTCGAAGCTGACCACGCCATCGTGCCAAGGCGTACTGGTGCGCGTCGTGCGCTGTGCCAGGGCTTCCAGCATGGCGCGATCGAAATGGGCTTCATCCCCCGCATTGGTATGGGTAAGCTTACCCGCCACTTCCAGCACCACTTGCCCGGCAGGAGTCTCCAACGCCTGGACACTGGTAAGGAAAGATACCCCTGCCAACAATACAAAAGCCTTATTAATCAGTTTATTGGTCATTTCACCCCCTCCTCGATGATAAGCGGAGTATAGCGCTGAGACTTAAGCGTTAACTGTAAACCTTTGTGTCACTCGGCCAAACTCAACTAGAATTAATGAATGAGCAGTTCTTCCAGGCGGTGTGAGATTTATCACACGATAAAAATAGGTAACTCACTATGCATATCGGTGTGCTTGAAGACGATCTTGACCAACAAGCATTTATTGAACAGTGCCTGCTCTCTGCCGACCATCAAGTGTCGCTGTTCGGCAGAGCCAGTGAACTTAGACGTGCCACGCAAGAGAAGCGCTTCGATTTTCTGATCATTGATTGGCGCCTTCCAGATGCCTGCGGCATGGACGTGGTGAGCCATCTGCGCCAGAACGATGGTTGGCGTGGGCCGATTCTGTTCATTACCGCCAGCCAAGGCGAAGACGACGTGGTGAAGGCGCTGGAACAGGGAGCCGACGACTTTCTGGCCAAGCCGCTACGCCCCAAGGAATTTCTTGCTCGGGTCAGCGCGCTGGGCCGACGTGCAGGGTATGAAACGCCCCGCCCATCGGCCAACTGTCCTAGCGCGTTCGATATCAATACCGTCGAACATACGATCAGTGTCGATGGGCATATGGTGGAGCTCACCGAGCGAGAGTACCGTCTGGCGACGCTGTTCTTCTCAAAAGTCGGCGAATTGCTGAGCCGTGCACATCTGCTCGAACTGGTGTGGGGGATCAAAGGGGATGTCTCGACCCGCACGGTGGATACCCATGTCAGCCGCTTGCGCCGCAAGCTGGAACTGGATGGGCGGCACGGTCTTCGGTTGCGCAGTATCTACCAGTCAGGCTATCGCCTGGAGACCTGTCATATGGCACCCGTAGAGAAGGTGGTCAATTAAAAAGGTAGCCAATTAAAAAAGCCGACCGACACCCCAAGGTGCCTGGGTCGGCGAAGCTGATGAGAGTCTGCAATCACGCGTCAGCGTGTGCAGTGATGCTTGGGGAAAGCATCGCCAAACTGCCTGCGTCAAGCGGCTTGGCGATGCCCTCTGTCGGTTGATCGAGTCAACCTTCCCCGTCCTTTGCGCGAGTAGCTGCCCTTGCCCTTCTTGGGCGTTTGCTGCTGCAGTTTGAACATGGGTGTTCGCAGCTGTGCTTTCAAGGCATTGTCCTTGATACCGTGTCGCTTTTTCATACGTTTACCTATGTAAATTCCTTCGGACTTGCAAACGAGCATTGGCCCGCTTCTGGACAGACAAGCGGCAGGTTGGTTCCCTGGCGCGGCAATCGCTACTGGAAATGTCTGCTGGAAATGGCTGCTAAAGATGCGCCCCCACCAACATGCTGAGCCACCCGGCCACCCGTTTACGCCAGGGGCGATTCTCCCAGCGCTCGAGGTCGTAGCGCTCCGCCTGCTGCAGATCCTCTTCCACCAACAGGCGCACATACCGGGCAAATTCCTCATCGTAGACGTTGAGATTGCCTTCCTGGTTGATCCTGAACGAGCGATTGTCGAGGTTGGTCGACCCAATGCTGGCAAAGCGATCGTCGACACTGATCAGCTTGGCGTGATACATGGCAGGCTGGTACTCGTAGAACGCCACGCCTGCTTCCAGCATGGGCCGCCAGCGATTCACCGAAGCGTGGCGCACGAAGCCTTTATCGATGCTGTCACCGGGTACCAGAATGGTGATCTCCACGCCCCGCTCCCGTGCCTCGATCAGCGCCTGGAGAAACTGTTCATCCGGGTAAAAATAGGCCGACCCGAGAGTGATATGCTCTTGGGCCGAGGCGATGACCAGCATCAACATCTTGCGCATGCGGTGACGCCCCTCCAAGGGGGTACTGGTCACCATTTGTGCCGTTACATCGCCCTCTTCACTCAGCTCGGGAAAGTAGCGCTCCCCCAATAGCAGCCGTCCGCTGGCATCCAGCCAGGTATCCACGAAGGCCGCCTGCATGTTGCCGACCACGGGCCCTCGAACGCGGAAATGGTGATCTCGATAGCCGACGTCGTCACCTTCCGGCAGCCAGCTGTCCGTCACGTTGGCCCCGCCAATGAAACCGGTGTGGCCGTCTACCACCAGCAGCTTGCGGTGGGTACGGTGATTGAAACGGCTCAACTCGTACCAGGCGGGCTTGCGCCAGCGAATCACGTCGACCCCGGCGGCTTCCAGGCGCTCGAACTTGTCCTGAGCTGCGGGCACCGAGCCTACGTAATCGATCAGTACATGCACTGCCACGCCGCGCTCGGCAGCGGCCGACAGCGCTTCCACGAAGGGATCGGCGGCCGTTGCGCCCCAAAATTCATAGGTTTCGAAGGTAATGCTGCTCTCGGCGGACGCGATGGCTGCCAGCATGGCGTCATAAATGGCTTCGCCATCGGTGAAGGGGTCGATGCGGTTACCCGACACCAGCGGCTGCTCCAGCAGCAACCCCATGGTGCGCATGAACGCCTCGTCCTGCGTGCCCATGTCTACCGACACGGGCTCCAGCAGCCGCTTGGGTGACGGCTGGGCATTGTGATACAGCACGCTGCCCACCATGAAGAGAGCGGCTACTACGCAGCTGGTATAGAAAACGAGTCGAGTACGGCGTTTCAAGGGTGGCTCCCTGCCTCATAAGCGTGGCTCATGATTGCAGCTCCCCCCAGTGAACGCCAGCCAAAGCGTCAACGAGAAAGCGTCAGCGCGCCAACGTCGCCCCCCGAGCCGCAGGGCTATGGGCCACCATGCTGACCACGCTGCCGACCATGATCAGGCAAGGCGATGGCAGCGGCTGGTCTTTCAATTGGCCAGGCATACTTGCCAGGGTGCCGGTCAGCGATTGCTGGTCGGGCTGACTGGCGTTGGCGACCAGCATGATGGGCCAGGCGTCTGGCAGTCCTGCTTGGCGCAAGCCGTGGCAAATGGCCTCCACCTTGGATAACCCCATATAGAACACCAGCGTTTCATCCTGACGGGCCAACGTGGCCCAGTCCGGGGTGCCGCCTTCTCGGCACAGCTGCGCGGTAATGAAGCGCAGTTGCTGGGCATGGCTGCGGTCGGTCAAAGGAATTCCCATCCCCGCCGCGGCTGCCGACGCGGCGGTAATGCCCGGTACGATGTGTGCCGGTAACGCGGCTTGCGCCAGCGCTGCCAGCTCTTCACCCATGCGTCCGAACACGCCCGGGTCACCGCCTTTCAGACGCACCACCGACTTGCCCGCTTGGGCCAGTGACACCAGCAAATGGCCGATGTCGGCCTGTGGCACGCTGTGGTGGCCTCGGGCTTTCCCGACGTAGTAGCGCTCGGTGACGGAGGGAATCAGCGCCAGCACGTCATCCCCGACCAAACGGTCGTAGACCACGGCATCGGCCTGCATCAATAACCGCGCCGCCTTCAGCGTCAACAGCTCGACGTCTCCGCTGCCAGCGCCCACCAGGTAGACCGTACCTGCTCGGCACTCGCCGCTGAGCGGCAAGCGAACGTTCGCCGTAGCGTCGTCTTGCAGCGGTGCCAGGGCCCGCAGGCCAAAACGCATGAGGGCCTCAGGCCATTTCTGGGTCAGTTGCTTGGCGAGTGCGCGCATGTGGCCGCTCCTGTTCGAGTAACGCGTTTAATTCAGGGATACAACTCCCGCACTGGGTGCCGCAGGCCAGCCGTGCGCCCAGCGCCTCGAGGCTGGTATCCCCTTGATGAATAGCCTTGACGATGCTGGCCTGCCCCACCTGATGGCAGCTGCACACCACCGGGCCAGCATCCGCTGCGCCATCGTCACAACCGGCCAGCAGGCGTCGCCGCTGAGCCTGGGAGAGTGCCGCATCGGTGAACCGTTCAGCCAACCAGGCAAGTCCCGGCAGCTCGTCAGGCGGCCCGACCATCAGCCACCAACGCAGCTGCCCGTCGATCACGCTGGCCGCTCGCAAACGCCCCGTGGCGGCGTCTTCACACCATAGCGAGGCCGGGGATCCACACCAGTTGGCGAGCGTGGCCAGCCAATCCTCCCTCGGCTGGCAGCCCGCCAGTTGCCAACGAGTACAGCCTGGCAAGGGAATACGCGCCCAATAATCGCTGTCGCACCACGCGGGCGACTCGTCTGCCTGGGCCACCAGCAAGGTGGCCTGCCAGGCGATGGGTAACCGACGCAGGGCCACGGCGCCCTGCTTGGATTCTGGCTGGCCCGAGACCGGGTCGGTGATGCCTTGCAGCAAGGCGCCACTGCGCCCCTGGCCCGTAAAGCAGTCGGTCCAGTGCATGGGCACGAACACTTCCCCCCGCCGCTGCCCGTGGGCAAGGCGCACACGCCCACGATACTCCCCCGTGGCCGCGCTCAACTGAGCCAGCGACTGCGCTTCGAGCCCATGCTCGGCAGCGTCCTCGGGATGCAACTCGATGAAGGGTTCGGCGCGATGGTTCATCAAGCGAGGCGCACGGGCCGTGCGGGTCATGGTGTGCCACTGGTCGCGCACGCGGCCGGTGTTGAGGCGCAGCGGGTAGCGCTCGCAAAGCGCCTGCTGGGGCAAACGCGGATCAATCGGCAGCAGCCGTGCACGGCCGTTGGGCGTGGCAAACTGGCCATCCACGAACAGCCGCGGCGTGCCGTGGGGCGCTTGCCGAGTGACCGGCCACTGAATGGGGGCCAGCGCATCATACGCCGCCTGGCCCAGGCCGCTCAGGCCTGAGATGTCGAACAGCCGCGCAGAGGCACCGCTATTTTCATAGCCGGAAAGCCGCGCATGCTCATCGAAGATTTCCCAGGGGTGGGCATAACCGAACGCTTCTGCGAACCCCAACCGTTTGGCCACCTCGCAGATGATCCACCAGTCGTGTTGAGCTTCGCCCGGCGGAGGCAGCATTCCCCGCTGGCGGGAAATGCGCCGCTCGGAGTTGGTGACCGTGCCATCCTTTTCCGACCAACCCGACGCAGGCAGCACGATATCGGCAAAGGGCAGCAGGTCGGTATGGGCCACACACTCCGAAACGATGACCAGCGGGCACTTGGCCAGGGCGCGACGCACCTGTTCACCGTTCGGCAGACTCACTGCCGGGTTGGTGGCCATGACCCACAGCGCCGTGACTTCGCCACGCTCGATGGCCTCGAACAGCTCCACCGCCTTGTGGCCCGGACCGTCAGGCAACGAGGCTGACAGGTGCTCCGTGGACCAGAAGCGGCTGACACGCTGGCGTGCCCCGGGCGTGTGGTAATCCATATGCGCCGCCAGCTGGTTCGCCAACCCGCCCACTTCGCGCCCGCCCATGGCATTGGGCTGGCCGGTGATCGAAAAGGGCCCGGCCCCCGGCAGGCCAATCTTGCCGCCCGCCAGGTGGCAATTGATGATCGCATTGCACTTGTCGGTACCACTGGAGGATTGGTTGACGCCCTGAGAGTACAGAGTGACCACATGCAGCTGGCTGGCAAACCAGTAGTAGAAGGTCTCCAGCCGCTCTTCATCGACGTCGCAGGCCTTCGCGACCGCTTGCAGGCTACCGGCGCTCTGCTGGGCGGCGGCCAGCGCCTGCTCGATACCTTCGGTGTGCCGCTGCAAATAGACGTCGTCCAGCTTCTGCTGGGCCGCCATCCAGGCCAGCAGCCCGTTGAACAGCAAGGCGTCGCTGCCTGGCGCGATGCCCAGGTACAGATCGGCGATATCACAGGTGTCCGTGACTCGCGGGTCCACCACCACCACACGCATCAGTGGATTACGCTCCTTGGCGACTTTCAGGCGCTGATACAGCACAGGGTGATTCCAGGCCAGATTGGAGCCCACCAGCACCACCAGCTCGGCCTCTTCCAGGTCTTCATACTGGCAGGGCACGGCATCCGCCCCGAAGGCACGCTTGTAGCCCGCTACGGCCGACGCCATGCATAGCCGTGAGTTGGTATCCAGATGCGGGGTGCCGAGGAAGCCTTTGAACAGCTTGTTGGCGACATAGTAGTCTTCGGTCAGCAGCTGTCCTGACAGGTAGGCCGCCACGCAGGCATTGCCATGGGCACTGCGCTGGGCCTGCAGCCGCTCGGCCGTGGCGGTCAATGCCTGCTCCCAACTCACCTCACGGCCATCTACCCGAGGGCGCAGTAGTCGCCCATGGTGGCCCAGGGTTTCATGCAGCGCCGTGCCCTTGACGCATAACCGGCCATGGTTGGCAGGGTGCCCGCGATCCCCTTCTACCGCTGCAACGCGGCCGTTTTCCAGGGTAGCCGTCACTCCGCAGCCCACGCCACAGTAGGGGCAGGTGGTGTTGACCTGAGCGGTCGTTGGCATGGCATTTCCTCCCGCGCTAAAAAGCAAAAAGCGCCCAAGCCAGCCTCTCTCAAGAGGCTTGCCTGGACGCCGTTGTCACAGGGGCACGTCACGTGCCGTACTCATCAGTGGTTTGCTGCGTTTAGCGTTATTCGACGCGATTAGTCATTGTGCTGATTATGGGCAAATATGCTGCAATGAGCCGTTGTTGGTTGTTACCTGGGGTATTGCA
Source organism: Vreelandella hamiltonii (assembly GCF_014651775.1). Classification (GTDB taxonomy): domain Bacteria; phylum Pseudomonadota; class Gammaproteobacteria; order Pseudomonadales; family Halomonadaceae; genus Vreelandella; species Vreelandella hamiltonii. The sequence continues at coordinate 29,509 of NZ_BMXN01000015.1, forward strand.
AGTATTGGCCCTATATTCCAAAAAACTCATAAATATCAGCAAAAACATAAACCTAAAGAAACCACCTCTCACATACTGCGCCTCCACAACACGCCAGCGAGCCTTTCGCTGGTGCAGGATCATCCCAGGGGGCACCAAACCAGTGCAGGCATGGCTCGCTCCACGGCTACTGCTGTTTCTTTTGATGCCCTCAAACAGTTGATTTTAAAAAACTATACTTCTCCAGCCATCGGCTGGCCGATTTTTTGCTGCTGCTAGCCATGCGAGTTTACATCGCGCAGCCAATGGCGGTTGCGGCATGTAACTGAATCTGCCCATGGGCAACGACGCCCCTGACACCCTTCCTCGTGAAGGTCGTGTCAGGGGCGTTTTTTATTCACAGGAGCCACCATGGAAACGGTCTCTCGATGCACACCCAACGCGCATCTGGTGGTCATTGGCAACGGCATGGCCAGCCATCGACTGGTCGAAACGCTGCTGCGTCACCCGTCGCGCCCAACACGCATCACCGTGATCGGCGAGGAGCCGGTGCCTGCCTACAACCGTATCCTGCTGTCACCTCGGTTAGCCGGTGAACTGGAGCAGCAGGCCCTGACCCTGCAAGACCCAGAGGCCCTTGCCCAGCAAGGCGTGACCCTGCGCCTTGGCCAGCGCGTTGCGCAGATCGACCGTCAACGTCAGCGGGTCATCACTCACTCGGGGAATGCACTCTCCTATGACCGACTGGTGATAGCCACCGGCTCCCGCTCGGCCATGCCCGACCTGCCGGGGGTCACCCTGCGCGGCGTGCACAGTTTTCGCACCCTCGAGGACGTGGCCACCCTGGAAGCCATTGCCCAGCGCAGTGGCCACGTGGTGGTGGTGGGCGGCGGCCTGCTGGGCCTGGAAGCCGCCGACGGCCTGCGCAAGCGCGGCGGCCCGGCACTGCGTGTCAGCCTGCTGCAGCGCAGTGAGCGGCTGATGAACCGCCAACTGGATACCACCGCCGCCAAATTGCTGGAAGCCACCTTGCAGGAACGGGGTATGACCTTTCATACCGGCGTGACGCTGACCGGCCTGCAAGATGACGGCCACGGCCAGGTCTGCGCCGTGACGCTGGCCGACGGGCGCCAGCTGCCCGCCGATCACGTCATCATGGCGGCGGGGGTTTGCCCCAACAGCGCCCTTGGCCAGCAGGCGGGGCTCGCCTGCGAGCGGGCCATCCTCGTCGATGGCCATCTGACCACTTCCGACCCGCACATCTTTGCGCTGGGCGAGTGCTGCCAGTTCGAACAGCACACGTATGGCCTGGTGGAACCGATCTGGCGGCAGGTCGAGGTTTTGGCCGCCGTACTGTGCGGCGAAACGCCAGCCCATTATTCAGAAGCCCCCACGGCCACCAAGCTGAAGGTCAGCGGCGTGCAGCTCTATGCGTTCGGGCCCACCGAGGCGGAACCACACCACGACACGCTGCACTACCTGGATCCTGAAAACGGCGACTACTGCCGCCTGCTGATGCATCAGGGACGCCTGGAGGGCGCCATTCTATACGGTGATACCCGGCACGGGCCCTGGTACTTCGAACAGGCGCTGGCCGCCACCGATCTCACTGCATGCCGCCACCTGCTGCTGTTTGGCGCAGCCGATGTACAGGCCGTGCTGGCATCCCACGCATCTTCCCCACTCTCACACCGCGAGGCGGCTTAGCCATGTCTACTCAACATCCCCAACAGAAACTGATCATCGTCGGTAATGGCATGGTCGGTCACCATGTCGTCGAGCAGCTCGTCGACAGCGGTGCGCTGACCACCTTCGAGGTGACGATCTTTGGCGAAGAGCGCCACCGTGCCTACGACCGGGTTCACCTTTCCGAGTACTTCAGCGGCCGCGATGCGCAGTCCCTGGCCCTGTGCGATGCCGATTATTACGCCACTAATGGCATTACCTTGCGCAGCGGCGAAGCCGTCACCGCCATCGACCGCGAGCAGCAAACGGTGCGCACCGCCCAGGGCGCCTACCCTTATGACCAGCTGATCCTGGCCACCGGCTCGTTTCCCTTCGTCCCCCCCATTCCCGGCAACGATCAGCCCGGCTGCCTGGTCTACCGTACCCTGGATGATCTGGACGCCATTCGCGCCGCCGCCCAGGACGCCACCAATGGCGTAGTGGTGGGCGGCGGCCTGCTGGGCCTGGAGGCCGCCAACGCACTGCGCGGCCTGAATCTGGACACCGCCGTGGTGGAGTTTGCGCCCCGCCTGATGCCCATGCAGGTCGATAGCGAAGGCGGCGAGCTGCTGCGTGAAAAAATCGAGGCACTGGGGGTTCAGGTACTCACCGAACGGGCCACGCAGCGCATCGAGCCCGGCGACACCAGCCGCCTGCGCATGGTGTTTCAGGATGACAAGGTGCTGGAAACCGACCTCATCGTCTTCTCGGCCGGTATTCGCCCCCAGGATACGCTGGCCCGTGAGTGCGGCCTGCGTATCGGGGAGCGCGGCGGCGTGGTGATCGATGACCAGTGCCGCACCAGCGACCCCAACATTCTCGCCGTTGGTGAGGTGGCGCTGTGGAACCAGAGTATTTTTGGCCTCGTGGCGCCGGGCTACCAAATGGCCAAAACGGCGGTCTCGACGCTGACAGGCGGCGACGCCTGCTTTGGTGGCGCCGACATGAGCACCAAGCTCAAGCTGCTGGGTGTGGATGTCGGCTCTATCGGCGATGCCCACGGCACCCAGAACCCGGGAGCCCGCATGTTCCGCTACCTGGACCCCCTCACCCAGGTCTACCGCAAGCTGGTAGTCAGCAGCGATGGCAAGAAGCTGCTGGGGGCGATGCTGGTAGGCGATAACAGCGTGTACGACACCCTGCTGCAGTATTACGCCAACGGCATCCCGCTGCCCAAAGAGCCCGCTGCGCTGATTCTTCCTCAGCAAAGCGGCGCTGCCCCGGTACTTGGCCCGGATGCGCTGCCGGAAACGGCGATGATCTGCTCTTGCCATAACGTCACCAAAGGCCGTATTTGCAGCGCCATCGACGAGGGTTCCAGCGACCTGGCCAGCGTGAAAGGGGCCACCAAGGCCAGCACGGGCTGTGGCGGCTGCACTTCCCTGCTGAAAAGTGTCGTGGACCACGAGCTGACCGCCCGCGGTGTCGAGGTAGACACCTCGATCTGCGAACACTTCGCCCACACGCGCCAGGAGCTTTACGACCTCGTGCGCGTGGAAGGCATCAAGACGTTCAGCGAGCTGATGGCAAGGCACGGTAACGCCGATACCCACGGGCTGGGCTGCGACATATGCAAACCCGCCGTGGCGTCGATCCTCGCGTCCTGCTTCAACGAACCGATCACCGATGCCGCCCACGTGCCGCTGCAGGACACCAACGACACCTTCATGGCCAATATGCAGAAAAACGGCACCTACTCGGTGGTGCCACGCATTGCGGGCGGGGAAATCACGCCTGACAAGCTGGTGGTATTGGGTCAAGTGGCCCAGAAATATCAGCTCTACACCAAAATCACCGGCGGCCAGCGTATCGACCTGTTCGGCGCCCGCCTGGAGGACCTGCCCGCCATCTGGGGTGAACTGATCGAAGCAGGGTTCGAGACCGGCCACGCGTACGGCAAATCCCTGCGCACCGTGAAGTCTTGTGTGGGCAGCACCTGGTGCCGCTACGGCGTTCAGGACAGCGTTGGCATGGCGATTCAGCTGGAGAACCGCTACAAGGGCCTGCGCGCGCCGCACAAGATCAAGTTCGGCGTCTCCGGCTGCACCCGGGAGTGTGCGGAAGCCCAGAGCAAGGACATCGGTATCATCGCCACCGAAAACGGCTGGAACCTCTACGTGTGCGGCAACGGCGGCATGCGCCCACGCCACGCGGAACTCTTCGCCACGGACCTGGATGACGAACAGCTCTACCGCACCATCGACCGCTTGCTGATGTTCTACGTCCGCACGGCCGACCGTTTGCAGCGCACTTCGGTATGGTGTGAAAACCTGGAGGGCGGGCTGGACTATCTGAAAGACGTGATTCTGGAAGACAGCCTCGGCATCGGTGCTGAGCTGGAGCGCCAGATGCAGCACGTGGTGGATAGCTACCAGTGCGAGTGGGCCAACGCCATCAGCGACCCGGAAAAGCTCAAGCGCTTCCGCAGTTTCGTCAACGACCAGCGTCCCGACCCGTCGATCATCATGACTTCCGAGCGTGGCCAGCTGCGCCCCGTATAACTTAGCCCATCCGCCACGAGAATCGCCATGACCGCGACTGCACAGCACACAATGTCGAGTCCAGACACCATGCCAAGTCCAGACACCATGCCGAGTCCAGACACCAGCACTGATATAAGCACCACTGCCAGCGCGAATACCTGGCAGCCCTTGTGCAACAGGGCCGACCTGGTCGCTTTTTCAGGCGTGGCCGCCTGGCTGGATACACCGGAAGGCCCCGCCCAGGTGGCGCTCTTCTACGTACCCGGCCACGGGCACGAACTCTATGCCCTGGACCACCGCGACCCCTTCTCAGGCGCCTATGTCATCGCCCGAGGTATCGTCGGCGACCTGCAGGGCAAGCCCGTCGTGGCCTCCCCGCTGTATAAACAGCACTTTCGCCTGGAGGATGGCCTGTGCGTGGAAGATGACACCATCAGGCTGCGTACCTGGCAGGTACGATTCCAGGGGGAGGAAGTGTGGATAAAGGGGTAAGGTGAGCCACACGCCTCACCAACAACGGCAAAACACCTGGCAATCCCGAGGGCTGCCCAATACGGTCGAGTAAGCCGTCAAACGCTGTTCCGCACGGAAACCCGCCTTCTCCAGCACCCGCCTGGAGGCCGCGTTCTCCTCCGCCACGATGGCCTCCAGGCGGGTGATGCCATACAGGCAGCGGGCATCCTCGATCAGGCGGTGGAGCGCTTTATGGGCCAGCCCCTGACCGCAGGCCGCTTGCGCAATGCGATACCCGACGCGGGCTTGGCCGTTGTCGATATCACGCAGGTTTGCACGGCCCACGATTCTGCCGCGCCAGCGGACGATCAAGGGGCTCATCCGCCGCTGAGCATGGAGCGCCAGACACTCGACGATGTGCTGAGCCACGCCTTGCGGCGTGTAAAAGCGCTCTGGACGCGCTTCGATGTGCTGTTCGAACCAGACGCGCTCGGCTAGCTCGAAGTGCAGCAGGTCAACGCTGTCTTCAGGGCACATCAAATCAAAGGCCAAATCCTTGGCATGCTGCATGGGTATCACCTTCCTTGGGGCCTCTGAGGGCAATTCCAAAAGAAATCGCTGACATTGCCTGCCATCCTGTTGCTATGCTTGCCAGCCTCTTGATTAGGTAGGCATGGGAGCCATCAGTTCATGAAAACAGAAGCCTCGACCCTGGCTTTTTCCGCCTTCATGGCCCTCTTGATCGGCTGTGCGGGCATCATCGCCACGCTGGCCTCGAATTCTCAAGCCATTCTGTTGGACGGCCTGTTCAACCTTATCTACTTTAGCGTAGCGCTGGTGACCATCAAGGTCAGCAAACTCGCCAGCCGTCCGGACAGCGAGTCGTACCCGTTCGGCTACAGCTACTTCGAGTCATTGGTTAATCTATGCAAAGGTTTGCTGATTCTGGGCGTTTCCATCTTTGCCCTGGTCGATGCGGTGGCAGCACTGCTGACCGGGGGACGCGCCATTTCAGCAGGGCTGGCGGTTCTGTATGCCCTGTTTGCCACCGCGGCGTGCTCTTTGACGGCCTGGGTCATGCACCGCAGTCAAAGGCGTGTCAGCAGCCCGTTGGTGGCCGCCGACAAGCTCAACTGGGTGGTCAACAGCGTGATTTCAGGCGCCGTATTGGCTGCCTTTTGCCTGGTTCTGGTATTTGACTACCTGGGTTGGCAAACCCTGCTCCCGTATGTGGATTCGGTGCTGGTCATTGCCGTTGTGGTGCTTTGCCTGGGCGTGCCGGTACGCATGGCCTCACAAGCGCTGGCCGAGCTACTGAACAAGACACCCGAGGAAAGCGTTGCCGCCCCCGTGCGCCAGGCGGTGGCCCGTGGCCTGGCAGACGTGGATACCGAGGAGGTTCGCGTTCGGATGGTCCGCCCAGGTCGATTGCTGTACGTGATCGTGCACGTGGTGCTGCCAGAGCACCTGCCCAACCTGTCCTTGAAAGCGCAGGATGCCTTGCGCCAGCGCATCGACCAGGAGGTGCGTCAGCACTACTCCCCGGTGGTCTGCGATGTGGTCTTTACTTCCGATCACCGCTGGGCGGCGCCCTCCTGCGGCATGCTGATAGAAAAAGCGCGTTGAAGCACTCGCTCTATACCATGAAAGGCACCCGAGGGTGCCTTTCATGTGCTTCTTCACTGTTTTAGCTTATCCGTATCAGGATTCGGGTTCGATGCGATACAGGCCGCCATCTTCCTCGTCGGTCAGCACGTAGAGGTAGCCGTCCGGCCCCTGACGCACATCGCGAATACGGCCCAGGGTATCTGCCAGCAATACTTCTTCATGGGTGACTTCGTTGTTGTCGTCCAGCACCAGCCGGTGCAGCTGCTCACGCTTGAGCGACCCTACGAACAGGCTGTTCTGCCACTCGCTGACGCCATCGGCGGTATAGAACACCATGCCGGAAGGCGCCATCGACTCTTCCCACACGTGGGTGGGCGCGGTCACACCGGGCGCTTCGGTGCCCAGGCCGATATGGGCATCGGTCGTATATTCGGTGCCGAAGGCCACCATGGGCCAGCCGTAGTTGGCGCCCGCTTCGACACGGTAGAGCAAATCGCCGCCGTTCGGCCCATGGTCTACCGCCCATAGCTCGCCCGTCTCAGGGTGCAGAGTGAGCCCCTGATTGTTGCGGTGGCCATAGGAGTAGATTTCAGGACGCAGGTTGCCGGGCTCGACCCCGATGAAGGGGTTATCCGGGTGGGCACCCCCCTCTTCCAGCAGGCGGATCATCTTGCCGCCCGGGTTGGTCAGGTCTTGCGGCAGGTTCTGCACGTTGCGGTCGCCGATGGGAAAGATGATCTCGCCGTTGCCCGGAAACGCGATGCGCGAACCATAGTGCGCGCCCGGATGGGTGCGCGGCACTTGGGTATAGAGGGTTTCGAGATCGACCAGCTCGGCGCTGTCCGCATCGATACGCGCTCGGGCCACCGCCAGGCCGGTGCCGTAATCCGGCTCGTAGGTACTGAAGGCGCGGGGATCACCAGGGCTGGAGAAGGTAAAATAGACCCAGCCATTCTCGTCATAATCAGGATGCACGGCCACGTCCAGCAAGCCGCCTTGATTGCCACCCTCCGTGGCAGACTCCTCATCCTCGTCGATGTCCGTTTTGGGCAAGTTACCCAGCTCGGTCACGCTGTCGCCATCGACCAGGTGCAGGCGTCCGGGACGCTCCGTCACCAGCATCCGTCCATCCGGCAGCCATGCCACCGCCCAAGGATGCTCCAGCCCACTCAACACCTGCGTGATGGTGAAGCGGGTCTCTTCACTTTCTACGCCACTGGCAACTTCTTCATTGACCGCGCGGACATCGGCGTGAAGGGCGCTCGCGCTGCCCAGCAGCGCAAATGCGGCCGTCCAATGGGGTAGTTTGCCAACGGAAAGCGGAAATCGTCCCTGAGTCTTCATGCGGTGCTCCTTGCTTGAACCCAAAAAAGTTAAACATTAGCGTTATCACCGGTTCAGCCTAGAAGACCCTGGTAGAGGCAGCAACAATAGTTAGCAAGCAAAGTTAGTGATCAAAACACTCACGCATTCGTAACGCTTACTTCAAGCGTCAGGCGGGCGACAAACTCCTCGATCAAGGCCACTACCGTGGATTCTGCTTCACGATGGGGAACGTGGCCGACGCCTGGCAGGATGTCACAGTGGGCTGGGCCGTGGGTGTAGCGCGCAATGCGTTCTGGCTGGCGGTGGGAGCCATATTCGTCTCGCTCGCCGTGCAGTACCAGGGTCGGGCACTGCACGCGCTCGAGTGCAGGCACCAGCGTCCACTCTGCAAAGTCGGGGTGCAGCCATGTGTCGATCCAGGCATCGAGCACCCAGCGCGCGTTGTCGCCATGGTACTTGGCTAGCCTGGCAAACTGGTCGGGCTGTTGAAATGCTTCCTTGGCCGCTTCGATACCCTGACGAGTGCGCGGTTCGTTGAACGCCTGCGCGGCGATCGTGATCAAGCCTCGGCAACGCTCCGGCTGTTGGCCTGCACAGTGAACGGCCATGCAGCCTCCTACGCTGTGCCCCAGGGCGATGAAGTGGGTGATTGCCAGCGCCTCCAGCAGTGCTGCAACCGCTTGCCGGTATTCGTCCTCGATGAAGGTATGGGGCGGTTTCGCCAATCGAGCGCCAGAACGCCCGAAGCCCGCACGGTCGTAGGCAACGACTGGGTGCTGCGTGGCCTGGCAAAGGGCGGCGGGAAAGCTCCGCCATAGCTCCACACAGCCCAGCGAGTCGTGAAACAGCAGAATCGGCACCGCCGAGCGTGCATGGCGAGGCTGCCAGGTGCGGGTAAACAGACGACCGCTGGGGGTATCTACCCAGCGGTCATGAACGGTCACTGCATCCGAGTGTGAGGTCATGGCATGGCTCTTTGTGTTGTCAGTGTTGTGTGAGCTGCTGACAACATAGCATGCCACTGCCGCGCTAGCGCTTCAGGAAATTGCTTTTGACCAGATGCACCACGTCATCCATCCGTCCGCTCAACACCGCCTTGGCCGAGTACAGCGCGGTCGAGGCGACCTGCCCTGCTTCTACCTTGGGCGGCATGACCAGCTCCATGGGGTTGACCACGACGTCCAGCAGCGCGGGGCCAGGTTGAGCCAGCCACTGGCTGATGGCCACGTCCAGCTCCGACTGCTGCTCTACTCGGCGCCCCCACAGCCCCATGGCCTTGGCTACTTCTCCAAAGTCGGGGTTCTGCAGCTCTGTGTAGCTATCCAACAGCCCCTCCACTTTCTGCTCCAGCTCCACGAAGCTCAGGGAGCTGTTGTTGTACACCACGATCTTGAGCGGGATTCGTTGCTGGACCAGGGTGAGTAAATCGCCCATGAGCATCGTCAGGCCACCATCGCCACACATGGCAATTACCTGGCGATGGGGGTAGGCCAACTGAATCCCCAAGGCCTGCGGGTAAGCGTTCGCCATGGTGCCATGCTGAAGGCTGGAGTGGGTGCGGCGGCCCGCCAGGGCACGGATATGGCGCAGCATCCACACGTTGACACTGCCGGTGTCTGCGGTCAGCACGGCGTTGTCGGCCGCGTGCCGGTCGATGGCCAGGGTCAGCTCTTGTGGGTGGATCGTATCGTTATCTCTGGTTTGATGAGCCGACTTTTCCAGCGACTTGGCATAACGCTTGCGGCATTTTTCCAGCCACCGGGTGTGCGTATTGGGTTGCACCACCTGGCACAGCGCTTCACAGGTGTCCCGAGTGCTGCCGACGATGCCCACATCCACCGGGTAACGCTTGCCTATCTGAGCGGGGTCCCTATCTACCTGAAGAATACAGGCGCGCTCCGGGTAGAACTGGCTGAAGGCAAAGTTGCACCCCAGCAGCAACAGCGTGTCGCACTCCGCGACGGCATGGTAGCCCCCTTCCAGGCCATACACCCCGGTCATGCCTACCTGGTAAGGGTTGTCGTACTCCATGAAGTCCTTGGCACGGGAAGTCCAGGCAATCGGCGCCTGGAGCTTTTCTGCCAGCGCCATGACCTGCTCGCGGGCATCTTCACAGCCTGCGCCTGCAAAGATGGTGATATTGCCCCCCTTGTTGAGCTGCTCGACGGCAGGCACCAGCGCCTCGGCACTGGGGCGCACGGAGTAGCTGAAACGGTGGGTACGGTAGCCCAGGGTGCTATCGGGCGTTTGCGTCATGATATCGCCGGGCACGATCAACACCGCCACCCCACGTTTGGTAAGGGCGGCCTGGGCCGCCAAGGCAGCCATGCGGCGCGCCTGCTCCGGCGATACCACGGTTTCACAAAACACGCTGTACTGCTGAAAAATGGCGCTCTGATCGACTTCCTGAGGAAACTGGCTACCGGCTTCACCCAGCGCTATTTGCGAGGCAATCAGTACCACGGGGGAGCCATTACGGTGGGCATCGAACAGGCCGTTGACAAAGTGCAGGCTGCCAGGCCCACAGGAACCGGCACATAGCGCCAGCTCCTGAGTGATATAAGCCTCTCCTCCTGCTGCAAAGCCGCCTGCTTCCTCATGGCGAACGCCTATCCACTCGATATCGCTCTGCCGGAGGGCATCGGTAAAGTGATTCAGCGTATCCCCTACCACGCCATAACAACGTTTGGCACCGGCGTCTTGCAGTGTTTCGACAATGATTTCAGCTACATTTGCGCTCATTTGCGACTCCTTTCGCGACGATTACGTTCAAACAACACCTTCAGCCTAGCTGCTGTGACGTGGCTTTGCAGGACGGGGTGGTCTGGAAAGCAATGCTGCATCGCAGCAAAAAACGTCTATACTGATCAAGCGGTATCCCAAAAGGAGTACGCAATGACACTATCTGTGGATCGCACGAACGAAGATACGGAAGTAGTCAACTTCTGGTGCCAGCACGCACAGTGGCAGCAGGCCGCCAATGACGCCATCAGCGCCTACGTCGATCAGCATCCGTCTGATCAGTAGCGCCGGGCATATCGGCCATATTGGCTGTTTCTGTATTTCTCCCCTCCCTTAGACGAAAAGATAACACCTCAAGCCGGCATCCTCTGCCGGCTGCTTTTCTTTATGAAAACCTTTTCCATTCAATAAAATAGGTGCGCTTTCGATTCAAATGTAAGCAATCGCTTACAGGCTATGGCAAAACACCTACATCCTTTGGACTAGCCAGCTTGTTCAAAAGCGCATAATATTCATATCACAGCTAACTTGCTGCAACGCACAACGCAGGCTGTGTATAACAAAAACGATTCATCAACCTCTGCTCCAGGAGTGAGTACCATGCCGACCACCCTTAGCCAATCCAACCCTGATGTCATGGAAGTATGGGCAAAACGTGCACTGCAACAGCGTGCTGCCTTCGACGCATTGGCCGACTACATGCGCCAGCAATAAACCTTGCCATACGGTTCCCCAAAACGCTCCGCCAGTGCGTATATATAGATACGTCACGCAGGAGCGTTTTCTTTTACCGCACTTCCCTTTTTCTCATTACCAGCACGTTGCCCGTGACACCTATTTATTCATTTTGAACCTCTGATCGTCAGGTTCATTGACCTGTCATGAATTCGCACAGAGCACAATAAAGATGGCTTTGGGTAGAGACGCGTCAAAAATTCATTTAACATTGCCTCGCTTTAAAAAAGCAGTACGCATTTTGCAAACTGGAATAGTCATATAGAAGAAGGAACTACAGGATGACAACATCCTTTTCAGGGATTAAAACTCGTGCAGCGTGGGTAATGGCAGGGGCATTATTATTGGGCGGCTGTCAATCTGGAGCAGATCTTGGCGGACTCATGTCGGCAGGCTCCAGTTTCGCAGGTGCAGCCACCATGTCGGATCAGCAAATGCAGCAAATCGGCGATCAAACGATTGCGCAATTGGATGCTGAAAACCAAGTGGCTCCCAGCAATAGCGAGTATGCTCAGCGTTTGGCTAATCTCACTCAAGGTTGGGAAACCGTCGACGGCAGTACGCTGGAATATGACGTTTACTTGCGTGATGAAATCAACGCGTTTGCAGTGCCCAACGGCGCTATCCGGCTTTACAGCGGTTTGATGGATGAAATGAGCGACGAAGAAGTACAGTACGTGATTGCTCATGAAATTGGCCATGTGGTACTCGGCCACTCCAAGCGCGCTTTTCAAGTCGCCTATGCCGCCTCAGCAGCGCGTGAGGCAGCCGCTGCCAGCGGCAGCACCACCGCAGCGGCACTCTCCAGTTCCGAGCTGGGTGCGCTGGGTGAGAAACTCGTCAATGCTCAGTTCTCACAGCGCCAGGAAAACGAAGCCGATGACTTCGCCCTGGAACTCATGCGCCGCCACGACCTGAGTGCAGAAGCCTCCGTCTCGGCGCTGCGCAAGCTCGAAGCCAAATATGGCAACAGCCGTAGCGTCTTCTCCAGCCACCCCGCTGCCGGTGATCGCGCCGACCGTCTGGAAGCCCAGCTCTAATGTAGCTCGGCCACGAGACGCGGCAAATTTGATCATTACTGGTTTGATCGTTACTGGGCAGCCTATGCCTGGTAACGATCATGGAGGCCGAGTTCTGGCTCAATCCTTCGGTTGTTGCGCTTCGAGTTCGGCCAGATAGCGCTCTTGCAAGATGTACATACGCTTTACATCACGATATTTGCCATTGATGAAAAACTCCTGCACCAAATGCCCCTCTTCTATAAAACCGCTTTCCTCGTATAAGTGAATGGCCTTGACGTTCTCTACCGCGACGATCAGATAGACCTTGTGCAAGTTCAATATGGTGAAAGAGTAGTGTAGCGCTTGCCGTATCAGCGAACGTGCGAACCCTTTGCCCTGATGCTCTGGCGTAATGATGATCTGAAACTCGGCGCTACGGTGGATGTAATCGATTTCGATCAACTCCACCAGGCCAATCGCACTACCACTACTGTCTTCGGCAACGAATCGGCGCTCTGCGTTATCGTGAATGTGCTTGTTATAGAGCTCTTCCAGCTCATCGAAGGACTCGTAGGGCTCTTCGAACCAGTACGACATGATGCTCTGGTTATTATTCAACTCGTGCACGAAACGCAGGTCGTTGCGCTCCAGCGCCCTCAGATACAGTACTGGGCTCATGATAGGTGTCTCATTCAATCGCGTTGACTCATTGGGTTACCGGCTTTGTCTGGTGGTTGAGCGATAAGTTCAGCGCGCCAGGTGACGCCGTTCGAAGGAGAACAAGTCGCTCAGCGGATGCCGCCTGCCTTCGAGATGGGCTCTCAAGAGATGCGCACCCATCATGCTGTACGTAATACCATTTCCGCCATAGGCCATGGCAAAATGCACGTTCGGCCCCAGCGCCTCATGGGTCCCGAAATAAGGCAGCCCATCCTCGGTTTCAGCAAAGGTCCCCCCCCAACTGAAGGCAGGCGTCATGCGCAGAGAAGGCCATAGCGAAGATACCCTTTCAGCCAGCGATGCCGCTTTTTCAAGCACCCGCGCGTCCCTGCGCTCAGGAATATCCTCTTCGTCATCTTCACCGCCCACCAGCAAACGCCCATCATGGGTGGAGCGCAAATAGAGGTAGGGGCGCGCCGATTCCCAGACCATGGTATCGCGAAGCTTGCCGAGCATGCCGCCTGGCAAAGGGTCGGTGACGAACGCGTAACTGCTGCGGTTGCTGGCGACCGGCTCTGGCAGCCATGTCTGGCTTTCATAACCGGCCGCAATGATCACCTGCTGGCAGCGTACCAGGGCGCCGTTGCGCAAACGAACCCCCATGGTCGCCCCGTCTGCCTCCAACGACTCCACCGCCGTTCGATCGTATACGTGCCCACCTCTGGCAACGACCTCATCGAGCAGTTGGTAAGCCATGCGGTAAGGGTCCACGGTAGCCGCCAGATGCGAGAGGATACCGCCGGGTGCGCTAAAGCCATACGCCTCCTGCAACTGCTCGGGCGAACACCACTGCACATCGAACCCCCACCGCTTGCGAATGGCAAACTCGTCCCGAAGAGAAGAGAGATGGCCCGCTTCACTGGCAAAATAAAGGCTCTGTTGGCGACGAAAGGCGATATCGCCCAGCTCTGCCGCACGGGCGGCCAATGCATGAACCGCCTCGGCACACCCCTGATAGGCCATGACGGCACTCGCTTCACCGTATTGCTGCGCCAGGTGATACAAGTGTGTATCGATTTCGTACTGCAACAGCGCCGTACTGGCCGCCGTGCTGCCCCACCCCACGTCACGACGCTCGAGGACGGCCACGTCATGGCCATGGCGTGTCAGCTCGTCGGCGATCAACGCCCCGGTGATACCGCCGCCGATGATGGCTATGTTTACCTGAAGATCATGGGTAAGCTGAGGATAACGGGTCAACAAGCCATTACTGACCGTCCAGAAGGGGTAGCCACTTTTAAGATCCATTTTTTCGCCTATGCTGGGTGATCCTGTCACCCATTAACCATAGTGGTTTATCGGTGATCTGCCCGACGGCCACGCTGTGAACAAGGAGTCACGATGATCGATTTACGTAGCGATACGGTCACTCGCCCCACCTCCGCGATGCGGGCAGCCATGCTGGCAGCGCCTCTGGGCGACGATGTCTGGGGCGACGACCCGACGGTCAATGCCTTTCAAGCGACCCTTGCCGAGCGCACGGGCAAGGAGGCTGCCCTGCTGTTCCCCAGTGGCACCCAAAGCAATCTGGTGGCGCTCATGGCGCACTGCGAACGCGGCGATGAGTACATCGTGGGCCAGAATGCTCATACTTACCGCTACGAAGGCGGCGGCGCCGCCGTGTTGGGCAGCATCCAGCCACAGCCGATAGAACACGCCGCAGACGGCAGCCTGCCACTCGACAAAATCGCTGCCGCCGTCAAAGCCGACGACGTTCACTTTGCCCGTACGCGGCTCCTGGCGCTGGAAAACACCATCGGTGGAAAAGTGCTGCCCGCCGAGTACGTTCAGCAGGCCACCGAGCTGGCGCGCGCTCACGGGCTGGCAACGCACCTGGACGGTGCTCGGCTCTTCAATGCCGCCGTCGCCACGGATACCTCGCTGAAGCAGCTGTGCCAGCCGTTCGACAGCGTATCACTCTGCTTTTCGAAAGGGCTGGGCACGCCCATGGGTTCGGCGCTGGTAGGGTCGCACGCATTGATCGAGCGTGCACGGCGCTGGCGCAAGATGGTAGGGGGCGGCATGCGCCAGGCGGGCATCATCGCCGCGGCCTGCCAGCATGCCCTCGACCATCACGTGGCCGACCTGGCCCATGATCATCGCCGCGCGGCGCGTTTGGCAGAAGGGTTGGCAGCGCTGCCCGGGCTCGAGGTCACCTCTCACGCCACCAACATGGTGTTCTTGCGCGTCGATCAAGCCCACGTGGCCCCGCTGGCTGCCTGGCTGAAAGAGCACGACATTCTGATCCAGCTGCTTTACGCCACGCGACTGGTGATCCATCGCGATATCGATGACGCCGCTGTCGAGCGTGTGCTGGAGGTCATGGGGCGCTACTTCGACGCGGCGGCATCACGATAGCAGTGTCGACCCCAAGGCCAGGTGCACGGCAATCACCAGCATCATCACGCCAATGGCGCCATCGATGACACGCCAGGCGCCGGGGCGAGAGAGCCAGGGGGAAAGCGCCGAGCCACCCCAGGCCAGCAAGCTGAACCAGAGAACCGAGGCCGTCGCGGCGCCCGCCACGAACACCCCGGCGCTCTCCTGCTGGGCCCCGACGGCAGGAATCAACAGCAGCGTATCCAGATACACTTGTGGATTGAGCACCGTGACAGCCAGGGTCGCCAACAGCACGCCGCGTAAACTGCGTGTGCGTGCGTGGTTGGCGGTCAGCCCCTCTCGGCCACTACCTGCACGCCACAAGGCCTGGGCGGCCAGCCAGCCCAGAAACAGCACCCCTACCCAGCGCAGGGCCTCCATGGCATTGGGCATGGTCAGCAGGAACGCACTGACGCCAAACATGCCAGCGGTCAACAGCACTATGTCCGCACTCATGCACACACCCGCCGACCACCAGTGGTACTCCCGACGAATGGCCAACCCCAGCACATAGGCGTTCTGTGCACCAATGGCCATGATGATCCCGCCGCATACCACGAGCCCCGTTATATAGCTTTGCCACATGACCTATCCCTATCGCCGCTGCAAGAAGTGAAGCGCTACGATAGGCGGCAACGTCAATAAATAAAAATCATACTGTGAATAGGCCATTAGCTTTTCTTATAGTCATAAAGTGTCGATTGGCAAACACGAGAAACATGAGCCTGCAGGTCACGGCATCTCGTGCGGACCCAGCGCTTCCACCAGCGAGGTGGCAAAGCGTAATGCCGAGGGCCAGCCACCCCAGTGCCAATAGGCTACGGACAACGTCGTGGCTTCCTGACGGGTCACGGCCGGCCAATATTGCCAAATTCCCCGTTCAAGCAGCGTTTGCTGTGTCCCCGCCGCAGAATAAGGGCTTTCCAACAGCATCACTCGGCCTTCGAGTTCGAACAGCTGCCCGGCGGTGACGGTCGCAAACCCCCAGCGATTGACCTCCCCATCCCACCCATTGCGCAGGCCCAACTGCTCCAGCACCAGGTTTTCCAGGCTTCCTTGGCCAAACACTCTGGCATGACGCTCATCCATCAAACTGACCAGCACCAACGGTTGAGTCGCCTGGTCATGGTTCTGAAAGTGAGTAGCCAAGATCTCCAGCTGTGCCCTGACACCCTGCAAATACTCATCTGCATGGCTGCGTACGCCTGCTAATTCTCCCAGTTGCTCCGTCAATCCATCCAACCGCTCACTTAACGGTGTGCCCTGCTGATAGATTGTCCACTCTTTCAGTGCGGCCAGGCGGCTCAGTTGGGGCACCAGATTGGCGTGGGCGGGTGGCGAGATCAGAATGTGCGAAGGCGCAATGTCTTGTATCAACTCGAGGTTGGGCAGGTGGCGGCTACCCAGCTCCACCACGGCGGGCAGCGCTTGAGGGTCGCGCCACCATACGCGATAACCCGAGAGACCGCCCAAGGCTTCAGGCGGTTCCCCCAGCGCTTGCAAGGTTTCGGCTATCGCATAGTCCAGCGTTATGACGTTACCGGGCGTGTCGTGTTGACCCCACGCCGGAGCCGCCAACAACATGGCGGGCAACAGCCCGCACATGGCCCTGCGCATGATCTGCAGCATGGATCAATACCGGAATGACAGCGTGCCCAGGACCGTACGGTCAGTGCCCCAGTAGCAACGGGCGGCATTGTTGCACTCGCCCACATACTGTTTATCGAAGAGATTCTCCACATTGAGCCCTACCCGCCAGTTCGCATCCAAGGCATAGCCGAGGGAAAGGTCAGCGAGCGTCACGGCGCGCGTGGCGAGCGTATCGCCGTATGCCAGGCTCGCGTCAGGATAGGCGTTGGAGCTTCCCAGGTAGCGCACGCCCAGCCCTATTTCAGCGCCTTGCATGGGCCCTTGGAGAACCTCATAGTGGGCCCACAGAGAGGCCTTGTGGCGAGGTACGCCAGCCACCTGATTATCCTCATAACGGGGAAACGCCACGTCCTCGACAATACGCGCATCGGTGTAGGTGTATGCAGCGGCAACGCTAAGCGCATCGCTGACATCACTGACCAACTCCAGTTCGATACCATTGGAATCGGTACGCCCCACGTTGCGGTAGCCACCGATGGCGCTGTCGTAGTTGATGTCATTCTTCATCACGATATCGTAGGTCGAGAGCGTAATGGCGGTATCCGAGTCAGGCAGGTCGTAGCGCAGGCCCAACTCGTACTGGCGGCCTGTAATGGGATCTAGCGGCTCGTTGGTGGCGACAGAGACCTGGCGCGCGGGCACAAACGTAGTCGCATAATTCACATAGGGTGATAAACCGGAGTCGAACTGATACATCAAGCCTGCTTGCCAGCTAAACTCCTCATCGGTGACAGAAAAGCCACTTCCGGGTGCCAGATGGTTGTTGTACTCCGTCCTGGCCGAGTCAAAGCGCCCACCCACCTGGGCAATCAAGCCCCCCACTTGGCTATGCAACTGGGAGTAGATACCGGTCAACGCCTGGACGTCCTCACCGTCTTCAGAGCGCTGCAGCGTTTGCGGTGATGAACTCCACTGGGGGTTAAAGATATTGATCAGTTGAGGCGTACTGAACCCCACATCCTGGGTCTGAGAAAAAGAGGTTCGATCATAGCCAAACCCGGCGAGCCAGGTGTGCTCAACGGTATCGTTACCAAATTTGCCTACCACGCGGTTATCAATCGCCAAGGTCCTGCTATCGTTGTCGCGGTCTCTGCCGTAAGCACCAATGACATCGTCATAGCCATCGCCTGGGTAACTCCACCACACTTCCCGACGATTCACGTGAGAACGCAAGTAACGGGCATTTTGTTGAAAACGCCAATCCTCGTTGAAAGCGTGTTCGTACTCATAGCCTAACGACCAGACTTCCCGCTCGAAGGTGTCCCACTCAGGATGGCCCAGGTTCGTGCGGGAGCTCAGCGTTCCTGAAGGGTGATCGAGCAGGGTCCCCGCCGCTGGCAATCCTAGCTGCAGCTCGGTGTCATCTTGTTGGTACATACCCAACACGGTCAGCCGGTCTTGATCACTCAGCTCGAAGGTCAACGAGGGGGCGATGTAGGTGCGATCGTCCTGTACGCTATCGATCTGGGTATCCGAGTCGCGATGCAAAAAGACGACTCGGCCCTGTACCGACCCGTCAGCATTCAGCGGGCCAGACACGTCGGCCGAGACCTGGCGGCGGTCATGGCTACCATAACTCAGGTTCACCTCGCCTTGATGATCAGCGGTAGGTCGTTTGCTGACCAAGTTGACCAATCCGCCAGGCACGTTTTCACCGTAAAGCGCCGTGGTGGGCCCTTTGAAGACTTCAACCCGCTCCAGGCCATAGGGCTCTGCCGACGTGGAGTAGGCGTTGGGTTGCACACGCAGGCCATCGCGGTAAGTACCGTAGCCATAATCGCGCTGGTTCATACCGCGAATAAAGAAGATATCGCCTGCCAAGCCATCCCCCACCGGGAAGTCACTCGACGAAATACCGGGCACGTAACTCAAGATGTTGCTGAGTGTGCGAGGGTTCTGATCCTCGATGCGTTGACGAGTCACCACGGACACCGTACGCGGCGTGTCCTCGAGCGCGGTATCGGTCTTGGTGGCCGTCAAACTGCGCTGTGCTCGATAGCCATGGTCAGGCCCCACGGCAGAGGGGCTCAACCACTCGGCTTCTACATGAAGCACCGGCAACGCTTCATTACCGGCCTGCTCTACCAGCCGATAACTGCCATCGCTCTGCCGCGCGGCTCCAAGGTGGGTTCCGTACAGCAGCCGCTCAAGCCCCGCCTCGACGCTGTACTGCCCAGACAGCCCAGGGCTCTGGCGCCCTTCGCCCAGTTGGCTGGCACCGCTGATGAATACCCCCGCTTCCGTGGCAAACCGATTGATCACTGTGCTGAGCGAGCCAGCGGGGATCTCATAGTCGCGAGCTTGCTGCTGGCTGGTTTGCGCCATGGCCGGCATCGCCAGCAGTGGTGTCACCAACCAGCCCACGGCTGTGAGGTGCACTGCCAGCGCGAGGGCGCGGTGACGCCTTGGCAACAGACGGGTGACAGTCGACGATGAAGGCAATGCAGAGCGCTGATGCGGCATATCGATTCCCCTTGCAGATGATGTTTGACGACTTATGGAGAGGAATCGAACCAACGCCAAAAAGGGGAACCCAGAACGTGTTTTTTATATTGGGCGTGCTGTTATTTGTCAGCCGACACCGCCTCGATCTTGATCCAAAAGGGCATGACTCGGAGTGCCTTCACGGGTAGGGTCGTTTCGACCATGCTCAGGGTGCGCTCCAGGTCGTCAATGGGGAAGGCACCGAACAGGGTCAGCTCTGCCACCGCTGGATCGACCTCCAGGCGGCCATGATGATGCCGACTCAGCTCCATGGCGAAGGCTTTCAATGACATGTCTTCCGCCAGCAAGACACCCTGGGCCCAAGCTGCCTGACTCACCACGGCAGGCGTGAGCCCGCTAACCTCATGAGCGGAATAGCTGGCCTGATGCCCGGCATCGACCACCTCACGTTGGCCAGCCTGCCCGCCATCGCCAAGGGTCTGAATAGCCACCGCGCCCTCGAACACCGCCAAAAGCTCGTCGTCTTGGCGCTGGCGAACGCTGAAACGGGTTCCCAGGGGAGTCAGTCGCGCATGACGGGTATCCATGTACAAGGGGCGCTCGGGGGCATCCCCTGTGTCGATCAGCACCTCGCCTGCCACCAGCTGTAGCCGACGATACCCAGCGGCGTAGTCGACATTCAGCGCCGACGCGCTACTGAGCCATACCTGAGTGCCGTCCTCCAGTTCGATACGGTAAATGTCGCCGGTGGCAGAGCGGTAATCGGCACGCCAATAGGCTACCCATTGAGGCAACGGCGTCCACTGCCAGGAGAGCCCTGCCAGCACGACCACGACCACCAGGCTGGACAGCCCGTTCAGCAGATGCCACCTACCTCGGCGCCGATGTCGCGCCGAGCTGATGACTCGGTCGGCGGCCTGCCGCTCTGCATCATCAAGGTGGGCGGTGAAACGCTGGCTGACGCCTTCCACTTGCTGCCAAGCCCAGCGGTGGGTGTCGTTGGCCTCATGCCACTCCTGCCAACGACGATGTGCCATGGCCGACGGCTCCGCTGCTTGCCTCTCGGCAAACCACTCGGCAGCCTCCGCCAACGCACGACGTTTGGCTGCTTCATCGTCGCAGGTAGCCGTCTCCATCTAGAGGCTCGCCTCGAAGCCTGCTTCGATCAACGCGCATTGCAGCATGGCCTGCGCCATATATTTTTTGACCATCCGTTCGGAAACCCCCAGCTCCTCGGCAATCTGCCGATAGGGTTTACCGTGTAGCTGCGAGGCCAGAAAGGCACTGACGACTTTCTCCGGCAGTTGCGCCAGCATGCGGTCGATTTCACACAGGGTTTCGATGACGATCTGATGGTGTTCGACGGAGGGCATGTTCACTTCCGCGCGGACGGCCAATGTCTCTCGCCAGGCTCGCTCGATGTCCTGACGGCGCCAATGATCCACGCACATCCCCTTGGCCATCCGGCTGAGATAGGCTCGGGTGCCATCGAAACTATCGAAATGGCGCGGCGTCTTCAGCAACCGCACAAACGCATCCTGCGCCAAATCGGCCGCCGATTCGCCGCATCCCAGCCGTTGCCTGAGCAACTGCTGCAACCAAGGCTGGTGGTGATGATAGAGCTGGCCCAGTGACTCTCGACAACCCGTATGATAAGCCGAGTGCCCGACGGCGGGAGGGATCGTCATGGTGCTTTCATCCGCTCACTCGGGCCACCGCGTCGCGGCTGGCGGCTGCGCGCTGCTCACCGGAGAGCTCGACGAGCTGCCCGCCGCGCATTTCCAGCAGTCGGTCGGCCTGGTCGAAATAGTGGTCATCGTGGCTGATCACGACCAGCGTTTTGCCCAGCGCCCTGAGCTGCGGCAGTAGCTCGCGGTAGAAGACGCGCCGAAACTGAGGGTCCTGGTCGGCAGCCCACTCGTCCAGCAGCAACACATCGCGCTGTTCGGCTACCGCCAGCAGCATGGCGAGGCGCTTGCGCTGGCCCTGGGAGAGGTTGACGTTGGTGACGCGGTCGCCGTCGAAATCGAGCTTGTTCTGCATGGCCAGGGCGGCCAGCCACTGTTCCACCAGGGCCGGGTCGGGTGCCTCGCCCCCTGGCCCCATCAACCGGTCAAACAAGTGCAGGTCCGTGTAAATGGCCGAAAAGTGCTGTCGATAGCGTGTCCAGTCTTGGTCGCGTAGCGGCTTGCCATCGACGCGGACACAGCCACGCTGAGGGTGGTAAAGCCCGGTCAGTAGCCTCGCCAGGGTCGATTTTCCGCTGCCGTTTCCGCCAATCAGGAACACCACTTCGCCACGCTTCAAGGTCAGATCGATAGGGCCAATGGCAAAGCCCGCGCGCGACTCCTCATCCGGATAGCGATAGCAGACCTGCTCCAGGGTCAGTTCCTGCCAATCGTGGCGCTGGGCCGCGTGGCCGAAGGTTTCACTGTGCTCGGCCAGCTCCAGACTACGAATCTTTTCAAACGCGACTCGGGCGTTGATCAGCGTCGGGAAAGCGCCTATCGCCTGTATCAGCGGCGCGCGCAGAAACAGCAGAGTCAGCGAAAAGGTGGTGGCCACCTGCACCGATGCCCAGCCAAGGCCATTGGCCAAAAAGAAGGTGATGCCAATCGCCCCTAGCATCATGATGTTGAACCAGTTCACGGCGCTGAGATGATAGGTATCGCCCAGAATGTAATGACGGCGACAATCCTTGGCGTTGGGCGTATAGACATCGCGGTACAGCCATTCGGCGCGGTCGCGGTTGAGCGCCAGCTCTTTGCGCCCCTCGATCACGGCCTGGTAATCCGCGTAGAGACGATCCTGTATCTCGCGCAGCTTGGCCATGTGCCCATAGACTCGCGCCACCAGACGCATACCGATGACCACCGTCACGATCACCCACAATGCGGAGATCCCCAGCATGGCAGGCGAAAGCCACCACAGGTAAAGCGTGGCACCCACCGTCAGCACCCCGCCTTGCACCAGTTCCGGCAAACGTATGAAGGCAACGGTGACCGAGTTCACATCGGTGGAGAGGCTCGCCAGCAGGCGCGCACTGCCGATCTGCTCGGCACGCTCGAGATGGGTATCCAGAATGCGCTTGATCAACTGCCCCCGCAGCCGATAAACGAACTGGTGGCCCAGCGTGGTCAGCGCCAATTGCGATGCCAGGGTTATGAGCAGCAGTAGCGCGATCAACCCCAGAAACTCGGGCAGGATACGCCAGGGATCAACGAAGGAACCCAGCAGCCGCTGATTGATAAACGCGATGACGCCAATGCCCAGGCCCGCACTGGCCAGACTCAGTAGCAACACGGCGACGAAGGGCCAGCGGTAATCACGCCATACGATCTTCAACAGCTCCATCACCATGACTCCTGGGCTTTTTTCATATCACCACCAATAGAGAGGGCAATCACAACCGCCGCAGCCCCCACATGAAATAGGCGCCGCCGATCAAGGACGCCACCAAGCCCGCCGGTATCTCATAGGGAAAAATGATCTGTCGGCCGATCCAATCCGCCAGCACCATCAGCAGCATGCCGATCAACGCAGCCCCCAGCAGGTGCTGCCCCGCCCGAGAGAAACCGACCAGGCGTGCCATGTGCGGCGCCAGCAGGCCAATGAACGACAGCGGCCCGACCACCAGGGTGGCGCAGGCGGTTAACAGCGCCACCAACAGCAGCAGCGCCAAACGGGCACGGTTGAGGGTCACTCCCAGTGCTCTGGCAGTCGGCGCGCCCAAGGGCAAGATATCCAGCCAGCGGGTGAAGGGCAGCGTAATCAACGCCAGCATCGCAGCCACTCCCCCGACCGTCACCGCATGGGTGACATCTACGTAGTAGGTGGAGCCCGCCAGCCAGGCAATGACCTGCTGGCCACGCGGATCGCCCCCCGCCAGCATCACGCTGCGTACCGCATCGAAAAGGGCACTGACGGCCACCCCAGTGAGCAGCAAACGCTCGGGGAGATAACCGCTCTTGCGGTTGATGCCCACGAGCACCAGCAACGTGGCGAAAGCCCCCAGCGTGCCGACCCCCATCAGCATCATGTTGGTGGGCGTGGGTAACAGAAAAATGCCCAGAATCAGCGCGATGGCACAGCCACCGCTGATACCCAGCACTTCCGGGCTGGCCATGGGATTGGCGGAAAGGCGCTGGAGTATCGTCCCGGCAATGGCCAGCATCAACCCGCTGGCAGCGGCCGCCATCACCCGTGGCAAGCGCCACTGCATCACATTCCAGCTCTCTGGCGAGAGCAGGTACCAGCCATCGACACCCTGGCCTACGAGCAGCCCCAGCAGCGTGGCCGCCAAGAGTGCAAAGATCAATCCGGTGACCAAGCGTGACGGCGCAGCATGGCGGCGGGCAACGACGCTCGCCCCTCTGGGCGGCTGATCGCCCTGAAGTTTCAGGCGCGGAATCAGCCACATCAGTAGCGGTGCCCCCAGGGCACCGGTAACCGCCCCGGTGGGAATGAAGGCTGCCCCCATACCACCGAACTGCTGCAGCAGCAGGTCCGTGGTCGCCAGCAGCACGCCCCCCAGCAGCGTCGACCACAACACCCGCGACCCCAATCGGCGCGCCCCGGCCATGCGCACGATATTGGGCGCCGCCAGGCCAATGAAACCAATGATGCCCACCACGCTGACGATGCTGCCGGTAATGAAGACGGCCAGCCCCATCCCCGCAAAGCGCAGATAGGCCAACGAGACACCCAGGCTCTTGGCGCTGGCGTCGTCCAGCTCCAGCACTGCTAGCGGGCGCAGCAAGAACCAGGCAGCAATGCAGCTAATCGCCAACCGAGGCCAGAGCACGGCCACGCCGTCCCAGCCATTTTGCGCCAGCGACCCCGCCCCCCAGATCAGCAGCCCCGACAGCGCCTCATGGTTGAACAGCAGTAGCGCTGTCGAGAGCGCGCCCAGGTACAAATTGACGACCAGGCCCGCCAACACCACCACGATAGGCGCCAGCCCCCGACGCCAGGAAAGCAGAAAAACCAGCCCCACGGCCAGCGCGCCGCCCAGCAAGGCGACCCACTCACGCCCAGCCACCAACAACCCCGGCGCCAGCAAAGTGGCGGTCATCAGCGCCAGGTTAGCGCCCGATGCCACCCCCAGCGTCGTCGGCGAAGCTAACGGGTTACGCAGCACTTGCTGCATCAGCACACCCGCCAATCCCAAGCCAGCCCCCGCCAGCAGCGCGACCGACAGGCGCGGCCACCAAGCGTAGTAAAGCAGCAGCTCGTCGACACTCTCGAAAGAAGGCGCCACCAGGGCACGCAGGCCCAAGGTGACTCCGCCTTGGCTTTCCAGTCCGGCCCAAAACAGCACCACCATCGGCAGGCTAAGCAGCAGGCAGGCTTTCGCGGGTGATACTCCTCCCAGACGTTGAGCAACTCGTGCGGTACCTAGCATGGCAAGCCCTCGTTCGTGATGGCCATACCGCTCACCAGACTGGACGTGATAGCCAACACCATCATGGTC
Source organism: Vreelandella hamiltonii (assembly GCF_014651775.1). Lineage (GTDB taxonomy): Bacteria > Pseudomonadota > Gammaproteobacteria > Pseudomonadales > Halomonadaceae > Vreelandella > Vreelandella hamiltonii. Next base: position 54,228 of record NZ_BMXN01000015.1, read on the forward strand.
TTACCCTTACCTTGGAGGAAAACGAGTGGACGGAACATTGCCGATTTAATCATCGGCGATGATTCTAAATGATAACGATTAGCACTACAATTGTATTATCATGCACAGGAGCCGCCCGGCAAACGCCCCAGGGCTGGCGAGATAGCCCTGGCCGTGTGCCTGCCGTTGTAGAATCAGTGCATCTTTATTTTAAAAATGAGAACCATTAGCACTAGAATGGAACGCTAAGGTCCTACCCATCTTCAGGAGTCATTCATGTTCGAGGTCAAAGGTGCCACCTTTGAAATCAATGGCAAGCAGATCCTTGCACCCATTGAGCACACCTTTCATGAGGGCAAGGTATACGGTCTGATTGGCCATAATGGCTCGGGCAAGTCGACGCTGATCAAACTGTTGGCACAGCAGCAGCCCGTCACCGAAGGCGATATCCTGTTCGACCATCGCCCGTTGCGTGCCTGGGGCACGCGCGAGTTTGCGCGTCAGGTGGCCTACCTGCCGCAGCATTTGCCCAGCGCTGAGAATCTCACTGGCCGTGAACTGGTCGCCTTTGGCCGCTACCCTTGGCACGGGCTGCTGGGGCGTCACGACCAGCGGGATAAAGCGGCCATCGAGCGCGCCATTACCCTGACGCATACGGAGGCCTTTGCCGACCGCCTGGTAGATACCCTTTCCGGGGGCGAGCGCCAGCGGGTATGGCTAGCCATGCTGATTGCCCAAGGCAGCCGATTTCTACTGCTGGACGAACCATTGGCCGCCCTGGACATTGCCCACCAGATGGAAGTGCTGGCACTGGTACGCACGCTATGCGACGAACTGAACCTGTGCGTCATCATCGTGCTCCATGACATCAACATGGCTTCGCGCTACTGCGATGAGCTCATGGCCCTGCATAGTGGACAGCTGCTGGCACACGGCGCCCCCGACGTCCTAATGCACGGCGCCACCCTCGAAGCCATCTACGGGCTACCCATGCAGGTGATGCCACACCCCAATGGAGAACACCGGATTGCCGTCGCCCAGTAGGCGCCACTCCCCCCCCACAGGAAAAAGAGTCGTTCTCAATCAGTACTTCAACTGATAAGCATTATCGCTTATGCTGACTCTCTTTCCTCGCGCCCCGTTTACGCCTTGGAGTTTGGTCATGCCACTTGCCTTGCGCCAGCCCGACACCGTCACGCCGCCTACCCTGGCCGACTGCTACCAGGGCCCACTTGAGCACTTTACCGTGCCAATGATCGGCGGTGTGCCCCCCCAAGGGGCCATCAAGGCTGCGCGATGGCGTAATGCCGCGCTGCTGGAAGAGGACATGGCGCACTTCGCCAGCCGTTACCCAGGTGGCGACCTGCGCGCCATTGCATCGCTCTGGTCGAAGTGGCATTTCAGTACGGTCACCGTCCCCACACTGACGGCACATCTACTGCTTGACCGCGATTTACCCGTAGGGCTGGACGACCTCCATGTGATGCAAAATGATCAGGGGGGGACACAAGGACTCTGGCTTCCGCATGAAGGCGAACGGTTTACCACCTTGGACACCCGCCAACGCTTCGCGACGCTGATAGAGCAACACTGGGCGCCGCTCATCGAGCGCTTGTCAGCCTTGTCAGGAGCGGCTCCCCGCGTCTTCTGGAGCAACGCCGGTGGCTATGTGGATTACTACGTCAATGCCCTCGCTACTCACCCCTTGGTCAAGCCTTCCGCCTTGGCCGCGACCCGGGCACTGCTGGAGTCGCGCACGCTCAACGGCCAACGCAATCCACTCTTCGAGCCAGTACGCACCTACCAGCCCAGCGGCAGCGACGACGTCAAACGTGTGCGCAAACTTTGTTGCCTGCGATACTTGCTGGAGGAGTTCGACGTCTGCAGCAACTGCCCGCTGGAGGGCTGCGACCGCGCGGCGCGCAAGCGCCATTGAGTTCTGGCATCGCAGTGGCGTATTGAGGGAAGATCATCACTTTCTCCCCGAATAGAACGGCCATGGTGGACTACAAATCTCTTCAAGCACTGGCAGCGGTCATGGAAGGCGGCGGGTTCGAACGAGCGGGTGAGCTGCTCGGCCTGTCCCAATCTGCCGTTTCACAGCGGATCAAAGCGCTGGAGACGCGCCTGGGCCAGCCAGTACTGATACGTCACCCCGAGTTGACCCCTACTCCCGCTGGGCAGCGGCTGCTGACTCACTACCAGCAGGTACGGCTGCTCGAACGCGACCTTCGGCAAACCCTCCCCACTCTGGACCAACAAACCTCCCGATTGAGAGTCGCCGTCAATGCCGACAGCGTCGGTACCTGGTGGGCCGATGCCGTTGCCCCAACCTGTCTTGCCGAGGGCATCCTGCTGGATCTGGTGATCGAAGATCAGGAAATCGGCTTGAAGCGCCTGAAGGATGGCGATGTAGCAGCCTGCCTGTGTGCAACGCCCACGCCCATGGCAGGCGCGCGCTGCATCAAGGTCGGCGAAATGGTGTACCTACCGCTGGCCTCGCCCGGCTACGTGGCGCATTTCTTCCCGGATGGCCCAACGGCCACGGCCTTTCAACACGCACCCGCCATCGTGTTTGGCCCACATGACCAGCTGCAGCATCGCTTTCTGGCGCAGTGTGGCTACCACGGGCATTTTCCCTATCACTTGTGCCCCTCTTCCGAAGGCTTCGTGCGGCTTGCCGCAGCAGGCATGGGGTATGGCATGGTCCCTCAGTTACAGGCCGCCACGCTGTTGAAGAGCGGACAGTTGGTCAGCATTGCGCCAGGCAGCTCACTGACGGTACCGCTGTACTGGCACTTCTGGCGGCACAGTGGCGACCTGCTGCATCGGCTGACCGAAAGTCTGAACCGCTTCACGATTTAGCACCAATCTTGCTTTACCTTCATGCCTGCATCTTCAAAGCTGGCTACACTCACGTTTGTATCGTTGGAGCACCCGCCGCTAATGCCAAGGCAGAGCACTGGTCGCGGCGTGATTAATTTGCTACTACTGTCATCGGGAAAACCCAGTGACAACGTATAGCGCTCTCCCAGGCCAAGGGAACCCTGCAGCGGCCTGCCGAGAGGAGAAAAAAATCAAAAAAGCGATGCTTATGGGTCATCACGGTTGGGGAAAGCGCCTGCTGGTCATCCTGCTGCTGTACCTGTCGGGTATCAGCTCTCTTGCGGGGGCTGTGCCGACGCTGTCTGTTTCACCGGATCAGACGTCTTACTCCCTGAATGGCACCACCCGCTTCTGGCACACGCCTGACTCGTTGACGCTGCGCGAATTGCTGGCACTCGCCCCATCTTTCACGCCCGTGTCACAGACCTCCGACCTGCATTTTGGCTATACCGCCGAAGAGACCTGGCTGACCACTCGTCTGCACAACGCCTCGCCACGACCCGCCCAATGGATGCTCAAGTTCGAGTATCCGTTCATCGACAGGATTGCGCTCTATACGCTGCGCGACCAGTTCAGCGAAGTACAGCTCGGGGGCAGTACTCTGCCCGTGGATGAGCGTGCCCTGGCCCATCGCCAGATCGTCTTTCCCATTCATCTGGAAGGAGGAGAAAGCGTCACGCTGTACCTGCAAGCCAATACCTCCGGCAGCAAGTTCTTGAGCTACAGCCTGATGACCCCTGATGCGTTCCATGCGCAGAACGATCGTTACAACTTCTGGCTGGCCACCTACTTTGGCATGCTGCTCGCCTTGGGGCTTTACAACTTTTTGCTGTTCTTTGGCCTGAAAGAACGGGTCTTTTTGCACTACGCCCTGTTTGCATTCGGCTTCACCCTGGCCATTCTGACCTTCAACGGCCTTGGGACACTGATGTTCTGGAGCTTTCTGGCCGAACAGACACCGCGGCTGGTGGCCATTGGTTTTACCTTTGCCTCCGCCATGGCGACGCTGTTTGCCCAGAGCTTTTTGAACACGGCGCACTATACCCCTCGCTGGCATCGCGTCATTTCACTGTTTCGGCTTTACTGCTGGGCGGCACTGGCAGCGTCACTGGTGTTACCCATTCCGTGGGCACTGCAGTTGACGGATGTCACGGGGCTGAGCGCATCGCTTTTGCTGCTGGTATGCGGCATCTACGGCAGTTGGCGGCGCGTCCCCAGTGCCCGCCTCTTCGTATTGGCGTGGAGTATCTTCCTGCTGGGTGCGGCGGTATTTGCGCTACGCAACATGGGGGTTCTGCCCGCCAACTTCATTACTTTGCACGGCATTCAAATCGGCTCGGCACTGGAAATGCTGCTGCTATCGTTTGCCCTGGCCGCCCGCTTCAACAAGCTCAAACACCAGAAGGAGCAGGCACAGGCCGATACGGTGGCCATGCTCAAAAAGCAGGAGGCCATTCTGGAAGCCAAAGTGGCCTTGCGAACTCAGGCACTGGAACAGCTTGCCAACCATGACATGCTGACGGGCCTGTTGAACCGCAACGGGCTGACACGCTGCGCAGCGGCTGCCTTTGACCAGAGCTATCGCACCCATGAGCCGGTGGCACTGATCATGTGCGATCTCGACCGTTTCAAGCCCATCAATGACCAATACGGCCACGATGCCGGGGATTTCGTGCTGCAACAGGTAGCCAAGCGGCTCGTCCATGCAGCGCGACTGGGCGACCACTGCGCTCGGTTCGGTGGCGATGAATTCATCGTCCTGCTGGAGGGTGGCCAGCAGCCCAACACCCTGGACAGCGTGTGCCAACGCATCGAGCAGTCCATCCGCTCGCCCATCAAGCTGCCCTGCGGGGTCAGTGTCTGTGTCGGTATCAGCCTCGGCGTCAGCGGGCTGCACCACTATCAACGCAGTGACGAACAGGGTCACGATGCGCTGCTGGAGCGCATGATCCACGAGGCCGACCAGCACATGTACGCCGCCAAGGCACGCACTGACGCTGCCGCTTATCGCTACTCTGCCAGAGGTTAGCCAAGCTCAGGCAAACATCAAAAGCCCCGCACATACCGCAGCGCCACCCGCGAAAGGTAAAAAGCGGCTGTGGCGGTCTTCCGGCAGCTCTTCTTTCAGCACGTTCAACACCAGCCCACCCGCCACGAAGGCGTACAGCAGGCTGATCAAGGCATCCGTGAGCTGAATGGCATGGCCAATCAGCCAACCCACGAACACCGCCGCCGCCAATACCCAACGGCCTTTCATCAGATAGCGCTGACGATGGTGCTGCACCAGCCCGTGGTCGTTGACCAGAAAGTGAAACCCCATGGCCAAGAAGAAGAACAGGGCTTCCGGAAGCTGATTGTCGCGGTACACCAGCAGATAACCAATCAGCAGGTTATAAAGCGCAAAGGAGCCAATATGGATCCAGAACACACCCCGCAGCTTGCCCAATGACACCCGCTTCTGCGGCGTATCACGATGGGAGTAGACCTTGGCCAACTGCTCCAGGCCATAAAAGACGCCCAATCCCACCAAGGCCGTCAGGTAGGCGTTATGTTCGAGAATGAACAGCGGCCCATGCTCGGTGATGGTGTCGTGAGCGTCGCTCAAGGCAGGGAAGATATGGATAAAGACATAGCCTACCGATACACCGCCCGCGAACGAGAGCCAAGCGCTGCGCGGCAGCGCATTGAGCCGCTGAAGCCGACCAGCGAACAGATGAATGGCCGCCAGTCCCAACGCGAAAGCAAGCTGCTGGGCCATGGTCATCACGCTCCTTGTGATACGGTGGGGATATGCTTAGTCGAACAGACTCATGCGCTTCATCACGTTGTCGCGCTTGATGCGCCAGTGGAACAGCGCCCCGGCCACATGCAGCGTGATCAGCACCACCAGCGCCCAGCCCACCCGCTCGTGCCACATGAACAGCGTTTGCGAGAGCGCTTCGTGACGCCCCAACAGCCCGGGCAAATGCCACTGGAAGAACTCCACCGGAAAGCCTCCCGTTGCCGTGGCGGCCCAGCCCAACAGCGGCATGACGACCAGCGCTGCATACAGCAGATGATGCACGCTGGTGCTCACCAGACGCTCGAAGGTCGACAGCGGCGGATCATGGTCGGGCACGACGAATGCCAGTCGCGTCACGATACGCAGCGTCATCAGCAGCAAGACAGCAATGCCCAACGTCTTGTGACTGGTGTACAGCAAGTTGGTCAGCGTGTTGCCCAGCAACGCCAACGTCCGCTCGTAGCCCAGAAAGCCCAGCGTCAGACCAGTGGCCAACCCCAGCAGTACGGCCCCCGCCACCAGCCAATGCAGCACTCGGTGAGGGTAGATATAGTGATCAAGCTCGTGCATTCAAAACTCCCTGCCCCGTCACATCGTTATCATCAGCCCGCCGCCTTTGCGGCACGGCGTTAGATTACTATAGTCCTGGAATAGCGTAAGTCATGGAATTGCGTACCGCTTGTTTCTCACGGCACATCAACCCTCACTGGGCACGGCCAGCTGTTCTCGAATCAGCTCTGCCAACCGGCGGGCAGGTTCGGTGGGCCGATGCGGCGCTCGGTGCAGTGCCAGTTCGATCATCGGCAAGGCAGGCAGCCCGCTGCTTTCGTCCAGCGGGCGCAGCGAGGGGGTCAGCATGCTGCGGGTGACCACCACCACGGCAAGCCCAGCGGTCACGATGGGCGCCAGCCCGGCCATGGACTGGCTGGTATACGCCACACGCCAGTGGCGCCCTGCGGCCTGAAGCGCCTGTTCCGCCACTTCCCTGAACACATCGGCCCCTGGGGTATAAAGCGCCAAGGGTACCGGGTCGCTGAGCAGCGGTTGTTGATTCACCCCCACGGCCCACACCAGCGGTTCTCGACGAATGACTTCCCCACCCGGTGAATGGCGCTGGCGCGTTACCAGCGCCAGGTCCAGCTCCGCCGTTTTCACCTGCTCGACCAGATGGGCGCTGGTGCCACACTGCACGGTCAGCCCTACGGCGGGATAGAGCTGGTGGAAATAGGCGAAGACCGACGGCAGCAACGACGCATAATCCTCGGGAATCCCCAGCGTCAAATCGCCCGTCACCTGACGGGCCTGCATGTCGCTCCACGCCTCGTCATTGAGGGCCAACAAGTGCCGTGCATGGGCCAGCAGACGCTCTCCTTCCGCCGTAAAGCGCAGCCGCCGCCCATCACGCTCATGCAGTCGCATCTCCAGCTGGGCCTCAAGACGCTGCAACTGCATGCTGACCGTCGATTGGGTGTACGCGAGCCGCGTCGCCGCCGCGGTGACGCTTCCGGTGTCGGCAATGGCCACCAATGTTCGCAGTAGCGTCAGGTCAAACGTGGGCGCACGCATACATCACCATCCTTGATGAAAACCATCATAAAAGATCGTTATCTTGATGAATGAGCCGTGAGTATGCTGCGCACAAGAGGTCAATTTCAAGGTTCAAGGAGACGCGTGATGCAGCCCCTTCACTCCCCGGTCGTGGTTTCCCCCAAATACAGTGTTGCCGCCGCGCTGGTGGCTGTCGCGCTATGGAGCATTGCCCCGTTACTGGCGGAGCTGGCGCGCACGGTCGCTCCGCTGCAACTCACTGCTCTGACCCTGCTGGCAGGCGCGCTAGCCACCCTGCCCTTGAGCCGTAAGGTGCCGCTGAGCCACTGCACGTGGCGCTGGCAGGCCGGTATCTGGCTGGGCGTTCCACTGCTGATCGTCGGGGCGGTAAGCAGTTACTTCATCGGCATGCGTTGGGCCCCAGCGGCAGAAGCCGCCTTGATTACCTATACCTGGCCGGTGCTGTTCGTCCTGTTGAGCCAGTGGTACCGCACGGGCCGCTTGACGTTGGCCAGCGTGTCGGGAGCGCTGATCGCCTTCATGGGGGCCGCGCTACTGCTGGTGCCACAAGCACTGGGTAGCGGTGTTGGCGGGGCAGCACCAGGTTACGCCCTGGCCCTGCTCGCCGCCTGCTGCTGGGCACTCTACTCCTGGACGGGCCAGGCAGCGCCGGTCTCGCTGACGCCGCTACTGCCCCGCCTGCTGTTGATTGCCTGCGCCATGACCTTTGCCGCCAGCATGCTGCTGGAAGGCCCCACGGCGCTGCCCCAGCAAGAAGCCCTGCTTGCGGGCATTGCCCTGGGTCTCGGGCCTTACGGCATCGCCATGGTGGCCTGGGATAGAGCGCTGCGCTTCGGCCATGCCAGCCTGGTAGGCAGCCTGGCCTATGGGGTGCCCATTCTGGCGGCCCTGTTACTGGTCATGGCAGGCGTCAGCGTGCTGGACTGGCGGCTGCCCAGCGCCGCCCTGCTGGTGGTGGTCGGCTGTTTGAAAGCAGGCCGCTAGCAGCCTTTACTCTGCGCCGATAAAACGCGGCTTGGCCACGCCGTCGAGGGCTTCAACGGGGATCGTCAAGGTGGGCTGACCCACGGCGTAAGGCGCGATGTCGTATACGTTGTACTTGACCTCCCATGCCTCCTCCAGCGGAGCAATGTTGCGGCTGGGGGATAACGGCCAGTTCTCCAGGAACTGTTCATCCTGCCCCATGTCGCTTGCCCAGCGCTGGTGAGCCTCCGTCAGTAACGCATCGAAGGCCGCCTCCTGCCCATCCAGCAGCATATCCTCGGCTTCGACCACTGCTCGGCGGCGCTCATCGATCACCATGAACGCCGTCATGGGCAGCCCATGGGCCTGCCCGGCATGGTAGACGTAGCTGTTCAGCTCCAACACCAGCAGGTCGTCGTGATGGGCATGAACCGTGGCTTCGAGCATGGCCTCACTGGTCATTTCCGGGGGCGTCAAGCGGTTGCCCTCTTCGGCCAGTTCGAAAAAGTGCTGGGCATACGCCTCCCAGGAAGCGGCAGGCTCGGCCTGCTCTTCGGTGATCCCCATGCCCAGGGTCAGCAGACGCTCCTGCAACTGCTGCGTCAGTGCTTCATCCTGGGGGAACTCCAGTGCTGAAATACGCACCGTCGAGCAGCGCTCCCCCTCACAGCCGGGCGCCACGAACTGCTGCTCTACGGCCAGCGTGGCCAATGCCAGCGGCTCCTCCTGAGGTTGCTGCGATGTGTGGCAACCGGTTAGCCATACACTGCTGGCCATCAATGTGCCCACGCTCATGACCGATGTCAGACGTACCATATCAACCTCCTTGTAAATGCGATGCTGCCCATACCAGCATAAAAAAATGCCCCTGCACAGAGCAGGGGCATGATCACCGCGTTACCTACTGGCCCACTCAGGTGTCAGGCTGCATTTCCGTAGGCTCTGCGCTTACCTCCAGCTCGAACATGCCGCTTCCGCTGGCGCTGAAACCACGGGCACTCACAGTGTAAGTACCCGGTAGCAGCGCCTGCTCCAGCAGGGCGTTGGTTCCCTGACCGCCGTCGTCGTCACTGTAGGAGACACCTTCGCCATACAGTTCGAGATAGGTATCGAAGTCAGTGGAGTTCATCGCCAGCGTTACCCGCGAACTCTCCGTCAAGGTTAGCTGATAGGTCAACGGTTCGCCGCTGTACCAGCCATTGATGGTTTCATCGGGGGTCAATTCGCCCTCGTTGCGCAGCTCTACGTCTTCTGGCAACTCACGTGTTGCCACTGACAGGGTAAACAGGCCGCTGTCGGTACCGTACGCCGTGCGGGCCGTGATCTGATAGCTGCCCGGTGCCAGGAAATCGGCAATACGGGCGTCCAGATTACCGGCACTGTCGTCGTCTTCACGGTAATAGCCGTTGGCACCTTCCAGCACGAGATAAGCATCCACATCGCTGGAATTCATCTCGATCTGGTACATGCCGGCTTCTTCGATCTCGAGCTCGTAGCTCAAGGGCTGCCCGCTGAACCAGCCATTCAACGACTCACCCGACTGAATGGCACCGTCATTGCGCAGGTCGCCATCGCCCGGAAGCTCACGCGGTTCTGCCGCCAAGGTGAACAGGCCGCTGCCATCACCAAAAGCGCTTCTTGCGGTCACCGTGTAATCGCCCGGCTCCAGAAAATCGGCAATGCGGGCATTCAGGTTACCGGCGCTGTCATCGTCTTCCCGGTAATAGCCGTTGGGGCCACGTAGCTCCAGATAGGCGTCGAATTCATCGGCACGCATCTCGATCTGGTACATGCCCGCCTCTTCGACGGTCAACGTGACTTCGCGGGGGGTGCTCTCCAGCCAGCTATCCATGGGCGTGCCCACCGCCAATGTGTCGGAGTCGCTCAGTTCGATGGTGCGAGCTTCGACACTGAAGGGGCCATAGCTCTGGGCATTGGCTCCGCTGACCACGACCATGTAGTCGCCGCTCTCTTTCACCCGATAACGCACGGTATCGGCACTGGAGAGCAGCTCCAGCTGATCATCGTACAGCGCCACGATGCCTTGCAAGGCACCGCGCAGCGACACCTCCACCAGCGCATCTTCATCCAGCTGGATGACGTAGCGGGTAAAGCGGCTACCGTCGTTACCGTTCAGCTCATTGGCAGAGGTGATTTCGCCTCGGCCACGCTCGCCAAGCGCCAGGGTCTCCAACCCTTCGAACCTGGAGCCTGAATCACTGGCAACCTCATCCAAAACTTCCACCGTGTCCGGTGTGGAGGGGGTTTGAGAGAGAGACTGTGCTGCGAAGTAACCCACCGCAACGCCGCCCACGGCGACCAGCAGCAGAGTAACAGGAGAGGATTTGGCCATAGGTGCATCCTTGATCGTAGGCAAAAACGCCGATATAGCGTCATCGGATTATAAGGCGCTTCGATCCATTAAAGTGAGCGTTTCAATAAAAATAACCCACGCTTTTGACGCTCGTTTCCACCTTGCACCGCCTCCGTTAACTTACTGAAACACAAAGGCATAATGATTCGTTACAAAAAACGCAATTATGGAGCTATTTGCACCGATCTTCTTAAAGCTTGCCGACTCGCCATACGCGGGCTACTATCACCTGGCCAATTTGGCGCCTCATCGATGAAAGCGGAGTCCGCGACACGAACCTCTGAGGTACTCCAATGGGAGCCCTAAAACACCTGGTACGAACGAGTTGCCTGGCCACACTGCTGGTATTTTCTACCGCTCACCAAGCAGTTGCCAGTCAATCAGCAGTAAACCTGGAGCTAGAAGAAGGCGTTGCGTCTTTCTACAGTGACCGCTTCCAGGGAGCCCTTACCGCTAGCGGTGAAACCTTTGATCAGCAAGCCCTCACGGCGGCTCACCCAAGCCTCCCGTTCGGTACCAAAGTGCTGGTCACTCGCCCCGACACAGGGCAGGAAGTAGAAGTGATGATCAATGATCGTGGTCCCTTCGTTCAGGGACGAGTCATCGATCTTTCAAAGCGAGCGGCGCGCGCACTAGGCATGGTACGCCGAGGCACCGCCCCAGTGATGATCACTCTGGTAGATTAACGGATAACACACCCGCGAGCGTGTGCTACCCCTTAAACGATCAGCGTTGCCATGCAACCTGCTGACTAAAAGCGGCCCCCAGCGGGGCCGCTTTTTTATGGCCTAATGAACCTGAAAGCAGGCTAATGGTCTTTATGAGGCAAGGATTACCGCATTCCCTGACAGCAGGAGGCTATGATGATTTCTCGTTTCTACACGCTCACGACCTACCCCGCAGGCCTACCCGACCTCTCTACGTTCGCGCTGGAAAGTGCCGAGCTGCCGGAACTGGAAGAGGGCGAGGTTCGCATCCAGAATCGCTGGCTATCGGTCGACCCTTACATGCGCGGCAGAATGACGGGGATACGCACTTACATTGCCCCTTTCGAGCTGGGCAAGCCCATGGAAGGCGGCGCCATTGGTGAGGTCATCGCATCGAGGCATCCCGATATCAAGGAAGGCCAGCGCGTCAGCCACATGGGCGGCTGGCGAGACATTGCCCAACTGCCGGGCGAAAGCGTCACCCCGCTGCCGGAAGGCGACGCCCCCGAGCAAGCCTATCTGGGCGTGCTGGGCATGCCGGGCATGACCGCCTGGACAGGCCTGAACCTGATTGCCGAATGCAAACCCAGCGATAACGTGCTGGTCAGTGCCGCCAGCGGTGCCGTGGGGTCACTGGCGGTACAGCTGGCCAAGGCCAAGGGGTGCCATGTGGTGGGCATTGCCGGGGCGGCCCACAAGCTGGCCTGGCTGGAGTCCATCGGCGTCGAGCCAGTCACCTATCAGGACCGCACTGCGCAGGAGCTCAGCGACGCCATCAAGCTTGCCAGCCCGAACGGCATCGATGTCTATTTCGAAAACGTGGGGGGCATCTGCCTGGAAGCCGCGTTGGCTCAGCTCAACGAAGGGGCACGTATCGCCGTCTGCGGCATGATCGAAGGCTACAATGCCGAGGCACCTGCGCCTGGCCCCCGCAACCTGTCACAACTGGTGGTCCGCAAGGCCAGGATGCAAGGCTTCATCGTGGCGGATCACTGGGCCAGCTATCGCTACTTCCTGAATGAAGTGACGCCTCAGGTGGCCGATGGTCGCATCGTCTACCAGGAGACCATCAAGGAAGGCCTGGAAAGTACCCCAGAGGCGTTTCTGGCGCTCTTCTCAGGCGCCAACACGGGCAAGATGCTGGTGAAGCTGTAACTCACCAAGGTTCGCTACCACCCCATCTTATGCTCAGGGGGCAGCCCAGGCTGCCCCCTGCTATCTACAGCGCTATCGTGTTGGCTTAGCGATCGGTTTGGCTTAGAAGCTCAGCTCGACGCCGCCATGAACACTGCGCCCCGGCGCAGGCTCGTAAAAACGCCCAAAGGTGCCGTTGATGCGCACGTTGTCGTTGTACTCTTCGTCGAACAGGTTACGTAGCCCCAGATAAGCGCTCAGCCGCGTATCACCACTGAGCTGCCACTCATCGCCTACACGCAGGTTGACCAGCCAATAGCTGTCGACTTGGGTGGCATTGGCGTTGTCGGCCATCAGGCTACCGATATATTCGGTTTCCAGCGTGGCAAAACGTTCCTGTTGCTGCCAGGTCAACTGGTTGATCCAGGTCTGCTCGGGCAAGCCGGGGAGCCGATTGCCATCAAAATTCGCCCCTGAATCGTCAAAGTTATCGAACTCGTAGCGCGCCAGCGTCAAGGCACTGTTCACCCGCCATGCATCGGCCAGCTGCCAGCCCAGTGCCAACTCGATCCCGTCACGCTGGGTATCGCTGGCGTTCTCGTAGAAGGTGCGCCCTCCTTCATCGAAAGGCACCAGCTCATCGCGCACCCGCACGGAAAACAGCGCCAGATCGTAATCCAGGGCCAGCGGTTCGACATACCCGCGCATCCCGATTTCTCGATTCCAGGCTTTTTGCGGCTCGATGGCTGGGTTGAAGCCCCCGCCCGCAGGGTTGGCGAATTCGGCAAAGGTGGGGGTTTCGAACGCGGTGCCGGTGTTCAAATAGAGTTGATGCTGCGGCAGGTAACGGTAGCTCACCCCGGCCGAGCCGCTCCATTCGTTGAAGGAGCGTCGGCCACTCTGGTCGCCATCTGCCAGAAAGTCATCGTCTACCCTGAGCGCCACACGATCGAAGCGCGCGCCCAGCGAAAACGTCACCTGCTCGGAAAGCGCCAGATCCCCCTGAGCAAAGACGCCGCTGGAGGTGGCACGCTGGGTTTCGTCAGCCGAGGCATCCCCCACCGCGCCCACGGCATTGACCCGATTGCGGTAGCGGTCATCCTCCTGGCGAGCAAGGTCGACGCCGACCACGTAATCGAGGGGCAGCTCGCCCAGCATGGCTGCCTGGTGATACTCGGCGCTGGCCCCCATGTAATCACGGCGATAGCCCAAACGGCTGTCACCGACAAACGGCAGCTGCTGTTCGAAATCACGACGAGCCACAAAACCGCGCAGGTACAAGGCGCCGTCCCCCAGCGCCAAGTCTTCGTATTGCAGCCCCAGCACCTGCTGTTCGGCCTGCTGCCGGGCATCCAGCGCCAGGGCGTTGGGCGCAGCCTGATCGCGCCCCTGCGCAACCTCGGTGGCCGTCAGGGCACCGGGATCTTCCGAGCGCGGGTTATCCAGCACGTTGATGATGGCCGTCAGTGCCCGTTCACTGCCCAACTCACGGCGCAGCTTGGCATTCAGCAGGTACTTTTCCGTGGCGCTCTGCTCGCGATAACCATCCACGTTGAGGGCCGTCAAGCTGACATGATGCGACCAATCCCCCTGCGCGCCACCGTGCTGCAGCGCCACTTTCTGATAGCCATGGCTGCCCGCCCCCAGGCGGATGCGAGTGCCAGGGTTGTCGCGCCCATCGGCCGTGGTCACGTCGATCACGCCCCCGGCAGCATTACCGTAGAGCACCGATGACGGGCCGCGAATCACCTCGATCCGTTCGGCGCTGTCCAGGTCGATGGCATCCAGCTGCGCTTGACCATCCGGCAGGGTATACGGAATGCCATCCACCATCACCGTAATCCCCCGTACGCCAAACGGCGCCCGGGCACCAAAACCACGAATGGCGATACGCTGGCCCTGGGCAAAATTATCGCGGTTCTGCAGCGATACCCCGGGCACCCTGTTCAGCGACTCATCCAGCCGCACCCGCTGCTGCCCCTGCTGGATCTCCTGGGCGTCGAGGGTCGAAACAGCCGCTGGGGTCGCATAGAGTTCACGGGCCAAACGGGGAGCGCTGACCTCCACGGCAGGCAGCACGGTACTGGCCTCGGGCGCAGTTTCCGCCGCCGCCGGGGTCATCACCACCGACCCCAACAACAGAGCCAGCGGTGTACGTGAAAACGGTAGTTGAAAACGATGCATGGATTCCCTTCCCAATGATTGGCGCTCAGCCTAAGCTGAACGATAGTGTAAGTGGTTGGTCTTATAGGTTAGCTAAAAAAGCAAAGGAGGCTTTATGGCGTTGACAGCGACAGACCCGATCAAGATGATTTTTGCGGTGATCTTCCCCCCTCTCGGGGTGTTTCTCGAAGTCGGGCTAAAAGGACATTTCTGGCTCAATATCCTGCTGACCCTGTTTGGTTTCATACCGGGCATCCTTCATGCGTTCTATGTCATCTTGAAGCACTAGCCCGCTCGTATCACCCCGTCTGACAAACGCCGCCTTGCCTCGTGCAAGGCGGCGTTTTTGCACCCGCCCTTTATCTTTCCAGCAGTTCTTTCCAGAGGTTCTTTCCGAAGGTCATGCCTGCTTGTTAACAGCGGGGCTATCCGTTTCGGGTGGCGCTTCGCTCAGGTCGTTCCCTTCACTGCGGCTGATCACGGACGAGCCGACCAGGTCTCCCGTCACGTTCAGTGCCGTGGCCCCCATGCCGACCAACGCATCGATTGCCGTCAATAGCGCCACGGTTTCAATGGGCAGGCCCACTTGAGCAAATACCGTCGCGATCATGATGATACCCGCCCCCGGCACACCCGCCGTCCCGACGGTCACTAACGTGCCGATCAGCACGATCTGGGCCATGCTCATGAAATCGAGCGGGGCACCAATGACGTTGGCGGCAAACACCGCCGAAATGGCAATACGAATTGCCGCGCCATCCATGTTCAGCGTTGCCCCAAGCGGCAAGCTGAAGCCATAGATGCTTTTCGGGATGCCCATGCGTTGGGCTGCATTGATGGTCAAGGGTAGCGTGCCTGCACTGCTTTGCGTCGCAAAAGCAGTCGCCATGGGCGTGCGCGCCTCACGAAAGAAGGTGCGTAACTTCACTCCGAAAAGCATCATGATCAGGCAATAAATTAGCAGCTGTACCCCCAGGGCGATATAGAGCACCATCACCATATCCCCCAGCGATACCAGGGTTGCCATTCCCTGCTGGCTGACCGTCTTGGCGACAATGGCAAAGACCCCTATCGGTACGAAATGCAGCACGCCAGCCATGACCTTGAGGGTGACTTCGTTCAGCCCTTCGATCACCTGATAAAGCTGTTCTCCCAGCACATGCTGTTGCTCGGATTGGCGCAACTTCAGCAGGGCAATGCCAAAGACCAAGGCGGTAAAAATGATGCCCAGCATGTTCAGCTCGGCAAAAGCCGTCACGATATTTCTGGGCACGATGTTCAGCAAAGCATCGACCACGCCAGGGCTCTCGGGAACCGAAAAGCTCGCACTATCATTCAGCGTCATGCCGCTGCCAGGACTGAACAGCGTCGCCACGCTCAAGCCCACCATGATCGCCAAGGCGGAGGACCCCAAATAGTAGAAGAACACCTTGCCCCCTACCCGGCCGGCGCTCCCCTCACGCGATTGATTCACTCCCACCATGAGCGTGAACAGCACGATGGGCACGATGAGAAAGGTCAACAGACGCAGCAGCAAATCCCCGACCGGGCCTAGCCATGTGGCGACCCACTCGCCGCCCACCAGGCCGACCAGCACGCCCAAAACCAGCGCAATGGTCACGCGTAAAATAAGCGACGCCTGAAGATAGCGCTTCCATAGATATTTCATTGAGTGCCCTGTTGGTGTAAATGGTTGATGTAAATAGTTGGTGTGAATCGTTGGTAGGAATCAGCGATAGAAATCAGCGGTCTACATCGTGCGTCGCAACATCATTACGTGGCCTAGCTTAGCATGGCGCATGGGCCTCATTTTACAACGCGCATGAAGGCCCCGTTCTCCACCACCCTAGCCACGCCACAGGTTTTCTCTTCGATTGCCGGAGCTCCCATGAACAGCATCAACCCCAATAAGCTACACCACAGCAAATGGACCGCGGTCACGCCTCGCAACAAGGAAAAACATTTCATCGTGACCCAGCTGCTGCGCGACGAGGAAGAGCAGGTCGTCGATGTCGTGCTGGAAGCCGTGCATTCCCATCGTGAAACCACGCTGCCCTGGCAGGCGCTCAAGGATGACCAGACGTGGAAAATGGGCTGGAAATAGCGCTTCCCATGGCAAGACTCAAAAAATAATCACGAAAGGCTTTGACCCGGCAGCGCAAGCATGACACTGTAGCGTCAGTTGGTTAGTAAGCAAGCAGCATGGTTTCAGTTGCGTACGATCTTTTTCGTTAGCCTGAATATTGTATTCCTTGTTTCACCCGCTACTTCATCTGGGTCATACCAGGAATTTTATTAAGGCGCATCAGCGCAAAGGATCTACACAATGGCAACTGGCACAGTTAAATGGTTTAACGACACCAAAGGCTTCGGTTTCATCGCTCCTTCTGACGGTGGCGACGATCTGTTTGCACACTTCTCCGAAATCCAGTCTGACGGCTTCAAAACCCTGCAAGAAGGCGCTAACGTCTCTTTCGACGTTACCCAGGGTAAAAAAGGCCTGCAGGCTTCTAACATCAAGCAAATCTCCTAAGTCTTCGGACTTGAGCATTTGCTGGAACCCACGCCTCGTGTGATGGGTTCCACCAGAAAGGCCCGCTTCGGCGGGCCTTTTTGCGTTTGAGCGTTATATTCTGGACTACACTCGCTTCCAGACGATGAGCCGTGCATCCACGGTCAACGACAGCGCCTCCAGATTCGCCGCTCGCTCACGGCCTTCGGCACTGGCGCGGTAAAGGTGAGGCGTCATGGCCAGCAAATCGCCAATCGACTCGGCCCCCTTCAAAGTGACCACATAGCGCAGCTCATGCGCTGAATGCGCCACAAAGCCTGCGGGCATCTCAGGAGACTTTTCACGGGCGGGCTTCAGGGTCGGGTAGATGACCTCACGCAGCTCTCGCAAATGCTCAGGCCCCGCTTCCACCTGCAGCAGCTGCCCACCCGGCTTGAGTACCCGCGCAAACTCCGCATGCACCGGAAAGCCGAACAGGCACAGCACGCTGTCCAGCGTGGCCGACTGTACCGGCAGCTGCGCATTGCTGCCCACCACCCAACGGCACGTCTCGGCCCCCTGCCTGGCAGCCGCCAACACCGCCCACTTGGAAATATCCAACCCCATCAGCGCCAGCGACTGTTCGGCAGGCCATCGCCCCGCCAGTTCACGCAGGTAGTACCCCTCGCCACACCCCGCATCCAGGCAGTGGTACGCCTCCTGCCCATGGGCATGGGCATGGGCATGGCGCTGGAGGATATCGCTCACCGACTCGGCAATCGGCCGATAATGCCCCGCCGCCAGAAAACGCTGGCGGGCAGCCACCATGGGCTTGCTATCGCCAGGGTCCGTCGAGCGCTTCTGCTGCACCGGCAGCAGGTTCACATAGCCCTGCCTGGCCACATCGAAAGCGTGGCGGGCGGCACATCGCCACGTATTGCCTTCCAGATAGAGCGGTTCGCCATCGAGCGGGCAGGCCAACGCCTGAAAGGGGGTGCTATTCATCAATGGGGATTCTCTTGGCAGCCTTGTCGAGCGTATGCGCAAGCACGCTATACTGCATCACCCTGCAAGACGATCAGTTTCAAAACCGACCACGATACCGGAAAGCCCGCACAACACAATGCGCGCAGGTGTATCAAGCATCCGGCAAACAAGGCGAGACACCATGCAAGCATTGCTGCGCAGCGCGGGCGCTTGGCCCTACCTGATGGCCATTTTCCTCAATGCGTTTGTGGATCTAGGGCACAAGATCGTTATCCAGAACACGATTTTCAAAAGCTACGACGGTACGCAACAGGTGGTGCTGACGGCGCTGGTGAATGGCCTGATTCTGCTTCCGTTCATTCTGCTGTTCAGCCCTGCGGGCCATCTTTCCGACCGGATCCCCCGCGTCAGCGTGCTGCGCGTCTCGGCCTGGGCGGCCGTGGCGGTGTCGCTCGGTATCACGGCGGCTTACTTCCAGGGCTGGTTCTGGCTGGCGTTTGCCATGACGCTGCTGCTGGCCATTCAGTCGGCCTTCTACTCCCCTGCCAAGTACGGGTTGGTGAAAGGGCTGTTTGGCAAGCCACGTTTGGCCGAGGCCAATGGTCTGGTGCAAGCCGTCACCATCGCCGCGATACTGGCAGGCACCGTGGCCTTTACCGCGCTGTTCGAATACTGGGTGCCTGCGGGCGGCGGCTCCCCTGACGAGCTGCTGCGCCACATTGCCCCGTTGGGTTGGCTGCTGGTCCTCAACAGCGTCCTGCAGGTGGTCGCTCTGTACCGCTTGCCGCTGGACCCACCGCGCCCCGCGCCCACCCTCTTGACCTGGGCGCGCTACCGCAGCGGCACCGCCCTCAGGGAAAACCTGCGACTGATTGCCCAGCAGCCCGTACTGCGGTTGTCGATCATCGGCCTGGCCACGTTCTGGTCGGTGGGCCAGGTGCTGCTGGCCGCCTTTCCGTCCTATGCCAAGGATGCGCTTTCCATCGATAACACGCTGGTGCTGCAAGCCATCCTGGCCGCCAGCGGGATCGGGATTGCGCTGGGGTCGCTGCTGGCCAGCTCGCTGTCCCGCAACCGCATCGAAACCGGGCTGATTCCGGTGGGAGCCGTTGGGGTCGCCATCGGCCTGTGGTGCCTTCCCCTGTTCACGACGCCCACCAGCCAGGCGTTGAACTTCGTGTTCATCGGCATCATGGGCGGGCTGTTCATCGTGCCGCTGAACGCACTGATTCAGTTCCATGCAGCCGACCACCAGTTGGGCACCGTGATGGCCGCCAATAACTGGATCCAGAACCTGGCCATGCTGGGCTTTCTGGCGCTCACCGCGCTGTTCGCTCTGGCAGGGGTCGATAGCCACTATCTGCTGCTGTTGATTGCCAGCGTTGCCATGGCGGGCGGCGCTTACACTATCTTGAAGCTGCCGCAGAGCCTGGTGCGCTTCGTATTGGGGTTTCTGCTCACCCGCCGCTACCGAGTAGAAGTGCATGGCCTGGAGAACCTGCCCGCCCAGGGGGGCGTGCTGCTGCTGGGCAACCATATCAGCTGGATCGACTGGGCCATGGTGCAGATTGCCAGCCCACGCCCCGTGCGCTTCGTGATGCTGCGCTCCATTTATCAACGCTGGTACCTGCGCTGGTTTTTCAAGGCCCTGGGCTGCATCCCCATCGAACGCGGCGAGCAGGCCGACATTGCGCTGGCCAAAGTGGCCAACATGCTCAATGCAGGCGAGGTCGTGTGCCTGTTTCCAGAGGGTGCCATCAGCTATAACGGCCAACTGGGCGAGCTGCGCCGAGGCTACCAGCGCGCCTGCCAGCAGGCCGACCCGAGTGTGTGCATCGTGCCCTTCTATCTGCGCGGGCTGTGGGGCAGTCAGTTCTCCCGCTCCTCCAGCAAGCTGAAGGAGCTGCGCAACGCGCCGCTGCACCGCTCCGTGGTGGTCGCCTTTGGCAAGCCGCTGCCGAAAGACACCTCCGCCGATGTGCTCAAGCGGCGCATTTTCGAACAGGCCACCCACTCCTGGCTGCACGCCATGGATACCTTGCCCAGCCTGCCCTGCGCCTGGATCAAAAGCGTCAAACGCCGCCCCGGCGCGCCTGCCGTGGCAGATACGTTGGGTAGCGCATTGAGTGCCGGCCAGGCGCTCACGGGCAGCCTGTTGATCGCCAAGCGTCTGATGCGCCACAGCGCCCAGGAGCCCGTCGTCGGGGTGTTGCTGCCCACCAGCTCGGCGGGGGTATTGGCCAATATGGCGACGCTGTTGGCGGGTAAAACGCTGGTCAACCTGAACTATACGGCCAGCCAGGAGGCCCTGGCCTTTGCACTTCAGCAGGCAGAGGTACGCACGCTGCTCACCTCCCGGCGCTTTGTCACCAGGCTGGAGCAGCGCGGCCTCGACGTCACACCG
The DNA here is from genome assembly GCF_014651775.1 of Vreelandella hamiltonii. Classification (GTDB taxonomy): domain Bacteria; phylum Pseudomonadota; class Gammaproteobacteria; order Pseudomonadales; family Halomonadaceae; genus Vreelandella; species Vreelandella hamiltonii. The sequence goes on from NZ_BMXN01000015.1 coordinate 74,667, forward strand.
CTGTTGGCCAGCCTTCGCATTCTTTACCTGGAAGACCTGCAGGCCAGCATGACGCGCCGGGAGCGGCTGATGACCTGGCTGGCCGTTCGCTGCCTCCCCGGTTGGCTGCTGCAAACGCTCTTCTGCCGCGCACAGGATGCCCGCGCCACGGCGGCCATCCTGTTCTCCAGCGGCAGCGAAGGGATGCCCAAGGGCGTCATGCTCAGCCACCGCAACCTGATGGCCAATATCAAGCAAACCTCCGACGTACTGAACACCCAGCACGACGATGTGGTGATGGCCTCGCTGCCGACATTTCATGCGTTTGGGTTCACGGTGACTCAGCTGCTGCCACTGGTGGAAGGGCTGCCCCTGGTCTGCCACGCCGACCCGACCGACGTATCCGGGGTTGCCAAGGCCGTCAGCCAGCACCAGGCCACCATCATGTTCGGCACCTCCAGCCTGCTGCGGCTGTTCAACCGTCACCCCAAAGTGCAAGCCGAGCAGTTGCACAGCCTGCGCATCGTGGTCGCCGGTGCCGAGAAGCTGGATGAGCGCGTGCGAGAAGGCTTCATGGCCAGGTTCGGCATGCCCATTTATGAAGGTTACGGGGCCACCGAAACCGCTCCGGTGGTCTCGGTCAACTTGCCCGACACGCTGGGCTCCCGTTCGCAGCCGCTGCAAAAGGGGCATCAGCCGGGCACGGTGGGCATGCCGCTGCCGGGCACCAGCGTAAAAGTGGTCGACCCGGAAAGCCTGGATGAACTGCCCACCGGGCAAGCCGGTATGGTGATCGTCAGTGGCCCTCAGGTCATGCAGGGCTACCTCCATGACCCCGAACGCACTGCCTCGGCGCTCAAGACGCTGGATGGGCAACGGTGGTACGTCACGGGTGATAAAGGATACATGGACGAAGACGGCTTCTTGACCCTCATCGACCGCTACACGCGCTTTGCCAAGATCGCTGGAGAGATGGTCAGCCTGACCGCCGTGGAGAACGCCGTCCGCGCAGCCCTCGAAGAGGCCGACACCCCCTTGATGGCAGTCAGCCTACCCGACGCACGCAAAGGCGAGCGGCTGGTACTGCTATCGGAAACACCCCTGGACCGCCAGGCAACCGCCTCGGCCATGCGCAGCCAAGGCACCCCCAACCTGATGATTCCAGATCACTGGCTCACGACGGCTGCCCTGCCCCGCCTCGGCTCCGGCAAAGCCGACTTCGCGGGCGCCAAGCGGTTGGCCAAGGAGCAGTTGGATATGGCCAACACCTAATGCCAAGGAATGCATGCCTCGACTTCGATCATCCCTTACCAGATTGCGTGGTATGCAGGTGCAACGCATGGGCAAAGAAGCCAAGCACCTTCTGGTAGTGGAGATTCTGCCCTTCACTACCAGGAATGTGGTCCTCGCCAGCGTAGTAATGAACCTCCGGTTCGCGACCATGGTGACGCAAGCGCTGCTCAAGGCGTCTCGTCATCTCTACCGACCACATTTGATCATCGGTTCCGTGAGAAATGAACAGCGGGCCTGGATAACGTTCGATCTCGATAGGCGTTGTGGGCAGTAGACCATCATGACGCCCACGCCATTGCCAGGCTCGCTGACGGGCGTCCCAGGCTTGCCAACCAGGGTCGCCTGCATCCCGAAAACTTCGCGCATCGAAGGCGCCGCACACTACATCGGGCGGGCTATGCACGGCGATGGCGTCAGGCAAGCCAGGCATTGCCTCACGCGCCATCAAAGCACCCAGCAGTAGGGCTTGCTCGGCACCGCGAGAAACGCCGTAGAGGCCGACCCAGTCAGCCGCATAACCAAAAGCGCGTAACGCTAGCAGCGCTTCAGCACTGCGCTCCAAGGGATAATCAATGATGTGTCCCGCATTCCAGATGTTGCCACCCTGTGAATAACCCAATGGAAACGCCAGGTATCCCTGTGCAGCCAACAGCATCGCATCTCGATGGCTCCATCCCGACCAGGCCCCTTCCGAACCATGCAGCAGCATCACGGCAGGAAACGGCCCTTCACCGGCAGGGCCATAGGTCACGCCCCAACCAGGCAGCATCCGTTGCACGATATTGAGTGTCATCTCGCTAATCTGTCTCCGTCATGTTCATGATATCGGCCCGCATATCTGGGCAAATGCGCCCCTAGTCGGGTGCGCTGTTGCCTGAGGTTTCTGCGCTGCCTTCGCTGCTGGCGTCTCCGCGGTTGTCGCTGCTGCCTTCACCGGGCCCGCGGGGGGTGCGTTCATGGGTTTCCTGGCGGGCGCTCGACGTGGTTCCCGAGCGCTGGCCGTGGCCCTTGGCCACGTCGTGGTGGCTGATGACCATGACCTCGCGGGGCCACCATTCGGGGTGCTCATCGCGGATGTAGGCCATGAGCTGCTCGCGGATGTTCATTTCGGCGGTCCAGCCCGATAGCGGGTCGGAGGTCATCAGGTAGCAGGTGACGGTCTGCGCATGTGCCGTTTGGCCTGTGACGTAGCACAGCAGCTTGTGGTGCTCGACCACGGACTCTTCGGCCTCGGCAAACTCGATAAACTTTTCACGAATTTTGGAGATGTCGGCACTCAAGTGCAGCGTCAGCTCCAGAAAGCGATACATCTTGGCACTTTTGACCGACAGGTTCTCGAAAGGCTTCGAGATGAAGTAGGTCACCGGCACGATCAAGCGACGCTCATCCCAGGAGCGCAGGCGGATGAAGGTATAGAAGATACCCTCTACGTAGCACCACTGGCCCTCGAAGATCACCAGGTCACCGATGCGCACCGGCTTGGCCAGCGAAAGCTGAAAAGAGGAGAGAATGTTGCCCAGCACTGCCTGGCCCGCAATGCCCACCAGCACGGCCAGTACGCTGGCCGAGGCCAACAGCGAAAGGCCCAGAGATTCGAACAGCTTGATCTGCCCCAGCACGTACACCGATACCGACACCACCGTGACCAGAATGATGCCACGCCGCAAGGCGTACAGGCTGGTCAGCAAACGGCGCTTGTCGCGGGGTTTGGTATCGTCGATTTCCCCCACCAGGTGACGCGTCATGCGCAGCATGATGGTATCCACCAGGCGTAGCGCGATGGTGCCCGCGCCCCAGGCCATCACGGCAATCAGCAATACCCGGAAGGTGGTAGTGGCCACGGCGGAAAACGACACCACGTAATCCAGCAGTGCCTGAGTGAACAGCGCCATCACGATCAGCGCAACGGGCACCCCGATCTGGTCGGCGAAGATGGTCGACACACCGGAGGGCAACAGGCGCGCCACGAGCCTCACGGCATAGTAGGCCACGACGCCCACTCCGCTCACCGTCAGCAAAAACAGCGGAATGGCCAGCCACTCCCATACCTTCAGCATGCCGAACGAGGTCTTGAACCGCTCGGGGATATACTGCTCGATCACCGAAGGCCCGTACTCTTCATACAGCTCGGGAATCGCTGACACGCTCTCCGGCATCACCAGCCACACGGGGTCTTCATCGGGGATGCGGTAACGGCCCAGGCGCACATCGTACGCATCGCCATTGATCTGCAACGAGGCCAGCTCGATATTACGTCGGGGTTGGCCGGTCATCGGGTTCTGGCCGGACGGGTCTTCAATGGCCGCATCCTGGCGCCCGGACAAGTTGGAGGCGTTGAGCCACTCGCCGCGCCGCAATACTTCGGCCAGCTGCTCGGCCAGTTCGGCCCCCCGGCCGGGCTGCTCACCCGAGTCGATATCCGCCAGGTTGAGCAGATGCGCGGCGGCCGCGTAGTCCCCCTCCTCGGTGAGCGTCAGGAAGCTGCGAATCGCCTCCCTGGGCGATAGCCGCTTGACCTCTTCCGGGGCTTCGCCCAGTCCGGCATTCAGCGTGTCTGCGGTGAACCAGCGCTCATCTTCGCTTTCGTCGCCCTGGCTCTGCGCCAGGCCCATGTGCGAGAAACATAGCCCTACCAGCAGTACCAGCCAGTATCGCCATCCGTGTGCTTTCGTCATTCTCGCCTCTATCCGTGCTTATGATTGGACCAAGTACAGACCACGTTAGCCCGTGAGGCAAGTCACGCCCCGGCGGGCGATCACTGTGCCAACCCTCCCAGGCGCTGCAACGCCTCATCATAAAGCCCCGTCAGCAGTAGCGCCCCTTGGGCATTTACCCGGAACTGGCCATAGTGCGCCGCTTCGTAGCGCTCGGCATGTCCCTCCTGAAAGAAGAAGGCATCGGTGGCAAAGCGCACCTGCCCATGGCGCAGGCGAAACGCCAGACGGCGCTCGTCACTGGCCAAGGGTGAGCCATCGTCCAGGCGCTGAAAATGAGCGACCTGCGCATCGTCCAGACGCACTACGACCTCGCCATTCAGGGCGTCAGGAAGGGCCGGGGAGTGATCCTCGTAAAGCGCCTGCCGCAACCGCTGGGCCAGCGCAAAGTCGAGCGCCATGTAATCGCCCTGCATCAAGGAACGCGGGTCCACCGGTGCCAGCGCCAGGTAGACGATTTCGCCTTCGGCCAGGTGGCGCTCCTTCTGCCAGATCGCAACATTGACGGCCGCCAGCACCAGCAACGTGGAGAGCATAAGCGCCCAGCGGAAGCGACTGGCACGAGCACGGCGCTCCTGCGGTCTGGAGTCAGCCTCGTGTGCGCGCCTCGCCAGCAGTCCACGCGCCCCCAACACCGCTATTCCCAGTAACAGCAGCAGTCCGGATTTGGCCAGTAGCGACAGGTCCAGCCAGTAGTAATAGTGCCCCAGTGCCACCAGCCACAGCACCACGCCTGCGCCCAACACCAGCCGCTGGCCAAGGGCGTATCCGAGCAACAGCAGCGCCAGCCCGGCGCTCAGCCCCGGCACGTAGAAGGCCAGCCCAGCCGTGAACAGCGCGGCGGCATAGGCAAGCCTGCTTGAAGTGGGGGGCAAGGCACACGCGGTGAGCGCACGATGTACCACCCACAGCAGGGCGCCCCCTGCCAGCAGGGTCGTGACACCGCGCACCAGCCCTGGCCAACGGGGCGCCGTCCCCAGCAGGCTATCCAGCCCGCTGGGCGCCAGGGCGTATAGCACGCCTTGCACGGCCAGCAGGCCCATCAGCAAGCCCAGCCCCCAGGCGTGCATCACCTCCGGGTGGCCACGCCCCCACGAATACCCATGCCAAACGCTGACCACCGCCAACAGGATCAGGCCGCTGGCGGCAGCCCCCATACCGTGGAGTGCCAGAGCCATATACAGCGCCATGCAGGCCAGCAACGTCGCCACGAAACGGTGCAACGCGCTGGGCATCACCACGGCCAGGCCGACCTGCAGCATCCACAGCAGCCAGACGCTCTTCCAGGTACCGTTCCAGGCACTGTTCCAACCACTGTTCCAACCACCCTCCGAGCCAGCTCCCCATCTACTCGCCAGCAACGCCCACGCCACCAGAAACTGCCCTGTCAGGCTGAAGACCAGCGCCAGATGCGTCATCACATCTTGCGAGCGCATTTTCCGTAGCACGATAAAGCCAAGCCCAAGGCAGCCCAGCCCCATCATCAGCGTCAGGGGGCCGCTGTCGATGACGGCCACCAACAGCGTTGCCACGAACCCCAGCAAACACAGCGCGGCCAGCCATCCGGCCACGGCCTGTACACCTCTCAGCAGCCATGGCAGCGGGCCTTCTCCCGCCATGCGCTTCAACCAGGCCACGCTCGACATGCCCATCGCGGTGACGGCCAAGGCCATCATCAGCAGGCCAATCGCGTAGCCGTCACTCGACAGCCAATAACGTGCCATCAGCCACAGGACCAGCACCATCACCGACAGGCACCCTCCCGCCAGCATGAACAACTCCAGGCGAAGGTAGCGATATACCCCGTACAGCAGCGCCAGCCAGGTGCCATATACGGCCACAGGCAGAAAAGCGTGGGTCAACGCGCCCGACAGCCAGTGCATCATCAGCAGGGTCACCGGCACCCCGCTGCCCAACGCCAGCACGCGCAGCGCCCAGCCCGCTGGCCAGCCCCGCCGCTGCACGCCCCACTCCCAACCGGCCAGCGCCGCGCTATTGACCACCGCCAGCCCCCACAGGCCCGCCACCTGAGGCCATCCCAACGCCCCCCATAACCCCCAAACGCTGGCATAGAGCCAGACGGCCATGTTCACCAGCCCCCACCACAGCAGCCACAGCCCGCTCAGGCGGGCCATGACTACCCAAGGCAGGGCCAATACCGCCCAACCTGCAAACAGTTGCCACGGGTCTGCCCCGGTCTGATACACCTGCCCGATCAGCGCCAGCAGCACACCCACCACGCACACCGCCATGCATAGCGCCAACTGCCTGCCCCTGGGCCGCCGGGCCTGCCACAGTGCCATGCCCACGGCCAGCAACAGCACGGTTTGCAGCAAGCCCAGCCGCGCCCAGCGCCCCATGCCGGCCCAGTGGTAAGCCACGAAAAACAGCAGCGCACCGGCAAGGGCCAGGCAGCCCAGCCAAGGCAGCAGCCGCATGAACAGCTGGTGCCAGTCCGCGCTCGTTGGGTAGCTCAGGGGGTTCTGCTCATCAACTCTTGAAGGCATACGCATGGAGTCCACAGGGGCCAAGGCCTTGGCCAGTAAGACATGACGCCTGACAGCGCCAAAGCGATATAAAGGTTATACACTGACAAAGAAGTGGAGAACTTCTCCTGCCATCCATCGTCAAAGGTGACGCTCTTCCTGCACCTTGGACATGTTCTTCTACGCAGAGGCTCCCCCATGCTGATAAAAATTGCCAAGCCCAGTGATTTGAAAGAATCGGATGTCACCCCGGAATCCATCTATCTGTCGCGCCGACAATTCATGGGCGGCATGGCGGGGCTGGGGGCTGGGCTTGCGCTGTCGGGGCACGCCCGCGCCAATGCGGACTATTCGGATGTGCCAGCGGGCAGCGGCCCAGAGTGGCTGCAGCAAAAGATCGGCGATACCCAGTGGGGAGCCGTGACTCCCAGCGACCCCGATACAGACACCCTCACCCCCTTCGACGATGCCAGCGGCTATAACAACTTTTATGAGTTCGGCACCGGAAAAACCGACCCCGCCCGCCGGGCTGGCAGTTTAAAAACCGAGCCCTGGAGCGTGGTGGTCGATGGCGAAGTGAACAACGGCGGTCGCTTTGCGCTGGAAGACCTCGTCAGCCCTACCCGGCTCGAAGAGCGCATCTACCGCTTGCGCTGCGTGGAGGCGTGGTCGATGGTCATTCCCTGGCTGGGCATTCCGCTGGCCGATATCATCACCCGCGCCGAGCCCACCAGCAAAGCCAAGTACGTGCGCTTCGAAACCCTCGTGGACCCAGAGCAGATGCCTGGCCAGCGCTCGTCGTTTTCGCTGATCGACTGGCCTTACGTGGAGGGCCTGCGCATGGATGAAGCCATGCACCCGCTGACCCTGATGGCGCTGGGCATGTATGGCCGCGAACTGCCCAACCAGAACGGCGCACCGCTGCGCCTGGTGGTGCCCTGGAAGTACGGGTTCAAGAGCATCAAGTCGATCGTGCGCATTTCGCTGGTCGAAGAGCAGCCGATGAACTCCTGGCAGCTGATTGCCCCCAACGAGTACGGCTTCTATGCCAACGTCAACCCGGAAGTGGATCACCCCCGCTGGAGCCAGGCCACCGAACGCCGCCTGCCCAACAGCCTGTTCAGCCCCAATACCATGGACACCCTGATGTTCAACGGCTACGCCGACGAAGTGGCCGAGCTGTATGCCGGCCTGGACTTGAGAGCCAACTACTGATGGCCACACCACGCACCTGGTGGCTATGGCGCGGCGGCGTGTTCCTGGCCGCGCTGGCCCCCCTGCTGTACTGGAGCGGTCAGGTGGCCAGCAACGCCGCTGGCCCGGAACCCGGGCGCTACCTGCTACTGAACCTGGGCATTGGCGCGCTTTGGCTATTGCTGATGACCCTGAGCCTGACCCCGCTGACCAAGCTCACCCGCTGGAAAGGCTTCAACCTGATCCGGCGGCAGTTGGGGCTGTGGACCCTCGCTTACGCGACCCTTCACCTGCTGAGCTATGCCCTGTTCATTCTGGGGCTGAACTGGGCCCTGCTGGGCAGTGAGCTGGTCAAGCGGCCCTACATCGTGGTGGGCATGATCGCCCTGCTGGGGCTGGCCGTGCTGGGGGCAACCTCCAACCGCTGGTCGATGCAGCGGCTGGGCAAACGCTGGAAGCCCCTGCACAAGTTTGCCTACGTCATCCTCGCCCTGGTACTGCTGCACTTCTTCTGGGTGGTACGCGCCGACCTGCGCGAATGGGCCGTGTATGCCGCCGTTTCCGCCCTGATCATGGCGACCCGCCTACCGCCGGTGGCACGCACGCTGCCCAAGCTGCGTGTTCGGTTCAGCCGCTGATGAGGTAATACCCCCCACGTAGAAACAGGTTCATGTTCTGTTCATCGCATACGGTTATGCTGCGTGCTACCCACCGTATCCAGCATGGAGTCAACGACATGGCAGTCGACTATCGAAGCATGGCGCGGCGAATTCCTGCGCTGCTCCTTCTCTGCATGGCACACGGCGCTGCCGCAGAACAACCTCTTCGTGTGGAGCAGCTACAGCGCTGTGGCGACCTTCTGGCCACGTCGCATCAGGAGTTTTGCCTGATCGTAAAAGGGCTCGACCATACGGATTTCCAAGCCAAGCTGAACGGAGAGCCCATTCCCCAGAGCCAGCTTCGCTATGACGCGAACGAGGACGAGGACGAGGTGCGTATCCGCCTGGAGGCGGATGAGGTGCAAAGCGGCCCGCTCTGGCTGGAACAAGACGACCAATCCAGCAACCCTGTCTGGGTCAGCCTCAAGGCCAGCCACGTCGTGGCGGCCACCGAGCAGGAGGTGGCAGAGAACATGGATGGCATCACCACCTACGTCGATCTGGTCAGTCTGATCATCGAAGAGAGCCACGAGGGTGCCGAAGAAGCCCAGCGGTTAGCGGAAAAGTATGGGGCCGAAGTGGTCGGGATGATTCCGCCTCTCAACACCTACCAGCTCCGGTTACCCGCCGACGACCTGGAAGCGCGCGATGCCCTGGTGCTGCGGCTTGGCAACGAAGTGAGCGTGGATGCCGTGGTCATCGAAGAGTCTGGCGCGGAAGAGAGCGTTGAGCGCGAAGCCGACGCGCCGCCCAGGGCGGACGACCAGGAGTGGGCGTCGAACCGCTTTCTGGATGCGGTGAACTTCTACCAGCGACGCCTTGGCCAAGACAGTGATATCGACACACAGCCCATCCGCATTGGCGTCATCGAGCGCAACGTGGACTTCGATGCCCCCGACTTCGCCGACTACCTGGGCGACTGTCGCGCCAACACCCGCCGAACCTGCGTCTACAGCCGCGATGCCGCGACACCCGACGGCCATGGCACGACAGTAGCAGGCGTTCTAGCCGCAGCATGGAACGAAGGCGGTAACAGTGGCTTTCTGCGCGGGCTCGACGACGTTGGCCCAGGTTTCGACGTGATCGTGGAACGCAACTCCGATGCGGGCATCACGGCCAACATCGCCGCTTCGGTCAATCTGGTGGAGGACGGGGCGCGCGTACTCAACTGGAGTTGGGGCATTCATCGGGTAGGTGCCATCGATATCAACGGCGACGTGGTCGATTCGCTGGTGCGCTCGGGCATTGCCATGAGCGGCTACGAAGAGCTGCTCGAAGAGTTCTTTCTCTGGCTACGCCGGGAACACCCGGAGGTGGTGGTCGTGAACTCTGCGGGCAACGCATCGTCGTTTTCCAGCCGCGACGAATATCGCCTGCCCTCTTCGTTCGTGACGGAGCAACTGTTCGTGGTCGGAGGACATGAGCGCAGCGACCAGGACGTCAGCGTAGAAGACCCTCGCTACGCCCAGAAACGCGATGCCTCGAATATCGACATGCGTGTGGACATCACGGCGGCGGCCTGCGTGCGCGGTTCAAGCCTGCAAGAAGACGAGCAAGGCCCCGCCCACTGCGGCACCTCTTACGCCACCCCGCTAGTGGCAGGCCTGGTGGCCGCCATGATGTCCATCGACCCTGCGCTGACGCCTGCACAGCTGCGTATGCTGATACGGCGCAGCGCCATGACCATCGGTGAGGAGTACGATTTCGAGCCGGTGGATGCCGACGACCTGACCGCCCCCATCTTGCCGTCCGAGCGCGCCAATGAACTCAATCATCCCGACGTGGGGCTTTCGGCCAGGCTGGATATGTACAAGGCTCTGGACCTGACGGTACAGAGCTTGGCGCGGGAGCGTTGAAGGCCCCCTCGGCCATGCCGCGCTCCAGATACGGGCGGTAGGTAAGCGCTCACCGCCCGTGTGCGATGGTGCCTAACCGAACACGCGACGCAGGTGGCGGCGATACTCCGCTTTGTCGCGCTCGACGTCCGGTGCCTTGATGACATCGTTGGCGATGAACGTGGGCTGGGCGGCCAGCCCGACGAACTCCTGGGATTTGTGGAACGCAAAGTAGACGCCATCGACCCCACGCCCTTCAAAGAAGTTGCCCGGCTCATCGAAGGCTTCGGCGGGGGCATTCCAGGTCAGCGACAGCATGTAGTGGCGGCCCTGCAGCAGCCCGCCGCTGCCGTACTGTTTGGAAGGGTCCTGACGCGAACGGCCATCGCTTGCGTACAGCGCGCCATGCCCCTCGGTAAAGACTTCATCGATATAGCGCTTGACCGTCCAGGGCGCGCCCATCCACCAGCCGGGCATCTGGTACACGATGGTGTCGGCCCACAGGTAGTGCTGTACTTCGGCAGCAGTCTCGTAGCCTTGCTCGATGACCGTCTCGCGCACGTCATGCCCCAGTTCCAGCAGGGTTTCCTTTGCGACGGCATGCAGCGTATTGTTGAGTTCACCACCAGAGTGGGCAAACGCTTTACCGCCATTGATCAACAGTATCTTCATGGCTGACACCTCACTGTGTTGTCGATTGGCTTGCTTGATGTTTCACTGCGAGCCATTGAGTGGGCGATATTGTGCAGTGAACAATGCCTTGGAAACAGCGCTCACCCCGCAAGAGACTCTTGCACAAAAATCAACGTAACTATTCAGGTGGTTGCGGATAGCCTGTCGACAACCACCTGATTTTTCTGGCATAGTGCACAGCATCATTCGGCACACCTATGCGGCGATATGACCATCAG
>NZ_BMXN01000016.1 GCF_014651775.1 Vreelandella hamiltonii
GCAATAACGGGCTTGCGAAAGCCAACTTGCACGGGGCGAATGATCAAAAAGTGCTCGCTGGCGGTGATAGGGAAAGTGTCGGCGCCGGCTTCACGGATTCAGGTGTTAATTAGATTGGATAGTTATAATAATGTGTGCTATGTGGCGTTACCGCTTTGAAGGGGGCTACGAACTGAGAATAGGTGCGCTAGCTGAGCTGTGATGTAAGTTATTTCTTAAAAAAATGTAAGTTATTTCTTAAAGCATGTAAGTTATTTCTTACATACTTGCAAAGTACGATTGATTTATAACTGTTTTATATTCATGTCGCTTTAATATTCTATGCGGCTAATTTAGATTAAATAGAGAAGTTTCATGCTCATTGTGATTAGTGTACTCCCCCTCCGATAGAGCCTCAGTAATGGTAAGAGGTACGGCATGGATAGGTGCTTGATTTTGAGCCTCGGTTTGGATCTAGATGAATCACCCCCACGGTGCTGGTGAATGTCACCCCCGACATGGAGATTGCCCAGCAGGAGGTGTTTGGCCCGGTACTGATCGCCATGGCGTTCGATGACGAGGCCCAGGCCGTTCGGCTTGCCAACGATACCCGGTTTGGGTTGGCCGGTGCCGTGTGGAGCCAGGACGTGGCCCGAGCGCATCGCGTGGCGGGGCAGCTGCGGGCGGGCACGGTATGGATCAATAGCTACAAGGCGATCAGCGTGATGTCGCCGTTCGGGGGCTTTGGCGACAGCGGCTTTGGCCGCTCCAGCGGTCTGGACGGCCTGCGCGAATACANCGCCGGGTCCCGAAAGGCCTGCATCCAGCGCTGCAGGTGGCGCAGCAGCAGGATGCTGGCCTTGGGCTGCTGGCGGCCCACCCGGGTGACCATGTGGGCCTGGGAGCGCTGAAACAGCGGGTCGTCGACCGGGCGTGCGACAAGGCTGCCGATGTCCAGGTCGTGGGCGACCGCAAACGCCGGTAGCAGCGTCACCCCCATGCCGCTGCGCACGTATTGCGCCAGGATCACCATCGAGTTGGTGTTCATGGTCATGCGCGGAGCAAGGCGGGCCTGTTGAAACGCCTGGTCGACCATCTGGCGCACGCCATGGGTGGTGTCCCACATGGCCATGGGCTGGGTGCTGAGCTGAGCCAGGGTGAGCGGGTGGGGCTGCTCGGCCAAGGGGTGATGCGGCGACAGAATGGCCATCAACGGCTGCGGGCTGGAGGCCCAGAAGCGCAGCTGCGGATGGGTACGCTCGTGGAACATCAGCCCGATATGGCTTTGATCCTCGACAATCGCATCGATGATGCCGGACGTGCCCGCGATATGGATATCCAGCTGGATGCCCGCATAGCGCTGGGTGAATTCATGCAGGGGAGAAGCCACCAGGTCGCTGACGAAGCCTTCGCCCACGGTGAGGGAAATCGTTCCGGTTTCCAGGCGCTGGTAGGCTTCGAGGGACGTGATGAAGCTTTCGTCGAGGGCGCTGCGCCGCTCGCAGTACTCCAGCAGCATCTCGCCGACGGGCGTGGGGCGTATGCCGCCGCGCTGGCGTTCCATCAGCGTTGCCCCCAGCGCTTCTTCCAGCAGGGCAATCTGTCGGCTGACGGCGGAAGGGGCAATGTTGAGCCGCGACGCAGCTCGGCGCACCGAGCCTGATTCAAGCGTCACGCGAAAGTAGGCCAATCGCTGATGAGGGATATCCATCGCCTGGTACTACCTCGCGTGACGAAAATGCGCCCAGCTTGAAGGGCTACAAGTATCTGAGCAGCTTTTGCAGCTTGTTCATGTCGGCAGAGTCGCCGACGAGGCGCACGTCACCCGCCACCATGCCATCCAGAAATGCCTGTTGCGTCGGCTTTCTGAGGATGCGCAGGGCGGCTTCCTGGTCGCGAAAGCGCAGCTCCAGGTCCAGGTCGACGGGCAGGCCTTTACCGGACGTGATGCGTTTGGGGGTCATCCGGTAGTGGCGTGCCGTGCTCAAATCTTCTGTGGCAATGCCCCAGTCCAGGCCGCGCATGCGTTCCAACTGCTCACGAAAGCGCGGCTTGCGGCGCAGGGCGCGCTTGAGCATGAAGCTCAAGAGCCACAGCGTCAGCGAAAGCTTCATTAGGAAACGGCGTCCTTGAGCGCTTTGCCTGGCTTGAACGCCACGTTCTTGCTGGCCGGAATCTGCAGCGGTGCGCCGGTCTGCGGGTTCTTGCCGGTACGGGCGGCGCGTTCACGTACGGTGAAGGTGCCAAAGCCAATCAGTGTGACGTCTTCGCCTTTGGCCACGCTGTTGGTGATTTCGTCCAGAATGACATTCAGGACCTGGCCTGCCTTGTCCTTGGACAGGTCAGCACTCTCGGCGATGGCAGCGGCGAGTTCAGGTTTGCGCATGAAGGAATCTCCCTTGTGAAAAACAAACGTCAATGTTGTTGGTAACCCACCCCGGCAGGGCTTATTCAGCCTAGTCGTGAATGCGGCGAAAATCAGCCTAGCAGGGCAGGTACAGCTCTGGAAAGCTCCACTTTCCTTCTCACGCAGCCCCCTGTCAACGCAAAACCAATCAAACGACCGTCTTTATCTTCCGCCAGCGCCGTCAAATCCTGCCCATGACCCTCCACTCGCCAGTGCTGCGGTGTGCTCACTGGTGGGTAGGCCACCACCGGGAGCAGGGGCGTTTTGACGATGATCGGCCAGGCGCCGAAGCTCACCGGGGTGGGTGAGCCGCCCAGCGTGGCCGCCAGCGCTTTGGCACTGACTTGCAGCGGCTGGACGTACATGGCGTTCACGCCGTCGATGCAGGCCACGTCGCCCAATGCGTACACGTTCGGCTGGCGGGTGCGAAGCAGCCGGTCCACCTCGATACCGCGGGCGCTGACCTCGAGTCCGGCGGCCTCGGCCAGCGCCGTGCGGGGCGCAAGGCCCGTGGCCAGCAGGACGATGTCCACCGTATGGCGCTCACCGCCGTCGAGCTGCAGTACCAGGTCGCGGTCGGCATTCAGGGATAGACTGTCCAGCGTGCGTCCAAGCGCCAGTTGCATGTCCGCCGTTCGAAAGGTTTCGGCCAGGGCGTGGCCCAGCGGCTCGGGCAGCAGGCGCGGCAGCAGGGTGCTCTCTGGTGCCACCAGGGTGACATGGTGGCCGCCCGCATGGAGGTCGTTGGCGAATTCGCAGCCCACCAGGCCCGCGCCAATGATCGCCACTCGGCTTGGCTGGGCGAGCGCTGCATGCAGTCGGCGGTAGTCGTCCAGGTCGTTGACCGTGAAGCAGCGCCCTTCCAGCGCATCGGGTATCTGGAACGGCGTGCGCGGGGCCGCGCCGGTGGCGAGCACCAGGTTCTCGTAGCGGAGCAGGGTGCCGTTGCCCAGGCGCAGCATCTGGTGTTCCACCACCAGTTCGACGACTTGCGTGTGGGCCATGACCTGGGCATTCAGTTCGTCGGCGAGCGCTTCTGCGCTGCGCTGCGCCAGCTTTTCGGGGCTCAACCGCTTGGCGAAGCCCGTGGACAGCAGCGGTTTGCTGTACTCTTCGCCACGGTCGGCGCTGACCAGCGCGATGGTGCGAGAATCTCCCTGGCGGCGCAGCGCTCGCGCCAGGCCAATACCGGCCATGCCAGTGCCGACAATGACCAGCTCGGCATGTGGGGATTCGCTCAAGTGTGAATCGGGCATATCGTTATCCGGGGGTAAGGAACAAAAGCCTGCCAAGCCATCATGTTACACTAGCCTTCTTTCCAATTGACTGCTCTGGAGGCTCAGGTGACGCTCGTTGAGTTGCCACGCCCTGCGTTTTCGCTACCCCCCCACTGGCGGCCGGTTGCCGCTGCGCGGCCTGCCATGAGTGCGGCCTGGTGGCAGTGGGTGGCCTCGACCGACTCCCTGACGGCGCGCCTGATGGCGGCCGGAGCGCCGGGCCAGTTCCGCGTACGCCTGCTGCGCCAGACCATTGGCCTGCCGTTCCAGGACGAAGCCATGGCGCTGGGCATCGCTCCACGTCGCCACGCCTGGCTACGCGAGGTGGCGCTGTGCATCGACGGCACGCCCTGGGTGGTGGCGCGATCGGTGGCACCGCTGGAGCAGCTGCAGGGCAAAGGCCTGGGGGCCTTGGGCGAGCGTTCGCTGGGCAGCTGGTTGTTTCAGCAGCCGGACCTGGTGCGCGGGCCGTTACAGGCCACGGCGTCGCTCCCGCGCTTCACGGCGTATGGTACACCCGACAAGGGGCGTAGCCCGTGGGGGCGTCGCTCGGTCTTTCAGCACGCGGGGCTGTCGCTGCTGGTTCAGGAGTATTTTTTATCGACCATGGCCGATGCGCTGAGCCTGCCCTCGCGCTAGGCTATCCTGGAGTTTCTTTCACGAGGTAAGCATGAGCATGGACCGTTCTCTGTTGCGGCCAACGGGTTGGGCCCGGCTGGCAGACTTTCTTCAGCTGATGCGCCTGGATCGGCCCATTGGTACCTGGCTGCTCATGTGGCCGACGCTCTGGGCGCTGTGGGTGGCTGCAGAAGGGGTGCCGGGCCGCTCCGTGCTGATCATCTTCATTGCCGGTGTCTACGTGATGCGGGCTGCGGGCTGCGTGGTGAACGACTATGCCGACCGCCATGTGGATGGCCACGTCAAGCGTACTCGCCAGCGCCCCATGGCCACGGGACGCATCAGCGAAACCGAAGCCCAGCTGCTGTTCGTGGCGCTGGTCGCCGCTGCCTTCATTCTGGTGCTGCTGACCAACTGGTTCACCGTGCTGCTGTCGGTGGGCGGCGTGCTGCTGGCTTTCGTGTATCCGTTCATGAAGCGCTACACCCACTTCCCGCAGGTGGTGCTGGGCGCGGCCTTTTCCTGGGCCATTCCCATGGCGTTTGGCGCGGTATTGGGCAACGTGCCTCTGGAAGCCTGGCTGCTGTTCAGTGCCAACCTGCTGTGGACCGTTGCCTATGACACCCAGTACGCCATGGTCGACCGTGACGATGATCTGAAAATCGGCATCAAGTCGACCGCCGTGCTGTTTGGCCGTGCTGACCGCTTGATCATCGGGCTGCTGCAGGCAAGCGTGCTGGCCCTGCTGAGCTGGGTCGCGCTGCGCGTCGGGCTGGGGGGCTTTTTCTGGCTGGGGTTGCTGGGCATGGCGGCGACGTTCGTGTACCAGCAGTGGCTGATCGTCGGGCGCGATCGTGACCGCTGTTTTCAGGCCTTCCTGAACAACCACTGGTCGGGTCTGCTGGTCTTTGCAGGTATTGCCTTGAGCTGGTGGCCGATGGCGGGCTAAATTGATTGTGTGTCATGGAACTGTCATCAAGTCATGGTGTTATCGTCACACACATGTCATTGAACTTTCCTGTATAGAGCACCGTGAGGCCCTGGAATGACCGCCAAGACCGTACTGATCGTCGATGATGAGGCGCCTATCCGCGAAATGATCGCCGTGGCGCTGGAAATGGCTGACTATCGCGTGCTTGAAGCGGACAACGCCCAGGATGCCCACGCCATGGTCGTCGACCACCAGCCTGACCTGCTGCTGCTGGACTGGATGATGCCGGGCACCAGCGGCATCGAGCTGGCCCGTCGGTTGAAGCGCGAAGAAGCCACTGCCGAGCTGCCGATCATCATGCTGACGGCCAAGGGCGAAGAGGACAACAAGATCCAGGGCCTGGAAGCGGGTGCCGACGACTATATCACCAAGCCCTTTTCCCCCCGTGAGCTGGTGGCCCGCCTGAAGGCCGTGCTGCGCCGGGCCACGCCGCGTGGCGTGGAAGACCCCATCGAAATCAATGGCCTGCTGTTGGACCCTGTGAGCCACCGGGTCAGCGCCCATGGCAAGGCGCTGGAAATGGGGCCTACCGAGTATCGTCTGCTGCAGTTTTTCATGACCCATCAGGAGCGCGCCTACACGCGCAGCCAATTGCTTGACCAGGTATGGGGTGGCAACGTCTACGTGGAAGAGCGCACGGTGGACGTGCATATTCGTCGTCTTCGCAAAGCGCTGGGCGAGCCTCATCAAAATCTGATTCAAACGGTGCGCGGTACTGGGTACCGGTTCTCTGCGCGAGTGTAAGCGTGCGCCTGTGGAGCCGTGAGATCTGGCGCATCATCTGGCTGGCCCTGTTGGGCCTCTGCCTGGGATGGCTGGTGGATTACCCTGGCGCCGGGCTGGCGGCGGGGCTGCTGTTTTGTCTGGTCTATCATCTGCGCCAGTTTCGGGCGCTTTTCCTTTGGCTGACCCTTCACCCCCACGATGAGCCCCCGGCGGCCAAGGGCATGTGGGGGGAGCTGTTCGACCGCCTCTATCGCTACCAGAAAAGCCAGCGCATTACCCAAAGTCGTTTGCGGGCGACGCTGGCGAGAATTCAGGAGTCCTCCGAAGCCATGCGCGATAGCGTGGTGATGCTGGACCGACACGGCGACCTGGAGTGGTGGAACAGCGCGGCCACCGACATGCTGGGGCTGCAAACCGCCCACGACCGTGGCCAGCACATCACCAACCTGCTGCGCGATCCTCGCTTCATCAGCTACTTCAATGCCCGCGATTACAGTGAGCCGCTGACGCTGACCTCGCCGATCGACGAGCGGCGTATCCTCCAGTATCAGATCACTCTGTACGGTGATGACGAGCGCCTGGTCATGGCCCGTGATATCACGCGCTTGCATCGCCTGGAGCAGATGCGGCGTGACTTCGTCGCCAACGTCTCCCATGAGTTGCGCACTCCGCTGACCGTGCTGTCGGGCTATCTGGAAACCTACGGCGACCTCAAGGAGCTGTTGCCTCCCCGCCTGGGCAAAGGGATCGTACAGATGGAGGAGCAGACGCGACGGATGCAGAATCTGGTCAACGACCTGCTGCTGCTGTCACGGCTGGAAATCGACCAGGGAGGCGATGATCACCAGACGCTGGCCGTAGGCCCCATGCTCGACAGCATTCGCCGAGACGCTCTGGCGCTCTCCAGGCAGCAGCACAGTGTGCAGGTTATTCTGGAGAGCGACGCTGGGTTGATCGGCAGCGAGCAGGAGCTGCGCAGCGCCATTTCCAATCTGGCCTTCAATGCCGTGCGCTATACCCCGGAAGGCAGCCAGATCACTCTGCGCTGGTCGGTGACCGCCAATGGCAGCGGGTGTATCGAGGTCGAGGACGATGGCGATGGCATTGATCCGGTGCATATCCCCCGCCTGACCGAGCGCTTCTACCGAGTGGATAAAGGGCGCAGTACGGCAACAGGAGGGACGGGGCTGGGCCTGGCCATCGTGAAGCACGTGCTGCTGCGCCACGAGGCACAGCTCAATGTAGAGTCACATCCTGGCGAGGGGGCATCCTTTCGCTGTGTCTTCCCTGCCAAGCGAGTCAGCGGCCCGGCTTGAGGGCTCGATGACGCTTTGCGTTCCTCCTTACCCCTTTTCTGCACAACCCCTGTATAAGTGTGCCATATTGGCATAGAACTCTGGTCACACATCACTCATGTGTCATTTTTAACCACTTCAAAGGGGTGGTCATGCCCCCCCTGAGCCCATGCTTTATATCATTCTTATTTTTTAAATTGTTGATAATAAATAATTTTTTTATTTTTTGGCATGCATGGCACAACATATGCAATATTCTAGGCAAGGAAGATTACCGCAGGAACTGGTAAGACATGAAGTCACTCTTCCTTAACTATGCGGTATCAACAGCGATCGAGGAGGCGGAATATGATGTCCAAGGAACTACTCAAGAAAGCTGGTATTTTAGGTGTTTCTTTCGGCCTGATGGCAAGCCCACTGGCTTTTGCAGACACCACGGATCACTCATCCATCGACCAGAATCAGGATGTAACCGTCGAAGATGAGCCCATGAACACACAGTCTGGCACGGCCGAGCCCGGCAGCTATGACACCGAAGACCTGACGACGGATCACGGCACACAAGGCCCCGACGTCGTGGATGAGCCGGACTCCACCAACATGAGTGGTGGTGCCGAGTACACCCCAGAAGACGTAGTTGAAGAAAACAGCGGTAGCTAAGTAACAATTCTTTGCAAAGCTGAAAAAAACTCTTACGCTTAGGATTGAGCAAATAAGGGGCAAGGATGTCCCATAGCAAGGATGCTCATCGATTCACGGATGAATCAGAAAACGGTCAAGACACTGGTCAGGGTAAATTCCAAGGTTGGAGTCCCGCAAACGGATAGGAAGCCAGCAGTCAGTATCGTTCACAAGTAAGAGTGGTCGAGACCCCGCCTAGCGGGGTCTAATTTTTTGTGCCTGCTATATGGGCGGCCCTTTGATGAGTGGCTCTGATTCAGAGCGTCGATCCTGCCGCCTTATCCCGCGTGTCCGGTGTGCCACGATAGTGGCGGTCCCACATGAGGACTGCGCCTGCGACAGCGCCTGGAATCAGGAACAGGTTGGCCAAGGGGATCCAGGTGATGAGCATGACCAGCCCGCCATATGTCATGCTCGGCCACCAGCGCCGTGAAAGCCTGCTGCGCATGTCCTTGAACGACACTTTGTTGTTATCCATCGGGTAATCCAGATAGGTAATGGCCATGACCCAGGCAGAAAAGAGCGCCCATAAGGGAGGCGCGAAGACGTTCAAGCCGGGAATCCAGCTGAACAGGAACAATACGGCCATGCGCGGCAGGATATAGCTCAGCTTGACCAGCTCTCGTCCCACGGCGTCCAGCGCCGTTTTGGCCAGCCCTCGGTCATCCAGAGGCTCACGCCCGGTGGCCTGGCGCTCTACCTGAGCCGCCAGAAACCCATAGAAAGGCGCTGCGATCAGGTGAGTCACCAGGGTGAAGCTAAAAAAGATCACCACCAGCAAGCTGATGAAGAATAGCGGCCAGATGAGCCACGACAACCACTCCAGCCAGCCAGGCACCATGGCCATGCTGCTCTCCAGCCAGCCCGAAAAGCGTGTGAAGACCACGTAAACCATACCCGTATACACGAGCAGATTGACCAGAATGGGTAGAAAGACATAGCGCCTTAGCCCGGGCTGATACACCAGGCGGGTGCCTTGACCCAACGCGTTGAGTGCATTCACGCGACATTACTCCCTAAAAAAACGCCCAGATGATTATCTGGGCGTATTGCAGGAGGGTTTGGCGGGCAGGTCAAGATTTTTTCATGACCTTCTGTTCCAGGGTACTGGGATCGCTGTGGCGAATATCCAGGCCTTTCACCAGGTACACCACGTATTCCGCCAGGTTGTTGGCGTGGTCGCCCACCCGTTCCAGGGCGCGCAGTACCCACATGATGCTCAGCACCGAACTGATGGAGCGCGAGTCTTCCATCATGAAGGTCATCAGCGAGCGCATGGCGCTGCCGTACTCGTCGTCTACCGATTCGTCTTCGCGAACGACCTGCATGGCCAGCTCGGTATCGAAGCGGGCGAAGGCGGTCAAGGCGTCACGCAGCATCTTGCGCACGTGCTCGCTGATATGGCGAACTTCTACCAGACCGCGAATGCCACCGCTATTTTCACTTAACAACAGCGCGTTGCGGGCAATCTTGCTGGCTTCGTCGCCGATTCGCTCCAGGTCCGATGTGGCACGGATGACCGCGAGCACCAGCCGCAGGTCCGATGCCGCCGGCTGACGGCGAGCCAGCACCCGGGTGCATTCGTCGTCGATTTGCAGCTGCAGGTCGTTGACCTGACGGTCGTTGTCGCGCACTTTTTCCGCCAGGCGGCTGTCGCCCTCCAGCAGGGCGTGCACCGCATCCTGCACCTGCTTTTCCACCAGACCGCCCATGGCCATCAGGTGGGTCTTCAGCTCTTCCAGCTCCTGGTTGAACTGGCGAGAGATGTGTTGGCTGTGTGTCTCGCTCGTGATATCCATTGAGCACTCCTGACGTATCGTCGATGGGGCCTAGGTCATGCGGCCGGTAATGTAGTTTTCGGTGCGTTGTAGACGCGGGTTGGTGAACACTTGATCCGTGGGCCCATATTCGATCAGTTCACCGTTTTGCAAAAAGGCCGTGTAGTCGGAAACCCGCGCGGCCTGCTGCATATTGTGAGTCACCAGCACCAGGGTGAGCTGGGACTTCAGGTTGCGTATCAACTCCTCGATCTTGAGGGTCGAAATAGGGTCGAGGGCCGAGGCGGGCTCGTCCAGCAGCAGGACATCCGGCTGAACGGCCAGCGTCCGGGCAATCACCAGGCGCTGCTGTTGCCCGCCGGAGAGCTGCCAGGCCGAACGGTGCAGGCGGTCCTTGACCTCATCCCACAGAGCGGCCGATGTCAGCGCCCACTCGATGATGTCGTCGCGTTTGCGTTTGGGCAGGCGCCCTTGCAGGCGCAGGCCAAAGGCCACGTTTTCGTAGATCGACATCGGGAACGGGTTGGGCGTCTGAAACACCATCCCTACCCGCCGTCTGAGTTCGGTCACGTTCATGCGTGGCGCATGAATGTCCTGCTCTTCCAGGTAGATATGGCCATCGTGGGTCACGGATTCGTTCAAGTCGTGAAGCCGATTGATTGCCCGTAGCAGCGTGGACTTTCCGCAGCCCGAGGGGCCGATGAACGCGGTCACCCGGTGACGAGGTACGTCGAGCGTCAGGTTACGCAACGCCGGTTTCCCCGCATAAGCGAGGTTGAACTGGTGGATGCTCAGGCACCGGGCGTCGGCTGAGAAGCGTGTCACCGGCGGTTGAGCAGTGTTGGCGGACGATAACGCTAGCATTCGTTTCCTCGTTGACGCCTCAGATAATGACGCAGAAATATGGCAGTTAGATTAAGCACCAGCACAATCAGTACCAGCAGGAGCGCGGTGGCAAACACCAGGGGGATCGCGGCCTGTACGTCTTCACCGTGGAAGGCCGTATCAAATAGATGATAGCCGAGGTGCATGAACTTGCGTTCGAGGTGCAGGTAGGGAAACTCGCCGTCCAGGGGCATTTGCGGAGCCAGCTTGGCGACGCCCACCAGCATCAACGGGGCCACTTCGCCAGCGGCCCGCGCCACGGCCAGAATCACCCCGGTCAGCATGGCGGGCATGGCCATGGGCAGCACGATGCGCGTGAGCATCTCCAGGCGGGTCGCCCCCAGCGCCACGGCCCCTTCACGTTGGGCATCGGGAATGCGTGCCAGGCCCTCTTCCGTGGCCACGATCACCACTGGCAGGGTCAGCAGTGCCAGGGTCAGCGATGCCCACAGCAGCCCGCCGGTACCAAAGGTCGGTGATGGCAGTTCGTCTTCGAAGAACCAGCTGTCGATGGAACCGCCGATGCCGTACACGAACACCCCCAGCCCAAACACGCCATATACGATGGAGGGCACGCCAGCGAGGTTACGGACCCCGATACGCACCAGATGGGTCAGGCGGTTCTGGTGGGCAATTTCGTTGAGGTAAATGGCTGCCAGCACGCCAAAGGGGGTGACGATCACGGACATGAGAATCACCATCAGCAGCGTACCGAAAATGGCCGGCCATACGCCGCCCCCGGTATTGGCCGCACGCGGCCCCTCACTGAGGAACTGCCACACGCGCCCGCCCCAGGCTGCCACCTTTTGGTGCCAGGCCATGGCGTTGGGAGTTTGCAGGTGGGTGATCCCCGCCAACGGCTGAGGCTGTACCCTGCCATTGGCTTCCAGCAACAGCTGGGCGTCGGGGCGCTGGTTTGGCGGCAGCATCAGGGCTTGGCGCACGAACTCTATGGCCGCCTGCCCTTCAAGCCGCTGGCCTTCGTTTTCGACGGCATCCAGGCGGCCAAGAAAGTCGCCCCACGGGGTACGCTCCAGGCGTATCAGCTCAGCGGGTGTGGTGACCTGGGCGATTTGATCGACGGCCAGCCAGCGCCAGCTGGCACCCGTGAGGTCGCGGTTGCCGGTAAAGTAGAGCCGCTCCATGCCCTGGGCATGGGGTAGCGGCACCTCGCGCACCGGCTGGCCGATCACCGTTTCGCCGCTGTGCAGGGTGACCTCCTCCAGCTCGGCGGGCCAGAAGTGACCTAACCCTTTGGTGGTCAGCAGTACCAGCAAAGCGCCGAGCATGAGCAGCGAAAGGGCCACGCTACCCGCACATAGCCAGGGCCACAGCCGGTTGCCCGCCGTGTTCAGGCGAAAGCTCAGCGCTCGCCAGCCCATCAGCGTGCACCTCCCAGCCGCTGGTAACGCCGACGCAGGCGCTGGCGCACGACTTCGGCCAGCGTATTGACCGAGAAGGTGAAGATGAACAGCGCCAGCGCCGCCAGAATCAGCAGGTGATAGGTCATGCCGCCGGGGGAGGCCTCCGGCAGCTCGATGGCAATCGACGCCGACAGTGAACGTAGCCCCTCAAAGGGGCTGGCGCTGAACAGTGCGGTGTTGCCGCTGGCCATCAGCACGATCATGGTTTCGCCCACGGCGCGGCCTGCGCCAATCATCACCGCCGAAAACACGCCAGGGCCTGCGGTGGGCAGGGCGACTTTCCACAGCGCTTGCCAGCGGCTGGCGCCCAACGCCTGGGCGCCTTCCATCAAGGTGGATGGCACGTCGGCCAGGGCGTCATCGGCCAGCGAGTAAATGCTGGGAATAATCGCAAAGCCCATGGCGATGCCGACGATCAGGGCGTTGCGAGTGGCGTAGTCGATGCCGTGGCGCTGCTCCAGCCACAGACGCAAGTCGGCCCCCAGCCAGTGGGTTTCGGCGAGCGGTGCCGCCCACAGGGCCAGGGCGGTCATGCAGGCGAGCCACGGTATCAGCCACAGTGCCGCCGACGACAGCGGCAGCCGCTGGCGCCAACGGCTGCCGGCCATATGCCAAAGGGCACCTGCCAGCGCTGCGCTCAGCGGCAGCCAGGCCAGTACGAGCAGGGTGCTGGCCAAATGACGCTCTACCCACGGGGCCAGCAGCAGTCCAGCAATGAAGCCAATCACCACGCCGGGTATTGCTTCCATCAACTCCATTATGGGCTTGATGCGGCTGCGCAGGCGTGACGACATGAACAGCGCCGAATACATGGCGGCCCCTAGCGCAATGGGCGTGGCAAACAGCATGGCCGCCAGGGCAGCTTTGAGGGTGCCCCAGGCGAGCGGCGACAGCGTGGCCAGGGAGAGCGCTTCGCCAAAACCAAGCAGCGGCAGCGCTTCCCATACCAGAAAGACGCCAATGGCGAGGATCGCCAGCAAAACAGCAATGCCGCCAGCCGTAATCAGTCCGGTGGCAATACGGTCGTGAAGCAAACGTAGCGGCTGACGCGAAGCAGGTAGCCGAGGAGGAGTCATGTCGACATCATACGAGGCAGGTGCCGTGATGAAAATAAGGGTTTGTGGCCAGAATAGCTTACCCTACGCCCTGTTTGTGACAATTGGATGACAGTTTATTCATCCAACGCTTGGCTGCTGCGCAGGTGGTCGGGAAGCGCCACGAAGCCTGCCGCCTGCACGATCTGCTGCCCTTCGGCTGAAAAGACCAGCTCCAGAAAGGCTTGCTCGGCCGCCGGGAGCGCTTCGCCGGGGGGCAAGTTGACGTAGAGATACAGCGTTCTGGAGAGTGGATAAGTGGCCTTTTGAATGTTCGCCACGCTGGGCTCTACCGGGTTGCCTTGCTCATCGGCCAGCGCCACGGCGCGTACCATGGGGGTCAGGTGGTTGTATCCGGCATAGCCCATGGCGTTGGGCGACTCCCCCACGGCGGCAATCACCGCTGCCGCACCGGGATGTTCGCTGATATCGCGGCGAAACTGCCCGCCGCACAAGGCGCGCTGCTGGAACAGCCCTTGGGTGCCGGAGGCCAGGGTTCTGCCATGCAGGGCAATGTGCCCGTAAGGCCAATCCGTGGCGGGCAACAGCGCTTCCCACCGCTGCAGGGGCGCATCGGCACCGCAGGCGAGGGTGGTAGAGAAGATGGCATCTACCTGCGCCAGTGACAGGGCTTCCAGCGGGTTATGACGATGTACCACCAGGACCAGGGCATCGCGGGCGACGCTGAGTTGCAGCGGCGGGTAGCCATAACGCTGGATGAACTGCTGGCGCTCGCGTTCGGTCATGGCCCGTGACATGGGCCCGATGCGGGTGGTGCCTGCCACCAGGGCCGTGGGGGCGCTGGCCGACCCCCCCGCCTGAAATTGCAGAGTGATATCGGGGTAGCGCGCATTCAAGGCTTCACCCCAGCGCAGCATCAGCCCAGCCATGGTGTCCGAGCCCACGGTGCCCAGCGTGCCGCTGATGGGCGCTGGCTGCGCCCAGGCAAAGGCGCTGCAGCAGCATAGCCAGCTTGCCAGCAGTAGGCGGTAAGGTCTCCATCGCTGTACACTGTCGCTCTTCAAACGCCGTTCCTCTTGTGATTAACTGGTGCTAGCCTGTTATTGCAGTGCAGCAACAGGCGCTAGGCCCGACCACAACAATAACCTTGCAAAGCGACGACCTCATGACACCACTGGATTCCGATGTGGACGATGCTCCCGCCCCCAAAGGGCAGCTCACGTTAAAATTACTGGCTTCTCGTCAGGATACCAACCTCTACGGGGACATTCCCGGCGGCTGGCTAGTGAATCATATGGACCAGGCCGCCGAACTGGCCGCTGGCCGAGAGGCGGGTGGGCGCACTGCCACGGTCGCTATCGAAGCCATGGATTTTCTAAGCCCGGTGCGTGTGGGCTCCATGGTCAGTGTATACACCCAGGTACAGGATATTGGCCATAGCTCGATCCGTATCGACGTGGAGGTCTGGGTGCGTCCTCCCCATGGCCGACACATCGAAGAGCGCCAGAAGGTCACCGAAGCGCGTTTCGTCATGGTGGCGCTGGATGACAATGGTCGGATCAGAGCGGTTCACAGCTGATGTGGCCATGACACCGTCGTCATAACAAAGTCGTCATAACAAAAAGGGCGCCGAGGCGCCCTTTTGAGTCGAAGGTGATCAGGCACCCACGCTGTCGCGGCTCTTCAGGTAGGCATACTCGCCTACGTCACTGAAGGGGCGCAGCACGCTCTGGAAGGCCGAGTAGGATTCCCACACGCGACGCGACTCTTCATCGCCATCGACCTGGCGCTGAATGGCTTCTTTGGAGGACTCGTACAGCGCGGCCATGACGTCATCCGGGAAGGTGCGCAGCTGCACGCCGTGCTCGTCGACCAGCGTCTCGAGCGCCTGGGCGTTGCGGTAGGCGAACTCGCTGATCATGGCCAGGTTGGACGCACGAGCCGCTTCGCGAATCACGTCCTGCAGGTCTTCCGGCAGGGCATTCCAGGCGTCCAGGTTGACGGTGCCTTCCAGCACCGCCGTGGGCTCGTTCCATACCGACGTGTAGTAGTAGTCGGCCACCTGATGCAGGCCGAAGGCCATGTCGTTGTAGGGGCCTACCCAGTCGGCGGCATCCAGAACACCGGTTTGCAGCGAAGTGAAGATTTCGGAGCCCGGCATGTTCACGGTGGTGACACCGATACCGTTCATGGCTTCACCAGCCAGGCCTGGCAGGCGCAGGCGAATGCCCTGCATGTCGGCCAGCGAATTGATCTCTTTCTTGAACCAGCCCGCCATCTGAGTGCCTGTATTACCCACGGCAAAGGGCTTCAGGTTGTGGTTGGCGTAGATCTCGTCCCACAGCTCCTGGCCACCGCCATGGTACAACCAGGCATTCATTTCGGTGGTGTTCATGCCAAACGGCACCGCCGTGAAGAACTGGGCGGCGGCCACTTTGCCACGCCAGTAGTAAGAGGCGGAGTGGCCCATCTCGGCGGTGCCGGCGGCGACGGCATCGAAGACTTCCAGCGCAGGCACCAGCTCGCCCGCGCCATGGACCCGAATACGCATACGGCCGTTGGAAAGCTCTTCCACACGGCGAGCAAAGTCATTGGCGCCGGTGCCCAGAGCCGGGAAATTCTTGGGCCATGAAGTCACCATGTCCCAGGTATAGGTTTCATTGGCGCTGGCAGTCGATACGAACGGTGCAGCAGCGACACCGGCGGCACCCAGGCCGGCGGTTTTCAGGAATTGACGGCGTTGCATGGCGGGCATGACTCCGAAATTATTGGATGTTTTTTATAAGCGCAGTGAGCGCAGTGTCCGCCTGCCAGTATGCGCCAAGCAGGTTTTATTGGGCAAGTACCCAGTCCTGCTGGCGGGTCAACGGGTTACATGGGAGTGAGCTTGGCAAACCCGAGTACCAGCCACTTCACGCCTTCGCCGTCAAAGCTCACCTGAACCCGCGCCCGAGCGCCTTCGCCTTCGGCGTTCAGAATGATGCCTTCGCCGAACACCGGGTGGCCCACCCGCTGGCCGACATGCAGGGCAGGCAGGTCGCCGTCGCTTTCGATGCTGGATTGGGCAAAGCTGGGCCGTGACGCGGTCACGGGGCGCGAGACATGGCCGCGCAGACGCACTTCTTCCAGCAGATGAGGCGGTAGCTCACGGAGAAACCGGGACGGGCGGGGAAACACCTCTTTGCCGTGCAGGCGGCGAGTCTCGGCGTGGGTCAGGTAGAGCTTCTGCATGGCGCGCGTCACGCCCACGTAGCACAGGCGGCGCTCCTCCTCCAGGCGGCCTGGCTCCTCCACGGACATCTTGTGGGGAAACAGCCCCTCTTCCACCCCGGCAATGAACACCACCGGGAACTCCAGCCCCTTGGCCGAGTGCAGGGTCATCAGCTGCACGCTGTCTTCGAACTCCTCGGCTTCATGGTCGCCTGCGTTGAGGGCGGCTTCCGAAAGGAAGGCTTCCAGCGCGGCCATGCCTTCTCCGGCTTCCGGGGTCTCGAAGGCATCGCCATGGGTAAAGGCCCGGGCCGCGTTGACCAGCTCTTCCAGGTTCTCGACCCGAGCCTGGCCTTTTTCACCGCGCTCGCTTTGATGGTGTTCGATCAGCCCGGTGCGTGCCGTGACGTGGTCGATGATCTCGTGGAGCGGCAGCCCGGAGGTGTCGTTGTCCAGCTGCTCGATCAGGTTGGTAAAGGCCTGCACGGCGTTGCCTGCGCGGCCTTTCAAGGTGCCGTCCTGGATCGCATCGTGCAGCGCTTGCCACAGCGACACGCTCTGCTCACGGGCGTGATGGCGGACGATTTCCACGGTGCGCGTGCCGATGCCACGGGTGGGCACGTTGATGACGCGCTCCAAGGAGGCATCGTCATCACGGTTGAGCAGCAAGCGCAGGTAGGCCAGGGCGTTCTTGATTTCCAGCCGCTCATAAAAGCGGTGGCCGCCGTAGATACGATAGGGCATGCCTTGGCGAATCAGTGTCTCTTCCAGCAGGCGCGACTGGGCGTTGGAGCGGTAGAGGATGGCCACGTCCCGGCGGTTGAAGCCGTCGTTGACCTTCTCCTTGATGGTATCGACGATATAGCGGGCTTCCTCGAGGTCGTTGAACCCCGCATACACCGAGATAGGCTCGCCTTCGGCGCCATCGGTCCAGAGGTTCTTGCCGAGACGCTCGCTGTTGTGGCTGATCAGCGTATTGGCCGCTTCCAGAATCGCGCTGGTGGAGCGGTAGTTCTGCTCCAGGCGCACGGTATGGGTGTTGGGAAACTCTTCTTCGAAGCGGCGAATGTTCTCGACCTTGGCGCCCCGCCAGCCGTAAATGGACTGGTCGTCATCGCCCACGGCGGTCATCGGGGTTTGCTGGCCGGTGAGCAGTTTGAGCCAGGCGTACTGCAGGGTGTTGGTATCCTGAAACTCGTCCACCAGCACATGGCCAAAGCGCTCGCGATAGTGGTTCAGCAGCGGCGGGTTGTCGCGCAACAGCTCCAGGCTGCGCAGCAGCAGCTCACCGAAATCCACCAGCCCGCCTCGCTCGCAGGTGAACTGGTAGCGCTCGTAGAGCTCGACCATCTGAGCGAGGTACGCATCGCCATTGACGTTCACCTGATGGGGTCGCAGGCCCTCTTCCTTGCAACCAGAAATGAACCCCTGCACCTGGCGTGGCGGGAAGCGCTCATCGTCAATCGAGTAGTCTTTCAGCAGCCGCTTGATCAGCCGCAGCTGGTCATCGGAGTCGATGATCTGAAAGTGCTGGGGCAGGCGGGCATCCTGCCAATGGGTGCGCAGCAGCCGGTGCGAGATCGAGTGAAAGGTACCCACCCAGACATGGCGCATGGAGATGCCCAGCAAGGCTTCCAGACGCGTGCGCATCTCGCGGGCGGCCTTGTTGGTAAACGTGACGGCCAGCAGGGCATAAGGGGAAAGCCCTTCTGCCTGCATCAGCCAGGCAATGCGGTGTACCAGCACACGCGTTTTGCCGGAACCGGCGCCGGCCAGTACCAGAAGGTTGCCCTGGGGCGCGCTGACGGCTTCCCGCTGGGCCGGGTTGAGATGATCGAGTATCGCCGTGACGTCGTCCATATAAGCCGCTGCCGGTTCAAAAAAGGGGCGACCAGTCTAGCACAGCCAGCACACTGGCTGTGCATACAGCGTGTCTTCAGGACGTTGGCTCAGGACTCTTTCTCAGAACCGTTGCTCATGACTCTTCCGGGTAACGCAGCGTGGTCAGGCTCTTCTTCACCGCTTTCAGCTGCTCGGCCAGTTTGGGGCCCCGGGTCTTGGCCACGCCCACCGCCAGCACGTCGATCAGCACCAGGTGGGCAATACGCGAGCTGAGCGGGGTGTAGATCTCGGTGTCTTCGTGCACGTCGATGAACAGCGGCAGGCTCACCTCCTGGGCCAGCGGCGATTCGCTGGGACAAAGGCCGATCACCGTAGCGCCTGCTTCGCGGGCCAGGCGAACGCTGGCCACCAGCGCCCGGGTACGGCCTGTCTGCGAGATGGCGACCACCACGTCGCCCTCTTGCAGGGTCACCGCTGACATGTTCTGCATGTGCGGGTCGGCGTAGGCAGAGGTCGAGATCTGCAGGCGGAAAAACTTGTGCTGGGCATCGAAGGCCACCGCGCCGGAGGCGCCAAAGCCGTAGAACTCGACGCGATTGGCCATGGCCAGTGCATTGACGGCCTTGCCCAGCGCATCGTTATCGAGCCGGTCGCGCACCGACAGCAGCGTGCCCACGGTGGAGTCGAAAATGCTGTGGGAGAATTCGGCCACCGAGTCGCTGTCGTTCATCGAGAACTGCGCGAACTGGCTTCCGCTGGCCAGCATCTGGGCCAGCTGCAGCTTGAAATCCTGAAAGCCGTTGCAGCCCAGCGCACGGCAGAAGCGCACTACCGTGGGCTCGCTCACCTTTGCTTCGGTGGCCAGGTCCACGATGCGCATGTGAATGACTTCATCGGGGTTGCGCAGCACGAACCGCGCGACCTTTTGTTCGGAGCGACGGAAATGCTCCATGCGGCGTCTCATTTCATCGAACAGGGCGCGGCTCACGTTCAGCTCCTTAAATTCTTGATCGTGCTTGTGCGGCCATAAAGAGGCCACAGTATGCCTGAGTGTTGCATCGGGGGCAGCGTCCTTCACGAGAGTACTGCCGTTTAAAAGGCGTTAACCCATTTCTTCAAGAATCGTCATCATTTTGTCAAGTAGGTTATAGTAAGAAGTGACGTGCCGCACTGCATCATTTAAAAATCAGTCGTCACGGATGCAGGTGGACGTAGGCAACTCACCTGGAGGAGCGTCGATTATGAGAAACGTCGAACGAATGACCTCGGTAAAAAGCGAATTGCTCGACATATTCATGAGTATGGAGGTCGATGAGCATGCCCAACGTCGGCGCAGCGCCGCCCAACGTAGCCTGAGAGCGCGTCGGGGCATCGAGCTGCACCGGGAATTCCAGAAGCTGTCACGGGATATCGCTCCCTTGCCAGACGATGACGACCCGCAAGAGAGCGAACTGCACTAGCCAGCCGAAGAAGAGGCTGGTGAAGGAAGGCGAGAAAGCGTTACGCCACGGTAACGCCTTCTCTATTGGATAAGCTTGCCGACCCAGCGGCGAGTTAGAACAGGCCTGCCAGGAAAACCACCGTGACCCCGATGGGGGCGACGTATTTGGCCAGCAGGTTCCACAGGCTGTAGTCGTAGACATCCAGCCTCAGCTCCTTGCGCGCTTCTTCTTTATCCAGGCAGAAGGCGAAGAACACAATCGCACCCAGGCCGGTCAATGGCAGCAGGATCTTGCTGGTGAAGGTATCCAGCAGGTCGAAGATGTTCAGCCCAAAGAACAGCACGTCTGCCCATACGTTGAACGACAGCAGCGCCGCGACACCCAGTGCCCATACCGCCACGCCGCTGACCAGTGTGGCCACGATACGTGACATCGACGTGCGCTCTTCGAGAGTTTCCACCACCGGTTCCAGCAGTGAAATGGCCGACGTCAGGGCGGCAAAGGTCAGCAGCAGGAAGAACATCAGGCCCAGAATGGTGCCGCCGGTCATGTTGCCAAACGCCAGGGGCAGGGTGACAAAGATCAGGCCGGGGCCTTCGCCGGCACTCAGGCCGTTGGCAAAGACGATGGGGAAGATGGCCAGGCCCGCCAGCAGGGCGATGGCGGTATCCAGCAGGATGACCGTCCGTGCGGTGCTGATCAGGTTGACGTCTTCGCCCAGATACGACCCGTAGGCCATCATGATCCCCATGCCCAGCGACAGCGTGAAGAATGCCTGGCCCATGGCCGCCAGTACGACACCGCCATCGAGAGCATCCCAGTCAGGGCTGAACATGAAGCTCAGGGCTTCACCAAAGTAGCCGCTGGCCATGCCGTATCCCACCAGCACCAGCATCAACACCACCAGAGCAGGCATCATGGTGCGCGCTGCGCTTTCCAGGCCTTTGGTGACCCCGCGTGCCACGATACCGACGACCAATACCATGAACGCCGTATGCCACAGCAGAAGGGCCGAGGGGCTGCCCAGCATGCCGCTGAAGATGTCGCCAATGCTGTCGGCATCCAGACCGTTGAAGCTACCGAGCACCGAGCCCAGCGTATAGTTCAGCGACCAGCCGCCGATGACGCTGTAGAACGAGAGAATCAGAAAGGCAGCCAAGACGCCGCTGACCCCCACCAGCGCCCACGCTTTCGAGCGGCCGTGGTTGGCGGCCAGTTCGGCCATGGTGTTGATGGGGTTCTTCTGGCCGCGACGGCCAATCATCCACTCGGCGACCAGAATGGGCAGGCCGACCAGTGCCACACAGGCCAAATAGACCAGAACGAAGGCGGCGCCACCGCTGTCGCCCACCATGTACGAGAAACGCCAGATATTGCCCAGGCCAACGGCGGAGCCCGCCGCGGCCAGCACAAAGCCCATGCGAGATGACCACTGTGCATGCGCAAGTTTTGCCATAAATCACCTGTTTCAGTTCGATTGTAATGGGTCGATATCGGCAGATTGCGCCGATGTTCGGAAAAAAGAGATTGCCAGCGTGCTTTTCCGAAAGAACGCGCAATTTATCCGATCAAGGGTAGGCTTGCCAGTGAGCCAGCCTAAAAAGGCGGCCTAAAACAGCTGGCTCTGCTTTTCATCGGCGAAAGGTGCCAGGTTCGCCAAAGCGGCCTTGGCCTGCACCAGGCGATAGAGGTGGCGAGCCATCTGGGGTGACTCACGGTTGTCTGCGGTATGCACAAATAAAAAAGGGGTTTTCCCCTGTTTTATCCACAGGCTGAGCTGTTCTATCCAAGGGGCGAAGTAGCGTGTGTTGATCGCTTTGTCAATATGTCCAATGAAGCGAATGATGGGTTGTTGGCCAGTGGAAAGCACGTGTAGCGGGAGTTTCGGCTTCTCCTGCTGGGCGTGGGCCAGCCCAGCGTGTCCTTCATGCGGCGTAGAGAAGACCGGGCGCACATCCAGCATGACTCGGTTGGCCGAATAAGTTATCAACAGGCGGTTCAAGGCCCTCTCTGCCTCACCTTTGTGGAAAAAAACAGGGTGGCGAACCTCTACCGCACAGGGCAGGTGCGCTGGCCACTGGGCGAGCAGGGCTTCCAGTTTGGGGAGTTCGGCAGGGCCAAAGTCTCTGGGTAGCTGCACCATGGTAGGGCCTAGCCGGTCGTGCAGGGGCGTCAGCGCGTCCAGAAACGCCCAGGCATCCCCAGGTCGGGTCAGGCGCTGGTCGTGGGTAATGTGGCCTGGCAGCTTGAAGCAGAAGCGAAAATGCGGCGGCGCCTGGCGCGCCCAGGCGGCGATGATATCCGATTTGGGCGTGCCACTGTAAAACGTCGTGTTGCCCTCCACGCTGGAAAACACCGCCGCATAGTCGCTGAGCAGCTCGGTTTTGGCCTGGCGAGGATAGAGGCTGCCTTGCCAATCCTGATTGGCCCACATGGGCAGGCCAAGATAGAGGGGGAGGGCGGGGGTTGCGCCGATCATGTCAACAGGGGGCCTTCGTCATGCCATCGAAACATCAGTGTAACCGTTTAGCCGTTTTTCCCGCAGCCTGGACGACGCATACCGCGGTAGCCATTGCCGCGTGAATGGTTACTTGCCCTGCCCATAACGCAACAGGGTGCCCCTTGGGGCACCCTGTTGCGTTCAAGCGACTTACTCTGCGAGGGTCATGCCTTGCGCGGCGTTGCTTTCTGGCCACCTTGCTTGCTGTCATGGGCATCGCTGGGCTGTGGCAGTGAAGGCAGCGACTTGGCCAGCATGTCCACGCTGTGCCGGTAGTAGAGCTGGCTCTTGTTGTGCTCGCCCAGGCTGGCGTACAGGCGTGCAAGCTCGGCACAGACCTCACCGTTCGGACGCTGGCGCTGGCTGGCCTCGAAATACTCAAGCGCCTTTTCCCACTGGCCAACCCGCAGCGACAGGCGGCCACAGGCCAGCAGCAGTTCCGGGTCGTTGGGGCGCTCTTGCAGCCATTTCTGCGCCTTGGCCAGCTGGCGCGCGGCGTCGACGTTCAGCAGGCCATAGCGCTTGACCAGGCGTGCATCCCAGTGATGATCCAGGGAGTGATTGAGCAGCCGCTCGGCAATCGGTTCTTCGTTGGATTGCAGCAGGGCTTCGGTGTAGAGCACGATCAGCTCGGTGTTGGCCCGCAGATAGTCGGGCATGTCGGCCCATAGCCCGCGAACACGCTCGATATTGGACGGGTTCTTGGCTTCGAACAGAATCAGCTCCCGGTAGGCCTTGAACTCCAGCTGCTCGCGCTCTTGCTGGGTAATCAGCTTCTGCGCGGCCAGGCGTGGAATGAGGCGACGCAGCCCTTCCCAGTCGTTGACGCTCAAATGCACCTGCTTGAGCAGTTTCAGCACCTGAGGGTGGTTGGAGAGCTGCTTGTCCAGTCGGTTGAGGATCGCCAGCGCTTCTTCGGGCTGTTGGCGGTCGATCATCAGCTGGGCCTGCATCAGGCCAATGGCGGTGTCGGCGCCGTCGGTGGTGAGCTGCGCCTGATTCAAGTGCTCCTGAGATTTCTCATGGTAGCCCTGATAGTGAGCTGCCAGGGCGGCTGCCAGGTAGTTCACCAGCGGGGTGCTGGAGTCATCGGCGGCGCGTACCAAGGTCTTCTCGGCTTTTTTCCAGCGGCCTTCGGTGAGCGCCACCAGCCCGTGCACGGTGCGCTTCATGGCGCGGCGGTTGCGGGCGCGGCTATTCCAGGTGCGAAAGCGCCCCACGGGACGAATGATGCCGGTCAGCAGGCGCAGCACGAAGTGCAGCACGATGAAGGCTGCCAGCAAAAGTACCAGGCCGAACCAGAACGACGTCTGGACCGAGGTATCGCCCACTCGAATCAGCCAGTAGCCGGGCACCGACATCATCAGGTGCCCGAACAGTGCGCCAACCGCCAAGCCTGCAACGATCAGCAGGATAAGTTTTCTCATGCATCACCTCCGCCCTGGCGGCGCGACTCGAAGCGGTTGTCGATGAAGCTGGCCAGTGCCTGCTGGGAAGCACTGATGTCCGGCAGCTCGGGCTTGACCTGAACTTGCTTGAGTTCCTGCAGACGCGCGATGACGCTCTGGGTCTCTTCGCGCTCGGTGGCGTAGTAGCCATTCAGCAGTTCCAGCGCCTTGTCGAGGCTGGCTTCATAAAGCTCCTGCTCTTCTTGCAGCAGGGCCAGCTGCGATTGCTCCAGCACCAGACGCAGGCTTTGACGCAGATAGGACTCTTGTTCCGGTGTGATCAGCGTTTCGAGGGCTTCATCGTGATGACGAATGACCACGAGGTCTTTCAGCTCTTCACCGAAGCGGGCCAGCTGGCGCTGGAAGGTACCGGTCGGCGGCTGTTCGATCCCTGAGTTCACGGCACGCTCTTCGATCTCCTGGGAGAGCCGCAGGCCTGAAATGCGTTCCTGCTGCGCGTTGAGCGCCAGATAGATGCCGGTACGGTCGACGCGAGGCACGGCATCCAGTGCGGCCAGCTCGCTGGCGATTTCACGGCGCACCGAGGTGAGTGCCGGGTTGTCGGCATCGACCAGGCGAGCATCGGCAGTGCGCAGCAGGGCTGCGGCACCATCCACATCGCCTTCGAGCTGCAGACGTTGGTTCGCCAGGCGCAGCAGGTAGGCGGCTTCGGCGTGTAGCCAGTCGCGCTCGTCGGTTTCCTGCTCTTGTGACAGTTGGGCTAGCACCTCATCCAGCGTGCTGTTGACGTCGTTGCGATAGCTGTCCAGCTCGCTGCGCAGTTCGTTCATGGTGCTGTCCAGCGCCTGACTGCGTTCGGCTTCACCAGACTCGAAGCGTGCTTCCAGGTCGCTGACCGAGGCTTGTGTGGCGCTGTCCTGGGCCTGTTGGGCCAGCTCGTCGATGCGCTGCTGCTGGCTATCCAGGCGCTGCCAGCCTTGCCAGGCAACGATACCCAGGGCGAGTGCCAGGATAACCACCAGCGCAATGGCAATGCCGCCACCCTTGCCGTTTCCGCCACCGTTGACGGTGGGCGGCGGCGTGGGCTTCGCGCCGCCGCCTGCTGGAGCAGGCCCGCTATGCTTGGCAGGCTTCTCATCTGCCGGCTTGGCGGTGGGTTTGGTGCCGGCAACGTTCTCTTTGCCGGGGTCGACCGCAGCGCTTGCCGCAGGGGCCGCTGTCGTGTTGCTGGTGTTTTTATGCCGACGCCGTGAACGGCTGTTCTTGGCGGCATAAGACGAAGAGCCGTTGGGGCCCGTGTCTTGGGGCGCGGTCGCTGAGGCGTCACCAGCAGGAGTGCCGCCCTTGGATGCATCGGTAGACGCGTGGTTGACGCCTTCCTGATCAGTTGGTTGTTTGCTCATCTGTCGCTAGCCCTTATTAAGTTCCTTGATCGACATCGGCACCCTAGGGGTTGCAGGACCGATCCAACGCGGCCACCAGCGCAGCCGGCGTTGCTCCCGACGCCACCTTGAGGTCACAAAAACCCAGTCTACCGGCCAGTGTAGCTAAACGGTGACTGGAAACGATTAGCGGTTGGTTCAACGCAGCTGGACCACACCATTTTGCCAGATATTCAAGTAGTTCGCCGCTGGTGACGATTAACGCTCGGTAATGGCCGTTTGCCAGACACTGCTGCATGGCCGCCGAGGGCGGCTGGTATAGCCGACGATAGACGGCCAGCCGAGTGACGCAGGCGCCCCGCTCGGCCAGCGTATCCGCGAGCAGGGTACGGCCCCCTTCTCCAGCGACCAGCAGCACCCGCTGATGGTCCAGTCGGGCCAGCGAGGCCAGCGACAGGAGTGCTTCGCTGGTGTCTTCTCCTCGCTGAGGCGAGGGAACACGCACCCGTACGCCAAGCTGGTCATGCAGCGCGCTGGCAGTGCTGCGGCCGACGCTGTAGTAATCGATGCCAGTCGGCAACTGCGGCCAGTAGCGATCCAGCGCTTCACTCAAACAGTAAGCGGCAAAGGGGCTGACGACTACTATCTTATGGTACTGATCGATATCCAGCCAGATTTGACGCTGCGCGGCATCTTCCGCCAGTGCTTCCAGACGCATGACGTCCAGGGGCAGTACCTCCCACCCCTGCTCGCCCAGCGCCTGGGCCAGGGCGTCGCCGCGGTCACCGGGGCGACAAATCAGCACCGGTAGCGTCATACGTCGCTGCCGTATACCTCGGCCAGGATGTCACCAGCCCCTTGGTCCAGCAGCTCCTCGGCGATACGAATGCCCAGTGCCTCCGGTTCGTGGATGGAGCCTCGCCCCTCGGCGCGCAGTACTTCGGTGCCCTCCGGGTTGCCCACCAGGCCACGTAGCCAGAGCGTGTCATTGGCCTTGTCCAGTACGGCATGGCCCGCGATGGGCACTTGGCAGCCACCTTCCAGGCGGGTATTCATGGCGCGCTCGGCGCGCACGCGGGTGGCAGTGTCCGGATCGTCCAGCGGAGCCAGGAGCGCGATCAGGTCGGGGTCGTGCAGGCGGCATTCGATGCCCAGCGCCCCCTGGCCGCAGGCAGGCAAGCATACTTCCGGCGGCAGCGCTTGGGCGATCCGGGCGTCCAGCCCCAGGCGCTGCAAACCTGAGGTCGCCAGGATGATGGCCTCGAACTCGCCGTCGTCCAGCTTGGCCAGCCGGGTCTGCACGTTACCGCGCAGGTTGAGAATCTGCAGGTCGGGGCGCGCTTCACGAAGCTGCAGGCCCCGGCGCAGGCTGGCGGTACCAATGCGAGCGCCTTCCGGCAGCGCTTCGACGCTGGCGTAATGGTTCGAAACAAAAGCGTCGGTCGGGTCGGCACCTTCAAGAATGACCGACAGCCCCAGCCCCTCAGGGAAGTGCATCGGCACGTCCTTCATGGAGTGCACGGCGATATCGGCGCGGCCATCCAGCATGGCATCCTCGAGTTCCTTGACGAACAGCCCTTTGCCGCCAATCTTGGAAAGCGGTGTGTCGAGGATCTTGTCGCCCTTGGTGGACAGCGGAACAAGCTCGACCTCCAGGCCTTCGTGGGCCGCCATGAGGCGGTCGCGAACATACTCGGCTTGCCACATGGCCAACTGGCTTTTTCGCGTGGCAATGCGCAATTTCGTGATGGGTAACACGTTATTCTCCCTTTGCCGCTGACACGGCGCGTCGAACTGTGATAATTCTCATCATAAAGCACCCGGCCACACAGTAAAAATAACCGGTCCATTTAAGACCCGCGCGCGATGCGCCCAACCCTGCCAGGAATCCTAATGTCAGTCGATGAACCGCAAGGCAAGCTAGACCAGTTCTTCCTGCTTTCCCAGGACTTGTTCTGCTGCATCGACTTTGCGGGCAAGCTGCTCAGCGTCAACCCGCGCTTCGAGACCTTGCTGGGGTATGACGCTGCCGCGCTACTGGGCAGGCCCTGTGGTGTCGTAGTGGAGCCCCGAGACCACCCGGCCATCGAAGATGCCCTGGCGCGGCTATGTCGTGGCGAGAAGATCGAGGCGTTTGCGGTCTGCGCATTGACCGCCGATGGTCGTCGCGTATGGATCGAGGTGACCGCCTCTACCGGTGACCAGGTGATCTATGTGATTGCGCGAGATATCACCCAGCGCAAGGCGGTAGAGAAGCAGCTGCGGCGCAATCAGCGCCTATTCAGGATTGCTGGGGAAACGGCCCATATCGGCGGTTGGTACATGGACATTGCCGCTGGGGTGCCGATCTGGTCAGAAGAGGTGTGTCGCCTCCACGGCATGCCCGTGGGCTATCAGCCGACCCTGGTCGAAGCCCTGGGTTTTTACGAGGCGCGTTCCCAGGAGCGCATCCGGGCGGCGTTTACGGCTTGCTGCGAACAGGGCGTGAGCTTCGACGAAGAGCTCGAGATCGTCACCCAACACCATCAGCGCCGCTGGGTCAGGGTGATTGGGCGCGCCGTGCGCGATGAGCTGGGGCAGATCATCCAGGTGCAGGGGTCCACTCAGGACATTACCCAGCGCAAGGCCACCGAGCGTCAACTGACCCTGCTGGAGCGCAGTGTGGAGTCCAGCACCAACGGCGTGGTGATCGTCGATGCGCAGCAGCCGGACCTGCCGATGGTCTACGTGAATGCCGCCTTCGAGCGCATCACCGGTTACTCCAGGGATGCGGCCCTGGGGCGCAACTGTCGCTTCCTGCAGGGCGAAGAGACGGACTCGACAACGCTGGCGCTGTTACGCAAGGGCATTCAGGCACAGCGGGACGTGCACGTGGTGATCCGCAACTATCGCCGCAACGGCGCGCCATTCTGGAACGATCTGTACATTTCCCCCGTGCGTGACGACGACGGCGTGGTGACTCATTTCATCGGCGCTCAGAACGACATTACCGCTCAGCGTGAATATCAGGCCCAGTTGAGCCACAACGCCAATCACGACGCGCTGACGGGGCTGCCCAACCGGCTGCTGCTGGATCAGCGGCTGGCCCAAGGGTGCCTGCTGGCCAAACGCTACC
This sequence comes from Vreelandella hamiltonii, assembly GCF_014651775.1. Classification (GTDB taxonomy): domain Bacteria; phylum Pseudomonadota; class Gammaproteobacteria; order Pseudomonadales; family Halomonadaceae; genus Vreelandella; species Vreelandella hamiltonii. Next base: position 28,017 of record NZ_BMXN01000016.1, read on the forward strand.
ACCGTTACCTGGCCGTGCTGTTCATCGACCTCGATGACTTCAAGCCCATCAACGATACCCTGGGCCACGAAGTGGGCGACTTCATGCTCCTGGAGGTGGCCAAGCGCCTGGAGGAGGAGCTGCGGCCCTGGGATACCGTGGCGCGTTTTGGCGGCGACGAATTCATCGTGCTGTTGCCGGACCTTGCCCATGAGCACGATGTGCTGCAGGTGGTCGAGCGGCTGCTGGCCCGAGTATCGGCTCCTTATTGGTATCGCGGCAGCGAGCTGCGCATGACCGCCAGCATCGGTATTGCCACCGACGACGGCACCATCAAGGAGCCGCGTCAGCTGGTGCAGCAGGCGGATCTGGCCATGTACAAGGCGAAGCGACGGGGACGCAACACCTTCCAGTGGTACACTGACGAGCTGAACCGCAAGGTGACCGAGCGCGTCAACCTGCGTCATGCCTTGCAGCAAGCCATCGAGCAGCACCAGTTCGAACTCCATTACCAGCCGCAAATCGATCACCGTGGGCGAGTGGCGGGGGTCGAAGCGCTGATTCGCTGGCATCACCCGGTGCGCGGCAATATCCCGCCTACCCAGTTCATCAGCCTGGCCGAAGACACGGGCCAGATCATTCCGATCAGCGAGTGGGTGCTGGCCACCGCATGCCGCGATGCGCTGGAACTCAATGCGCTGAACGACACCCCAATCACCGTGGCCATCAACGTCTCGCCCATGCAGTTTCAGCGCCCGGGTTTTCTCACCTCGCTGGAGCAGGTGCTGGCCGACAGTGGTCTGGCACCCGCGCTGCTGGAGCTTGAGCTGACCGAAGGGGTGTTGATGGATAGCGCCGAAACCACCATCCAGGCATTGAGTGCCATTCGGCGGCTGGGCGTACACATTGCGCTGGATGATTTTGGCACCGGGTTCTCCAGCCTCAGCTACCTCAAACGCCTGCCTATCAACAAGCTGAAGGTGGATCGCTCCTTCGTACGCGACGTTGCCAACGATACTCGCGATGCCGCCATCGTCGAGGGGGTGGTGACCATGGCCGACAAGCTTGGCCTGGAAGTGCTGATCGAGGGCGTGGAAACGGCCGAGCAGTTTGCCTACCTCCGCCAGCTCCAGTGCGACCATTTTCAGGGCTACTACTTCGCGCGCCCGATGAGCCTGACGGCGCTGAAAGACTTCCTGCGCACGCCCTTGGCCTCCCTGGATGCCCCTGCCGAACGGCCGTGAAGGTGAGGGCTGCCGAGCACACTGAGCAGAGTGCTAAAACGGCGTGCCGCTCGGCAGGGTGACTCTGGTACACTTTCCGGTAACGACTCCTTTAGTTTTGTCAGCAGGATATATCACCGATGAGCCAAGCTACGAATCAGTCCTGGGGCGGCCGCTTCAGCGAGCCTACCGATGCCTTTGTCGCACGCTTCACCGCGTCTGTGAATTTCGACCAGCGCTTGGCGCGCCAGGATATCCAGGGCTCGATTGCCCACGCCACCATGCTGGCGCGGGTGGGGGTACTCACCGAGGACGAGCGTGACGCCATCATCAATGGCCTGACCGAGATTCAGGGCGAGATCGAGCGCGGCGAGTTCCAGTGGTCGGTGCCGTTGGAAGACGTGCACATGAACATCGAAGCGCGGCTGACCGACAAGATCGGCATCACCGGCAAGAAACTGCACACTGGCCGTTCGCGCAACGACCAGGTGGCCACCGATATTCGCCTGTTCATGCGTGATGAAATCGATATGATCGAGGCCGAACTGACACGGCTGCGCGATGGCATGATCACGCTGGCCGAACGGGAAGCCGATACCATCATGCCCGGCTTCACCCACCTGCAGACGGCACAGCCGGTCACTTTCGGCCACCACCTGCTGGCCTGGCAGGAAATGCTGGCCCGCGATCACGAGCGCCTGCTGGATTGCCGCAAGCGGGTCAACGTGATGCCGCTGGGTTCGGCAGCGCTGGCGGGCACCACGTACCCCATCGATCGCCACGTGACCGCCGAGCTGCTGGGCTTCGAGCGCCCATCGGAAAACTCGCTGGATGCCGTGTCGGATCGCGACTTTGCCATCGAATTCACCAGCTTCGCCAGTATCCTGCTGATGCACCTCTCGCGCATGAGCGAAGAGCTGGTGCTGTGGACCAGCGCGCAGTTCAATTTCATCGATCTGCCTGACCGCTTCTGCACCGGCTCCTCGATCATGCCGCAGAAGAAAAACCCCGACGTGCCCGAGCTGGTGCGTGGCAAGACGGGCCGCGTGTATGGCCACCTGATGGCGCTGTTGACGCTGATGAAGTCCCAGCCGCTGGCCTACAACAAGGATAACCAGGAAGACAAGGAGCCGCTGTTCGATGCCGTCGATACCGTGCGCGACTGCCTGAAAGCCTTTGCCGACATGGTGCCCGCCATCGAGCCGAAGAAAGACAGCATGTACGAGGCGGCGCGGCGTGGATTCTCGACCGCTACCGACCTGGCCGACTACCTGGTACGCAAGGGCGTGGCTTTCCGTGATGCTCACGAAATCGTCGGCCTCTCCGTGGCCTACGGCCTGAAGAGCAAGAAAGACCTCTCGGAAATGACGCTGGAAGAGCTGCAGCAGTTCTCCGCGATCATCGAGCAGGACGTTTTCGAGGTGCTGACACTGGAGGGCTCGGTGGCGGCGCGTAATCACATTGGTGGCACGGCACCGGACCAGGTGCGTGCAGCTGCCAGCCGTGCCCGTGACGCGCTGAAAGCGCTCCAGGGTGCCTCATGATGCGCGCTGCCAGTGCCTTGGGCGCGCTGCTGCTGGTGGCGCTGCTGCTGGTGGGCTGCGGCCAGAAAGGGCCGCTCTACTTGCCTGACGATACATCCGATTCGGCCGCCGAGCAGGAGGGGTAATGGATCACTTTAACTATCGCGATGGCGTGCTCTATGCCGAAGACGTCCCGCTGACGACGCTGGCCGCCGAGCTGGGCACGCCCTGTTACGTCTACTCCAAAGCCACCCTGGAGCGTCACTTCCGGGCCTACACCGAAGCGCTGGGCGGCCATCCGCACCTGATCTGCTATGCGGTGAAAGCCAATTCCAACCTGGCGGTCCTGGGCCTGCTGGCACGTCTGGGTGCCGGGTTCGATATCGTCTCGGTGGGTGAGCTGGAGCGGGTGCTCAAGGCGGGAGGCGACCCCGCCAAGGTGGTGTTCTCCGGCGTGGCCAAGCAGCCCCATGAAATGGCTCGGGCCCTTGAAGTCGGGATCAAGTGCTTCAACGTCGAGTCGCGCCCGGAGCTGGAGCGCCTGAACGCCGTGGCGGGTGAGCTGGGGAAAATCGCCCCGGTCTCGCTGCGCGTCAATCCGGATGTCGATGCGGGTACCCACCCGTACATCTCTACCGGCTTGAAGGACAACAAGTTCGGCATTCCCGTCGATGATGCGCTGGACGTGTATCAACTGGCTGCCAGCCTGCCCCATTTGCGCGTGACCGGCCTGGATTGCCACATCGGCTCACAGCTGACCGAAACCGCCCCGTTCCTGGATGCCCTGGAGCGCCTGCTGCTGCTGATGGAGCGCCTGCGTGAGCAGGGTATCGAGATCGACCACCTGGACCTGGGAGGTGGCCTGGGCGTGCCTTACCGCGACGAGAAGCCGCCCCAGCCCTTCGACTACGCCAGCCAGCTGCTGGCGCGCCTCTCCCGCTGGGAAGGCGGCGAGACCCTGACGCTGCTGTTCGAGCCGGGCCGCTCCATTGCGGCCAACGCGGGCCTCATGCTCACTCGGGTGGAGTTCCTGAAGCCTGGTGAAACCAAGAACTTTGCCATCGTCGATGCGGCCATGAACGACCTGATTCGCCCGGCGCTGTATCAGGCGTGGCAGGCCATCGTGCCGGTGGATACCCGCACGCCCCGTGAGCCGGCTACCTACGACGTGGTCGGCCCGGTGTGTGAAACCGGCGACTTCCTGGGCAAGGAGCGGGAGCTGGCGATTGCCGAAGGCGACCTGCTGGCGGTGCGCTCTGCGGGCGCTTACGGTTTCGTGATGGCCTCGAACTACAACAGCCGCCCACGCCCGCCGGAAGTGATGGTGGACGGTGACCGCTACCACGTGGTGCGTGCGCGGGAAAGTCTGGAAAGCCTGTGGGCGGGCGAAGCGCTGCTGCCGGAAGGGGCGCGCTGATGCTGCTGCACTTCACCAAGATGCACGGGCTGGGCAACGACTTCATGGTGATCGATCTGGTCACCCAGCGTGCCCGCCTGCGCGACGAGCAGATCCGCCAGTTGGCGGATCGGCGCTTTGGTATCGGTTTTGATCAACTGCTGATCGTCGAACCCCCGCGCGACCCGGACATGGACTTTCGTTATCGTATCTACAACGCCGACGGTAGCGAGGTGGAAAACTGCGGTAACGGAGCGCGCTGCTTTGCCCGCTTCGTGCGTGACCAGCGCCTGACCCACAAGCACGAAATTCACGTGGAGACCGCTGGCGGCCCGCTGGTACTCAACGTCCAGCACGATGGCATGGTGCGGGTGGACATGGGCGCGCCGCGCTTCAATCCGGCCACGCTGCCCTTCGAAGCCACCGGCGACCAGCCTCTTCACGAAGTGGAGGTAGGCGGTGAAACGCTCTCCCTAGGAGTGGTTTCCATGGGGAACCCCCATGCCGTGCTCCAGGTCGAGGATGTCGAGCGTGCGCCCGTCGAACGGCTGGGTCCGCTGCTGGAGTCGCATCCTCGCTTTCCCAAGCGCGTCAACGTGGGCTTCATGCAGGTCGTGTCGCCCAACGAGATTCGCCTGCGGGTCTTCGAGCGAGGCAGCGGTGAAACGCTGGCCTGCGGGACCGGGGCCTGTGCGGCGGTGGCCAGTGGCATTCGTCAGGGGCTGCTGAAGAGCCCGGTCAAGGTCTCCCTGCCGGGTGGCCAGCTGAGTATCGAGTGGCCTGGCCCAGAAGCCTCGCTGGTCATGGTGGGGCCCGCTACCCGAGTGTTCGACGGTCGGGTATCACTCAACTGATTCGAGGAGAACGGCGATGTCTCAAGCCCCTGAGCCGCGTAAAACGCTGGACCCGGACCAGGTCGCGTTCTGGCTGGCCCGCCATCCCGATTTTTTCATCGGTCGTGAGGGGCTGCTGCAACAGCTGAAAGTCCCGCACCCGCATATCGAGGGAGCGGTGTCGCTGCTCGAACGGCTGGTCATCGACCTGCGCCAGCGGGCCGAAACGGCGGAGGGCCGCCTGGAGCACCTGCTGGAAACCGCCCGCCATAACGAGGCCCAGTACCGCCGCCTGCGCGAAACGCTGCTCAGCCTGGTAGAAGCAGAAGACCGCGATGCCTTGGCGCAAGCGCTGGCGACCCAATTGAGCGAGCGTTTCCAGACGCCCGCCATGGCGCTGTGGTGCCCGGCCTCCTTGAGTGACGCAGAGCCCGCGCCGCCGCAAGCGCCCCGGCATGTGCTGGACCAGCACGCCGGTGCCCGCCTGGCGGCGTTGCTGGATGGTCGCACCAGCCGCTGCGCCAAGCTCAGCGTCAGCGACTGGAAGTGCCTGCTGCCCCATGCCAAGCCCCCGCGCAAGGCGGGCTCTTGTGCGATTACGCGGCTTTCCGCAGGCGAATCCCTGGGCTATCTGCTGCTCGCCAGCCCCGACCCCGAATGCTACCGCGCCAGCATGGATACGCTGTTTACCGAGTATCTGGGGGATATCGTTGCTCGGCTGTTGCTGCGCCTGGGGCCGTTGGGTTCGGTACCCCATGGAGAGTGACTCTCCGCTGGCGCAGGCGATAGAGGGCTATCTGGCCCATCTGGCCAGCCATGCCAGCCCGGCGACGGTGGCTGCGTATCGGCAGGATCTGAACGCGTTCTGCCAGTTTGCCCTGCAGCGCGGCGTCACTCAGCCCCATGGCTGGGACACGGCGCTGGCGCGGGCCTTCCTGGGGGCCGAGCGCAGCCGTGGCCTGGCGCCCCGCAGCCTGGCGCGCCGCCGAGCGGCGCTCTCTCGGTTTGCCGATGCGCTGGTGGAGCGCCAGGTACGGGCAGACAACCCCGTGGCGCTGCTGCGCACTCCCAAGCAGCCCAGCCACTTGCCCCGGCCACTGGATGTCGATGCGCTGGCTCGCTTTCTGGATACGCCCCACGATGGCACGCCGCTGGCGCTGCGGGATCAGGCCATGCTGGAACTGTTTTACTCCAGCGGGCTGCGTCTGGCCGAGCTGGCTGCGCTGGATGTCGCCCACTTGGCGGGCCACCACGTGCGGGTCATGGGCAAGGGCAGCAAGCCCCGTCAGGTGCCGGTGGGAGCCCGGGCTCGGCAGGCGCTGGAAGCCTGGTTGGGCTGCCGTGACGGGTTGGCTGCCAGTGAAGAGCAGGCACTGTTCGTCGGCCTGCGCGGGCGACGTCTAGGGCATCGCGGCATCCAAAAGCGACTGGCCCAGCTGTCGGTACTGCGCGGCCTGCCAGAGCATCTTCACCCCCACCGTCTGCGCCACTCGTTTGCCAGCCATCTACTGGAGTCCAGTCAGGATCTGCGGGCCGTACAGGAGCTGCTGGGGCATGCCAATCTATCGACTACCCAAGTCTACACGCGGCTGGACTGGCAGCATCTGGCCGAGAGCTACGATGCTGCCCACCCACGCGCCAAACGGCGTTCCCGCGAGAGTGAAAGTTGAGGCGAGAATCGAAACATGGTCACGTTAGATGCCATCACCTTTGATCTGGACGACACCCTGTGGGACAACCACGGCGTCATGCTCACCACCGAAGAGGGCCACTACCGCTGGTTATTGACGGCGCTGGCGGCCTGGCGAGCGGCCCGCCAGGAGCCGCCGCTGGCACTGGACTACGATGCAGGCGTGGCAGACTATCTGCAGCGCCGCCAGCAGTGGGCCAGCCAGGTGCCCGAGCGTCGCGGCGACTTCACCTGGCTGCGGCTACGGGCGCTGGAAGCGCAGCTGGAGGCCAGCGGGCTACCGCGCAGCGCGGCGCTGCTGTGGGCCGCCGCCGCGATGAACGAGTTTCACCGTCTACGGGTGCAGGTCACGCCTCACCCGGAGGCGGATGGCTTGCTGGCCGCGCTGGCTCAGCGCTATCGGCTGGCTGCCATCACCAACGGCAACATTCATCTCAAGCGCCAGCCGCTGGCCGCCCACTTTCCCATAGCGATTGCGGCCGGTGAGCTACTCGCCCCCAAACCGGACCCCAAGCCGTTTTTGACCGCGCTCGAACGGCTCGGTACCGTGCCTGCCCGGGCCATGCATGTGGGCGATTCATGGCAAGAGGATGTGCTGCCCGCGCAGCAGTTGGGCATGCACGCGGCCTGGGTGGCCGAACGTGGCGATCAGGCGCTGCCCGCCAGAGTGCATCGCATTGCCCACGTGAAGGAGTTGCCAACGCTGATTGCATGGCTGGAGCAGCGCCGTTGAAGACGCACCTGACGCACGCTCAGTGTTCGGTTTCCTCGGGCGTATGCAGCCAGCGGTCCAGGGTCTGGGAAAGCGTGTCCACGCCCTGACGCTTGAGGGAGGAGAAGAGCTGTACCGAGACCAGGTCTTCCCACTCTTTCAGGCGTGAACGAACCTTCTGCAGCGCAGCGCTGGCAGGCCCTTTCTTCAGCTTGTCGGCCTTGGTCAGCAGAATATGCACCGGCATGCCGCGCTGGTCGGCGAACTCCAGCATCATCTGGTCGAATTCGGTGAGCGGGTGACGCACGTCCATGAGCAGGACCAGGCCACGCAGGCTGAAGCGGCCGCGCAGGTACTCGGAGAGGTGCTGCTGCCACTCGATCTTGACCGCTTCCGGCACTTTGGCATAGCCATAGCCGGGCAGGTCGACCAGGCGGCGACTTTCATCGTTCATCACGCTGAAAAAGTTGATCAGTTGCGTGCGCCCGGGGGTGCGCGAGGTGCGTGCCAGCGCGTTCTGCTGGGTCAGCGCGTTGATGGCGCTGGACTTGCCCGCATTGGAGCGCCCGGCAAATGCCACTTCGGCGCCGGTGTCGTCCGGGCACAGGGCCAGCGTGGGGGCGCTGATCAAGAATCGCGCAGTAGGGTAGTTCAGTCGTGGGACTGGGCTATCATGAAGGGTAGACATGATGGTGTTCCTGAAAACAGACATGAAAGAGGGCTCATCGAGCCATCCTGCAGGGATCGCCAAGGTACCGCGACGAATTACCCCAAAAGCAGACATGGACTTGCATTCCCGCCGCTTGGGTGATTCGTTATAATGCATGAGGTTCATAACTGCGACCTGGGGCGCTAGTGTACCATCGCGCTCTAGCCAGCAGCGACCAACAACATGTTGTTCGTTTCGGCGGAGCTGACCCTGGTAGTGTGCAGAGCCTGGGCAGCGCCCAGGGTGCGTACCAGTCAATAATCAAACGGCATAGTGGAATAGCAATGAGAAAGTTACTGGCAAGCCTGGCAATTACCATGGGTGCCGTTGGCACCGCTCACGCCCAAACGGACCTTCAAGCCGACGCAGATGCGGCCGCTGGTCGCGAAATGGCACAAACCTGCGCTGCTTGTCACGGCCAAGCGGGTATCAGCCCTTCGGGCGCTTTCCCTAACCTGGCCGGACAGCAGATGTCCTATCTGGCCAAGCAGATCATGGACATTCGTGACGGCGACCGCATGGTCCCCACCATGGCAGGTCAAGTAGACGACTTCTCCGACCAGGATGCCTGGGACGTGGCGGCCTTCTTCGCCGGTCAGGACGCCAACCTGGGTCAAACCAGCGATGAAGACGCCGAGCTGCTCGCGCGCGGTGAAGAGCTGTATCGCGCAGGCGACATGAGCAAAGGCATTCCTGCCTGCAGCGCATGCCATACGCCCACCGGTGTCGGCATCGGCAGCGCCGTCTATCCGGCGCTGTCGGGTCAGCACGTGGAGTACACCATCTCCACCCTGCAGGACTTCGCATCAGGCGAGCGTACCAACAGCCCCAACAACCTGATGGGCGATATCGCTTCCAAGATGAGCGATCGTGACATGGAAGCGGTTGCGAACTACGTATTGGGCCTGAACTAAGCGCTCGATGCCGTGCCTCATCCTGCGTTGTACCGGCAGGATGGGGAACCTGCCCGTGCAAGCGGTGGTCTTAGCCTCGCCCTTGTTGGCTCGCTTATTCTGGAGAGTTCTCGCTATGTTGAAAACGTTGATGGTCGCCCTGGCTGGTCTAGGTCTTTCCGCTGGGGTCAGTGCCCAGGAGTTGGTGGAAGGCCAGCACTACACGCTGCTGGCGTCTCCGGTCGCCACGCAGGTGGAAGAAGGCCAAATTGAAGTGACCGAAGCGTTCTGGTTTGGCTGCCCGCACTGCTATCGGTTGCAAGAGCATGTCAACGACTGGTACGACACGCTGGAAGACGACGTCAGTGTGATTCACATGCCGGCCACCATGGGCGGTGACTGGAATACTCACGCCACGGCCTTCTACGCCGCTCAGTCACTGGGCATCGAAGAAGAACTGCATGCCGACTTCTTCGATGCAATTCACCAGGATGGCCGCTCTCTGACCGACCCTGACGACATTGCCGAGTTCTTCACCAACTACGGCGTCAGTGAAGAAGAAGCCAAGCAGGCGTTGACCGCTTTCAGCGTACGCAGCGATGTCAACAAGGCCAACAGCCGCATGCGTGAAATGCGCCTGATGGGGGTTCCGGCCATCGTGGTGGATGGTCGCTATGTGGTATCGCCGCAAACCGCAGGCAGCCTCGAGAACATGCCGCGCATTGCCGATGCCCTGGTGGAAAAAGTGCGTAACGAGCGCGCTCAATAACCGTGCTCGAACACGGCACTACCGGTGAGCCTGCGGGCTCACCAAAGGCGCCCGCCGCTCCCTTGCTGGAGCGGGGGCACCTGCGCCTGCTGACGTTCAATCTGCAGGTGGGTATCCAGACCTCTGCCTATCACCATTATCTCACCCGCAGCTGGCAACACTTCTTGCCGCATCCCCAGCGCTTGAAGCGCCTGGCGATGATGGGCAGCGTGCTCGAGCAGTTCGATGTGGTGGGCTTGCAGGAAGTAGACGGTGGCAGCTTTCGCTCCAGCCGTGTCAATCAGGTAGAGTTCCTTGCCGCCCAGGCCAGATTTCCGCACTATTTTCAGCAGCTGAATCGCAACTTGGGCAAGTTCGCCCAGCACAGCAACGGGTTGCTGTCGCGGCTGGTGCCGAGCCGTATCGAAGAGCATCGGCTGCCCGGGATGCTGCCAGGGCGAGGCGCGATTCATGCCCGCTATGGCGATGGCCCCGATGCCCTGCACATCTTCGTGGCCCACTTGGCCTTGAGCCACCGTGGCCGAGTACGCCAACTGGACTACCTCAGCGACATCATTCAGCCGCTGCGCCATGTGGTCGTGATGGGGGATCTCAACTGCACGCCGGATCAACTGCATGCCCACGAGCGTTTCAGCACATCGTTGCCGCTGCATCCGGTGAAACCGCTGCTCAGCTACCCCTCCTGGCAGCCCCGTCGGGCGCTGGATCATATTCTGCTGTCCCAAACGCTGGAAGCCGCAGAAGTGCGCGTGCTGGATCATCTGTTTTCCGATCACTTGCCCATCGCGGTCGACCTGCCCTTGCCCGCAGCCTGCGTCAGTGCGCTGGCAGAGGCCGAGCATGCGCAAACCCATGGGCGTTCATAGCCAGACGTGCCGCCCAGACGTATGGATAAGCGTTTAATCCTGTGAATGGGGATGACGTCAGGCCCAGAATCAGCGATGATTCTGGGCCGTTTTTATTCATGCTGGGACATCTGCTATGCCGACGAGTGCTCAAGAGCCACGTTTATTGCGTTGGCTGGACTGCGTAACCGAGGGGATTGGCCGAGCCATTGCTTGGCTGGTGATCATCATGATGCTGGTCCAGTTTGCCATTGTCATCATGCGCTACTGGCTGGGCATCAACAGCATCGTCATGCAAGAGTCGGTGATGTACATGCACGCCGCAGTGTTCATGCTGGGCGCCGCCTGGACCCTCAAGCGCGATGGTCATGTCCGCGTCGATATTTTCTATCGCCGCCTGTCCGACCGTGGGCGGGCCTGGATCGACCTGATGGGTACGCTGCTGCTGCTGATTCCGGTGTCGATCTTCATCGCCGTCAGCAGCTTTCATTACGTACGCAGCAGCTGGGCCATCATGGAACGCTCATCGGATGGCGGCATTCCCGGCGTCTACCTGCTGAAGACGCTCATGCTGGTGATGGTGGCGTTGCTGCTGCTGCAGGCGGTGGCACAGTTGATTCGCCAGACCTTGATATTGCGCGGCAAACTGCCTACCACGCCCCCTGCTCACGAGGAGATCATCTAGTGCTGGCGACCTTATTAGACATGATGCCGCTGGTACTCTTTGCTGCGGTCTGTATCGTCCTGATGCTGGGGTATCCGGTGGCGCTTTCGCTGGCGGGCACCGCGTTGGCCTTTGCCGGGTTCGGGCTGCTGCTGCAGTCCATGGGCGTGGATGTACCCTTCGAAGCGCGCATGATGAACGCCATGCCCAACCGGCTTTACGGCATCATGACCAATGCCACGCTGCTGGCGGTGCCGCTGTTCGTGCTCATGGGCGTCCTGCTGGAGAAGTCTCGGGTAGCGGAAACGCTGCTGGACGCCATGGCCATGGCCTTCGGCGCGCTGCGCGGCGGCCTGGGTATCGCGGTGGTCATCGTCGGCATGTTGCTGGCGGCTTCTACGGGGATCGTCGGGGCCACGGTCGTCACCATGGGGCTTCTGTCGCTGCCCACGATGCTGAAGCGCGGCTACTCGCCCGCGCTGGCCACGGGCACGATCTGCGCCACGGGTACGCTGGGGCAGATCATTCCTCCCTCGATTGCGCTGGTGCTGCTGGGCGACGTACTTTCCAACGCCTACCAGCAGGCGCAGCTCTCCATGGGCGTGTGGAGCCCGAAAACCCTGTCTATTGGGGACTTGTTCATTGGCGCATTGGTGCCCGGCCTGTTGCTGGTCGTGGTGTATATCCTCTATCTGCTGATGGTGGCATGGTTGAAGCCGGAGGCGGCACCAGCGGCGGACCGCGCAGCGCTGAAGGCCGAGCTGGGGCACACCGGGAGCATCTGGCCGCTGCTGTTGAAAGGCTTGCTGCCTCCGGTACTGCTGATCGTGGCGGTGCTTGGCTCGATACTGGGGGGCTTTGCAACGCCTACCGAAGCGTCGGCGGTGGGCGCGTTTGGCGCGCTGGTACTGGCGGCGACCAATCGCCAGTTGAGTATCAAGATGCTCAAGGAAACGCTGCACTCCACGGCGCAGGTCACCAGCATGGTGTTCCTGATCCTGATTGGCGCTGCGCTGTTTTCACTGGTGTTTCGCGCTTACGGTGGTGAAGAGCTGGTCACCGAGCTGTTCGAAGCCATGCCGGGCGGCGTGGTCGGGGCCACGCTGGTGGTCATGCTGGTGATCTTCCTGCTGGGCTTCATTCTCGACTTCATCGAAATCACCTTCGTGGTGGTGCCCATCGTCGGGCCCGTACTGCTGGCCATGGGCGTAGACCCCATCTGGCTGGGCATCATGATCGCGGTCAACCTGCAAACCTCGTTTTTGACCCCGCCGTTCGGTTTTGCGCTGTTCTACCTGCGCGGCGTGACCCCGGCCAGCGTGCCGACCTCGGCCATTTACAAGGGCGTGATCCCGTTCATCATTCTTCAGTTGGGCATGCTGTTGGCGCTGGCGATTTTCCCCGGCATCGCCACTTGGCTACCCTCTGTTCTCTAAGAGGTGAGGAGCGTCATGATTGCCAACGTATTGACCATCGCTGGCTCCGACCCCTCGGGCGGGGCGGGCATCCAGGCGGATCTGAAAACCTTCTCCGCGCTGGGCACCTACGGCACCAGCGTGATCACGGCGCTGACCGCCCAAAACACTTGTGGTGTCGCCGGGGTACATGGCGTCTCGGTGGCGGCCATCCGTCAGCAGTTAGAGCACCTGCTGGCCGATGTGCATATCGATGCCGTAAAAATTGGCATGGTGGCCAGCCGTGACGTGGCACAGACCATTGCCGACGTGCTGCGGCAGCGTCGCCCACGCTGGATCGTGCTGGATCCGGTCATGGTCGCGAAGAGCGGTGACGTCCTGGTGGACGATGCCGGCATCCGCGCCGTGCGCGATATTCTGGTGCCCCTGGCGGACGTGATCACTCCCAATCTTCCCGAAGCCGCCGTGCTGCTGGACCGCTCGCGGCCCGCATCGCTGGAAGACATGGAGGCGCTGCTGCCGGAGCTGGTGGCGCTGGGCGCGCCTTACGTGGTGCTCAAGGGTGGGCACCTGCGGGGTGAAACCTGCCCGGATTTGCTGGCCTCCCCTCAGGGCCAGCGCTGGCTGGCCGCCGAACGGATTGCCACCGACAACCTGCACGGCACCGGCTGTGCGTTGTCATCGGCGATCACGGCATGCTTGGCCAAGCTGCCCCCGCAGGCAAGCAGCGAGGCCCCCATCGAAGCGATCACCACCGCCAAGCAGTGGTTGCACGAGGCCCTGGCCGCCAGCGAACGCCTGAACGTGGGCCAGGGAAGAGGCCCGGTTCACCACTTTCATGCCTGGTGGTAGCCGTCGCTGGAAGCGCTCAATGACTCAGGGCCTGCGCCGATAAAAGACGGCTTGCGAGATAGGCGAACGGGCACCATGCTGAAGGGTGCCCGTTTCATCCAACCGGCTGCGCTATTCGGCCAAGGAGCACGCCATGTCTCGCTCGCTGCTGTTTGCCTCCGATCTTTCCCAGGAAAATCGCGCCGCGTTTGCGCGCGCCCTGCGCCTTGCCCATGAGCAAGGGGCGGCCTTGAGTGCACTGCACGTACTCGACCCTTATCTGCCGCACCGCACCCTGCATGACCTGGAACAGGCCGTCAGTGATGATATCAGCGCCACGCTGACGGATTTGCGCGAAGACTACGCCCTGGCGATGCCGCCGCTGATGATCCAGACCGTGGTGGGCGAGCCCCACGCGGAAATCGTCCGCGAGGCCCACGAGCGTCAGGCATCGCTGATCGTGCTGGGTATGCACCGCAAACGAGGCCAGAAGGAACTGCTGCAGGGCACCACCATGATGCGCGTGCTGCGCAGCGCACCATGCCCTGTGGTCGTCGCGTTCACCCCGCCGACGCAGTCCTGGCGGCACATCGTGGTGCCCATCGATTTTTCACTCACCGCACGCCAGACGCTCAAGGAAGCCCTGATACGCTTCCCGGAGGCGCAGATTACCCTGCTGCATGCCTGGAGCCTGCCCGGCGAGCGTGAGCTGGGTAATCAGGCCTTCTACGCCCAGTGGCGCGACCATGAGGTCAACCGGCTGCGCACGGCGCTGGATAACGAAGTCGATAGCCTGATGGACGAACTGCAGGGCGTGCCTGATACGCAGCTGGTACTGGAGCCGGGCAACCCCTGCGATGTGCTCGGCGACTATATCAAGCGCCATTCGCCTGACCTGGTGATGCTGGGAAGCCGCAGCCGACCCCAGCAACCCAACCCGCTTACCGAGATGCTGCTGAGCGAGCCGCACTGCGATGTGATGATTTGTCGGCCCTGGTAGCACCGCGCGCCATTGGTTGTACGGAACCTTTACGCATAACATGGGTATGTATAGCGTAGAGGTTCCTGTTCCTTCTGCTTCAAGAGGAAAACATCGTGCGGCGACTCAAGCAATCCACTCCGTTCACTATCCTGTTACTGCTGGCAGCATCGCTGTGGGCATCGGCGGCCATGGCCAGCAGTGTCACCGAGCGTGGTGAGCAGTTCGACCGTGTGGTCGAAGACCAAGGGCAGCGCTATTCCCTGCTAGGCAGTGGCGTGTTCCGCTACATGATCTGGACGGCCTACGCGGGGGCCTACTACCAGCTGGAAGGCGAAAACGAGCCGCAACCGCTGGGCGACGTGCCGCGCCGCCTGGAACTGGCTTATTTTCACGCCATTTCTGCCAGCGACTTTGCCGATGCCACCGAAAAAACCTTGCGTGACTCCCTGACGTTATACGAATTCAACCAGATTCAGGACAGCATGGCGCAGCTCAACCAGCGCTATCAGGATGTCTCGCCTGGCGACCGTTACCTGTTGAGCTGGGACGGCGAGCATCTGCGCCTGGCCCTCAATGGCGAGACGCTCTTCGAGGATGACAGCGCCGAGTTTGCTCGGGCCATGTTTGGTATCTGGCTGGGTGAGCGCCCGCTGGGCGAAGGCTTTCGGGATGCCCTGTTAGGGCGCAGCTGAACTGCGCTAGACTCTTGCCCCTGAAGAGCAGACATCACCCAGGGGTAAGCGTGACGTGAAGGCTTTGATTCAACGGGTTACCACCGCCAGCGTGACGGTGGAGGGACAGGTCATCGGCGCCATTGATCACGGGCTCATGGCACTGATCGGCGTCGAAAAAGGCGACAGCGAGGCCAATGCCGACAAGCTGTTGCACAAGTTGCTGAATTACCGCGTGTTCAGTGACGAGGCGGGCAAGATGAACCATAACCTGCAGCAGGCCCAAGGGGGCTTGCTGCTGGTGTCCCAGTTCACGCTGGCCGCCGATACCCGCAAGGGGCTGCGGCCGGGTTTTTCCAGCGCCGCACCGCCGGAGGAAGGCGAGCGGCTATTCGATTACCTGGTGGCGCGCGCGCAGCAAGCGGGCCCACCGGTGGCCACCGGGCAGTTTGGCGCCGACATGCAGGTGGCGCTGGTCAACGATGGCCCGGTGACCTTCATGCTGGAAGGGTAGCGGAAAAACCTCAGGCGTTTTCGCTGGCCAGCAGTTCGGCTTCCATGGCTTCCAGCGCCTCTTCGGCGGCCAGCCAGGCCTGCTCGGTGCGCTCCAGCTCGACCTTGGCATCGGCTTGCCGGGCCAGCGCCTGGGTCAGTTCCGCCTTGCGGGCGCTGTCGGTATACAGCGTGGCATCGGCCAGCACGGTTTCGACTTCTTCCAGCGCCGCCTGGGCCTTCTCCATCTGTTTTTCGGCCTGATCACGAACCTTTTTCAAGGGTCGCAGCTTTTCACGCAGCTCGGCGGCAGCCTTGCGAGCGGCCTTGCGATCGGTCGTAGGCTGCTGCCCCTGGCGTTCGCTCTTCTCGCTGCGTGCGTCGCGGCGGCTCTCTTCCAGGCGTGCTTTCAGCCAGGCGCGGTAATCCTCCAGGTCGCCATCGAACGGCTCGACCCGATGGTCGGCCACACGCCAGAACTCATCGACCGTGGCGCGCAGCAGGTGACGATCGTGGGAAACCAGGATGACCGTGCCCTCGAAAGCGGCCAGCGCTTCGGTGAGCGCTTCGCGCATTTCCAGGTCCAGGTGGTTGGTCGGTTCGTCCAGCAGCAGCAGGTTGGGTTTTTGCCAGGCCACCAGGGCCAGGGCCAGGCGCGCCTTCTCGCCTCCCGAGAAGGTCGCCACCTCGCCGAAGGCGTCATCGCCCTTGAAACCGAAGCCGCCCAGGAAGTTGCGAATGTCCTGATCGCTGGCAGTAGGTGAGAGCCGCTGGACGTGGACAAACGGGGTGGTGGTCACGTCCAGCCCTTCCAACTGATGCTGGGCAAAGTAACCAATCGCCAGATGCTCGCCGGGCACCCGCTTGCCCTCCAGCAGGGCCAGCTCGCCGGTCAGCGATTTGATCAGCGTGGATTTGCCCGCGCCGTTGGGGCCCAGCAAGCCAATGCGGCTACCGGGTAGCAGGGTGATATTGACCTTTTCCAGCTGCGCGACATCGGCCGCTTCGCTGCGATATCCCAGGGTTGCCTGGTCCAGCACCAGCAGGGGGTGAGAGGTCTTGTCGGCGGCGGGTAGCGTGAAGTGGAAGGGCGAGTCCACGTGCGCCATGGCGATATCTTCCATGCGCTCGAGCATCTTCATGCGGCTCTGGGCCTGGCGAGCCTTGGTCGCCTTGGCCTTGAAGCGGGCGATGAACCGCTCTATTTCCTCACGGCGCGCCTGCTGCTTGGCGGCTTCGGCCTGCTGGAGCGCGAGCTTTTCGGCACGGGTACGCTCGAAGCGTGAGTAGTTGCCCCGGTAAAGCTCCAGGGTCTGATGATGCATGTGGACGATGTGGTCGCACACGGCATCCAGGAAGTCGCGGTCGTGAGAGATCAGCAGCAGCGTGCCTGGGTAACGTACCAGCCACTGCTCCAGCCACAGCAGTGCATCCAGGTCCAGGTGGTTGGTCGGCTCGTCGAGCAGCAGCAGGTCGGAAGGCATGAACAGAGTGCGGGCCAGATTGACTCGCATACGCCAGCCACCGGAAAAATCGGAAAGCGGGCGCTGCAGGTCGGCCTGTATGAAGCCCAGCCCCACCAGCAGCTGGGCGGCGCGGGAGGCGGCGCTGTAGCCGTCCAGCGTCTCGATCAGACCATGCAGCTCGGCTTCACGGTGGGCATCCCCCGCCTGCTGGGCGGCCAGCAGGTCGGCTTCGGCCTGGCGCAGGGCATGATCGCCATCCAGCACGTATTCGACGATGGGGCGGTCCAGCGCTTCCACTTCCTGAGCCATGTGTGCGATACGCTGGCCACCGCTCATCTCTACATCGCCCTGGTCCGGGCCCAGCTCGCCCAGCAGCAGTTTGAACAGGCTCGACTTGCCTGCCCCGTTGGCCCCGATGATGCCTGCCTTGACCCCGTTGTGCAGGGTCAGGTCGGCGCTTTCCAGGAGCGTTTGCGTACCTCGTTGCAGGGCGACTTGGCGCAGTGCGATCATGCTTTCTCCCGAAACCAGTGGGTAAATTCATGGATTCTAACCGATTGCAGGACTTGCAGCAGGCTTTGCAGCACCGTTCGCTATGGGATTTTGCGCTGGCCTTTTATGCTCAGCCCGGTGTGGAGCAGGCGTGCTTGACGCTGCAGGACGCCGCCGATGTCGATGTCTGCGAGCTGTTGCTGCATGGATGGCTGTATTGCCACGGCCTTCAGGCCAGGCGCGAGGCGCTTGCCGATATCAGCCGTGAGCGAGCGCATTGGCAGGGCCAGTTTACCGAGCCATTACGTCATCTACGCCGTGAATTGAAGCGTCAGGCGGCCGAGGACGAGGCCATCGATGCGTTGCGCAAGACCATCAAGACCGCCGAGCTGCAGGCCGAGCGTGTAAATCTTCAACGTTGGCAGCAGTGGGCTCAGGCGCCTGAGCATGCCTCGCAGCGTTTGGAAGAAGTCGTTGCTAGTCAGCAAGATGGCAGCATTTGGCTGCAAAATAGGCTTTTTTTGGCCGATGTTGACAGCGCTTCACTGCATGATTTACGCGTGCGCGATGACATCGCTGCTGCGCTGGAATGCCTGGCAAGTCGGCTTGACCACTGTAAATCACCACGCTAGCCTGAAATTAGGCTGTTTTTGGGCAACCCGTGCCAATTGTGCGGCGATCGCCCGCTAACCCACAGCAATGAGTCAATCGGCAAAAGCGTTTCTGCGTGGTTAGCGGATGACCAGACAGCACTGGACAGATAACACCAAATTCATGCTCGCTCATAGAGCGTGCTACCACTGCCAGGGAACTCTGTATGAAGCCAAACAAGTTTGTTTCGACCCGTTCACTCACCACGAAACTCATCACGTCCGCGAGCGTAGGTGCTCTGCTGCTGGGCCTGAGCGCTGCCGCGCAGGCAGACAACTGGCGCTATGCCCATGAAGAGTACGAAGGCGACGTTCAGGACGTCTTTGCCATTGCGTTCAAGGAGTACGTGGAAGAGAACTCCGACCACACCGTTCAGGTGTATCGCTTTGGTGAGTTGGGCGAGTCCGACGACATCATGGAGCAGACTCAGGCGGGCATTCTGCAGTTCGTCAACCAGTCTCCCGGTTTCACGGGGGCGCTGATCCCCGAAGCGCAAATCTTCTTCGTGCCTTACCTGCTGCCCACCGATGAAGAAACGGTCATCGAGTTCTTCAACTCCAGCACCGCGATCCATGAAACCTTCCCGGAGCTCTACGCAGAGCAGGGTCTGGAGCTGCTGAAGATGTACCCAGAGGGTGAGATGGTCGTCACCCTCGACGAGCCGTTTACTTCGCCAGACGAGCTGCGTGGCAAGAACATCCGCACCATGACCAACCCGCTGCTGGCGGAAACCTACCGCGCCTTTGGTGCCAGCCCCACGCCGCTGCCTTGGGGTGAGGTCTATGGTGGCCTGCAAACCAACATTCTGCAGGGCCAGGAAAACCCCATCTTCTGGATCGAGTCGGGCGGCCTGTATGAAGTCTCCCCCAACCTGGTGTTCACCGGCCATGGCTGGTTCACCACCGCCATGATGGCCAACCAGGACTTCTTCGAAGGTCTCTCGGAAGATGACCAGCAGCTGGTGCGTGATGCCACGGAAGCGGCTTACGAGCACACCATGGAGCACATCTCGGGCTTGGCTGACGAGTCACTGGAGAAAATCCAGGCCGCCTCCGATGACGTGACCGTGACCCGTCTCGATGAAGAGCAGATTCAAGCCTTCCGCGAGCGTGCGCCCCAGGTAGAAGAGCGCTTCGTGGAGATGACTGGCGAGCGCGGTGCGGCACTGCTCGAGCAGTTCAAGGAAGACCTCGAAGCGGTGACCAGCAACTGATTCATGGCAAGGGCTTGGCAGGGCTGACGCCCACAATGCCCGCAAATGCTTGAAAGCAAAAGGGGTGGCCAAGTGCTGCCCCTTTTTTGTTCACCACTCCGTGAAGAGCAACACCCTTCAAGCGTGACGCAGGGTGCGGCTAATCAGCGTTGAATGGTGGGCTGAGTCGAGCCGCTACAGTAGCAAGGTAGACCGACAAGTGTAACGGGAACAGAGAGGAACAACTCCAATGGATATGAGCGAAGATGATATTGCTGAAAAACAGTATCGCTCTATGCTGCCTGGGCTGCTGGGTACCGTTGATACGTGGATCAGCAAGGCCGAAGCCTTCATCTTGGCCTCGGGTGTCATTCTGATGGCCATCAACACCGTGGCCAACGTCATTGGCCGCTTCGTGTTTGGTGAAAGCCTGCACTTTTCCGAAGAGGTCAACCGCATGCTGATCGTGCTGGTGACCTTCGCCGGGATTGGCTATGCCGCTCGGCATGGTCGGCATATCCGCATGTCGGCGATCTACGATGCCCTGCCCACGGGCGGTCGCCGCGCGCTGATGGTCTTCATCAGTCTGTTTACGGCGCTAGTGATGTTCGTGCTGTGCTACTTCTCGATTGGTTATATCGACACCATCATGAGCCGAGGCCGTAGCTTGCCCTCCACGGGCATTCCTGCCTGGTGGATGTACGTCTGGGTGCCGGTGGGCTTTGCCGTTACCGGTATTCAGTACGTCATGACGGCGATCACTAACCTGCTTTCGAAGGATGTGTACCTGTCCACGCATGTGGTGGACGGCTACAAGGACACCGAAACCGAAGTCTAGGCAGCGAGGAAACACGCATGACTGCGACGATAATTACCCTCATGATCGTGCTGCTGCTGCTCGGCTTCCCGATGATGATCCCCTTGATGACCGCGGCCTTCGTGGGATTTTTCATGAGCTTCGGCGGCCTGGGCCAGATGGAAACGCTCATTCAGCAGATGATGCGCGGCATCAGCCCCACCGCGCTGATTGCGGTGCCCATGTTCATTCTGGCAGCCGACATCATGACCCGCGGGCAGTCGGCCAATCGATTGATCGACATGGTGATGACCTTCGTGGGCCACATCAAAGGCGGCCTGGCCGTCAGTACGGCGGTCTCCTGCACGCTGTTTGGTGCCGTGTCCGGGTCTACCCAGGCCACCGTGGTGGCCGTGGGCTCCCCGTTGCGCCCGCGCATGCTGAAGGCAGGCTACAAAGATCCCTTCACCCTGGCGCTGATCATCAACTCCAGCGACATCGCCTTTTTGATACCGCCCAGTATCGGCATGATCATTTACGGGGTGGTATCACAAACGTCGATTGCCGAGCTGTTCATTGCCGGTATCGGGCCCGGCCTGCTGATTTTGGCCATGTTTTCTGCCTATTGCATCATCTACGCCATCGTCAACAAGGTGCCCACCGAGCCCAAGGCCAGCTGGAAAGAGCGAGCCGTGGCCGTGCAAAAGGCGCTTTGGCCACTAGGTTTTCCAGTGCTGATCGTCGGTGGTATTTACGGTGGGGTATTTAGCCCGACCGAGGCGGCAGCGGCCTGTGTGCTGTACGCCTTCCTGCTGGAATTCGTGATTTTCCGCTCGCTGAAGCTGCCGGACATGTTCACCATTGCCAAGTCCACGGGCTTGATCACCGCCGTGGTGTTTATCCTGGTGGCGGCAGGCAACGGCTTCTCGTGGATCATCTCGTTTGCCCAGATCCCGCAGACGATTCTGGGCACCTTCGGAATCAATGAAGCGGGGCCCGTGGGCGTGCTGGTGGCCATTTCGATCGCCTTCTTCGTGGCCTGCATGTTCGTCGATCCCATCGTGGTGATTCTAGTGCTGACCCCCATTTTTGCACCGGCGATTGCGGCTTCGGGGCTGGACCCGGTTCTGGTGGGGGTACTGATCACCCTGCAGGTGGCCATTGGCTCGGCAACGCCGCCCTTTGGGTGTGACATCTTTACCGCCATTGCGATTTTCAAGCGGCCTTACCTGGAAGTGATCCGCGGCACGCCGCCCTTCATTTTCATGCTGATTCTCGCGGCGGCCCTGATCATCATGTTCCCGCAGATTGCGCTGTTCCTGCGCGACCTTGCATTCCGCTAGCCGCCAGGAGCGCTTATGTTCAACCGCATCTTGATTCCTGTGGATGGCTCCAAGGGAGCCATCAAGGCGCTGGAGAAGGCCGTTGGCCTGCACATGCTCACTGGGGCAGAGCTC
Organism: Vreelandella hamiltonii; assembly: GCF_014651775.1. Taxonomy (GTDB): domain Bacteria; phylum Pseudomonadota; class Gammaproteobacteria; order Pseudomonadales; family Halomonadaceae; genus Vreelandella; species Vreelandella hamiltonii. The sequence continues at coordinate 49,698 of NZ_BMXN01000016.1, forward strand.
TACCTGCTGTGCGTGTTCAAGCATCACAGCCTGCTGGAAGCGTCGCTCTCCATGGTGAGACCCAACAAGCTCGACCTGCCGGACGATGCCTTGAAGGAGTACGCCACCGAAATTGCGGTGCACGCCAAGTCGCATGCCATCGAACTGGGTGCCGATAGCCTGCGCGTGCGCGCTTTCGTCAAGGGCGGGCGCCCCTCGCGTACCATCGTGCGCTTTGCGCGCAAGCGGGAGTGCGATTTGATCGTGATCGGCGCCCAGGGCACCAACGGCGAGAAGAACCTGCTGTTGGGCAGCGTGTCCCAGCGCGTGGCTGGGGCGGCACACTGCCCTACGCTAGTGGTGTAAACCTCTGCGGCATCCTGTTGTCTGAAGAGAACGCCTGAACAACACCCGCCGCGTCAGGTAATGCAGCCTGACGCGGCGGGTGTTAGTCTTTAGAGATTCGACAACACGTTGGCGCGCTGCGCCGCTGGATAAGGTTTTTCCATGAAAGCACTTGTGACTTCTACTGCCCTGACTGGTTTGTTGCTGGTAGCACCGTTCGCCGCCGCAGCCCCCGAGACCGACGAGCAACGCCTGGCTTACAGCCTGGGGGTGACGTTGGGCGAGAGCATGCAGGCGGATATCGAAGATCTGGATCTCGATGCCTTCACCGATGGCATGCGCGACGTTTTCGACGGCAATGAGCTGGCGATGAGCGAAGAAGAGATGATGGAAGCGCTGATGAACTTCCAGGAAAGCTCCATGGAGGCCCGCGAGCAGCAGGCCGCTGAAATTGCCCAGCTGAACCTGGAAGAAGGCCAGGCCTTCCTGGAAGAGAACGCCGAGCGTGAGGGTGTGGAAGTCACCGAGTCGGGCCTTCAATATGAAGTGCTGGAGTCTGGCGATGGCGACACGCCCGGACCTGAAGATACCGTGGAAGTGAACTACGAAGGCATGCTGCTGGATGGCACCGTGTTCGATAGCTCCTTCGAGCGTGGCCAGTCGGTCAGTTTCCAGGTGAATCAGGTCATCGAAGGTTGGCAGGAAGCGCTGCAACTGATGAGCGTGGGCGACAGCTGGATGCTCTATATCCCTGCCGAGCTGGCTTACGGCGAGCGCGGTCAAGGTCCGATCGGTCCGAACGAGATGCTCACTTTCCGCGTTGAACTGCTGGGCGTCGAGTAACCCATGCCTGCCGCCACTCCCTATCGCCTGCTGGGCGTATTGATGCTCATGGGCGGCAGTGCTGCCCATGCTCAGGCGGAAACGCCGCCAACTGACCTGCCTGCGTTGGGTGCGATGCCCGAGGCTGCTTCAGTGGTGGGCGTTTCGTCGGGGGGCTACATGGCCACGCAGCTGGCCGTTGCCTGGCCGGAGCGTTTCAGCGGCGTTGGGGTGCTGGGCGCAGGCCCTTGGGGCTGTGCCCAGGGGGCGCTGAGCCTGGCGCTCAACCAGTGCATGATGACCCGCCGAGGCTTGCCTTCACTGGACACGCTGGAACAGCGCCATGAGCGCTATATGGCGCTGGAGCAAGTAGGCAGCCGCGAGGCGCTGCGCCAGCTCAGAACCTACGTGTGGCATGGCGATGCCGATGCAACGGTTTCACCCGCGTTGGGTGATGTGTTAGCCAAACAGTGGCAAGGTTGGCTGGCAGAGCCCGACGAGCAGCTGCGCTATGTGCAGCGTGAAAACACCGGGCACGGCTGGCCGGTGGCCATGCCCAAGGATGCTCCCATCGACCCGCAATCCCTGGGCGACTGCCACCTGGGCGGTGGTAGTCACGTACTGGCCTGTGGCGACAATGTGGCCGCCGATATGCTGGACTGGCTCTACCCCGAGCGGCCAGTGCAGGAGAGTGAAGGCGAGTTACGGCGCTTCGATCAGTCCGAGTTTGCCGTCAAGGGCTTGGCCGATACGGGCTATGTCTTCGTACCCGAGGCGTGTGACGCGGGAGGCTGCCCCGTCACCGTGGCGTTGCATGGCTGCCAGATGAATGACGAAGCGATTGGCGACACCTTTGCTCGCTACAGCGGCCTGAACCGCTGGGCCGAGGAGCACGGGCAGATCATCCTCTACCCCCAGACCGAAAGCAGCATGGCCAACCCGCAAGCCTGTTGGGACTGGTGGGGGTTTGCCGAAAGCACATGGCAAATCAACCCTTTGCATGACACCCGAGAAGGCACGCAGGCCAAAGCCCTGATGGCCATGGTCGAGCGACTCCAAGAGGCGCCCGACGCTCCCGCAGAGGAAAGCGCGCAGGAGGCGGACTAGCCGCCCAGCTCGCTCTCCAAGGCAGATTTCAACCCATGGGGGGTGGGCGAGTAGAGCACCCGCTGCAGGATGGTTCCCTCGCGGTTCACCAGAAACAGTGACGCACTATGGTCAATGGTATAGGCCATGGCCGAATCCGGCGCCTCGACACGGCGCCAGATGACGCCATAGCGCTCGGCAACATCGCTCAACTGCTCCTGGCTGCCCACCAGCCCCACGAACTCCTCGCCGAAAAACTGCATGTATTCATTCATGCGCTCCAGCGTATCGCGTTCCGGGTCCACGGTGATCATCACCGGCACCACACGCTCACGCTGCTGTTCGTCCAGCTGTGACAGCACTTGGCGCTTCACGGCCTGGTTCATGGGGCAGACGTCTGGGCAGTAGGTGTAACCGAAAGAGACCACGGCGATCTCGTCGTCATCCAGTTGGGTCAGCGTAAAGTCGCCATGGGTGGAGGGCATGGCGATGGGACCGCCTTGCGGCTCGCCGTCGTTCGACGGGGTGGCCAGCTGGTACATCCCGACGGCGCTGACCGTCAACAGGACCCCCAGCAGTGCCAATCCCCACACCAGCGGTTTACGTTTATTTGCTGCGGCCATGCCTTCAGCTCCTTGTGACATCGAAATCGAACCAGCTACCCAGTTTGCCCTCGGGCGTATCGAGAATGACCCGTGCTCGCCAGGGCATGACGTCCTGGGTGCAAATGCCCACCTGACCCTGGCCATGGAAATGGCCGGGCGCCGTTTCGGTGAGCGTGAAACGGTGCAAGCCCATGTCCATGTCTCGGCCCACGAAGTCGACGGTCACCTGACTGGCGCTGACGCCGTCCACTTCGACGTCCAGAGGCAGCACTTCCAGCGCCTGGATACGCCCATGGGCATCGATGGAGAGGGATAGGTGACCCTTGTCTCCCAGCGTTGCCGAACATTGGCTAGTATGCAAGTTGCACTCACCGCTGGGCGAGAACCAGACCACATCGCTGTCGCCCTTCAGCCAGTTGGCAAAGGCATACCAGGTGCAGGCCGCCAGCGCGAGGCCCGTGACCAGTATCAACACTTTCAGCGCTGGAAAACCCGTCAGCTCGACGGGTTTAGGCAATTTCTTCATGGCAGAATAGTCGCTACGCAAGCCGTGAGGCGGGGAAGTTGGATTCATGGTAACAGCTATCCAGCGGATGTCGCTGTGCTGGGATGTCGCACTTGATAAGGAAAACAAATGGAGAGTATTACGGGCGCGCTTGGCCCCCTGTTTCTACTGATTCTGCTGGGCGTTCTACTAGGCAACCGCCGCTGGCCCAGCAGTGAGTTCTGGGTACAGATGGAGCGCTTGATCTACTTTGTGCTGTTCCCCGCCATGCTGGTGGGCACGTTGGCTACCGCGGACGTCAGTCAGGTTCCTGTCGGGCGGCTGGCGCTGGTGCTGCTGGGGGCGATGGCCCTGTTCGGTATGGCGCTCTGGCATTTTCGGGGCTGGTTGGCACTGGAGCCAGCGGCGTTCACGTCCGTCTTCCAGGGGGCCGTCCGTTTCAATACCTACGTGGGTGTCGCGGGTGCCGCCGCGCTGCATGGCAGCCTAGGAGCCACGACGGCTGCCGTGGCCGTGGCGCTGATGGTGCCTATCGTCAACGTGATGTGCGTCGCCAGCTTTGTGGCAGCGGGCACCCTAGGCAGCGCCAGCGTGGGCAAAAGCGCCCTGGCGCTGATCAAGAATCCGCTGATTCTGGGCTGTCTGGTGGGGATTGCCTTGAACATGAGCGGCATCGGCCTGCCCGGCTGGAGCGAAGACACCGTCTCGCTGCTGGGGGGGGCTGCCTTGCCGCTGGGACTGGTGGCGGTCGGGGTGGCGCTGCGCCCGCGTGCGTTGCTGCGCTTCGACCGCGGTGTGCTGGCCACCAATACCATCAAGCTGGTGCTGATGCCTGTATTGGTGCTGGTGTTGGCCTGGGCGTTGAGACTGGACCCCGTCAGCCGAGATGTGGCGCTGCTCTTTGCGGCGCTGCCCACGGCCACATCGGCCTATATCCTGGCGCGACAGTTGGGCGGCGATGCCGAGCTCATGGCGGCGATCATCACTGGACAGACGCTATTGGCGATGCTGACGCTGCCGATGTGGCTGCAATGGGTAGGAGGATAAAAATAAATAAAAAGTATTCGCATTTGTGTTGACGTAGTAAATGAGAACTATTACATTGTGGGTGTGGCGTTTGATGAGACGCCACAGACCAAGACAGAAACCGCCAGTTTCCTGTCATGGTTTCTCCCTCTCATTGCTAGTCACGGTCTTTTGCCGCTCCCTTGGAGCGGCTTTCTTTTTTTGGTGGGTAGGTCTTTTGGCAAGTTCGTCGCGGCAGATGCAGGGCCGCGGGTGGCCCGCTGCCAATCGAACGTCAGGCTTCTCGACGGTAGATCAAATCCCACACTCCGTGGCCGAGCTTCTCGCCGCGCGCTTCGAACTTGGTGAGCGGGCGGAATTCCGGGCGCGGTACGTAGGGGGCCGTGTCTTGATCGGCGGTGTTGGCGTAGCCAGGGGCGGCCTCCATCACGTCGGCCATCCATTCGGCATAGGCTTCCCAGTCGGTGGCCATATGGAAGGTGCCGCCGGGCATGAGGCGTGTGCGAATGAGCTCGACGAAGGCCGGCTGGACGATGCGCCGCTTGTGGTGCTTTTTCTTCGGCCATGGGTCGGGGAAGAACAGTTGCAGGGTCGTCAGCGAGGCTTCCGGCAAGCACTGCTCGAGGACGGCCAGCGCATCTTCACGGTACACCCGCAGGTTGGTCAAACCGCGCTTGTCGACCTCGTCCAGCAGCTTGCCCACGCCAGGGGCGTGTACTTCGATGCCGATGAAGTCGGTATCCGGATGGGTTTCTGCCTGTTCGATCAGCGAATTGCCCATGCCAAAGCCGATTTCCACCACGCGGGGGGCTTGGCGGCCAAACAGGGCATCCAGATCCTGGCGGCCATCGGCAATGGTCAAGCCCAGGCGTGGCCATACTTCTTCCAGGCCGCGCTGCTGGGCCTGGGTCATGCGCCCGGCACGGATCACGTAGCTTTTGATGCCGCGACGATGCAATGGCGCATCGGCGCTCTCCGGGCCAGTGGTGTTGCCGTTCGGCACAGTGTCGTTGGTGTCGGTCATGATGTCTCTGTATCAGCCGTTGATTCGGCCTGCAAATGGCGAAGAGGGGTCGGCGCTCTGGCGGCGCGGCATGCGCCCGGCCAAAAAGGCGTCGCGGCCAGCTTCCACGGCCAGCTTCATGGCGTTGGCCATGCGCAGCGGGTCGCGTGCGTGGGCAATCGCGGTATTCAGCAGTACCCCGTCGCATCCCAGCTCCATGGCCATGGCGGCATCCGAGGCCGTCCCGATACCGGCGTCTACCAATACGGGGACCTTGCTCTGCTCGACGATCAGGCGCACGTTGTGCGGGTTCTGAATGCCGTGGCCCGAACCAATCAGCGAGCCCAGCGGCATGATGGCACAGCAGCCCATGGCTTCCAGCTCACGTGCCACGATGGGGTCATCACTGGTGTACACCATGACGTCGAAGCCGTCGGCCAGCAGGGTTTCTGCGGCTTTTAGCGTCTCGACCACGTTGGGGTAGAGCGTGTGATCATCGCCCAGCACTTCCAGCTTCACGAGGTTGTGGCCATCCAGCAGCTCGCGGGCCAGGCGGCAGGTGCGGATCGCATCCTTGGCGTTGTAGCAGCCCGCGGTATTGGGCAGCAGGGTGTACTGCTTGGGCGAGATGACGTCGAGCAGGTTCGGCGCATCGGCGTCCTGGCCAAGGTTGGTGCGGCGCACGGCAAAGGTGACGATCTCGGCACCGCTCTGGGCAATCGCAGCACCGGTTTCGGTAAAGTCTTTGTACTTGCCGGTGCCTACCAGCAGGCGGGAAGTAAAATCACGTCCGGCAATGGTGAACGGTGTGTCGGTCAGTTGCGTCATAGCGATTCCTTGAAAAAGCTCGATGGCCGTTAGCCGCCACCAATGGCGTGAACGACTTCGATCTGGTCGCCTTCGGCGAGCGGAGTGGTGGCCAGCTGGCTTTTGGGCACGATCTGTTCATTGATCTCGACGGCGATCCGCCGCCCGCTCAAGCCCAGTTGGGCGACCAGGTCAGCGGCGGTCAGGCCTGGGGCAATGGCGTAGGCTTCGCCATTGAGCGTAAGCTGTATCGACTCATTGGGGGTAGACATAAACAGTGAGCGTCCCAGTGGGTGAAGCGAAACGGGCCTTATTGTAGCGGTTTCAGCCTCGGCTAGGTATGCGCAGCACGCAATATCTCGACGATTAACGGTGCGGCGGCAAGCCGCTAACCTGAGTAAAAGGAGCAGGGTGTGCAGCAAGGAGATCGGTGGTGGTGGGGAGTGGCGGCGCTTTCGGGGGCGATGATGGTCATGCTGGGCGCTTACGCGGCCCACGGGCTTTCTGCACGCACCAGCGCGGCCATGGTCGAGGTGGTGGAAACCGGCGTGCGCTATCAGGCGTGGCATACGCTGGCCATGATGGTGCTGCTGGCTTGGCGTAGCCAATGCCCACACCCTGGCCAGCACTGGGTACTGGCTCTGTGGGCCACGGGGGTGGCGGCATTCAGCGGCTCGCTCTACCTGATGGTGCTGGCCGGCCTGAACGTGGGTATCGTCACCCCCATCGGCGGTGTGCTGCTGATCGGCGGGTGGCTGACGCTAGGTGCGGTTACGCTACTGGGGCGCTTTCCATGAAAGCGTCCACGGGCACTGGCTTGCCGAAGTAGTAGCCCTGATAGACATGGCAGCCTAACTGCTCCAGCACGGTACGCTGCTCGGCGGTTTCCACGCCTTCGGCGACGACCTCCAAGCCCAAGCTTTCGGCCAGCGCGATAATGGTGCCGGCGATAGGTGTCGTCTGCATGTCCAGCGTCAGGTCTCTGACGAAGGCGATGTCGATCTTGAGAGTGTCCAGCGGCAGTGATTTCAGATAGGCCAGCGACGAGTAACCGGTGCCAAAATCATCCAGGGCAAACTGGATGCCCAGCTTGCGCAGCCGACGCATTTTGTCGATGGTGCCTTCCGGGTCACTGAGCAGCAGCGATTCGGTGAGTTCCAGCGTCAAACGTTCCGGGGGCGCTTTGGTGCTGCTCAGGGCCGTCACCACCTGCTCGACGAAGTCGGGCTGCTGGAACTGGCGTACGCTGACGTTGAGTGAGAGCTTCATGGCACGCAGGTGCGGCACGTGTTGCCAACGGCCCAGCAGGCGGCAGCCTTCCTGCAAGACCCAGGTGCCCAGCGGCAGGATCAGCCCGGTCTGTTCGGCCACGGGGATAAAGCGTCCAGGCGAGATCATGCCTTGCTCTGGGTGATGCCAGCGCACCAGCGCCTCGGCCCCCTTGACCTGGTGCTGCGCATCGACCTGTGGCTGAAGGTGCAAGCTCAATGCGCCGTTTTCAATGGCCAGGCGCAGCTCGCGCTCCAGCGTCAGGTGCTCTTCCAGCGCTTGCTCCATGGCCGAGCAGAAGCGCTGTGGTCGGCCGTCCCGCTGGCGTTTGGCTTCCAGTAACGCCAATCCGGCACGCTTGAACAGCTGGCCGATATGGGCAACATCACTCAATGAGCAGACCAGCAGGCCTACGTTCAATTTGCAGGGGTAGGTGTGGCCATGCAACTGATAGGGTGACGACAAGCTGGCCAGCAGGCTCGTCGCACGCTGCTGTACGTGACGTTCGGCGGCAGCCTGGGAAGAGGCGGCCAGCTCACCGTAAAGCGCGAACTCATTGCCATCCAGGCGTGCCGTGTAGGCCTTTTGGTCCGCCTGCTGATGGAGGCGTTTGCCCAACTGTTTCAACAGTTCATCGCCGACTTCCTGGCCCAGGCTGTCGTTCAAGACCTTGAAGCGATTGATGTCGATCAGCACCAGATAGGCAAAATGGCGCTGCTCCAGCTGGCTTTCCAGGCGTGCGGTCAAGTGCTCCTGAAGCGCCAGGCGGTTGGGCAAGCCGGTCAGACGGTCGTGGTAGGCTGCGTAGTGAACGCGCTGCTGGGCCTGATGCTCTTCGGACCTGTCACTCAACAGTGCCACGTAATCCTGCTGTTGGCGGCCCGCATAGCGTACTCGGCTCACGCTGAGCCAGGCTGGATACTCTTCGCCGTCGGCGCGCAGCGCGGTGATCATGCCGCTCCATTTATCTTCTTCTATCAGCGCCTTTTGAATCTGGCCGTTCAGGGTGTGTTGGTCTTTGGCATAGACTACCTTGGCCACCGAGGTGTCGAGCAACTGCTCTGCGCTGAGTCCGGTGAGACGCTCGAATGCGGCGTTGCACAGCCGGATGCGGGCAGAATGGTCGAACAGCACCACGCCGTCTTGCAAAGCCGCAATGACCTCCGACAAACGCCGTTGGGTCATGTGGCCATGGCGCTGACTGGCCTGAAAACGATGCTGCACCTGAATGGCGATCAGCGTCAGCAGGGTGGCTGTCACGGCAGTTCCGCTGATCAGGTAGATGATCCAGTGGGACGCGTGGGCGTGGAGGGTCGCCTGTTCGTGTGCGGCAAACGGAAAGTCTGGCACTAGCCATGCTGCCTGCATGGCGACATAGTGCATGCCGCTGACGGCCACCGAAATGCATAGCGCCGATAACAAAGCGTAGCGCTGGTAATGGCGCATGCCCTCGTCCCGCCGACAAAGCCGATAGGCATAGGCACTGACGATGCCCAGGCCCACGGCCACCACCAGGGAGGCCAGAAACAGGTCGAGTGCATAATAGAGCGTTGCTGGCATGCGCATGGCTGCCATGCCGCTATAGTGCATCACGCCAATCCCCAGGCCGAGGCTCGTGCCTGCCAGCAGCGTCTGGCGATGGGAGAGGGTATCGCGGCAGAGCAGGTTCATGGCCACCAGGCTGCCGACGATTGCAGGTACCACGGAGAGCAGCGTCAGCAGAGGCGCATGGGTGACCGGAAAGCTCAGCTGGTAGGCGTGCATGCCGACAAAGTGCATGCTCCAGACGCCTGCTCCCATGACGCTGGCCCCGGCCAGCAGCCATGAACGCCGCCATAAGGGGTTGTCGGTGCTGCCCACCAGTCGAATGATCTCGAGACTGGCATAGGAGGCCGCTAGCGCAATGAGCCACGACAGCATCACCAGCGCGGTATCATGTTTTCCCTGCAGCGCATCGAGCGCCTGAGGGTCGAGTAGCAGGTTGGGCAGCATCATTGACGAATCGCCGTATCGATAGGGCAGGCAGCGCCTACTTTATAACTATTGTTAAGAATTCGCCTGATTTATCGTGGTCTTGATTAAACGTTGCGCGCGCTGTCCGGCAGCGCATAGCTGGCAGTGACATGCACCACGGGGCGCGACGCATCGCTGACCGAAAAGATTTGCACTTCGCCCACCGCGAGGCGGCGGCCCAGCTTGATCAGCCTGGCGTGGGCGATGATGTCGTGATCGCCGGAGGCCGCGCGTAGAAAGTGGCAGTTCAGATCGCTGGTCACAGCCATCGCTTCAGGGCCTATCTGGGCCAGTATCGCCACGTAGAGCGCCACATCCGCAAAGCCCATCATGGTGGGGCCCGATACGCGAGGGCCAGGGCGCAAGTGCTCATGGCCAATAGTTAAACGCATGGTGGCGCACATCTCTCCCACGCTCTCTATCTTGCCCATGCGCTGGGGAAAGACCTCATCCAGAAAATGCTCGATCTGCTCGACGGTCATGACGGTCATTGTTGTTGTTCTCCTTGACGTTAACGTAAGCCAGCATAAATAAAAAAGCCCCAAGGCGCGAGCCTTGGGGCTTGGCAGGCCATTCAGCGGGTGCTTACTTGGCCTTGTGTACCTGGCGCCATTCGTGCAACAGCGGTTCGGTGTAGCCAGAGGGCTGTACGCGGCCCTTGAAGATCAGGTCGGAGGCGGCTTTGAACGCTGTGGAGCCTTCAAAGTCGGCGCTCATGGCGGTGTACGTCGGGTCGCCAGCGTTCTGCTCATCGACCACTTTCGCCATGCGCTTGAGGGTTTCCTCGACACGTGGCGCATCGACGATGCCATGGTGCAGCCAGTTGGCAATGTGCTGGCTGGAGATACGCAGCGTGGCGCGGTCTTCCATCAGGCCCACGTTGTGAATGTCCGGCACCTTCGAGCAGCCTACGCCGTGCTCTACCCAGCGCACCACGTAACCCAGAATGCCCTGGCAGTTGTTATCCAGCTCCTGCTGAATCTCGTCATCCGACCAGTTGGCGTTTTCTGCTACCGGCACGGTGAGCAGGTCGTCGAGCAGATCCGGCTCGCCCTGGGCTTCCAGGTCGCGCTGAATATCGGCGACATTGACCTGATGGTAGTGCAGGGCGTGCAGGGCAGCCGCCGTGGGTGACGGTACCCACGCCGTGTTGGCACCGGCTTTCGGATGGCCGATCTTCTGCTCCAGCATGCTGTGCATCAGGTCGGGCATGGCCCACATGCCTTTACCGATCTGGGCGCGGCCACGCAGGCCACAGGCCAAACCGACCTGCACGTTGTTCTTCTCGTAGGCGGTGATCCAGGCGGCGCTCTTCATGTCGCCCTTGCGAACCATCGGGCCGGCTTCCATGGCGGTGTGCATTTCATCGCCGGTGCGGTCCAGGAAGCCGGTGTTGATGAATACCACGCGCGAGGTGGCTTCGGCGATACATGCCTTGAGGTTGACCGTGGTGCGGCGCTCCTCGTCCATGATGCCCATTTTCAGGGTGTCACGGCTCATGCCCAGAATGTCTTCCACGCGGCCAAACAGTTCGTTGGCAAACGCGACTTCTTTTGGCCCGTGCATCTTCGGCTTGACGATGTACACCGAACCCGCGCGGGAGTTGCGCGGCTGGTCGGCGTCTTTCTTCAGGTCGTGCAGCGCCAGCAGCGAGGTCACGACCGCATCCAGGATGCCTTCCGGCAGTTCGTTGCCGTTTTCGTCCAGCACCGCAGGCGTGGTCATCAGGTGGCCTACGTTGCGCACGAACATCAGCGAACGGCCCGGTAGCGTGACGCTGTTGCCGTCGGTGGTTTGCCAGGTGCGGTCGGCGTGCAGCTTGCGGGTGAAGGTTTTGCCGCCTTTCTCGATGTTCTCTTCCAGGTCGCCCTTCATCAGGCCGAGCCAGTTGCTGTACACGCCGACCTTGTCTTCGGAGTCTACCGCTGCCACGGAGTCTTCGCAGTCCATGATGGCGGTCAGCGCGGCTTCGACGACCACGTCCTTGACGTGTGCCGGGTCGGTCTTGCCGATGGGGTGGCTGGCGTCGATCTGGATTTCCAGGTGCAGGCCGTTGTTGGCCAGTAGAATCGACTCGGGGGCAGAAGCGTCGCCGTTGAAGCCGATCAGCTTGCCTGCATCTTGCAGGCCGGTTTCACGACCGCCCTCCAGGCTGACCACCAGGTGGCCATCGCGAATGACGTATTTCACTGCATCCCGGTGGGAACCGGTGGCCAGCGGGGCGGCACGGTCCAGCACGCCACGGGCGTAAGCGATGACTTTTTCGCCGCGCTTCGGGTTGAAGCTGGTGCCTTTTTCCGCGCCGTCTTCTTCAGAGATGGCGTCGGTGCCGTACAGCGCATCGTACAGGCTGCCCCAGCGGGCGTTGGCCGCGTTCAGGGCGTAGCGAGCGTTGCTCACCGGTACGACCAGCTGTGGGCCCGCTTGAATGGCCACTTCACGGTCGACGTTGGCGGTGGTGGCCTTCACGCTGTTCGGTGCCTCTACCAGGTAACCCACTTCTTTCAGGAAGCGACGGTAGGCGGGCATGTCGCTGACCGGGCCGGGGTTTTCCCGGTGCCAGGCGTCCAGCTTCTCTTGCAGCGTGTCGCGCTCTTCGAGCAGTTGGCGGTTTTTTGGGGTCAAATCGTGGAATAGGGCATCGACACCGGCCCAGAAGGCGCTTTCGTCGACGCCGGTGCCCGGCAGAGCCTGCTCGTTGATGAAACGGTCCAGGTCGGCTGCCACCTGTAAACGGTGGCGCGTGATACGCTCGCTCATGGGGATCTCCTGTGAAGGTGCCCGTGGATTGTTCTAGTGCCACGGTTCGGGTGAAAGGTGATTTATGGAAAATACTTCCACACCTGCGGTGGCATGTAAACAGGGTAGACCCGAAAGCGGTAAAATGCTCGACCAAATGATGAGAGTGGCCCCGCTGCCGCTGCGATCAAGCGCTGTTTCGGCAGCCCATGGATGTGTCGTGTTCACGGAGAGACGTTGATGCATAATTTCCAGCATTTGGAAGGCCTGTTTCGCCAGGCATCAGGCGATTCGCCGCTCTCTCTCTTGAGGCCGGGCGAGGCCCTCACGGACGCCATGCACGACTACTTCTGCCATTACGGTTTGGCGGCCTTGCTGAGCGATACCCATGAGGTGCACGCTGGTTTCATCGATACCGGTCGGTTTGCGCTCTGGTGCCAGGTATGGAGCCCGCCCTCACCGGTGGGCACGGCGTTTGTGATTCACGGCTATTTCGACCACCTGGGGCTGTATCGCCATTTGCTGGGCTGCTTGCTGGCCAAGGGCTGGCGCGTGGTGCTGTGGGACTTGCCGGGCCACGGGCTTTCCAGCGGCCCCCGGGCCGAGATCGAAGACTTCGACGACTACCAGCACTGCCTGACTTACCTGCAAGAGGCGCTGCAGGTATATGGCATGGCGCCTACGCCGTGGTTGGGCGTCGGGCAGAGTACCGGCGCGGCCATTCTGGCCACGGATGCGTTGACGCGCCAAGACGAGGCAGGCTGGGCAGGCATCGTGCTGCTGGCCCCCCTGGTACGGCCCTGGCGCTGGAGCCAATCCAGCTGGCTTCACTTGATTGCCAGCCCGTTCGTCAAGGAGCTGCCGCGCAAGTATCGGCCCAACTCCACCGATGAGCAGTTCACCGAATTCCTGCGCGACCAGGATCCGTTGCAGCCTGAGCGGCTGAGCGTGGCGTGGATTACCGCCATGCGCCGCTGGATGCCCCGGCTGCTGGCGCTGGAGCCCAGCCCGCTACCCACCTTGATTCTTCAAGGCGAGCAGGACCTCACGGTCGATTGGGAGTGGAATCTGGCCATTCTGGCGGAGAAGTTTCCCAAGGCCGAGATACACCGCCACCCGGAAGCGCGTCACCATTTGGTGAACGAAGCCGAGCCCATTCGCCAAGTGCTGTTTGAAGCGCTCGATCGCTTTATCGAGAACGTACCTGAAGCCCCCACCAAGGAGCAGCCATGACCGCCACTCAATCACCCAAAGTACTGGTTTTTGCGGGCAGCGCCCGTGAAGGCTCGCTGAATAAACAGCTCGCCAAACTGGCTGCCCAGCGCATCGAAGCGCTGGGCGGTCAGGCCACGTTCATCGATTTGAAAGAGTACCCCTGCCCGCTGTTCGATGAAGACATCGAAGCCCAGGGCATGCCGGAGAACGTACAGAAGCTGCGCGAGATTCTGGCAGAGCACCAGGCGCTTTTGATCGCCTCGCCAGAGTACAACGGCTTTATCACGCCACTTTTGAAGAACACTCTGGACTGGCTGTCTCGCCCCTATGGCGATACCCCCGGCTTGGGTCTGTTTGCCGGTAAATGGGCCGCCCTGGTGGCTGCCTCCCCCGGTGGTTTAGGCGGCATTCGCGCGTTGCCGCTGGGCCAGCAGCTATTGGCAAACTTAAGCCTCACCGTGCTGCCTCAGCCGCTCTCGCTCCCCAAGGCGGGCAGCGCGTTCGACGACAGTGGTGCGCTCAGCGATGATGCCACGGGCCAAAAGCTGGATGCGCTGTGCCAGCGCCTGGTGGATTCCCTCGCGGCAACGCACTGATCACAGGGGGCTTATGCCCCCTTCAGCAGACGATCCAGCTGCCGGTAGCCGATGGCTTCGATGAAATGGGGCTGAGAGGGCTTGGGCTCGCCCTGCAGGTCGGCCAGCGTCAGCGCCACGCGCAGCACGCGATGGTAGGCGCGGGCGGAGAGCTTGAGTTTTTCCAGTACGCCTGCCAGCCAGGCGCGCTCTTCATCGTTGAGGGCGCAGGCGGCTTCCAGCGCTTTACCGCTGAGCTGGCTGTTGAGCGCACCTCTTGCCATCTGCCGCTCCCGGGCGGCCATCACCCGTTCGCGCACCGCGCTGGAGGGCTCGCCCTGGGTTTGTGCGGTGAGCTGCTCCGGTGGCAGCGCGGGCACTTCCACCTGCAGGTCGATACGGTCCAGCAGCGGGCCAGAAAGCCGCGCCTGGTAGCGCTGAATTTGGCTGGCGCTGCACTGGCAGCGGCTTCGCGGGTCGCCCAGGTGCCCGCAGGGGCAGGGATTCATGGCGGCAACGAGCTGAAATTGAGCAGGGTAGCGGCGCTCATGGCTGGCGCGGGAGAGGTGAATTTCGCCGGTCTCCAGCGGCTGACGCAACACTTCCAGCACGTGGCGCGAGAACTCCGGCAGCTCATCCAGAAACAGCACGCCGTGGTGCGCCAGCGAGATTTCCCCCGGCTTGGGCTTCGAGCCGCCGCCAACCAGCGCGGCAGCGCTGGCGCTGTGGTGGGGCTGGCGGAAGGGCCGCTGGCCCCAGTCGGCTTCCAGCGCCAAGCCGCATACCGAGCGCACCGCTGCCACCTCCAGGGCGTCGTCCTCGGAAAGCGGCGGCAGAATGCCGGGCAAGCGGCTGGCCAGCATGGTCTTGCCGGTGCCGGGCGGGCCTGCAAACAGCAGGTTGTGGCCCCCGGCGGCGGCCACTTCCAGCGCCCGGCGGGCCTGGTGCTGGCCGCGCACATCGGCCAGATCGGCCATGGGCGTGGTCGATTTGGCCGATGCCGAGAGCTGGTGGGGTGGGATCTTTTCCTGGCCTAGCAGGTGGGCGACGACTTGCCAGAGAGAGTCGGCGGGCAGCACCGGTAGATCGCCCGCCAGGGCAGCTTCATCGGCGCAGGCGCGGGGCACGATCAACGCCTTGTTGGTACGGCGAGTGGCCAGTGCAAAGGGCAGCACGCCGGGTACCGCCCGCAGCTTGCCATCCAGGGCCAGCTCACCTGCGCACTCCATGCCTTCCAGCGCATCCACCGGGATTTGGCCCGACGCCGCGAGAATGCCCAGCGCAATCGGCAAATCGAAACGGCCACCCTCTTTGGGCAGGTCCGCCGGGGCGAGGTTGAGGGTAATGCGCTTGGTGTTGGGGAAATCGAAGCCCGCGTTGATCAAGGCGCTGCGCACCCGCTCGCGGCTCTCCTTCACGGCGGTTTCCGGCAGGCCCACCAGTGTCAGGCCCGGCAAGCCATTCGCCAGATGTACTTCGACATGCACCGCCGGTGCTTCCAACCCCACGCCCGCCCGCGTGGCCACAATGGCTAGCGTCATCGCCTTTCCTCTGTAGTTATCACTTACTCCAATGTAGGATAAAGCTACATTAGCTTAAGTATTTAACCTAACGTAATTAAGAAGGCTTTGGTAGCGATTAAGCAACCGGTTCAAGTAGCAGAGACAGCTTGACGAAGTAATGCGCTTGCATTACCTTTGCATTACCTTTGCATTGCTATCGAGCGGAGAGCGACAGTGAGCACGCTTATCGAAGACGACTCAACTCTGACGGATCGCTATCAAACGACTGTTCCTGCATCGATTCGCCGGGCACTAAAGCTGAAGCGCCGAGACCGTATTCATTATACCGTTCGTCCTGATGGTGAAGTGGTGCTTTCCAAGGCGAGTGATGAGGCCAAGCACGACCCTGTGATGGTCAACTTCCTCAATTTTCTAGAGCGCGATCTTCTGGCGCATCCAGAAAATATTCGCCCGGTGACTGCCAGTAGCTTTGCCGAGGCCGAACGGCTTACCGCAGGTATTGAGGTAGACCTCGAAGAGGCGCTGGAAGAGGATGATGACGACGAATGAAGCCTCTGGAGGTTAATGGATGGACGATTTATGCCCATCCGTTGTTCTTTGAACAAGTCGAAGCACTCACCTTGAAGGTGAGACATCTTCAATCGAAAGATCCTGCCGGTTATCGCAACAAGGCGGTCACCAAGCGCCTAGCAGCGATCATGAAGCTAGCCTTGAATGATATTCCGCAGGATCCATCAGGCACTCAATACCGCCAAGGGAGCGCGCTTGGCACAGAGCACACTCATTGGCAACGAGCAAAGTTTTACCAGCAGTACCGGCTGTTCTTTCGCTACGATGCTGCGAGCAAAATCATTATTTATGCATGGGTCAATGATGACGCTACAAAACGCGCTTATGGCAGTAAGCATGATGCTTACTCTGTCTTTCAGAAAATGCTCAGCAGTGGCAACCCACCGGATAGTTGGACAGCCTTACAGAAAGCCTCAATGAGCGAGGTGGAACGAATTCATTTACTTTTAGCGGCAGATAACAACGATAACTAAATCACACTAGATCTGTTTGGGCAGATCAGCCGGGGCTTCCAGCCCCACGCCCGCCCGCGTGGCCACAATCGCTAATGCCATGGAGCTCCCTCGCAACGTCTCTCAATCGGTTCATTCAGTTTAATGAGCCTGCTCGTTGGCTAAGCCTACTTTACTTTAACCTCTGGGTGCTACTTATCGGGGGGGGGGCGTCGCCGCCAACTAGGTCTGGTCGATGGATTTTTTATGATCGTACGGCGGAATGTCGCGAGATCAAGAACCCCGCCGTTATCGATGACACCATCCATACAGCCGGAGCTATCGTGCCTGATCAGTGCTACTGACGGGCTTTCGATAACACGGATTCTGGATCGTCTATCTATACAACGTGACCTACCCAGCGCCATTCGTATAGATAATGGCAAGGAGTTCTGCGGACGTGCCATGCTGGCGTGGGCTCATCAGCATGGTGTTGCCCTGTTTTTAATCAAACATAGAAAAACCAATCAAAACGCCTACATCGAATCGTTCAATGGGCGGTTTAGAGACAAATGTCTAAATGGGCACTGGTTCACCAACTTGCATCACGCGAGAGCCATCATCGAGGCGTGGTGACTGGAAAACAATGAGCAAGGACCGAAGAAAGGTCTGGGAGAATTATCGCCTTTCGCCTAGCCGAGCAATTGGTATTAAAAATCATAAGGTTACTGCATGCTCTAAACTCGGGTGCTGCTAAATATTGGTTGACGTCAATGCTTCCACATGCTAAACAAAACTAACATGTAGGATAGTTAGATAACTAAAATAAATATTGTGATTTTTACAGGGGAGCATCTATCCTCAGCCAGCATCAATCAGAGTTAGCATAAAACTGATTGAGTTACATTATGATTACTTAATTTAACAAATGGGCGCTGTAATAGTGAAGAAGGTGGAAATGTCCATCGATACTGATTGCTTGCTTCTGATCGTGGGCAATGGCGCTTAGGCTCAATCAGAGGAATGCAGGTTCTTAATGGCGGAGGAGGTGTTAAACCATTATTTCTGCATGCTAATAGGTCCGATTTATGCGTGGGGGCTGCGGCGCCAGGCAAAACTCTTACAGATATCGAATGGCAAACCACATGGTATCCTGATGCCATTGGCCTAAGAGTTGAACTGTGTTATTTTCGGCCCAATACTCTTAGTGCAATAGGATGTTTGCTTGTCAACCCAAACTATTCAGGCATCACGATTGCCTTTAGTAGTTAGCTCTTTGGTGTCGGAGGTAAAGTTTGGTTTTTATGAGGAAGGCAGCGCTAATGGAGTGCTATCTATGCAAATGGCTAATGCTGTTAATGTTAGTGTAACTTTCAATTTCATATGTTAAATGGTGAGAAAATGGACATTCATGGTGTGGGTAATAGCTATAACTCAAGTGCCACACTGGCTTCTGTAAAAAATGAAGCTGGCAAAAATGCCAGCACCTCTCAAAGCACAGCAGCTGATGTGAAAGGCGGCAATAATTTACAGGAAAAAAGCACTGTTACTCTAAGCGGTCAGGCTATTTTGGCTTCTCGATTATTCTCATCAGGCAACGGAGACCTGCCAGTGCTGCCGAGCATTCGCACGAATGGCGAACATAATGGCATGCTTTCCCAGTATTTTTTAACAGAAAGTGATCGATCACTTGTTTCAAAAATGTATGAACAAGCAAATGAAGAAGGTACAGACCTTCGATATGTAGATCAGTTTGCTAAGGATTTAGGCCTTTATCGTAAATATGACGACGGCTCAATGAGATATAGTTTTAATGGAAACTCATACGATTCACAAGGTCGAAAGCAAACCGTGAGTTTTACTGAAGTGGATACTGCTACTGCAGAAAGAATCCTTTCCGGAGAAACGCTAAGTACAAAAAATATTGATCAAGGGTTTATAAGGTGGAGGTTGGATCCTGGTCAAGGTTTCAATCTAAGTAGCGATCTCGATTTTATCGAGCATATGATAAATAAATTTTCATCCACAGCTAATGAGGAAGAAAATTTTGGTGCCAAATTCGGATCCTATTCACCGAAAGAAAACAACTATATTATACATACTGCTAATGAAGTCTCGCTGCGTAGGTTTGCAACTCCCGAACTACAAGCCGACGAAGACCTTGCCAAGGTGGTATTTGAAAAAATAAATACTTCTAGAAATGACCTCAATGCAAGGTTGTTAGAAGGGCTTTTTAATAAAAATGAGATTGGGAAGAAAGAGCAAAGCTTCACAATGCGTCTGTTCGACTTTCTGAAGAGTTCTATAAAAACCACTGAGTAGAAATTTTTAATAATTTTCTATCATGGTTTGATATGCTTGGCGATTTACATTGAAAGAAAAAATATTTGATTCGACAATGCCATAAATTGTAGAGCTGAGACAAATAAATATTTGGATTTGGTGGCAATAAAATTTTTATGGGGAAATCGAAGCCCGCGTTGATCAAGGCGCTGCGCACCCGCTCGCGGCTCTCCTTTACGGCGGTTTCCGGCAGGCCCACCAGTGTCAGGCCCGGCAAGCCATTTGCCAGATGTACTTCGACATGCACCGCAGGTGCTTCCAACCCCACGCCCGCCCGCGTGGCCACAATCGCTAATGTCATGGCGCTCCCTCGCAACGTCTCTCAATCGGCTCACTCAGTTTAATGAGCCTGCTCGTTGGCTAAGCCTACTTTATTTCAAGCGTTGAGCGCTACTGAGTGGCCAGCGAGTAAAGCGCTAATGTGCCCCCTGGGCGTTCAATGCGCTGGTCAGTTCGCGGGCAAAGCGCTGGGCGGAGGGCAGGGCGCCAAAGCTCCAGACTGGCGGCAGGCGCAGCAGATGGCCATGTTGAACGCTCGGCAATTGCTGCCACAGGCCGCTCTTTTCCAACTGCGCTTCCACCCCTGCGGGGAGCGGGTCAACGATGACCAGGGTGGCGTCGGGGTAGCGTGCCAGCGCTTCGATACCGACCAAGGCGAAGCCCCAGGCGTTGGTGGGCTCATCCCAGGCGTTGGGCAGCGCCAGCTGTTCCAATACGGCGTTGTAGAGGCTGTTCTCGCCAAAAACCCGCACATGCCGAGCATCCATGAACTGCACCATCAGCAATGGAGATGCGTTGCCGGGCGGGTAGCGCAGCTCGCGCATCAGCTGCTGGGTGTTCTCGATCAGCGCGTCGGCTTCTGCGTTGCGTCCGGTCAACTCGCCCAACTGGCGGGTGAGTGTCTGCATTTCCTGCCACGTATCGGTGCCTGGCGAGTAAAGAGCGAAAGTGCCCACCGGCGCGATGCGCTCCAACCGAGGAATCAGCCCGGTAAACATGGGCGAGAGCAGGGTTTGCTCAGGGGGCGATTGGGCCAGCAGCTCGAAGTTGGGCTGGGTGCGTAGGCCAAGGTCGCTGACGTGCTCCGGGATACGCGGCTCGCCTACCCAATCGTGATATCCCGGCTGTTGCGCGATACCGCTGACCGGAGCGCCAATCGCCAGCAGCGTTTCGGCGATGGTCCAGTCGATGGTGGCCCACTGGGCGTGGCTGGCGGTGCTGAACAGCAGGGCTGCCGCGAGCAAGCAGCTGCGGGCCAGGGTCGGGAGTCGGGGGATGCAGCGCATGAAGTGGGCACCTGACAATAAGCGCTTTATTTAAACGATTCTGTTTATCAATTGCAAATGGAAACAGCGGAGGTCGCACAAGACGTCAGCGCGAGACGCCCCAGGGGCGTAACTGCTCCAACATGGTGCATGAGGTGGCTTTCGCCATGCCTTCGCGGGTTTGATGCGTCACAAAGTGAGCCGTAAGGGGTCAGGCGGATAAGCGCGCTGGGTGCCTATCCAAGGCCACCCAGCGTTGCCTCAGCTTGGGTTGCCGGGGGTGGGCTTGCCTTGCTCGGCAGGCTCTACGGGGGCTGGCGGTACTTCGGCTTCCATGGGGGTGGACTGCGCGGCGCTGGCCGCTTCCACCGTGGCTTCCAGGCTGGCCACCTGACGCTCCAGCGCTTCGACGCGCGCGCGCGTGTGCTGAAGCACATCCATCAAGATATCAAAGTCTTCTCGTGATACCAGCTCCAGGCGGTCGAAGGCGCCTCGTACCACTTGCTGCACGCCTTTCTGAATGTCTTCCGGGGCCTGGGAAGCATTCTGTAAACGGTCGCCTATCTGCTGGGCTAAACGGCTGATGCGATCCTGGGGCGTCATGGCTCTCTCCTTAAACGGTGGCGCATAAATGTGGATTGCTTACCTGTAAGGATACGCAACCCTTTGCCAAACCGCATGCCCCGCGTGCGTTTTCTCCTGCAATGCGCGCATGCATCAAAAAAGAGCGCGCCGCTTTTATTGGTGATCGTTTTTAGTGCATGGGTGGGTGTGAATGGATGCGTAGTCGCCTTGCTAGTGGCTGTAAAGCGCACTTTTGAAACCTTAAGGGTATGAATTTCAATGAGAAAAAATCCAGTGGCACGGTATGAGCATTAGCAGGGCAAGCACTAAATTCGGGCGGCCACGCCGCTCTCCACCGAGTGGGACTGAACCAGCAGGGGAGATCCGGGATGAAACTCATCACCGCTATCATCAAGCCTTTCAAGCTTGACGACGTTCGTGAAGCACTCGCCGACAACGGCGTGCAGGGGATTACGGTTACTGAGGTCAAGGGATTTGGTCGCCAGAAAGGCCACACCGAGCTGTATCGCGGTGCCGAGTACGTAGTGGACTTTCTGCCCAAGGTGAAAGTGGAAGTGGCCGTGGACGATGCGCGTCTGGAGAGCGTGCTGGATGCCATCTGCAGCGCTGCCAACAGCGGCAAGATCGGTGACGGCAAAGTGTTCGTGACGCCGCTGGAAGATGTCATTCGTATTCGTACCGGAGAGCGCGGCGCCGACGCGGTATAGGCCTGCCCACACAACGACGACCCACTACGTATAACTTCTCTTGGATCACGGGGAACACCTGATGAACGAGCTTACAGAATTGAGCTATGCGCTCGATACGTTTTACTTCCTGATTTGCGGCGTACTGGTCATGTGGATGGCCGCCGGCTTCTCGATGCTCGAGGCCGGTATGGTACGTTCCAAGAACACCGCTGAAATTCTGACCAAGAACATTGCGCTGTTTGCCATTGCCTGCACCATGTACCTGCTGGTGGGCTACTACATCATGTACTCCAGCGGCGAAGGCGGTTTCCTGCCTAGCCTCGGGTTCCTGATCGGTACCGAGAACAGCGTCGATGCGGTGCTGGCCGGTGGTGAAGATGCACCTTACTACTCCATGCGTTCGGACTTCTTCTTCCAGGTCGTGTTCGTCGCAACGGCGATGTCGATCGTGTCGGGTGCCGTGGCCGAGCGTATGAAGCTGTGGGCCTTCCTGGCCTTCGCGGTGGTCATGACCGCCTTCATCTACCCGGTGTCTGGCTACTGGACCTGGGGCGGTGGCTGGCTGGATGGCGTGGGCTACTCTGACTATGCGGGCTCGGGTATCGTCCACATGGCCGGTGCAGCAGCAGCGTTGGCGGGTGTGCTGGTACTGGGCCCCCGTAAGGGCAAGTATGGCAAGGACGGTTCTATCCACGCTATTCCGGGCGCCAACATGCCGCTGGCCACGCTGGGTACCTTCATCCTGTGGATGGGCTGGTTCGGTTTCAACGGTGGTTCCGAGCTGAAAATGTCGGATGCCGTGTCGGCCAACAACGTTGCTCAAGTGTTCGTGAATACCAATGCGGCGGCCGCGGGTGGCGTGATTGCAGCCCTGGTGCTGGCCAAACTGTGGTTCCGCAAGGCGGACCTGACCATGGCGCTGAACGGTGCGCTGGCAGGCCTGGTCGCCATTACCGCAGACCCGCTGTCGCCTTCTGCGCTGGGTGCCGCCTTGATTGGTGCCATCGGTGGCCTGATCGTGGTCGCTGCCATCGTCACGCTGGACAAGCTGAAGCTGGATGACCCTGTGGGTGCTATCTCGGTTCACGGTGTCGTGGGTATCTGGGGTGTGCTGGCCGTGCCGCTGAACAATGGCGATGCGTCCTTCGGTGCACAGCTGATCGGTATCGTGGGCATCTTCGGCTGGGTGTTCCTGGCGAGCCTGGTGGTATGGCTGGTGCTGAAAGCGGTCATGGGTATCCGTGTCAGCGAAGAAGAAGAGTACGAAGGCGTCGATATCGCAGAGTGTGGCCTGGAAGCCTACCCCGAGTTTGGCGTCAAGAAATAAGCGCCGTGCCATAGCAAGCGGCACTGCTACTCAAGGCCTCCCTCGTGGGAGGCCTTTTGCCGTAGGGAACGGGTCAGGCTTGCCCGCATGTACGTGCCAGGCACAAGGGCTTTTTATTCTCTGGGCTGGCGGGTGTATGCTAGGTGCATTGGGCGTGAGGGACATCGACATCGCGCCGCCGTGTTTCCGGTCAAGACAACCGTTGCATAACCAGAGGATGTGGTCATGAAATTAATCTCAGCCATTATCAAGCCGTTCAAGCTTGATGACGTACGTGAGTCGCTTTCCGATATCGGCGTGCAGGGTATTACGGTGACGGAAGTGAAAGGCTTTGGTCGCCAGAAAGGCCACACAGAGCTGTATCGTGGGGCGGAATACGTGGTGGATTTCCTGCCCAAGGTGAAGCTGGAAGTGGCCGTGGACGACGATATGGCCGAGCAGGTCATCGATGCGATCACCCAGGTGGCCAATACGGGCAAGATCGGCGATGGCAAGATCTTTGTGATGCCGTTGGAGCAGGTCATTCGTATCCGTACCGGCGAAACCGGCAAAGACGCGGTTTAATTTTGTGAATGGTGAAGTGTAAGGCGTAAGTCGCAAAAAGCCCCTGTGGATAACGTCCACAGGGGCTTTTTGCAGGGCTTTGCGCATAAGATGAGGGGTGACAAAGGCTACGGTCTATTCTTCACCCTTCACCCTTCACCCTTCACCGCTAGACTTACTTCTCCACGAAAGCACGTTCGATGACGTAGTCGCCTGGTTCACCCATGCGCGGGGAGATGTTCAGCCCCAGCTCATCCAGCAGCGCGCTGGTGTCGTCCAGCATGGCGGGGCTACCGCAGATCATGGCGCGGTCCTGGCGCGGGTCGATGGGCGGCAGGCCAGTGTCGGCAAACAGCTTGCCGCTGCGAATGTGGTCGGTCAGGCGGCCCATGGTGTGGAACTCTTCACGGGTGACCGTGGGGTAGTACACCAGCTTTTCGGCGACTTCTTCACCCAGGTACTCGTGGGCGGGCAGCTCCTTGGTGATGAAGTCGGCGTAGGCCAGCTCGGAGACTTCACGCACGCCGTGAATGAGCACGACCTTCTCGAAACGCTCGTAGACTTCTGGGTCCTGGATCAGGCTCATGAACGGCGCCAGGCCCGTGCCGGTGGAGAGCATATAGAGATTGCGTCCGGGCAGCAGGTCGTCGCATACCAGCGTACCGGTCGGCTTGCGGCTGACCATGATCTGGTCGCCCACCTTCAGGTGCTGCAAGCGTGAGGTCAGCGGGCCATCGGGCACCTTGATACTGAAGAACTCGAGATGATCTTCGTAGTTGGGGCTGGCGATGGAGTAGGCACGCATCAGGGGTTTGCCCGCCACTTCCAGGCCGATCATCACGAATTGGCCGTTCTTGAAGCGCAGGCTGCGCTCACGTGTCGTGCGGAAGCTGAACAGCGTGTCGTTCCAGTGGTGAACGCTTAGCACTTCTTCCAGGGCAAACTTGCTCATGCTGACTCCTCTGTGGCTGCGTGGCCTAAGCCTTGCTCGCCATATTCTAAAAAAGAATAAAAAATAGCTTTATAGGATGCGCTCATTCTAGATAAAGGGTGGTATATCTGTTAAGCAAATTATCTTGATAACGTATATCTTTAAAATCGATATATCATTCGTTGAGCAGCACTTTTTCTGGAGGGGCCTGGTCATGCATTACACGTTGCGCCAGCTGGAAGTCTTCGTCGCCGTTGCCCAGCACGAAAGCGTTTCCCAGGCGGCGAGGGCGCTGGCCATGTCTCAGTCGGCGACCAGTACGGCGCTGGCCGAGCTGGAACGCCAGTTCGACTGCCAGCTATTGGACCGCATTGGCAAACGGCTGAAACTCAACGCGCTGGGGTTCCAGCTGCTCCCCAAGGCCGTGGCGCTGCTGGACCGAGCCGAAGAAGTGGAGGAGCTGCTGCGCGGCCAGCAGGGGGTCGGGGCTCTGGACGTAGGTGCCACCCTGACCATCGGCAACTATCTGGCCACCCTGTTGATCAGTGATTTCATGCAGCGTTACCCCGGTAGTCGCGTGCGGCTGGCGGTGCGCAATACGCGGCATATCATCGAGGGGGTGCGCCAGCATTCGCTGGACCTGGGGCTGATCGAAGGGCAGTGCGATGACGATATGATCATCAGCCAGCCCTGGGTAGAAGATGAGCTGTGCGTGTTCTGCTCGCCTCGGCACCCGCTGGCCGGGCGTGCTCACCTGGAGTTGGATCAACTGCTGCGGGAAGACTGGATCATGCGCGAGGAGGGCTCCGGCACCCGCATGACACTGGAGCATGCGGCGCGCCATCGGCGCAGCCGCTTCAATACGCTGCTGGAACTGGAGCATACCGAAGGGATCAAGCGGGCGGTGGAGTCAGGCCTGGGGATCGGCTGCGTCTCCCGGCTGGCGCTGCGAGACGCCTTCCGGCGGGGTAGTCTGGTGCCGCTACCCACGCCGGAGCTGGACCTGAAGCGTCAGTTCACCTTCATCTGGCATCGCCACAAATACCTGACCACCGGCGTGCGCGAGTTCTTGCGTCTCTGCCGCGAAATGACCGCCGGTGCCCAGCGCAGCGACGACATCCCGCTGCCGCCCATTCCTTGAGTGTTCGTCTTGGGTGTCAGTAATCGCGCAGCGAAGGTGACCCCAGGGCAAGCGCGCTGGCACCGGATAGCTTGAAGCTGCTGATGGTGCCGGTCAGGTGGTTTGCCTGCTCCTTGAGGTGCTCGGCGGCGGTGGTGGACTCTTCCACCATGGCAGCGTTTTCCTGGGTCATCCGGTCCAGCTCGGCCACTGCGATGTTGACCTGCTTGATGCCATCACTCTGTTCGCTGGTGGCGGCGTTGATCTCTTCGAGTACGTCGGTGACGCGGGTGATGTGCTCGACGATATCGTGCATGGTGCTGCCTGCATCACGCACCAGAGTCGTGCCATTGTTGACTCGTGCCTGGGAGTCTTCGATCAGCTTCTGGATGTCGCTGGCAGCGTCGCTGCTGCGGCCGGCCAGTTTACGCACTTCGTCGGCCACCACGGCAAAGCCGCGGCCATGCTCGCCCGCTCTGGCGGCTTCTACCGAGGCGTTGAGCGCCAGCAGGTTGGTCTGGAAGGCAATGCTGTTCATCAGCGTGACGATCTCGCCAATCTTGTTGGAGGCCTGGGAGATGTCTTCCATGGTCGTCACCACGTTCGAGACCACCTGACCGCCGTTTTTCGCTACTTCAGAGGCAGCGTGGGAGAGCTTGTTGGCCTCCTGGGCCGATGCGGCGGTGTGGGCGACGGTGCTGGTGATCTGCTCCACCGATGCAGACGTCTGCTGCAGGCTGGACGCGGCATTGTCGGTGCGGCGCGACAGATCCTGCCCGCCTACGGCAATCTCGTTGGCGGCGTGGTGCACGGCTTCGCTGCTGGTACGCACCTCGATCAGCACTTCTTCCATTTTGCCCACGAAGCGGTTGAAGGCGCGGGCGATCTGCGTGACCTCGTCGTTGCCCTCTTCCGGCAAGCGCTGCGTCAGGTCGCCTTCACCGGAGGCAATGTTATCCATGGCGTTACGCACACCCAGCAGGCGACGCAGCAGCAGCGAGAGCAGCAGGCCGAACACCACGGCGGTGATGGCGGCGACGATCAGCAGGGTGATGATGGACGTGGTGGCAATGGCGCGCAGCCCGGCCGTGGCTTCTGCTTCGTCCAGCGCGACCACCAGCTGCCAGCCGCTATTGCCGCCCACCTGGCTGCCCATGAGCAGCTTGCTGCTTTCCTGCAGGGCCATGGGCTGGGGCGTGTCGGATTGGATAATGCGCGTGAGCTCCTGAGGGTTCAAGTTCGCACTCAGGGCGGTCGAGGGCTCCAGGGTCAGGGCGGCGTCCGGGTGGGCAACCAGGGTGCCATCCTGAGTGGTCAGAAAGCCGAAACTGGAAGGCGTGGGGGAAATATTGCCCACGATATCGATGACGTCCGCTATGGTAATGTCTGCCCCAATGACGGCCATCAGCTCGCCATTACGGTAAAAGGGGCGGGCGAACGTGATGATCAATCCGCCGGTTTGCGCATCGACATAGGGCGCGGTAACGACCGTGTTCGCTGCGCTAACGGCTGCCTGATACCACGGCCGTCCTCTAGGGTCGTAATCACTGGGTGGCTGCCAACCATCTGAAAAAATGGCGGTTGAGGTATGTGGATAAGCCAGATATGCCGTCATGAAGTCGCCAGAGTCGGCCAACTGGCGCAAAGCTGACAGTGGCTCTTCGCCGCCAGCAGTGTGCTCCATGCTTTCCATCATGGTGTAGCGGGCATTGAACCACTCATCGATAGCCTGTGTGTTTCCATTCACAACGGCACTGAGGTTGCGACTTACCTCTTCACTATTATGGCGTTTCACAGTGGAGTAGCTGGCAATGCCGTTGATCACCAACGCGAGGACGATGGCAGTTAGTGCGGCTAACAGTATTCGAAAGCGTAGGGTGGCGAGCATGGTCACTCTCTTTATCGTCAGGGTAAGTAACGACTATCGGCGAGAGTGACCACTTCTTTAGTCTAATAGCCCTTTGTCTTGGGCTAGCGCAAATCGCTGACCGCTGCCTGAATATCCGGTAGCGAGGCCTTGCTGAGGTCTTTGGATAGGGTATGGATCACCAGCTTCTGGGTGGGGTTGTCGAGTTTCTCACGCAGCAGCCCGAGGAACTTGGGTGGGGCCACCATGATCAGCTTTTCCATGCTGTTATCGACGCGGGCAGCATAGAGCCGTTGGGCGACTTCCTTGGCAAACAGCTCGTTTTCATGCCGGGAAGCGGCGCCTTCTTCACCTGACGAGCGTGACGTGGTGGACGTGGACTCATGCACGTCGGCCCCTCGGCGGTCGGTGATCAGGTCGCCTTCATGCAGCCTTCCTGCCGCATGCACCATGCTTTCCTGCTCGGCGAGTTCCAGGGCGTCACGGGTAAAGATTCTGGCGCGTGCCGCATCGGCTACCACGATATAGGTGGTCATCGTCATACGTCCTCCATGTCGTTGATTGCCCTTTAACCATGGCAAGCGTTTGGGGTTAGGTCAAACGCTTGCCTGGTGGCCTTACAGCACTTTGCGGCGCAGCACGCTGGTGATGGCTTCACCGATCAGCACCAGCACGATGATCGCCATCAGGATGGTTGCGACGGTCGGCCAGGCGAACGTATCGATGGCACCCTGCAGGATCACGCCAATCCCACCGGCCCCTACCAGGCCCAATACGGTCGATTCGCGGATATTGATATCCCATCGCAGAATCACGATGGCGAAAAAGGCGGGCATCACCTGAGGGACGATGGCGTAAGCGACCACCTTGGCTTTGGAAGCACCGGTGGCTTCCATGGCCTCGACGGGACGGCGGTCGATCTCTTCGATGGCCTCGCCCATCAGCTTGCCGATGAAGCCGATGGAGCGAAACACGATGGCCAGAATACCGGCCAGAACGCCAGGGCCGAAAATGGCCACGAACAGCAGCGCCCAGATGATGGTGTTCACCGACCGGCTGGAGACCAGAATGAAGCGCCCCAGCCACAGGCAGGCCCGGTTCGGGGTGGTGTTCTGGGCAGCGATGTAGGCCACCGGCAGCGCCAGAAAGATGGTGATGAACGTGGCCAGTGTAGCGATATGCACGGTTTCCAGCAGGGCATTCAAGATGTTGCCCAGCCCGGCGCTGCTGGGTGGCCACATGCGTGCGCCCAGCCCCGAGATCTGGTTCGGCGCGTCCCACACCCAGGGCCAGAAAATATCGATATCGCGAACGGCCCAGAACACCAGCATCAAGGTGGCCAGCAGGACGGCATAGCGGATCAGCCGCTCTTTCCGGTCGTAACGTTGCCAGACTCGGTCGGCGAGTTGCTGTGCGTGATCTACCATATTTTTTTCCTCACCCAGCCGCTGACGCCTTCGCTAAGCAGAATCACCGCAATGATGATCAGCAGAATGGCGAACGCAAAGTCGTAGTCATAGCGCCCGAAGGCGTTCATCAACGTGCCGCCAATCCCGCCAGCACCGACGATGCCCACCACGGCCGACGCGCGCAGATTGCTGTCCAGCTGATACATGGAGAGCCCCACCTGGCGAGGCAATATTTGCGGAAACACCGCATAGAACAGCGTGGCCAGATACCCGGCGCCAGCGGCACGCATGGCTTCCACCTGGCCCCAGTCGATCTCCTCGATCTCTTCGGCAAGCAGCTTGCCGACAAAGCCGATGGAGTAAAGGGTCAGGGTCAGGATACCCGCCAGCGGGCCAAAGCCCACCGCAGCAACGAACAGGATGGCCACGATGACCGGATGAAAGCTGCGTGACACGATGATGACGCTGCGACCGATCAGGTAGATCGGTAGGGGCGCGATATTGCGGGCGGCCATGACCGCAAAAGGGATGGAGAGCAGCACGCCCAGCAAGGTGGCCAGAATGGCGATCTGGAAGCTCTCTTTAAAGCCGGTCAGCAGCAGCCCGAAACGTTCGAAGCTGGGCGGAAAGCCGCCGCTGAAAATACGCGCCGCCCGCGGCAGGCCTTCGGAGATCCGGGCCCAGTTGAAGGGCAGCGATCCAAACGCCCAGACCAGATACGCCAGGGCGATCAGAATGAGCCCGTAACGCAGGACGGGGTTGGCGATGAAAGGCGGCTTTTTCCAGGTGCGTGGAGTAGGGGGAGTCGTCATGTCAGGCCCCTTGCGCTGCAGGGTCGGGCTGTTCACTGACGGATTCGTCCGGCGCCTCGATGCCCCCATAAATGGCGTCCAGTGCCTCCTTGTTGAAGTCGCTCGGCAAGCCATCGAAAATCATCTTGCCATGCCGCAGCCCCACGATGCGTTCGGTGTAGGTCTTGGCCTGGGCGACGTTGTGGATGTTGATGAGCACCGGCAGCGACAGCTCGCTGGCCAGGCTCTGCAGCAGCATCATGATCTGCTCGGATGTTCTCGGGTCCAGCGAAGCGGTGGGCTCATCCGCCAGCAGCAGGTCGGGCTCCTGCATCAGAGCACGCACCACGCCTACCCGCTGGCGCTCGCCGCCAGACAGTTCATCGGCGCGTTTGTTGGCGTAATGGGCAATCCCCACGCGCTCCATCAGCATGAATGCACGTTCGATGTCCGCTTGGGGGTAGCGCCTCGAAATGGCCTGATAAAGGCTCACATAGCCGAGGCGGCCCGCCAGCACGTTCTCCATGACCGTCAGCCGATCGAGCAGGTTGAACCCTTGAAAGACCATGCCGATCTTGCGGCGAGCACGGCGCAGCTCGGCGCCTCTGATATTCACCAGCTCCGTACCATTGAGCTTGATGGAGCCGGACGAGGGCTCCACCAGACGGTTGATACAGCGCAGCATGGTGCTCTTTCCCGCCCCCGATGCGCCCACGATCGACACGACGCTGGCGCCTTCTACCTTGAGGTCCAGGCCCTTGAGAACGGGCTCACTGTGGCCATAACGTTTGACCAGATTGGTAATTTCCAGCATGGGTGCACATCCATTCGCTCGATAAAAGCGCGCCGCCAGGGCGGCGCGACCAGGCTACTCCAGGTTTTCCCGCGTGTAGCGCACGTCATTGGCGGCCTGAATGGTGCGAATCACCTGCCAGTGTTCCTGGTAGTTGATGGGGATGAATTTCTCGACCCCTTCGAACTCCTCGCCCAGCTCGGTGCCGACGAAGTCAAAGGTAAAGAACGCCTCTTCGATCTTCTCGACCAGGTCCGGGTGCAGGTTGTGGGCGTAGTTGTAGGAGGTGGTCGGGAAGCGGTCGGACTCATAGATCAGCCGTACGTCCTCTTCGTCGTACAGGCCACGCGCGGCCATGCGCTCGACCACTTCGGAGGCCACCGGCGCGGCGTCATAGTCGCGGGCCACCACGCCCAGCATGGATTGGTCATGGCTGCCGGAGTAGACCACCTCATAATCTTCATCCGGGGTGATGCCCAGCTCGGGCAGCAGTGCCCGCGGTGCCAGGTTGCCGGAGTTGGACGTGGGGGAGGTATGCGCGACGCGTTTGCCCTTCAGGTCTTCCAGGGACTCGATGTCCGAGTCGACATGGGTGAACATTTGCAGCGTGTAGCCGAACTGGCCATCGTCAGAGCCCATCAGGGCGAAGGGTACGGCTCCGGCCAGGTTCACGGCAAAGGGCGTCGGGCCGGTCGAGAACCCGGCAATGTGCAGTCGGCCGCTGCGCATGGCTTCCACCTGGGCAGCGTTGGACTGCACTGCAAAGAAGCGCACGTCACGGCCCGTGACCTCGGAAAGGTGGTCGACGAACGGCTGCCAGATGTCGGAGTAAATGGCAGGGTCCTCCACCGGCGTGTAGGCGAAGATCAGCGTGCTGGGGTTGGCCCAGTTCGATTCATCGGCCGGGCGGTCGGCGACCATGTCGCCATTCTCGTCGCAGTAGAGTGCGTCCAGGGCGCCGCGTTCGCAGTCGGCCTGGGCATGGCTGGCAAGCAGTGCCATGGGGAGAAGCGAGACCGCAGTGAGCAGAGCCAGCGGACGCTTGGGCCAGGATGGCGTTTTCATGAGAAGCCTCTTATGTGCGTTATTGTTGTTGCGTGATGCCCACCATCGCTGCAAGGTGGTGTTGCGATCAGCGTGCGTTTCGCTAATGGACATTTGAAGACGCAGATGTTTATTTTTCGAAAACGAGCATTCTCAATCGTAACTATTCAGCACCGGTTGGCTGAGTCGGGGCTTCTTGCTGCATGAAGGCTGGCACCTCCCCCGCAAACAGTTGCTCCAGTGCGGTATGCGCCGCCACCCC
>NZ_BMXN01000017.1:0-76121 GCF_014651775.1 Vreelandella hamiltonii
AGGGGGCTTCAGCCCGCGATGATTCAAGCTCTCAGCCTATTCAGGCAGTCGCCCAATGAAATTGGCCTCCCACAGAGATGAAGCCACCGAACGACAATATGCCACTACCACCCTCGTCGCCCTCATCGGCAACGCTCTCGCGTTGCTTCGCGGGTGCGTTCCGCTTACGCCGCGCTACGGGGTCACCCACTCAAGCTATCCCGCAAGCGACATAACGTTCCATCCAAACCCATTACGCTGAGCATAAAAAACCCCGCAAGCATGGCTTGCGGGGTGGGTGCGGTTGGCGAGTGCCAAACGGCGTACTTAGCCGAGCAGGTGCTCTACAGCAGCGCGCTCTTCGCGCAGTTCTTTTTCCGTGGCTTGCATCTTCTCTTTGCTGAACGCATCGAGTTCGAAACCTTGTACGATTTCGTACTTGCCACCCTGGCAGCGCACCGGGTAGGAGTAGATGATGCCTTCGGCGATGCCGTAGCTGCCGTCGGAGGGGATGGCCATGCTGACGATACCGTCGCAGCCCAGCGCCCAATCACGCATGTGGTCGATGGCGGAAGACGCAGCGGAGGCGGCAGACGAGGCGCCGCGTGCCTTGATGATGGCGGCACCGCGCTGCTGTACGGTCGGGATGAAGTCGTTTTCGTACCAGTCGCGCTCGACCAGATCGAAAGCGGCTTTGCCGTCTACCTTGCACTGGGCCAGGTCCGGGTACTGGGTAGCACTGTGGTTGCCCCAGATGATCATGTTTTCGACGTCGGTGACGTGCTTGCCGGTCTTCTGTGCCAGCTGCGTCAGGGCGCGGTTGTGGTCCAGACGGGTCATGGCGGTGAACTGGCCAGCGTCCAGGTCCGGCGCGTTGCAGGAGGCAATCAGCGCGTTGGTGTTGGCCGGGTTGCCGACGACCAGCACTTTCACATCGCGGCTGGCGTGGTCGTTCAGCGCTTTACCTTGTACGGAGAAGATAGCGGCGTTGGCTTCCAGCAGGTCTTTACGCTCCATGCCGGGGCCACGCGGACGAGCACCTACCAGCAGAGCGAAGTCGGCATCCTTGAACGCCACGTTGGGATCGTCGGTGGCGACGATATCTTGCACCAGCGGGAACGCACAGTCGTTCACTTCCATGACCACGCCGTTCAGCGCGCCCATGGCTTGGGGAATTTCGAGAAGCTGGAGAATGACGGGCTGATCCGGCCCCAGCATGTCGCCAGCGGCAATGCGGAAAATAAGAGAGTAGCTGATCTGGCCGGCACCGCCGGTAATCGCAATACGTACTGGATCTTTCATCATTGCTCCTTGATGGTTCGCCTAGTGAAGGTTCGCCTGGTAAAGATTCGCGCACCGATGTTATGCCCACACGCCTAAAAACTCAATCAGACTTGAGACTACTACCCATTCGCGCGGCGGCTTGGTACTCGCTGAGCGGCAGCACTTGCGCTATGGTGTGACGGGTTGCGAGCCCCTCTTTATTTGGAACAGTGACTCCTCATGCGAAGAATCCCCCCCTCTTATGCACTGGCTAGCCTGCTGGTGCTGGCCCTGGTGGTATGGCTTGCCCTGGGCGACTTTCAGCGTTTTCAGTCCGCCCCTGTAGAAAACCGCGAGAGCAACGGCGAGACCTTGGCTCGGGTGGAGGTCTCGACCCAGCCCAGCACGCTCTACATTCCTCAGGTGGTCGTTCAAGGCCAGCTGGCGGCCGCTCGCGAGGCGGTATTGCGCGCCAACGTGGCGGGCCTGGTGGCGGAAGCCCCCATCACCCAAGGCGAGCGCGTTCAACCGGGCGAGACGCTGCTGGTACTGGAGAGCGATGCCCTGCCAGAGCGCCTGCAGCAGGCACGCGATGAGCTGGCCCTGGCGCAGGCCGAGTACGCGGGGGCCCAGAACCTGCGCCGTCGCGAGCTGATTTCCCAGCCCGAGCTGCTGCGCTTGCAAAGCGCACTCAGCGCCAGCGCGGCCCAGGTGGCTCAACTGGAGAAGCAGCTACGCGATACCCGCCCCAGCGCTCCGTTCGAAGGCGTGCTGGACCGAGTACAGGTGGAAATCGGCGACCTGCTGCAGCCCGGAGAAGAGTGGGCGCGTCTGGTCGATGACCGTCGCCTGAAAGGAGAGGCCTGGGTGTCCCAGCAGCAGGTAGGCACTCTGAGCGAAGGGCTGCCGGTGACGGCCCGCCTGTTGAATGGCGGCGAGCTGACTGGCGAAGTGAGCTATATCAGCCGCCGTGCCGATGAAGCGACCCGGACGTTCTATGTGGAAGTCATCCTCGACAACCCCGAGCGCCAGCGGCTGGCAGGCGGTAGCGCCGAGCTGACCATCACCCTGCCCCCTCGCGCCGTGCATACGCTTTCGCCTGCGCTGTTCAGCCTGGATGAGCGGGGCCAGCTGGCCATTCGGCACCTGGATGCCGAAAACCGCGTGGTGCAGTCTGCCGTGGAGCTGGTCAGTGCCGACACCCAGCGCGCCTATGTCAGCGGCCTGCCCGACCCGGTCACGCTGATCACGTTGGGGGCTGGCCTGGTCAGCCCTGGTGAGGAAGTCACCCCCGTGCCTGCCCAGGAAGGTGGTCATGCGCTCACTCATTAATGCCGCGCTGACCCATACGCGCACCACCCTGTTGCTACTGGTAGGGCTGCTGCTGGCTGGGCTCACGGCCTGGCAGGTGATCCCCAAAGAAGCCAACCCGGACGTCACCATCCCGATCATTTATGTCTCGCTCTCGCTGGAGGGGGTCAGCCCGGAAGATGGCGAACGGCTGCTGATTCGCCCGATGGAACAGGAGCTGCGGGGCATTGCCGGGCTGCGCAAGTTCACGGCGCAGTCCAGCGAGGGGCATGGCTCCGTCACGCTGGAGTTCGACCCGGGCTTCGATCCGGACACGGCGCTTTCCGACGTGCGGGAACGGGTAGACATTGCACGTAGCAGCCTGCCCACCGAAGCCGACGAACCGAGGGTCATGGAGGTCAACGTCTCGGAGTTCCCGGTCTTGAGCATCGGCCTTTCAGGGGAGCTGGACACCCGCGAGCGCATTGCCATCGCCCGCCGCCTGAAGGAGGAGATCGAAGGCATTGCCGACGTGCTGGAGGTGGACATTGCCGGTGACCGTGAAGACCTGCTGGAAATCGTCGTGGACCCGCTGGAGCTGGAGAGTTACGGGGTCGATTTCGATGCCTTGTTCAACCAGGTCTCGCGTAACAATCGGCTGGTGGCCGCCGGCAGCCTGGATACTGGCGCAGGCAGGCTGGCGCTGAAGGTGCCCGGCATCATCGCTGCCCTGGAAGACGTGATGAACATGCCCGTGAAAGTAGAGGGCGAGCAAGTGGTCACGTTCGGTGACGTGGCCTGGATTCACCCCACCTACAAAGAGCCCGAAGGCTTTGCGCGTATCGACGGCCAGCCTGCCGTGGTGCTGGAAATCTCCAAACGCGCCGGGGCCAACATCATCGCCACCATCGACGCCGTGCGGGACCGCTTTGCGGAGGCGCAAACGCTGTTACCCGAGCAGCTACGGGTGACGACCATCCTGGACGAGTCGGTCACCGTGCAGAACATGCTCTCCGAGCTGCTCAACAACGTGCTGACTGCGGTGGTGCTGGTACTGGTCGTGGTGGTCGCCGTGATGGGCTGGCGTATGGCACTCCTGGTCGGGCTGACCATTCCAGGGGCTTTCCTGACCGGTATTCTGCTGGTCTGGGCCTTTGGCTTCACTCTCAACATCGTGGTGCTGTTTGCGCTGATTCTGGTAGCGGGCATGCTGGTGGACGGTGCCATCGTGGTCAGCGAGCTCGCCGACCGCCATCTGCACGAGGGGCAGACGGCTCATCAGGCGTGGCTGAACGCCGCGTCGCGGATGAGCTGGCCGGTGATTGCCTCCACGGCAACCACATTGGCGGTGTTTCTACCGCTACTGTTCTGGCCCGGCGTCGTCGGCCAGTTCATGAAGTACCTGCCCGCGACGGTGATTCTGTGCCTGCTGGCCTCGCTGGTCATGGCACTCATCTTCCTGCCCACGCTTGGGCGGCTGTTTACCCGTACCGCCAAGGCCAGCGGTGCAGGCACTGGCCCGCTGGATGAAAGCACTGCGATGGGCCGAGGCTACCGCCATTTGCTGAGCCGATTGCTGCGCTACCCCGGCTGGGTGCTGGCCTTTGCTATGCTGCTGATCGCACTGCTGTATACCGGCTATGCGCGGTTCAACCACGGCGTGGATTTCTTCCCCAACGTCGAACCCGATAGCGCCCAGGTGCTGGTACGCGCCCGGGGCGATTTTTCCGCTCAGGAAACCGACGCCATTTTGCGCCGCGTGGAGCAGCGCCTGGGCGGCCTGGGTGAAGTGGAGGCTCTCTACGCACGCTCTTTTGCAGTGCCCGACCAGCAGATGGGCAGCGACGTGGTCGGCATGCTGCAGTTCCAGTTCATTGATTGGTATCAGCGCCGTCCGGCGCGCACCATTCTGGCGGACATGGCTGAGCGCACGGCGGATATTCCGGGAATTACCCTGGAATTCCGCGAGCAGGAAATGGGCCCCGGCGGCGGCAAACCCATCGTGCTGGAAGTCAGCGCCACGGACCCAGACGTTGCCGATGCGGGGGTCGACCAACTCACCCGACTGATGCGTGAGCTGGGCGGCTTCGTGGATATTCAGGACAACCGCAGCCTGCCCGGGGTGGAGTGGCAGATCACCGTGGATCGTGAGGCCGCCGCCCGCATGGGGACCGATATCACCACCATTGGCAGCGCGGTTCAGTTGCTCACCACCGGCCTGCAGGTGGCCAGCTACCGCCCACCCACGGTGAGTGACGAGGTCGATATTCGCGTACGCCTTCCGGAACACTGGCGCACGCTGGACCAGTTGGAGCGGCTCACCATCAATACTTCCCGTGGGCAGGTGCCGATTTCCCATTTCGTGGAAATCGCCCCGGCGCCCAAGGTGGGGACATTGAACCGCATCGATGGCCGCCGCGCGATTACGTTGGAAGCGGATCTGGCGCCCGGCTACCTGGCCGATGAGCGCCTGAGAGCCCTGCTGACCGCTGGCCAAGGCCAACTACCGGATGGCCTGATGGTCAATGTGGCTGGCGAACAGGAGGATCAGCAGGAGTCGATGCAGTTTCTGATCAGTGCCTTCCTGATTGCCGTAGGATTGATGGCGCTGATTCTGGTGACCCAGTTCAACAGCTATTACCAGGCCGCGCTGGTGTTGTCCGCCATCGTGTTCTCCACGGCGGGCGTACTCATGGGCCTGCTGATCACCGGCCAGGCCTTTGGCATCGTCATGGTAGGCATGGGCGTGATCGCGCTGGCGGGCATCGTGGTCAACAACAATATCGTCTTGATCGATACCTACAACGAGCTGCGCCGCGACGGCATGCCACCTCCTCAGGCAGCCCTGGAAGCAGGCTGCCTGCGCCTGCGCCCCGTCCTGCTGACCGCCATCACCACCGTGCTGGGGCTGATGCCCATGGTGCTGGGAGTCAACGTCAACCTCTTCACCCCCGCGCTCGGGTTCAACGCCCCCTCCGCCCAGTGGTGGACACAAATGTCCAGCGCCATCGCCGGTGGATTGACGTTCGCCACCTTCCTCACCCTGCTGCTCACCCCCTGCATGCTGGTGATCGGCGGCCGCTTACGGCGGGAGAAAGATCTCGGATAAAACGCGCCCCACCCCGCTACGGGCACCCCCATTTGCATCGTTGGCGCCGCACCCGTAGCGCGGCGTAAGCGGAGCGCACCCGCGAAGCAACGCGGAGAGCGTTGCCGATGGGGGCGCCGGGGGTGGTGGTGGCGTTTTGTGATTCGAGGGCGTGTTTGTGGTTCGGTGACGCTACCGGGGCGGCTGGCGCCGCCTTCGCGCCGGGCCGCCTCCGCGGGTGCCTCTTTCGCTCGTTGCTCTCGCTCAGTCGTTACGCCGCGCTACGGAGGTATCCGTGCCCGTGCCCCCATACCCAATGTTGGCGACATACCGTAGCGCGGCGTAAGCGGAGCGCACCCGCGAAGCAACGCGGAGAGCGTTGCCGATGAGGGCGACGGGGGTGGCGGTGGCGTTTTGTGGTTCGAGGGCTCGGTGGGTTCGGTGACGTCATCAGGGCGGCTGGCGCCGCCTCCGCGCCGGGCCGCCGCTGCGGGTGCCTCTTTCGCTCGTTTCTCTCGCTCAGTCGTTACGCCGCGCTACGGGGGTATCCGTGCCCGTGCCCCCATACCCAATGTTGGCGACATGCCGTAGCGCGGCGTAAGCGGAGCGCACCCGCGAAGCAACGCGGAGAGCGTTGCCGATGAGGGCACCGGGGGTGGCGGTGGCGTTTTGCGATTCGAGAGCGTGGTGGGTTCGGTGACGCTATCGGGGCGGCTGACGCCGCCTCCGCGGGTGCCTCTTTCGCTCGTTGCTCTCGCTCTTTCGTTACGCCGCGCTACAGGGGGCGCGGCATTAAGCGGGAGATTTGATCTGTTGGGGGCTGTGGGCTGCGTGGAGGCGTGCGATGAGCTGATCCTCCAGGGCGAAGCGTTCGGTGAGCCCTTTGGCGAGCCGGTCGATCCAGGCGGGCAGCCGGGCCAGGTTTTGCTGGCAGCGTACCGGGGTGGCGAAGTCTTCGTCGAACTCCAGCACCATGGCGGTAGACATTTCGAGCCTTTCCAGCAACAGGGCCGCGATTTGCAGGGCTCCTTCATCTTCGAAGGCCTTGGCTTCTTCGGCCAACTGGGGGTAGATCTCGAAGTGGCCCGCGCTGATGTAATCCATCAGCAGTTCGCTGAAGGTGTCGATGCGCGCCTTGCTGACGGCTTCGAGTTCCGCATCGCAGGCTTCCTTGAGCTCAATGAAGCTGACCAGTAGTGCGCGCCGTTGATCCAGCCAGCGGTCGATCAGGCTGTGTACGCCCCCCCAGCGCTCCAGGGCATTTTTGCAATCTTCGAGCATGGGGCTTCTCCTTGCTGATAGCCGCCTTCATCAAGGCTAGACTCGCTGTTCCTTCTAGCCCTGTCAATGCAGGCGGGCACGATTTCCTTGATACTGCCGAGTGTGCCTTGAATAATCAACGCTTGGCTAACGTACCCTGCCCTGTCACGGCCAGCCATAACATATGTAACGGTACCAGGGCGAGAATGAGGAACCCGACCAGCGTCCAGCCAGGCAGCGACAGCCCCAACAGCATGAAGTCGATTTCCGCGCACTCGCCGGAGCCGGTGAGCACCATGGCCACGACTTCCTGCATGGGCAGAATATCCATCATGTATTCCAGGCCGGGGCCACAGCTGGGCACTTCATCGGCGGGCAGCCCCTGTAGCCAGACATGGCGGCCTGCGATGAACGCCCCGGTACCCACCGCCGCCAAGCTGAGCACGCCATATAACCCCTTGCCGAAACGGCCGCGGGGGTTATGAATGGCAGCCACGGCCAGTACCAGCCCGGCGGCGATGACCGCGACGCGCTGGAAGATGCACAGCGGGCAAGGCTCCAGCCCGCCAATGTGTTCCAGTCCTAGCGCCACGGCCATCATCAGGATACAGAAGGCAACGCCGAGTAGCGCGACCGGACGAATAGTTGATGAGGTCATTGCCCATCCTCAGGTGTAATGGCCGATAGCGCTCGCGATTCCCGCGCCTTGGCGAAGTAGTTTTCCAGGAAGGTACTGAAGCTTTCTTGATCCGCGGCTTCGATATCACGCTGCTGCTGGTGCGAGGTGTCGATGAGCTGTGCCAGCAGCGCTTCCCGTGAACGCAGCATGGGGGTGCTCTTCAAGGCCTCTGCCTGTTCTTGGGCCATGCCCAGCAGAGTCTCGCTGAGCGAGCCGTTGCCGGATTGCAGCTTCGCCAGCAGTTGCGCAGAGGGCGTCAGCTCGGGCTGGCGCAAACGGGGCTGTAGCGCCGCCAGGGCGGCCGCATGGGGAGCGTCGTCTTCCACGGCGTCCAGCAGCCGAGCGACCTCGGCCATTTCCGCGAAGATCTGCTCGCCCCACTCGGGGAGCGTCACCGATTCCCCCTGACGCACGAGACGCAGCTCAGGGTCACGCCCCCGCTCCACCACCAGGCGACGGTTGTCATCCAGGCGGTCACACTCTTCATCGGAAATCCAGGGGCTGTCGCTGAGCAGACACCACATCAGGAAGGTGTCGACGAAGCGCATCTGCACTTCCGTGACGCCCAGCGGATCGAAGGGATTGAGGTCCAGACAGCGCACTTCGATGTACTCGACGCCACGAGCTTCGAGTGCCTGGCTCGGGGTTTCGTTGTGCCGCGCCACGCGTTTGGGGCGAATATCGCTGTAGTATTCGTTCTCGATCTGCAGAATATTGGCATTGAGCTGCTGCCACTCATCGCCTTGCCGA
Source organism: Vreelandella hamiltonii (assembly GCF_014651775.1). Taxonomy (GTDB): domain Bacteria; phylum Pseudomonadota; class Gammaproteobacteria; order Pseudomonadales; family Halomonadaceae; genus Vreelandella; species Vreelandella hamiltonii. Next base: position 8,310 of record NZ_BMXN01000017.1, read on the forward strand.
ACGCCCAGCGCTTCATAATCGGGCCACGGTGTGGAAATCGCATGGCGCAGGGTGTTGACGTAGTTGGAGAGCGAGTTGAAGCAGATTTTCAGCTGCGACTGGACCTTGTTCTGATACCCCAGGTCGGACATGCGCAGCGTGGTAGCGTAGGGGGCGATATAAGTATCGTCACCGAGCGGCTGCAGCTTGTCCGGCACCTGCCCGCTGGGCAGGAAGCTCTTGTCCACGGCGGGAGACGCACCGAATAGATAGAGCAGCAGCCAGCTATGGCGACGGAAGTGACGAATCAAGCCAAAGTAGCGCGTCGAACGGTAGTCGTTGAACGGTACGTGGGTGGCTTTTTCCATCTCGCGCAGGGCGTACCACATGTCTTCAGGCAGCGAGACGTTGTAGTGCACCCCGGCAATGGCTTGCATGATCCGCCCGTAGCGCACGTCGAGCCCTTTGCGGTAAACGTGCTTCATGGTGCCCACGTTGGAGCTGCCGTAGTCGGCAATCGGCACGCTGTCGTTACCGGAGAGCCGGGAAGGCATGCTGCCAGGCCAGATCCACTCGTTATCGAGATGGTGATAGGTAAAGGTATGCAGATCGGACAGGAAGGCCAGCGCCTCCTTGGGTTCCGAATACACCGGGGTGATGTACTCCAGCAGCGCTTCGGAGTAGTCGGTGGTGATGTGCGGGTGGGTCAGCTTGGAGCCCAGCGCCTGGGGGTGTGGGGTCTGTGCGATATGGCCCTGCGCATCGACCCTTAGCCCCTCTTTTTCTAGCCCGCGACGCAGCCGCCCCAAACGACCCAGACGGGCGCTGGGGAGCAGGCGCTCGACCTGAGCGGTCAGCGACGTAGGCACCGTGAGTGGTTCAGACAAGGTGAACACTCCTTGTTGATAAGGCCTGCATGACGCAGGCCTTGTGGAAACCGGCGGGCGTGACCATGAGCTGTATCCTACCTGATAGGGAATAGTGGGCAGGATATGGCGGCAACCCTGTGTTTTTCAAGACACGCGACTATTTGCCCCGCTTGGCCTTCAACAACGCGGCACCCAAGGCACCCATGGCCGCCGGTGCATTGCCCTGCTGCTGCCCCTGGCGCTGGCCCGATTGACGGCTGCTGCGCGCAGGCTTGCGGGGCTCCTGAGCGGCGCGGCTGCCGTTTTGCTCAGGCTGCTCTGGTTCATCGCTGAGACGCATGGAAAGCCCGACTCGCTTGCGGGGAATATCGACGCTCATCACTTTGACGGTAACGATGTCGCCCGCCTTGACCACGCTGCGCGGGTCGTCGATGAACCGCTCCGACAAGGCCGAGATATGCACCAGGCCATCCTGATGAACCCCGATATCCACGAACGCGCCGAAGTGCGTCACGTTGGTCACCGTGCCTTCCAGCACCATGCCCAGGGTGAGGTCCTTGAGCGTTTCCACGCCTTCGCGGAACTCCGCCGCCTTGAACTCCGGGCGCGGGTCTCGGCCTGGCTTGTCCAGCTCCTTGAGAATGTCGCTGACGGTGGGCACCCCGAAGCGCTCATCGGCGAAATCGGCGGGCTTCAGCGCCTTGAGGGTGGCGCTGTCGCCAATCAGGCCCTTGAGGTCACGCCCGCTTTGCTTGGCGATGCGCTCGACCAGAGTATAGGCCTCTGGGTGGACGGCGCTGGCATCCAGCGGGTTGTCGCCATTGCTGATACGCAGGAAACCGGCGCACTGTTCAAACGTCTTGGGCCCCAGACGGCTGACGCCGAGCAGCTCCTTGCGGCTTTTGAAGGCACCCTGCAGGTTGCGCTGCGCGACGATGTTTTCGGCCATCGCGGCGCTCAAGCCAGCCACTCGGGAGAGCAATGCGCTGGAGGCCGTGTTGAGGTCCACGCCCACCGCGTTCACACAATCTTCGATGACGGCTTCCAGGCTGCGCGAGAGCTGCACCTGAGAGACGTCGTGCTGATACTGACCTACCCCGATGGATTTGGGCTCGATCTTCACCAGCTCGGCCAGCGGGTCCTGCAGGCGGCGGGCAATCGAAACCGCCCCCCGGATGGTGACGTCCAGATCGGGCAGCTCACGGGCCGCGTATTCCGACGCCGAGTACACCGATGCCCCGGCCTCCGACACCATGACCTTGCTCAGCGGCTGCGCGGGCGCCAGCGCCTTCACCAGTTCCCCGGCCAGCTTGTCGGTTTCACGGCTGGCGGTTCCGTTGCCCACGGCAATCAGCTGCACGCGATGCTGCTTGACCAGCCGCGCCAGCACCTCCAGCGATTCGTTCCAGCGGTTCTGGGGAGCGTGGGGGTAAATGGTGGCCTGGTCGATGAACTGACCGGTGGCATCGATGACCGCTACCTTGCAGCCGGTACGCAGGCCGGGGTCCAGCGCCAAGGTGACTTTCTGCCCCGCCGGGGCCGCCAGCAGCAGGTCTTTCAGGTTGGCAGCAAAGACATCGATGGCGGTCTGCTCGGCCTGTTCGCGCAGGCGGCCCAGCAGCTCGGTTTCCAGTGCGGTGTAGAGTTTGACACGCCAGGTCCAGCGCACCACTTCGCCCAGCCACTTGTCGGCCGGGCGCCCTTCATCGCGAATACCGACCTGACGGGCAATGGCCACCTGGGCAGGATGCACCGGGGCGTCTTCTTCACCGGGCAAGCGAATGGCCAGCCCCAGAATCCCTTCGTTGCGGCCACGGAACATGGCCAGCGCACGGTGCGAGGGCACCTTGGCGAGTTTTTCGTCGTGCTCGAAGTAATCCGAAAACTTGGCGCCTTCCTGCTGCTTGCCTTCCAGCACCCGGGCGCTCAGCTCGCCTTCCTGCCAGAGCCGCTCACGCAGCTGGCCGATCAGCTCGGGGTCTTCGGCAAAGCGCTCCATCAGAATCTGCTTGGCACCGTCGAGGGCGGCCTTGGCATCTTCGATGGCCGGCACTTCCCCTTCTGCCGGGCGCAGGTAGCGTGCCGCTTCGTTTTCCGGGTCGAGGGTGGGGTCGGCCAGCAGCGCATCCGCCAGAGGTTCGAGACCGGCTTCCCGGGCAATCTGGGCTTTGGTGCGGCGCTTTTTCTTGAACGGGAGATAGAGGTCTTCCAGGCGCTGCTTGGTGTCGGCGGCCTCGATAGTGGCCTTGAGCGCGGGGTCCAGCTTGCCTTGTTCATCGATGGCCGCCAGCACGGCTTCGCGCCGCTCTTCCAGTTCGCGCAGGTAACGCAGGCGCTCATCCAACTGGCGCAGTTGAGTATCGTCCAGCGCGCCGGTCACTTCCTTGCGGTAGCGGGCGATGAAGGGCACGGTGGCACCGCCATCCAGCAATTCCACCGTGGCCAGGACTTGTTCAGGTCGTACGCCCAGCTCTGACGCCAGGCGCGCAATAATCCGTTGTTTGACATCCATAACGTGCAACCAGCTCATGCAGCATTCGAGGTGCCGACACGGTACCACAAAGCACCTGTGCTGGCATGGCTTGCGCGCCCGAGACCGCCCTAGCGGTGGAATTGCTTCTCCCGCTCGGGCTGCCAGAAGATGGCATCCACCCGCAGCTTCACGTCGGTGGCATTGGGTAGCGGCCATTCGATGACATCGCCCACCTTCAGGCCAATCAGCGCGGCTCCGATCGGCGCCATGACGGAAATACCGTCTTCCACGCTGGCCAGCGCATGGGGATAGACCAGCGTGCGGATCATTTGCCGCCCACGGGTCAGGTCGGTGAAGCGGATCTGGCTATTCATGCTCACGACGTTATCGGGAATGTCCTGCGGGTCGAGCACCTCACCGCGCAGCAGCTCTTCTTCGAGCAATTCCGCCACCATCTGATCCTTTTCCGGTGCTTGATCGATCAGTCGCTGCAGACGCTCTGCATCGAGACGGTTGATGATGATTGGAGGACGCTGCCCCATGGTCTCTCTCCTTGATGATACCGACCATAAAAAACAGCCCTTCCCCAAAGGGAAAGGACTGTGGATATCCGCTATATGCAGGATAGCTTATTTAAAGTGGCCCGGTAACTCAATCGACCAGGCCACCCACATGATCAGGTAACGCCCTGCTCGATCATGGCATCGGCCACCTTGCGGAAGCCTGCGATGTTGGCACCGAGCACCAGGTTACCGGGTTCGCCGAACTCTTCTGCCGTGTCAGCACACTGCTGATAGATATCGGCCATGATGCGCTTGAGCTTGTCATCGACCTTCGCTAGCGACCACTGCTCCATGCTGCTGTTCTGGGCCATTTCCAGCTGGCTCGTGGCCACGCCACCGGCGTTGGCGGCCTTGCCAGGGCCGTATGCGAGCCTGGCGGCAATAAAGCGCTCCACTGCCGCCTTGGTAGAGGGCATGTTGGCCCCTTCACTGATACAGCTCACCCCGTTGGCGATCAGCGCCTGGGCATCCTGTTCGGTCAATTCGTTCTGGGTGGCACAAGGAAACGCTACCTGCGCCGGTAGACGCCATACGGCATGGCCATCGGCGGGGTAATCCCGTGCCGCCACATAGTGTGCCTCAGGGTGCTCGTGCAGATAAGCTTCCAGAGAAACACGCTCGACCTCCTTCAGACGCTTGAGCAGCCCCAGGTCGATGCCTCGCGGGTCGTGAATCATGCCCTTGGAATCACTGCAGGTCACCGGTAGCGCACCGAGTTCCAGCAGCTTTTCGATGGTATAGATGGCGACGTTGCCCGCGCCGGACACCAGGCAAGTCTTGCCTGCCAGACTCTCCCCCCGGGCGGCCAGCATGTTCTGGGCAAAGTAGACCGCGCCGTAGCCGGTGGCCTCCTTGCGCCCGAGCGAGCCGCCCCAATTCAGCCCTTTGCCGGTCAGCACCCCTTCGTAACGCCCGGTCAGCCGCTTGTACTGGCCAAACAGATAGCCAATCTCGCGGGCGCCCACGCCGATATCGCCGGCGGGCACATCGCTATGGGGCCCCACGTGGCGGTACAGCTCGGTCATGAACGACTGGCAGAAGCGCATGATCTCGTTGTCCGACTTGCCCTTGGGGTCGAAGTCCGCGCCGCCCTTGCCGCCGCCAATCGCCAGGCCGGTCAGCGCGTTCTTGAAGATTTGCTCGAACCCCAGAAACTTGATGGTGCCTGCGGTCACGCTGGGATGAAACCGCAGACCCCCTTTATAAGGCCCCAGGGCCGAGTTGAACTGCACTCGATACCCTTTGTTGACCTGCACCCGACCCTTGTCATCCAGCCAACTGACACGGAACATGATCTGCCGTTCAGGCTCGATCATACGCTCGATGATACTGTGCTGGTGATAGTGCGGCGAGCGCTCGAACAGGGGGCGCAAGCACTCGAGCACTTCCTCGGTGGCTTGATAGAACTCGGTTTGGGCAGGGCTACTCTTGGCTAGCCGCGCAAGGGTGTCATGAACGTAGGGCATGGCGTCGTACCGTTACCGTAATGAGACTGTCGTTATGCTGGCCAGCGCATGACGGTATTTAACTGTGACGGCGTTTTTCTGCATACCCTATGCCGGTTTGGTATGGGCAAAAAACCGGCTGCAACTCGACTAAAGTCGCACTTTTTTTGCCCACTATTGGTGCATTAACCAAATTTTATAAACGTTGCTTTAACGACGCCAGCCGCGATCATCCCAAAAAGGGCGCTTGGCTTCACGCTGTACGACTTCACGACTCAAGCCAATGTCCTTGAGCAGGTCATCGTTGAGCTGCTGTAGTGCATAGCGCTCGCGACGCAGTTGCCGCCATCGCGCCAGCCTGACCCGCCAAGGGGTGCGGCGGCGTTCCACCACGTTCGGCTGCCGCTCTGATAATGCGTGACGCTCGTTTACACAGGTCATGATGCGCTCCATGTCGATCTCTCCTTCTGGGTGTGGAAGAAGTATCAAAGAGCGCCTAAAATCAATCCAACGAATACTTCTTATGCGTAACATCAGGCAGATTGATATCTCATGGCAATGTTACCCACCATCGATCATGAACTGCTGCGCACCTTTGTGGCGATTGTCGACCAGGGCGGCTTTACCCGCGCGGCGCAGACGGTCAACCGCACCCAGTCGGCGGTAAGCATGCAGATGAAGCGCCTGGAGGAGGATATCATTCAACGCCCCCTCTTCGTTCGCCAGAATCGGCAGCTACTGCTGACCAGCGAAGGCCATACGCTGCTGAGCTATGCGCGCAAGATTCTCTCGCTACAGGGTGAGGCGCTGACGCTCTTGCGCCAGCCCGATATGGTGGGTCGTGTGCGCCTGGGCGTGCCCGACGACTACGTCATGCGCTTTCTACCGGGGATCCTGAAAACCTTCTCCCAGGCATGGCCACTGGTGGATGTCGAGGTGCACTGCGCTCCTTCATCGGTACTCTCACGACAGCCCCCGGACAGCCTCGACCTGATCATCATGACCCGGGAGGTAGGCGATGAGATCGGCACGCTATTGAGACGCGAACCCACCGTCTGGGTGACGGCCGCCGACCACGCCATCCATCTACAAACGCCGGTGCCACTGGCCATGTTCGAAGCCCCCTGCTTCTGCCGCCGCCATGCCTGCCATGCGCTGGACCGCGCGGGCAAGACCTATCGCGTGGCTTACAGCAGCCCCAGCCTGGCCACCTTGCAGGCCGTGGTCGGGGCTGGGCTGGCCGTTTCTGCCTGGATGCACAGCCTGGTCACCCCCGACATGCTGATTCTCGGCAGACAGGAGGGCTACCCTGCTCTCCCCGAGGCCTCCATCGTGCTGCAACGCACTTCCCAGACCCAGTCACCGATCATCGATAGCCTCGCAGAGCACATTGCGGAGGGGTTTCGTTTGTAAGGGCCTGTACGCCCGGGCGAACCGGTCCAGGATGGCCTGACGGAAGCACAAAATCACAAGCACAAAAAAGGGAGGATGCCAGGCATCCTCCCTTGAAGCGATGAAACAGCGAGTATCAGGTCAGCTGCGGGCCAGCTTTGATGATCGCTTCGTTGACGCCTTCGAACTTCTTGAAGTTGTCCACGAACTTGGTGGCCAGGTCTTGCAGGTGACGGTCGTAGGCGTCGCGGTCGGTCCAGGTGTCGCGGGGGTCCAGCAGGCTGGAATCCACGCCCGGCACGGCCAGCGGCACTTGCAGGTTCAGGCCGTCGATGTGCCTGGTCTCGACATCACGCAGGATGCCTGACTGAATCGCGCTGATGATGGCGCGCGTGGTGGGGATCGAGAAGCGCGAGCCGCCTTCACCGTAGGCACCACCGGTCCAGCCAGTATTCACCAGGTACACCTGGGCGTCTTTCTTTTCGACACGCTTGATCAGCAGGTCGGCGTATTCACGGGCCGGACGCGGGAAGAACGGCGCGCCAAAGCAGGTAGAGAACGTTGCCGCCAGACCTTCGGAAGAGCCCATTTCCGTGGAGCCGACCTTGGCGGTGTAGCCCGACAGGAAGTGGTAGGCCGCGGCTTCCTTGGACAGGATGGACACCGGCGGCAGTACGCCCGACATGTCGCAGGTCAGGAATACGATGGCGTTGGGCTCACCCGCCAGGTTTTCGGCCACGCGCTTCTCGACGTGCTCCAGCGGGTACGCGGCACGGGAGTTCTGGGTCAGACTGTCGTCGGCGTAGTCCGGCTCGCGGCGGTCATCCAGCACGACGTTTTCCAGCACGGTGCCAAACTTGATGGCGTTCCAGATGACCGGCTCGTTCTTCTCGGAAAGGTCGATGCACTTGGCGTAGCAGCCGCCTTCCATGTTGAAGACGATGCCGTCGCCCCAGGCGTGCTCGTCGTCACCAATCAAGAAACGCGCCTGATCCGCTGAGAGCGTGGTCTTGCCGGTGCCTGAGAGGCCGAAGAACAGGCAGGTTTCGCCATCTTCACCCACGTTGGCAGAACAGTGCATCGGCAGCACGTCGGCGGCGGGCAGCAGGTAGTTCTGCACCGAGAACATGGCTTTCTTCATTTCACCGGCGTAACGCATGCCGGCGATCAGCACCTTGCGCTCGGCAAAGTTGATGATCACGCAGCCGTCGGAGTTGGTGCCATCACGGTTCGGGTCGCACTCGAAGCCTGCAGCGTTGAGGATGGTCCACTCTTCCTTGGCGGCCTGGTTGTAGGCCAGCGGGCGCACGAACATGGTGCGGCCAAAGAGGTTTTGCCAGGCCGTTTCCGTGGTGACACGTACCGGCAGGTAGTGGGTGTTGTCGCTGCCCACGTGCAGCTCGGCCACGAAGCGCTCACGGCTTTCCAGGTAGTCTTCGACACGCGCCCACAGCGCCGAGAACTTCTCGGCGTCGAACGGGCGGTTGACGCTGCCCCAATCGATGCTGTCACGGGTGGAGGGCTCATCGACGATAAAACGGTCTTTCGGTGAACGCCCGGTGCGTACGCCGGTGTTGACTACCAGGGCTCCGTTCGCCGAGAGGCGACCTTCACCACGGGCCACGGCGCGCTCGATCAGTTCGGCGCTGCTGAGATTGACGTGGGCTTGAGGAGCGGCTTGAGTCGTGGTCATGTCGATTCCTGGGCCTTGCGGCCGTTTATCTCGTTTACCGGGCGTCGTACGACGCCTTTAAAAGTCATCCCAACCACTCGCGAACGGGCTGGGCGCGCTGAAGTCCGGCGCATTATGGCAAAAAGAAAGCCCCCGGGAAACGGGGGCTTCTCGCAAATATCTTGTAGTTAAACTACTACAATGACACTACATTTTGTGTTGCAGCGCAGTATATTTTCAAACAACCGTTTGCTGGGTGCGCCGAGCGCATTGTCTCCTCTGGGGTGGCGCCAGGCGGCCTGGAAGCCCACCCCATCAGCAGCCGACTACACAATCAGTGAATGACTGGCGGTGGTGCGCCCGGGTCTTCCAACAAAATTTCAATATCTGCGGCGGTGTAGTGATATTTCGTGTGGCAAAAGTGGCATTGGGTGTCGATGGCGCCCTGCTCCTGAAGAATATCCATCAACTCTTCCTTGCCCAGGGTGTGCAGTGCATGGCTCATACGCTCCCGGGAACAGGTGCAGCCAAAGCGCAGCGCCTTGGGTTCGAAGACCCTGACGGTCTCTTCGTGGTAGAGCCGATACAGTACCTCACGCTGCTCCAGCCCCAGCAGCTCTTCGCTCTTGATCGTTTCGGCAAGGTGCACGCTGCGCTCCCAGGCATCCACGTCCTGGTTTTGCGAGGCATCCGGCAAGCGCTGCAGCAGCAGCCCACCCGCTCGCTGACCATCGGCGGCCAGCCACAGCCGGGTAGGTAGCTGTTCGGACTGGCCGAAATAGGCTTCCAGGCAGCCACTCAGCGTATCGTGATCCAGTGCCACGATACCCTGGTAGCGGTGCCCTTCCCGGGGGTCCAGGGTGATCATGATCTGGCCGTCACCGACCAGCTCACGGAAACTGGCCTGCTCGCTGGGCAGCGCGGCCTCTTCGGCGATACGCGCAATGGCGCGCAGCTCACCGCCCGGGTTGGACTCTGCCATCAGCAGCGCCAGCGCGCCCTGGCCGCGCACTTCGATGCTGAGCGTGCCGTCCAGCTTGACCGTATCGGTCAGCAGAGCCACCGCTGCCAGCAGCTCGCCCAGCAGGGCATTGACCGCAGGTGGGTAGGCATGACGGTCGAGCACTTCCTGATAGGCGGTGCTCAGCGTGACGATTTCGCCACGCACGTTGGTTTGGTCAAACAGAAAACGCTGGATCTGATCAGACATAGTGAAACCATGAAGAGAGAAAGGGGAACGTCGGCAAGGCAGGCGTCAGCGACGCTACTCGCCCTGCTGGCGTTGAAATCGGTGTATATCGCGGCGCTGCTTCTTATCGGGGCGCTTGAGGGGATGCTGCATCGCTTCGTTGGTGAGCCGACGCGCCTCGGCTTCCTTGGCACGACGCTGGGCGCTGGCCTCGGTTTCGGCGTACAGGGTGCGTGCTTCGGGTGCGCCCCTGCGCTGGTCTGAAAGCGCCGTGACTTCCACCTCGTAAATGTCCCAGCCCTGGGGCACGCGAATCAGCGCCCCCAGCTCGACGTTCTTGCTGGTCTTGGCACGCTCACCGTTGTAGTGAACCTTGCCGCCTTCTATCGCTTTCTTGGCCAAGGCGCGGGTCTTGAAAAACCGTGCAGCCCATAGCCACTTGTCTAGGCGAACGCTGTCGCTCATTGGCACTCTCCTAATCTATTGGCTGCCCCGCGAAGGTCGCCCCAGGCGGATCACTCAGTGGCCAATGCCCAGGCCGCACTCATGGCATCAGTTGGGCAAATCGGTCCAGGGCCACGAACTCCTGCAACTCCTTCTCGGGCCGCTGGCTATCAGGCTGTTTGATGCCTAGCAAGTACTTGATTCCGAACTCTCTGGCACTTTCCAGCACCCGGGCGTTGTCGTCGATGAACAGGGTGCGTGCGGGGTCGAAGGGCTCTCGCTCCTGCAGCGCGAACCAGAAGGCCTGCTCTTCCTTGGCAGCGCCAACGTCTTCCGAGGAGATGATGGCATCCAGGTAGTTTTCCAACCCGGTGAGCGGCAATTTTAGTGCAAGACTGGCACGGTCGGCGTTGGTGGCCAGCACCACTCGAGGATGGGCCTGCTTGAGCCAACCCAGGAAATCCAGTGCATCGCCACGTAACCCAATCAGGTGCTGTACTTCACGCTTGAGGGCCACGATATCGACGTTCAGCTCGCGGCTCCAATAGGCCAGGCTGTACCAGTTGAGGGTGCCCTGCTCTCCCATGATACGGCTCTTCAGCGCTTCCTGACTGGCTTGATCCAGTTGATGCAGCTCAACGTAGCGGCGTGGCAGATGCTCCAGCCAGAAGTGGCTGTCAAAGTGAAGGTCCAGCAGCGTGCCATCCATGTCCAACAGCACCGTGTCGATCTCGCGCCAATCAATCATGGCCACTCCAGTCTTTGAGAGTAAGCGTGCTATTGTAGCGTAACCCGTTTTTTGCAGCCACGGAGGCATGATGGACCGCGACGATTCCACCACCAGCGACGCCACAGAGCGCTACCCGCGCAAGCCCAAGATTCTGGCTCGCCACCCCGTGGCCCAAAGCCGCTTGTTCCAGATCGAGGCGCTGGACCTGCGCTTTTCGAACGGCGAGGAGCGCCAGTTCGAGCGCCTCACCGGTGCCGACCGTGGCGCCGTGATGATCATCGCCATGCCGGACCCGGAACACGTCTTGCTGATTCGTGAGTATGCGGCCGGTTTCGAAGACTACGTACTCACCCTGCCCAAAGGCCTGGTGGACCCCGGCGAGGATGTCGTGGCCGCCGCCAACCGTGAACTCATGGAAGAGTGCGGCTTTGGCGCCCACCGTATCGAGCCGCTGGTGGAGCTTTCGCTGGCCCCCAATTACATGCGACACCGCATGCAGGTACTGATCGCCACCGACCTCTACCCCAAACGCCTGCCCGGCGACGAGCCCGAGCCGCTGATCGTGGAAACCCACGCCATCGAAGAGCTCCCCGCACTGCTGCTTCGAGAAGACTTCCACGAAGCACGCGCCATCGCCGCCCTCTACATCGCACGCGACCGATTACGCGAAGAGCAGCGCAGCAACGGCATTAATTTACTCTAGCGCCGAATCAACACCCCTGCGCCCCCACCGGCAGCGCTCTCCGCGCTGCTTCGCGGGTGCGCTCCGCTTACGCCGCGCTACGGGTGTCCCGACCCCCAAATTCCGGCAACCTCCCGTAGCGCGGCGTAACGAATCTTGCGAGGCACGAGCAAATGAGGCACCCGCGAAGGGCGGCGCCAGCCGCCCCGATGAAGCCACCACAACTAACCGTGCCACCCCCACCCCCGTGCCCCCATCGGCAGCGCTCCTCGCGCTGCTTCGCGGGTGCGCTCCGCTTACACCGCGCTACGGTTATACCACTACCCAGCACATGCAACCTCCCGTAGCGCGGCGTAACGAATATTGCGAGGCACGAGCAAATGAGGCACCCGCGAAGGGCGGCGCCAGCCGCCCCGATCATGCCACCACAACTAACCGTGCCACCGCCACCCCCGAGCCCCCATCGGCAGCGCTCTCCGCGCTGCTTCGCGGGTGCGCTCCGCTTACGCCGCGCTACGGGTAACCCGCCCCCCCAAATTCCGGCAACCTCCCGTAGCGCGGCGTAACGATTGAGCGAGAGCAACGAGCGAAAGAGGCACCCGCGAAGGCGGCGGCCAGCCGCCCCGACAAGGCCATCATTACCCATCTGCCACCGCCGCCCGTGTACCCCCACCGGCAGCGCTCTCCGCGCTGCTTCGCGGGTGCGCTCCGCTTACGCCGCGCTACAGGTGTCCCGACCCCCCAAATTCCGGCAACCTCCCGTAGCGCGGCGTAACGATTGAGCGAGAGCAACGAGCGAAAGAGGCACCCGCAGCGGCGGCCCGGCGCGAAGGCGGCACCAGCCGCCCCGATCACGCCACCACAACCAACCGTGCCACCGCCACCCCCGAGCCCCCATCGGCAGCGCTCTCCGCGCTGCTTCGCGGGTGCGCTCCGCTTACGCCGCGCTACAGGTAACCCGCCCCTCCAAATTCCGGCAACCTCCCGTAGCGCGGCGTAACGAATCTTGCGAGGCACGAGCAAATGAGGCACCCGCGAAGGGCGGCGCCAGCCGCCCCGATCACGCCATCACCACCAACCGTGCCACCGCCCACCCCCGAGCCCCCACCGGCAGCGCTCCTCGCGCTGCTTCGCGGGTGCGCTCCGCTTACGCCGCGCTACGGGTGTCCCGACCCCCCAAATTCCAGCAACCTCCCGTAGCGCGGCGTAACGAATCTTGCGAGGCACGAGCAAATGAGGCACCCGCGAAGGCGGCACCAGCTGCCCCGATGGAGCCACCACAACTAACCGCGCCACCGCCCACCCCCGAGCCCCCATCGGCAGCGCTCTCCGCGCTGCTTCGCGGGTGCGCTCCGCTTACGCCGCGCTACGGGTATCCCGCCCCCCCAAATTCCGGCAACCTCCCGTAGCGCGGCGTAACGAATCTTGCGGGGCACGAGCAAATGAGGCACCCGCGGAGGGCGGCGGCCAGCCGCCCCGATCACGCCACCACAACTAACCGCACCACCGCCAACCTATGCGCCCCCATCGGCAGCGCTCTCCGCGCTGCTTCGCGGGTGCGCTCCGCTTACGCCGCGCTACGGGTGTCCCGACCCTCCAAGTGCCAGCAACACCCCGTAGCGCGGCGTAACGAATCTTGCGAGGCACGAGCAAATGAGGCACCCGCGAAGGGCGGCGCCAGCCGCCCCGATCACGCCACCACAACTAACCGCACCACCGCCCACCTATGCGCCCCCATCGGCAGCGCTCTCCGCGCTGCTTCGCGGGTGCGCTTCGCTTACGCCGCGCTACGGATATCCCGGCCCTCCAAACTCCGGCAACATCCCGTAGCGCGGCGTAACGAATCTTGCGAGGCACGAGCAAATGAGGCACCCGCGAAGGGCGGCGCCAGCCGCCCCGATCATGCCACCAACCCCCACCGTGCCACCGCCGCCCCCTGCGCCCCCATCGGCAGCGCTCCTCGCGCTGCTTCGCGGGTGCGCTCCGCTTACGCCGCGCTACGGGTAACCCGCCCCTCCAAATTCCGGCAACACCCCGTAGCGCGGTGTAACGAATCTTGCGAGGCACGAGCAAATGAGGCACCCGCAGCGGCGGCCCGGCGCGAAGGCGGCGCCAGCCGCCCCGATCACGCCACCACAACTAACCGCACCACCGCCCACCTATGCGCCCCTATCGGCAGCGCTCCTCGCGCTGCTTCGCGGGTGCGCTTCGCTTACGCCGCGCTACGGGTATCCCGGCCCTCCAAACTCCGGCAATATCCCGTAGCGCGGCGTAACGAATCTTGCGAGGCACGAGCAAATGAGGCACCCGCGAAGGGCGGCGCCAGCCGCCCCGATCATGCCACCATCCCCCACCGTGCCACCGCCATCCCCGTGCCCCTATCGGCAGCGCTCCTCGCGCTGCTTCGCGGGTGCGCTCCGCTTACGCCGCGCTACGGGTAACCCGCCCCTCCAAATTCCGGCAACCTCCCGTAGCGCGGCGTAACGAATCTTGCGAGGCACGAGCAAATGAGGCACCCGCAGCGGCGGCCCGGCGCGAAGGCGGCGCCAGCCGCCCCGATCATGCCACCACAACCAACCGTGCCACCGCCACCCCCGAGCCCCCATCGGCAGCGCTCCTCGCGCTGCTTCGCGGGTGCGCTCCGCTTACGCCGCGCTACGGGTAACCCGCCCTTCCAAATTTCGGCAATATCCCGTAGCGCGGCGTAACGAATATTGCGAGGCACGAGCAAATGAGGCACCCGCGAAGGGCGGCGCCAGCCGCCCCGATCATGCCACCACAACTAACCGTGCCACCGCCACCCCCGAGCCCCCATCGGCAGCGCTCTCCGCGCTGCTTCGCGGGTGCGCTCAGCTTACGCCGCGCTACGGTTATACCACTCCCCAGCACATGCAACCTCCCGTAGCGCGGCGTAACGATTGAGCGAGAGCAACGAGCGAAAGAGGCACCCGCGGAGGGCGGCGCCAGCCGCCCCGGTGAGGCCACGAAACCACCCTGCCGCTCCACATTCAGGCCGGCATTTAATACATGGGCGGCTTTATGAGTGGTGCTTCAACGCTATCCAGCGGCGTTGGCGGTGGCTGTCGAGGCCGGCTTCGAGCAAGGTCATGCTGCGCAGGGCGTCCTCGACGGAGACTGGGAGGGAGGCTTGTTGGCGGATGGCGTCGGCAACGCCCTGGTAATAGGCGAGGTAGTCGCCGGGTAGCGTGGGGTGTTCGTGACTGACCAGTGGGGCATCTTCGCCTTGCCCTTCGCGTAGGGTGAGCGTGCCGGGAATGTCCTGCCCCCAGTGCGGGGTGGGGGGCTCGCCTGCTTTCAAGCGCGCTTCCTGTGGGTCGAGCCCCATCTTCACATAGCTGCCCAGCGTGCCATGCAGGCGGTAGCGGGGAGTGGGTTCAGCCACCAGGGTGCCTGCACTCAAGCTGACACGGCAGTCGTCGTACTCCAGCAGGGCCAGGAAATCATCGTCGGCATGGGCGGCGTCTCGGCGCGCGCCGATCTCCAGCAGGATGGCGTGGGGCATGCCAAACAGCTCGCAGGCCTGGTCCAGCAGGTGAGGCCCCAGGTCGTACCAGATGCCGCCCCCGGGCGCGGCTTTTTCGCGCCAGCGGTCGCGCACCTCCGGACGAAAACGATCGAAGCGGGATTCGAAGCCCGTCACTCGCCCCAGCGTGCCTTCGGCCAGCAGTGCCTTGACGGTCAGGAAGTCACTGTCCCAACGGCGATTGTGAAATACCGAGAGCAGGCACTCTTTATCCGCCGCCAAGGCCTTGAGTTGCCTGGCCTCCGACAGCGTGACGGTGAAGGGCTTGTCGACCACCACATGCTTTCCTGCCGCCAGCGCGGCCTTGGCCAGGGGAAAGTGAGTATCATTGGGCGTTGGGATAACGATCAGATCCAGATCCTTGCGTTGACACAGCACCAGAGCCTCGCGCTCGACCGCCACCTGGGGCAAGTCGGCAGTCACCTTGCTGGCATCGCTGGAAGATACCGCCACCAGTTCCAACCCCGGTACCGCCTGAATCAGCGGCGCATGAAACGTTTTACTCGCAAAACCATAGCCGACCAGGCCCACATTGATCGTCGCCTTCATGACGCTCCTCGATAGGTGTTGGATGATATACCACAAAAAAAACAGCCCGCTTTCGCGGGCTGTGAGATAAGCCGATCAATCCAGTTTGGAGAGGTCGCGTACTGCGCCCTTGTCGGCGGAGGTGGCCAGCAGGGCATAGGCCTTGAGGGCAGGCGTCACCTTGCGCGGGCGCTGCTCGACGGGCTTCCAGGCGTCCTTGCCACGCGACTCCATGGCGTCGCGGCGCTTGGCCAGCTCGGCATCGCTCAGCTGCACGTTGATGGTGCGGTTGGGGATGTCGATCAGAATGGTATCGCCCTGCTCGACCAGCCCGATGGCACCCCCGGCGGCGGCCTCAGGTGATACGTGACCAATCGACAAGCCTGAGGTGCCCCCGGAGAAACGGCCGTCGGTCAGCAGCGCGCACGCCTTGCCCAGCCCTTTGGATTTCAGGTAGGAGGTGGGGTACAGCATCTCTTGCATACCGGGGCCACCTTTGGGGCCTTCGTAGCGGATGACCACCACGTCGCCCTCTTTGACTTTGCCATCCAGCACGTTGGCCACTGCCTGATCCTGGGACTCCACCACGTGAGCCTTGCCCTCGAATACCAGGATGGAGTCGTCTACACCGGCGGTCTTGACCACACAGCCATCCAGGGCGATGTTGCCGTAGAGCACGGCGAGGCCGCCCTCACGGGAGAAGGCGTGCTTCAGATCGCGGATACAGCCAGTGGCACGGTCGCCGTCCAGGCTTGGCCAACGGGCGCTCTGGGAGAACGCGGTTTGGGTCGGAATGCCCCCCGGGCCTGCCTTGAAGAATTCGACCACTTCTGAACTGGGCGAGCGCATGATATCCCACTCGTCCAGCGCGTCCTTCAGGCTGTCGCCGTACACGGTGGGCACCGAGGTATCCAGCACCCCCGCCCGGTCCAGCTCGCCCAGAATGGCCATGATGCCACCCGCGCGGTGCACGTCTTCGATATGGTATTTCTGAGTATTGGGCGCCACTTTGCACAGCTGCGGCACTTCACGGGAAAGGCGGTCGATATCCGCCATGGTGAAGTCGACTTCTGCCTCTTGAGCCGCCGCCAGCAGGTGCAGGATGGTATTGGTGGAACCGCCCATGGCGATGTCCAGGGTCATGGCATTCTTGAAGGCGGCCTTGTTGCCAATGGCGCGGGGCAGCAGGTGTGCCTCTTCGCCTTCGTAATAGCGCTTGGCCAGCTCGACGATACGATGGCCCGCCGTTTCGAACAGGCGACGGCGATCGGCATGGGTCGCCAGCACGGTGCCGTTACCGGGAAGTGCCAGGCCCAGCGCCTCCATCAGACAGTTCATGGAGTTGGCGGTGAACATGCCCGAGCAGCTGCCACAGGTGGGGCATGCGCTGCGCTCGACTTCTGCCAGGGTTTCGTCGTCGACGCTGTCGTCTGCGGCCATGACCATGGCATCGACCAGGTCCAGGCCGTGATCCAGAAGCTTGGTCTTGCCGGCTTCCATGGGGCCGCCGGAGACGAAAATGACGGGAATGTTGAGCCGCATGGCGGCCATGAGCATTCCGGGGGTGATCTTGTCGCAGTTGGAAATGCACACCAGCGCATCGGCACAGTGGGCGTTGCACATGTACTCGACGCTGTCGGCAATGATATCGCGGCTGGGCAGCGAGTAGAGCATGCCGTCATGGCCCATGGCGATACCGTCATCCACGGCGATGGTATTGAACTCTTTGGCAACGCCACCCGCTTTTTCGATTTCGCGGGCGACCAGTTGCCCCATGTCTTTCAGGTGCACATGGCCGGGCACGAACTGGGTGAACGAGTTGGCTACCGCGATGATCGGTTTGTGAAAGTCGTCATCCTTCATGCCGGTGGCACGCCAAAGGGCACGAGCGCCTGCCATATTGCGGCCAGCGGTAGTGGTACGGGAGCGATACTGGGGCATGGTGTCCTCTACGTCTTTATCATGGCCCGCCACATACGAGGTGGCGGGCGGGTGAATCCAGCGATCTTCGATTGTGGCATGAGCGAACCGCTGAGACTAGACGTAGACGACATCCAATACCCCACCCGCTTCAGAACGTCTCCCACTCCTCCGCGGCACGAGCCTTCACCAGCGGACGCTTCGACGGCGCTGACGAAGAGGCCGAGGGCGACGGCAAGCTGGCCGACTGCCCAGCACGCGCCACGCGAATCCGCGCCATTTCGCTGCTCTCCTCCTCGGCCCCTTCCAGGCGGAAAGCCGCGATCACGTTGGCAAGGTCCAAGGCTTCATTGGTCAACCGCTGAGCAGCGCTGGAAATGGACTGCACCTTGGTGGCGTTTTGCTGGGTCACGTGATCCATCTCGGAGACGGCCATGTTGATCTGGGCAATACCGCTGCTCTGCTCGTCGGACGCAGTGCTGATCTCCTCCATGATGTCGCTGACACGCATGACCTGACTGACCACCTGCTCGATGGCCTGCTCGGCTTGCTTCACCGCACTGGTCCCACCCGCGATTTCCTGGGTAGAGGTGTCGATCAAGCGGCGAATTTCGCCTGCTGCGTCGGCACTGCGACCCGCCAGGTTGCGCACCTCGTTGGCCACCACGGCAAAACCACGCCCCTGCTCTCCGGCACGGGCAGCCTCCACCGAGGCATTCAGCGCGAGGATATTGGTCTGGAAGGCAATGCCATCGATGACGCTGATGATGTCGTTCATCTTGTCGGCGCTGGCCGCAATGCGCTCCATACGCTCCACCAGAGCCTGCATGTGCTCGCCGGTTTCACGGCTGGTGGCGGCATTCTGCATGGCCAGTTGGTTGGCCTGGCGGGCATTTTCGGTATTCTGCTGCACCGTTGCGGTGATCTGATCCATGCTGGACGCCGTCTGCTGCAGCGACGAAGCCTGCTGCTCGGTACGTGAGGCGAGGTCTTCGTTCTCCTGCTTGATCTGCTCGGACGCAGGCGTGACCACTTCGACCTTGTTGCCCACTTCGGTAATCAGCCCTGAGAGGCTGGCCCGCATGGTTTCCAGCGAGGCCAGCAATTCGCCCAGTTCGTCATCCCGCTTCAAGGTGACACGGTTGGCCAGGTTGCCCGCAGCAATTTGAAAGGTGACACGCCGCGCCTCGCTGAGCGACTTCAGCAGTGATTTCAACACCGCCACGCTGAGCCCGACCATGAGCGCAATACCGAACAGCAGCACGCCCACTTGCCCCCATAGCAGCCATTGCTGCTGCCGCTCGGCATCGGCCATCAGGCTGTGAGCTGCCGCGCGCTCGTTATCGACCAGCAGATTGATGGTGGCGCTGATGCTCTCGGAGGTGGGCCTGACCACATCATTGAAGGCTTCGAAAGCCGCAAAGCCATTGCCTTGGCGAATCGCCGTCATGGCCGTGGTCGAACCGCCAAGAAACGTCGCCAGATGAGCAGTCAACCCTTGCTGCACACCGCTGGCCTGCTGACGCTGTTCGGTATAGGTCTGCCAGGTATGTTCGATCTGGCTCTGCAGCGATGCCAGCTGTTGATCGAGCTGGTCGAGATCGGCACGACGAGGATTGCGCACCGCAGGCTCCAGCACCTGCAGTAGCTGGGCACTGCGCTGCTCGATCTGCTGCAGGTCGGCAATGCCTTCCAGGCCGGTCTGGTTGAGGGTACGCAGGCGCTCGGCAGAGCTGGTCAAGCCATAGACGCCGGCGGCCCCCGCCACCGTCAGCAAGAGAATGGCAGCCACCACCATGCCCATCAATTTGGCCTGCATGCTACTGAAACTGAAGCGTTGCACCCATCCACGCACCCCCGTGCGACGCAATGCACCATAATGAAGCGTAAAGCCCCGCACTCGCCCCTGCTGCATGGCATGGTAGGCCCTGGCCGCCCGTGCAATGGCCTTGTTCGCCGCCCGGCGACGTATGGCGGTATAGCCCGCCACCCGCTCACCATCCAGTAGCGGCGCCACGGTGGTATGCACCCAATAGGTATCGCCATTCTTGCAGCGGTTCTTGACCACCCCCTGCCAGGTTTTGCCTTGCTCGATGGTGGCCCACATGTTCTTGAAGACCTGAGCAGGCATCTCGGGATCACGGAAAATACGATGGGGTTCGCCCAGTAGTTCGGCTTGTGAGTAGCCGCTTACTTCGATGAACGTCTGATTGACGTAGGTGATGTTTCCCTGACGATCAGAGCGTGAAATCAGCACCTGATCGTCTGTCAGCTCAAGGGTTGCCTGGCTAGATGTGCTCATGAAGTCCCCTGTGTTTTTATGAAAGGCATGTTTCGCCCGATGACCCAGCGCTTCCTTTTACCAAGCCGACGTGATGGCACGCGATGACGTGCAGCAAGAATCATCAAGAATAGGCAAAAAATATGCCACCCGAAGGTGGCATAGGCAAAGCAGATCATGGTTTTTCGTCAATGCTGATTAAACGCACCGATCAGAAGGTCTCCCATGGCTCGTCCTGCTGGTGGCCAAGCGCGTGACGGGATGACGCGGCTGTTTGCTGAGGCACGGCTTTCTTGACCCGCGCCAGCTTCTCCCGAGCCGCCGCTACGCTCTCGTCCTGGGCACCCTCCAAACGGAAAGCATCGACCACGTTGGCCAGTTCGAAGGCTTCCAGGGTCAGGTTGTCTGCGGAGGCGGCAATGGACTGAACCTTGGTGGCATTTTGCTGTGTGACGTTGTCCATCTCTGCAATCGCCGAGTTGATCTGGCCGATTCCACTGCTCTGCTCGCTGGAAGCGGTGCTGATCGAGGCCATCAGTTCGCTCACCTGATTGACCTGACGCACGACGTTCTCGATGGCGCTTTCGGCCTGCTCCACGGCGCTGCGCCCACCGCTGACTTCCTGAGTGGTGCTGTCGATCATCTTGCGGATTTCCTGGGCAGCATCAGCACTGCGGCTGGCCAGGGTGCGCACTTCGCTGGCCACCACGGCAAAGCCGCGGCCATGCTCCCCGGCCCGAGCGGCCTCGACGGAGGCGTTCAGCGCCAGGATATTGGTCTGGAAGGCAATGCCATCAATCACGCCGATCATCTCGGTCATTTTCTCGGCGCGCTGGGCAATGCGCTGCATGCGCTCCACCAACTGCTCCATTTGCTGGCGGGTTTCCTGAGTGCTGTGGGCGTTCTGCTGCGCGAGTTCGGTGGCCTGGCGCGCGTTGTCGGTATTCTGCTGCACGGTAGAGGTCATCTCTTCCATGCTGGAAGCCGTTTGCTGCAGCGAGGAGGCCTGTTGCTCGGTACGCGATGCCAGCTCCTCGTTCTCGGCGGCGATCTGCTGAATCGCAGGCGTCACCACCGCTACCCGGTTTTCGACCTCGCTGACGATACTGGAAAGGCTGAAACGCATGGTGTCCAGCGAATAGAGCAGCTCTCCCAGCTCATCGTTGCTTTGACGACGCTCACGGGCGGCCAGGTTGCCTGCGGCAATCTGGAAGGTCATGTAGCGCGCGCCCGCCAGGCTGCGCATCACCGAGCGCAGGATCATCACGCTCAAGCCGATCATCACCAGTAGCCCTACGGCCATCAGCACCAGTTGCGCCACCAGCATCTGCTGACGGCCCTGATGCGCCAGAGCCACCAGCGCATGGGCGCCTTCCCGCTCGGCATCGACGAGCTGGTCACTCAACTGTCGCAACTGCTCGGTGGCGGGCTGCACGGCATCATTGAAAGCTTCGAACGCGGCAAAGCCGTTGGCCTGACTGACCGCCGTCATGGCGCTGGTCACGCCAGTGATCCAGGCATTCAACGACGCCTCGACCACTTGCAGCACGTCAGGAGCGGCTGCGCTATCCGACTCATACTCATCCCACAGGGTCTGGACCGACTGAGTGACTTCTTGCAGCCGCGATTCAAGGGCCACCAAGTCTACCCGGCGCGGGTTGCGCACCGCGGGCTCCAGCTGTTCGACGGTGAGCCCTACCTGGCGCTCCATGAGCTGCAGGTTGGCAATCGCCTCGAGCCCCGAGCGGTTCAGCGTATCCAACCGCTCCCCCGACACCATCAACCCATAGACGCCAAGCCCCCCCGCCATGCCCAGCAGCAACAGCGCGGTAATGACCATCCCCGTCAGCTTGGCCTTTAAACTACTGAACTGAAAGCGCGCCACAAGCCCACCCAGGCCTCGCCGAATCAGTGCCCCCTGGTGCAACCGGTAGCGGCGCGATTTGCCCTTGGCACGAATCTCGGCATACACCTGCTCGGCCCGGGCGATCCGCTTGGCAGACGCCTTGCGACGCAGCGAGGTATAGCCCACGATCCGCTCGCCGTCGCGCAGCGGCGCCACGGTGGCATTGACCCAGTAGTGATCGCCGTTCTTGCGACGGTTCTTGACCGTACCCTGCCAGGTGCCGCCTGCCTGGATGGTTTTCCAGAAGTCGGCGTAGGCGGCCTCGGGCATGTCCGGGTGTCGGATCATGTTGTGGGGTGCCCCCATCAACTCCTCACGGCTGTAACCGCTGACCTCCACGAAGGCTGCGTTGGCATAAGTCACGTTGCCTTTCAGGTCGGAGCGAGAAATCAGAACGGTTTCTTCGTCCAGCACGTATTCGCGCTGTGTCACGGGCTGGTTGTTACGCATCGCGGCTCCCCAGGGTGTTATTCGATTTTTTGAGTTCTCTCATTATCCAACGTATTAAGTCGCGTTAATCCTCAAATAGCCATATAAAAAACGCCGCTCTTCAAAGAGCGGCGCCGAAAGGAAAGACCGATACCGTACTAAGCCCTTTACTGGTTACCAGGGCTTACCCGACGTTACTTGAACACCACGTTGGCCACATCTCGGTAACGGCTGGCGAAGTGAACCGTCATGCCTTCTTTCAGGTACTCCGGCAGTTCGTCGTAATCGCGACGGTTGGCTTCCGGCAGGATCACTTCGAAGATGTCGCTGCGCCGCGCAGCAATGACTTTTTCGCGTATCCCGCCCACCGGCAGAACCTGCCCGGTCAGGGTCAGCTCCCCGGTCATGGCCAGCGGGCGATCGATGGCCTGGTGCTTGGCCAGTGACAGCAGCGCCGTGGTCATGGTGACCCCCGCCGACGGGCCATCCTTGGGTGTTGCCCCTTCGGGTACGTGTAGATGCACGAACGCGGAATCGAAGAAGTCGGCATCGGCACCGAACTCGGCCAAGTGCCCCAAGGTGTAGCTGTAGGCGATATTGGCCGACTCCTTCATGACCTCCCCCAACTTGCCGGTGAGCT
The DNA here is from genome assembly GCF_014651775.1 of Vreelandella hamiltonii. Classification (GTDB taxonomy): domain Bacteria; phylum Pseudomonadota; class Gammaproteobacteria; order Pseudomonadales; family Halomonadaceae; genus Vreelandella; species Vreelandella hamiltonii. The sequence continues at coordinate 30,996 of NZ_BMXN01000017.1, forward strand.
TGAAGCCTCGGTCCAGGGAGTGGATCTTGCCCGCTTCGATAGGCAGCGTGGCGCCCCCCATGGAGGTCCAGGCCAGGCCGGTCACGACCCCTTCACCCTTGAGTACTTTCTCCTTGCGGAAGAGCGGCGCGCCCAGGAACTCTTCCAGGTTCTTGACCGAAATCTTGACCGTTTCCACCTGCTCTTCCAGCAATTTGACCGCCGCCTTGCGCACGATGCGGTGCAGCTGTTTTTCCAACTGGCGCACCCCCGCTTCGCGGGCGTAGCCGTCGATGACCTGCTTGAGGGCAGCATCGGTCAGGTTGATGCGTTTTTTCGGCAGGTTGTCACGCTTGAGCAGCTTGGGCCACAGGTGGTGCTTGGCGATCTCCAGCTTCTCTTCGGCGATATAGCCGGACAGGCGAATCTGCTCCATACGGTCCAGCAGCGGGCCGGGGATGCTGTCCAGGGTATTGGCCGTACACACGAACAGCACCTTGGAGAGGTCCATGCGTACGTCCAGATAGTGGTCAAGGAAATCCACGTTCTGCTCGGGGTCCAGCACTTCGAGCAGCGCCGAGGCGGGGTCGCCCTGGAAGGACTGGCCCAGCTTGTCGATCTCATCGAGCATGATGACCGGGTTTTCGACCTCCACTTCCTTGAACGCCTGTACCAGCTTGCCGGGCATGGCACCGATGTAGGTGCGTCGGTGGCCTTTGATCTCGGCTTCGTCGCGCATGCCCCCCACCGAGAAACGATAGAACTCACGCCCCAACGCCTCGGCAATGGAACGGCCGATGGAGGTCTTGCCCACCCCAGGCGGCCCCACCAGCAGCACGATGGAGCCCCCCACATCGCCTTTGAACGTGCCTTCGGCCAGGAACTCGATGATGCGCTCCTTGACGTCTTTCAGGCCATCGTGGTCTCGGTCCAGCACCGCGCGGGCATGGCCGAGATCCAGCTTGTCCTGGCTGGTGACGCCCCAGGGCAGCGATGTCAGCCAGTCCAGATAGTTGCGCGTGGTGCCATACTCCGGCGAGCCGGTTTCCAGCACGCTGAGCTTGTTGAGCTCTTCGTCGATGCGGGCCTGAACACGCTCCGGCACCACCAGAGACTCCAGACGGTTCCTGAACGTATCCACGTCGTTCTCGCGGTCGCCCTTGGAGATGCCCAGCTCACGCTGTATCACCTTCAACTGTTCACGCAGGAAGAATTCACGCTGGCGCTCCTGCATCTGCGCGTTGACCTGCTCGCTGATTTCGCTTTGCAGCTGGGCAACGTCGATCTCCTTGCGCAGCAGCGGCAGCACCTTGTGCATGCGCTCCGCCACGGGCAGTGTGGCCAGCACGTCCTGCAATTCAGGGCCTTTGGCCGAGGTGATGGCCGCGGCAAAGTCGGTGAGCGGCCCAGGCTGATGGGGGCTGAATCGATTGAGGTAGTGCTTCAGCTCCTCCCCGTACAGCGGGTTGATGGGCAGCAGTTCCTTGATGCCGTTGATGATCGCCATGGCGTAGGCCCGGGTTTCTTCATCTTCGGCATTGACCGGCTCTTTCGGGTAGGTCACTTCCACCAGATAGGGCGGCTCCTTGGAGAGCCAGCGCTGAATCTTGAAACGCTGCAGGCCCTGGGCAATGAACTGAATCTGCTGCTCTTCGTTTTTCAGCTTGTGCACCTTGACGGCCGTTCCGATCTCGGGGAAGCCGTCATGATCCAGGGAGTGCACCCCTTGTTCTCCGACGAACGCTACTCCAATGGTGTGATGTGGCGTGTTGCCAACGCGGCGCATGGTCTCTTCCCAGCGCTCACGATTGATCACCAGAGGCTGTACCTGGGCGGGAAAGAACGGGCGGTTGTGAATTGGCAGCAGATAGATACGCTCGGGCAGCATGTCGCTGGCAGGCACCAGTGAATGGGTGCGCTCACCATCCGAGCGGTGGTCGTTTTCGTCGTGGTGTTCTGCGTGGTGTTCTTCGTGACGGTCCGAATGCTCGCCTGCGGCGAGCCAATCGAGGTGTTCGTGATCGCGGTCGTAATCCTGGTCGCTCATGCGCCCTCCCCATCCACAGTAACCAGCAGCAGTGGCCAGCAAGCGGTTTGCCTGCCACTGTCGCCGCTTCGTATGGTTACTGGGATGTGGGCAGCCAGGGAAAACTTCAACCCTGAGCGCCATTTGACAGCGTACTTATTGGTGGAACGTTACGGCCACAGTGTCGGCATGGGACGACCATTGATGCGCCAGACGCCGCGCACCACGTCGAACTGCAGCTCCCGGGTACCGAGGGGCAACCCCAGCCACAGGGCCGCTACGGTAGGGGCGTCGTGCCAGATGAAGTCGCCGTCGATACGTGCCCGCCAGCGCGCTTGCTCCTCGGGCTTGTCCAGCGAGACGACGCGCAATCTATCCAGCTGTCGTCCGTCGAAAAACAGCGCCCCGTCTGCGGCAACTTGCAGGCCGAGCAGCGGGCTATCGAGTTCGATGGTGGTGACATCGAGCCGTGGAGAGTCGCTCAATACTTGCAGCAGATCAGGTTCCAGGCGCGCCAGCAGCCCTTCGGCCATGGGCAGCGCGGTATCTCCCCAGGCAGCTTCCTGGCGCAGCCGACGGATCACCTGTCGCACGGCATCACCGTTCAGCCGCGACAGTTCGGCCGCGACACGGCCGCTCAGCAGCGGTGTCTCCGGCGCTTCGCTGGGCACCAGCACCTCGCCCAGCACCAGCTCTCCCTGAATGCTCAGCTCGGTTTCATCCAGCGTCATCTGGCTGTAGATATCCAGCGGGGTGATCTGGATATCGTAGGCAGGGTAGTGCATCGACAGGCGGTCGATGCGCAGGTGGTCACGCTGGGTGAAATGGTAGGCATCGTCGATGTAGGTATAGCGGCTTTCCAGGGTGGTGGGCCCCAGTATCAATTGAGACAAGCCATCGGTCAGCGTCAACTGGTCGAACAACCCCCGCAGGCGCCAATCGCCAAACATGCCTTCCAGGCGAACCCGAGCGCCCCGAACATCCAGTTCCCGACCATTCTGCTGGATCACGAAGGGGGCCAGCGCCAAACGCAGCTCGGTGCGACCACTCAGCGTCTGATAGCGACCCTGCCAACGCGGCACGGAAGGGGCAGATACATCGCCCACGGCTTTTTGCAGCACGCTGTCCAGGCGAGGCAACAGCGTGCCCTGCACATCGGTAGAGAGCAGGCCGTGGCGGGCGTGGTAGGTCAACTCCAGCCGCCAGGGGCGGCCCAGCAAGGGCGACAGCACGAGCTGACCACGGGAGGTCAACCAGCCCTGACGGCTATCCAGGCGCTCTACCCGCCATTCACCTCGGGCTTCCAGGTCTTCCAGCGCCTGACGCAGGCTCCGTTCGAACAGGATGCTCGATAGCAGTTGCGCGACCATCCATATCACGGCAATCACCGAGAGGATAGGCACGATCAGACGTTCCTTGCGCATGCTATCTCCTTGTATGGCCTCCTGACAAAGCGCAGCGCCTGCTATCGGGCGTCGACTAGTGGAGCCAGAACCATAAGTGCATGGTACTCCAGGCGTAGATGCCTGCCATGACGTCGTCGATCATGATGCCAAAGCCCCCCGCCACTCGGCGGTCGGCCCAACGGATGGGCCAGGGCTTGAACACATCGAAAATACGAAAGACGATGAACCCCCAGATGGCCGCTTCCCAGGAAAAGGGCACGGCGGCCATGGTGATCCAGTAACCGACGAACTCGTCCCAGACGATGCCGGAGTGGTCGTGTACCCCCAGGTCATGGGAAGTTTTATCGCATAGCCAGACACCGACGATGAAGGCTACGAACACGATACTGAGATACCAGACCAGCGGCAGGTCCGCCATCATCCAATAGAAGGGAATCGCCGCCAGCGTGCCGAAGGTGCCCGGCGCCCAGGGCACGGTGCCACTCCCCAGGCCAAAGGCGAAGAAGTGAGTGGGGCGTCGCCAGACGCTGGCCGGTGCACGGTTCATTGGACACCCCCACGAAAGTGCTGCCAGCCAGACTCGGCCAACGGCGCCACGCCGGTGATGCCAGGCGTATCGGTGCACTGGCCAATCACGCTGAGCGCGATCCCCTGCTCTGCCAGCCGTTGCCTGGCCAGGGAAACGTGCGACGGGGGCAGCGTGACCAGCAGCTCGTAGTCGTCGCCTCCGGAAAGCGCTGCGCGCTGGGCTGCTTGCGCGCCCAGACAGGCTTCCAGCCCTTCCGCCAGCGGCAGTTGCTCTGCCTCCAGCGCAGCCCCCACTTGGGAAGCTTCACAAAGATGCGTGAGATCCGCCAGCAGGCCATCGGAGATATCCAGCGCCGCGCTGGCCAGGCCACGCAGGGCCATGCCTGCTGCCAGGCGCGGCTGGGGCAACAGATAGCGCTGGAGCAACGGGTGCTGCATGTCTCTTTCACCCTGTTGCCACAGCGCTAGCCCGCCCGCACCACCGCCCAGCGCGCCCGTGACGGCAATCACATCGCCGACACGAGCCCCGGAGCGGGTCAATGCTTCACCGGAGGGCACTTCGCCCATCACCGTCACGGCAATGCTTAGCGCTCCTGCAGTGACATCGCCCCCCGCCAGCGTAGTCTCGTGCCGACGGCACAGGTCATGAAAGCCATCGGCATAGCCCGATAGCCACGCCTCGGCGGCCGCACTGCCGGGGAACGCACGCTGGTCGAGGGTCAGCGCCATCAAGCACCAGCGGGAGCGTGCCCCCATGGCCGCCAGGTCGCTGAGCGCCACGGCCAAGGCGCGATGGCCGACCGCATGAGCAGGCGCATCATGGGGAAAGTGCACGTCCACCACGGAGGTGTCCACACTGACCACGAGCTGCTGCCCCGCTTGGGGCAGCAGTAAGGTGGCGTCATCGCCGCATCCCAGGGCAACGCCATCCGTCGCTTTCGCCTCCTGCGGCGACATGAAGAAACGTCGAATCAAATCAAATTCGGCAAGCACAAAGGCCCCTTAAACGCTTGATCAGGTCGCCCGCTTACAAGCGGCGGGCGCTGACTTCGGCACTTCGCAAGCGGTTGGCCAGCTTGTCGAGAATGCCATTCACGTACTTATGGCCGTCGGTGGCGCCAAACGATTTTGCCAGCTCAACGCCTTCGTTAATGACCACGCGGTAAGGCACTTCCATGCGGCGCGAGAGCTCGTAAGCGCCCAGCCGCAGAATGGCCAGCTCTACCGCGTCCAGGTCTTCCAGACGACGATCCAGCAGCGGTGCAATGTCACGATCCAGCTCGGCTTTGAAGCGGACCGTGTTGTGCAGCAGCTCATGAAACAGCGCTTTGTCGGCGATTTCCATGACCTTGACCCAGTTCTCGTGGTCTTCCAGGTCGTCGTCCGCCTTCTGGCTACGAAACTCGGCCTCGATGGTCGAGATCGACTTGCCGGTCATGTGCCATTGATATAACCCTTGTACCGCCAACTCCCTTGCGGCGTGGCGTCCCTGCTGTGCCGCAGAGGACTTGCGCTCACGTCGCTCGCTCATTGGGTATCTCCTGCGGGCAGCGCGCGCAGCAGCGAAACCATTTCCATGGCGGCCATGGCGGCTTCGGTGCCTTTATTGCCTGCTTTGGTGCCCGCTCGTTCGATGGCCTGTTCAATGGATTCCACGGTCAGCACGCCATTGGCGACCGGCGTGTCGAATTCCAGCTGCAGGTGATTGATGGCCGTGTTGCAGCCGCCCGCCACGTACTCGAAATGCGGCGTGCCGCCACGAATGACCGCGCCCAACGCGATGACGGCATCCGGCTTCATGACGCTGAGCACACGCTTGACCGCCAACGGCAGTTCCCAGGCACCCGGCACGTGAACGATATGGATTTGCTCGGCATCGACGCCGTGGCGGGTCAGGCTATCCACCGCGCCTTCTACCAGGCTATCGACCACGTGATGGTTGAATCGCCCCACCACGATGACATAACGGCCATCGACGTCGACAAAAGTGCCTTCAACTTGCGAAAGGGATTGCATCGATTTATTCCTGCTGAGTAGTGGGCTCATACGCCGTGTCATTGGGCCCCAGACGCTCGACCACTTCAAGATCGAACCCGGAAAGCGCCGAGAATTTCCACGGGGAGCTGAGTAGCCGCATCTTGCCGACGCCCAGATGGCGCAGAATTTGCGAACCCGTACCAATGGTTAAATAGTTGCCGGCACCGTCCGAATCGTTGGTACGCGGCTGGCGTACCCGATCCAGGAAGATGTCCAGCTGGTCTTTCAGATCCTGATGTGGGCGCCCGTCATCGATCAGGACGAACACACCGGCGGGCGCTTCGGCGATTTCACGCAGGGCACGGTGGGCATCCCAGCGGCACTGCTCGCCTTTCATCAGCCCCAGCACGTCGCGCAGCGTATCGGCCAAGTGTACACGAACCGTGGTGGGCTGCTCGGCGGTGGGCTGGCCTTTCACCAGCGCCAGGTGGTGAGCCCCCTGGATACGGTCACGGAACACATGCAGCGCCAGCTCGCCATGCACCGTGGACACACGACTGGTCTCGATGGCGTCGACCGTCTGTTCGTTGACGATCCGGTAGTGGATCAAATCGGCAATGGTGCCGATCTTGATACCGTGGGCCTTGGCGAAGGCTTCCAGCTCGGGGCGACGCGCCATGCTGCCATCGTCGTTCATGATTTCACAGATCACGCCGCTGGGGTCGAGCCCTGCCAGCGCCGCCAGATCGCAGGCCGCTTCGGTGTGGCCTGCCCGGCGCAGTACGCCGCCCGGCTCGGCCATCAGCGGAAAGATATGGCCGGGCTGCACGATATCCGTGGGCTTGGCATTGGGCGCAGCGGCGGCCTGCACCGTGCGTGCGCGGTCCGCGGCAGAGATGCCGGTGGTCACGCCTTCGGTCGCCTCGATGGACAGCGTGAACTTGGTGCCAAAACCAGACCCGTTGTCGCGCACCATGAGCGGCAGGTTAAGCTGCTCGCAGCGTTCTCGGGTCATGGGCATGCAGATCAGACCGCAGGCGTAGCGCGCCATGAAGTTGATATGCTCTGGCTTGACCAGTTCGGCCGCCATGATGATATCGCCTTCGTTTTCGCGATCCTCATCGTCCATGAGGATCACCATTTTGCCCTGGCGAATGTCTTCCACCAGCTCGGCGATAGGGGACAGGCCCTCAGAAGCGGAGTGCGCCATGGAATCTCCAAAAAAAGTGGTCGCATGGGATGCGATTTCGGGCGTCAGGGTACCTTGCTATGGCCGCTTGCGCTAGTCGCCCCGGGGGGTCGCGATAATCTGCCAGTCCTGGCCTACCTGGCGAAACTCCTTGATCACCAGGCGCTTTTGATCCGCCATTCGGGTGATCCCCGGCAACTCGAACAGCGGCCGGGCATCGCCCCCGAGTAGTGTAGGCGCGACGAACAGCTGCAACTCATCGACCAGTTGCGCGTCCAGCAGTGCCCCGGCCAGCGTCGCACCGGTCTCTACCAATAGTTCGTTTACCTGCTCATTATCGGCTAACCAGCGCAGCATGTCAGCAAGCTCGACGCGCCCCCCGGCGTCGCTGGGCAACACCTGAATCTCGGCACCAGCCGCTTCCAGTCGCTGACGCTTGTCGGGGCTGTGCTGCTCGGTGGTGATGATCAGCGTGCGCCCCGGCTCACGCAGGCAGGCCGCCGCCAGCGGCAGCCGCAACCGAGAATCCAGAATGACCCGCAGCGGTTGGCGCAGCACGATCTCTTCGGCCTGGGGTAGCGCCAGTTGTTCGGGCCGCAACGTCAGCCGCGCATCGTCCATGATCATGGACTCCACGCCACTGAGAATCGCGCTGGAGCGTGCCCGCAGGCGCTGCACCTGGGTGCGCGCCTGCGGGCCAGTGATCCACTGCGACTCCCCTGAGCCCATGGCCGTTCGACCATCCAGGCTCATCGCCATTTTCAAGCGCACGAACGGACGCCGTGACTGCATGCGCAACACGAACCCGGGATTGAGCGCCCGTGCATCCTGCTCAAGCAGGCCCACGTGAACCTCGATACCGGCAGCTCTCAAATGCTCTATCCCCCGCCCACTCACTTGCGGATTGGGGTCCCCCATGGCCACTACCACGCGCCCTACACCGGCATTGGCCAGCGCCACGGCACAGGGGCCGGTACGCCCGGTATGGGAACAGGGCTCCAGCGTCACATAGGCCGTGGCGCCAAGGGCCTGTTCCCCTGCGGCTGCCAACGCATGCACTTCGGCATGAGGCTCACCGGCGCGTAAGTGGTAGCCTTCGCCCACGACCTGCCCTTCGGCCGAACGATCGTAGCGGACGATGACGCACCCCACGCGGGGATTGGGGTCAGTGGTATACAGGCCCTGGCGGGCCAGTTTCAGGGCGCGGGCCATGAAACGGTGGTCTGCAACAGAGAACAGGCTCATCCTTCAGCCTCTTTCGACGCGGGCCCACTGGCAGCGTCATCGCCAGGCTCTTGAGCAGGTTCCTGAGACAGCCGGTCGATTTCAGCCCGAAACTCGTCCAGATCCTGAAACTTACGATACACCGACGCAAAGCGAATATACGCCACCTGATCCAGGCTGCGTAGCGCCTGCATGACGGCCTCGCCCACGTCACGGGCATTCACCTCGCGATCACCGCGGGCGCGCAGGGATTGGCGGATACGCTCCACGGCGGCTTCGATGGCTTCCGCGCTGACCGGGCGCTTTTCCAACGCCCGCAGCATGCCAGCTCGTAATTTAGCCTCGCTGAAGGTCTCCCGCGAGCCATCCGACTTCACCACCCTGGGCATGATCAGCTCCGCCGTTTCATAGGTCGTGAAGCGCTCATGGCAGCTTGCACACTGGCGTCGGCGACGCACCTGGTCACCGTCGGCCACCAGGCGTGAATCCGTTACTCGCGTATCGTTTGCACCACAAAAAGGACAATGCATGGCAGTCAACCTATTGTCGGCACGCACCCTCAAGTGCGCTCAGCGTGTCAGCCCCGTAGATACCAGCCGTGCCAACGGGCCGCCTGCTATCTCTTGTTTTGTAAGCTATTTTAAGAACCCTTCAGGGGTCATTGGGTAAACCATCCCACTACCGCTTGTCGTGCCTGCAAAAGCAGGCGTACTCATGACTTGTACGTCATTTCGCACAGTATTCTCCTATATTGTAACGATTTGGCACACAAGCTGCAGCGTTTGTCGAAGGTTGATTGAAAGGAGGCACCCATGACGGCATTTGAGCTCAGGCTACAGCGTTACTTGACCCACCTGTACGGCGAGCGCGCAGGGGAAGTACAGCGGCGCCTCGAACAGCATCTGGCCCACTTCCGACCGCTGCTTCCAGCGGCGCCTTTATCTGCTGAGCAGAGCGGCATTGCACCAGCATGGAGCGAAAAGGATCAGTGGGTCATCAGCTATGGTGACTCCATCGTGGCAGACGGCACGCCCCCACTGGGCGTACTGAACCACTTTCTGCAGCGCCACCTGGGCGAGACGATCAGCGGGGTGCACGTGCTGCCCTTCTTCCCCTGGAGCAGCGACGACGGTTTTTCGGTCATCCATTACCGGGAGGTCAACCCCGAACTGGGAGACTGGTCGCATATCCGTGACCTGGCCAGCCACTATGACGTGATGGGCGACCTGGTGCTCAACCATGTTTCCCGTGAATCGCTGTGGTTCGTGGATTACCTGACCGGCAGCCTGCCGGGGCGGGACTACTTTATCGAGGTGGACCCTGACACCGATGTTTCCCAGGTCACGCGGCCCCGCAGTAGCCCGCTGCTCGTGCCTGTCTCCACCCGCCGGGGCACACGCCACCTGTGGGCCACGTTTTCGGAAGACCAGATCGATCTGAATTTCGAGAACCCGGATGTCCTGCTGGAATTCGTCGGCATCCTGCTGTTTTACCTGCAGCAGGGAGTGAGGATCATCCGCCTCGATGCCGTGGCATTCTTGTGGAAGCGGCTGGGCACGGCCTGTATTCACCTGCCCGAAACCCATACCGTGGTGCGCCTGCTACGCGCCATCGTCGATGAAATCGCCCCCGGCACCTTGATCATCACCGAAACCAACGTGCCCCATGCCGAAAACATCAGCTATTTCGGCCTCGAACGCCTGGCGGAAGGCCCGCCGGACGAAGCGCACATGGTGTACCAGTTCGCGCTGCCCCCGCTGCTGCTGCACACCCTCACCCGTGGGGAGGCCAGCACCCTGCAAGGCTGGCTAGCCAGCCTGCCGGTGCTGCCTGAACACTGTACTTACCTCAACTTTACCGCCAGCCACGACGGCATCGGGGTGCGCCCGCTGGAGGGCCTGCTGCCGGACCACGAACGGGACGCCCTGCTGGAGCTGATGCACCGCTTCGGTGGCTTCGTCAGCATGCGCAGCAACCCGGACGGCAGCGACACGCCCTACGAAATCAATATCACCTGGTTCGAGGCCATGCGCGGTACCCGGCGCGGCCCCGACCCTTGGCAAATTGCGCGCTTCCTGTGCAGTCAGGCCATCATGCTCAGCCTGCAAGGCATTCCTGCGCTCTACCTGCACACCTTGACCGGCACGCTCAACGATGTCGAAGGCGTCGAGCGCAGCGGGCGGCTGCGCTCCATCAACCGGCGTCGCTGGCCGCTGGACGAACTGGAGCTGCTGCTGGAAAGCCCCTCTACCCCGACCCACGATGTCTTCCATGCCCTGCGTCGGCTGTTGGACCTTCGCCGTCAGGAGCCCTGCTTTCACCCCAACGTGCCCCAGCAGGTCATCAGCACACCGGCAGAGCTGCTGGCCATCGAGCGCGGCCCGCTGGCCGATGGCCGACGCTTGCTGGCCCTGTTCAACGTCACCGATCGCCGCATAGCCCTCGACCAGGGCGGCGAGGCATTGACTCAGCGACTGCAGCAGCACGCCTGGCAGCCGCTGGATACCTCGTCTTCGCCTCACCCGCCGACATCCCTGCCTCCCTATGCCGTGCTCTGGCTGGTGGCTAACGCCTGACGCCTTGCGACATAACGTCTCAGGACAGAACAAGATAATCCTTTAATAATCCTGTCCTGCGACACTGTCCATCCAATTCGACGGTGGATACGTGAGCGTTTATGTTGCAACAAAGCCTGGCCATTGGCCCCATGGGGTTCAGCCTGCATCAGTTGATCATCGGTTTTGCCTTCTTACTCGCCCTGTTGGTAGGCGCCCTGCTGGGCAGGCGCCAGCAGGTTTCGGTCAGCGATACCCTGTTTACCCTGCTGATGGTCGCCCTGCTGGCGGCCAGGCTGGTATTCGCCGTGCGTTACTGGGGGGAATACGACGGCCTGCTCGCGCGGCTGGATATTCGTGACGGTGGCTTTGACCTGCTGGCCGGTGCATTGGCCGGGATGGGGTATGGCGTCTGGGCACTGTGGCGCTCGCCGCGTCAACGCGCGCCGCTGGGCGCGGCCATGCTCACCGGCGGTCTGGTGTGGGGCGTCACGCTGGGCAGCACCCTGCTCATCGAACAGCAGACCCGGCCGCTACCCACCACCCCACTCAGCACCCTGGAAGACACCCCCATCAGCCTCCCGGAGCTGGCTCAGCAACAGGGCCAACCCATGGTAGTGAACCTGTGGGCCAGCTGGTGCCCGCCCTGCATTCGCGAAATGCCGGTCTTCGAAGCGGCTCAGCAGCAGGAGCAGGACGTGACGTTCGTGTTCGTCAATCAGGGGGAGAGTCTTCCACAGATCAACCGCTTCATGGCAGAACATGGCTTTCAGCTCGACAACGTCTGGCAAGACCCGCGCAATGCGCTGGGTCAAGTGACAGGTGCCCACGCCATGCCCACCACGCTTTATTATGATGCCCAGGGCCAATTGGTCAGCACCCACTTTGGCGAGCTTTCCCGGGCCACCCTGAACGATGGGCTATCACGTATTCGTTGAGCCTTCTACAGCGTGATCATGAGTTACCCGCTGCCGCGAGTGCGGCCTATTTGAGGATAAAGTGATGCAACGGATGTTTCCCATTCAGACGGGCCGTCTGACCCTGCTGGCTGCGCTGAGCGGCTTTGCCATTACCAGCCAGGCCGATGCTCTACCCGCCCCGGTGCAGGCCCTGGCCGACCAGGGCATCAGCATTCACGGGCAGTTCGAGGCCCCCGGCGGCATGCGCGGCTACGGCGCCAGCGTGCAAGGCCAGGACATGGCCATCTACCTGACCGCCGACGGCGAACACGCCATTGTCGGCACACTGATGGACAGCGCGGGCAATGACCTGACCGAAGCGCAGCTGGACGAACATGTGCGCGTCCCTCTCGAAGCCGAGACCTGGCAACTGTTGGAAGAGAGCCATTGGATTCAGGACGGCAACCCGGACGCCCCCCGCGTGATTTACACCTTCACCGACGCCAACTGCCCTTACTGCCGCCAGCTATGGCAACAGACGCGCCCTTGGGTGGAAGCCGGTGAAGTTCAGTTGCGCCACATCATGGTAGGCATTCTGGCGCCAAACAGCCCCGCCCTCGCCGCCACCCTCCTCGGTGCCGACGACCCCGCCGAGGCCCTGCACCGCCATAGCGAAGGCGAATCCCTGAGCGCCAGTGCGCAACCTCGCGATATCGAAGAACAGGTCTATGCCAATAACCAGCTTTTCGATGAGCTGGGACTGTACGCCACCCCCACCAGCGCCTACCAACGCGAAACCGACACAGGCCTGCTACGCATCGACCGCATCCAGGGCATGCCCAACGAAGCCCGCCTTCTGGACATGATGGGCAGCGAAGCACCGTAAGCATGGAGGCCAGACTAGCCGCCAAGCCCAACGTGGCTGTGGCTCTTTGTCATTCGAGGATGCTGTGGGTGCTGTGGCACCATCAGGGCGGCTGGCGCCGCCTCCGCGGGTGCCTTTCGCTCGTTGCTCTCGCTCAATCGTTACGCCGCGCTACGGGGGTGCCGCGATTTGACGTGGTGACGTATTGGGGTGATGTGGGCGCATACCGTAGCGCGGCGTAAGCGGAGCGCACCCGCGAAGCAACGCGGAGCGTTGCCGATGAGGGCACCGGGGGTGGCGGTGGCATGTTGTCATTCGAGGATGCTGTGGGTGCTGTGGCGCCATCAGGGCGGCTGGCGCCGCCTCCGCGGGTGCCTCTTTCGCTCGTTGCTCTCGCTCAATCGTTACGCCGCGCTACGGGGATATCCGTTGCCCGTGCCCCCATACCCAATGTTGGCGATGTACCCGTAGCGCGGCGTAAGCGGAGCGCACCCGCGAAGCAACGCGGAGAGCGTTGCCGATGAGGGCGCCGGGGGTGGCTGGTGGCATGTTGTCATTCGAGGATACTGTGGGTGCTGTGGCACCATCGGGGCGGCTGGCGCCGCCTCCGCGGGTGCCTCTTTCGCTCGTTGCTCTCGCTCAATCGTTACGCCGCGCTACGGGGGTGCCGCGATTTGACGTGGTGACGTATTGGGGTGATGTGGGCGCATACCGTAGCGCGGCGTAAGCGGAGCGCACCCGCGAAGCAACGCGAGAGCGTTGCCGATGAGGGCACCGGGGGTGGCGGTGGCATGTTGTCATTCGAGGATGCTGCGGGTGCTGTGGCGCCATCGGGGCGGCTGGCGTCGCCTCCGCGGGTGCCTCTTTCGCTCGTTGCTCTCGCTCAATCGTTACGCCGCGCTACGGGGGTGCCGCGATTTGACGTGGTGACGTATTGGGGTGATGTGGGCGCATACCGTAGCGCGGCGTAAGCGGAGCGCACCCGCGAAGCAACGCGGAGCGTTGCCGATGAGGGCACCGGGGGTGGCGGTGGCATGTTGTCATTCGAGGATGCTGTGGGTGCTGTGGCGCCATCAGGGCGGCTGGCGCCGCCTCCGCGGGTGCCTCTTTCGCTCGTTGCTCTCGCTCAATCGTTACGCCGCGCTACGGGGGTGCCGCGATTTGACGTGGTGACGTATTGGGGTGATGTGGGCGCATACCGTAGCGCGGCGTAAGCGGAGCGCACCCGCGAAGCAACGCGGAGCGTTGCCGATGAGGGCACCGGGGGTGGCGGTGGCATGTTGTCATTCGAGGATGCTGTGGGTGCTGTGGCGCCATCAGGGCGGCTGGCGCCGCCTCCGCGGGTGCCTCTTTCGCTCGTTGCTCTCGCTCAATCGTTACGCCGCGCTACGGGGGTGCCGCGATTTGACGTGGTGACGTATTGGGGTGATGTGGGCGCATACCGTAGCGCGGCGTAAGCGGAGCGCACCCGCGAAGCAACGCGAGAGCGTTGCCGATGAGGGCACCGGGGGTGGCGGTGGCATGTTGTCATTCGAGGATGCTGCGGGTGCTGTGGCGCCATCGGGGCGGCTGGCGTCGCCTCCGCGGGTGCCTCTTTCGCTCGTTGCTCTCGCTCAATCGTTACGCCGCGCTACAGGGGTGCCGCGATTTGACGTGGTGACGTATTGGGAGTGATGTTGGCGACATACCGTAGCGCGGCGTAAGCGGAGCGCACCCGCGAAGCAACGCGGAAAGCGTTGCCGATGAGGGCGCCGGGGGTGGCGGTGGCATGTTGTCATTCGAGGATGCTGTGGGTGCTGTGGCACCATCAGGGCGGCTGGCGCCGCCTCCGCGGGTGCCTCACTCGCTCGTTGCTCTCGCTCAATCGTTACGCCGCGCTACGGGGATATCCGTGCCCGTGCCCCCATACTCAATGTTGGCGATGTACCCGTAGCGCGGCGTAAGCGGAGCGCACCCGCGAAGCAACGCGCCAGCGTTGCCGATGGAGCCACCGAACGTGGCGGCGGCCTCATCGTTACGGGCAGCCGCTGCCCACCTCACAGCCGCTACTCCTCCGAAAGGTGCTGAAAACGCGGGGCGCCGACGTTCCAGGGTTGGATGTTACCGTTTTCGCCGTAGTTGTCGTGGTCGCCGAGGACGTGGCCGTCATGCTCACGGGTGTGGCCGTAGAGCGAACGGTTGTGGAAGGTGGGGCCGAAGCGCTCGGCGGTTTCGGCGATATCGCCGGTGTAGCGTGGGTCCTGGGGGCGCTCCTGGCTATTGATGTAGTAGGCGATGTCCCAGGCTTGCTGGCCGGTGAGCGAGCGTGGCTGGCCCAGCGGCATATTCTGATAGATGAAGCCTGCCATGGTTTCTACCCGAACAATGCCGGCCCCCCAGTTGTTGGAGCCATCGCCCCAGGGCGGTGGGAAGACGTATTCTCCGTTTTCGTAGTGGCCTGAGCCGTCGGACTGATGGCACAGGGCGCAATTTTCGAGGTAGGCCGTTTCCCCTCGGGCATAGCTGGGCGCTTCTTCATGCTCGGGGGCTGGAAAGCCGCGCCCATAGATGGGCTTGTCGGGGTACATGGGCGCCCCCGTGGCCAGCCACTGGTGGTAGGCGCTCAACGCCAGCATTTCATCGCTGCCATACGCCGGCGGTGTGCCGTTCATGGAGTAGGCAAAACATCCGGCAATGCGCTCTTCCAGATTGTTGACGTGCTGATTCTTGCCACGAAAATCCGGTAGCGTGATGGCGGCGGCCCATACCGGCGCGCTGAACGGCACGCGCCCTTCTCCCAGGTGGCAGCTGGAGCAGTTCATATCGTTGTACACGTACTCACCGCGCAGCTGCTGGGTATCCGTGAACAGGTCGTAGCCGTAGCGAATGACTTTCTTGAGCTCCGGGTGCAGATCGGAGGCTTCCAGGTCGTCCATGGTGGGCGGCTCGTGGACCAGCATGTCCAGGGCGTCATCGGCACGCGGCTGCTGGGCCGACACCGCGCCTGCATAGAGCGCCAGCGCGGCTGCCGAGGCCAGCAGGCCGCCCGACAAGGTGAACGTCAAGGTCGTTGGACGCGTCATCATTGGCTAGCCTCCTGGTCGCGTTGAGAGGGTTGAGCGGCGTACCAGGCCGAGACGGCGGCAATGTCGTCATCGTTCATGCGCTTGGCCACGGCGCCCATCAGGTGTTGTGGATCGTTATGACGGGTATCGTTTTTCCATGCGTGCAATTGGGCACTGATATAGCCTGCATGCTGCCCGGCGATCCCGGGAAAGTCGCTGCCCACTCCGTAGCCGCCGGGCCCATGGCAGCTTTGGCACGACACGATGTAGGCATTCCAGTCGCCACGTTCGGCCAGCTGCTGGCCACGCGCCAGCAGGCTATCTTCCACATCGCCGCCTTGGCCTGGTGTCGCGGGCAGTTGGCTGTAATAGGCAGCCACATCGGCGATTTGCTGGTCATTGAGCATGTTGGCAAAGGTCAGCATGGTGGCGTTTTGCCGCTCACCGGACTGAAAGTCGTGCAGTTGCTTGGCCAGATAGTCGGCATCCAGCCCCGCCAGGCGCGGCCAGGACTCGCCGCCCGGAATGTTCATGCCGCTGCCGTCTGCCTGGTGGCAGGCAACACAGGTGGCGGCGGCGGTTTGCCCCCGTTCCGGGTCTCCCGCCGGGGCCATGGCAGCACTTGCCAGCAGGCAGGCCCCCGCCAGCAGGCCGACGTGCGTCGATTGGATGTATGGCATTCTTCCCCCTTGGCATTGCTTGTTATGTTGGGTCTTGCAGTAACGGCGTTGTTGGTGATGACGCGTGTGGTGGTAGCACTTCGGGCACCGTGAGGTGGGCCAGGAAACCTCCGGTGGGTGCATTGGCAAAGTGAACGCTGCCGCCAAAGCGCTCGGCGATGGCGGCCACGATGGCCAGCCCTAGGCCACTGCCCTGGTGCTTGCTGGCCCGCCAGAATCGTTGCGTTAGCTGCTTCAGCGTGGCGTCATCCACCCCAGGCCCCTCGTCGCCCACGGTGAACGTGACCCGACCACCCAAACGCTGCACGCTCAGGTGAATCAGCGCGTTGGCAGGCCCATGGCGCACGGCGTTGTCCAGCAAATTGCGCAGCGCGGTAATCGCCAGCTCACGAGGCATGGCCAGCTGCACATCGGGCAATGCCTCAGGCACGCGGCACTGTGATGGGTCGACCACGCTATCGGTGACGGCCAGCTCGACCACCGGAACGACGCTGCAGGGTTCGCCATCGTCGAAACGCATGCGCCCTTCCACCCGGGCCAGGGTGAGCAGCTGATCCAGCGTATCGGCCAGCCGCACCACGCCTTCTTCGGCGTGGCTCAAGGCTTCGCGTGCCAGCAGGCCTTCTGCCCGCTGCGCCACTTGAAGGTGGGTCTTGATAGCCGTTAGCGGCGTACGCAGCTCATGGGCGGCATCGTTGGTGAAGCGCTGCTCGCGCACCAGCGTCTGTTGAACACGCACCAGCAGCCCATTGAGCGTGTCGATCAGCGGCTTGATCTCCTTGGGCACACCATAGGTAGACACCGGCGCCAGCGCTTCCGGATGGCGGCTGGCCAGGGAGGCGCGCAAACGTGACAGTGGCGCCAGCCCACGCCATACCCCAATCCACAGGGCGACCAGGCTACCCACCAGCGCCACCACGAACGGCACCACAGCCACCCGCACGATGCCGCCCAGCAGCAGGTTGCGCTCATCCATGCGGTCTGCCGTGGTGATGATCAGCCCACCTCGCTCGTAGGTGAACACACGCCAGGTGGTCTCCCCTTCCTGACGGTAGCTATGGCCGTGCTGGCCGGGAGCCAACACGGCCTCCATATTGGCGTGGGTGCGTGCAATGATCTCACCACGCGGCGAGTGCACCTGGCAGGCCAGCCCTTCAATGGGCGGAATGGAAAGTGCGGCGGTCATGTTCTGCTCCCACACCTCTGGCGGCAGCTGATGGACCAGCCCAGCCACCATGCGCGCCGACTGGGCCAGCCGCTGGTCGAGGGTGCGCACGAAAGACGCCTGTAAATCGTTCAACAGCCACGCGGCAGCCACGCCCCAGAGCAGCACCAGCGTGATGCCCAGCGTCAACAGTAGCCGTGCGCGCAGGCTCATCGCTGCCCCTTGGGCCGCTGGCCGGGCACCTGGACCGCCTCGGGCTTGCCCAACCGATACCCCAACCCACGCACGGTTTCGATGATGCCGCTGCCCAATTTGCGCCGCAGGTGGTGAATGTGCACATTGAGCGCGTTGCTTTCGACATCGTCGCTCAAGCCATACAGGCTATCCTTGAGCTGGTCGGCGGAAAGCACGCTGCGCGGCGCATGCAGGAAAGCTTCCAGCAGCACCAGTTCACGACGTGACAGGGCAACCAGGTGATCGGCAACTCTCACTTCTCGAGCAGCCGGATCCAGGGTCAGGGTGCCGTGCACGGTCAAGCCCTGGCTGCGTCCTGCCACACGCCGCAACAGCGCATGCAGGCGCGCGACCAGCTCATCCAGGTCGAAGGGTTTGATCAGGTAGTCGTCAGCACCGGTTTGCAGCCCATCCACCCGGTCACGCACGGCATCTCTGGCCGTGAGCACCAGCACCGGCGTGGTGACCCCTTCGTCACGCCAGGCTTGCAGCAGGGTCAAGCCATCGCCATCCGGTAACCCACGGTCGAGGATGACCACGTCGCTGGCGACACTCTGCATGGCCTGCCGCGCTGCCTGTAACGACGTCACGTGCTCGACCACAAAGTGATACATCATCAGTCCGGCGCGAATACCCGACGCCACCAGCGGGTCATCTTCAATCAATAGGACGTGCATAGCGGTTTCCTTGTTATGGAAGCAGCATGACAAAAGCGTATTAACCGAGCGTTAAGCGCCGGTCGAAAACCCTTGCCTCAGATCAAAAAAAACGCCCCTGCCGACAGGGGCAAGGGCGACAACATGCCGCGTTGGTTCGGTGGTGCTAGCGAGACAGGCGTGCAGCCCCCCACCAGCCCAGCACCATGGCCGCCAACATGGCCAGTAACGGCAGCGTGACGCCGCCCAGAGAAGCAATGGCAGGCCCCGGGCAGTAGCCGGAAAGCCCCCAGCCCACACCAAACAGCGCCGCACCGCCCAGCAGCTTGCCATCCAGCTCCTGGCGCGTGGGCATTTGAAAGCCACCGGCCAACAGCGGCTGCCCCCGAGCAAACACCAGCCGGTAACCGACAAACGTGGTGCACACCGCACCCCCCAGCACGAACATCAGCGTGGGGTCCCAGGCGCCCGCGATGTCCAGAAACCCCAGCACCCTCGCCGGGTCGGTCATGCCGGAAATAGCTAGCCCCAGTCCAAACAGCAGCCCTGCCACGTAGCCCGCTGCCGTTTTCAACGCGGCCCGGCTCATACGCCACCCCCAATGACATGACGCACCACATACACGGTGGCGATGGCGGTCACCAGAAACATGCCCGTGGCCGCCATGGAACGCGGCGCCAAACGCGCCAAACCACATACGCCGTGGCCGCTGGTGCAGCCGCTGCCCAGCCCGGTGCCCAACCCCACCAGCAGGCCTGCCAACAGCATCAACGCAACGCCACCGGCAGGCGCGCCAATCACCTCACCGGGGCTGCCAGCCACATTGCCCAGGCCTCCGCCCAGCGCCATGACCAGCAGCGGGCCGCTGACCAGGCCCGCCAAAAAAGCCACCCGCCAGGCGCTATCGCCCTTGGGCCGCTGAAGCACCAGCCCTCCGATGATCCCGCTGATGCCAGCAACACGCCCCAGCGCCCCCATCAACCAAACGGCAGAGAGCCCAATCAACACGCCCCCCACCAGCCCTTGCAGGCTTGCCATTACGTCCACCGTTTGCTCCTTGTATTGCGTGGGTTGAAAAGATTCAGAAACGATTGAGCGGCACCTTGAGATACACCTGACCGTTGTCTTCCTCGGGGGGCAGCTCCCCAGCCCGCATGTTGACTTGCACCGACGGGATGATCAGCCGAGGCATGCCTAGGGTGGCATCTCGCTCAGTGCGCATACGCACGAAGGCGTCTTCACTGATGCCCTCATGCACATGAACGTTGGCCTGGCGCTGCTCGGCAACGCTGGTTTCGTGCTGGTACACGTCACGCCCCGGGGCCTTGTAGTCGTGGCACAGAAACAGCCGTGTCGTGTCAGGCAGGGCCAGCACTTTCTGAATCGAACGATAGAGAGTGCGGGCATCGCCACCGGGAAAATCACAGCGGGCGGTGCCGTAGTCGGGCATGAACAGCGTATCGCCGACAAACGCGGCATCCCCCACCACATAGGTCAAACAGGCGGGGGTGTGGCCAGGCGTATGCAGCACGCTGGCTTCCAGGGCTCCAATCATGAAGGTATCACCCTCCTGGAACAGCGCGTCGAACTGGCTACCGTCCCGAGCAAACTCGGTGCCCGCATTGAAGGCCTTGCCGAAGATCTCCTGTACCTCGACGATGTGCGCTCCAATGCCGGTCTTGCCGCCCAGCTGAGCGTGCAAGTAGGGGGCCGCCGAAAGGTGGTCGGCATGAACGTGGGTTTCCAGTATCCAGGCCACGTTTAGCCCTTCACGGCGCACGAACGAGATGATCTGCTCCGCTGAACGGGTATCGGTTCGCCCAGCGGCGTAATCAAAATCGAGTACGGAGTCGATGATGGCGCAGGCGGTGCCATCGGGGTCTCTCACCACGTAACTGAACGTGTTGGTTGGCTCATCGAAAAAGGGCGTGACGACGGGGCGTTGCATGATGGACCTCCAGCAGTTGACCGCATGCGTTAGACATTTCACCCAGTGTAGCGCACAAAATATTATATGTTTATTACCTTTTAGAATTATCAATTGTAAAATTTAGTTAAAAACACTCCTTTCGACTAAGGTAGGCCGCCTCATGGCCGATAGGAGTGAGGGCTCACTCACTGAACTAATCGATATAAGGACGCCATGAACAACCTGACTACTACACAGAAACTGTGGAGCACGCTGGGCATCATCTGGGTGGCCATGCTGCTTTTGGTGGGCTGGCTGGCGTGGGAAAATCGCCAGACCATCGCCAATGAACGCCGCGATAGCATTCAATACATCGTCAACAGCGTTCACGGTCAGCTCGCCGATCTGCAGGCCCGTGCCGCCAGCGGTGAACTGAGCGTCGATGAAGCGCAGCAGCGGGCCATCGACAACCTTGCCAGCGTACGCTTCGGTGACGGCGAGTACGTGTTTGCGTTCGACAACCAGCTGGCCATCGTGTCACACCCCAACCGCCCCCGTGGCGAAGACATGACCAACTTCCAGGACGCCAGCGGCATGCGCCTTTACAGCGTACTGCGTGACGTGGCCCAGGCGGGCGGTGGCCACGTGGACTACTACTCGCGACGCATCTCGGGGGAAGAGCAATCGCCCAAGGTGAGCTATGTGGCCCACTTACCCGAATGGGGCTGGTCCATGGCGGCGGGTGTCTATGTGGACGATATCGATGCTGCCTTTGTCGCTGGGCTGGTGCGTTCGGCGGTCATTCTGCTGATCATTGGTCTACCCGTGACGCTGCTGATGGGCTGGGTGATCAGGGATGTGGCTCGTCGGCTGGGCGGTGACCCACGCTATGCCGCCAGCGTAGTGCGTCATATTGCCGACGGCGACCTGACCCAGGCCGCCACGCTGAAAAGCAGTGACCACAGCAGCCTGCTGTTCGACATCAACCGCATGCGTGAAACTCTGGCGGACACCATCAGCGATATCCATCACGGCGCGGACCAGGTCAATAACGGCGTCGAGCAGATCGTGGGCGTCAACGAAGAACTCTCGACGCGCACCGAAGAGCAGGCTGCGTCGCTGGCGGAAACGGCCTCCAGCATGGAGCAGCTGACCGCAACGGTAAAACAGAACGCTGAGCATGCCGACCATGCCCGCAACCTGGCCTCGCGAACCGCTGAGAGCGCTCAACGCGGTAGTGACGCCATGTCGTCCGTCATCGACACCATGGCCACCATCAATGAAAGCGCCACTCGCATGAGCAGCATCGTCGAGACGATCAATGCGATTGCCTTCCAGACCAATATCCTGGCGCTGAATGCCTCCGTGGAAGCCGCCCGCGCCGGGGAACAGGGTCGCGGTTTTGCCGTGGTGGCCAATGAGGTTCGCCAACTGGCCAGCCGCTCCGCTTCTGCCGCTCAGGAGATCAAGGGGCTGATCGAAAATGCCGATGCCCAGGTGGTGGAAGGCAGCCGCCGAGTGCGCAGCACCGGCGAAGTGATCAATGGCATGGTAGGCGATATCCAACAGCTCAGCACGCTGGTTCAGGAGATCTCTGCGGCCACCATCGAACAAAGTAGCGGCATCGAGCAGGTCAACCAGGCCGTGACACAGATGGACCAGATGACCCAGCAAAATGCCGGACTGGTGCAGCAGAGCAACCACGCTACCCAGCAATTGGCGCATTTGAGCACCCAGCTGCGTCAGATGGTCAGCAACTTCAAGCTCAATGCGTCACGGCATCAAGCCAAGGCGTTGTCACTGGCGCCTTCCAGCACACAGGCGCACAGCGACGATTTCTAGGCGTCAAACGTAGGCCGTCATGGCCTACACATCCCCCTGGTTATCCAGCGCGACCGCTTCGTGCATCCGGGTCAGCAGGTCAGGTACAGCGGCCTGCACCCGGTTCCAGCTAGGAATGAACGGACGCTCACGCGGGTTGTCCAGAAACAGGTTGCCAGCTTCCAGCAGGTTGCTGGCAAACAGCTCTACCGCCTGCTCTTCGCAGTGGCGGTCCAGACTCAGGCCATTCATGGTGGCGTCGTGGTCATAGGCCTCGATCAAGTCCAGCGCCAACCGATAGTAGGTGGCTTTCAAGGTACGGAAATCTTCGCTGCTAAAACTGACGCCTTGCGTGGCCAGCTTGCGATAAAGTGCCTTGGCAATATCCAGGCTCATGCGGTTCAAGCCACCGCTGGCATCCTCTTCGCTCACTGGCTGGTGCTTGTGGTCGTAGGCATCGGCAATATCTACCTGGCACAGCTGGCGATGCGAGTAGTTGCGCTGTAGCTCCGAGAGCACGCCAATTTCCAGCCCCCAATCGGCAGGAATGCGAATGCCCTCCAGCACGTCGCTGCGCATGGCAAACTCCCCCGACAGCGGGTAGCGGAAACTGTCCAGGTAATCCAGATACGGTAGCGGGCCGCACACGGTCTTCAGCGCTCGCAGCAGGGGCGTTACCATCAAGCGAGACACCCGGCCATTCAGCTTGCCTTCGGCGATGCGCGGGTAGTACCCCTTGCAGAAGCTGTAGTTGAAGCGTGGGTGCGCCACCGGGTACATCAAGCGCGCCAGCAGGCTACGGTCATAGGTAAGAATGTCGCAGTCGTGCAGCCCAACCACGGTCGAGCGCCCGGAGGCCAGCACATAGCCCGCGCAATACCACACATTGCGCCCCTTGCCAGGTTCCAACGCTCCCAGCCCGTGGTGTTCAAGCTCGGCATCCAGCTCACGCAGCCGGGGTCCATCGTTCCATAGAATGCGGGTGTGCTGCGGCAAGCGTGAGAAAAACTCGCGGGCATAAAGAAATTGTTCGCGATCGGCCCGGTCCAGTCCAATCACGATTTCGTTGAGATACGGCACTTTGGCCAGCTCGTCCACAATGGCCGAGAGTGCAGGCCCTTCCAGCTCGGAAAACAGCGACGGTAGAATCAGCCCCATGGGGCGGCGCTTGGCAAATTGGCACAGCTCCCGCTCGAGCTCTTCCACGGGGCGACGGGTCAGGTTATGAAAATCGGTGATGACGCCATTCTGATGAAAATCACTCATGGGCACTTCCTCGTTGGGTTAAGCCGTGGCCGCTTGCTGGTGGGAGTCCGCCGCTAATCGGCGGTCGTCTCGCCCCCACCAGTGAGCCACCCCCTCGGCCCATCCGGCTGGCCCGGTTGCCTGGGTGCGATACAACGCCCGGTTGTGCGGTGCCACTATCAGGTCATGGCAGCCCTTGATCACCACGGCCTGGTCCACGGCTTCCAGCATGGTAACGTCGTTGGGGCCATCGCCGAGCCCCAGCGCCAGCGGCTGGCGCCCGCGCAGCGCCGCAAAGCGCTGGATCAACCAGGTCACCGCACTCCCCTTGCCTGATGCCTGCGCCATGACGTGCCAAAAACGCCCGCCCTGGGTCATGGTCAAACCATCGCCCTCCAGCGCCTCGCGCAGGGTCTCCAGGGCACGCTCGTCGTCTTCCCAGATCAGCGGCTCGCTGCCCTCACGCCGTTTGGCCGCCTTGGCCCGAGGCTCGTCCAGGCCGGTTCTGGCGATGACTTCCGCCACCTCCATCTCTCCCATGGGCGTAAACCGCAGGTTGAGGCGCTGCTTCCAGATGGCCAACCGCGCACGGATAAAGCGGATATCAACCCCCGTGTGCTTGATGACCACGCCGTCTGGCCCACTACCCGGCCGATCAAGGCTGGCATGGCACCAGCCTGGCGGCAGGCCAATCACGGCACCGTTTTCGGCAATGAAGGGCGTCGCCGTCAGCCCCAGGGCTTCACGCAGCGGCAGTAGTTCTGCCCGAGTTTTGCTGGTCACGGGAATCACCGGGACACCCAGCTGCTTGAGACGAGCAAGCCAGGGAGCGGCAGGCGAAAAATCATAGCTATGGTGGTCCAGCAAGGAACCGTCGAGATCAGTGACCACCAAACGCGGCTGTAACGCGGGATCAAGTAGTTCAGGACTAGCGAACTCGGTCATGGCAGCACCTTCTGCAAACTGAAATCAGGTCACCCAAAAGCCCAACGTAGCCATCTTTTGAGATCAATACCCAAGGTAGACAACCACCAAAGCAGAATGCATGCCAAGATGCTTTAATTAAATAAAATCAAAAGATTAAAACACGATCTAAGCGATGCCAGAGCAAGCACCAAAATAGGGCAACCCATAATGCACCAAAACAGAGCATGAAAAAGAGGTACAGAAGACGGAGAAATAGCGCGGGATTGTTGTACAAGATTTATCTAATTAAAACACCGAGCATAAAAAAAGCAAAAAATTTGCACAAACCCTTGGCAAACATTCCAGAATAGCTATACTCGAATTGTACCCACTGACTGTCTCGTACACCCCCTCACCTGATGTCAGTGGGCTGCAGTGAGCCAAGCCCTTTGATGCCCGCCACCCCCCTGGCGGGCTTTTTTTGTTCAGCAAAGCAAAGCAGTCCCAAGCCTACCTGTGGGAGGCCCGTTCTTTGGCTTATAGCCAGAGCAGTCACCCAGGCTATCCTGTGGGAGGCCAATTTCATTGGGCGACTGCCTGGGCAGGCACCTGTGCTTGAATCATCGCGAGCTAAAGCTCCCTCCCACAAAAAGCTCCCACTAACAGCAGGGCTTCTTGAACAGTGGGAGGCCCATTCATTGGCTTATAGCCAAAGCAGCTACTCAAGCCTGCCTGTGGGAGGCCAATTTCATTGGGCGACTGCCTGAGTAGCCACCCATATCAAGCCAGATGCTGCAATCATCGCGGGCTGAAGCCCCCCTACAACAGTGAGCTGCCCCAAGCCAGCGCGTGAGTGCCTACTCCACGTGAATCACCACTTCGACACGGCGGTTGCGGGCGCGCCCTTCGGCGCTGCTGTTATCCTCCAGCGGGCGGGTATCGGCAAACCCGACGGCGCGCAGCCGCTCTGGCTCGACACCTGCGGCCTCCAGTGCTTCAACGATGGCAATGGCCCGTGCGCTGGAAAGCGCCCAGTTGGACGAGAACTCAGGGGTATTGATCGGCTGACTGTCCGAGTGCCCTTCGACCCATACTTCGCCGTCATAGCGCTGGATGGTTTCCAGCAGGCTGCCCACCAGCGATGTACCGCCTTCCGACAACCCCGCCGCGGCAGAGGGAAACAGCAGCTGATCCTGCACCCGCAGGCTGATACCTTCCGCTACCCTGGAGACCTCGACGCCTTCCAGGTTCGGCAAATAAAGCGATGTTTCGACGCGTTCGGACAGCTGCTCATCTAGCGCCAAAGCGCTGCTGATGGCCTCATCGTCGATCTGTTGCACGTTGACAGGCGGCCGGTCGGTCAGCAGTACCATGTAACTGGCCAGCGGCTGGCCCAGGCGCTGCGTCTCATCGACGAGCAGCGGCGTTGGCAAGGCAGGCAAGTAGCGCTCCAGCAGCGGCGCGACGGGCGATGTGTCGCTTTCGATGGGCGCGCGAGCCAGCAAGGGAGGCACTTCAGTCAGCGGAAGGACAGGCATGACGGGCGAAGGCAGGCCCGCCACCCCCAAGGCCGCGCTGATGGCCATCGGGCTAAGCGTGCCGGGCTCATTCAGGTAAGCGATGTTGCGCTTTTGGCGTCGTTCATCCAACAATGCAGGCAGCGGCACTTCAAGAGCAGGCACACTGCTTTCGCTGACGTCGGTGTCATCTGCTTCAGGGCTCCAACCGGGGCCGGTCACCCCGGCCGCCGCAATGATGATCACGAACAGCGCCACCAGTAGCGTCATGATGTCGATGTAACTGATCATCCAGCCATTATTGCTATCGTCTTCCGGGTAAGATGACAGCAACGAATCGTGACGAGGGCCGCTACGGTGGTCCTCAAGCATGGGGGTTACTCATTCAAGTTTTAAACCTCGTGGCCGATCTACTATGAGCATGGCAAACTAGTCTATCAAAAAGCCCTGTCAAAAAGCCGTTTACTAGCGATAAGGAACTACCCGGTGCGCATTCGTCCTTTGCTGTCTCTCACTCGCCGCTATCTTGCCCCACTCGGGCTTGGCGCGGTTAGCTTGATGCTAAGCGGCTGTTTTTACGCCAACACATCACAAACGCCGATTGCTACCACCTACCCTTACAGTGAGCAGCAGCGCATGCAGGCCGCCCAGCATTGGGAAGTTCTTGCCCGCCACGAAGCCGCGGGCATTCTGGCCAGCGAGCGCGTGCGATTTCGGGACCTGCACGTGCTGGCACCCGAGCATGCGCAGTACGGCAGCTATTACAGTGGCGGAGAGTTCGAACGAGGCTTCAGAACCCTGCTGACCAGCGAGCTGGTGTCACGCGGTGGCAGCGTCACTACCCAGCCCCGTGCCAACGGAGCAACGGTTCAGATCGATGTGGAAGTCGTTCAGCATCGTGACCGTGGCTATACGCGTCCGCCTTTTGGTGCTTACACGGCGCTGGCAACCGGCATTGCCGTCGCCAGCTTTCCCATCCGCCACTGGAGTGAGCCTGGGCTGGCACTAATCCCGGCCGGCATCCTCGCCGACTCTGTCGGGGGTAGTTGGACACCCACCAGCAACGAAGAGATCATCGTCACCACACAGATCGTGGAACAGGATCAAATCCTCTACTCTTCGTCCAATATCTATTACATTAATGCCGGTGATCGGCGCCAATATGCACCCCATAGAGTGCCACAGGCCCCCACAACGCCGGTCATTTCCATCACCGACACCTGGTAAACTTATGCTGTTGACTCTTATGACGGTGCTCTCTGCTTCTTATCGACGCTCGATTCACATGGCTGCTGCGAGCCTTGCGCTGTTGGTGCTGGCCGGCTGCGCCTCCCTGGGCAATAACAACCAGCAGGAAGCACCCAAACCGGATCTTTCCGAGCTTGCCCATCAAGCTGCTCAGCAAATGATGGCAAGCAACCCCGACCTTACACGCTATAGCCCCATGATTGCCGCGACTTTTGTTAGCATCGACAACTTGAGCCAGTCCTCCACGTTTGGGCGTATCAGCTCGGAGATCATGGCTTCGGCTCTCGCTCAGCAAGGCATGCAGGTGCGGGAAGTCAAGATGCGCGATAGCATGTTCATCGAAGAGAATGTGGGGGAATTGATTCTCTCCAGACAAGTGCAACGCCTGAGCGCTCAGCACAATGCTCGCTCCATTCTCATGGGAACCTATGCCCAGGGTCAGGACTCCTTGTATGTGAGTGCACGGGTAGTGCGTGCGGGTGATGCCATGGTGCTGGGCAGTGCAGACTTCCGTCTCCCCCTCGATAACAACATCCGCAGCCTGCTGGAAGGCCAAGGCGGCTGGTGATGATCGGGTAAACGTCCCCGCAACATTCAATATTGTCGAAAAGCCTGAGGAGCTTACTCCCCAGGCTTTTCATTGAAATGAGCAAAGAGAACCGATGCCGTCTCAACCGAAACCTCGCAAGCCGCATATCGTGGCGACCAGCAGAGTCATCAAGCTAGTGGCCAACATCACCAAGCTGTTGAGCTATGGCTTTCATGCCCTGTTCCCCAAAAAACGCTTTACGCTACCGGAACAAGCGGCCCCTTGGCTGAAGCCCAAAGAGCCAACGCCCATCCCCAGGATCATCTGGCAAACCAACTTCACCAATAAGGTCACGCTCCCTGTCTACCTGAACTACCTGTTCAACCGCTTGATGGCCCCGCGCTTCGAATATCGGTTCATGATTACCGAGGCCAGAAAAGCGTTCATTGCCGACCACTACCCCGCAGAGATCAATCAGCAATATGATCGCCTGCAAATCGGTGCCGCCCAGGCCGATTTCTGGAGGCTGCTGGTGCTCTACCAACACGGTGGCGTGTATCTGGATATCGATGCCCACGCGATCTGGCCCTTGGCCAACACGTTAGGCAAGCATGAGGAGCTTTACATCACCACCCGCCGTGGTGAGCTCAGCAACTATTTCATTGCCAGC
This sequence comes from Vreelandella hamiltonii, assembly GCF_014651775.1. GTDB lineage: Bacteria > Pseudomonadota > Gammaproteobacteria > Pseudomonadales > Halomonadaceae > Vreelandella > Vreelandella hamiltonii. The sequence goes on from NZ_BMXN01000017.1 coordinate 59,268, forward strand.
CGCCCCGGCAATCCGAACCTGTTGAGGCTGATCGAACGAGTGCAGCACAACATTCAGGACAGCTCCCTGACCAACGTCTTCGAGCTGACCGGGCCGGGGGTGTTCATCGAACTACTCGATCAACAGGCCGTGCCCACCGTCTCCTATCGGCATGCCTGTAACCAGGGCAGCTTCACCAACGAGCATTTTCAGTATATCGACAAAACAGCGGGAAAATGGACCAAGGAGCAGCGCACCGTCAGCGTCGTGAGACCAGAGCCTGCACGTGATGCTCAGGACCGCTCTGCCGATTGACCTGGGAAACGCGACCTACCAAAAAAAACGCTAGCCTAAGGCTAGCGTTTTTACTTACTGAAGACAGAAGCGCTTACTTGTAAACCGGGAAGCGGCCACACACCTCTGCCACTTTATCCAACACCTGGGCTTCGATGCCGCTGGTGTCTTCCCCCTTGGCCAGCACATCGAGGATATCGCAGATCCAGCCTGCCAGTTGGGTACACTCTTGCTCGCCGAAACCTCGGGTGGTCACTGCCGGAGTGCCGATGCGCAGGCCAGAGGTGACGAACGGGCTTTGCGGGTCGTTGGGCACGGCGTTCTTGTTGACGGTGATGTGGGCGCGGCCCAGGGCAGCATCCGCATCCTTGCCGGTCACGCCTTGCTTGATCAGAGAAAGCAGGAACAGGTGATCTTCGGTACCGCCCGAGACGATGTCGTAGCCACGCTCGATGAACACGGTTGCCATGGCCTGTGCGTTCTTGACGACCTGCTGCTGGTAGGTCTTGAACTCGGGCGCCATGGCTTCCTTGAAGCAGATCGCCTTGGCCGCGATGACGTGCATCAGCGGGCCGCCCTGGCCGCCGGGGAACACGGCAGACTGGAGCTTTTTCTCGATCTCGGGGTTGTTTTCCGCCGAGAGGATCACGCCGCTACGGGGGCCACGCAGGGTCTTGTGGGTGGTGGAGGTGACCACGTGAGCGTGGGGCAGCGGGCTGGGGTAGACACCGGCCGCCACCAGACCCGACACGTGGGCCATATCGACCAGCAGGTAAGCCCCTACTTCGTCGGCGATTTCGCGGAACTTGGCCCAATCGACAATCTGGGAGTAGGCCGAGAAGCCCGCAATGATCATTTTCGGCTGGTGCTCACGGGCCAGTTGGGCCACTTGAGCGTAATCGATCAGGCCCTGCTCATCGAGACCGTACTGGATGGCGTTGTAGTGCTTGCCAGAGAAGTTGGGCTTGGCACCGTGGGTCAGGTGACCGCCCGCATCCAGGCTCATGCCGAGGATGGTGTCGCCGGGGCTGACCAGCGCCTGGAACACGGCGCTGTTCGCCTGGGAGCCGGAGTGCGGCTGCACGTTGACGTAGGTGGCGCCAAACAGCTCCTTGGCGTAATCGATGGCCAGGTTCTCGGCGATATCGACAAACTCACAGCCGCCGTAGTAGCGCTTGCCGGGGTAGCCTTCAGCGTATTTATTGGTCAGCTGGCTGCCTTGTGCTTCCAGTACCCGCGGGCTGGCGTAGTTTTCGGAAGCAATCAGCTCGATGTGGGCTTCCTGGCGTGCCACTTCTTTCTGCATGGCATCAAACAGCACATCATCGAATCCGGCAATTGTCATGTCGCGGCTGAACATCGGCGGGAACCTCGTAACGAAACGGTCATCATGGAGAAGCGAGGGAGCCATGATAACCCACTCGGACGCGACTTTCATCGCATCCGTATCAGGTGTTACATGAGCATGTTTCATGTTGGCGGTAGCCTTTACAGGCTGACCAACTGGACAACCGCGCTATTTCAATTCGAAAGTGACGCGTAGGCGCTGACTGCTGCCCAGCGGGTCCATCATGAATTGTTCGAGGGTAAAGGGGTCCGGCAGCGCGATGTGCGTGGTCAAGGATTGGGCGTGCCCCCCCATGATATCGACCAGAGCTACCATCAGCTTGGCGACCTGCGGGCCTGCCAGCCTTTCGAACTGGCGAGCCTGAGCCCAGCCTTGCGCCACCATTTGCGAGGTGCTGATCCCCTCCTGGGTGGCGAGTTCGGTGGCGAGGCGCGGCAGCAGGCCAGCATCCTTGTAGGCCAGGGTGACATTACCGCCGTGAAGCCTGGCCGTTTCGAACAGGGCTGGGTGTTGCATGGCCTGTTCGATGGTGGCACGCCCAGGTAGCGTTACGGGAAGCGCCATCTGATAGCTCACCTCCCCCGCCTCGCTGAGCTGTAAAAAACCTTCCGCCTTCAGCTGCGGCGGTTGAGTATCCTCATGCCACTCGGAGACGCTACGCCCTGCGGCATTCAGGCGCCCGCTGCCACCGGTCAGCACGTTATTCACGGCCTGTAGATCCCGGCGCTCTTGCGGTGGTGCCAGGCCAATCAACGCCCCCATATCCAGCGCGGCACCCTGAAAGCCCATATCGCTGACATAGAGGTTGCCGCTGGCCCAGGCACGCTCCAGCAGCACGCTCCAGCGGTCACCGGTCAGGCTGAAGCCGTTCACTTCGGCCCACGCCAGCTGCTCCTGCCCTGGACGATCGAGCCCTTCCAGCCCACGTATACTCAGCTCATCCAGCCCCAGCGAAGCGCTAAAGCCGGACGCCAGATCATTGAATTCGGCCTTCAGCCCCTGAAGCTCAAAGCGCCCAAGGGCAGCGTCGCTCATCTCTTCCAGCACCAACGCTTGCAAGGTGAGGGAGCCCGTCAGCGCCGCGTCGTTGCCCCACTCTTCCGTCCACTGCTTGGCCAGGGTGCCGTCCAGCCAGACAGACAGCTCACGCAGCTGTAAACCGTGAAGCGGAGCGTCATGGGCAAGCACGCTGGACAACAGGGGCACGGCAGCCCCCGGGCGGGCCAGCGTCATTTCAGACAGGCTCAAGACCGGGTCACGGACGTCAGGCTCAATGATATGTATGCCGTAAAAGGAGACGCTATCGGGTTGGTCGTAATCGCCCTGCACTTGGTAAGCCTCAATGGTCACCACATCGCCTTGCGCCAAGCGAATCACGATGTGTTCGGCCACCACGCGCTGGCCCTGTTCGTGAAGCTCTCCAATCTCGATGAGCTGTTCGCCGCTCCCCCAGCGGGTTTGCAGGTCTGCCTCCAAACGTGCCACAGACGCATGGGCACCACCGGCACTCAGCAATAAGGCGAAAAGGCTTACACAAAGCGGCATAGCACGCGCTGACATGGAAAACGGAGATAAGAAATGAGAGACGTTAAACGACCACATGCCGCGAACTCCAATGAAGAGGCGCGTAGCATACACGAAGCCTACCTGGTGAAAAGCGAAGATTGAGCCTACTCAAACGGTCGCACCATAAATTGGCTTCCCACAGGTCAAGAAGTCCTGCTGTGGGTGGAAGCCTCTTGTGGCTGGGAACTTCTTGTGGCTGGGAGCCTCTCGTGGGAGGGGCTTTAGCTCGCGATGATCCAAGCACGGGTGCCTGCCTAGGCAATCGCCCAATAAATTGGCCTCCCACAAGATAGCCTAGGTGCCTGCCTAGGCAGTCGCCCAATGAAATTGGCCTCCCACAAGATAGCTTGGGTGGCTACTCTGGCTATAAGCCAATGAACTGGCCTCCCATAAGTTGGTTTGGGTGGCTGCTCTGGTATAGCCAATGAATTAGCCAATAAGCCCAGCTGTGGCTGGGAGCTTCTTGTGGCTGGGAGACTCTTGTGGGAGGGAGCTTTAGCTCGCGACGATTCAAGCACAGGTGCCTGCCCAGGCAATCGCCCAATAAATTGGCCTCCCACAGGATAGCTTGGGTGGCTACTCTGGCTATAAGCCAATGAACTGGCCTCCCATAAGTTGGTTTGGGTGGCTGCTCTGGTATAGCCAATGAATTAGCCAATAAGCCCAGCTGTGGCTGGGAGCTTCTTGTGGCTGGGAGCTTTTTGTGGGAGGGAGACTCTTGTGGGAGGGAGCTTTAGCTCGCGACGATTCAAGCACAGGTGCCTGCCCAAGCAGTCGCCCAATGAAATTGGCCTCCCACAGGATAGCCTAGGTGCCTGCCCAGGTAATCGCCGCCCAATAAAATTGGCCTCCCACAGGTTGGTTTGGGCTGCTGCTCTACCCAGTTACAACCATATAGCATTCCAGTAGCTATAGGATTTGATATCGTCGACCAAATTGGCACGCAATGGATTGGCGACAATATATCTGGCAGCTGCTTTTAGGGCAGTTTCATCTCTAATCATTCGATCATGAAAGCCGTCCTGCCAAACGCTCTGTCCAATATCCAAAGACACATAGGTCTTGTAGCGTCTTACGGCCTCCGATAGCTGTTCATTTAATTGAAAAAGCCAATGGATGTGGTCTGGCATGACGACATAGGCGTAAGTAGTGGCAAGCGCTGCCACACGTGGATGATAGAAGTGTCGAGCCGCATGACGGGCCCGGGAAAAAGTGGAAAAGACAGGTTGCCGACGCTGAGTGGTGATGGTCACCAGGTAGTAACTGTTGGGGATTGAGAGCCTGCCACGTCGCAGCTGATAACTTCTACTCATGTGGTCACTCTCCCTTTATGTGATTAACTTTATTTAAACTAGCATATTTTCGTTAATCGATTGATCGGTGACAGAAAGCGCAGGTGAGGCTGGAAGCTTCTTGTGGCTGGGAGCCTCTCGAGGGAGGGAGCTTTAGCTCGCGACGATTCAAGCACGGGTGCCTGCCCAGGCAGTCGCCCAATGAAATTGGCCTCCCACAGGATAGCTTGGGTGGCTGCACTGGCTATAGCCAATAACCCCACTGTGGCTGGGAGCCTCTCGTGGGAGGGAGCTTTAGCTCGCGATGATTCCAGCACCCAGCTTGATATGGGTGCCTGCCCAAGCAATCGCCCAATAAAATTGGCCTCCCACAGGATAGTTTGGGTGGCTGCACTGGCTATAGCCAATAACCCCACTGTGGCTGGGAGCCTCTCGTGGGAGGGAGCTTTAGCTCGCGATGATTCCAGCACCCAGCTTGATATGGGTGCCTGCCCAAGCAATCGCCCAATAAAATTGGCCTCCCACAGGATAGTTTGAGTGGCTACTCTGGCTATAAGCCAATGAACTGGCCTCCCACAAGTTGGTTTGGGTGGCTGCTCTGGTATAGACAATAAGCCCAGCTGTGGCTGGAAGCTTCTTGTGGCTGGGAGACTCTTGTGGCTGGGAGACTCTTGTGGCTGGGAGACTCTTGTGGGAGGGAGCTTTAGCTCGCGATGATTCCAGTACCCAGCTTGATATGGGTGCCTGCCCAGGCAGTCGCCCAATAAATTGGCCTCCCACAGGATAGCTTGGGTGGCTGCTCTGGCTATAAGCCAATGGATGGGCCTCTCTCAAGTGGGCTTGAGTGGCTGCCTGGGCAGCCACTCTTTCGTTACTTACGCTTCGCCTAACAGCCCCAGGCTGGCGGCGGGGGCTTGGCGGCGCAGTTGGTAAGAGAGCAGATGACCAATAATGCCGATCAGCAGCGCGCCGCCTAGGGGCAGCACTAGCCATAGGCCCCAATGCAGGCGCGGGGTGAGGTCGAGCCAGTAGAGGTAGAGCGCGGCGGTGGCCAGTTCGGCCAGCACGGCGCCCAGCAGCCCGCTGGCAAAGCCCAGCAGGGCGTACTCGGCTCCTTGCACGCGGGAGATCATCCGATTACCCGCCCCGAACACCCGCAGCAGGCCGCTTTCATGGGCGCGTACCGGTCGGCTGGCCGTGAGGGCGGCATACAACACGCTCACCCCTGCCAACAGCACCAGGGCCAGCACCAGCTCGACGGCCCGCGTTACCTGGGTGAGTACGTCCCGCACCTGGCCCAGAATGGCATCGACGTTGAGCAACGAGACGCCGGGGAAGTCGCTGACCAGCTGGCGTACCAGGCCCTGCTCCGCGTCTGGCAAGTGGAAGGCGGTGATGAAGCTATGCCCAAAGGACTCCAGCACACCCGGCGGAAAGATCACGAAGAAGTTGGGGTTGAAGCTATCCCAGTTCAGGCTGCGCAAACTGTCGATGCGGGTGGTGATGGTATCGCCCCCCACGGTGAAGGTCATTTCATCGCCCACGCCTAGCCCCAGGCGGGCTGCCAGCCCCTCTTCCACCGAAATGGGCACGGTGCTGGCCACCACCGAGGCAGTGGCTTCGACTTCACTCATCCAGCCCTGGGGTTCGCTGGGCGTGCGAAACCACTGCCCGGCCACCACGCGATTGCCTTCCGGCAGCGTGGCTTGCCAGGTGAGATTCAGCTCCCGGCGCAAGGAGTTGTCGCCCCGGGCATCGGGTGGCACGGCATCCCGAGGGGCTTGCCCGTTGATGGCACTGATGCGCCCGCGCACCATGGGGTAGAGCGTGCTTTGGGTCTCGACGCGCGGGGCCACGGCCTGCTCGAAGGCCTCGCGTTCGCTGGGCTGGATATTGATAGCAAAGTAGTTGGGCGTGGTGTCCGGCAGCTGGTCTTGCCAGGTGGTCAGCAGATCACCACGTACCAGCACGATCATGGCCATGGCGAAAAACGTCACCGAAAAGGCCAGCAGTTGCCCCAACCCGGCCTGTTTGCGCCGGGCCAACTGCCGCCCTCCCAGGCGCAGGGCCTGGCCCCATTCACTGGCACCGGAGAGGCGCTGCACTGCCTTGAGCAAGCCGTTCAACAGCAAGGCACTGACGCCCCACAACAGTGCCAGCAACAGCGAACCGCCCAGCAGCAGCGCCAGGGCCAGCGAGAAGCTGCCCGAGTAGAGCCACAGCAGGCCACCAAACACCTGGCTGGCCACGCCCACCACCAGCCAGGCGGCAGGCGGCAGCGGGTCCAGCTCACGGCGCAGCACTTTCAGCGCGCTCACCTGCTTGATGCGCAGCAAGGTAGGGCCGGCAAAGCCCACCAGCACCGCCAGCGCGGTAAAGATGCCCAGCCATAGCGGCATGATGCCGGGGGCAGGCAGCGTCATGGGCAGGAAGCTGCTCAATAACCACAGCAGCAGTGCCTGGCCTAACAGCCCGAGAATGGCCCCCAGCAGCGAGGCTATCAACGCCAACCCCACCAGTTGCAGGCTGAACAGCACGACCAGCTGTTGCTGGCTAGCGCCGAAGCAGCGCAGCAGCGCGGCGGTGTCCAGGTGGCGCTCGACATAGCGACGGGTCGACATGGCCACCGCGACCCCGGCCAACAGCACCGCTGCCAGCCCTGCCAGCCCCAGGTAGCTCTCCGCGCGCTGCAGTGCATTGCCCAGCTGCGGTCGGTCGACGCGGACATCACGCACGTCCACGCCCTCCCGGCGTAATTCCGCCAGCAAGCCTTGCACTTGCTCCAGAGCAGCAGGCGGCCCGGCGGCCAGCAGCTCGAACTCGACCCGGGAGCCAGGCTGCACCAGCCCGGTGGCATCAAGGTCGGCGGTATTGAGCATCAGCCGGGGGTTGAAGTTGCCAAACCCTGCGGACTGGTCGGCTTCACGCTCGATGATGCCGGTGATGGTCAGCTCGGTTTGGCCTACCTGTACCTGATCACCAATCTGGATCTCGATCAGCTCCGCCAGGCGCGGGTCGACCCAGGCTTCACCGGCGGCAGGCCCGGAGGCCAGGCGTTCGACGCCGTTGCCCAGATCGACCAGGTTGACGCCATAATGCGGGTAGATATCATCGACGGCCTTGAGGCTGGCCGGTTGAAAGCGCTCACCGCGACTAATCATCGACACCAGGTCTACCTGATCGCTCAGGGTAAAGCCCGCCGCTTCGAGTTCGGTACGCAGGCGCTCATCGAAGGGCTCGCGCTGTTCCAGCACCAGATCGCCGCCCAGTATCTGGCTGGCCTGGCGCTCCAGGCCACGCTCCAGACGGTCCAGGAAAAAGGCGATCATGGTAGATGCCGCCACCGCCAACATCAGCGCCACGAACAGCGCCCGGACATCTGACGCGCGCAAGTCACGTTTTAAACTACGGGCGGCCAGCCGCCAGTTGATGTCACTCATTGCCTTCCTCGCTGGTGGCCGGAGCGGGAACGAAAGGCGTCAACTGGCCATTGGTGAGCCGCAGGCAGCGGTCGCAACGGCGCGCCAATGCGTGGTCGTGGGTCACCAGGATCAGCGTGGTGCCCGCCTGCTGGTTCAGCGTGAACAGCAGGTCGATGATTTGTGCGCCGGTATCCGGGTCGAGGTTGCCGGTGGGTTCGTCGGCGAACACCAGCTCCGGGTCGGTGACGAAGGCACGGGCAATCGCCACGCGCTGCTGCTCGCCCCCAGAGAGCTGTTTGGGCAGATGCGAGGTGCGCTCCCCTAGCCCCACACGTTCCAGCCATTGCTGGGCGGCAGCGGTTTCCCCTGCCCGTGGCGACAGCTCCAGTGGCAGCAGCACGTTTTCGAAGGCGCTGAGCGTGGGCAGCAGTTGGAAATTTTGAAACACGAAGCCTACTCGTCCGGCCCTGAGCGCGGCACGGCCATCCTCATCCAGCTGGCTCAACGGGTGACCAAATAGCGTCAGCTCACCGTCGCTGGGCGTGTCCAGCCCCGCCAGTAGCCCCAGCAGGGTAGACTTACCGGCCCCACTCTTGCCCAGAATGGCAACGCTTTCCCCGGCGGCCACGCTGAGATCGAGGTTGTCCAGAATGGTCAGCGAGCGCTCGCCACTGGCGACGCGTTTTGCCAACTGATGGGCATGTAGCACCACGTTGGGCGCCATGGCCGGGGGAACCTTATCTGACGTTAGCGTGTCGGTGATGGGCGGATGCGCGTTGGCAGCATCGCTGGGCACTTTGGAAGTAGGGTCAGAGGAGTAGGACATGAAGCGTGAATTCCCTTTAATAACGGTTCGACAACGAATGGTACCTATACAGCAGGCGATGCACACGACACTCTTGAAAACTGGCTTCTTCAACACAGCTTTTGCAAAATCGGCTTTCTCAAACTTCGTGATGCTGGCGGCCATTACGCTGGCGGCCTGCTTGAGCGTACTTCCAGCGCACGCCGATGACGGCCATGATGACGACAGTGCCCACTCATTGCCCACACTGCTGGTGATGGGCGATAGCTTGAGCGCTGCCTATGGTATCGAAGAAGAGCAAGGCTGGGTGGCGCTGCTCGCCCAGCGTCTGGAGGGCGAGGCCGAGGTGGTCAATGCCAGCATCAGCGGTGAAACCACCGCTGGCGGTGCTCAACGATTCGCCGATATTCTCCGACAGCGTCAGCCGGATATCGTTCTGCTGGAGCTGGGCGGCAACGATGGCCTGCGCGGCCTGCCCCCCGCCCAGATGCGCGCCAACCTGGCCAGCATGATCGAACAGAGCCAGCAGGCCGATGCCGAGGTACTGCTGCTGGGCATCGATATTCCGCCCAACTACGGGCAGGCATATCGCGATGCCTTTACCGGCGTGTTCCACTCGCTGGCGGATGAGTACGCGCTTTCACTGGTGCCCTTCCTGCTGGAAGATGTGGCGCTCAATACCCAGTTGATGCAAAGCGATGGCATTCATCCCACGGCAGAGGCTCAGCCTATCATTCTGGACAACGTTTGGCCCGAACTGGAGCCTATGTTGGAGGCATCGCACCAGGCCGCTCGGTAACAAAACGTTGATGCTTTGTGACCAGCAGGGATAGCACTTTTGCATGCCAGCGAGTAATCTTAAGCTCTATTTGCTCAACGCTCATGGCGCCCATGTCCCTGCACTCCTCCCCTCCTCCTCATGGCCTGACACGTCGGCGGTTCTTGACCGTCACAGGTACCTTGTTGCTGGGTGTTGGGCTGGGGTTTCAGCCCTCTCCTGCGGCCGCCTTCAACCCTCAGCAGCTGCGTCAATCCATGCAACGGCTTTACGGCCAAAGCGGAATGGACGTGCTGGAAGAGTGGTTCAGCCTGCTCAACCGCCTGCAGGGCCAGGATATTCAAACGCAACTGCGCGACGTGAATGACTTCTTCAACCGGCGCATTCGCTGGGTGGATGATATCCAGGCGTGGGGCCAGGAAGATTTTTGGGCCACGCCTCTGGAGGCCATGGGCAAGGGTCAGGGTGACTGTGAAGATTATTCGATTGCCAAATACATCACGTTAAAGCAGCTCGGGGTGCCAGGTGATCGTCTGCGCATGATTTATGTCCGTGCACGTATCGGGCGCAGTCAGATTACCCAGGCACACATGGTACTGGGCTACTATTCGACGCCTAATGCCGAACCGCTGGTGCTGGATAACTTGATGCCTTCCATCACGCCCGCCTCCCAGCGTAACGACCTGGACCCCGTCTTCAGTTTCAATAGCAGTGGTTTATGGGCAGGCGGAGGCTCCGAGTCTCGTGCCGACCCACTGGCGCGGCTATCTCGCTGGCGCAGCGTCATCGAGCGCATGCAATCACAAGGATTCATTTAAGAGGAACAGGCACATGTCGCTGATCAAGCAGCTTTGGCTGGCCATTATCGTGCTGTTGCTGCTGTCGTTCGTCGGCAGCCTGGCCATCAGCATCACCAGCAGCCGCGACTACATCGAGCAGGAAGTTCGCATCAAGAACGAGGACAACGCCACGGCGCTGGCGCTTTCCATGAGCCAACTGGACAAGGAACTGGTGATCCTCGAATTGCTGATTGCAGCCCAGTTCGATACCGGTTACTACCGTTCTATAGTGCTGCGTGATGCCGAAGGCGACGTGCTGGTGGAGCGCCGTGCCGGTGAGTACAGCGGTGACGTGCCCGGCTGGTTTCGTAGCCTGGTGCAGTTCGATGTGCCCGTGGGCACCGCCACCATTCAGGATGGCTGGCGACAGTTTGGCACGCTGGAGCTGGAGAGCCAGCACAGTTTTGCCTACGCCTCGCTATGGCGCAGCATGCTGGAGCTGGCGGGGTGGTTCCTGCTGGCGGGGGCGATCAGCCTGACCCTGGCCACGGTGATGGTACGAGGCATCAAACACCCGCTGGTGCGGGTAGTGGCCCAGGCCAAAGACATCAGTGCGCGCCGCTTCACCACCATCAAGGAGCCCCGCACGCTGGAGCTGCGCGAAGTGGCCCAGGCCATGAACGTGCTGTCGGCCAACGTGCGCCAGATGCTCAGCCACGAAGGGCAAAAGCTGGACGAGCTGCGCCGTCACCTGCAGCACGACCGTGTGACCGGCGCCTTGAACCGCGATGTGATGCTGGGCAAGCTGGGCGCTCTGCTGGAGAGTGAAGACGCCCGTGCCACGGGGCTGCTGGTCATGGTGCGTGTGCGCGCTCTGGAGCAGTTGAACGAGCAGCTTGGCCACCAAGCCACCGATGCCCTGCTCAAGCAGCTCACCCAGCAGTTGGCCGCACTGGACACGGCCTCCGAGGAGCCTCTGGTGGGCCGACTCAACGGCAGTGACTTTCTGCTGATGCTGCCCATGGAAGAGCAGCCTCATGCACTGCTGCCTCGCCTGGGAGAAGCCCTGGTACAGGTCACGGCACATCATGATACGGCCGCCCCAAGCCTGGCCACCGCCGTAGTTGCCTACCACCCCCAAGACCAACGAGGTCCGCTGCTGGCCACCCTGGACGACGCCTTGGCCGAAGCCGAAAGCCCTAGCAGCACCACTCACCTCGTGGTGCGTCAACGTGAACAAGGCTCCCTGTTCGGCAACCACACTCAGTGGCGTAGTGCGCTAACAGCGGCCATTGCACAGGGGCCGCAGTTGGCGTACTTCCCCGTCATGGATGCCGACCAACAGGTACTGCACTACGAGTGCCCTGCCCGCCTCAAGTTGGCCAACGAATGGCAAAGTGCGGGGCTCTTCATTCCCTGGGTCACGCGGTTTTCTCTCGAGCCCGCGCTGGATATCGCTGTCGTCAAAAAAGCGCTGGATAAGCTCACGGCCCACGGTGAGCAATCGTTCGGGATCAACCTGTCGATTGCCTCGATTACCAATGCCGAGTTCGTCAATGAGCTGAGACAGCTATTGGAGAAACAGCCTGCTCAGGCGCGCAAGCTCTGCTTCGAGGTACCCGCTACGCTGACTCCTCACGCCATTGGCAGCTTGCGCGGGCTATGCAGCGCTCTGCGCCCGCTGGGCTGCCAGTTCGGTATCGAACACGTGGGCGCTGAATTCACCAAGCTGGCCGACCTGCACGATGTGGGGCTAAGCTACTTGAAGCTGGACAGCAGCCTGGTGCGGGGTATCGATACCTCCCACGAGCAGCAGACCATCGTGCGCGGCATGGCCACCCTGTGCCACTCACTGGGTATTCAGGTGATCGCCGAGGGCGTGGCCGCCCCGGAGGAGCTGGAAAGCCTGTTCCGCACCGGTGTAGATGGCGTAACAGGCCCAGCTGTCAGAGTCGACTAATCCTCACAATGGATGTCAGGGCGTGTTTGAAACACGCCCTGACTAGATTAGCGTATCTTCATCCCCCAATAGGTTCACATCATTCTTGGCGCGAAGCGACTTACGCTCCATCACCTTGCTCTGGGCGGCAGCGGGCAAATCGGTAAAGCTCAACACGCCCTTCTCGAGCAACACTTCCAGCATGTCTTCCACTACCCTCACAAAGGCCAGGTCAGAGGCAATCATCTGTGCCGACTGCCCGGTTTGCTGGGCCAGAAAGGCGAACACCTCTGGTGAATTGGCCGCGATGGTTTCGTTACACTCGGGCGTAGGCTCCTTGCTAAGCGTCACGATCTCTCCCTTGGCGTTACGTTTGATATAGAGCATAGCGGCTTCCCCTGTAAGTAAACGCGCCTATTGGTTGCTAAACGTAATCTTACTGTAGATACAACAAGGCCGCCCGTAGGCGGCCTTGGGTTGGTCAACGCTGTTACTGATCGATCTTCAACTGATCGTGATCCAACAGAGACTGAATGAAGTCAGACGAGCTGGTACCCTGCGGCATCTGAACGTTCTTCAACACGATCTGTTGATCGGCGTTGCTGCCGTCGCTGGCAATGCCACCATCTGACTTGATATGCAGCACGGTGTCTGCCCCCTGCTGCTCTGCCTTGATGTACTGATCGATATTACCAGCGTTTTCGTTCTGGAGAAGATCCGCAAGATCCAGGCGATCTGCCGAGGCATTCGCGCCAAACACACCCAGCGTGAAGTCCGTGACCTTGTCCACGGCAGCACCCGACCCACTGGTGCCCTGATCACCGAATTCCCACTTGAAGGTGTCTGCACCCGCTCCACCCGCGAGAATATCGCTTCCTTCGCCGCCGTAGATGACGTTGTTACCACCATTCCCTTGCAACGTGTCGTTACCCTCGCTTCCCCAGACGAAGCTGTCGACGCCAGGGCCGGTGATGCCAACACGCAGAGTGGCTTCCGCCGTCACACCCGTTGGGTGCACCAGTTGATACGTGAGGCTATCGATCTGGCCCACGTGCTCTGGGTTGGCAACGGGGCGATAGGTGTAATCACCATCCGACTCCAGCGTAAACTCGCCATATTTTCCAACGATCTTGACGCCTGACTCCGTGGTCGCCACAAAAGCATTGCCGTTCCAGACTTTCAACACGGTATCGGTAGAGCCAGGAATATCACTCTTGCCGTCGATACCGGCATCGGTCAGCACGTTGCCTTTCGCCTCTGTCAGCCTGGGTTCCTGATAACTGGCGGGTTGTACCACTGCCCCGACGTCTCCCAATGTAACTTTGGAGTAACTCTGCCAGAAGAGAAATGTACTCACACCACTGGTCGTAGCAGTGAACTGCACCACGTACTTGCCAGCACTCAGTCCGTTCAGTTCCAGGTTATTCTGCCCGTTGACAGCTGTCCCACCAAAGCCAGAGACTTCTTTGAACTGATTGGGCGCTGTCTCTTGCAGCAGTTTCCAAGTCAACGACGCTTTAGTGCTTCCAGGAGTTTCAAAACTTGCATTGAAGCTTACCTTGGCACTCCCACCCTGACCAATAGTGAGGACGCCTGACTGGTACTGATCAACTCTGACGTCAGCAGTCGCGTGAGTCGAACTCTGAGCTCCCAATATCTGTGACGTGATGGCAGGCGGAGTGATGGTGACCCAAGTCAGATCAGCGGTTGCTACGTTATCCACCGCGTTGACACTATTAGGCACACCGCTGAGATCGATCTTCAGCGTCGAGGCAACCTTGTCACCGTCCGCATCTACCTGAACGTAGGTAAAGGTTTCCACGCGCTTCTCACTCAGCTTCATGCTGTCGCGTACTTCACGGTCTACCACGTAGGTGTAGTTACCCGCCGCATCCACGGTCAAGGTACCAAACTGCCCTTTGATGGTATTGGTCTGCACATCCTGACCATTGACCCTCCACAACAGCGCACCCACCGTTGCAGCACCGTCCGCACCCCAATTGGTTTCCAGTTGCCCTTGGACGCTTGGCAGATCGTCGGTGGATGAAATTTCGGCATAGAGGTCGAAGGAGTTAGCTTTCGTCTCTGTGGTGCGCACCTTGTCGACCAGGTTGCCATCCTTGTCCAAGAACCCTTTGATATGCAGCACGTACTCGCGATCACCCACACGAATGATCTGCGTATCGTTGGGGTTCTTGATCTTCACGAAGTCATCGTTGTCCGGATGCGTGGCTACCCTATTGGTATTTGGCGTCTCGTCATGCTCCAGCTTGATGACAGTGGAAACCGTGGTAAGGACGCCATCGATGACTGCCTTGAAGGAGACCTGAAGATCGACGGTTTTCAGTACCTTGGCATCACTGGAGATGGCAAAGTTGTTGTGGGTCAGCGTGCCCACCACGAACTTGGAGTCCGCATCTACCGGTTTCGAGCCTGTCAGGCCAGAGGCATATTTGAAGTCATAGCCTGAGCCACTGGAGCCACCCCACTGGATATACACCCCTTGGTTATTGGCGGTGGTGGTCACACTGCCTGAACCACTAGTGGAAGTGAGGTTTTTCCATCCAGCATTCAGCTGCGCAATTTCCAGTTCGCTGACAGGTACCTGAATGACATTGGCAAGCGTAAAGGCTTCCGGCGTATCGTCGATGACCGTGACTTTGATCGTGCCTGTCGATGTCTGATTCTGGATATCCTTCACCGCGACATCAATGGCGTTCTTGAAGGCTGAGTCAGTACCTTGTGCCGAATGGCTGACCGTTTCCTTCAGCACGAATTGGTAGCTGAGCGCCCCACCCTTTTCATCACCGTTGTAACCTGTGATGCGAAGCGTATTACCCTCTTTGGTCACGATTTCAATCGGACTGCCACCATTGGTCGCCAATAGCTGTGCTACCGACAGCACCTTGCCAGCCACGGTGATCGTTGCAATGCCTGCCGCAGACGAGACAGAGAAACTGCCTGCCGCCTGAGGCTCACCTTGTCCTGCTTTGGTGCCATCTTTCAGGAAGGCCTCGTTCACCACCAGAGTACTGCCGCTCAAATCGATACCTGGAGGCGCAACCGGTACGTTGCCTACAGGTACATCAGTAGCAACGCTCGGTTCACCGATAATGACGTCGACTACGCCACTTTCATTGCCTGCTGCATCGATGACCTGGTAGCTGAAGCCTGCATCCGGTACCAGTTTGTAGTCGATAGCGCGGACAAAGTAGTCACTGCTGTCGCTTCCGCTACCGCCACCTTGGGTATAGCCGTCTGCGTACTCCTTGGCCGTGAAGCGGAGCTGATCGAAGATGACGCCGTTGATGGTGAATTGGCCGTTACTCAGGACCTTGTCAATACTTTCACCACCCAGCTTATCGGCCGGGTTATTGCTGAAGATCCACTCACCCACCAACTGGCCATCCAGATATGCTGCAACCGAGCCCACTTCCCCTTCTTGGGCAATCAGGTTCGCCACGGTAACCGTTGCTTCTCCTACCGGCTTGCGGAAGTCGAAGACGAGCTCTTCTGAGTTGCCACCACGCTCACCCAACTGATTGGGTGCATCTACCTGCAAGCCAGTGTTGTCAGAAACACCAAGGTTACCGTTGCTGACGTTCAGCAAGGTGTTGTCTTTCACACCAAAGAGGTTGTAGGCATAGATATCGACTCCCTGATTCTGCCAGGCAGTCAAATCACTACCACTCAAGGTGATGGTATCTGCACTGCTCAAGGCTGCCTGCAGCTCGTCTTTGGTAACGGACCAGTACAGCTTCGCCGTGGTATCGAACTCCGTGGCAGTCGTTGCCTCCTGGTAATTGCCGGTACCCAAATCAATATAGAGTTTGCCGTAGGTGGGTAACGAGCTGAGTACGAAGGTCAGGTCAGCTTCATTACTGAGCCCATCCTCTCCTCCCAGGGACGCATTTTCCTCGAACTCTGTAGGAGTTTGCTCGAACCCTCCATTCACCTGATCAACGCCACCACCCACAGTGAATGACTTGAACATCACCTGATCGATACGACCAACCGGGTTTCCGCTGCCCGTTTCTGCACCGGTCAATACGGGGTCGGCGAGGGGCGCGTCAGTGTCGACGACATAACCACGCTCGGCGTCGGCGCTGTAGGGGTTACCCGCCGCATCTTCGCCGCTCACGGTGGCGCTGATGCTGTCGTTGGCCGCCAGCAGCGATCCGGGCACGTCGATGGCGTAGGTGAGGTCTTCGCCCACCAGGCCAGTGAACGCTTGGCCGCCCACGGTCAGGGTGACGGTGTCGCCGGCCTTGGCATCGCCGCCCACGGTGCCGGTAACGGTGATGAGGTTGCCCTCGGCCGCTTCGGCGCCGTTGATCACGTCGTCACCCGCCAGGGTGTCGATGGTGATGGTGGCAGTGGCGTCCAGGTTGACGGTGTAGTCACGCTCGGCATCGGCGCTGTAGGGGTTGCCGGCGGCATCTTCGCCGCTCACGGTGGCGCTGATGCTGTCGTTGACCGCCAGCAGCGATCCGGGGACGTCGATGGCGTAGGTGAGGTCTGCGCCCACCAGGCCAGTGAACGCTTGACCGCCCACGGTCAGGGTGACGGTGTCACCGGCCTTGGCGTCGCCGCCCACGGTGCCGGTGACGGTGATGAGGTTGCCCTCGGCCGCTTCGGCACCGTTGATCACG
>NZ_BMXN01000017.1:76191-76321 GCF_014651775.1 Vreelandella hamiltonii
TCCGGGGACGTCGATGGCGTAGGTGAGGTCGTCGCCCACCAGACCGGTAAATGCTTGGCCGCCCACGGTCAGGGTGACGGTGTCACCGGCCTTGGCGTCGCCGCCCACGGTGCCGGTGACGGTGATGAGG
>NZ_BMXN01000018.1 GCF_014651775.1 Vreelandella hamiltonii
AGCTAACGTGTACTAATGGCCCGTGAGGCTTGACCCTATAACACCCAAGGGGTCTGGTCGTGATGATAACGAAGAGTGTGAACGCACTCGCAACACCGGATACGCGGCAGTGAGCCCAAGTGCTTGCTGGCAAGAGACGCACACAATACACGTCAACGAATACTCAGCATGATATGCATTACCTGTTACGCCTGACGACCATAGCACGCGTGAATCATCGTCAGGCACTTATTAAGTAGAAAGCCCCGAGCACACTGTGTTCGGGGCTTTTTGCTGTGCGTTGCATACGTCGAAACACCCAGCTAAAGGCTGGGTGTGAGCATCGTCAGGCGCAGAGCGTTTCCATGGCTTCGATAAAGCTGTCCATTTCGTCGTCCGTGCCGATGGTAATGCGTAGAAAGTTGTTCAGCGCCTCGGTGTTGAAGTGCCTGACCAGAATGCCGCGCTCACGCAGGCCAGCGAAGAGCTGGGCGCCTTCATGGTGAGGGTGCTGGGCGAACAGGAAGTTGGCCTTGGAAGGCAATACCTCGAATCCAAGCCGCTCCAGGCGCTGGCGGGTGCGCTCCCGGGTGGCGATCACGTTATTGCGGCATGCGTCGAAGTGTTCGGTATCCTTCAGGGCTTCGATGCCCACCAGGCTGGCCAGGCTATCTACGGGGTAAGAGTTGAAGGAGTCCTTGACTCGCTGCAGGCCTTCGATCAGCTCGCTGGAGCCAATCGCATAGCCCAGCCTCAATCCTGCCAGGCTACGTGACTTGGAGAACGTGCCCGTGACCAGCAGGTTCGGGTAGCGGCTAATCAGCGACACGGCGCTGTCAGCGCCGAAATCCACGTACGCCTCATCCACCAGCACCACGCGGTCGGTGACTTTCTGCAGAAGCGCCTCGATGGCTTCCAGCGGGTGAGCATGGCCCGTGGGGGCGTTGGGGTTGGCAAAGATGACGCCGCTTCGCTCACTCGCGCTGGCCAACGCATCCATATCCACTTCCCACTGGGCATTCAAGGGATGCTTGCGCAGCTCTACGCCGTAAAGGTTGGCATATACCGGATAGAAACTGTAGGTGATGCTGGGTACATCGAGAGGTGCCCCTTGGCAAAAAAACGCCTGAAATGCGAAGGCCAGGACTTCATCGGAGCCGTTGCCCACGAAGGTTTCCGCGACGCTGACGCCGTAGCGGCTGGCCAGGGTTTCACGCAGCGCCAGTGAGGTAGGGTCGGGGTAGAGCCGTAAATGATCGGTAGGGTATTGGGCCAGCGCCTGGCTGACTCCAGGGGCCGGGGGGTAGGGGTTCTCGTTGGTGTTGAGCTTGATCACGCGCTCGCGGGGCTGCTCGCCGGGAATATACGGGGTAAGATCCCTGACGGCAGGGCTCCAGTATTGGCTCATGGGGGTAACCTGATTGTGCGGATGTGAATATCCCCATGGTCGCCTGATGGCCGCAAGAGCGCAAGCATTCCCATTGGCCGCGATTCGGCCCATACTTCTCCTGTGAAGGGGTGGGCGTCGCACCTTGTAGCGGTTATGCTGTCATAAGCGCGCGAAAGAAATGTATGTCCAACACCATAAGGAGACACGCAATGCAATTCAGGAGTTTGCTAGCCGGTTCGGCTATGTTGGCACTGCTGGCGGGCTGCGCAGCTGGCCCGACGGATCAGCGCGACGACGCAGGCATGAGCGCCTCACAGGCTAACTACCAGGGTACTCTGCCCTGCCGTAACTGTGACGGCATTGACCTGGATGTGACCATGCAGGGTGAAGAAATGGCCGCTCCGGAAGAGCGTACCTTTACCTTGAATGCGACTTACCGCAATCACCCCCAGACACCGCCCGATGAAAACTACGCCGGTAACTGGGAAGTGCTGACGGGTACGCCTGCCGACCCCGACGCGACGGTCTACGAACTGACACCGGACGGTGACGGCCAGATCTACTACTTCCAGCGGATCGACGAGCGTACGCTCGAGCTGATCGACCCGGAGCGTCGTCGCTTTGAAAACGGCGAGATGCTGCAACTGCGTCGCCAGTAATCGCTGAGCGCATCGCATCAAGGCGGCCATTGGCCGCCTTTTGTATGTCTGGCGGTGGTAAAACAGTAGCAATGACGGTCGTTACAACCGTCTTAACGACCGTCGCAACAACCGTTGTAACAACTGTTGCAACAACAGTGGCAAGTACAGTCATGCGAGACAGGAGCGGCTAGCGGTGGCAAAAGCAAAGAGCGCCTTTGTGTGTACCGAGTGTGGTGCCGAGTATCGCAAGTGGCAGGGGCAGTGCACCAGCTGTCAGGAGTGGAATACGCTCAGTGAGATCCGGTTGACCAGTGCGCGGCCTGGCAGCGGAACGACGGCGACCGGGCGCGCTGGCTATGCGGGCAACCTCTCGAAGGAAGTCGTGGACCTCAGTAACGTCGACCTCAGCGAAGTGCCACGGTTGACCTCCACCTTTGCCGAGTTCGACCGTGTGTTGGGAGGCGGCCTGGTACCGGGCTCGGCCGTGCTGCTGGGCGGGAACCCTGGGGCAGGCAAGTCGACGCTGCTGCTGCAAACGGCCTGCAAGCTGGCTCAGCAACGCCGCATCCTCTATGTGACCGGCGAGGAGTCGCTTTCCCAGGTCGCCATGCGAGCGCATCGGCTGCAGCTTCCCACCAACGGCTTGAAAATGTTGGCGGAAACCAGCGTCGAGACCATTCTGGCCGTTGCCGAGCGTGAAAAGCCCGAGATTCTGGTCATCGACTCCATTCAGACCATGCACCTGGAGGATATCAGCTCGGCGCCCGGCGGCGTGGCGCAGGTGCGCGAGTCTGCCGCAGCGCTGACCCGCTTTGCCAAGCAGACGAACACCGTCCTGCTGCTGGTGGGGCATGTCACCAAGGATGGCACCCTGGCAGGCCCCAAGGTGCTCGAGCACATGATCGATGCCTCGCTACTGCTGGAGGGCGGGGCGGACTCGCGTTTTCGCACCCTGCGTGGCCAGAAGAACCGCTTCGGCGCGGTGAACGAGCTGGGCGTGTTCGCCATGCTGGAGCAGGGCTTGAAGGAAGTGAAAAACCCCAGTGCCATCTTCCTGTCGCGCCAGGAAGAGCAGGCTCCCGGCAGCCTGGTGATGGTGGTATGGGAAGGCACGCGGCCGATACTGGTGGAAGTGCAGGCGCTGGTCGATGAGTCAGCCCTGGGGAACCCGCGCCGGGTCGCCGTCGGGGTCGATCAGAACCGCCTGGCCATGCTGCTGGCGGTATTGAACCGGCATGGTGGGCTGTTCACCGGTGACCAGGACGTGTTCTTGAACGTGGTGGGCGGGGTCAAGGTGCTGGAAACCAGTGCCGACCTGGCGGTGCTGCTGGCGGTAGTGTCGAGCCTGCAAAACCGTGCGCTGCCCAAGGAGCTGGTCGTGTTTGGCGAAGTGGGGCTTTCCGGCGAGATTCGCCCCGTGCCCAGCGGGCAGGAGCGTATTACCGAGGCGGCCAAGCATGGCTTCTTGCGCGCCATCGTGCCGCGCGCCAATGCGCCAAAGCAGTCGCCCAAGGGCATGGAGGTCATCCCCGTCGACAAGCTTAGCGATGCCCTTGAGGCATTGTGACATGGACTATGCTGGATAGCAGACGCCAGCCCCGAGCACAGCAAAGGAGAGTCACCATGAGTTCGATTCGATTGACCCAGTACAGCCATGGAGCAGGCTGCGGCTGCAAGATTGCCCCAGACGTGCTGGACGGTATTCTGGCCAAGGCGGGCCCCGCCGCAGGGCATCAGCGCCTGATCGTGGGCAACCAGGGGCGAGAAGACGCCGCGGTGTACGACCTGGGCGATGGGCGGGGTATGATTGCCACCACCGATTTCTTCATGCCCATCGTCGATGACCCCTTCGATTTTGGACGCATTGCGGCCACCAACGCCATCAGTGATGTCTACGCCATGGGCGGCACGCCGGTGATGGCGCTGGGCATTCTGGGCTGGCCACTCGACAAACTCGCGCCCGAAATAGCCGGAGACGTCGTGGCCGGAGCGCAGGCGGTATGCCGCGAGTTGGGCATTGCGCTGGCGGGCGGGCACTCCATCGATGCTCCAGAGCCGATCTTTGGCCTGGCCGTCAATGGCCTGGTGTCGCTTGACCAGCTAAAGCTCAATAGCCAGGCCAAGCCCGGTGACCTGCTGTATCTCACCAAGCCGTTGGGCGTGGGGCTGTTGACCACCGCTGAAAAGCGCGGCCTGCTGGAAGCAGGGCACCAGGGGCTTGCCCGTGAAACCATGCTCAAGCCCAACACCATTGGCGTTGCGCTGGCCGGTGTCAAAGGAGTGAACGCCATGACCGACGTGACCGGCTTCGGGTTGGCAGGCCATCTGGCGGAAATGTGCAGCGCCAGTGGCGTGAAGGCCCACGTGGACTTTCGCCGCTTGCCGCGCCTGGCCGAGGCCGAAGGCTACCGCCGTCAGGGAGCCGTTCCTGGTGGTACCCAGCGCAATCAGCAGGCGCTGGGCAGCGCCCTGCCCGCCATGGACGAAGCCCACTGGCAGTGGCTATGCGACCCGCAAACCTCGGGAGGTCTGCTGCTGAGTGTCGATCCCGCCTGGCAGGACGACGTGGAGCGCATTGGTCGCGAGCACGGCGTCACGCTGGAACCGTTTGGCGAGATGCAGCCTGCCAAGGGCAACGCCGTGATCCAGGTGGTCGGATGACGCTGCCCACGCTGCCTGCTTCTTTGGAGCTGGTGGCGCGTAATACGCCCTTGATCGATGTGCGTGCGCCGGTGGAGTTCGCCCAGGGCCGCCTGCCGGGAGCGGTGAACCTGCCGCTGATGGACGATGAAGAGCGCCGCCAGGTTGGCATTGCCTATAAACAGCAGGGCCAGCAGGCGGCGATTGCGCTGGGTGAACGGCTGGTCAGCGGTGCGGTGAAGCAGTCCCGAGTGCTGGCCTGGCAGGCTCACTTGGCGCGTTATCCGGATGCACTGATCTACTGCTACCGTGGCGGATTGCGCTCCCAAATCAGCCAGCAGTGGCTGGCCGAGGCGGGCCTGCTGCGGCCCCGCATCGAAGGTGGCTGGAAAGCCCTGCGGCAAAAGCTCTGCCAGCGCATCGACGAGGCCGCCCACCAGCCGCTGCTGGTGGTGTCTGGCCTGACGGGCTGCGCCAAGACGCCGTTGATCAACCAGTTGCCCAATGGCATCGACCTGGAGGCGTGCGCCCAACACAAGGGGTCCGCGTTTGGGCGTCAGCCGGAGGAGCCCGCCACGCAGATCGATTTTGAGCATGCGCTGGCCCAGCGGCTGATTGGCCAGCCGGGCAAGCTGGTGATGGAGGACGAGTCGCGGCAGATCGGCAATGCCAATATCCCGCTGCCGCTATGGCAGGCACTGCAACAAGCGCCGCGCATCCGCATTGAAATGCCGCTGGACTGGCGGTTGGATCAGCTGCGCCGGGACTATATCGAAGCGCTGGAGAGAGGCTATACGGCCCGCTTTGGCCCCGATGAGGGGCGTCAGCGCATGCAGCGACAGCTCGCAAGCGCCCTGGAACGGCTGGCCAAGCGGCTGGGGCATGCACGGCTACAGCGCTTGCAGCGGCTGCAGGCCATGGCGTTTCGTGCCCACGAGGCGGGCGACGTCCAGGCTCACGAGGCGTGGCTGGCCCCGCTGCTCACCGAGTATTACGACCCGCTCTATCGTTACCACCTGGAGAAACAGCAGAGCCACCGGCCGCCCGAACTGCACGTGGGGGACTGGGAAAGCTGCCTGGCCGCCGCTCGGCAGTGGAGTGCCTAGCGGCGGCCGATACGCATCAGAGGCTTTTGAGCCACTGGGTCATGACCCGGTCCAGCAGCGGCGCCAGACGCTGAAAGCGCTTGGGATCTGCCTGTATCTGATCGCCGGTTTGCAGGAAGCGCCCGGCGGAAGGGCTCCTGGCCGTGGGGAGCGCCTCGGCATTCAGCAAGGAAGCCGCGCTGGCCTGGGTCATTTCGAGATGGCATAGCAGCGCCACCACGCGACCAGCATCCCAACTGAACCCCTGGAGCGGCGCCGCCGCACTGCCGCCCAGGGGCAGCGCGCCGTCAGGCAGGCTAAATACCAGGCGATGCCACATGAAGGCATCGAACTGCTCGGGCAGGTCAAAGGTGCTCTCTGGCGCCAGGGTGACAGGGTGCCAGCCCGTTTCGGGGTAGGTGCCGGGGGCGATGACGGCGCTCAGGGCTTCGGCGATCCATAGCGCCCCCAGGCCAATGCCCATGACGGGTTTTTGGCCATCGAGGTAGCGGTGGATGAGCTTGCGCTCTGCCTTTTGCCAGGCGGGCGGGGCGCTGAACAGCGCGTCGGGGCCGCTCAGTACGATGAGCGCGTCGCACTCGCCAGGGCGCGGGGTCAGCTCCCCTGCGTATAGATGAAAAACGGTGTAACTATGGCCCATGCTCTCCAGCCAGTCTTGCAGGCGAGCGGGTCCATGGTCAGGGCCGTGCTGTAGCAGATGAATATGCATGGTAATCTCCTCGCCGGCCGCACACATCAAGCGCGGCGGAGCTTGTCCGCCGCGAGTGTGGGACGATAACGTATCGCGTCCACTTCACCAATACCGTTTATCAATACCGTTTCATCAATACCCTCTTCATCAACACAGTGACCCAGGACATCAGCATGGTGGCAAAACCCACAGGATTCTATCAGCGTCTGCAACTGCTGCCGCTGCCCGCCCAGCAAGCCTTCATGGCGGCCTTGTGCGAGCGGCTGCTACCCAACTACGCCCTCTACGAGCAAACCACGGGCCACGGTGATGGGCATACCCTGCGTACCGTGCTGAGCCTGGTGTGGGAGCGCTTGAGCGTGCCCAATGCCAGTATCGATTTTGCCCGTCAGGCGGAAAAGCTGGCGGAGTGCGAGCCACCGGCCAACGATGACAGTTTCGGGGCGCGCCGCGCGCTGGACGCCGTGGTCTCGATCTCGGCGCTGCTGGATACCTTGCAGGGTGAATCGCCGGAAGCGGTGCTGGACGTGAGCCGCACCTCCCGGGCAGGAGTGCGGGCATTCATCGAGCTGACCGAGGGAGAGGTGGATGCACAGGCGCTGGCGCTGATCATCCGCGACCACCCGCTGATGGCCGATGAAAACGACTTTCAGGATGCGGTGCTGGAAGCCGTCAGCGAGCCGCTCACCAAAGCGGTGTTAAAAGAGATTCGCTTGCTGGGGCGCAACAACGGCATCAGCAACCTGGGGCTTTCGCTGGAAGAGGGCGACAAGTAGCCGCCCTTGGGTCTTGCGAACGAACGGCCTTAAAAACGGACGCCCGCCGTGATCATCATGCCCGCCGTGCCGAACACGATCAGGTCCGACTCGACGCGCCCCCATTGAATGCCCACGCTGGGCAGCAGGGCGGGGGCGATTTCGTAGCGGTTGAAGGGAATCTTGTCGCGGAACTCATCCTTGTAGCCCCGCAGCAGCCCGCCGGTGAGCTTGGCGCGCACGTTGATGTTGTCGCCCAACTGCCCTAGCGGAAACTCCCGCCCAGCGTAGAAGTACCAGGTGGGCTGGTCGAAGGAGTTCTTGAACCAGGCGGCACCCGCCAGCCAGCGGTCAGGGTTGTGCAGCTCGACACTCACCAGATCCTGCTGGTTGGTGTGCTCCGGGTCGGGGCTGAAGTGCCGGGTCAACAGGCTGGTTTGCACCAGCGTGTGGTCCAGCTCGAAGGCCGGTGGCCAGTCAGGCATAGAAAAGGCCGAGGCAGATGCGCTCAGCCAAATCATTGCCAGGCCACCTAACCAGGTGCAGGCACGGGGCATGTCACTCTCCTAAAGGCGCATCTCGATGCCGCGCTCGGCCATGTAACGCTTGGCCTCGGGAATCGTGTGCTCGCCAAAATGGAAAATGCTGGCGGCCAATACCGCATCCGCACCGCCTTTCAATACGCCGTCCACCAGATGGTCCAGGTTGCCGACGCCGCCCGAGGCAATCACTGGCACGCTGACGGCCTCGGAAATGGCGTGGGTCACGCCCAGATCGAACCCGATTTTGGTGCCGTCGCGGTCCATGCTGGTCAGCAGTAGCTCGCCTGCGCCGAACTCGACCATTTTCTTGGCCCACTCGACGGCATCCAGGCCCGTCGGGCGGCGCCCACCGTGGGTGAAGATTTCCCAGCGGTCGGGTTCGCCCTGCTGAGAAACCTTCTTGGCGTCGATGGCCACCACGATGCACTGGCTGCCAAATCGGTCGGCGGCTTCCCGCACGAACTCCGGGTTGGTCACGGCGGCGGTGTTGATCGACACCTTGTCGGCGCCCGCGTTGAGCATGGTGCGAATATCGTCGCAGGTGCGAATACCACCCCCCACGGTCAGCGGGATGAACACCTCGCCAGCGATCCGCTCGACCATGTCCACGGTGGTGGCGCGGTCTTCGTGGCTGGCAGTGATGTCGAGGAAGGTGATTTCGTCGGCGCCTTGCTGGTTGTAGCGCTGGGCGATCTCCACCGGGTCACCGGCATCGCGGATACCGACGAAGTTCACGCCCTTCACCACGCGCCCGGCATCGACATCCAGGCAGGGAATAATGCGCTTGGCCAGGCTCATGCACGGCCTCCGCTCAGCTCGTCGCTCAGGCGCTGGGCCTCGGCGACATCCAGGCTGCCTTCGTAGATGGCGCGTCCGGTAATCGCCCCCAGAATGCCGCTGTCGGCCACGTCGCACAGCGCGCGAATGTCATCCAGGTTGGTGACGCCGCCCGAGGCGATCACCGGCAGGCCGCCTTCGCGGGCCAGCGCCGCGGTGGCTTCCACGTTCACGCCCTGCATCATGCCGTCGCGGGCGATGTCGGTGTAGACGATGCTGGAGACGCCATCGTTGGCGAAGCGCTTGGCAAGCTCGGTGGCCTTCACGGTGGACACCTCGGCCCAGCCGTCGGTGGCCACGAAGCCATCCTTGGCATCCAGGCCCACGATGATGTGGCCCGGGAAGGCGCGGCACATTTCACCGACGAATTCCGGCTCCTTGACCGCCTTGGTACCGATGATCACGTAAGAGACCCCGGCGTTCAGGTAGTGCTCGATGGTGTCCGCCGAGCGGATGCCACCGCCGATCTGAATGGGCAGGTTCGGGTAGGCGCGGGCAATGGCCGTCACCGCGTCGCCATTGACCGGTTTGCCTTCGAAAGCGCCGTTCAGGTCCACCAGATGCAAGCGACGCGCACCGGCGTCTACCCAGCGCGCGGCCATGGCCACCGGGTCGTCGCCGTAGGAAGTGGCTTCGTCCATGCGGCCCTGCTTCAAGCGCACACACTGGCCGTCTTTGAGATCAATCGCGGGAATTACCAACATAGTGAAACCTCTCAGGGCGTCCAGGTGACAAAATTTTCCAGCAGGCGAAGGCCTGCGCGGGAGCTTTTTTCCGGGTGAAACTGCACCGCGAAGGTGGCATCGCGGCCAATCGCCACGTGGGCGCTGACGCGACCGTAGTCCGTCGTGCCGAATACCTGGGCATCGTCGGCGGCATTCACGTAGTAACTGTGCACGAAATAGAAGTGTTCGCGGTCATCGATGCCGGCCCACAGCGGGTGATCATGATGCTGGGCGACCAGGTTCCAGCCCATGTGCGGCACTTTCAAACGCTGCTCCTGGGCATCGCGCATGTCCGCCGGGAAGCGGTCGACGCTGCCCTGGAAGAAGCCCAGGCAGTCCACGCCGCCATTCTCTTCGCTGCGCTCCATCAGCATTTGCTGACCCACGCAGATACCCAGCAGCGGCTTGGCCTGGCGGGTCAGAATCTCCTCCACCAGCCCGCGCAGCTCGGTACGCTCCAACTCGCCCACGCAGTCGCGGATGGCCCCCTGGCCAGGTAGCACCACGCGGGTCGCGCCCAGAATGCGCCGGGGGTCACGGGTAATGATCACGTTCTCATGGGTGACGTGTTCGAGCGCCTTGGCGACCGAGTGCAGGTTGCCCATTCCATAATCGATCACGGCAATGGTCATGAAGCGCTCCTTGTCGAGGTCATCGAGCGATGGCTGATCGCTGCGTTAGGCATTACAGGCACCCTTTGGTGGAGGGCATCTGCCCGGCCATGCGGGGGTCTTCCGACACGGCCATGCGCAGGGCGCGGCCAAAGGCCTTGAAGATGGTTTCTGCCTGGTGGTGGGCGTTGAAGCCCTTGATGTTGTCGATGTGCAGCGTCACCCGGGCATGGTTCACGAAGCCCTGGAAGAACTCCCAGAACAGCTGGGTGTCCATGCTGCCGATGGTATCGCGGGTAAATTCCACGTTCATGAAGAGGCCGGGACGCCCGGAGAAATCGATGACCACCCGTGAGAGCGCTTCGTCCAGCGGCACGTAGGCGTGGCCGTAACGGTAGATGCCGCGCTTGTCGCCAATCGCCTCATGAAAGGCCTGGCCCAGGGTGATGCCCAGGTCTTCGACGGTGTGGTGGTCGTCGATATGCAGGTCGCCCTTGGCGTCGATATCGAGGTCGACCATTCCGTGCCGAGCCACTTGGTCAAGCATATGGTCCAAAAACGGAACGCCCGTGTGGCAGCGAAGACGGCCTTCACCATCAAGGTTGACGCTGACCGTGATCTGCGTTTCGTTGGTGTCACGGCTAACCGTGGCAATACGCGCTGACATGTTGCATCTCCTGCGCCGAGGCGCACTCTGAGGAATAATCGGCGGGCGGCGGCTGCGGCCAAAACAAGCATTATAGAGAATCGGCCCCCCCATCCGCTACAATGCGTGAAATGTCGCCGCCCATTGCGGCGCTCAAACAGCAGCCTGGCTGCATTGGCAACGAGGATTTCACCATGCCGGTGACACTGCAATACGTCGACCAGGCCCGATGGGACGCCGATGAGCAAGTGCGTATCGACCTCGTGCGTATCTATGAAGACGCACCGCAAGAGCGCATGCCACCCCCCAGGGTCTTGCCCTTCATAGAGCAGCATTTACAAGGGCAGCATGTGTTTGCCTGCGCCCTGTTCAACGACCGCCTGCTGGGAGCCGTGGCGGTGCAGGAGGGCGATGACCGCGCCTGGTGGCTATCCGAGCTGTGCGTGCGCAAGACCACGCGGCGGCGCGGCGTGGGCTCACGGCTGATGGCGCTGATGGGCGAGCAGGCCAAGGAAGAGGGCCGTGTACTGCGTATTGCCACCACCACGCTGCCGCTGGCCGACCGCGTGCTGCTATCCAAATTGGGCTATCGGCCCATCGCCGATGCCGAGCCAACGGAACCGGGCCTCCCGGCCACCAGTGATTTTGTAGAGCTAGACCCTCAAGGGAAAGGTTAATGAAACAGCTACTCCGTATTTTACTGGCGGCCATCGGCATTCTTGCCATTGCCGCCGTCGCTGCCGTGGTCTACGTCACCACCTTTCTGGACCCGGAAGACTTCAAGCCCCGGCTGACCGCCGTGGTGGAAGAGCAGACAGGGCTCAATCTGGCGCTGGAAGGCCCGATCAGCTGGTCGTTCTACCCGCGTATCGGTGTCAGCGTCGAGCAGGCCCGTGCCTGGCTGCCCGAACAGTCGGTGGACGAGTCTGCTTTCGCGGCGATCGACCGGGCCGAGGTGAGCGTGGCCTTCGCGCCGCTGCTACGGGGTGAAATCGCCGTGGATGGCCTGACGCTCGACGGCATGCGCCTGAACCTGGTGAAAAACGCCGAAGGCGAGGGCAACTGGGAGCCGCTGCTGGAGCGCCTCTCCGAACACAGCAACGAGTCCGCCGAAACCGTGCTGGCACCGGCAAGCGCAGGCCCCAATGCCGATGCGGGCAACCTCTCGGTGGTGCTGAACATCGCCAGCGTAGAAGTCAAAGGGGCGGATATTCGCTACCGCGATGAACAGAGCCAGGCCCTGTGGCGGGTACAGCCGCTGAACATTTCGGGTACCAACGTCAACCCGGTGCGCTCCTTCCCGCTCAAGGCCATGTTCACGCTCTCCCGGCACAACCGCCTGGATGCCGAAGTGCTGGAGCGCACGCCGGACATGACCAGCGAGGTCAACCTGGAAACTCGCCTGCGCCTTGGCTTGCAGGATGAGCAGATCACTCTGGAGAATACCCAGCTCACCACGCAGACCCGCCCTGGCGCCAACAGCGAGCCCCAGCAGCTCAGCCTGAAAGCGGCTGAAATCGTGGCGCGCATGGGCGAGCAGCAGCTCAGCATTCGGCAGGGCGTGCTGGATGCCGGCCTGCGCCATGCCGACAACTGGCAGGGAAGCCTGGCCCTTTCGCTGGCGTTCGGCCTGGAAGGCGACCTGGCCGCTCAGACTGCCCAGTTGAAGGACCTGCAACTGACCGGGCCGGATGGCCTGCGGGTCAGCGGCCACCTCAACCTCGAACAGCTGCTGGAAGCACCTCAGTACAGCGGCCAGCTCACCGCAGCCCCCTTTACCCTGCGGCCCTGGATCTCGCGCACTGGCGCAACGCTCAATACCACCAGCGAAGCGGCGCTGAGCGACGTGGCCCTGACCAGCCCGGTCGAAGGTGATCTCTCGCGCATCGCCTTGCCACGCCTCTCGTTGGTCATCGATGACAGCACCTTTACCGGCGACGTGAGTGCTGCTCTGGATGGCAGCCAATTGAGTTTCAACCTGGACGGTGACCAGCTCAACCTGGACCACTACCTGCCGCGGCCTGCCGCCCCCGAGCAAGCCAGCCGAGGCCTGCTGCGCAGCGCCTTTGCCCAGCCCGAAGAAGCCCTGCTGCCCCAGGAGTGGCTCAGCGGCCTGACCCTGCAGGGGGATCTCAGCGTCGGCGAGCTGCAGCTGGCGGGCATGACCTTCAACGATACCCAGCTGGCGCTGCGCGGTGACGAGGGCAGCCATCGCCTGACCGGCTTCGAATCGCGTTTCTATGGCGGCGAGCTCAGCGCCACCGGCGCGCTGGACGCCACCGACAGCGTGATGACCTGGCAATTCGCGCCGCGCATCAGCAATGTGCAAGTGGCCCCGTTGATCGAAACCTTCAGTGACGAAGAGGCCCCGCTGCGCGGCCGCTTCAATCTGGAAGGCAGCTTGACGACCCAGGGCAACAGCCGTCAGGTGCTGCTCAGCAACCTCAACGGCGAGCTGGATGCCCGGCTGAACGAAGGCGCTATCCTGCGTACCAATATCTCCCGTGAAATGTGCGAGCTGGCGGCGCTGCTGGAAGGCCAGGGCACCACCCGTGAGTGGCATCCCGATACGCGCTTCGAGCGCTTCGACGCCACGTTCCAGGTACGCAACGGCGTCGTGCACAGCGATGACTTGTCGATCACCCTGCCGGGTATCGAAGTGCAAGGCGAAGGCGAACTCAACCTGACCTCTCAGGACTTCATGACGCTGGCCAATGCACGCCTTGTCGATACCGCCGACGCCGCCTGCCAGGTGAACCCGCGCCTGGAGCAGCTGCCGCTGCCCATCCGCTGTGAAGGCCACCTGGGGGATGATAAAGCCGAATGGTGCCGCTTCGATCGCACCGCGTTCCAGGCCAGCGTGGTAGATTTGCTGCGCACTGAAGCGGGCGGCCGTCTGGAAGAAGAGCTCGAAGAGCGCCTGGGCACCACCATCGAACGCATCGACGAGCGCCTGGGCGAGGGCGCGGGCCAGGAGCTGCGCGAAGGTATTCGCCGCCTGTTCAATTGATACGCCTGCCTCCCTATAGAGAAGGAGGCACCACCCCCTGCATGCGCCGGCCTTACCGCCGGCGCTTTTTTCATGGCAAGCACTTCAGGAGTGACCATGGCCGAGATGCCTACGCCGTGCCTGGCGGCCGATGAGTTTCAACACCGTCTACTGCGCTGGTTCGACCACTATGGCCGCCACGACCTGCCCTGGCAGTCACCCCGCAGCGCCTACCGCGTCTGGGTGTCGGAAATCATGCTGCAGCAAACCCAGGTGGCCACGGTAATCCCCTACTTCGAACGTTTCATGCAGCGCTTCCCCACGCTGGAGGCCCTGGCCTGCGCCCCCCAGGATGAAGTGCTGCACCTCTGGACAGGGCTGGGCTACTACGCCCGCGCCCGCAACCTGCACAAGGCGGCCCAGCTGGCGCTGGCCGAGCATGGCGGCGAGCTGCCCACCCAGAGCGTCGATACGCTGATGACGCTGCCCGGCATCGGCCGTTCCACTGCCGGGGCGATCATTGCCCAAAGCACCGGCCAGCAGGCCGCCATTCTGGATGGCAACGTCAAGCGTTCGCTGACACGGCTGCACGCCGTGGCGGGCTGGCCCGGCCAGCCTGCGGTAGAGCGCTCCCTGTGGGCGCTGGCCGAGTACTTCACCCCCACCACGCGGTTGGCCGACTACACCCAGGCGGTGATGGATTTTGGCGCCACGCTGTGCAAACGCAGCAAGCCTGATTGCCCCATCTGCCCGTTCAATGACATATGCCGCGCCTACGCCCAGGGCGAACCGCAGCGCTTCCCGGAATCGAAGCCCAAAAAAGTTACCCCCACCCGTGAAACCCTCATGCTGATGCTGCAGGACCCCCAGGGGCGCGTGTGGCTGGAACAACGCCCGCCCAGCGGCCTGTGGGGCGGGCTCTGGAGCCTGCCGCAGTTCGAGCGCCACGGCGAGCTGAACCACTGGCTGGAGGATAACGTCGTCGCCGCCCGGCGCCTGGCGCCGCTGCCCGCCTTTACGCATACCTTCAGCCACTTCAAGCTTTTGATCAACCCGCAGCCGGTGAGCTGTGAACGGCTCACCGGAGTGCGCGAAAATGGCCTATGGTATGACGTTCACCAGCCACCTGCGTTAGGCTTGGCGGCACCCGTCAAATCGCTGCTGAGCCAGCTGGCGCCGTTTGACCTAGACCCGGCACCGGGGCCAGCGCGCTGACCACTGGCACGATTTTCATTAGGCATCCGCCCAGGAGCTATTCCATGAGCAACACCGTTTTTTGCCGCAAGTACCAAAAAGAGCTGCCCGCGCTACCTTTCCCGCCGCTGCCCGGCAAGCAGGGCCAGGAAATACAGGCCACGGTGTCACAGCCCGCCTGGCAAGAGTGGCAGGCCCTGCAAACCCGCCTGATCAATGAAAAGCACTTGAACATGCTCGACCCCGAAGCACGCGCCTATCTGATGGAGCAGATGGAACGCTTCCTGGACAACGAAGCCACCGACCAGGCCGAAGGGTACGTGCCCCCCAGCCAGGCATAAGCCCCCGTCAGGGTTCCGCCGTTACCCGCAAAGGGCGCAGGCGTGGCCGTGGCTCACGCGGCCCAATGTGCCCTAAGCATGTGACGAGAAAGAAAGTTTCACAAAGGTGTTGACGAAAACAGAAGCTTTTGGTTTAATACGCACCGTTGGCAAGGGCCAGATAGCTCAGTTGGTAGAGCAGGGGATTGAAAATCCCCGTGTCGGCGGTTCGATTCCGTCTCTGGCCACCACAACGTTGGGGTATCGCCAAGTGGTAAGGCACCGGTTTTTGGTATCGGCATTCCCAGGTTCGAATCCTGGTACCCCAGCCATTGCCAACAAGATTTCTTGTTGATTGGCTAGCTTAACGGCAACTCAATCAAATTCTCAAGAAAACGCGACGCGCCGACATAGCTCAGTTGGTAGAGCAACTGACTTGTAATCAGTAGGTCCCGGGTTCGACTCCTGGTGTCGGCACCACTAAAAGTGGTTCAAAAGCAAAGCGTTAGAGAACATGATCAAGCCGCCCTTCGGGGCGGCTTTTTCGTATGTGTCTACAGCTGTAGACACTGCCAAGGGGTTGAGCTTGTTGTAAGCGAGCGCCAGCTTTGGCACTACTTAGCGGCGCAGTTGGCACCGCTCAGCACTTAGCATAATTCGTAATTTTGCACCCAATTTGGCACAGCTTTTAACCAAAAAGTTCTGACCACTTCGATATCAAGTTGTTCTCGTCAACCTCATTCAAAATCTTTTGCCCGCCTGGCCAGACAACTGCAATATCGCAGACGCTAGAAACTGATAAGCTGGTTCTGGCTACCTGTTGCATAGTCTCAACTATCAACCTCATGTTTTGAGCTAGTGCTTCACTTATATCTACATTATCCCCAGGCAATTGCATTTTTTCGTTCAACAAGGCGTCTAATTCAACTGCTTCATCAAAGGTGAAGTCGCTTGGGGGGAAGCATTTTGCTCGATATGATTCAAGGCCAACCAGATTTTCTTGGTTCAAGGATGGGTGGTAAGCAGCCATTTTTAAAACAGTCCCAGGGCCTTCAGGGGCTGGAGATGAGTAACTGGCAAGCCAGCCTGTAGTCTGTAACGCTCTGGCAGATACACTCGACTCTGGGTGGGATCGCGAAAAGCTATTTCTAGCATCATGTATAGCTGAAAGGACTTGATCCATATAGCATATCTTTGCCGTCTGTAGGTGCTCCTTGACTGGGGTAAGCAGCTCAACCAATCCGCATCCCGTTACGACGCCGAAAGGCGTGTGAACTATTTTATCTGCTTGCTGATGGACTGGGTGCATATCCCCAGCCGAGTCGATGCATACCTCTGCTTTATCGGCAGCAATCAGGCCTACCTTTCCCATGTGAATTGCTACTAGAAGAGTCACATTATCGCCCCTTTAAAATAGTCCCGCCGGTTCAGCCTCAACATCCCAACTAAAGATCAGCACCTCCTTGGCATCTGACCCTTTCCTGCCGCCGACGGTGTAGCGGATGTCGGTGGTTTCGATGTGGTAGTCCGCGAAGATCCGGCGGATGTCTGGGTGGTCGTTGAGGCTGATGATGGCCTTGCCTTTCAGCTTGGCCAGCATGTTCGCCATGTGCTCATGCTGCGTTTCTATGCCAAAGAGTACCTCATCTTCATCCACATTCCAGCAGGGCTGGCCGATATAGAGCAGCCGCGTCGCTCGATGCATCGGCTAGGTGCGGCTAGCGGCTCCACCTCACGCAGCCCTTTCAGTCTCGATGGCATGGGGATGGGGGGCATGATGATAGGCGCCCATCGCACAGCATTTGTCGGTAATCTTTCCTACCTGAGTTAATCGGTTTGATGCGTTGCTCCTTTTGTTTGCCGTCTTTGTATCTTTTTTAAGTCTTGTGATTAATGTTTGTTTTGTTCTTTCTCTTTAATGCATATTCCAACACCCAATCATAAACATTAAACGTTCATGATTGTCGTTCTCTTTCCTTGATATGCCCTCGGCGTTCACTAACCTCAAAGGGCTCGAGCGATAAATCGAGCGCTCTCAATCAATGAGTTTTGCCGATTACATGCAATAAGGAGATTGATCATGGCGAATAATCGCAACGATGGCGGAATGAGTCGCGAAGAGGCAGGACAGAAAGGCGGTGAGGCGACTTCCCGCAACCACGGTAAAGAGTTTTACGAAGAGATTGGCCAGAAAGGCGGCCAGAACAGCGGTGGCAATTTTGCCAACGACCCTGAACGTGCCTCGGAAGCAGGCAAGAAGGGCGGCGAAAATAGCCATGGCGGTGGTGGCAACCAGCGCTGACCGCATCGGGCTCGGCCACGCCAGGCGTGGTGTTGATGCCCGTCCAGGAGCGCCAATGTGCCGTTGGCGCTCTCTTTGATCCCGTTGGTTGAACGGGCTCGAAGCCACGGATACCGGTATGCACTCACGACTCAAGGAGAGATGGATGAATAGTCCCGTGAATGACAAGAACTTCGACATGGTGAGCACGCTTTATCATGCGTCCAAAGGTGTTCAGCTGTGTTCGCAGTTCTCGGAAGATGCCAAACAGCACTCGGACGACGAAGCGCAGCAGTTTTTCGACCGAGTGGCCAAGAGCTATGAGGACATTGCCGAGCAGGCACGGAAGCAACTGAAACAGAAGCTTTGAGTGACTGGCCAGGGGAGTGCCCCCTGGCCATCACCTCGGCTATCAAGGAGGAGATCGCGCTATGTTCCACCATTCCAGCAAGCTTCAGTATCCCGTGAAAGTGGATAAGCCCAACCCCGAGTTCGCCATGTTGCTGCAACAGGCCATTGGCGGCATCGAAGGGGAGATTCGCGTGGCCATGCAGTATTTTTTTCAGGCCATGGGCGCGCGGGGCGATGATCGAATTCGAGACATGCTGATGTCTACGGCGACGGAAGAGCTGTCGCATATCGAGATGCTGGGTCATGCCGTCGCCTTGAACCTGGAGGGCGCGCCCGTGGCCTACCAGGAAGCCACGGCTCAGGATCCGGTGATGAACGCCATTCTGGGGGGCGCCAACCCCCGCCACCTGCTTTCGTCGGGGCTGTCGGCCATGCCGGTGAACGCCAACGGCGTGCCTTTCGACATGAGCCATGTATACGCCACCGGCAATATTGCCGCCGACATGCTGGCCAATGCCACCGCCGAAGCGGGTGGCCGCGTGCTGGCCTCGCGGCTATACAACTGGACCGACGACCACGGCATGAAGGATTTTCTGTCGTTCCTGATTGCCCGGGATACCTACCACCAGCAGCAGTGGCTGGCGGTCATCGAAGAGCTGGGCGGCTTAGAGAAGCAGTTGCCGATCCCCAACGCGACGCCTCAGGACCATGAGGCCATGCAGCACTCCTACTACTACCTCAATACCCTGCTGGACAAGGAAGCGCCCCAGGGCCGCTGGGCAGAAGGTCCTTCGCTGGATGGCCGCAGTGAATTCAGCGTGCGCAACCAGCCATCACCGGAAGGGCAGGAGCCGAGCCTGGGCGGGGCCAAAGAGAAGTCTGGCGCCCAGAAAGAGCAAATCGACCCGAACAAGTAGGCTTGTGACACAAGGAGAGGACACCATGGAAGCTCACTATCTGGAAAACTGGCTGCGCGATGCCCACGCCATGGAAAAGCAGGCTGAGGATATGTTGAAGTCACAGGCGAAACGTCTGGAACATTACCCTGAGCTGCGCGCCAGAATCGACCAGCACCTGCATGAAACCGAGCATCAGGCCGAGAAGCTGGAGCGGGTCATGCATGACCTGGGCATCGACACTTCGGCCATGAAAGACCTGGGCGGCAAGCTCTCTGCCTTTGGCCAGGCGCTGGGTGGCATGATGGCGGGTGACGAAGTCGTGAAAGGCGGCATTGCCAGCTACGCCTTCGAGTGCTTTGAAATTGCCAGCTATCGCGCGCTGATAGCGGCCGCCGAAAAGGCCAATCAGCCTCAAGTGGTACAAGTCTGCCAGGAAATCCTGCAGGAAGAGCAGGCCATGGCCGACTGGTTGAGCCAGCATCTTGATGACACCACCCAGGCCTTTTTGGCTCGGGCTGAAAATGATGACCTGAAAGCGAAGAGATAGCGCGGCCTAGCCCAGCCCTGCTATGCCCGCTTCCCCGGCCTTTGGCCGGGGTTTTTTTGTGGTTGGCCCGCCAGAAAAGCGGGCCGAGCGTCAGAAGATTACAGCCAGTACCGAAGATTACAGATGGTCCCGAGGAATCCTCGACGACCAGTTCTTGGAAAACACGCGATACGACTGCTCGTAGGCATCCAGCTGGGCGTGGACGATAAAGTGCGTGTCGGTGCAGCTCAGCACCGTGCGGGTATACACCTCGGTATCCCAATCGCCTCGTTTGAAGTGGCTTTCGGTGAGGGTTTCTCCCCGAGCCGAGGTGAAATCATCCGTCACCGTGCTGTAGTACTCCCGCGCACAGCGGTGTACCTCGGTGCCCGTGTCGTCGATGCAAAAGCGCCCCTGATCGTTGATGACTTCCAGGGTCGAGCGCTTGGTGGCCAGGTCACGGTGCAGCAGCCAATTGTGCTGGCTGGGGGCCAGCGGCGTCGTGGCCAATGGGGGCGCTTGCTCGGGTGGGCCAAAGGGCTGCGCGGGCTCGTGGTCGGGGGCGTGCCGTACCGGCAGGTGCAGCGCGCACTGGTCGTAAATGATATCCACCTGAGCAGGCCGAGGAGAGAGCCATGCCAGCGGCCAGTAAGAGGTAGAGAGCGAGACCCTCAACTGATGGCCAGCAGGGAAGCGCTGGGCAATGCCGTTCATGGGAATGCTCACCCGGTAAGCTTCGCCTGGGGTCAACAGGCTGGGATGAGCATCGCTGTCGCGGTGGGTCAGGTTCAATAGCCCGTAGGTAACGCGGGTGGCCTTGCCGTCCGGGGCCACGTCGGAAAGGCGAACGGCCAGCATGGCCTGGGGCTGGTCGCTGGTCACCGTGAGGGTCACGCTGGGGATGCCGACGATGTCTAGCGGCTCGGAGAGCGGGCCGCTGCTGAAAATCAGCGACCCGCCATCTTCTTCACGCTGGTCGCCGGGCAGGTCGGGCGTGGCGGCGTAGGAGCACCACTTGCCTGCTGCCATGCCCACGCTGATGGGCGACTGCAAGCCCTGGCGTGGCGGCGAGGCCTCCTCGGCAGGAGGCACCGTGGTCAAGCGATAGGGCTGCAGGTAGTAGCGCGTAGGTTGAATGCGCGGAGAGGGCCATTGCGGTTCGCTTACCCAGCGCCCTGGGCGATGGCAATAACGGTTGTCGGGGGGCACGCTGTCCTGCTGCCACACCTGCAGCATGGGGTCGTCCATGATGCCGTTCTGCTTGTCCTTCAGCCAGTAATCCCACCAGCGCAAGGCTTCCTGCAGAAAGCCAATGGCCGGGCCGGGGATGCCCTGATGAGGGTACTTGTGGCCCCAGGGCCCTATCAGGCCCTTGCGCGGTACGTCGAGGTGCTCCATGAGGCGAAGCACGGTATTGGTAAAGCCGTCGGCCCATCCGCCTACCGCGTAGACCGGGCAGCGTATGGCATCGTAGCGTTCTCCCACCGAGCTTGCCGTCCAGTAGTCGTCGCGGCGCTGGTGGCGCAGCCACTGGTCGATCCAGAGGCCGCTGTGCTCCATGCGCTCGAACCACATTTCCCGCCAGCGCTCACCGACGATCTCTGGGTCGGGCGGCAGGGCGTTGAAGGCCAGCATGACGGTGGCTTCCGACAGGTTGTCGCCCAGCAGGCAGCCGCCCATGTAGTGCATGTTATCGGCGTACAAATCATCGCTGGAGCAGAGGCTGATGACGGCTTTCAAGGCCGGTGGCTGGCGGGCCGCCACTTGCAGGCTGTTGAAGCCGCCCCACGAAATGCCCATCATGCCGACCTGGCCGCTGCACCAGGGCTGCTCGGCCAGCCAGGCAATCGCCTCCACGGCGTCCTGCTGCTCCTGCTGGGTGTACTCATCGGTGAGCACGCCATCCGAGTCACCGCTACCCCGCATGTCGATGCGAATACAGGCATAACCATGGCCCGCCATGTACGGGTGATTGCCGGCATCCCGCCCGCGGGTCACGTCGCGCTTGCGGTAAGGGATGTACTCCATGATGGCAGGAAACGGCGTGTCATCTGGCGTCTCGGGCAGCCACAGCTTGGCAGCCAAGCGCTGGCCATCGCGCAGGGGAATAAAGACGTTTTCGATGTGGCGAACGGGGTAGGGAAAGTCGCGGACGATATCCATGGGGTCTCCTTATCGGCGGATCGGTTCGATCTCGAAATTGAGAAAGTCCAGGCAGTATTGATAGCGCTCCTCTATTTCTTCATGGGTCGTGCCGGTGAGATGCAGCGTGCCCAGGCGATAGCAGAAGCTGTCCTGGTGCATCAGCTGGCTGAGCTGCTGGCCGGGGGCGACATCGATGAGCACCTCCGTGTGGGGTAGGCGGGCCTGCAGCTCGGCAATCTCGGCAGGGCTGGGGATGCGTTTGACCACGCCATCCTCGTGGGGGTATGGAATGAAGCATTTGGCCGCCACGGGCGCGACGCCCTGGCGGCTGAGCAGGGAGGGGCGTTGGCCCAGCGCAATGTCCACGGCGATCTCGTGATTGGACATGCCGTCCACCAGCACGAAAATATCGCTATGGGACTGCGAAATGCGGGTGTTGAACTCGATCAGCCAGAGCTGCTGGCGAGCCTCGTCCCACATGAACTCGGCATTGAAGCAGCCATTGTTGTAACCGATGTGGGCCAGAAAGCGCTTGGCGGTATCTACCATCTTGTGATGCACGTGCTCGGGCAAATGGCTGGGATATTCCAGTCGGTCGAACAGAGACGCCGAGTGCTCTGCCTTGGGCTGAGCAATGATGCCGTGCACATTGAACTCGCCCTGGAAGACAGACCCCTCCGGCGCGGCCTGGACACCGCTGATCAGCGACTCCGCGATGCACGCATTGCCTCCCAGGTGGGCGATGTCATCGGGCAGCTCGGCGTAGGCCAGCGCTTCGTTGAAGGCGTCGCCCAACTGACGAATGCCCTGACGAATCTCGCCGATGGCATGGTGAAAGTCCGCCTCGTTCTCGATCTTGAAGCCCAAGTGAGAAGAAAAGGCCTTGACCGGCTTGAGCCAGAACGGAAAGGGCAGGGTGACCTGTGCCAGCGGGTCTTCAGCGAACGGGTCGAGGCCGCAAAAATCGGGCACCACCTCAGGAATGACGTGTTGCTGCTCGATGCGGCTCCACAGCTTGTGCTCGCACTTCAAGACGCTGGTGAGCGAAGGAGAGGGGATTTGATACTGCTGGCACAGCAGGGGCACCATGACGCTGGTGGGGAAGTCCCATTGGGCAATGATGGCATCAATGGTGCCGGGAAATGCCGAGAGCTGTTTTTCGACTCGTTTCAATAACTGGTTGAATGAGACATTGGGTGCCTCGACCGCGCTTTCGACGGTCAATAGTCCATGCAGTTCCAGAGACTTTCTATCTCTTAATGTTTGTAGTGCTTTTTGTTGCTTTTCTTCCAGAGCGATAATAAAGACATTGCGTTTCATGGCCTGCTCCATCAGGTAACGTTAGGCGTGAGATCCTTGTCGCCGTGATGAAGATTATGAAATGAAAAGTTTATTGGCTAGTCTATTATAAGTCGTCAGTTTTAAAATTAATGTATGTGGCAGAGGTGCGTTAAAGCTACAGGAGTGAATGTTTTTGGATGTTGCTGCAATGTTGCTGAAAGAGGGGGTGTTTTGTTGATGGTTTTATGTCGAGTGTTTTAGTGGGCCGTTTTCACAAAGAAAGTTCTGATGGTTTGATGCCGATATTGGGCAGGTTCAATGTAGTGTTATGTTATTAAGGTTTTTTAGGGTTTGCGTGTTTTTCTTAACAAATGTTAATCATGATGGGTTTCCTGGCGTTTGATAGCGCAAACTATGAAAGTTTCTTGTTTGTATGTTTATAGTTGTCTATATTTTTGTCGCGTTATCTTCCTTTTAGTGTATAGAAATTATAAACAATTCCGGGTGAGTATAGCATTTGTCTAACTACAAAGGAGTGTAGAGATGAATAAGGTTACTGCAGAAGAGTATAATCTAGTGGAAGATAGAAGTCGCAATGGTTTGCCGGGCCCCCTGGGGGCCGAGGGTGGTTGTATAAGTATTGGTGAAGTGTTGGGGCTGTACGGTGAGCTGGGGGCAGAGTCACTGGAAGCCTTGACCAATGTTCGACAAAAACCTGTCGAGCTGAAGAGAAACCAGAAAGTCTTTTCGCTATGCGAGGGGCGTGCCGATATCTTCGTGGTGAAAGAGGGCTGGGCAAGTCTATCCCATGCCACTTCTACACGTGGGCAAGATATTTGTAACGTCTTCATGCCGGGCGATATTATCGGAATGCGAGAAAGCTTTTTTGAAAGTCACGATATCGTGATTCTCTCGCTGACACATTGCAAGTTGGAAAAAGTATCGGTAGATGATTTGCATGCGTTGTTTAAAACCAGCGACGAAATTCGCAAGGCCATTACCTCGTATGTCATGGTCAACGACAATATTACCATCGAGCGTTTGCGAAGTTGTACGCATCATCGGTCAGAAGAGCGAGTGGCGCACTTCTTGTTGGAAGTCTATGCGCGATTCAATTTCAAAGGCCTGCTGAACAGCAACGTATTCTCCTTTCCGGTGACCCAGGACATCGTAGGAGAGCTTCTGGGCATGACCAGCGTGCACGTCAGCCGCTGCATGACCGCGTTGGAGCAGAAGAAGCTGATCCGCAAGACGCGTAGCAGCATCAAGCTGCTGCAGCCGGAAGAGATGGCGCGTAATACGGGCTTCGACCGGGATTTCATCTACGGCCATATATGCCTGGGTTAGCGCACGTCCCTCGCCCGCCACCCGCGCCGCTTCCTTCGAGCGGCGCTTTTTTTGGGCCGATGTTTATCAAACATTGAAATTCACCCGTAGTCCGCTGTGCGCAGGGTGGTTGCTGCGGTGGGCCTCAACGGGGTGTCCATGAGCATGCAAAAAATGTCATAACGCACGTTATGAGCGGGGTTCCCAAGGGTTGCAAGCCGTCATGCGTGGGCTAGGCTTCTCCCTGCACTGTGTTTCTGAATGAGACACGTTTTAACTGAAATTTAATCATACAAGGAGTGGATTAGATGACAGTCGGCAATACACCTCTCAAAAACCTGACGGCCCACAAGCAGTACAGCGACATGGCAGATACCCCTTCTGCCAGCAATACGCGAGTGGACCTCTATCCTACTCGGCTGGCCACCGCGCCGGCATCATTGACCCAGGCACGCCGTGACGACGTGGTCAAAGGGCGTGCGCTGCCGGGGCCGCTTACCCAGGCGCAGCTGGATGAGTTCGAGCGCAAGGGCTATCTGTTTATTCCAGACCTGATCCATGGCGACGAGCTGGATGCGCTTCGCGATGAAATCGAGTCGTTGATGAGCAACGATGCTTACCGCGAGCGGGAGTTCAGCATCACGGAGCCGGAAAGCCAGGAGATTCGTTCGCTGTTCGCCGTGCACCATCTCTCTTCCCGTTTGGGGGCGCTGGCCAACGACGAGCGGCTGGCAGGGGCGGCACGTCAGATCATCGGTGACGACCCTTACGTGCATCAGTCGCGCATCAACTACAAGCCCGGCTTTGCAGGCAAGGGGTTCAACTGGCACTCGGATTTCGAGACCTGGCACGCCGAAGACGGTATGCCCAACATGCATGCGGTCAGTGCGTCGCTGATTCTCACCGATAACCACGAGTTCAACGGCCCGTTGATGCTGATTCCAGGGTCGCACAAAGCGTTCGTGCCCTGCCTTGGAGAAACACCCGAGGACAACCACAAGAGTTCGTTGAAAGCCCAGGAGGTCGGGGTGCCCAGCCAGGAGGCACTGCGTCATATGGTCGACCAGTACGGCATCGAAGCGCCGAAGGGGCGAGCAGGGGGCTTGCTGCTGTTCGATTGCAACACCCTGCACGCTTCCAATGCGAACCTGTCGCCGGACCCGCGCAGCAACGTCTTTTTCGTGTTCAATCGGCCGGACAACCGCTGCGGTGCGCCGTTTGCCGCCCCCAAACAGCGCCCAGCGTTTCTGGCCCATGGGCCTGACCAGCCTTGGCAGCCGGGCGTTTAAACGTTTACGTACTTTGGGTACATAAGCCAGGGTGCAAGAAAAGCAGCGGGAAGGTTGTGGAACAAGCGCAAGGGTGGGGTAGACTAGTGCGCCTGTCGTTGCGAATGCGGCACGCATAATGAGAAGGAGAATACCCGCCATGCGTTTTGTTCCACAGTTTACCGATGGCCAGGAGTTTCCCCACGCGCTGGGCAAAGTCGTGTGTGTAGGCCGCAACTACGCCGACCACGCGAAGGAACTGGACAACCCGGTTCCCAGTGAACCGCTGCTGTTCATCAAGCCGGCCACCAGCGTGGTGGATTTGACCAAGCCGCTGGACCCGCCGTTTTCACGCGGTGAAGTGCATTATGAAGTCGAGCTGGCGCTGCTGGTAGGGGAAACCCTGACCCACGCCACTCAGGATGAAGCGGAGCGTGCCATTGCCGGGATCGGCCTGGCGATGGATTTGACGCTGCGCGATGTGCAAACCACGTTGAAAGAGAAAGGCCATCCTTGGGAAATCGCCAAGGCCTTTGATGGGGCTTGCCCGCTGTCACCGTTCCTGCCGTTGAGCCGCGTGCCCAACTGGAACGCGCTGAGCTTCACGCTGGAAATCGACGGCGAGGAGCGCCAGCACGGCGAAGGCTCGGACATGATCTTTGCGATCCCGACGCTGGTCGCGGAAATGAGCCGTCATTTCACCCTGGAGCCCGGCGATGTCATCCTGACCGGCACGCCTGCTGGGGTGGGTGAGCTGACTCGCGGCGCATCACTGCGCTTCACGCTCACCGGCGGGCTGGAGATCAACACCAGCGTGGTCGAATAAACGACCCCACCGGCTGAACGTCGAAAGCCACCGCTGCCTGGGCAACGGTGGCTTTTTTTATGCTGGAATGTCAGGCGAGAAGGGGGCTCCTGCCCCCTTACCCCAGAGCGTTACTCCAGGTAAGTGTAGCCTTCCAGCCCTTCGGTCAGGCTGGCGGCAAAGTGCGCCTGCTCTTCGGCCGAGAAGCCGCTGGTCACCAGCTGTTCGGTCAGCTTCTGCTTCAGGACGCGGGCATCGAAATTGACGTAAGCCAGCACGTCCGCCACGGTGTCGCCTGCCTGGGGGTTGGAGAGTACCCACTCGCCGTCGGCGCCCAGCGCGGCATCCACCGAGTCGGTATCGCCGAACAGGTTGTGCAGGTCGCCGAGAATCTCCTGGTAGGCACCCACCAGGAAAAAGCCCAGCCAGCGCTCGTCATCGTTGGCCCATTCCGGCAGCGGTAGCGTGCTCTCGACGCCCTGGCCGTCCACGTAGCTGTCAATGCGGCCGTCGGAGTCACAGGTGATGTCCTGAATCACCGCGCGGCGAGTGGGCGCCTTGTCCAGCCCGCTGAGTGGCAGCACCGGGAAAATCTGCTCGATCCCCCAGACATCCGGCACCGACTGGAACAGCGAGAAATTGACGAACAGCTTGTCGGCCAGTTTCTCGGCCAGCTCGTCCATGATTTCCCGGTGGGCACGGTTGCGGGTATCGAGCTTGCCCCGCAGGCGCGCGCAGGCAGCCATGTAGAGGCGTTCGCCTTCGGCGCGGGCGCTGATGCTGCTCAAGCCCAGTACGAAACGATCCTGAAGCTCGCTGACGGCTTGCAGCAGGTCGTGCCAGGCTTCGACCAGCACCCTGGGCTCCTGGTGTTCGGCCAACTGGTCCAGCACGCGCCACAGCTCATCCACCTGGGGGTCGTCGGTAACGCTGCGCACCGGCGGCGTGTGGTCGATACGCTCTTCACCGATCACGTTGGTGATCAGCACCGCATGGTGAGCGGTCAACGAGCGGCCGGATTCACTGATCAGGTGCGGCTGTGGCAAGTCGGCTTCCTGGCACAGCTGAGCGAAGGCGCTGACCACGTTGCGCGCGTACTCCTGCATGGAGTAGTTGGCCGAGCAGTAGCTGCGCGAGCGGGTGCCTTCGTAGTCGATCCCCAGGCCGCCACCCACGTCCACGGTGTCGATGGGGGCGCCCAGCGCCATCAGGTTCTGGTAGAAGCGCGCACATTCGCGCAGGCCGCGCTGAATGTCGCGGATGTTGGCGATCTGGGAGCCCAGGTGGAAGTGCACCAGCTGCAGGCTGGCCAGGGCGTCCTGGGCGCGCAGGGTGTCCACGACTTCCAGGATCTGGCTGGCGGTGAGGCCAAACTTGGACTTTTCGCCACCGGTGTTCTGCCACTTGCCTTTGCCTACCGAGGCCAGGCGCGCGCGCAGGCCGATGCGCGGCGTCACGTCCAGCTCCCGAGCTTCTTCCAGAATCAGGTCCAGCTCGGAGAGTTTTTCCACCACCAGATAGACGCGGTGGCCCAGCTTCTCGCCCAACAGCGCCAGACGCACGTATTCACGGTCTTTATAGCCGTTGCAGACGATCAGCGACGAACCGCCGTCGGAGAGCGCCAGGACGGCCAGCAGCTCGGGCTTGCTGCCCGCTTCCAGCCCCACGCGACCGTTGCCACGCTCCGAGGTGGCCAGAATCTCTTCGACCACGCGGCGCTGCTGGTTGACCTTGATCGGGTACACTGCCGTGTAGCCGCCTTCATAGGCCACATCCTGCATGGCGGCGTCGAAGGCGCCACACAGCTGCTCGACGCGGTCGTGAAGAATGTCGCTGAAGCGTACCAGCACCGGTAAGCGCAGGCCGGCCTGCTGCAGCTGGCGAACCA
This sequence comes from Vreelandella hamiltonii, assembly GCF_014651775.1. Taxonomy (GTDB): domain Bacteria; phylum Pseudomonadota; class Gammaproteobacteria; order Pseudomonadales; family Halomonadaceae; genus Vreelandella; species Vreelandella hamiltonii. The sequence goes on from NZ_BMXN01000018.1 coordinate 27,837, forward strand.
GCGCGCTGATCGGCAGGGCAGGGCCTTCGGCATCGCTGCCCAGGGGGCGCACCAGCGCCTGGCCGTGGTCATCGACATCGAAGTAACCGCTGCCCCACTGGTCCATGTTCCAGGTACGACGGGCGCGTACGGCGGGGCTGCTGGTTGCGGCCATGTCACTCATCAGGAAGCCTCCGGGATAGGGAGTGCCCCCAGCGCGATGCGTGCCTTGAGGATCACGCGGAAACGCTCGGGGTCGTGGGGGGTAAGGTCATGGGCAGGCGGGTCCACATATACCACCAGCAGGCGCGACAGCCAGTAGCGCAACGCCGTCAAGCGCAGCATGGTGGGCCACAGGGCCCGCTCGGTGTCGGTCAGTGGGCGGCGTGCCTGGTAGGCGCTTAAAATCGCCTGATAGCGCTCGGCGTTCAGGCTGCCGTCCTCGTTGGAGGCCCAGTCGTTGATGACGATGGCCAGGTCGAACAGCAGGTCGCCGGTGCAGCCATTGTAGAAGTCGATGATGCCGCCCAACTGGTCGCCTTCATACAGGGTGTTGTCACGGAACAGGTCACCGTGCAGCGCCCCCTGGGGCAGCGCGCCATACTGGCTGAACGCGGTCTCGAAATCATCGACCTCGTTTTTCATCAGGGTCTGGTCGTCGGGGCTGATATAGGTCAGCACCTTGTGATGCACGGCGCGCAGCCAGTGCAGATCGCGGGGGTTGGGACGATGCCCCGGAAAATGCTGCGAGACCTTGTGCATACGCCCCAGCGCGCTGCCCAGCGCCTGGCACTGGACCAGGTTGGGGGCGGTGGGGTGCTTGCCGGGCAAGCGCGGGAACAGCAGGGCCGGTTTGCCCGCCAGGCTGTGCAGCGCCACCCCTTCGCGGTCATGAATGGTGCCCGGTACGGGCAGGCCGTGTTCATCCAGGTAGTCCAGCAGCTCGACGAAGAACGGCAGCTCTTCGTGCTCGCCTTGTTCGAACAGCGTGAGCACCATCTCGCGGCGCTCGGTGGTCACGAAAAACGTCGAGTTTTCCGTGCCGCCTGCCACGCCCTGAAGGGACACCAGGCTGCCAACATCGAATTTTTCCAGAAACGCGGCGACCTGTGCGTCGCTCAGCGGAGTAAATACAGCCATGAGAATCTCGCCCAGGTTGCTAAGCCGGTCATTGTAGCGGCTTGGCGCGTCAGTTGGCAGCGCTGTGAACGGTGAAGGGTCGCTTTCGCAGTGCTTTTCTGCAGTCGCGCCGCCGAACGCGTATCATTGAAGAATAGACGCTCTTACTGTTCTGCTGACTATGGAATCTGGTTATGGCCCGTGCCCCTATCGTGCTAGTTGATGGCTCTTCGTACCTTTACCGTGCGTTCCACGCGCTGCCGCCGCTGACGAACTCCAACGGCCAGCCCACGGGCGCCGTGAAAGGCGTGCTGAACATGCTCAAGCGGCTGATCAAGGACTACCCCGATAGCCCCATGGCGGTGGTCTTCGATGCGCCAGGCAAGACGTTTCGCGACGACATGTACAGCGAGTACAAGTCCCACCGCCCGCCGATGCCCGATGACCTGCGTAGCCAGATCGAACCGCTACACGCCTGCGTGAAAGCGCTGGGGCTGCCGCTGCTGTGCATCGAAGGCGTCGAAGCCGACGATGTCATCGGCACGCTGGCGCATCACGCCACCCAGGCCGGGCGCGACGCGGTGATCTCCACCGGCGACAAGGACATGGCCCAGCTGGTGAACCGCCATATCACGCTGGTCAATACCATGAAGGAAGAGACCTTGGATGAGGCCGGTGTCGAGGAGAAGTTTGGGCTGCCGCCTGCGCTGATCATCGACTTCCTTGCGCTGATGGGCGACAAGGTGGACAACATTCCTGGCGTGCCCGGCGTAGGAGAAAAAACCGCCATTGGCCTGCTGCAAGGCATGGGTGGCGGGCTGGAGACCATCTATGGCGACCTGGAACGGGTCACCACGCTGGGCTTTCGAGGAGCCAAGACACTCCCCAAGAAACTGGAAGAGCACCGCGAACAGGCGTTTCTCTCCTATCGGCTGGCCACCATCAAGGTCGACTGCGACCTGCCCGTAGGGCTGGACGACCTGGAAATCGCCCACCCGGATCGGGAAGCGCTGGTGGCGCTCTACAAGGAGATGGAGTTCAAGCAGTGGCTGGCGGAGCTGCTGGAGGGCAAGGACGAAGGTGTGGACGACGTCAGCGGCGGCCAGCCAGCCCCGCAGGCCGAGCAGGTGGCATCGGGCACCGCCCCTGGCCCACGCCACGACCACGTGATCACCGAGCAGGCCGAGCTGGATGCGTGGCTTGAGCGGCTGCGCAGCGCCGAGCGCTTCTGCTTCGACCTGGAAACCACCAGCCTCAACTACATGGACGCCGAGATCGTCGGGGTCGGCCTGGCGCTGGAGCCCGGTGAAGCGGCCTATATCCCGCTGGCCCACGACTATCTGGATGCGCCTGCCCAGCTCGACCGCCGCAGCGTTCTCGAGGCGCTCAAGCCGCTGCTGGAAGATCCCGGCAAAACCAAGATCGGCCAGAACCTCAAGTACGATATTTCCGTATTGGCCAACGAGGATATTCACGTCACGGGGCCGTTTGCCGATACCATGCTGGCGTCCTACGTGCTCAACTCCACCGCGACCCGCCACGACATGGACTCGCTGGCCCTCAAGTACCTGGGGGAAAAGACCATCTCCTTCGAGGAGATTGCCGGGAAAGGCGCCAAGCAGCTCACCTTCAACCAGATAGCTCTGGAACAGGCCGCGCCCTACGCCTGCGAAGACGTGGACATTACCCTGCGCCTGCAGCAGACGCTGCGCCCGCAGGTCGAGCAGGAAGGCCGCCTGGCCGAGGTGCTCGATCATCTGGAGCTGCCGCTGATCAAGGTGCTGTCGCGGATCGAGCGTAACGGGGTGGCGCTGGATGCCGAGCGCCTGCACCAGCAGAGCCAGCAGCTGGAGCAGCGTATTCGCGAGCTTGAAAGTGAAGCCTTCGAGCTGGCGGGCCGCGAGTTCAACCTGGGGTCCCCCAAGCAGCTGGGCCAGATTCTGTTCGAAGAGCAGAAGATTCCGGTCATCAAGAAAACGCCCAAGGGCGCGCCTTCCACCGCCGAAGCCGTGCTGGAAGAGCTGGCGCTGGACTACCCCTTGCCCAAGGTGATCATGCAGCACCGTGGCCTGGCCAAGCTGAAGTCCACCTATACCGACAAGCTGCCGCGCCTGTTGAACAAGAAAACCGGCCGCGTGCACACCAGCTATCACCAGGCGGTGACCGCCACCGGGCGGCTCTCCTCGTCGGACCCGAACCTGCAGAACATCCCGATCCGTACCGAAGAGGGGCGCAAGATTCGCCAGGCCTTCGTGGCCCGCCCCGGGTATCGCATCGTGGCCGCGGACTACTCGCAGATCGAGCTGCGCATCATGGCCCACCTGTCGGAAGACAAGGGGCTGCTGGAAGCCTTCGAACAGGGCCGCGACATTCATACCGCCACCGCCGCCGAAGTGTTTGGCACCGCGCTGGACAAGGTCACCGCCGACCAGCGCCGCAGTGCCAAGGCGATCAACTTCGGTCTGATCTATGGCATGAGCGCCTGGGGGCTGTCGCGTCAGCTGCATCTCGAACGCCAGCAGGCGCAGACCTACATCGACCGCTACTTCGACCGTTACCCCGGCGTTGCCCGCTACATGGACCGCATTCGCAGTCAGGCCGCCGAGAATGGCTTCGTCGAGACCGTCATGGGGCGGCGGCTCTACCTGCCCGAGATCCACTCGCAGAACCGCAACCGCCGTCAGGGGGCCGAGCGCACCGCAATCAACGCGCCCATGCAGGGCACGGCGGCAGACATCATCAAGCAGGCGATGATCGACGTGGACGCGTGGCTGGCGGAAGGCGCGTTCGATGCCCTGATGGTCATGCAGGTGCACGACGAACTGGTGTTCGAGGTGGCTGAAGCTCAGGTAGACGCGTTCATCGAGGAGGTCAGTGCACGGATGCAGTCGGCGGCCACACTGAGCGTGCCGCTGATCGTGGAAGCCCAGAGCGGCGCCAACTGGGACGAAGCACACTAAAGGAAGAAGTGCACCAGGCGCCGTTCAAACCCTGGCTGACTGGCCATCCACAAAAAACCCCACCTTGCGGTGGGGTTTTGCATACTGCTTGGGCCAGCGCTTAGCGCCAGTTGACGCGGTCGAAAATGCGCACGGCTTCCGGGTTGTTGTTACCCAGCTCGCTGATGTTCACTTCGTCACGCTGGAAGTCGCCCCAGGATTCCAGAACCGGGTTCTTCTTCACGCCATCGACCACCGGGAACTCGTAGTTACGCTCGGCCAGCACTTCCTGGGCCTGGTCGGAAGCCAGGAACTCGAGGAAGCGGATGCCGTTCTCGGCGTTCTGCGCGTTGGCGACCAGACCTGCACCACCCACGTTGATGTGCGTGCCGCGATCATCCTGGTTCGGGAAGATCACGCCCACTTTACGGGCGGCTTCGCGGTCGGAAGCTTCGCTGGAGTGCAGCAGACGAACATAGTAGTAGTGGTTGGCCACGCCCAGCTCGCATTCGCCGCTGGCCACGCCCAGAATCTGGTCGGTATCACCGCCTTCCGGGTTGCGCGCCAGGTTGTTGACCACGCCCTGTGCCCACTCTTGCGCTTCTTCCGCACCGTGGTGCTCGATCATCGAGGCCAGCAGAGACTGGTTGTAGATGTTGTTGGAAGAGCGGATACAGATCTTGCCTTCGAACTGCGGGTCGGCCAGGTCTTCATAAGTAGCGATCTGGCTCGGGTCGAAGTTCTCACGGTTGTAGAAAATCACCCGTGCGCGCTGGCTGAAGCCAAACCACATGCCTTCGGGATGACGCATGGATTCCGGCAGGCGCTCGTTCAGCACGTCGGAATCCACGGCCTGGAACAGGCCATCCTGCTCGGCACGCCACAGGTTGCCGGCATCCACGGTCAGCATGACGTCGGCAGGGCTGGCCACGCCTTCACGCTGCATACGCTCCATCAACTGATTGGCGTCGCCTTCCAGCACATTCACCTTGATACCCGTTTCTTCGGTGAACGCGTTGTACAGAATCTCGTCTGAGTCGTAGTGGCGAGCGGAGTAGATGTTGACCTCGTTGGCCAGTGTGCTGCTGGCAAATGCCGAGCCAGCCATGACGGCGGCGACAGAGACTGCAAGACGTGCCTTTTTCATAACATACACCCTAAATGTTTATGATAATAAGTTGCATTGGCAAACTGAGCCTATTGAAACGTCTTGTTCCATGGACGTCAAGCGAAATGCTAATGACACGCAACACTTTTTGTGCATGTACGTGCATCTGCCGCCAATAGAAAATAGAATGCAAATAACTTTCAACCGTGTTCGCAGTCAGGCATCTGCGCTGCGCACTAACCATGGGTGAACGAATGACGGCAACGGTGTCATTTTCAGAGGTGGCAGCACCAGCGGCGGCGCTGTCGCTGCGGGGTGTCGAGCACACGTTTGCAGCCAACAAGGTGGTCAAGGGCATCGACCTGGAGATCGGCCAGGGCGAAGTGGTGTGCCTGCTGGGCCCTTCCGGCTGCGGCAAGACCACCCTGCTGCGTATCGCGGCAGGCCTGGAGGTGGTGCAGGAAGGCGAGGTCAGCCTGGACGGGCAGGCCATCGCGGCTCCAGGCAAGCGCCATGTGCCGCCCGAAAAGCGCAACGTGGGCCTGGCGTTCCAGGATTCGGCGCTGTTTCCCCATCTGAGCGTGCTGGAAAACGTCACCTTTGGCCTGAAACAGCTGCCCTCCAGCCAGCGCCGCGCGCGTGCTTTGGAGCTGTTGGACCAGCTGGGCATGGCCGCCTATGCCGAGACTTACCCGCACATGCTGTCGGGAGGCCAGCAGCAGCGTGTCGCGCTGGCCCGCGCGCTGGCGCCTACGCCGCGGCTGATGCTGCTGGACGAGCCCTTTTCCAGTCTGGATGCCCGGCTGCGGGATCGTATCCGAGACGACACGCTGCACGTGTTGAAGAAGCTGGGTTCGGCCACGCTGCTGGTGACCCACGACCCGGAGGAGGCGATGTTCATGGCGGACCGCATCGCACTGATGCGCGATGGCAAGATCGTCCAGACCGGCACGCCTCGCGAGCTTTACTGTGCGCCCATCGACCCCTTCGTGGTGACCTTCTTTGGTGAGGTCAACGAGCTGGCGGGAGTGGTGCAAGGCGGGCGAGTGCAGACCCCCGTGGGCGCAGTGGATGCCAGCTGGCTGCCGGAAGGCAGTGACGTGCAGGTGATGATTCGCCCCGAGGCGCTGCGCATTCAGGAGCGAGACCTGCCAGCCGAAGCCCACAGCCATAGCCACGTGGTCATGGCCAAGCTGCTGGGCCGCACCAGCCTGATCCACCTGTGTGCCCATGGCACCGATGGCCAGGAAGCGCACCTGCATGCCCGTGTACCTGGGGTGTTCCTGCCCCAGGAGGGCCAGCCCATCGACATCGATCTGGACCACTCCCAGGTCTTCATCTTCCCACGTTGAGGCGCGGGAAGATGTGTGTTTGAACTTACTCGGCCTGGCTGCCGGGGCGTGCTCGGCGCATTGCCAGGCTGAGGAGAATCACCGGTAGAATCCCCACCACCACGATGGTCAGCGAGGCCGTGGAGGCCTCCGCCAGCCGCTCGTCCGACGCCAGGTTATGGGCGCGTACCGCCAGCGTATCGAAGTTGAACGGCCGCAGGATGATGGTGGCCGGCAGCTCCTTCATGGCATCGACGAAGACCAGAATCCCCGCCGCCAACAGGCTACTGCGCATCAGGGGCGTATGAATGCGTCGCAGCGTGCCCCCTGCGGTTTGGCCCAGGGTGCGCGAGGCAGCATCCATGCTGGGGGTGACCTTGCCCAGGCTGGCTTCCACGGCATTGAACGACACCGCCAGAAAGCGCACCACGTAGGCGTAGATCAGAATGAAGGCCGTGCCGCTGAAGACCAGCCCGATAATCTTGCCGTAGTTGGCGTGCAGCCAGGAGTTGAGGGTGTGGTCCAGCCAGGCAAAGGGAATCAGAATGCCGACCGCCACCACGGAGCCCGGAATGGCGTAGCCCATGGCCGCAATGCGGGTGAACAGGCGTGCGCTGGGGGAGTTGTTGAGGCGTACGCCGTAGCTCAGCAGCACCGCCAGCCCTACCGCAATCAGGGCCGCAATGGCCGACAGCGAGAGGCTGTTCAGGGCAAAGCCGATGAATCGCGTGCCGAACAGGCTGTCGCCAATCCGAATCGCCATGTTCAAGAGCAGGCCGCTGGGCAGCAGGAAGCCGATGGTGATGGGCAGCAGGCAGGCCAGAAACGCGCCGGTGGCCTGCCAGCCGCGCAGACGGTACTCGGGCAACTGCTGGTAACGACTGGAGGTATGGAAGTAACGCCGCTTGCCCCGTGACCAGCGCTCCAGCAGTACCAGCACGATCACGAAGGTCAGCAGGCAGGCCGCCAGCTGTGCGGCCGCCACCGGCTCGCCCAGTCCGAACCAGGTGCGGTAGATACCGGTGGTGAAGGTATCCACGCCGAAGAATTGCACCGCCCCGAACTCATTGAGAGTTTCCATCAGCACCAGCGACACGCCGCCCACCAGCGCAGGCCGCGCCAGGGGCAGGGCCACGGTGCCAAACAGGTGCCATGGCCCGCGCCCCAGCGTGCGTCCCACGTCCAGCACGCACACCGACTGTTCCAGGAACGAAGCCCTGGCCAGCAGGTAGACGTAGGGGTAGAGCACGAAGGTGATCAGCGTGATGGCGCCCCCCAACGAACGAATGTTGGGAAAGTAGTAGTCGCCCACTCGCCAGTCGAACCACTCCCGCAGCATGCTCTGCAGTGGCCCCGCCACCTGCAGGAAATCCGTGTAGGCATAGGCGATCACGTAGGTGGGGACGGCCAGCGGCAGCAGCAGCGCCCACTCGAAGATGCGCTTGCCGGGAAAGCGGCACATGACCACCAGCCAGGCGGTTCCCGTGCCAATTACCAAGGTACCGAGGCCTACCCACAGCACCAGCCAGAAGGTATTGCTGAGATAGCGGGGCAGGACGGTGCTGGCCAGGTGCTGCCAGATGCCGTCGGTGGGCAGCACGATATGGCCCAGAACCACCAGAATCGGCAGTGCCACGGTCAGCGCGATGAGAAACAGCGCAATAGACCAGGGGTTGAGCGACAGCGCAAAGCGTGAAGCGACCCCTGACAGCAGAGCCGATGATGAGCGGCGAGCGGGCGTGGACACGTCGTGATCTCCTTGGACGAGAGGCTGCGTGGCTCGTCAATGCGAAAAAATAGCGGTTGCAAATAGTATCACCTGCGCCGATGGGGTGCAGCTCATCGGCCGCCCATTAAAAAACCCTGCCCGTGGGGCAGGGTCGAGGCGTGTACCCGTGGGGCTCCGTCAGTGGGCGGTCCAGCCGCCGTCCACCATCAGCGCGCTGCCCGTGACCAGCGCAGCACCAGGCGATGCCAGAAACACCACGGGCCCCATCAGGTCCTCCAGCTGGCCCAGACGGCCCAACGGGATCTTGCCAATGACCTGCTCCTTGAAGCCGGGCTCGGCCAGGAACGGGCGCGTCATGGGCGTTTCCACGAAGGTGGGGCAGAGCGTATTCACCCGAATGCCCCGAGGGCCCAGCTCTACCGCCATGGCCTTGGTCATGCCTTCCACCGCAGCCTTGGAAGCGCAGTACAAGGTGCGGTTGGCGGCGCCCACGTGGCCCATTTGCGATGAGACATGGATGATGCTGCCGCCTGCGGGCATGTGGGCCACGACGGCCTGGGTGAGGAAATAGGTGGCCTTGACGTTGAGGTCCATGACCGCCGCATAGTCCTCCTGGCTCACCTCCTGCAGGGGCTTGGGTCGATTGGTGCCCGCGTTGTTCACCAGGATATCGAAGTGCCTGCCGGCAATGGCCCGTTGCAGGGCCGTGTGGTCGTTGATGTCCAGCGCGATACCTTCCGCCTGCCAGCCAGCGGCTTGCAGGCGGCCAACGGCCTCGTCAAGCGTGGCCGGGTTGCGGGCCACCAGCGTGACGCTGGCGCCCGCGTCGGCCAGCGCGCAGGCGCAGGCAAACCCGATGCCTTGGCTGGCGCCGGTGACCAGCGCCTGCATGCCGTCCAGCCTGAAGCCGGGGGCCTGGGGAAGGTTCATGCGTCCACCGCCGAGGCGTAGGGTACCTCCTGTTTGCCATAGCGGCGCACGCGCTCGTTGGCCTGTTCGGCGTGGCCTGCAAAGCCTTCCAGCATGCAGAGTCGTGAGCAGTAGCTGCCGATCTCAGCCGAGGCTTCATCGGTCAATACCCGCTGATAGGTGCAGGTCTTGAGGAACTTGCCCACCCACAGGCCGCCCGTGTAGCGCGCTGCCTTTTTGGTGGGCAGCGTGTGGTTGGTGCCAATCACCTTGTCCCCATAGGCGACGTTGGTGCGCGGGCCAAGGAACAGCGCGCCGTAGTTGGTCATATTCTCCAGGTAGAAATCCGGGTCTTCGGTCATGACCTGAACGTGCTCGTAAGCCATCTCGTTGGCGACTTGCAGCATTTCCTCGTGGGTGTCACAGACGATGATTTCTCCATGACTCTCCCAGGCCTGGCGCGCGATATCGGCGGTGGGCAGTTTCTGCAGCAGTTCCTCGATGGCCGCCAGGGTGTCCCGGGCCAGCGCTTCGGAATTGGTCAGCAGGGCGGCGGGGGAGGTCGGGCCATGCTCTGCCTGCCCCAGCAGGTCGGTGGCGCACAGCAAGCCGTCCACGCTCTCGTCGGCAATCACCAGCGTCTCGGTGGGGCCCGCGAACAGGTCGATGCCGACACGGCCATATAGCTGGCGCTTGGCCTCGGCGACGAACGCATTGCCAGGGCCCACCAGCATGTCCACTGGCGCGATGGAGTCGCTGCCGATGGCCATGGCGCCCACGGCCTGAACGCCGCCGAGTACCAGAATCTCATCCGCGCCTGCCAGGTGCATGGCTGCCACGATGGCGGGGTGGGGCTTGCCCTTGTAGGGCGGCGCCGCCGCGATGACGCGTTTCACCCCGGCGACCTTGGCCGTCAGGACGCTCATGTGGGCAGACGCCACCATAGGGTAGGAACCCCCGGGGATATAGCAGCCCACTGCGTTCATCGGCAGATGTTTGTGGCCAAGGATGACGCCGGGGCGGGTTTCGATCTCGACCGGCTGCATGGAGGCCAGCTGCGCCTCGGCAAAGCGACGTATCTGGGCTTGGGCAAAGCGGATGTCGTCCAGATCACGCTCGGACACTTCGCTCATGGCCTGAGCAATCTCGGCTTCGCTCAAACGGAAGTTTTCCGGTGACCAGCCATCGAACTTTTCCGACAGCTCGCGAATGGCGGCATCGCCTCGGGCCTGGATGTCGGCCAGCGTACGCTCGACGGTTTCGCGTACCTGGCGGTCCGCTTCGGCGCGGGTTTCGAGGGAGGCACCGGCTTTGAGGTGGCGAATCATGACGCTCTCCTGAAAGGATTGTTATTGGGTAGAGTCAGCTGGGTAGGGTCAGCATGATGGAGCAGAATAAGGCTAGGGCCTGTTGCATACGAATGCAAACACTTTTGGAGCATGCTATGTTGAACCGGATGCTGGTCTTGCAGGCCTTATTTGAATTGCGCCTGCCAGGGCGGGTCGCGCCATGGATTCAGCAGGGCAAGAACAATAAAATCACATGAGGTGAGTGGCCATGAGTACACAGGTAGCCGTCATTGGCGCGGGATTGATTGGGCGTGGGTGGGCGATCGTCTTTGCCCGAGCGGGCGTCACGGTAAGGCTTCATGACGTGGATGAGCAGCAGCTGACGCTGGCCAAGGGGCTCGTGATGGCGTCGCTGTTCGACCTGCAGGACGCCGGATTGATCGACCAGCCGGAGGTCATCGCGGCGCGTATCCACTACTGCGCTGACCTTGCCAGCGCCGTGGCGGACGTCGAGTACGTGCAGGAGTGCGGGCCGGAGAACGTGGCCCTGAAGCAAGCGCTGTACAGCCAGCTGGAAAGCGTCGTGACGCCTGACACGATCCTGGCCAGCTCCACGTCAGGTATCGTGGCGTCGCAGTTTGCGGGCCACTTGCAGCATCCGCAGCGTTGTCTGGTGGCGCACCCCGTCAACCCGCCGTATCTGGTGCCGCTGGTGGAAGTCGCACCCTCGGAGCAGACCCATGCAGCGGTGGTCGAGCGTACCCTGGTGTTGATGCAGGAAGTGGGGCAGGCGCCTATTCTGGTCAAGCGTGAGGTGCAGGGGTTCATTCTCAATCGGCTGCAGGGCGCATTGCTCAACGAAGCGCTGCGCCTCTTCCGTGATGGCTATGTGTCCGCCGAGGACCTGGATAAAACGGTTAAACACGGGCTGGGCCTGCGCTGGTCGTTCATGGGGCCTTTCGAGACCATCGACCTGAACGCCCCAGCCGGTGTCGTGGACTACGCCGGGCGCTATGGCCCGCTCTACCGTGACGTGGATACCCAGCGCAGCGCGGCCAACCCTTGGGAGCCCGAAACACTCGAACGCCTGGCGCAGGAGCGTCGCGAGATATTGTCGGAAGCACAGCTGGCCGAACGCCAGGCCTGGCGTGACCGCCGCCTGATGGCGCTGATGGCCCATCAGCGTCAACACGCCTAGCGCGGCGGGTGCCGGGGCCTTGCGACCAACCAGAGGATGAGCATGAAAAAACGGCCCGTGACGTCACGGCAAGTGGCAGAACTGGCGGGGGTGTCGCAGTCGGCGGTCAGTCGCTGCTTCTCTCCCCACGCCAGCATTGCCCCCCAGACCCGGGAAAAGGTATTGGCGGCGGCCCAGCAGTTGGGCTACCGCCCCAATGCCATCGCCCGCTCCTTGATTACGCGCTCGTCGCGCACCATCGCGGTCGTCATGACCCAGCTGGACAACCCGTTCTACGCCCAGATGCTGGAGTATGCCGCGCGGCGGTTTCAGCAGCATGGCTATCACCTGCTGCTGTTCATGAGCAGCAACGAGCAGCAGACGGCGGGCGTCATGGCGGACATTCTGCAGAGCCAGGCAGACGGCATTCTGATGCTGGCGGCGACGCTTTCCTCTTCGCTGGCCAGCGAGTGTCTCGCTCGTGGGATTCCGGTGGTGTTGATCAACCGTACGGTGGCTTTCGAGGGGGTCAGCCAGGTCGCCAGCGATAACTACCGTGGAGGCTATTGGGTGGGTGAGTTTCTGGTCTCTGGCGGTTATCGGCGCATCGCGCTGGTGGCCGGGCTTGCCGACTCTTCTACCAGTCGCCAGCGGCGTGATGGCTTCATGGCGGCGCTGGCGGCGCAGGGTGTCAGCTGTTGGGGCGAGGCATGCGGTGACTATGACTTCGCGACAGCCCAGGCGGCGACCCGCAAGCTGTTCGAGGCGGCGCCCTACCCGGATGCAGTCTTTGCTGCCAATGATCATATGGCCATTGCGGTGATCGATACGCTCAGCGGCGAGCTGGGGCTGCGCGTGCCTGAGGACGTGGCGGTGGTGGGGTTCGACGATATCCCCATGGCGGCCTGGCCGAGCTATCGGCTCACCACGGTTCAACAGCCGGTCGAGCCCATGGTGGACGAGGCGGTGGCTCTGCTGCTGGCGCAAATCGCCAGTGGGCAGGTCGCGGGGGAGCGGAAAGTATTGCCGGTGACGCCCATCGTAAGGGCCAGCGCCCCGGCAACGGGGCGTGGTGTTGCGTCATCTTCATGAAGTTTGCCGCCTTGCCCGGCAAGGCGGCAACGCGAGGGCGTCAGTTTAGCCCAGCAGCATGCGTGGCAGGCCGGTGACCAGCCATGGGAAGAACGACATCAATACGCACGCCAGCAGGATCAGCGCCACGAAGGGAACGACCGCTTTGTAAAGGTCGACGATCTCTACCCCAGGCGGTGAAACCCCTTTCAGATAGAAGAGCGCATAGCCAAACGGTGGCGTGAGGAAGGAGGTTTGCAGCACTACGGCCACCATCACCACGAACCACAGTGGATCGACGCCCATTTGCTGAACGATGGGCAGCATGATCGGGAAGCTGAGCAGGACGATGCCCGTCCAGTCCAGGAACATGCCCAGAACGAACACCAGAAACAGCATCATGATCAACGCGCCGGTGGTGCCGCCCGGCATGGCCAGCAGCAGGTCCTGAATCACCTGCATGCCGCCGCCCCGTGAGAACACCCCGGTGAAGGCCGTCGCGCCCACCAGCACCAGCATGACCATGGTAGTGGTCTTGCCTGCTTCCAGCAGCGTCTTGAAGCAGGTGGAGACCCGGCGATCACCAAAGATCAAAAACAGGATAAAGGCAATGAACACGCCGATGGCCGAGGCCTCGGTAGCGGTGGCCACGCCGGTGAAGAGCGCGCCGAGTACCCCGAGGATCAGCGACATGGGCGGCACCACGTACTTGCCCAGCATGATCAGCAGTTGCCGAGTGCTGACTTCCGCACGCTCTTCCTTGGGTACCGGAGGGCCATAGGAGGGCTTGAAGTAGCAGATCAGCAGTACGTAGAGCGCGTACATCACCCCCAGCATCAGGCCGGGAATCATCGCCCCTGCAAACAGAGCGCCTACCGATACCGGCGAGTAGCTGGCCATCAGGATCAGCATGATGCTGGGTGGAATCAGGATGCCCAGACAGCCGCTGGCCATGATGACCCCGGTGCTCAGCTCCTTGTTGTAGCCATACTTGAGCATCGGCACCAGCGCAATCATGCCCATGACGGCAATGGAGGCGCCCACGATACCGGTGGTGGCGGCCAGCAGGACAGAGACGATGACCACGGTCAGCGCCAGCCCGCCCCGCAGGTTGGCCAGCAGCAGGCGCATGGCATCGAACATCTTTTCGGTGACCCCGGAATCGTTGAGAAACCGTGCCATCAGGACGAACAGCGGTATGGCAACCAGCACGTAGTTGTCCATGGCGTTGCCGAAGATGTTGTTGATCAGGGTGCCCAGCACTCGCTCGCCAGGGCCGAGAAAAGCGCCGATGACGGCGACGCCGCCGAGCACGAAGGCCAGCGGATGACCCATGAACAGGCCGATCAGCAGCCCGCCAAACATCACCAGCGCCAGCAGTTCAGGACTCAGGTTCATGCTGATTTCTCCTCGCGCAACTGCATGATGGCCCGCAGTACGATGGCAATGGCCTGCAGCAGGATGAGGGCAGCCGCCACCACGATAACGCCTTTGATCGGGTAGACGGGAATCGACACCATGCCGTAGGTGGTTTCACCCCGGGTATAGGAGCGTTCGAAGAAGCGCCAGCCGTAGGTCAGCAGCATCCAGATGAAGGGAACGAAGAAAATCACGTAGGCCACGACTTCGATCAGGGCCTGACGCTTGCGTGACAGCAAACGTTTCAACACGTCGACCTCGACATGGGCGTGGTGGCGCAAGCCGTAGGCAGCCATCAGCATGAAGTGGGCACCAAACAGCATCTTGGTAACATCGAACGCCCAGTTGCTGGGGCGGCCGAAGAAAAAGCGTGACGCAATGTCGTACAGGACGATGAGGGTAATGATGGCAATCAATGGCGCGATCAATCGCCCAAACAGCTCATTGATTGCATCGATCGCCTTGGCAATCGCATTCATGGAAGATCTCCGCGGTCAGCACACAAAACCGCCCCGGGCAGCCCGGGGCGGTGCAGAAACGCCTTACAGGCAGGCTTCGATCTCTTCCAGTGAGGGCAGGTTATCCATAGTGCGGCTCATGTTGAAAGGAGCCGAGATGTCACGCCATTTGGCGTAGTCTTCCAGGTAGGTCACCATGGAGTGGTAGACCTTGGCGTGGTCGCTGTTTTCACAGGCGCCGCGCACGATGACCTCGTTGGTGATCTCCTGAATACGGGCCAGGTCTTCGTCAGAGAACTGGTTGATGGTGATGCCCGCATCGATGAACCTTTGGGTGGCCTCGGTGGACTCACGCTCGGACCAGGCCAGTGACCAGGCCATGGTGGCGTCGGCGGCGATACGCAGCTTCTGCTGGGTCTCTTCCGACAGCGCGTTCCAGGCGTCGAGGTTGATCATGACACCGAAGACGCTGGCGGACTGGTGCCAGCCAGGCGTGGCCCAGTAGTCGGCTACTTCGGCAAAGCCTGCGTTGTAATCCACGCCGGGGGTCGCGAATTCACCGGCATCGATCACACCACGCTCGATGGCCTGATAGACTTCGCCACCGGCCAGGGTTACCTGAGAGCCACCCAGGGCTTCCAGCACGCGGCCCTGGTCTCGGCCCGAGAGACGCAGACGCTTGCCTTCCAGGTCGGCAATGCTTTCGATGGGCGTACGGCCCATGAAGCCGGACTCGTTGTTGAGCGCGGCATAGGGCAGGTACATCATGTTGTACTGGCCGTAAATCTCTTCGTACAGTTCACGGCCGCCCCACTGCTGAATCCAGTTGATGTAGTCAACGGCGTTGAACAGGCTGGTGGTGGTGGCCAGCGGCGAGAACGCGGGGTTCAAGCCTGCCCAATAGCCTGGCCAGTCACCGGCGGCTTCGATACTGCCGGTTTCGGTGGCATCGAACACTTCCGTGCCGGGCATCAGCGTACCGCCCGCGCGGAAGTTGATCTGTACTTCGTCTCCCGCCAGCTGGTTGACCAGCTCGGCCCAGTGCTGATCGAGCTTGATCAGGTCGAGGTTTTCGGGCCAGGTGGAGGTCATGGTCCACTGCTCTTGTGCTTGAGCAGTCGTGGTGAGAGCGGCAAATGCGACACCAGCAGCAAGGCTGGTCAAGGAAAATTTTGTAGTCTTTTTCATTATCAATTTCCTGGTACTTTGGCGGTTGGCGTTATTAGTGTTGATTACCTGAAAGCAGGAAAGCACAGCGAGCAGGGCTGACGTTTACGTAAAGTAAAAGCGACCAAGGCTGTACCGCTAAGCTAGCACACTCCCCCCGCTGCGGCGCAATATCAGAGTTTGCAGGAAGTTAACGCACGCCATGAAACATCGATTGATGTAAAAGTTGTTTAAAAACATTTGGTTGTATCATTATTTAAACGGTTGGGTAGGTCTGGATGGCGCGTTGAAGCGTTGAAAATGTGTGCCTTGTTGTACCAAAGTTGTAAGCAATCGACCCTTGAGGAGCGTGATGAGCGAAGCAAGTGATGACCGCCGCATATCACTACTGGTGGGCCATGCGCGGCGCTGGCAACGCCGCCGTTGGCGGGGGCTCGTGTGGCTCAGCGGGCCTGCCGAGCACGCTCGCCGACTGGCGCTCACGCTGTGGCACGCCCAGCCGTGGCAAGCGCCATTGTGGGTGGGCGACCCGCAGGAAGCCCCCGTGTCGCCTTGCCTGCCCGCAGCCAAAGCGCGCACGCGACTGGGGGCCGAGCATCAGCTGATCGTCATGGACGTCAGCGGCCGTGACGGGCTGGACCCGGATGCCCTGGGCGCGCTGGCCGGCACCCTGACGGCGGGCGGCATACTGCTGCTGGTAACCCCCGAGCCATGGGGTGAGCGCCCCGACCCGAACTACGCACGGTTTGCCGACCACTCCTGGGAATGGACCGCGCTGAGCAGCTTTTACCTGGCACGTTTGGCGCGCCAACTGGGTGCTTCGCCCCAGGTGGTGCGCTGGCCGGTGGCTGGCCCGCTGGTGCTTTCCAGGCTGCCCGCCGGGCAGCCCTCGCCACGTCGCCCTGAAGACCCCGCCTGCCTGACGCCCGACCAGGCCCGTGCGGTCACGGCCCTGAGCAAGCTCAAGCGTCGACGCCCGCTGGTCATCACGGCCGACCGAGGGCGCGGGAAAAGTGCGGCGCTGGGCATTGCCTGTGCGCGCTTGCTGCAACAGGGGAGCTACCCGCGGCTACTGGTCACCGCCCCCAGAGCCAGCGCGGTGGACAGCCTGTTCGAGCGTGTCATGGCGCTGTGCCCTGAGGCGCAGCGCCGCGGCCATGAGGTGCAGCTGCCTGCCACGGGAAGCTCGCTGTGCTTCTTGCCACCCGACCTGCTCGATACCCAGCTGGCTCAGGGCACGTTGGGAGGCAGCGGGGCGCTGCTGCTGGTGGATGAGGCCGCGGCACTCCCAGCAGCTATGCTGGCCCGCTGGCTGGCCGCGTTCCCGCGTATGGCCTTTGCCACGACGGTGCATGGTTACGAGGGCTCTGGCCGGGGCTTTGCGCTGCGTTTTCGGGAGGTGCTCGAGCGCCAGACACCCCAGTGGCGGGAGCTGAGCCTGGACACCCCGATTCGCTGGGCAGCCAATGACCCTCTGGAAAGCGTCATTCAACAGGCGCTGCTGCTGAACGCGCCGCTGCCTGAGGCTCACGCGCATGGCCTCATCGACGCGCAGACCCTCAGCGTGAGCCAGGTACAGCTGGCTGCCAACGAGCCGTTGCTGGAGCAGCTGTTTGGCCTGCTGGTGCAGTCGCACTATCGCACCACCCCCAGCGACTTGCGCCAGCTGATGGATGGCCCCGGCACGCAGCTGCGCATGGTGATGGCAAGCCAGGGGCACGCCTCGACTGCTGCCACGGGGGCCACCGATACGGCGCCGCTGGCAGTGCTGGTCACTCGGGAGGAGGGCGGCTTTGACCCGGCGCTGGCCGAACAGGTGGCGCTGGGCCAACGGCGGCCCCAGGGGCATTTGCTGGCCCAGTCCCTGGCGGCTCACGGAGGGCATCGCGAGGCGTTGACCGCCCGCTGGCGCAGGGTGGTGCGCATTGCGGCTCACCCCGAGCGGCGTCGCGAAGGTTTGGGGCGCAGGCTGTTGGTAGCCGATATGGCCAGCGCAGCAGAGCAGGGCGTGGCGCTGTATGGCGCCACCTTCGGCGCGGAGGCGGGGCTACTGTCATTCTGGCTGGCCCTTGGGTTCACGCCGGTGCGCCTGGGCGTGACCCGGGAAGCGGCCACGGGGGAGTATGCCATCATGGTCGCCAAACCGTTGAACGAGATCGGCCAGGCCGTATTGCACAGTATGCAGCAAGGTTTTGTGGCGTCTTTGCAGGGGCTATTGGCCTTCGAGCTACGCGACTTACCCGCGCCGGTGGTGGCGCTGCTGCTGTCCGAGCTGCCTGAACGGCCGCTGAGTGCCGTGGAGCGACAAACGATTCACGACGTGGCCTATGCCCATCGCGACCCCGCCCTGGCGCGGGCTGCCTTGCAGGCGCTGGGGCGGGAGGCCAGCCGTGCGCCGCTGGGAGAGGCCCGGCTAGCGCATCAGCAGCTGGTGGCCTGGGCCTACCAGAATCAACCGCTGGCCGATGCCCCGCGCGAAGCCACGCAGCAACTGCGCCGAGTGACACAGCAGCTGATGACCGCGTCGATGCTTTTCTCGGATGGGCAGGAGCGGTTAAAGTAGCCCGGTTATCGATGACGAAGAGTTTCCATGAACGCACATCTAGAAGCGCTCGCGCCCACGTTGGTGTGGCAGCATTTTCGCACGCTGTGTAATACCCCTCGGCCATCGGGCCACGAGGCAGCGCTGGTCGCCAAGCTGGAAGCCTGGGCCGATGGCCTGGGGCTTGCCCATGACCGGGATGCCTTCGGCAACCTGCGTATCCGTAAGCCCGCATCACCGGGGTGTGAGGCAGCGCCGGGCATCATCCTGCAGGGGCACCTGGACATGGTGGCGCAGGCCAACGCAGGCCAGGCCCACGATTTCACGCGGGACCCCATTCGCACGGTGGTCAAGGAGGGGTGGCTGCACGCTGAGGGCACCACGCTGGGGGCTGACAACGGCATGGGCGTGGCTGCCATTCTGGCCGTGCTGGAGGACCCGGAACTGACCCACGGGCCGCTGGAAGCGCTGTTCACCCTGGAGGAAGAGACCTCCATGGGCGGGGCGCTCAATCTGGCCGAGCAGTGGCTCGAGGGCTCACTGTTGCTCAACCTCGATAGTGAAGACCGTGGCCAGGTCTATATCGGCTGCGCGGGCGGTGCCGACGTGGTGGTGGATGCCCAACTGCCTGGTGCTGCGCTGCAGCCCGATGAGCAGGTCATCTCGCTCTCCTTGACCGGCCTCAAGGGCGGTCATTCGGGCATGGATATCGACAAGCCGCTGGGCAATGCCAACCGACTGCTGGTACGCGTGCTGTGGGCGCTTGAAGCCTTCGATGCGCGGCTGGTGAGCTATCAGGGCGGCACCCTGCGCAATGCCATTCCCCGTGAAGCCTTTGCCCAGGTGGCGCTGCCCGCCGACGATGTCGAGGCCGCGCTGGCCACGGTGGAAACCCTCGCTAGAACGCTCAAGGCGGAGCTGGGTAGCGGTGACCCTGGCCTGGTGCTGACGGCTACGCAAGCGGCCCCTGCCGAGGCCGAACCGCTGACCCGCGACGCCAGCGCCATGCTGCTGGCCGCCTTGCATGCGGCTCCTTGTGGGGTCGAGCGGATGAGCGCCGATGTGCCGGGGGTGGTCGAAACCTCCAACAATCTTGGCGTGCTGAGCGTGGAGCAGGGACGTTTTCACCTCTGTGCACTGGTGCGCTCGCTGCACGACAGCGCAGCGATGGCCATGGCCGGGCGCTTCCAGGCGCTGTTCGGGCTGATGGGTGCCCGCGTAAAGGTCGAAAATGGTTACCCAGGCTGGGCGCCCAACCCGGAAAGCCCGCTGTTGGCCACCTTCAATACTCGCCATGCGGCGCTGATGGGCCACGCTCCAGAGGTGAAGGTCATTCATGCCGGGCTGGAGTGCGGGATTCTGGGCAGCAAGTACCCTCATCTGGACATGATCTCGTTCGGGCCCTTGATTCGCGGGGCTCACTCACCGGACGAGCGCGTCGAAATTGCTTCCGTGGCGGAGTTCTGGGCCATGCTGCGTGACCTGATCGAAACCCTGGCCAGGCAAACCGCCGACTCGGCCAGTCGCCAGGTCTGATCTGCCATGCCCGCCCAGCAACATTGGCGGGCAACAAAAACGGCACCGCAAGGGTGCCGTGGGTGGTGTCTCGGCGGTGCGCCGCCGAGAGGCCTACTTGCCCAGGTAGGCGTTGAGCATCCAGACGGTCTTTTCCTGCTCGCGAATGTAATCGCCCGCCTGAGCGGCGGTACCTTCGTCGTCGGCATCCGAGGCCAGCGACAGCAGTTCGCGCTGCAGCTCGATCAATGTCTGATATCCGCTGAGCACGCCTTTGACACAGGTTTTGCCGTCGTGGACATCCTTGTCTTCCTGAATCCGCGACAGGGCGATGTAGTCGCTGTAGGCGTGGATGGGCTTGTGTCCCAGGGTCAGGATGCGTTCGGCGACTTCGTCCACTTTGGTCAGCAGGTCGGTGTAGAACTCTTCGAACTTGGCATGCAGCTCGAAAAAGTCGTTACCCTTGACGTTCCAGTGGTAGCCCCGCACGTTCATGTAGAAAATCTGGTAGTTGGCCAGTAGATGATTCAGCTTTTCCGCAAGCTGGCTGGCGCTGCCTTCGTGTAGGCCAATGCTGTTGGTATCTTCCATTGTCTGCTCCTCCATCGTTTCGTTTTTTCCAGCTTAAGGCCCTGGTTGACCAATGCAAAACAGGTTTTTTGCATCGCCACCATAGCGGCCTGCCATGACCGGCGGTGAGCTGGCGACGGCTGACTCATCGCAACATATCAAGAGATGTTGGCGACTCGGCGATTTTTCAAGGGGGCCGCCGCCTTCAGTGGGCCAGCCACAGCCGGGCTATGCTGTCGCAGCGGTCGCTGAGCAGTTCAGCGGTACGCGGCAGGGCGTCTTCCAGGCCCATGGGGCCATCGGCCAGGGCAAAGGCGGCGGTGACGCCTTCATTCAAGCAGGCCTGCCAGCCATCCCCCAGGCTGCCCGCCAGCACGATGACCGGCTTACCCAGGCGCTGGGCGGCACGGGCCACGCCAATCGGGGTCTTTCCAGAGAGACTCTGGCCATCCAGGCGGCCTTCTCCGGTGATCACCAGATCCGCCTTGGCCAGCAGGCTGCTCACCTGGGCTTGCTGCATGATCATGTCGATACCCGGCGAGAGTCTGGCGTTCAAGAAGCTGCTGGCGGCAAAGCCCATGCCGCCCGCGGCACCCGCGCCTGGCATGTCTCGGTCATCGCGACCCAGGGCTTCTACGGCGAGCGTGGCAAAGTGCCCCAAAGCGCGGTCGAGGGTGGCCACGTCGTCGGGGCTGGCCCCCTTTTGCGGCCCGAACACGGCGCTGGCACCGCGCTCACCGAGCAGCGGGTTATCCACGTCCACGGCGGCCGTGACGTCCAGGCTGGCCAGCTTCGGGTCCAGGGTGGAGAGGTCCAGCGTGGCCAGCTGCTGCAGGGCAGCCCCGCCCGGAGGCAGCGGCTGGCCATGCTGGTCGAGCAGCCTGGCCCCCAGCGCCTGCAGCATGCCGGCGCCCGCATCGTTGGTGGCGCTACCGCCCAGCAGGAGCAGGGCCTGGGTGGCACCGGCGTCCAGGGCCGCCAGGAACAGTTCGCCCACGCCATGGGTGCTGGTATGCAGGGCGTTGCGCTCGTCGCTGTTCAAGTGCTGCAGGCCACTGGCTTCTGCTAGCTCGATAAACGCGGTACGCTGCTCGCCAAGCCAGCCCCAGCGGGCCTGGCGGGGTCTGCCCAGGGCATCTTGAACGGTGAGCGTGCGACACTCTGCCTGAGTGGCTGCCATCAAGGCATCCAGGCTGCCCTCGCCGCCATCGGCCAGCGGGCAGAGGTGCGTGATGGCCGAGGGTGCCGCCCGTGTAATGCCGTGTGCCATGGCCTGGGCCGCTTGTTCGGCGCTCAGGGCATCCTTAAAACTATCCGGGCAAAGCAGTACATTCATCGCACAACCTCCTTGAAACGTTGTCTCAGCGTATTGTCGTTCTTTTTCGTGTTAGCCTGCGAGCTTAGCGTGCTGCTGGACCGCACACCAGTCGCACAAAGGGCAAGAGGAATTCACATGAAGGTTATCCCGATCAGCATGACCTGCCTGCTGGCCTTGGCCGGCTGCCAGACAGTGCCAGACCGCTTGCCCCAGGCCGAGCCTGGGCCTGCTGCGGCCTGTGCATTCCCGGTCCATCAGGCAGCCGACTCCCTGGCGGCGGTCACTCGTGCTGTCGATGTGCTGGAAGCGTGGGGCTTTAGCCTGGACGCCACCGACACTCGGCTTGGCCTGGTCAGCGCCTCCCGCGAGCGCGAGCTGGTGGGATATTATGACCGTTATGATTATTACTCCCCCTACGGCAGCGGCTTCCGGCTGTTTGGCGGGATGGGCGTGGGACGCGGCTCCAGCATCGGCCTGGGAGTCGGCGGGCGTTTTGGTGCGGGCGCCGGGCAAACGCCCACGGAAGTGGAGCGTGTATCGGTGCTGGTCAGTGACGCGCAGCTACGCCTGTCTCGGGACATTCGCCGTTTCGATCACTTCGGTGAGCAGCGCGAGGCCTACAGCGCCAGTAACGATGACTTTTGCGGACGCTTTCAAACAGCCTTTCAACAGGCCCAGGGGCAGGGGGGCTTATGAGCCGTTTCATCAAGTGGGGAGCCGCGCTGGTCACACTGCTGTGGCTGGCCGGATGTGCAACGACGCAGCCGCTGGAAAGCCGCGATCTGCACTACCGTGCCGATACCGAGCAGACGTTCCGTGAGGCCGTCGCGATGATGATCGAACAGGGGTATGTGGTGCGCCATGCCGATATGTCCCTGGGGCGGGCGGAAGCGGTGCTGGCCCGCTGGCCCGGCTACCGGTTGCAGCTTCAAGTGAGCGAATCGGGCGGCGGCACGCTGGTGCGGGTATCTGCGCTCAGCGGCAGCCAGCCGATTCCCCCGTACGTGCTGGACCCGTGGCTGGTGGAGTTGCAAAGCAGATTAGGAGAGTTACCGTGACGTGGAAAACAGCCAAACGCTGGGGGTGGATGAAAGGAGCTGCCCTGGGCATGGGGCTTGGGCTGGCCAGTGGTAACGTATGGGCGCACCCCCATGGCTGGATCGATCTCAGCATGCGCGTGATCACCAACGAGGCGGGTGAGGCCACTGGCGTGCATCAAACCTGGCGCATGGATCCGTTTTACAGCCTGGTGGTGTTCGAGGAGCTGCAGCAGGTGCCCGGCGCGTCGCTGGAAGAGGGCCTGGACCAGCTGGGCAGCGATATCCGCGACAATCTGGTGCCCCAGCACTACTTTACCGAGCTGCGTATCAACCGCCAGCGCCTGGCCTTTGGCGAGGTGACGGAGTATACCGCCATGGAGCGGGATGGCCGTTTGACCTTCATGTTCATACTGCCCCTGGAGAGCCCTCAGCCGTTGCAAGGCAACGTGCTGGAGTACCAGGTCTTTGACCCTACCTATTACATCGAAGTGGTGCATGAGGCCGATAACGATGGCCCCAGCAAGGGGGCGCTGGTGTTGAATGGCGAGCCCGCCTGCGAGCTGAGCATCATCGCGGCCGATCCAGACCCCGAACTGGTGCTGCAGGCAGCCCTGCTGGACGTGGACGAAGAGGGTGAGCCGGGCCTGGGCCGCCACTTTGCCGAGACCGGCAGGGTGGATTGCCGCTGACGCAGACGCCTGCTATCGTATATCAATTTGTTACTTTATAACTTTTTTGCCGTGGAGGGAGGATGCCGGTAACACGACAACAGTTGGCCTGGGCAGCAGGCGGTATTCTGTGTGCCATCCTGTTAGTCTGGGTCGTGCAAAGCAATCTGCAGGGCGTCAGCTATCAGTTGTTGGGCTGGCAGCGCGACTTGCATCGCAGCCTGACGCTGGCCATCACGGAACTCTCCCGCACGCCGTCTACGGGTGCGTGGATGACGCTGCTGGGAGTCAGCTTCGCCTATGGCGTGTTTCATGCTGCGGGGCCTGGTCATGGCAAGGCGGTGCTGGCCACTTACCTGGCTTCCCATGGGGGCGCGACCCGGCGTGCACTGGGGCTGTCGTTTGCGGCTTCCTTGCTGCAGGGTGTGACGGCCATCGTCATGGTCGTGGTGCTGGTGCACGGGCTGGGATGGGTCACTCGGCAGGCCATGGGGAGCGTGGTCTGGGTGGAGCAGGCGAGCTTTCTGCTGGTGGCGCTGCTGGGCATCTGGCTATGCTGGCGTGCCATCAGGCAACTGCGCCACGCCCATCGTGCGCAGGCGCCGGTGGCCGAGCCCCACCATCATGAGCACAGCCACAGCCACAGCCACAGCCACAGCCACAGCCACGATCATGCCCACTGCTGCGGCGGAGCCCACCATATCGAGCCACAGCAGGCGCTGGAGTGGCGTACTGCGTTGATGACGGTGGGGGCCATTGGCATGCGCCCCTGTACCGGGGCCGTGTTGATGCTGGGGGCTGCCAGCCTGCTGGGGCAGTTCCATGTGGGGGTGGCCTCGGTGCTGGTCATGTCGCTCGGTACCGGCATCACCGTTTCGGCGCTGGCCATGGCCAGTATCGTGGCGCGGGGCTGGGCGACACGGCGGCTGGAACGACAGCAGAGCCAGCAAGTGGTGGAGAAAGTCGCGGGATGGGTCGCCCTCACGGGGGGCGCGCTGATCGTGGCGCTGGGCGTCTCCTTGTCGTTGGCGGGAGCAGCGCAGCCTGCCAGCGGCCCGCTGCTGAGCGAGCCGCCGAGTCGCAGTGTACTGCCCGGCGGCTGAGGCAGCCTAGACGCTCAAGCCATTGAACAGGGCGAGCAGCTGTTCACGCTGCTTGCCCTGGCCGGGAAGCTCATACGGCTCAGGCGTGCCGTTGCCCCATACCGGGGCTGGCCAGCTGGCATCGTCGCGGTAGCGGATCACTACGTGAAGGTGCAGTTGGCTCACCACATTGCCTAGGGTGGCGATATTGAGTTTGTCGCCGTGATAGGCCTCTTTCATGGCCGCTCCTAGGGCCGAAGCTTCTCGCCACAGCTGGGCCTGGTCTGTGTCGCTTAGCTCGAAGACTTCGCTGACATCGTTGACGCGGGGCACCAGCACCACCCAAGGGTAACGGGCATCGTTCATGAGCAGCACACGACACAGGGGCAAGTCGGCCAGTGGGAAAGTGTCTGCTTCCAGGCGAGGGTCGAGAATCAGGTCGGCCAAGTGACGTCTCCAGGTGGGGCTTGATGGCAAGCGTAGGTTCAAGGCTGCAGCATAGCAGGCGAAATACCGAAAATCTGTTACGCTAAGACGGAAGCCGCTTCGTTCTCGACGAAGGGAGGCTCGAAGGCGACATCACTTGTTAAGGAGAACATGATGAAAAAATTACTGGCGACAAGTTTTATCCTGCTGATCACTGCCGGTGCGCTGGCGGGCTGTAATACCGTGGCAGGCGCAGGCCAGGATGTTCAGGAAGGTGGTCGTGCCGTTCAGGATGCCGCTAGCTGATCAAGGCGGGCTTTGAGCAAGCAAGGGTCAGGCAGTCATGCCTGACCCTTGCTTTTAGAGGACGACCATCAAGCGCTTTTCTTGAGGAACACGCATGCCACTTCCCCGTTTCACCTTCCGACATACACGTGCCCTGACGGCGCTGCTGGCTGCCTTGCTGCTGGCCGCTTGCACGTCCCAGGCTCCCAGTGAACCAGCTCCCGAACCTCCCGTGGTCGGCAGCGCGCCGGTGGACGCCGAGGCGGTCTGTGATGCCGATGCCGTGGCCCAT
Source organism: Vreelandella hamiltonii (assembly GCF_014651775.1). Classification (GTDB taxonomy): domain Bacteria; phylum Pseudomonadota; class Gammaproteobacteria; order Pseudomonadales; family Halomonadaceae; genus Vreelandella; species Vreelandella hamiltonii. The sequence continues at coordinate 53,270 of NZ_BMXN01000018.1, forward strand.
GCCATTGGCTCGCCTTTCGACGAAGCCCTTGTCGAAGCGCTGCGCGATGAGAGCGGTTCCCGGCATGTGCGGGTATTGCGGCCTGACAGCGCGGCGACCATGGATTACCGGGAAGATCGTTTGAACATTGTGTTGGGCAGTGACGAACTGATCGAGGCCGTGCGCTGCGGCTAACGCAGTATCAGCCATACGCAGGCAGCGGTGAGCACCCCCATGGTGATGTTGAAGGCCCGCCATGCCCGGTCGCTCTTGATCCATTGCCCGATGGCGCTGCCAAACGCGGCCCAGAGGGCAATGCAGGGTAGCGCGACCAGTTCGGCAAAGCTTGCCAATACCAGGGCGTTCACCACGGGCTGCCCGCTCTGCGGCAAAAAGCTGGCCATGAGGGCCAGTCCCATCACCCACGCTTTCGGATTGGCGAACTGAAACATGGCAGCCTGCCAGAAGGTGAGCGGCACACTGCGCTGCTGGCGGTTCAGGTTGGGCGGCGGTGCCGTGGCGATCTTCCAGGCCAGGTACAGCAAGTAGCCGCTGCCTGCCCAGCGCAGCAGGTTCTGCACCACGGGAAAGCGTTCGAACAGTACGCCAAGCCCCAGCGCTATGGCCGAGAACAGCAAAAAGCAGCCGCCCAGAATGCCCCACATGTGAGGCAGCGTGCGCCGAAAGCCAAAGTTGGCCCCGGAGGCGGTCAGCATGAGGTTGTTAGGCCCTGGGGTGAGTGTCATGGACATCATGTAAAGCGCTGCCGGGCCCAATACTAGCCATTCACTGTTCATTTTGTACCCATACAATTTTTGGTTTGAGTTGTTTTGCCTGCCTGATTTCCAGCATAATTGCCCCTTGATCACCGTCAAAGGTTTTTATTGTCACCATGACAATTTGGGTGCCACATATCGATTCGCATAGCGGTCCTCGCTATCGCGCCATTGCGCTGGCCATCGGAGAGGCCATCCAGCGGGGTGAGCTGGTGCCCGGTACGCGCTTGCCACCTCAGCGGCATCTGGCCGATGCGCTGGGCGTCACGGTAGGTACGGTCACTCGCGGCTATGCCGAAGCAGAGCACCGCGGCTGGGTCACGGCCCGGGTGGGCAGTGGCACCTATGTCAAGCCGCTCCAAGCTCGCCACGTCTTCGATACGCTCCATGAGCGGGAGAACGGTCTGACCGACCTCAGCTTGAGCCTGCCGCCGCCCCATCCATTGAGAGCCCAGGCGCTGAGTACGGCGCTGCAGGCCCTGAGCAGCGAACCGGACGTGCTGAAACGCGGAATTACCTACTCCGGGGCGCAAGGGAGCGAGCACCATCGCCAGCTGCTGGCACGCTGGCTGGGCCGGCTTGGCATGGCCCTGGCGGCCGACGAACTGCTGGTGACCCAGGGTGGGCAGCATGCCATCAGCCTGGTGCTGAGCACCCTGCTGCGCCCCGGCGAGCTGGTCGCCGCCGACGCCCTGACTTATCCCGGCGCCATCAGCGCTGCGCAGCAGGCCCATCTGAAAATGGTCGGTATCCCCTTCGACCAGGAGGGCATGAGCATGGCAGCGCTGGAGGCGCAGTGCGCGCGCCAGCCGCCACGGCTGATCTATCTGACCCCCGATCAGAACAACCCGACGGGCACCTGCCTCAGCGAAGAGCGCCGCACCCAGCTGGTGGCGCTAGCCCGGCGATACGATATATGGCTACTGGAAGATGGCGTTCAGTACCTGCCGGTAGAGCAGCGCGGTACGCCGCTCTACCAGCTGGCCCCGGAGCGCACGCTGTTCGTGTTCAGCACGGCCAAGGTGCTGGCGGGCGGGCTGCGCATCGGCGTACTGCGTGCGCCGCCAGCGCTATTGGAGCGGCTTGCGGCGGGGGTGCGGGCGCAAAGCTGGATGGTGCCGCCGCTGATGGTGGATATTGTCTGCCACTGGATTGCTCAGCCAGCGGCCAGCGAGTTGCTGGCCTGGCAAACCGGTGAGCTGACGGCCCGCCAGACGCTTGCCGAACAGCTCCTGGCAGGCTATGCCCTGGGCCGTCGGCCATCGGGAAGCAATGTGTGGCTGGCGCTGCCCGAGGGCGTGCGTGCCCTGGAACTGTGTACGCGGCTTCAGCAGGAGGGAGTCAAGGTGGAGAGCGCCGAGCCTTTCTGCGTGGGCAGTGCCCCGGCACCTCAGGCCATACGCATCTGTATCGGTGCAGCACCGGACCAGACCGCCCTGGTGTCGGCGCTGAACACCGTACGTGCCAGCCTGGCGCAGCCGCCGCTGGCCACCACCACCGTTTGATGCCAGGGCCCGTGGCCAGCCGCCTCACTCGTAACGATCTTTCCAGCGCTGTCGCGCTACCTGCTCCTTGAGCATCTCCAGGATATCCAGCAGCACCTGCTCGGTTACCTGCTGGCTACCCTGGTCGACCTGCAGCCAGCTATCGAAGCCGCTGTCGGCGGTCTGCTCCAACAGTCGGCGAAAGGCCGGGGAGTGCAGCTGTTGGGCAATCTCGTCCACCAGCCGCTGGGCAACGCCGCTCAGCGACGCTTCCAGGGCGCTGGATGCCGCGTGCCCCATGGGCAGGCGCTGCAGGCGACGGATCTCCGGGCTTTCGCGCAGCGTACGGCTGACCAGCTCGCTGATGGCGGTCTGGATGGCGCTGCGGTTCTGCTGATAGGCCTGCCCTGCGGTGGCTTCCAGGCGCTGGGTGATCTCATGGATCAGCTGGCGTTTGCGCGGCATGATGACCCGCTCGATGACCCGCTCCGAGAGGGAGTCGTTGGACGTGATCTGCTGTTGAACGTTGCCCAGCAGGCGCAGAGCGATACGGTCCGAGAGTTCTTCCAGCAGAATGTCGTAATACTTGGCAAAGAAGCGGTAGAGCGGCCACTGGGTGACCGTGATGAGACCAAGCCGATGCAAGCGGTGCAGCAGCGACACCACACGCAGGATGCGCAGCAGCCGGAAACCGCCCACCGGAATACAGCCCAGTACGTCGTACCAGTGGACGAACGGGTAGAAAAACCAGCGGTGATAGCGCCGTTCGGCGATGGCCACCGTCCAGCCCAGCAGGACATCGGCCACGAACAGGCCGACAAACATCAGGTCGATGGTGGTGAAGCGGCTATGGATCGTCGTGTCGTAGGCCGCATGGGCGCTCGGGGCCATGGCGGCGAAGGCTTGATTGAGCGGCTCGATCAGAAACAGCGAGTCGAACAGCAGCAGGCCCAAATTGACGGCCACTGCCGTCAGGATCAGCAAATCCCAGCCGATATGTGCGTATTCGACCCCCTTGGGCAGATGGGGGTAGCGCCGCCTGATGGGCATGGTGACTCCTTGTCATGACGAATAGGGCAGCGACTAGCGCTGCCGGTGATGCTGCTGGGCCCGCTCCTCTTCCTGTTCGGCCTGCTTGCGCAGCTTCTTGCGCAGGGCGGCTTTTTCGAAGCGCAGCTTCTGTAGCGGCGTCTCCAGTGCCAGCGGCGGCACGCGAGCCGGTTTGCCCTGCTCGTCCACGGCCACCATGGTCAGGTAGCAGCTGTTGGTGTGGCGTATCAGCTTGGCGCGAATGTCTTCCGCCACCACTTTGATGCCGATTTCCATGGAGGAGCGGCCAACGTGATTGACGCTGGCCAAAAAGGTGACCAGCTCACCCACATGGATGGGCTGCTTGAACAGGACCTGATCCACCGAGAGCGTCACCACGTAGTGGCCCGAGTAGCGGCTGGCACAGGCATAAGCCACCTCGTCCAGCTTCTTCAGGATAGCACCGCCATGCACTTTGCCACTGAAATTGGCCATGTCGGGGGTCATCAGGACCGTCATGGACAGTTCGTGCTGGCCAGGCAGTGGGCTGTGTTCAAGCGTCGTGTCGGTCATGGAGATCACCTTGTGAAAGCCAAAAAATACCCGCCCCCTGGCGCGCTGGCCGAGTGGGGCGGGTGGTCAACAGCGTAGCGGGTGGCTTAGAACCAGACCAGCCCTATCGAGATGATCGCGCCGGTAATGAACAGCTGGATCAGACAGAAGCCCATGATGTCCTTGGCCTTGAGCCCGGCAATGGCCAGTACCGGCAGCGCCCAGAAGGGTTGCAGCAGGTTGGTCCAGGCGTCGCCCCAGGCAACCGCCATGGCGACCCGAGCGATATCCGCTCCGAGTGCTTCGGCTGCCGGTAGCATGACCGGTGCTTGAACGGCCCACTGGCCGCCGCCGGAGGGCACGAACAGGTTGACGATACCGGCGCTGATGAACGACCAGAACGGCAGCGAGTTAGCCGTGGCAAACGAGACCAGCCACTCCGACATGCTCTGCGCCAGGCCCGACTGCACCATGATGGCCATGATACCCGCATAGAAAGGGAACTGGATGACGATGCCCGCGCCGCCCTTGATGGCTTCGTTCAGGCTGGTAAGCAGGTTGCGCGGCGTGCGGTGCAGCACGATCGCCAGGAACAGGAACATGAAATTCACCACGTTCAGGTTTAGGCTGCCGCCGCGCAGCAGGAAGTGGTCCAGCAAGAACAGCAGGCCAGGTACACCCACCAGCAGGGCCAGCGGCATGCTGTTTTCGAGCTTTTCGGCAGGACGGGTAATGCGACCGACGGGCTCGGGCTCGTCATCCAGCAGCCTGGGGTCTACATACACGCTGTCCTTTTCATCCGGCAGCATCAGACGATTGACCAACGGTACGGCAATGAACAGACACACCACGATGGCCAGGTTGAAGAAGGCAAAAATCGTCGAGCTGGTACTGATGACGCCGATCTGATCGGCAGAGAAATGCCCCTCGGTGGCGATGGTGAGCGGCACCGAGCCTGCGAGCCCGCCGTGCCAGACCACGAAGCCGGAGTAGGCGCTGGCCACCAGCAGGCGATAGTCCACCTTGATCAGGCGGGCCAGTTCCTTGGCGAACAGGGCCCCGACGACCAGGCCGAAGCCCCAGTTGATCCAGCTGGCGGCCAGAGAGACCAGGGTGACCAGAATGATGGCCCCGCCCGGCGTTTTGGCGGTACCGGCAATTTTCTGCAGGATGCGCTTGACCGGCGGCGAGCTGGCCAGCATGAAGCCGGTGACCAGCACCAGCAGCATCTGCATGGAGAAGGTCAGCAGTCCCCAGAAGCCATCTCCCCACATGCGCAGTACGGCCAGGGGCGTTTGTCGCTCGACGGCGATGGCCGCTACCGCCGCTACCAGTGTCAGCAGCAGCACAAATATATACGGGTCGGGTAAATAGCGTTCGACCAGCTTGACCGCCGGTTTCGAGATGAGTTTTAGCATGGAGTGCTCTCTTTATTCGTTATTAGGAAGTGCGCGGCTAATATACGGCGGTGCGGCATAATTTTCACCCCTCGACGACTCACGGAGCGGCCCCCTCAAGCTCACGTTAGCGTAATTGGCCAAAGCCGCCCGTTGTGGGCTTCAACGCTAGCTTAGCGAGCTGGATGGTCGCACCACCGGGTGCGCCGGTAGTGGCGGTAATAGAGAATCAGCACCAGCGAACGTGTCACGGTGAACAGGGTGAGTGCCAGCCACAGGCCATGATTGCCAGCATCCTGCAGCCACCACCAGCAGGGCAGGTAGACGGCCAGCCCGGCAAAGATGCTGTTACGCATTTGGCTGACGGCGGTGGTGCCAATGAAAACGCCGTCCAGCAGGTAGCTCCACACGGCGATCAACGGCATCAGCACCATCCAGGGCAGATAGACGGCGGCCACCGCGCGCACTTCTTCCAGCCCGGTGAGCAGGGCAATCAGCTGGTTGCCGAACAGGGCAAACAGCAGGGCGGCGGCCCCGGCGGTCCAGAAGGAGAAGCGTGCCGTGGCCCGGACGGTGGCGGCGAATGCTGGCCAATCACGGCGCCCGTAGGCTCTGCCCACCAGCGATTCTGCGGCGTGGGCAAAGCCATCCAGAGCGTAGCTGGTCAGCATGATGAACTGCAGCAGCACGGCGTTGGCGGCCAGCACGGTATCCCCCTGGCGAGCCCCCTGAGCGGTGAAGAATGCCATGGCGAACAGCAGCCCCAGTGTGCGCACGAACAGGTTGGCGTTGACATTGAACAGCGCCGCATAGGCGTTCCATGCCAGCAGCCGCTGGCGCTGAAAGTGGCCCTCGAGAAGCCCCAGTTGGCGCATCACCAGATAACCGCCAAACGCCAGCGCGCTGTAGTCGGCCAGCACGCTGGCCAGCGCAACGCCGTTACTGGTCATGCCCAGCCCCACCACGAACCAAACGTCCAGAAGGATGTTCACACCGTTGGTCAGCAGCAGGATCATCAGCGTCACTCGGGAATTCTGCTGCCCCAGAAACCAGCCCAGGATGGCATAGTTGGCCAGCACGGCAGGGGCCGACCAGAGTCGGATTTCAGCGTATTCCCGGGCCAGCGGGGTGGCCTCGGCGCTGCCGTCCAGCAGCCACAGCCCCAGCGAGATCAAGGGGGAGCCCAGCAGGATCAGCAGCACGCCAATCCCGGCGGCGATGATCAGCGACTGGCCCAGCAGGTTGCGTACATCGCTTGGTGCATCGCGCCCCATGGCTTGCGCCACCAGGCCAGTGGTGCCCATGCGCAGGAACCCGAAGCCCCAATAGAGAAAGCTGAACAGGGTGGCCCCCAGCGTGACGCCTGCCAGGTAGCGGGGGTCGGGCAGGTGGCCCACCACGGCGGTATCCACCAGTCCCAGCAGCGGGACGGTGATGTTGGAGAGGATGATGGGCCAGGCTAACGCCCAGATACGCACGGGTCAGGCTGCAGTGATGATGCGATACTTCTCCATCAGCTGTTCCTGAGTCTCGGGACGTTCCGGGTCCAGAGGAATACAGTCGACCGGGCAAACCTGCTGGCACTGAGGCTCGTCGAAGTGGCCAACGCACTCGGTGCACAGGTTGGGGTTGATGACATAAATCTCCTCGCCGGGAGAAATGGCATCGTTGGGGCATTCGGGTTCACAGACGTCGCAGTTAATGCATTCGTCAGTAATCATCAGGGCCATGGGCATACCTCACGAATGGCGGAACACTCGGGCGGTGATATACCCGAGTGTTTTACTCAACAATAGCGATGGTTAACCAGTGTAGTGCTTACGCAGCGCCTCTGCGACCTGCGGATGCACCAGTGCTGAAATATCGCCGCCCAGCTTGGCGATTTCACGCACGATGGTCGAAGAGATGTAGGAGTTTTCCACCGCAGGCGTCAGAAAGACACTTTCCAGCTCGGGGTTCTGGGCGCGATTCATGTTGGCCAGCTGTAGCTCGTACTCGAAATCCGAGACGGCGCGCAGGCCGCGCAGAATGATCGTCGCGCCCTGTTCGTGCATCATGGTGGTGAGCAGCGACGAGAAGCCGATCACCGACACGTTCTCCAGCGAGGCGCACACCTCCTGAGCCAGCGCAATGCGGGTCGGCAGCTCCAGGGCGGGGCGTTTGCCGGGGCTGGCCGCCACGGCGATGACCACCTGATCGAACATGCGCGCACCCCGCTCGATGAGATCGAAGTGGCCATTGGTGATGGGGTCGAAGGTGCCGGGGTAGACCGCGATATTGCGGCGTGGGGCGCTCATGACTGCCCCTCGCCGTTCAGTGAGCCAAACGGGTTGTCGACGTTCAGCGATACCGCCTGGTGGTAGCCGGGGATATGAATGCGGTCTGCCTGGATATCCAGCTCCGGGCCTTCCAGCACGGCTTCGCCAAACTGGTAGCGCGGGGCGTAGTGGCCCTTGTCCGCCTGGCTGAGATACGCGGCGGCCTGGGCACGCACGGTTTCCCGCTTGGCTTTCCAGGCCTCCACGGCAGCGCTGCCATGGCGCTGGAGGAGCAGCCGCTCGGTGACCTGGGGGGACAGCACCACGCCGGTGGCGTTATTGCCACCAAACCCTTTGGCGTTGATGAAGGCCGCATCGGCGCTGAACGCCTGGGGCGTCGTGGAAAAGCGCAGCCGCTCGGCATAGACGTCATCGGCTACTGCATCCAGGGTGGGAATGCCCGGCAGCAGGCCGTGGGCGAAGCTGCCCAGTGCGCTGGCCAGTTGATCGCCCGCCGCAGAGCCCTGGGAGTGGCCAATGAACGCCTTGATGGCTACCACCGGCCACTGCTCGATTCCGTTCGCGCGGGCAATCTCATCGAATACATGGGATTCCGTGGTGCGGTTCTTCGGCGTACTGGTGCCATGGGCATGCAGATAGGTACGCTCCTTGAGCGCGGTCTCTCCCAGCATGTTCCTGACCAGCGCCGCAGCCTTGCCCAGCGTGATGTAGTTGCCGATCCCGGGTGCCGAAATGGAGCGCTTGAAACCGTCGGCGTTGACGAACACGTCAGGGACGGCTCCCAGAATGTCGGCCCCCAGCTCCAGGGCCAGCGCATCGTCCATCAACAGCACGAACTGGCTGGCTTCGGCCATGGTGAAGCCGCAGTTGCGGGCAAACGGGCGGCAGGCGCGCTGGTAGTCGGCATCGGTGAGCAGGGTCAGGGCGTCCAGGGCTTTCAAGCTGGCGTCGTCTGCCAGCGCGCCCATGGCCCGAAAGCCTTCGATGATCTCGGGGGTGATCGGCGCATCGGCGGTGCCGACCATGACCACTCGGCGGCGTCCGGCGCGAATGTCGTCGATGCCCAGGCGCAGGTTGTAGAGGAAGCTGGCGCAGGCGCCCAGGGCCGCGCCGGTGCCGCCCACGCTGCCCAGTACATAGGCATTGAGGAAATCGGCCGGCATCTGCCCATACCCCAAGGGCATCTGCTTGGACGTTGCGCGCTGCCCGCTGACCAGGCTTTTCAGCAGCCCGCCCCAGCCTTCGTCATCCAATTGGCCAATCGAATTGCCCGCATAGACGGCGATATGGTCAGGGTTGAGCTGCTGGCGCAGGGTCTCCCAGTCAAGGCCACTGGCGCCGAGGCAGTCGCTGGCCCCGAAAATGGCCATGGCCAACCCGCGCGGATGATGCACGCTGCGGTACAGGCTGGCCGGGTCGAACCCGGAGGGCAGCTGTGCGGCGGCCTGAACCTTGGGTTCCTGGGCATCGGGTAGCAGGACCTCCAGCATGCCTGCCGGCAGGGTCACTTCTACCTCTCGTGCATCCAGCTCGCGTACTTCCCAGCCTTCCGGCAGTTGCTCGGGCAGTTGCCGACGGCGCAGGGTGACGCGCACGGGCTCTGCCAACGCCAGTTCTGCACGGCGGTTGGCAGGTAGGCCCGGCGCCTGGAAGCGGGGGTCCTCGTTCCGACGGATCAAGGTGTGGTCGAGCACCTGCTCACGCAGCAGGCTGGCAGGCGAGTCAATAGGCTGGCCTGTGCTGTCTTGCCATCCATGGTCGGAGTGCTCGGCAAGACGCATGAGCGCGGCCAAGCCTTCCAGTGTCTGGCGCTGCTGATCGGCTGGTAAAGCATCAAGCACGGTGCGGCGGAAGGCCTGATGGCCCGAGGTTCTGCCGGCGGGATTGATGCCGCCCATGCCGACAATCACCGGTAAGTGTGACAAGCCGGGTTCCTCGTGGTGCGGTGGTGTTTAATGACAGTTATCGCCAGGGGGCCCTTTCATGGCGCCTTACCTGAACTTAATAGTGAGCTTGAACATCGACTCTGGCGTGATCATAGCACCGGGCGAGCAACGGCGTCATGCCGCGCAGCCGGGAGACTGGTAGAATCACGTTTTTTTCATGCAGGGGATGTCATGCAGCACACCTCACGATCGGTGACTTCCAATCAACCGGGCCCACACCAGGATGTGGTGCGGCGCGTTGAGCGTGCCTTGGCGCATCCGCTGCGCAAACCCATCGCCGACCATACTCGCCTGGCTTTCGAGCAGGCGGAGGCCTGGCGGCGACAGCAACCCGCACCGTTGATCATCGATGCAGGATGCGGGGTCGGGCTATCGACCCGCCGTTTGGCGCAGAGGTTCCCTGATCACTGTGTGATCGGCGTTGACCGCAGCGCAGATCGGCTAGGGCGAGATCACGGCGAGCTGCCGGGCAATGCGCTGCTGGTGCGCGCTGACCTGGTGGATTTCTGGCGTTTGGCGCGGGAAGCCCAGTGGGCGCCCGTGCGCCACTATCTGCTCTATCCCAACCCTTATCCCAAGTCGTCCCACCTGAAAATGCGCTGGCATGGTCACCCGGTTTTCCCCACACTGTTGGCGCTGGGTGGGCGGCTGGAGCTGCGCTCGAACTGGGACCTCTACGTGGAGGAGTTTGCCCAGGCCGTACAGGTGGTCACCGGTCGCGAGGCGGCGGTGGCCCAGGTAACGCCCAGCGGCGATTATCTGACGCCGTTCGAAGCCAAGTATGATCAAAGTGGCCAGGCGCTATGGCGTTTGACCATCGATCTGGAGCAGCCATGACCTTTGTGTATCTCGTGCTTGCGATTGTGGCAGAAGTCGTGGCGACCAGCGCCCTGAAAGCGTCGGAGGGCTTTACGCGTCCTGTGCCGAGCCTGCTGGTGGTGGTGGGTTACGGAGTGGCCTTCTACCTTTTGAGCCTGGTGCTGCGCACGCTGCCGGTGGGTATTGCCTACGCCATCTGGGCGGGGCTGGGTATCGTACTGGTAACGCTGGTCGGTATCGTCGTCTTCGGTGAGAAGCCCGACGTGCCTGCCGTACTGGGTATTACCCTGATCGTGGCTGGCGTGGTCACCTTGCAGGTGTTTTCCAACATGAATGTGCATTGAGGTAGCCAAACGTGACGTGTTTTTTTAACTTACCTGCGCGCTGGCTGCGTGGCAGTGTCGTGGCGGGTATCGCCAGTGCCGCGCTCTGCGCCAGTACCTCCCTGTGGGCGGATTTCACTCGGTTGAGCCAGCTGGAAGCCAAAGGGTTTTCGGTGAGTGCCGAGGCGCGCCTGCTGGAGGGTGGCAGCCCCGGTGACCTGCTGCTGGGAAGCCTGAACCCCGAGCGTCAGCTGGCGCCTGCGTCGGTGACCAAAGCCTATATGGCGGCCGCGCTGCTCAACCGCTTTGGCCCTCAACACCGCTTTACCAGCCAGCTGGTGAGCACCGCGCCCGTGGAGAATGGCGTGCTCCGTGGTGACCTGGTGTTCGAGGGCGGCGGTGACCCCGGACTGACCAGCGAAGACCTCTGGCGGCTGGTGCAGCGCCTGCAGCTGGCCGGCGTCGAGCATGTGGACGGCGCGCTGGTGGTCAGCCAGTGGCGCTTTGGCCCGGTGGAGTGCATCACCACCGACCGCTGCAACGCACGCACGCGGGTCGCCAATGCCTACAGTGCGCCGCTGACCTCGGCGGGGGTCAACTTTGGCACCTGGTGCGTCAACGTGGCGCCCGCCACCACTGCCGGTCAGCCTGCGCGCACGGGCTTGTGCGACAGCACCGCGCCGCTGATCGTGATCGACAATCAGGTCGTCACACGTCCGGCCAATAGCGGTACGGAAATCAGCGCAGAGCGGATCACCGATGAGCGTGGCGACGTCATGCGCCTGACGGGACAGATTTCCACCAACGCGGCGGCCCGGGATGTCTATCGTGGGGCTGGCGATGCGGCAGAGCAAACGGCACAGCTTCTGCTGGCCATGCTGAATCAGGCGGGGGTGACGGTACGTGACCCTTGGCGAGTGGGCTCGACGCGTCCGCCCAGCGAAGCGCGTCGTCTGGCCGCCGTCGACGGTCAGCCGTTGCAGGAGCTGCTGCTGCGGACGATGAACTATTCCAACAACTACATGGCCGATGTGCTGGCGCTGAACCTGGTGGAAACGCCCCAGGCACAGCTGCGTCAGGCGGGCCAGGCCATCGAGGCCTATGCCCAGGGGCTGTCTGGCCACGGCCCGATCACGCTTTCCAGCGGTAGCGGCTTGACCACGGACAACCGCACGTCTGCCCATGGTACCAACGTGATGCTGGAAGACATGTATCGTCAGAGCGCGCTGTTTCCGAGCTTCGTGGCATCGTTTCAGTCGCCTGCCAACGGAGTGATGCGCTTCATTCGCCGCGGTTCGCCCACGTTCCAGAATAACGTCATGCTCAAGACCGGTACGCTGAATCAACCCTTTGCCGTGCGCGCAGTGGCGGGCTATTTCCGCACGGCGCAAGGGCGCTGGGGAGTCTTCAGCGTACTGGTCAACGGCAGCGGCAGTACCCCTTATCTGAGCTGGCCGGAAGTGCTCGACCCGCTCTCCCTGGATCTGGACGCCATGATCCTGGCTCATTAATCAACGTGCAGACGAGACAACGGGCATGAAGCCACAACACACCGGGTTAACCCATCTGGTTCACTCCACGCGCTACTCATGGAAAGGCCTGAAGGCCGCGTTTCGTAACGAAGCCGCCTTCCGTCAAGAGTTGGCCATTGCCGCCGTACTGCTGCCGTTTGCCTGGTGGATCGGCGAGGGCCCGGTCAGCTGGCTGCTGCTGGTGGGCAGCCTGCTGCTGGTACTGATCGTGGAACTGTTGAACAGCGCCATCGAGAACGTGGTGGACCGTATCGGCACCGAACACCACGAACTCTCTGGCCGTGCCAAGGATATCGGCTCGGCGGCGGTCATGCTGTCACTCATCATGGCGGGGCTCACCTGGGGCCTGTTAGGCTGGGAGAAGTGGCTGGGCTGACCCGCCCCCATGGCCCAATGACCGACCAGCAATGAGTCGTGTCACTTCGACGTGCGTTAGGCGCAGAGGTAGATATGCAGACACCGCAGGCTCTCTTTTCCACCACCACGCTGCCTGACGTACTGTCAGGCCCGGCCGCCGACGCTCGGCAGCGCCTCGTGGATGCCCTGACACAGGCCGACAACCTGGCCTCGATGACCGGCAAGGCACTGCCCTCTGGGCCATGGCATGACCTGCCAGAGGCGCGTCGTGAAGCGCTGGCCCGCGTGGTGACGGTCTCGACGTTCGCATTGGAAACCCTGGCGCGCTTTCCCCACTGGCTGGCCGAGCTGGAGGCTTCAGGAGAGCTGGACCGCGCTCCCGACAAGGCGACGCTCGTGCAGTGGCTGAACGACGCCCTGGCAGGCTGCGAGGAGGAAGAGAACCTGCAGCGTACCCTGCGCCGCTTTCGCCGTGCCCGTATGCTGGGCATCGTCTGGCGTGACCTGAATCGGCCTGCAGGCGCCACCATGTGGCAGACGGCGCAGTCGGTTTCCTGGCTGGCAGAAGTGTGCATCGAGGCGGCACTGGGTTGGCTAGAAAACTTTTACGCCTCCCGGTGGGGGCTGCCTGACGTGCGAAGTGATGGCTCACCCCAGCGCCTGGTGGTGCTGGGCATGGGCAAGCTGGGCGCGGGCGAGCTGAACCTCTCCTCCGATATCGACCTGATCTTTGCTTTCCCCGAAAAAGGCGAAACCCAGGGAGGGCGCAAACCCCTCGAGCATCAGGAGTATTTTACCAAGCTCGGCCAGCGCTTGATTGCTGCCCTGGATGCCATGACGGCCGACGGCTTCGTGTTTCGCGTGGATATGCGTCTGCGCCCGTTGGGCGACGGTGGACCGCTGGTGGGCAGCTTCTCGATGCTGGACAGCTACTATCAGGATCAGGGGCGTGAGTGGGAGCGTTACGCCATGCTCAAGGCGCGCCCCGTGGCAGGGGATATCGACGCTGGGCAGACGCTGCTGGCGAGCCTGCGCCCGTTTGTCTATCGCCGCTATCTGGACTTCGGCGCCATCGAGTCGTTGCGCGAACTCAAGGCGATGATCAACCGGGAAGTCAAACGCAAGGGCATGGAGAGCAATATCAAGCTGGGGCCCGGGGGCATTCGTGAAGTCGAGTTCATCGTGCAGGCGTTTCAATTGATTCGCGGTGGGCGGGATACCGAGCTGCAAGTGACATCGCTGTACACGGCCCTCAATCGTCTGCCTGAACTGGGCTTGCTGCCCACTGCCGTGGTGGACGAGCTGCTGCCGGATTACGCCTTCTTGCGTGATCTGGAACATGCCATTCAAGCCCTGGAAGATCGCCAGACCCAGCAACTGCCCACCGATGACGATGATCGCGAGCGGGTTGCCTTCGCGCTGGGCTACGACGGCTGGTCATCCCTGCAGGAGCAGTTGAACCGCGTGCGTGAGCGGGTGCGTCGACACTTCGATGCCGTGATTGCCGACCCCGAAGAAGAAGCCGACGAGCCGCAGAGCGAAAACGCCCTGGCGCAGTGGCGCCTGCTGTGGCGCGAAGAGCTGGAGCCCGACGAGGCGCAGGCCTTGCTGGCCGGGGCAGGGTTCCATGAGCCTGAGCGAGCCCACAAGCGGCTGGTCAGCCTCTACCACTCACGGGCAGTGCAGAGCATGCAGCGCATAGGCTTCGAGCGGCTGGACGCCCTGATGCCGCTCCTGCTGGAGGCATTGGCCAGCAGCGACGCGCCGGACACGGCATTGGCGCGGGTGCAGCCCTTGATCGAGGCCGTGCTGCGGCGGACGGCCTATCTGGCGCTACTGCGTGAAAACCCCCATGCGCTGGAGCATCTGATGCGGCTCTGCTGCGCCAGCCCCTGGATTGCCGAGCAGCTGGCCAGATACCCCATCCTGCTCGATGAGCTGCTCACTCCGGACACGCTCTACACACCTGCCGACAAGGCGCGTCTTGCCGACGAGCTACGTCAGACGCTCAATCGCCTGCCCGAGGATGACGAAGAGGCGCAGCTGGAAGCACTGCGGGTATTCAAGCACGCCCAGATGCTGCACGTGGCGGCATCGGATGTGGTCGGTACGCGGCATCTGATGAAAGTGAGCGATTACCTGACCTTCATTGCGGAAGTGATTCTGGAAGCGGTGCTGGCCATGGCCTGGAAGCACTTGGCCCGCAAGCATGGCGTGCCCCCTGGCTGTAATAACCGTGAGCCGGCGTTTCTGATCATTGGCTATGGCAAGCTGGGCGGCATCGAGCTGGGCTACGGCTCGGATCTCGATCTGGTGTTCCTGCACGACAGCGACGGCAAGGGCGCCACCGATGGTCCGCGTTCGCTGGACACCCCGGTCTTCTTTACTCGCCTGGGGCAGCGCATCATTCACCTGCTGACGGCCATCACGCCTGCGGGTAGCCTCTACGAGGTGGATATGCGGCTGAGGCCTTCGGGCAACGCTGGCCTGCTGGTGACCTCGCTGGAGGCTTTCGCCGACTATCAGCGTCAGAATGCCTGGACCTGGGAGCACCAGGCGCTGGTGCGGGCCCGGGTGGTGGCGGGCAGTGACGCACTGGCCGCTCGCTTCGAGACGCTGCGTGGTGCGATTCTGGGCGTCGAACGTGCTCAGGACACCTTGCGCAGCGATGTGGTCAACATGCGCCACAAGATGCGTGACCATTTAGGCAGCAAGGGGGTGGCCAATACCGTGAGCGCCGAAGGCACCTTCGACTTGAAACACGATGCGGGTGGCATGGTGGACATCGAATTCCTGTGCCAGTATGCCGTGCTGGCCTTTGCCCACCAGACGCCCGCGCTGCTGACCTACAGCGACAATATCCGCATTCTGGAAACCCTGGCCGACAGCGGGCATATCACCCCCAGCGAAGCCGAACAGTTGAAAGAGGCTTACCTGGCTTACCGCAGCCGTACACACCGGGCCGCGCTGACCGGCGAAAAGGCCGAAGGCGATGCCAGCGAGCTGGCGAGCCATCGTCACGTGGTGGCGGACCTGTGGCAGCGTTTTCTGGGCGCCTGATCCACCAAGGGCTAATGGGCAGCCGCCATGCTGAAAAGATAGGCTGAAAAAGATAGCCTGATAAGCAGTAGCCTGATAACAACAAGGACGACAGGACATGCATGCCACAACCCCAGCGGGCTCGCCTGTTCGGCAGGGCCGCCCATGACCGGCCACATACTCGCCACGCTGCTGCCGGTGTTCCTCATTGCTGGCTGCGGCGCTGCCTACGGGCGCTACCGCAGCCCCGACATCGGCAGCCTGAATACCCTGAACATGGAGCTGTTCGTGCCGCTGCTGGTATTTGCCGTACTGGCAGACCGCCAAGCGCCGCTGGCCGACTATGCCTGGCTGGCAACGGCGGCTGCCCTGGTGGTGCTGGGTTCCGGCCTGGTGCTGTGGCCAGTGGCCAAGTGGCTCTCGCTGGACATCAAGGTCTTCCTGCCGCCCATGATGTTCAACAACTCCGGCAACATGGGAGTGCCGCTACTGGTGCTTGCCTTTGGGCCCGAGGCGCTGCCCGCTGCCGTGGTGGTGTTCATCATCGAAATGCTGCTGCATTTTTCGGTAGGGCTCTACATGCTGGACCCGCGTACTTCCCTGTGGCGGATGCTGCGCATGCCCATCGTGGCTGCCAGTGTGGCAGGGCTGCTGGTCAATGTGGGGGGAGTGGCACTGCCCAGTTGGCTGTTGGAAGCCATGCACATGTTGGGAGGTATCTGTATCCCGCTGATGCTGTTTGCCTTGGGGGTACGGCTGCTGGAGATCGATTTCAGCGACTGGCGCACAGGGTTGCTGGGTGCCGTGCTGTGCCCGCTGTCGGGGCTGGTGGTTGCCTTGCCCTTGATGTGGCTACTGCCGTTGAACTCGCTGCAGACCGCCGTGCTGCTGGTATTTGCAGTGCTGCCCCCGGCAGTGCTCAACTATCTGGTCGCGGAACAGTACAAGCTGGAACCACACAAGGTGGCTTCGCTGGTACTGATCGGTAATCTGGGCAGTCTGGTGGTCATGCCGCTGGCGCTGGCAGCGGCCTTTGCCTGGATACAAGCACCACCCTAGTGACGTGCTGGTCAGGTGACGTGCCGACTCAGTGGCGCGGCTCGTCCTTCACTTCATAGCTGCCTTCCAGAACGTCCTGGTGTGGGCGATGGCCATGAGATGTCTGGTTTTGGAAAGAGGCATGACGTTGAGAGGCATAGCCGCCACCGATATCCTGAGCCTGCTCGGCACGCATCTGTTCCATGCGCTTTTTCATCTTGTGGCGCACGAAGGGCATCATAGCCCAGCCGATCAGCAAAAATATCAGGCCCAGTACCATGCCGACGATCATCAGCGCCCCGAAGGCAAGCCAGGTCAGCAGCAGCTTGACGCTGCCCATTACGCCAGTGGGGCGTGACTGAGCAGCTCGGGCGCGCCACTGGTGCGCAGCTTGCCAGGCAGCATTACGTTGATCGCGATTCATCTGTGGCATATATGCCTCCATCGTTCGTTTGCCTTTATTGGAACATACCCCGGTAGGCAAGTTCACTCGTAACTATTCAGGTGGTTGCGGATAGCCTGTCGACAACCACCTGATTTTTCTGGCATAGTGCACAGCATCATTCGGCACACCTATGCGGCGATATGACCATCA
>NZ_BMXN01000019.1 GCF_014651775.1 Vreelandella hamiltonii
ATGTTGGGCATGGCACTGTCTGGGTGAATGGCGATAATGGCTATATTGCCATGCAGGTCAGTGGGTTAGAAGTGCTTCCGGGGGCCGGTCTCACGGATTCAGGTAGTATGAAAGCATCAATATCAATATCACGACACTTTATCGACATCACGCAACTTTCAAGGCAACGAACAACACTTTCCAGCAGGGCGCCAACCCACGACTTTCCATTACCGCTTTATATAAAAAACCACATTATCAAAAGCAAAAAAGAAGTACTTGGCGCCCACTACATAACGTAAGTTATCAAATCAGCCTTTCAACTTGGCCGTCATGGTAATATCAGCATTCAATACCTTTGAAACAGGGCAGTTAGCTTTCGCTGTTTCTGCTGCTTCTTTAAAAGCCGCTTCGTCCGCTCCGCTCACCTGGGCTTCTACTTCGAGATGTATTTTCGAAATATCGAAACCGCTTGAGCCCTGTGACAGCGTTACGCGTGCTTGTGTATCGATGGACTCGGCCGTGTAGCCCTTTTCGCCAAGAATCATGGAGAGCGCCATGGAGAAGCATCCGGCATGGGCAGCACCGATCAGCTCTTCTGGATTGGTGCCCGGCGCACCTTCAAAGCGCTGTTTGAACGAGTAGTTGGCGTCCAGCGCTCCACTCTCGGTGGATACATGGCCTTGGCCGTCTTTCAGGCCACCTTCCCAACGTGCGCTTGCTTTACTATCCATTCTGTTCTCCTTTCCCAGGGTAGTTCGCTAATGGCGAACTGAGCGCAAGATAGCGCTCAGCCTTTTCAGGGTAGCTGATTTCTCCGGGGCTTGCCGAATGTCACGGCGTGATATCACCCGAGGACTCGCTGGTCATCGCCGCCAACTCGACAGGCGCACTGGCATCGATGAGCAGTTCCACACGCCGGTTGGCAGCCCGACCATCTACCGTCGTATTACTGGCTACCGGTCGTGTTTCGGCAAACCCCTGGATGATCAGACGCTCAGGCGCCATATTGCCGTCTTCGATCAATACATTGGCCACGGAGGCAGCACGCATGGCGGAAAGATCCCAGTTGCTGCGAAACTGCGCCGTGCGGATAGGCACGTTATCGGTGTGCCCATGAACCGATAGCGTACCGGTCAACCCGCTGATGAGGCTGGCGAGCTCCACCAGGAGGGAAGCAAATGCGGGCGTCACGTTGGCCGTCCCCGAGCCAAAGGTGCCATTTTCGGCGATTCTGACGATGACTCGCGCCTCCTCCACTTCAATCTCCACGACCCCTTCGGGTAGCGCAGTCGCCAGCAGCGCCTCGATGCTGTTGGCGACTTGCAGGCTACGCTGTCGCTGCTGATTTTCCAGCACGGTGCGCATGGTTTCCAACTGGGGCTGCTGCTGTTGGGTGCGCTGGCGCACCTCTTCTATCAAGGTGCGGTCCGGTGTTGCCGGGGAGAAGTGCTGCATGACCGCACTGGTGCCCATGGGCACCTGCATCGCCTCGATATCCCGCTGCACCCCAAACGCCTGTGACAGCGACTCGGCCACGCGCCGAAACTTTTGCGCATCGATTTCAGCAAAGGAGAGCAGCAGCACGAAAAAGCACAACAGTAGCGACATCAAGTCCGCATAGGTCACCATCCAGGCGGGTATGTTGCTCTTTTTTTTAGCCACCGGCCTATCCCCGCTCGCCGGCTGTCTTGCGTTCGTCGGACTCTACACGATGCTCGGGCGGCAAATAGAGGGCCAGCATCTGCTCCAGCACGCGAGGGTTCTTGTCGCCCTTGATGGCCAGCAGCGCGTCGATCCATAGCTCCTGCATCTTGGCTTCCTGATTCATGCGTACCCACAGCTTGTCAGCGATAGGGTTGGCAAACATGGTGGCAATCATCGCGCCATACATGGTGGTCAGTAGCGCCACGGCCATGGCAGGCCCGATCAGTGACGGGTCGCCCATGTTGGAAAGCATCTGCACCAGCCCTACCAGGGTACCAATCATGCCCATGGCCGGAGACACCTCCCCCAGCGCTGAAAACACCTGGCCTCCGGCCTCGTTGCGCTCCAGTGTCAGCAGGCGCTCTTTTTCCATCATCTCCTTGATCATATCGGCGCTGAAGCCATCCGCCAGCATCTGCAAACCCTGTTTGAGAAAAGGCGAGCTGACTTCACGGCTTTCCAGCGCAATCATGCCCTCGCGGCGTGACACTTTGGCCAACTCCACGAGTTCGTCGATGCTGTCCTGAATGTTGGGGAGCTGAAACTTGAACGCCCGAGCCGCCGCCTTGAGCGCGAACTTGAACTCGGTAATGCTGAACTTGGCCAGCACCACGAACAGACTTCCCCCCACGACCAGCAGTAGCCCAGTAGGGTTCATGAATACCTCGGGCGAGGTACCCAGCATCACAGAAGCCCCTACCAGTACAGCAGCACCCACAAGACCAATCAGCGTCGCGAGATCCACGGTGTATCCTCAGTGTGTCAATATTAGCCACCAGCATTCGCTGAGACAGTAGAGTCCAAACTTCTAAGCGTCAACGCCAAAACCATGACGCCGCTGGTATTGACAAACCAGATTGCTAACCCCTAAGGCGTATTCGCATTTACTCATGTTATGGTTATGCTGAGCGGTTGCTCTCCACGCTGGTGCTCATTTCAAGGAACTACCATGTCAACAGCCGACGCGCTGCGCTTAATACTGCTCTCTTCGTTATGGGGGCTTTCATTTATTTTCATGCGCGTGGCGGCACCGGAGTTCGGCTCCGTCCCCTTGGTGTGGATACGCATGACCATTGGTGCCCTGCTGCTCGTGCCGCTGCTGCTGAGCCTGCACTACGCCCGGCTGATCTGGCAGCATAAAGGGCCGCTACTTCTGCTGGGCGTGGTCAGCCATGTGCTGCCCTTTTCCCTGCTGGCACTGGCAACCACGCGCCTGGAAGCAGGGTTCACCTCACTGCTCAACGCCACCACGCCTATTTTTACCGCGCTGCTGGGGGCGGCTTTTTTTGCCACGCCCGTGAAGCGCCAGCAATACCTGGGGCTGACGTTGGCACTGGTGGGAGTTTATGTGCTGTCGGCACATCGTCTGGACTTCAGTTTGGGGGGAGATGGCTGGTTCATCGTGGCCGTGCTGGGTGCCACCTTCTGCTATGGGGTCGCGGGCAATTATTCGAAAACCCGGCTGGGCCATTTGCCCACGCGGGTACTGGCCGCGGGCAGCAGCGCCATGTCGGCGCTCGTGCTGCTGATCCCCGGACTGCTGCTATGGCCCAGCGAGCCCATCAGCACGCTGGCCTGGGGTAACGCCTTGGCCCTGGCGGTGCTGAGCACCGCCGTGGCCTTTCTACTTTATTTCGGACTGCTGGCCAGCGCCGGGGCCACCGCCACGTCCACGGTCACCTTTCTGGTGCCGGTGAGCGCGCTGCTGTGGGGCTATCTGCTGCTGGAAGAAACGCTCTCGCTGCAGGTAGTGCTCGGCATGGTGATTACGTTGATGGGCACCGCCGTGGCCACGGGGCTACTGCGCTTCAAACCTCGCGTGGTAATGCCTCTACGGCGTCCCCCACACGAATAGTGGCGCCCTGCCCCTTGGTCAGCGTGGCATTCTGGCCAAAAAAAGCGCCTTTCAGATGCGGCTGGGTATTGAGTGACAGCAGCGTCTTGAGTGGCTCGCCTTGGGCAGGGACCGCACCGGTCTGCTGATCCACAGTGGTGATCTTGCAGCGCTGGCAAGGCTTGCGCAGGGTGAGTTCGATACCACCAGTGGGTACTCGCAGCCCGGCCCAGCGGTCTTCCGCCCAAGCGGTGGCAAACTCCACCACGATGTTGGGCCGAAACCGGTTCATGGGGATGGGAGATTGCCCAGCAGCCACCAGCGCCTGATTGAGCGCATCCAGCGAGCCGGTGGTGGTAACCAGGAAAGGGTAGCCGTCCGAGAAGAAAGTATCCGCGCTGTCGCCCGCCAGGAAGTCTGCTTCCACGGGCCGTGGAAAGTCGCTGGCAAAGCGCACCAGACTCAAGCCCCGGGCCGTATCCCCCAAGGCAGCCTCCAGCCATCGAGAGACTTCCTCGCCTTCCGGGTGCGCCTTGCAGTGATCGTTCCAGACAGTCACCTGGCGCAGATCACCTTGCGGCTCATCCAGTGAAATGGCGATAGGCGCCATCGAGGGGTGCGATAGCACCAGCGAGCGCTCATCGAGAGCCACGCCTATGGTGGCCAGGGCGGGCAGCTGACGCTGGGTGACGAAACGCTGCTGCGCATCGACCAGCATCCAGCGCCGATCCCAGGCCAACCCGTGGGTGTAGAGCTCGCTCTGTTGCAGGTCGATCCCCTTGAGCGACTTGACCGGATAGACCGTCAGTTGAGTGATGTTCACGGCAGCCTCATTTGAAGGATAAAAAAACAGCGGTGAATGGACACAGCCCACCTCACACAGACTATCTATAGCGTATCGCCTGCTTCGATACGGTAGCCCAAATCAATGACGGGCTGGTCCACTCCTTCGCCACGGATACGTGCCAGCAAGGCCTGAGCCGCCCTTTCGCCGATGGCTTCGCGGGGAGTCACGACGCTGGCCAGACGCGGCGTCATGGCCTGCCCCACATCATGACCGTGAAAACCGGCAATGGCCATCTGTTGGGGGACGGCAACTCCTTGGCGCAGGCATTCGAAGTACGCCCCCACCGCCACGTCATCATTGGTGCAGAACACCCCATCCGCCTGAGGGTAATCCTGCTGAATCTGCTGCATCAATGCAGCGCCCACGGTGTAAGAGGAGCGCTGGCTACGCTGCAAGGTGACGGGTGATAGCCCATGCGCCTGCATGGCCTGTCGATAGCCTTGCTCACGCTGGCGCGTCCGCTCATCGAGACGCACGGCCAGATAGAGAATGTGGCGGCGGCCACGCCGGATCATCTCGCTGACCATTTCGTAGGCGGCACTCACGTTGTCGTACCCGACGGCCTGCTGAAGCGGGGGGCGATGGGTATCCATGATCTCGACGATAGGAATACCCGCGGTTTCCAGCATGCGCAAGCTGCGCGGCGTATGGTCTCGATCCGAGAGAATCACGCCATCGACATTATAAGAGAGCAGCGAGGCCAGGCTACGCTCTTCGAGCTCGGGGCTGTAGCCGTAGTGGGAAAGCATCAGATGATAGCCCGCAGGCTCGGTATACGCTTCGATGCCCACGATCACATCGGCAAATACCTGGTTGGTCAAGGAAGGAACCAGCACGCCAATGGAGTGGCTCGTGGCCCGCGACAGCAGATCCGGCGCCCGGTTGGGAATGTAGCCAATCTGCTCCGCGGCACTGAAGATACGCTCGCGCAGCCCTTCCGAGACCGCTTCCGGGTCGCGCAGGCAGCGGCTCACGGTCATTTTGGTGGCGCCAACGCGGTCGGCGATGTCTTGCAAGGTGGGGCGTTTTTTCTTCAATGGCGTCACTGCCTGATATCGTGGATGGGCACGGGTCTTACCATAACGAATCCTGCGACCCGTCGCCTATCCCTTCCTTTAGCTTGACGAGCGCTGCGGCTGCGAGGATAGCGTGGCACAAAAGCGCTCGACAATCACGCGAGGCGGCAGCTCAATCGACAGCGTGACGGCCTCATCGGCCAGCGGCGGTTCCAGGTCCGCCAGCTGGCTGGCCAGCATGTCATCCCCCTTGAAGAAGTGGTCGGCACGAGTGGCCAGCCGCTCGCGCAGCACATCGGGCGTCCCCTCCAGGTAGAGGATACAGAGGTCATCATCGCCCTGCCGCAAGCGGTCGCGATAACGCCGTTTGAGCCCGGAACAGGCAACCACTACCGAGGCATCCCGGGTGCGATAGCTTTCCAGCAGGGCCGATAGCGTTGCCAGCCACGCCTGGCGGTCGTCGTCGTTGAGCGGCGTACCGCTGGCCATCTTGGCCACGTTCGCGGCACTGTGATGGTCATCTCCATCGATGAACGTGGCCCCCAGCGAAGACGCCAACTGCTGGCCAATATGAGTCTTGCCGGAGCCCGAAACCCCCATGACAAGAATACGCTGTGAAGTGCTCGTCACACTGCTCTCCTGTCAGTTGCCGCGCACGGCGGTCAAGTTGGGTAACCATGTCACGATCCCGGGGAAGGCAATCAACAGCACCAGCACCACCAGCAGCGCCGCGTAATACGGCAACATGGCCTTGACCAGCGATTCCATCGACACCTTGCCCACGCCACACCCCACGTACAGGCAGGTGCCTACCGGCGGTGTCAGCAACCCGATACCCAGAACGAAGGCCATCAGAACGCCAAAGTAAGCCGCGTCCACCCCCACCGAGGTCACGATGGGCGCCAGCATCGGTGCCATGATCACCATGGCGGGCGTGAGATCCATGACGAACCCGACCAGCAACAGCAGCGCCGCCACGATCAGCAGCAGCAGGAAAGGCTCCTGGGTAATCGCTTGAACCTGACGCACCAGCGTCTGGGGCACCATGTTGATGGTCAGGAACCACGCGATCACGGTGGCAAACGCCAGCAACATCATGACCATGCCGGTCAATCGAGCAGTGCGAATCAGCATGCCGCCAAGCGCTGCCAGCTTGAACTCCCGATAGACCAGCAGGGAGATGGCCAGCGAATAGAGCAGCGCCGCCACGGCCGCTTCCGTGGCCGTAAAGACCCCACCAATGATGCCGCCAATCACGATCACCGGCAGTACCAGTGCCAGCCAGGCCGCCTTGAACGCCTGCCACAGCACGTCCCAGCGGAACTGGCGCACGCCACCGCCCTGCCGAGAGGCCAGCAGGAACGTCGTCACCATCAGCGCACCGCCAATCAGCAGCCCCGGGACGATACCGGAAATGAACAGGCGACTGATCGAGGTTTCCGTGACGATACCGTAGAGAATCAAAGGGATGGAGGGCGGGATGATGATCCCGATCACCGACGAGACCGTATTGATCGCCGTGGCATCCGCTGCGCTGTAGCCCTGCTGCTTCATGGAAGGAATCATCATGGAGCCGGTCGCCGCCGTGTCCGCCACCGCCGAGCCACTGATTCCGCCGAAGAACATCGAGCCGGTGATGGCCACCTGGCCCAGCCCACCACGCATGAAGCCGACGAGCGCCCCTGCCAGCTCCATCAGGCGCCGCGCGATGCCTCCCTGGCTCATCACTTCGCCCACCAGAATGAAGAACGGAATGGCCAGCAGGGGAAAGCTGTTCACGCCCCGGATAGACTGCTCGATCATGATCGACAGCGGAATGTCCGACAGTATGGCCATGACCAGTGCCGCCACTCCCAGCCCAAAGGCAATAGGCAGGCCCATCACGATGGATGCGAACAGGATCGCCAGAAAAATCCATAACATAGTGGTTACTCCCCCACAGAATTGGTGGATGGGTCGCGCGGCGCGAGCACCAGGCGCAAACTGACCCATAGCCGCCACAGCGACACCGCGGCAATGAAGATCACGCACAGCACCAGAGACAGGCTGACCCAACTGAGCGGCACGCCCAGAATGGCAGAACGACCACTGGAGCGAGACAGCACCTGATACCCGCCCCACACCATCACCAGCATGAGCCCCGTGATGATCAGGTGCTGAAGCGCATACAGCAGATGCGCCAGGCGCAGCGGCAGGCGGCGCACCAATGCATCCACCGCAATATGCTCATAGCGCGCAAAGGCCGCCGCCGCACCAATGAAGACCAGCCAGATGAACAGCATGCGCGCCAGCTCATCGACCCAGGGAAGCGAGTGATTGAACAGTGAGCGCCCCACCACGTTGCTGGATACCGAGACGATCAGCGCAACCAGAATGGCGCCGATCAGATACTCCA
Source organism: Vreelandella hamiltonii (assembly GCF_014651775.1). Taxonomy (GTDB): domain Bacteria; phylum Pseudomonadota; class Gammaproteobacteria; order Pseudomonadales; family Halomonadaceae; genus Vreelandella; species Vreelandella hamiltonii. The sequence goes on from NZ_BMXN01000019.1 coordinate 7,779, forward strand.
TGCCCAGCGTGATCCAGCGAAACAGGGCGGGCCCCTGAGCCGCATCGGTGTCGATTTCCAGGCACCGTCGGTTAGGGTCGTCCAGATAGGTAGAGGGGTCTGTCGGGTCAGGCGTTGCCAGCACAGGCTCGGCTTGGGGAGTATGCGAGGGGGATGTCATAAAAGCTCCTGGGGCACTATCGAATCGGGCAGGCCACTGGCCTGCCCGAAAACCCACGGCAATGGCTTACTGAGACGTATGGTCTGCCACGATCTGCTGAATTTCAGCAATCAGGTCTTCCCCGATACGCGGTGCCCACTGGGTGTAGACGGGCTGAACGGCTTCCTGGAAAGCGGCCAGCTGCTCATCGTCCAACCGAGTGATCTGCATGCCACGCGCTTCCAACTGCTCACGAGACCAGTCGTCGTATTCGGCAGAGAGCTGAATTTCATACTCGGCAGACTGGCGGGCAGCTTCCAGCACCAGTGCCTGATACTCCGGCGCCATGCGGTTCCAGGTGCGCTCGGAGAGCATCATGATGAATGGCGTATAGACGTGGCGCGTTTCCGTGCCGTAATCCTGCACTTCGTTGAAGTTCGAGGTCAGGATGGTGCTCCAGGGGTTCTCCTGGCCATCCACGACGCCCTGCTCCAGCGCCGAGAACAGTTCACCAAAGGCCATGGGCGTCGGGTTGGCGCCCAGCGCTTCCCAGATGGCCAGATGCACCGGGTTCTGCATGGTGCGCACGCTCAAACCGCGCACGTTGAGGCCCGCCACGTCGTCAGGGGTCGCGACCGGGCGGGCGCTGTTCGACAGCTGGCGGTAGCCATTCTCGGAAAACGTCAGCGCTTTCAAGCCAGTGCCTTCAAAAGCATCCAGCATGTTCTGGGCCGCATCGCTCTGCATGACGGCAATGGCGGCTTCACGGCTGGGCAACAGGAACGGCAAATCGAACACCGACAGCGCCTGCACGTAGCCGGTCGTGGCCGAGCTGGAAGGGTAAGTCATGTCCAGCGTTCCGGTCTGCAGCATCTCCATCATCTGCACGTCATCCCCCAATTGGCTATTGGGGAAGACATTGACGGTAATCCGACCATCGGTACGCTGCGCCAGAATCTCGCCGAAATATTGGCTGGACAAGAACTGCGGGGAGGTTTCGGACAACCCGATACCCATGCGCAGCGTATGGCTACCATGGTCTGCCAGAACCTCGCCCTCGATGGCGGGCGGCGCGGAAAGCTCCGGGCCTTGTGCATGCGCCATGCCAAAGGTCAGAGTGGTGGCGCCCAAAAGGGTCAATGTGCTACGCCAAATCGTTGTCATCGTTGTTTCTCCACGCAGAATTGTTGTTAGTGGCCGGGTTGTGCATGGCCAGTTTTTGAAGGACCAGTGCTTGAATGACCAGGCTGCCGAGCGATGCGGTAGCTCGATGGCTTGCCGATAACGTGTGTCAGGCCAGAGGCTGTTTGTTACCGGTAACATCGAGTGTATGAAGGCTAGCGGCGGCCTCTGAGCGTGTCAAAACAAATATGGTGATTTGCGACCAACGTCTAGGGTTTGTCTAAAAAGTCAGATAGTAAGTAGACGCTGGGCGCGATACATTACCTTTCACGTCAACACCTCGGAGAAGACATGACAGAACTTGAGCCCTGCAACGAACTGGAGCTGGACCAGCAGCTCTGCTTCGCGCTGTACTCAACGTCGCTGATGATGACCAAAACCTACAAGCCACTGCTCAAGGAGCTAGGGCTCACTTACCCGCAATACCTGGCCATGCTGGTGCTCTGGGAAAACGATGGGATTACCGTAGGTACATTGAGCAAGCGCTTGCTTACCGATCCGGGTTCGCTCACTCCGCTGCTCAAACGGCTGGAAAACGAGGCGTTGATCAAACGCCAGCGCAGCACCCAGGATGAGCGTGTGGTCGAGCTGTTGCTGACCGACAAGGGCCGCGCGCTACGCGCCCAGGCGCAGCATATTCCGGGCTGCATCATCAAGGCCAGCGAACACTCTGCCGACGCCTTGCGTGAGCTGAAAGACGACTTGATTGCGCTTCGTCAGCGCCTGCAGTCGGACCAGTAAACGCGAATGACACTGTCTTTTGAGTGACTCCATATTTATCTTGTGTGCAAATTAAAATGGCGCTAAATTAAAATCTCTTTTTCCAAACTCGCTCATACCCTTGGAGACGCCCATGTCTATCGAAACCATTGCTTATCGCGCCCATGCCCACGCTACTGGCGGCCGCGAAGGCCACGCCAAATCCTCTGACGGCGCTCTGGATGTCAAGCTGAGCACGCCGAAGGAACTGGGGGGCGCTGGCGGTGCTGGCACCAACCCGGAACAGCTGTTTGCCGCAGGCTACTCCGCCTGCTTCCTGGGTGCCTTGAAGCACGTTGCCAGCCAGGAGAAGGTAAAGCTGCCTGCAGACGCACAGGTCGATGGCAGCGTGGGTATTGGTGCCATTCCTACCGGGTTTGGCATCGAAGTGGAGCTCAAGATCAGCCTGCCGGGCCTGGAAAAAGATGTTGCGCAGTCGCTGGTCGATAAAGCCCACATCGTGTGCCCATACTCCAATGCCACCCGTGGCAACATCGACGTCACTCTGACATTGGTGTAAATGCTTGAAACGCCTCTGGCCTGTCTCTCGCAGGTCAGAGGCAGCCTGCCCCCCTTCTCCCAGCGTTGCCTTTGTTCTGCCCTTGCCATTTAATTAACTCGCTAACGACATACCCTTGTAGCCAGGCTCAAGCGCCCCAATAGATTCACTACGACAACGCATGACCGCTAAACGCGAGGACCTCATGAGCGATCCAACCTATACGCCGCCCAAGGTATGGCAATGGGAACCCGGCAACGGTGGCAAATTTGCCAATATCAACCGCCCCGTCGCAGGTGCCACCCACGATAAACACCTACCCGTCGGCAAGCATCCGCTGCAGCTTTACTCGCTGGCCACGCCTAACGGCGTCAAGGTCACCGTGATGCTCGAAGAGCTGCTGGAAAAAGGCATCACCGACGCCGAATACGATGCCCACCTGATTCAGATCGGTGAAGGCGACCAGTTTGGCAGCGGGTTCGTGGAGGTGAACCCCAACTCCAAAATCCCGGCACTGATGGACCATAGCGTCCAGCCGCCCCAGCGGGTGTTCGAGTCAGGGGCCATCCTGCTCTATCTGGCCGAAAAATTTGGTGCCTTTCTGCCCAGCGACCCAGCCAAGCGTACCGAATGCCTTTCCTGGCTGTTCTGGCAGATGGGCAGCGCCCCGCTGCTGGGCGGCGGCTTTGGGCATTTTTATGCCTATGCGCCGGAAAAGTATCAGTACCCTATCGACCGCTACACCATGGAAGTGAAGCGCCAACTGGACGTACTCGACCGCCACCTGGCAGACAACCGTTATATGGCGGGTGATGAATACACGATTGCCGACATGGCGATCCACCCCTGGTATGGCGCGCTGGTCAAGAATCGCGTGTATGAGGCGGCCGAATTTCTGGAGGCCCACACCTACACCCACGTGCTGCGCTGGACCGAAGAGATCGATGCCCGCCCCGCCGTGCAGCGCGGCCGCATGGTCAACCGCACCTGGGGTGAACCCCATGAGCAGCTTCATGAACGCCACGAGGCCAGCGACTTCACTGACAAAACCGCAGACAAGCGTTAATTCGCGTATCAGGAAAACGTGCGATGTTCGATCCGAAATACGCCCAGCTGCTATTTTCATGCCTGATGGCGCTGTTCATGTCGTGCATCATGTCGCTGGTGATTACGCTGTATAACGTGGGACTCGTTGAGGGGATCGTGATGATTTGGCTCAAAGCGTGGCTGTTTGCCTTTGCCGTCGCGCTGCCGGTGATCAACCTGGTCTCCCCTATCGTAAGGCGGTTGGTGAAGCTGCTGATCAAACAGCCACACTAAGCGTCGACTCACGAAGAGACCCAAGAAGGCAACGGAGCCTGCTCATCGCAGGCCCCGTTGTTCATGTAGCAAGCTCATGTAGCGAGTTCATGTGGCGACATGCCGCCGTACATCACGCAGCGCGTGTATCAAAACTGATAGCGCACGTTGGCCGTGACGCTGCGGCGGTCACCGTAGCCACAGTCGCCTCCGTCATAGCGGCACCAGGAGATGTACTCTTCGTCGGTGGCGTTTTTCAGGTCGACCGAGAAATCCCACTCGCCCAGGGTGTAACCCACCATCGCATCGTACAACGTGCTGGAAGGCACCAGCGGTGCTTCGGCAGCGCCCACGTTATCCCCCACATAGCGCACACCTGCGCCCACGCGCCAGTGATTGCCCAGGTACAAACGATTCCACCAGGAGACCTGCTCTTCAGCCACGTAGGGCAGCCTCGCGCCGGTAGCATCATTAGTGGCATTGAGATTGGTATAAGCCAGCTGCGTCTCGAACTGCTGCCAACGCTTGTTGACCTGCAGCTCCCAGCCATCCACCACGGCCCCCACCTGCTCGACGCCACCGGGCGTGGCGCCATCGCTGATCCGGTTCTGCTGGGTAATGTCGAAATACGCCGCACTGAGCGCCAACGACTGATCAGGCGACACATACTTGAAGCCAATCTCTTCCTGATCACCCGTGGTAGGCTTGAGCGGGCTCGGATTTGCCGTCCCGTCACTGCCCAGATTCATCGAGAACGCTTCAGAGTAGCTGACGTAAGGTGAAAAGCCGTTGTCAAAGCGATACATCAGCCCGATACGCCCGGTCGTCTGCGCTTCGTCGCTGACCGTATCGGGCCCCGAAAGCGCCAGCGTGCGGTTCTCGGCCCAGTCACGACGCAGGCCCGCAGAGATCACCACCGGTCCCACTTCGATGTGATCGGCCAGATAGACCCCGACCTGCTCGATCCGGTTATCGGGCCGATCGGTTGGCGTCAGCGAATCCAATTGCAGATTACCGTAACGTGGCTGGTAGACGTTGAAGCGACCGCCACCCCCCGTCACGGAGCTGTAGTTGTCTTGTGCCCAACGGGCATCCTGACGATCGATCCCTGCCACCAGGGTGTGTTCTGTCGCCCCCAGAGCAAATTCACCGGCAAGCCGAGCGTCCAGGTTCAAAATGCGGGTGTCGGCATCGGCCGTGAAGATCGTCCGGTTGACCTCACCGTTGGCATCCGGAACGCTGGGAATATCGACCCAGTGCTCGCGTGTCTCAGTGCTGGAGTTGGTGTAGCGCGCCGTGGCCGAGAAGGCCCATGCATCGTTGAGCTGCTGATCAACGAACAGCGTGGTCTCGGTTTTTTCGCTATCGTAACGGTCCCAGCCGGGCTCACCCACGAAACGCTCTGAGCCAATGAATCCCAAGGAGCCCGGCTGCAAAGTGCCCACCTGCGGCAGGAACTGCGCAGATACCTGGCTTCTGTCCTCCTGGCGATTCAGCAGCAGCGTCACGCGGGTATCGTCACTGGGGCGCCAGGTAAACGAAGGCGCCAGGACATACCCGTCATCCCTGACGTGGTCGACTTGGGTGTCACTGTCACGCACGAGCGCCACGATCCGGTAGAGAAATACGCCCTCCTCGTCGGCGGCCCCGGTAAAATCAAAGGCCAGCTGCTTGCGATCGAAGGTGCCGTATTGTGCCCATATCTCACCGCTGCGCTCTTCCTGGGGAAGCTTGGAAACACCGTTGATGATGCCACCCAGATCTGCCTGCCCGTACAGCATCGACGAGGGCCCGCGCAGAACCTCGACGCTCTCCAGTGCATAGACATTGGTGCGCACGGTGTTGTATGAACCATAGATCTGGCGTAACCCGTCCAGATAGCGGCCTGCGTCCAACCCTCGCACCTTGGCACTGTCACCACGGGTATCGAAGCCGAAATTCCCCGCATAGACGCCCGGGGTGTAGAGCAGCGTGTCCTGAATATTCTTCGCACCGCTGTCCTGGATGAATTCCTGGTCGATCACCGACATCGAAAAGGGTTGCTCGGCCATCGGCACGTCCAGCTTGCCGACGCCAGGCTGGCGTTCGGCTTCGATATAACCGAAGCGACCCGCCGTCTCTGCGGTGACTTCCACCGTTTCCAGATTCACATTGCCAACGGGGTTCTCTTGCGCCTGCAGCGACGTGGTGACCGCCGCCAGCGCAACGGCCACGCCTAAAGTGCGCAACCGAAAGGTAGGTAGATGGTTCATCTTGGATCCCAGAGCGAATAGTAATATTAATGAGAGTAATTTTTATTCGCGCAAAATATAGAATCCGAACGTTGGGTTGTCAACGTGAACCTGTGAAAGGGGGTGCCCGCTGACAGGCAGCGGGCGGAGGAACCGGCAGAACTACAGCACGCGTGAGTTGTTCAACGCGTAGTTCCAGACGCGGTAAAAGTAGAAGATATAGCCAATCCCCAAGGTGATAAACGAAATCACCATCCACAGGATGATATGGCCGATATTGCTGAAGATATTGATATCGCAGACCATTTTTCGCTCTACCCCACTGGCATGGTCGACCACGCTAGTACGATTGATGACAAAGCGAGCAAAGGAGTACGGAAAGAAAAACAGCGCGATCCCCAGCGTAAAAATCGTCAGTAACAGCCACACCAGCAGGTGGCCCACGATATCCAGAATGGACAGATTGGCTTTGATGGTCACAGGGTGCCTATCGATGCAGTAAGAGTGGTGTGCAGATTACCACACGCCGGGATTCAGGAGCGCGAAGCCCACCAGTCGGCATAGGAGCTGTTGTGGGGAGCGAGACCGCCTTCGTCCGGTGCTCCATCCTGCCACCAGACAGGCCCCCGCTCACCCAGTGCTTCCTTGGCTTCCTGCACGGCCTGACGTGCCTGGCGAAGCGCGTGCTCATCGTCATGCTGTTGGGCACTGCGCACCGCACGCCGCGCCTTCATCAACGCTTTGACATGAAGACGCCGGGTATCTTCCGAGAGACGCGGATCGGTGCAGCGCCACAGCCGGTTCTTGGCAACGAAGTAGCGTCCATCCGGTGTCTGTGGGTATTTGCTGCTCATGCTGCCCCTCTCGGTCGTTTGCGCGTCGGCCTACTGCACTAGAAACGCTTGGTCAGCGTCATGGCGCCAAACACATCCTGCTCATCCTGCCCTTCGAACTCGCGGGTGCGCTGTACGACGGCGTAGGTCACCTGCCAGTCTTCCCAGGCCAGCGCCAAGCCCGTGGAGGCATCGGCGACCCACTCCTTGCGGTCTACCGAATGGCTATCGCGCACGGTATTACCGTCCAGGGTCAGATTATGGGCCATGTAATAGCCTTCGACGCTGGCAAACAGATACCACTGCCAGCCACGGCTCTCGCTCATCAGATGGCGCGTACCGGGGTTGGGGGTCAGGGTAGGAATGCCTTGAGCGTCGTCTCCCCAGCGCACGCTGTAGCCAGCGCTGGCGTAGGTGTACAGGTTGCCTAATGCCGCCCCGACACTGGGGCCGTGAGCAAACTGTTTGCCCGCCAGCGGAGTGTCATGCCACCACTGGCGGCGCAGCGTCAGATTGATCAGCGCTTCGTCACCCAGCTGATTACGCCAGCCCCGCGGGCGGTCGCTATTGGTGACGCGGTGCACCTCACGCTGGATACTGTCAGCCAAGGAAGAGGGCCCCACCAAGCCTACATCCAGGTGCAGATCGGTGGCCCGCTGCCACTGCCCCACCGGCACATCTTCATATAGCGACACACCGCCGTATACCAGCCCTGCATAGGGGCGGTCATCTTCGATCAGGGAGCGCCGTTCGATGTTATCGGGCGTATAAATCTGGTGCACGAAGCGATACGCCACCCGGTCAGCCTGCCCCATCAACCCCGTTGGCAACGCCACGGCAAGCCGCTGCAGCCAGTTCTGTTCGGAGGGCGTCGTCATCCAGTTCAGCTCGAAGCCACTGGTGAAGTGGCCGTCATCACTGCTGGCCAGGCCATCGTTTTCGAGCTTGAGGGTCAAGGCGCTGTCGCTGGCCATGGCTAGCGCCGGCAGCAGGCTAAACGGCAATACCAGGGCACGTAATACAGCAAAGGGTTTCATGGCTCGTTCCTTGAGTAACAAACATTGCTGATTGTATGTAATCTTGCAAAAAGATAGCAAGCTACTTTTATAGTCGCCTATGGCTCGCTCAACGCGGTTTCCACTTGCGCGGAGCCTGGCGGTCATCCCTCATCGCCAGTACCCTCGATCAGCGTTCGCGCAGCAGCCATTCAGGGGTGATTTCGTGCTGGCCGTTCTCATCGGTAATGAACAGCGCACCATCACTGATCATCACGGCCCAGTTGATGGCCCTGGGCAAGTTCGTCGCCACCGTAGACAGCGCCTCGGCGGGTAACCCGGCCACGTGAACGTTCTTCAGCGATGCGACCGCAGGCAGCACTTTGCTCTCCCACAGGTCGACACGGCCATAGGCCAGCAGGGAAACCCGCTCGGCACGCCGAGAACACCAGGTCATGCGTTCGGCATCGGGAAGCCCTACTTCAATCCAGTGTAGCACTCGCCCGTCCAGGCTCTTCTCCCACAAGGCTGGCTCGTCCACGTCCGAGAGCCCGCGTCCAAAGGCCAGCGCTTCGCTGTACCACAGCAGGTAAGCGATCAGCCGTGTGCACAGGCGCTCTTCGGTTTCGGAAGGGTGGCGCGCCACCGTGAACCGCAGCGTTTCGTAGACGTTGCGGTCCAGGTCGGTCAGGTTCACATCCACTTTGTAGGGGGTAGCACTTAGCGCCATCTGATGACTCTCAATCGTGTTGCGAAATATTAGAGGCGTCAGTGTAGCGGATTTACGCCCTCTCCGCGCCGTCCCCCCTCTAGCCCGGAACTTCCTGCACAGTACTTTCTGTACAGTACTTTCTTTAAAGTACTATGCGGTCGCCCGCTCGTCGCTCAGCAGCGTTGCCTGCTTCAGGGTCTCTTGTTCATGCATGGGCTCCCGCCAGGTCTCTTTCAGCGCCGCCGCATACCACGCCTGCATGGCAGGCAGAGCCAACAGGCGCTGCACGTAGGCCAGCGAGGCATCGCCCAGCGGAAGGCCAAAGGTTTGCACGCGAAACGCCACTGGGGCATAAAACGCGTCCACGGCGGTAAAGTGCTCACCCGCCAGAAAAGGGCCACCAAAACGCTCAAGCCCCTCCTGCCATAGCGCATCCAGCCGGGCCAGGTTGCTTTTCAGCCCAAGGGACATCGCGTTCATCGCTACCCGTACACCACAGTTCATCGAACACTCATCGCGCAGCGCTGCAAAGCCGCTATGCATCTCGGCACTGGCGGAGCGTGCCCAGGCCCGTGCGGCAAGCTGCTGTGGCCATACGTCAGGATGCGCTTCGGCCACGTACTCGACAATCGCCAGCGAGTCCCACACGGCCACCTCGTGTTCGCGATCGACCAGGCACGGCACCAGCCCCGAAGGAGAAAAACGCTTGAAGGTCGCGAGGCTCTCGCCAAAGCCCCCTTCGAACGGCATCAGATGCTCGTTGAAGGGGATCTCCAGCGTTTTCAGCAGCACCCAAGGGCGCAGCGACCAGGAAGAGTAGTTCTTGTTGGCGATATACAGATCAAACATGGTGCGCTCCTTGTGGTGAACACGTCATTGATCGCTTTAGCGATTGATAGCCTTGCGAGTGATCGTTTTAGCGTGCCGCCTGAACCAGCGTATTCCCGCCCAGCCCCATCAGTACGCCGCCGCCCATCCGCTGTACCCAACGGGTGGAGCTATTGGACGTTTGCAGCCAAGCGCGCAGCGGGCTGGCCAGCAACACCACGACCACGTCCGCCGACGAAAACAGTACGTTGGTGGCTACCCCCAGCCACAGCAGTTGCCATGCCACCGGCAAAGCGCTGTCGGGCTGCACGAACTGGGGCAGGAACGCCACGAAGAACAGCGCCGTTTTGGGGTTGAGCACTTCTACCAGGAAACTATCGCGCAGCACCCGCCGGGTGGTGGCCAACGGCAGCTCATCGCCAATCGTGCGAATGCCCTGCCGCCACAAGCGCACCCCCATCCAGAGCAGATAGAGCCCACCGATGATCTTCATGGCGAGATACGCAGGCGGAATGGCGGCAAACAGCAGGGCCAGGCCAAGCGCGGCCGCTATTACATGCACGTAGCAGCCTAGATGCACTCCCGCCACCGCCAGCCAGCCTGCGCGTCGGCCACGCCCCAGGGTTTGCGCAGCGGTATACAGCATCGCAGGCCCAGGCAAGTAGGCAAACCCCAGCGCGGCAACCACAAAAGCGGCCCACTGCATCGCGGTGCCTCCTTTCTCTGAAAAATAGAAAATAGTGAGCCTGAGAATAAATTAAGGGGTGACGCATACGCCACCCCTTGAATAAGTAAAACTCGAAAAACAAACCCCTAGAAATTGGGTTTACGCTTCTCGACAAACGCACTCATGCCCTCTTTCTGCTCTTGGCCTGCAAAGCAGAAGGCGAACAGGCTGGTTTCCAGGGCCAAGGCGCTATCGAGGTCCTGATCCATGCCGTCATGCACAGCCTGCTTGGCGCCGCGTACCGACTGCGGCCCGTTACCCTTCAGCTGCTTGGTAAGCTCTTCAACATAGTTCTCAAGCTCGGCCTGGGGCATTACCCGGTTGACGAGACCGATGCGCAGCGCTTCCTGGGCATCGATCTTGCGCCCGGTCGTCACCAGGTCGATGGACATGGCGGGACCGACTCGGCGCGGCAAACGCTGGGTGCCGCCAAAGCCTGGAATGACGCCTAGCAGGACTTCCGGCTGGCCGAAGATGGCGTTGTCGCTGGCGACGGCCCAGTCGCAGGCCAGCGCCAGTTCGCAGCCGCCGCCAAGGCAAAACCCGTTGACCAGCGCGACCACCGGCACGGGCAAGGTTTCCAGGCGTTTGATGGTGCGCAGTGCCTGGCTGGCAAAGGCGCGCGCTTCTTCCGGGGTTTTATCACGCATCTCGGTGATGTCTGCCCCGGCCACGAAAGATTTTTCTCCGGCCCCCGTAATCAATACCGCCCGCAGGCTGGGGTGAGCTTCCAACTCGACCAGGTGCGTTTCCAAAGCGCTGAGCACTTCGCTGTTCAGCGCGTTCAAGGCTTTGGGACGATTAATGGTCAGGCGTACCACGCCATCGTTATCAACCTTCTCGATCACTGCATCGCTCATGGCGGCTCCTTAATTGTTATCGCGCGTAGAAGTGGTTACCACTCAACCCTAGCGAACGCTTGGTTGGGTGGCAATCACTTCTTTTGTCGCCCCTTAAGCTCGCAGCCTGCTATTCGTAGATATAGAACCCACGCCCACTCTTGCGGCCCAGATAGCCTGCGGCCACCATGCGCTTGAGCAGCGGGCAGGGGCGGTACTTGGGATCGCCAAAACCTTCCTGCAGCACTTCCATGATCGCCAAGCACACATCCAGGCCAATCAAATCCGCCAGCGCCAGCGGCCCCATGGGATGGGCGGCACCCAGCTTCATGGCGTCATCGATGGCTTCCGGCGTGGCGGTGCCTTCCTGCACGATAAACGCGGCCTCGTTGATCATCGGCACCAGCAAACGGTTCACGGCAAAGCCTGGCGCATCGCCCACCGGCACTGCGGTTTTGCCCAGCGCCTTGGTCAGCGCTTCGATGCGCTCTACGGTGGCATCCGAGGTCTGCTCGGCGCGGATCACCTCGACCAACTTGAGTACCGGCACCGGGTTGAAGAAGTGCATGCCTACCACCCGCTCAGGGCGCTCGCAGACCGCCGCCAGCCGTGTCAGTGATAGAGACGACGTGTTCGATGCCAGAATAGCGTCGCTGCTCAAATGGCTGAGATCCCGAAACAGCTTCTCTTTCAATGCGGGCTGCTCGGGAGCAGCTTCGATGATCACGCTGCAGTCGCTGAGCGCATCCAGCGCCGTGGTGGTCGAAAGCCGAGCCAGCGCTTCCTGCTTGCCCTCTGCCGTCATCTTCTCTTTGGCAACGAGCTTCTCGAGCCCTTTATCGATTGCATTTTTGGCGCGGGTGAGCTGCTCATCGGCAACATCGTACAGCCGTACATTAAAGCCACTGGCGGCCACCACTTGAGCAATCCCCTGCCCCATGGTGCCTGCGCCTACCACGCCAATCCGCTGTTCGCTCATTGCTGTTCCCCTGACTGGTGCTGTCTGGCTTCTTCACGCAGCACGAATTTTTGAATTTTGCCCGTGGACGTTTTGGGCAGTTCGCTAAAAACCACCGTTTTCGGCACTTTAAAGCTCGCAAGATGATTACGGCAGTGGGCAATGATATCCGCCTCGGTGACTTCGCCGTAGCCTATTTTCAGTTTGACGAACGCGCAGGGCGTTTCGCCCCACTTTTCATCCGGCTTCGCGACCACGGCGGCCTCTTCCACCGCTGGATGGCTGTAAATGGCATCTTCGACTTCAATGGTGGAGATGTTTTCACCGCCCGAGATGATGATATCTTTCGAGCGGTCTTTAATCTCGATATAGCCGTCGGCGTGCCATACCGCCAAGTCGCCCGTGTGGTACCAGCCGCCCTCCAGCGCTTTTTCCGTCGCCTCGGCGTTTTTGAGATATCCCTTCATCACGTTGTTGCCGCGCATCAGGATTTCGCCGATGGTTTGGCCATCCTTGGCAACGGGTTCCAGCGTGACTGGATCGGCGACGCAGAGCGCTTCCAGCATGTGGTAGCGCACGCCTTGGCGTGACTTGAGTTTGGCCCGCGACTCCAGCGGCAGCTCGTTCCACGCCTCGCGCCAAGCACATACCGTGACCGGGCCGTACACCTCGGTAAGCCCGTAAACGTGGGTCACTTCGATGCCCAGCTTTTCCACCCCTGCAATCACCGAGGCAGGCGGCGCGGCACCGGCGGTGGTCACCTTCACCGGATGATCGAACACCCGCTTCTGTTCGGCGGGCAGGTTCACCAGCCCATTGAGCACGATCGGCGCACCGCTAAAGTGAGTGACGCCCTCTTCAGCGATCAGGTCAGTAATGCGTTTGGGATCTACCTTGCGTAAGCAAACGCTGACGCCTGCATTGGCGGCAATGGTCCAGGGGAAGCACCAGCCGTTGCAGTGGAACATCGGTAGCGTCCACAGGTAGACAGGATGGTGCGGCATGGCCCACTCGAGAATGTTGCTCACCGCGTTCAGGTAGGCACCGCGATGGTGATATACCACCCCTTTGGGTTTGCCCGTGGTCCCAGACGTGTAATTCAATGAAATCGCCTGCCACTCGTCGCTGGGCAGTTGATAAGCGTACTCCGGGTCGCCCTCGGCCAGCAGCGCCTCGTACTCCAACTCGCCAATGCCTTGAGTCTCACCCAAAAACTCCGGGTCGGCCACGTCGATGATCAGCGGCTTGCTCTCCAACGTGGCCACCGCCGCTTGAATCACCTCGGCAAACTCAGGATCCACCAGAATCGCCCTGGCTTCGCCATGGGCCAGCATATAGCGGATGGCATCGGCATCGAGGCGGATATTCAGGGTATTCAGCACGCAGCCCGCCAGCGGCACACCGAAGTGGGCCTCGAACATTGCGGGCACATTGGGCAGCATGGCGGCCACCGTTTGCCCTGGCTGAAGGCCACGCTTTTCCAGCGCCGAGGCTAACTGGCGGCAGCGTGCCCAGGTCTCTGCCCAGGTGCGGCGCGTCTGGCCATGCACCACGGCCGGGTAATCGGGATACACCGCCGCCGAACGCTCGATGAACGTTAGAGGGGAAAGCGCCACGTGATTGGCGGCTGTCGGTGGTAGATCTTGTTCAAAGATGGAGGTCATGATCGGTTTTGCACTCTTGGTTTTATTATTGAAGGTTTTATTACTGAGGGTTTTATTGGGCGCGACGCTCGCCATGGGCGATACCTGATGAACACCGCCGCCTGAAAGGCGGCGGCAGTGGGATCAGTAGGCGACGCGGCTGTCAAACTGGCTAAAACACTGCATGCCGGCCTCGATCACCGCGCGCTGGGCACGCCCGACCGGCAGCCACTGGTGGATGACGAACTCGGCGCTGCACAGCTTGGTGCGGTAAAACGGGTCGTCGCTGCCTTGGGTAATGGCTTGCTGGGCATGCAGCGCCGCCTGGCCCATCTGCCAGGCGCACAGCACATGGCCCGCCAGGTTCAAGAGCGGCGTGGCGTAGGCTTGCACGGCATCCGGCCCCTGTTCAGGGTGGCTACCCTGCTCCAGCACGATCTCCATGGCGGCCTGCAGGTCGTCAGCGGCATCGCTCAGCAGCGGCCCCATGGCATTCAGCCGCGTACTCTTGCCCAGGTCGTCAGCGGTGTTGCGTACCTCGGCCAACAGGGCCAGCAAGGCGGCACCACCATCGCGCTGCAGTTTGCGGCCTGCCAGGTCCAGCGCCTGGATGCCGTTGGTGCCTTCATAGATGGGCGCGATGCGGGCATCTCGGAGCAGCTGGGCAGCGCCAGTCTCTTCCACATAGCCCATGCCGCCGTGCACCTGAACCCCCATGGAAGCAATGTCCACGGCCTGGTCGGTAGAGAAACTCTTGACGATAGGAATCAGTACATCTACACAGGCCTGGGCCGACTGGCGCTCGGCGTCATCGGCCGCATGACGGGCAACATCCAGCTGGCCAGCGCAGTAGAGGGCCAGCGCACGCAGCGCATCGGTACGGGCACGCATGGACAGCAGCATACGGCGCACATCGAAGTGGTCGCTGATGGTGCAGTCGCTGCCGCCGCGCTGCTTGGGTGAACGCCCCTGGGTGCGGTCATTGGCGTAGGCAAACGCGTGCTGGCAGGCGCGCTCGGCCACACCAATGCCCTGAATACCGACCTTATGACGCGCCTCGTTCATCATGGTAAACATGTGGTTGAGCCCGCGCCCCTCCTCCCCCACCAGATAGCCTACGGCACCGCCGTTTTCACCAAAGCTGAGAGTACAGGTGGGCGACCCGTGAATGCCGAGCTTGTGCTCGATGGAGGCGCAGGTGACATCGTTACGCTCGCCCAGCGAGCCGTCGTCATTGACCAGGAACTTAGGCACTAAAAAGAGTGAGATACCCTTATTGCCTTCCGGGGCATCGGGCTTACGGGCAAGAACGAGGTGAATGATGTTTTCGGCAGCGTCGTGCTCGCCCCAGGTGATGTAGATCTTTTGACCGCTGATGCGGTAGTGATCGCCTTCTGGAACGGCTTTGGTACGCACCTTGGAAAGGTCCGACCCCGCCTGGGGTTCGGTGAGGTTCATGGTGCCGGTCCAGGAGCCCTCGACCAGTTTGGGCAGGTAGGTCGCTTTCAAGGCATCGCTGCCGTGATGGGCCAGCGCCTCGATGGCACCGGCGGTGAGCATCGGGCACAGCCCTAACGCCATGTTCGCGCCGTGGAGCATCTCCTGCACCGCGCTGGCCACTACTTCGGGCAGGTTCTGACCGCCCAGTGCTTCAGACACGCCAATGCCGTTCCAACCACCCTCCACATACGCCAGGTAAGCCGCCGCGAAGCCTTCGGGGGTGGTGACGCTGCCATCGGTGTGACGCTGGGCTCCCTGACGGTCTCCCGTACTATTGAGCGGCCCCCAGACGTCACCTGCCAGCTTCGCAGCTTCTTCCAGTACGGCTTCAACGAGATCCGGTGTGGCTTCTTCAAACCCAGGCAGCGCCAGGGAGCGGTGCGCCAGCATCTCTTCCAGCACAAAGCGCAGATCGCGGACCGGCGCGGCGTAGTAATTCATGGCAAAACCTCGGGCAAATACGGCGACATAGTAAAAACACTATCGTCGATAGTAGTTTCACTACTTCCAGCGCACCATTAGCCCAAGGTCTCACCTGATAGCCGCTTCAGCGGCTTATTTGCGCACCTCGGTTTCTATGTCGTCGTAATAAGTGATGTGGCTTTCGTCTTCCTGGGGCGGCCCCACTACCGGCTCGGCGACCTCTACTTCCGGTACCACATCGGAAAGGTCTTCCAGATGCTCATGCTCAAGCGCCCCCTGCACCAGCTCTTCGGTCACCACCAGTTCAGCACCGGCAGCGGTCATGGGCGTCGTGGCGGTAAACGGCGCCACGGGGACCGGGGCCGGGCGCACGCTGCGGCGCCACGTGAAGAACAGCACGAAGAACAGGCTGAGCGAGCCAAAGGCCCAGAACAGTCCGGCATCGCCCATGGCGGTCATCACCGGCGAAATCATCAGCGGGCTGATGGTGGCCCCGATGGAGTTGATCAGCAATAGGCCCTGGCTCATGCGCACCAGCGCCCCTGCGGGTGCACGGTCGGCGGCGTGGCTCACGGCCACCGGGTAAAGCGCAAATACGCCCCCACCCAGCAGGAACAGCAGCGCGACCAACAAAGGAGTAGAGAGCGGTAGCCAGAGCATGGCTGCCGAGATCACCACGCAGAACGCGCTGATGCCGATCAGCACCATCTGGCGGTCGTGGCGGTCCGACCAGCGGCCAATGGGGTATTGCAGCAGCATGGCGCCAAGAATCACCACCGCCATCAGTTGCCCCACCTGATTGACACTCATGCCGATACGCTGGAGATAGAGCGGCAGCAGCGTATAAGCCGCCGCCACCACCATGCCCGACCCCAGGCTGCCCATCACACCGGTCGGGGTCATGGTGATCAGCCGGTGCGGGGGTAGCGGCTCGGCGTGTTCGATGAGCGGCGATACGCGGGGAATCATGGCCATCGGCAGTACCGACAGCGACGCCAGCAGGCCGATCACCATGAAGGGCGCGGTGTCACCCATGGCGCTGGTCACGCCCAGCATCAGCTGGCCCAGTACGCCCGCGGCATAGAGCGCGATCATGTACAGTGCCAGCAGGCGGCCACGCACTTTCTGGTCGCCCGCGGTCAACAGCCAGCTCTCGATGACCAGATAGACGCCTACCGTGGCCCAACCGCCCACCAGACGCAGGGCAAACCACGCCCAAGGGTCGAAGAACAACCCTTGCAACAGCACGGTGACGGCCACCAGCGATGCAAAACTGCCGTAAGCACGAATATGGCCAATGCGCAGCAACAGGCGATCATTGAACATGGCCCCCAGGGCCAGGCCAATGAAATAGGCAGACGACACGATACCGATCACCGTGGCCGACTCGCCCGCAGCGTCCAGTCGAATGGTGATCAAGGTGGCGAGAAAACCGTTGCCAATGCCCAGAATGAACAGCCCAAGTAGGGGCGCCAGCGCCATGGCCAGCAGTTGCCGCGACATGCGTACCTCACATTGCATTGAGTATGAATCGATGGCCGTTTGTACGCCTATCGCACCGGCAGGCAGAAAACGGGCGCGCAATTATTGCTGCCAGTGGCATAAAGTCAATGCTTTTTCAGCCCCATGCCCAGCAGTCTGGTGTTTTTGATAACCGAATGCTTCCTTGGCAGGAAATTCATCTACTCCAAGCCATTGAATGACGTTTGGTGCCCTTCCCAAAATAGCTGCCCGGCGCCCATCGCGCGACCCATGTGTCCCTTAAACCCCACATAGCCATGCAACCGTGGCAAACTGATGACATTGTCGATGACCCAGTCATGGCCTTGCGACTGCGCGATGGTCGTTCGACTGCCGCTGACATGGCGGGCAGCGTCGCATCATCGTATTCTCTGGTTTTACGTTCGTATTTAAGGAAAGAGGCATGCTTTCAGGTCTGGACCATCTTGTTGTAACCGTGACCGATATGGGTCGCGCTGTGGATTTTTATTCTCGTGTGCTGGGTCTGGATGTGCGTTATCGGGATGCCCAACGGGTCGACCTGTTGCTGGGTGATACGGCCCTGCGCCTGCATCAAACCGACACTGACATTGCCCCGGTGTCGGCCACCCCAACGCCTGGCAGCCTGGACTTGTGCCTGCGCTGCCAGCTGCCGCTGGATGAGTTCAAGCAGCACCTGGACGCGCTCGAAGTCGATGTGGAGCTGGGTCCGGTGGCCCGCCAGGGAGCCAACGGCCCCATCGAATCCCTCTATCTGCGAGACCCCGACGGCAACCTGCTCGAAATCTGTCGACCAGCAGCACGCCAGCCCTGAGCCAGACCGCCATGCTGGGCGGGTCGACGGGTGATAAGTCGCCCTGCCCACGCTATCATGGCGGGCTAACAGGGTATCCGCTGGATGCTATCGTCGAATCGAAAAGAAGGAACGCCCATGCGTGACGACACCCCCATCGAAGGTGAAGTGGTCAACCGCACCGACACGCCTGAAACGCCCTCACCGGCCCCCGACACCACCATGGCCATGGTGATCTATGCCCTTTATCTGGCCAGCTTCGTGGTGGGCTTCACCTCGGTCATCGGAGTGATCATTGCCTACGTGTATCGTGGCAAGGGCCCTGTCTGGCTGGACGAACACTACCGTTATCAAATTCGTACGTTCTGGATCGGGCTACTGTACGGCAGCATCGCCACGCTGCTGACGCTCATCCTCATCGGCTTCCCGCTGCTGCTGGCCTTTGCCGTGTGGTTTATCGTGCGCTGCGTCAAAGGCTTCAAAGGGCTGCAAGAGAAGCGCGCGCCCTCCAACGTCGACAGTTGGCTGCTGTGATCCATGAGTGAACCGTTACACACCCGCCGGGCGCAGTATCAGGCCCGTGCCATCGCCGGGCTTTGGCGCATGCTCTCCCGCTGGCCCGTCACTCGGCTATGGCGCATTGCAGCCTTCATGGGGCCTCAGATCTATCGCTTCAGCAAGCGTGAGCGACGCGTGACCGAGCTGAACCTGGCGCGGGTTTTTCCAGACCAGTCCGCTCAGCAGCGCAAGGCGTTTGCGATTCAGAGCCTGCAGCACTCCACGGCCACCATGCTGGAGCTGGGCCACGCCTGGATGGCGCCTCCCGAGAAGGTGGAAGCCAGCATTCTGGCCGTGCACGGGCGCGACAAGCTGGACAGCGCACGGGCCGAAGGGCGCGGCGTCATCGTACTGGCGCCCCACTTTGGCAACTGGGAAGTGCTCAACTTCTGGCTCTCCAGCCACTTCCCGTTCACGGCCATGTACGAACCGCCCAAGATCGCTGACCTGGAAGCCATTACGCGCCACGGCCGAGAGCGCATGGGCGCACAGCTGGTGCCGACCAACCCACGTGGCGTCGCCGCCCTGCTGAAAGCCTTGAAGCGCAGCGAAGCCATCGGCATCCTGCCCGACCAGGAACCCGCCTGGGGCAGTGGCGTATTTGCGCCGTTCTACGGGCACGAGGCCTACACGGCCACCTTGCTACCCAAGCTGGTCGCTCGGACCCAGGCTCGCGTGGTCACGGGAGTGGCACGACGTATTCCCGGCAAGGGGTTCGAGATTCACTTTCTGGATGCCGACGAACGGGTCTACAGCGAGGACGACACGCTGTCCGCCACCGGCGTCAACGCCAGCGTGGAAGCTTCGATTGCCCTGGACCCACCCCAGTACCAATGGGAATACAAGCGCTACCGCAAGGTCGTGGAGGAGCAGCAAGGGCTCGCCAACGCCAACGATTTCCGCCTTTATTGAACGAGAGTGGCATGACCGAATCTTCTCCCCACCCGCCTAACCCGCCACAGGATACGCGCCCGCCGCAGATCGTCTATGCGCTGTATCTGGCCGGGCTGTTCACCGCCAACATCACCCTGCTGATAGGTGTGATCGTGGCGTATGTGTACCGTCGCGAGGCAGCGCCCTGGCTGCAGGCCCACTACCGCTACCTGATCCGTACGTTCTGGATCGGCAGCCTCTATTTCCTGGTCACGTTCACCTTGACCCTGCTGTTTCTCGGCGCGCTGCTGTGGCCGCTGCTGGCCCTTTGGCTGGGCGTGCGCTGCACGCTTGGCTGGCTGGCGGTACGCAAGGGCCAGCCCCCGGCAAGGCCTGGCAGCTGGCTGTGGTGAAGAAGCACCTGGCTGTGTTGAAGAAGTAGCGGCGGGTTCAGTCGTCGCTGTGGCGCGCGTAAACATCGTCCAGCCGTTCGATGTCATCTTCGCCCAGGTAGCTGCCGGACTGCACCTCGATCAGCTCCAGCGGAATCTTGCCCGGGTTCTCCAGGCGATGCAGCGCCCCTATCGGGATGTAGGTCGATTGGTTCTCGCTGACCAGAAAGGTGCGCTCCTCCACGGTGACCTTGGCAGTGCCGCTCACCACCACCCAGTGCTCGGCGCGATGATGATGGCGCTGCAACGACAGCCGTGCACCGGGGCGCACGGTAATGTGCTTGACCTGATAGCGCTGGCCGCTGTCCATGGCCTGAAAACTGCCCCAGGGGCGGTGCACCAGCGGTGACGAGCAGGGCTCGCGCCGCCCTGCCGCGCTCAAGGCCGCCACCAGTTGCTTGACCCCCTGCGCATGATCGCGGCGAGCCACCAGCACGCTATCCGACGTTTCCACTACTACCAGGTCTTCGACGCCCAGGGTCGCCACCAGGCGATGATTGGCCACCACCAGCGAGCGCTGGGTATCCCGCAATACGCCGTCACCGGTCACCACGTTGCCCGCCGCATCAGGGGTGTGCGTGGCCATCAGCGCATCGAAGCTACCGATGTCGCTCCATCGCGCGTCCAGCGGCACGACGGCGGCCCTGGCACAGTGCTCCATCACCGCATAGTCGATGGACTCGCTGGGGCAGCGCTTGAAGGAGGCCTCGTGCAAGCGCAGGAAATCGAGATCGTGGTGCGCCTCGTCTACCGCTGCCTGACAGGCCGCCAGCATGTCGGGCTGTAGCCGTGCCAGCTCGGCGAGATAATCCGAGGCCCGCAGCAGGAACATGCCGCTGTTCCACAGCGTATTGCCTTCGGCCAGCAGGGCCTTGGCTTTTTCAAGAGGGGGCTTTTCGATGAAGGCGTCCAGATGGTGGCCATCTCCCAACGCCGCGCCGCAAGCAATGTAACCGTAACCGGTTTCCGGATGAGTCGGCACGACGCCAAAGGTCACCAGATAACCTTGCTCAGCCAACGGCGTGGCCCGCCGCACACTGTCGGTGAACGCGGCCACATCGCCAATCACATGGTCGGCGGGCAGCACCAGCAAAAGCGGGTCGTCCCCCGTCTGGCGTGCCAGCAGCGCGGCACAGGCGATGGCCGGGGCCGTATTGCGCCCTTCCGGTTCCAGCACTACCTGCCCCTGCTGGCCAGCTTCGCGAAGCTGCTCGGCCATCAAAAAGCGATGCGCATGATGGCCCATCAACATGGCGGGCTGTGCGGTGATGTCCGCAAGCCGAGCCAGTGTCTGCTGTAACAGGCTTTGCTCGCCGGTCAGGCGCAAAAACTGCTTGGGCATCTGTTCCCGGGAAAGCGGCCACAGCCGTGTACCGCTACCGCCGCTGAGAATGACGGGTTGAATCATGGTGTCGTCCTTGGTGTCGTCCCCGGTGTCGTACCTGGTAACGGTTCCGCTGCGCCAAAATCTTCTTGCAGCCAGTGGCGTAACTGGCTCATGGGTGGGGCATCGAAGGTGGCTGACAGGTCAGGCAGCATGCCGTTCACGAAGCCACGCGCCATGAAAGGGGCCAACAGTTCAGGGTCGCCGCTGACGATATGCACCGGCACCGCCGCGCTGGCGTTTTCTCCGGTAATCAAAGGCGCCGCCTGGTGGTCGCCCAAGGCAATCAGCAGGGTTTGCTCATCGGCCACCCGCTCTGCCCAGCGCCCGGTGACTTTCACAGCGTAGTCCACAGACCAGGCATAGTGGTCACGAATACGCTCGATATCGCGCCAGATCACCTCGGGCGGGTCGGCCGCGTTCTCCCACGGGGCGAAAATCGACCCATCCCCCACCATCGACCAGTTCTCCAGCACGGGCAGGATGGGCGTCCAGGGGGCATGGCTGGAGATCAACGCAATCTGGGCAAACACCGGGGAGCCCCCCAGCAAGTGGCGCTGGGTATAGTCCAGCGTGAACTGGTCGGGCATGGTGACCCAGTTGAGTGGAGGCCCCGCGTAAGGCATGTCTCTGGCAGCGACGATCTGGTCGAAACCGTAGGCTTCGCCTTCGGGCCAGGCCAGGGTGATGGCAGGCATCACGGTCAGCGTGTGCTGGCCCGTGGCGCGAAAGTCATCGATCAACGTAGGGTGGCCGCTATTGAGCATCAGCCGATACCACAACTGGTTGTCGATCCAGCGGCCGCTGAGCGTGGTGGCGTGGGCCAGCCACGACTGCCCGCCACGAATCGGCGCATCCATCAATCCGGACACCACCGATAACCCGCGTTGTTCCAGGCGCGTTTCGATCTCGGCCAGGGTGGCCAGAATCTGACGGTTGTAGCGCGGGTCATCCAGCGCCGTGACGCCGTAGGACTCGATGAAGGTCAGCAGCACATCGCGCCCTTCCAGCCCAGGCAACGCCTGGGTGGCCATGGGCGAAGCCTGCAGCTGTTCGCTGAAGGCCAACCTTGCCTGATGGGTCGAGACCACCTGCTGCCACTGAAAACGTGCCGTGTGCACTACTGGCAGCGTAGAATGGGGCACCCAGCGGTAGCGGTTTGCCTCCAGCAGCAACAAACCCGCAGCCACCACCAGAACGCCCAGGGCAAGCTTGCCCTGGCCGCGCGCCAGCGAAAGCGGCACTCTGGGCAGCAACAAGCGCAGCAACCCCCACACGCCCACCAATAGCACCACCAATGCCAGTAGCATCAAGCAAATAGCCGCAAGTTGGCCTACATTACCTACAAGCAGGTGGTAAACGGAACGCACCAGCGGCACGTCGAGATACAGGTTCAACGAACGACCAAAAGCGGTGTGGGTAGCAGCATCCCCAAGATTGATGAGCGTGAACAGGGCCAAGGCGCTGACGACCGTCACGCCAGCGGCACGTCGCCAGCGTCGAACAGGAAGCAACCACAGGGCGGGTACCAGCACCCAGGCTTCCCAGGCCAGCAGTGGCGCCGCCCAAGTGCCAAAGCGCCACCACAGTGGCATGACCAGTAATGTATTGACCACGCAGATAGCTAACAGGAGACGCAGCATTGATACCTCATGGCCAGTTTAAAGAAAGGTCGATCAATGGATGGAGGCAGTAGGACTTGGCCCACTCAACGGATTCTCGCACTCCGTCACACCCCATTGCTAAACATGACTTGTTAAGCGTATAGCTTTTGTTTAATTATTTCATACCACATTGTGCTGTCGTCTTTGAGTTGACCACGAAAGGAACTCGATAATGGGCTGTCGTACCGCTGCAAGCTGGATGATGTCGCTGGGCTGGTTGTGTTCTGTCTCTGCCATGGCCAGCCAGGAACAAGTACTTTTCGACTCTATCATAGCGCAGGCCCAGCAGTTGGCCGAAGCGCCCTATCAGGCACCCGAAGCCACCCTGCCGGAGGCGCTGCAATCGCTGGACTATGACGGTTATCGGCAGATTCGCTTCGATCCGGAGCGCGCCTACTGGAAAGACGAAAGCCCGTTCAGCCTGCAGCTTTTTCACAGCGGCTTTCTGTTTCAAACGCCGATCACGCTGAATGTGCTGGATGGCGAGACGTTGTCTCCCTTGGCATTCACCAAACAGGACTTCACCTACGACGGTGCGGCCAGCGAACTGCTGGAGCATGACCTGAGCGGCAGCGGTCATGCCGGCTTCAGGCTCCACTACCCTATCAACGACCCGGACTACGCGGACGAATTTGCGGTGTTTCTGGGCGCCAGCTACTTCAGGCTGGTAGGCCAAGGGCAAGCGTATGGGCTCTCCACACGGGGCCTGGCCATCGATACCGCCTCCGAGCGGGGGGAGGAGTTTCCGGCGTTTCGTGAATTCTGGCTGGTCAAGCCCGAGCAGGATGACGAGAGCGTTACGCTCATGGCGCTACTGGATAGCCCATCGCTGAGCGGCGCCTATCGCATCACGCTGACACCCGGTGAACAGACCGAAGCCGAGGTGGAAGCCGAGCTGTTTGCTCGCAGCGACGTGGCCAAGCTGGGGGTTGCCCCATTGACCAGCATGTTCACCTTTGGGGAGTCAACGGCTCAACGACCCGACGACTTTCGCCCTCAGGTACACGACTCGGATGGGCTGCTGGTTCACACCGGCCAGGATGAGTGGATATGGCGCCCGCTGCAAAACCCCTCGGCCCTGCGTATCTCCGCGTTCATGGACCATGATCCACAAGGGTTTGGCCTGATGCAGCGAGAGCGCCACTTCGATCGTTATCTGGATCTGGAAGCTCACTATCATCGTCGCCCCAGCCAATGGGTCGAACCGATTGGCGACTGGGGGGAGGGCCATGTCGAGCTGGTCGAGATCCCCACGCCGGATGAAACCCACGACAATATCGTTGCCTACTGGGTAGCCGATGCGCCACTGAAGGCGGGTGATTCACGCAGGCTTCACTACCGCACCTATACGCTGAACACTCAGCCCGAGCAGCACGCTCTGGGCCGCGTGATTCGCACGCGCCAAGGCAGTGCTGCCGTCCCTGGAGAAGCCGATTCTGCGTCTGCCGACCAGCGCCAGCTGGTGGTCGACTTCATGGGCGGCCCCCTGGAAACGCTGGCCGAGGAGGTCGTACCGGAGCTGGACATCAGCGTACTGGACGGCGAAGCCCAGCTTCCCCAGGTGAAGCGACTACCCGACCATGGCTGGCGGGCCACCTTCCGTTTGCCCTCCGATCGCCCCAGCGATATACGCCTGCGCCTGACCCACGACGGGGAGCCACTGACCGAGAGCTGGAACTACGTATGGTATCCCGATGCCTAGTTCGACGTCTCTTGGCCCCCTCATTCCCTGGCTGAATGCCCGCCGTACGCTGCTGGCCACGCTGGTCATCGGCACCAGCGTGGTTGGCTGCCTGGTCATGGCCAACGTGGTCGCCAACCTGGCGCTCGGCTGGCGCATCGTCATGCTGGTGCTGTTTGGGCTGACCTTCAGCTGGATCGCCCTGGCCTTCTGGGGAGCGGTATGCGGCTTCATCTTGTGCAGCCTGCGGCTGGACCCTCTGACCTTGAAACGTCAGTCTCATAGGCCAGCCATCGATGCGCTATCCAGCAAAACGGCCTTGATCATGCCGATTTATGCCGAGCCCCCCATCCCCACTCTGGCCGGTCTCGAAGCCACCTGTCGCTCGTTGCTCCAGGAAATGAGCAGCAACCCTCACTATGCAGCCACCCCGTTACAAGCGCATTTCGAGGTGTTCATCCTCAGCGACACGCAGCAGGCTGACCAGGCCGCCGAAGAGGCCGCCCATGTGGCCGCCTTGCAGCAGCGGCTGGCTGGCCAGGTGGCCGTGCACTATCGGCGGCGGCCGGACAATCGCGGCCGCAAGGCGGGCAATATTGCCGAGTTTTGCCGTCGCTGGGGGCGGCGCTACGACTACATGATCGTGCTGGATGCCGACAGCCTGATGAGCGGCACCACCTTGCTGCATCTAGTGCATCAGATGCAGCGCTACGCGGGCGTAGGGCTGATCCAGACCGTCCCCTTGCCGGTAGGTCAGCGCACCCTGTTCGGCCGCTTCATTCAGTTTGCGTCAGCGCTGTACAGCCCCATGCTGGCGGCAGGTCAAAGTTTCTGGCAGGGCGACGCCGCCAACTACTGGGGGCATAACGCCATTATCCGCACCCATGCCTTCATGGCCCATGCCGGGTTGCCGACCCTGCCTGGCAAACCCCCGTTGGGCGGTGAATTATTGAGCCACGACTTTGTCGAGGCCGCCCTGCTCAAGCGGGGCGGCTGGCAAGTGCTGCTGGATACCTCGGCCACGGCCTCCGCCGCCTCGCCCCTGCCCTTGGCAGGCAATCACAGCCTCGAAGCGATGCCCAGCAACCTGCTGGATTTTGCCAAGCGTGATCGGCGCTGGCTGCAGGGCAATCTCCAGCACCTTCGGCTGCTGACCGGTGCCGGGTTTCACCCGATTAGCCGATTGCACTTTCTGTTTGGCGCCTTCGCTTATCTCTCATCGCTGGTATGGCTTGGGCTCTTGCTGTGCACCAGCTTCATGGTGGGTTATCAGGCCATCGACAACGGCGCGCCTCCGCTCTTGCCGCACAGTCTCTCCCTTGGCCTGCTCAGCGTGACGCTCGGCATGCTGCTGGCGCCCAAGGTACTCGGCCTTGTGCTGGCACTGTGGCAAGCCCCCCGCGCCTTCAATGGCCGCCTGGCTCTCATCGCCAGCACGCTGCTGGAAATGCTCTTCGCCGCCCTGATCGCACCGTTGATGATGGCGTGGCATAGCCTGTTCATCATCAATGTGTTGATCGGGCGCGCCATCGATTGGCAGACCCAGCATCGGGGCGAGCGCTCGCTGAGCTGGCGGGAAAGCTGGCGGCACACTGGCTGGATGACGCTGTGCGGCAGCCTCTGGGCAGGCTTGATGATCCTTTTTTCACCCTCGGCCTTTGGCTGGCTGACACCTGCCTGGCTTGGCCTGGTCGCGGCAGCTCCGCTGGTGAAGTACTCCAGCAGCGGCACCTGGGGCGGGGTGGCCAGCCAACGGCTGGGGTTGCTGCATATCCCCACCGGCTGCCCGACCCCACCCCTGCTGCAAGACTTCGCCGACCTGTGCGCACGTCATTCTCAAAGTCTGATCGTCAGCGGCTCGGCCACCCCCAACCAGCCGCCACGGGAGCAGTTCGGTGACATGCCCAGCCAACCGTTGAAGGCCTTGTCCTCGCGCCGAAACGCCGCTTCCCGTGCCAAGGAGCCTCATTAAATGCCTTCATTGACCCTGGCACCGCTGCGCCGTGCAGGCGGCATGGCTCGCTCGCTGTTCATTTACTGGCGGCCGGGGCGGCAGCGCAGCCTGCAACGCCTTTATCGCCCCTTCATCGCGCCTGGCGACATTGCCTTCGATGTGGGTGCACATCTGGGAGATCGCAGCGCGGCATTTCAAGCCCTGGGGGCCAGGGTCATTGCTCTGGAACCCCAGCCAGCGCTAGCCAAGTGGTTTCAGCGCTTGCTGAAACGCCCTGACATCACCCTGCTGCCGCTGGCCGTGGGGCCTCAGCTCGGCGTCGCCGAGA
This sequence comes from Vreelandella hamiltonii, assembly GCF_014651775.1. Lineage (GTDB taxonomy): Bacteria > Pseudomonadota > Gammaproteobacteria > Pseudomonadales > Halomonadaceae > Vreelandella > Vreelandella hamiltonii. The sequence continues at coordinate 34,533 of NZ_BMXN01000019.1, forward strand.
TCGCCATCAGCGAAGGCAACCCCACCCTGTCCACGCTGGCCAACGACTGGCGCCATCAGGTAGGCGAGCGCAACCCCGGCTTTCATCACGTGCGCTGGGAGCAGACTCTCCAGGTCGACATGACCACTCTGGACGCACTGATCGAACGTTATGGCACCCCGCGCTTTATCAAGATCGACGTGGAAGGCTTCGAGGCCGAGGTACTGCAGGGGCTCCATCACCCCGTTGCGGCCCTCTCCGTGGAGTTCGTGGCGGGCATGCTGGAGGTCAGCCACGCCTGCCTGGAAGAGATACAGCGGCTGGGGGAGTATCGCTTCAACGCCATTGCAGGCGAGCGCCGCCGATTCCTCTTCGAGCAGTGGTTAACCCCAGAGGCCATGCAACAATGGCTCGCCCAGGGAGCGGGACAGTTGGCGTCGGGGGATATCTACGCCTGCCGCCACGACCATCCGATACTCACCGACGCCTAGCACTCAGCCGTACCGATCACCCTTGAAGAGACTGTTATGGTTCATGAATGGCAACACCTGACCGCGCCCAAACTTCAGGCCCTGGCCCAGCGCCAGCCCATCGCCCTCATCACGCTGGGCGCCATCGAGCAGCACGGCACCCACCTGCCCCTGGGCACCGACCTGATAATCGGCGAGGGCCTGCAGGCGGCCATGCTGGCGCAGCTCCCCGACGACATCGAGGTGCTTTGTCTGCCCCCCATGGCCATCGGAGCCAGCGATGAGCACGCCAGCTTTTCAGGCACCCTGAGCCTGCCCGCCAGGCTGGCCATCGAGACGTTGGAAGCCTACGGCGACAGCATTGCCCGGGCGGGCATCCATAAGCTAGTGATGATCAACAGCCATGGCGGCAACAAGGCCGTGATGGACCTGGCGGCCCTGACTCTGCGCCAGCGCCACGCCATGCGCGTGGTCAAGGCGACCTATACTCGGCTGCCGCCGCTGGAAGGTGCCCTGGCCGCCGATGAGCTGCGCCATGGGCTGCACGGAGGGCTGCTGGAGACCTCGATGATGCTGCACCTGGCACCCCAATGGGTAGACACCGAAGGGTATACGCCCACGCCCCCCGCCACGCCTCCCGAAGGTGGCCTGCTGGGCGCCGAAGGCAGCGCAGCCTATGCCTGGTTGGCAGAAGACCTGAGCCCCCACGGAGTGGCGGGCGATGCCCGTGGCGCCAGCGCCGACCTGGGCGAACGATTGGTGCGCCACTATGCGGGCCTGCTGGCCCGCGTGGTGGAAGAAACCGCTCGACTGCCCGCCCTGAACTGACTCTCTTGACCATAAAATGCCGCTGGCCGGGTGCTGGCTCAGCGGCAACGATTAAGTGTTCAGCGGTTGACGCCTGATGCTTCAGTGGCCACGGCTCTCCAGCACGTCGTCCAGAAAATGTCCGGCCCGGTTGGCCTTGGCACTCAGGTAGCGATGGTTGTGATCGGTCACGCTGCCATACAGGGCCTGACGCGAGACTACCTCGATCCCCCCTTCCCGCAAGGCCGCCATTTTCAGCGGGTTGTTGGTCAATAGCTGTACCTGATGAATCGACAACGCATTGAGCATATCCACCGCCACCGCGTATTGCCGCTCATCATCGCCAAATCCCAACACCTGGTCGGCGTCCACGGTATCCAGGCCACTGTCTTGCAGGGTATAGGCGCGCAGCTTGTTGGCCAGGCCGATACCCCGCCCTTCCTGGGCCAGATACAGCAGCACGCCACCGCCCATCCCCTGGATATCGGCCACGGCATTACGCAACTGCTCACCGCAGTCACAGCGCAAGCTACCGAACAGGTCACCGGTCAAACAGGCAGAGTGCATGCGTAGCGGCACGGGGCCTTGCTGGGCTTCGGGCTGGCCGATCACCACTGCCACGTGCTCGCGCAGGCCATCGGGCTCGCGAAACAGCACGAAGCGGCTATGCGGCGCGTCTTCCAGCGGTATGCTGGCTTCACTGACCCGCTTGAGCATGCCGGGCGCACCGGCTAGGCACTGCAGGGCTTCTTCGGCACTGACTTCCAGCAGCTGCCCCTGGCGCACCTGCTCGGCCACGGCATGGCTGGCCTGCTCGCTCACGTCAGCGGTGAGGGCTGCAGGCACCAGCAGCGCCCGGCGCATCAGGGTGACGGCACCGCGCTCGGCCGCGCCTGCGGGTTTCAAGCCGCTCAGCAGCGCGCTCGAACGCGCCTGACCAGGCGCCAGGGCCAGCTGGTGCAGCTCATGCTCGCCGATCTGTTCGGCCAGTGGCAGGCAGGCAGCGTCGGCCTTGAGCGACAACCCCATGGCCTCCAGCCGATGGCGGGTCAACACCATGGCCGGACGTGAGCCCGATAGCGCCGCCAGCGCCGCCACCGAGCGGCTACCCTCCAGCGCTTGCACCAGCAAGCGCTGCTCACCACTGCGAATCACGACAGGTAAACCACGGCGAATATCAAAAATGGCGCGTTCAATGTGATACATGTAGGCCTCCGGATTGCCTAGTCGTCTGAACAAAGGTCACTTGCGTTGCGCTACCTGGCCCCGCATGATCAATGGGTGTATCCAATAGGGAAGTGTTATGCCCGACTCCAGTTCTTCTGCTCGATACTCCCCGGCCCTCGATGATGAGGCGGCCTGGGAATGGTTGATCGCGTTGAGTGCCACGGCACGGCGCATGACCGAGGCGTCTACTCTTCCCCCTGAGGCCCAGACGCCACAGGCCGCTGGGCCGGACGTTCAGCAGTGGCTCGATTGCCTGACCCCGCTGGCCGCCAGCCCACAATGGGTGGTCGCGCAGCTGGGCCAGAGCCTGGATGGGCGTATCGCCACGGAAAGCGGCCATTCCCATTACATCAACGGCCCTGAAAGCCTGGTGCACCTGCACCGGCTGCGCGCCCTGGCCGATGCCGTGGTGGTGGGCGCCGGCACCGCTGCGGCCGACAACCCCCAGCTCACCGTGCGCCATGTCGATGGGCCCAACCCGGTTCGCGTGGTGCTGGACCCGCGCGGTCGCGTGCCCACCACCTTGGCGCTGTTTCAACCTGGCGACGTGGCGACGCTGCACATCACCGGGCCTCAGGTAGCCCCGCTGAATAGCGCTGCCGAGCAGTGCTGCCTGCCGCTGAATGCCCATGGTCAATTTCAGCCCCACGATGTCATTGCGCTGCTGGCAGAGCGCGGATTGCACCGCGTTCTGGTGGAAGGTGGCGGCATCACCATTTCCCAGTTCATCGAAGCCCAGGCCGTGGATCGCCTGCACCTGCTGGTGGCCCCGCTGTTGATTGGTTCGGGGCGGCCCGGGCTGGTGATGACCCCCATCGACACCCTGGAGCAGGCGCTGCGCCCCACGATGCGCTCGTTCCGATGCGGCGCCGACACGCTGTTCGACGTCGAGCTGCGCCGCTCCTGACGCGGCAGCCCCCATGGCCCCTTCACTCGAAGAGGCCGGGGAGCTTGCCGGGCTCGCTTGGCCGCGCCGAGCCAGTGCCACGGGAATACCCGGCAGGCTGGACAGCAGCACCAGCACGCCATACGCCAGCGAAATGGCCACGCCCTGCGCAGGCGGCATGCCCACCAGCATCCATAAACCTGCTGCGGCGCCTTCGCGTACGCCCCACCCGGCTACCGAGAGCGGCACCAGCATGGAAAGCAGCAGCACCGGTGCCAACGCCAGCAGTTCAAAGGCAGGTATCGGACTGCCAATGGCCCTGGCCGCGCACAGCATGACCACGCCATAGCTGATCACGATGGTCAGCGACGAGCTCAGTTGCAGGGGCCATACGCGACGCTGAAACAGCCCACGACGCAGGTCGCGCCCCAGGCTTTGGCACCAGCGCGGTAGCGCCAGCCGTTGGCGACGCACCCAATGTATCAATAGCGCAAGCCCCGCCATGCCCAGCAGGGCACCAGCCGCCAATGACATCAACACCACAGGCCCCAGCGCAGCGTGCCACATTGGCGATGCCAGCAGTGCTGCCAGCGTGAGCAGCGCCACGGCCACCTGACCAGACGCGCGCTCGATCACCACCGCTCGCCAGGCGCTGCCACGGGAAGTGGCCTGGCCCGCATGGCGATGCGCGCGCCCGGCATCTCCCAGCACCCCGCCTGGCAGCAGCTGATTGACCAACAACGCCAGGTAGTATTCACGCAGGGCGTAGCCAAAACGCAGCGGCACGCCGATCAGCCCCGCCGTAAGCTGCCAGCGCCACGCACTGAGCATGACCTGCAGCACGCTGATGGCCAGCGCCAGAACCATCCAGCCCAGCGAGAAGCGCTGCACTTCGGCCATGATATCGGCAGGTTCCACCCACAAGGCGACCGCCAGCAGCAGCATGCCACTGACCAGGCAACGTCGTACCCAGGGCGCACGCCAGCCGCGCGCGAACACCTTGCTACCCCGCCACCGCTGGCAGTGCCAGCAGATCGTGATGGCCTACCCACACGCCCCATTGGCCACGCTCCACGGCGTCCAGCCTGGCCGTGCGCCATTCGGCAATACGCGTGGCCGCTTCCGGCGCCTGCTCCGTGGCGGCGGCGGCCCAGCCCTCTATGAGCGAGCGAATCAGCGGCTCATGGGTGGTGTCTCCTGCGGCCAGTTGCCAGGGCGTGGCAGCCTCTTCAAGGCTATACCCCCGGCGCTTGAGCGCCTCCGCGAGCGCAGCATGGGCGTGGCCTCCCAGCGCCTCGCCCAGCCCCTTGTCACGCTGCTGGTGGGCATTGAACAGGCCGCGTACGAAGCGATCTTCGGGGTGATCGAGTGGCTGGTGCTCCGCATCGATGAAGCGCCACTCCCCCGTCACGCTGAGACTGACCAGCAGCGCCTGCCGCTGCTCGGCGCACTGGGCGGCCAGCGCACCGATCCACGGCTGGGAGACCAGATCGATGAGCGCCGAGGCACTGACCACATTGGCTTCCAGCAAGGCAGGGTGCGCCAGCGTCGCCAGCGAGGTGCAGTGGGTTGCCACCTGGACGGGCTGGCCACGGGCATCGTGGAGCTGCATGGCACGGCCACGGGCTTCCTCGAGCAATTCAGGGTCGTGGTCGAACAATGCCCAGCGCTGAGGAACGCTCAGCCGGGGCACCAAAAACTGTACGTTGCTGCCCCGCCCACAGCCCAAATCTGCCAGGGTGACGCTGTCACGGTTGGCCAGCCAGGCATTCAAACCTGCCACCAGCGCGCTGCTGCGCGACTGGCTATCCACACGCTCGCGCTGGCTGAGCCAACTGGATGCAAACTGGCTGCCTGCGGGCATGTTCGGCGCGGCCCCCATATTCAGCGCGCTGGCAAACTGGGCACCCGCCGCCTGCCAGTCATTGAGTTCTCCGCGTGCGACCGCAGCGCCTGCCCGCAGCGCCGTGCGTAGGGCCTGGTCACTGCAGAACTGCTCCAGCGCCGCCTGCAATGCGGGCACGTCGCCAGGCGCAACGCTCAAGCCAGCGCCTTCGGGTAGCGTATCGCTCAGGGCGCCACCGGTGGTGGTGATCACGGGAAGGCCATGGGCCAAAGCTTCGGTCACCACCATGCCGTAACCTTCGTACCAGGAAGGCAGTACCAGCGCGTGAGCCCGGTGATAGGCAGCCTCCAGGGTGGCGGCATCACACTCACCGTGCAGCGCGATGCGCTCGCCCAGGTGGTGCTCTTCCACGCGCTGGCGAACGCTGGCGCTGAACTCGGCGTCTCGCTCGGCACCATAGCAGTCACACTGCCAGGGCAGATGGGTCAGCCCTGCCAGCGCCTTCACCAGCACGTCTTGCCCCTTGCGTGGCGTCAGGGTGGCAACGCATAGCAAGCGCAGGGGTTCACCCTCACGCGGCGCCGGGCTGATAGGGGCATGCGCCACGCCAGGCTCCACCACGCTGATCGGCGCAGTGAGCGGCACGGCGTACTGCTCGGCCAGCGCCTTCAAGCGCCGCGCGGTGAAACGGCTGGTCACGATGATACGCGCCACGCAGCCAAGTCCCGTCAGCTCACTGCGGTGCAGATGCTGCTGCTCATCGCTGGACAGCCCCTGCTCATCCCCCAGCGGGTGATGCAGCAACGCGGTCAGGTCCAGCCTGTCGGCATGTCGTGCGACCACGTCGGGCAGCGCGCCTACGGCCAGGCCATCGAGTATCACTCGGGCGCCTGACGCCTGCTGCTCCAGCGCGTGGGCCAGGGCGCTCGCTGCGACCTCATCGGCCAGCGGGAAGCGCCCTTCCAGGCCCACCACCGTCACCTGGTGGCCCTGCTCGCGCAGCGCCTCCACAATGCGGGCATCATAAAGATAGCCGCCGGTACGCTGGCCAGGGTCGCCGGCCACGATCAGGGTAAATCGTTGGCTCATAGCTCGCCTTCGTAGCTTGCCCAGGCCACATGGGATTCATGCAGCTTGATTTCCATGCGGGTCAGCCCCTTGGCAGTCTCTCCCATCCTGCCGCCACGAATCGCTTCGGCCAGCTGATCGAAAATCACCTTGGCCATGAATTCGGTGGTGGTGTTCTGGCCGGTAAACTCGCTCACCTCGTCCAGGTTGCGGTAGTTGTATCCCGCCAACACTTCCTTGACGGTTTCACTGGCCAGCCCGATATCGATGACCAGCCCATCCTCATCCAGCGCAGGGCGCTGAAAGATGACATCCACCACATACGTTGCCCCATGGGTACGCTGCGCAGGGCCGAAGATCTCCCCTTTGAAGCTATGGGCAATCATGAAATGGTCGCGAACACATAAACGGTACATGGCAACTCCTTGGGTTATTCAGGTTCATCCTGAACGGGGTAACGAATGCGATGGCACAATGCCTTGCTGCCCGGGCCAAACAACGCCGGCGCCAAGGCAGGCAAGTCCATGAAATTGCTCTCACCGCTGATCAAGACATCCAGCGTCGGATCGGCCAGCAGGCGCAACGCCAGGGCCAGGCGACGCTGGTAGTTCCAGCGAGGTTGCAGCTTGGCAGGCAGCTGGCCCACCTGGCTGGCGCGCAGGGTCAAACGTTGGGAATGAAACGCGCCGCCCAGGGGCAGCGCCACGTCACCCTCCCCGAACCAGCTCATTTCGATCACGCGCCCTTCCTGGCCCACCAATGACATGGCCAGGCGAAGGCCCTCAGGATGACCGCTGGCATGAATCACGCAATCCTGATCCGCAGGGGCCTGCTCTGGCAGGGCAAACGGCACCCCCAGGGCATCGGCCAACGCCTCACGCTCGCCATTGATATCAATGAGCTGCACCTGCACCCCAGCAATACGCGCGCACAGGTAAGCCACCAGCGCACCCACGACGCCGCCGCCCACGACACATACCCGCTCACCCAGCATGGGGTTGGCATCCCACACGCCGTTGATGGCGGTTTCCATGTTGGCGGCCAGCACCGCCCGGTAAGCCGGTACGTCAGCGGGCACCGGCACCACCATGGTGGCCGGGACGATATAGCGGTCCTGATGGGGGTGAAGACAAAATACGGTCTGGTCGACCAGCGCCTGAGGGCCATGGGTCACTCGGCCTACGCTGCAATACCCGTATTTGACAGGGCCAGGGAACTCCCCCACCTGAAAGGGCGCGCGCATACGCTGGGTCTCGCTGCTCGGCACACGGCCATGAAACACCAGCGACTCGGTGCCTCGACTGACGCCGCTGTAAAGCGCACGCACACGCACATCGTTCTGGCCCATGGCAGGGAGAGATTCGGACTGGATTGCACCGTGGCCTGGGCGGGTGACCCAAAAGGCCTGAGCGGTATCAGGCACTGACATGACATTTCCTTATCGTTGAAGCGCAAGTTCCCTGCGTTGACCCAAGCCTTTGCAAGAGTTGGCGACTTTTCAAGGGCTAACCTATAGCTTAGCTTAGAAAAGAAAACGGTCTATTAACGTTTATTAACCTTCGTGACGCGGCTCGACAGCTGACCAACAAAGCACAAGAAGCGCGCCATATCTATACAACAATGATACATTGATAAATTATTGCACCACTAATTTCAACTGCGGATGACGATGCCGCTTCGAGAGCCTTCATGCCCCCAGCCTCACACACTTCGGAATCGCCACGCTTCAATCGGCTTCATAGCGGCCTGGAGCTGCTGCTGGGGGGCTTGTTACTGGGCGGTTTGGGATGGCTCATGGGTCCGCTCATGGCGAGTGCCGCCAACTGGTGGTCAGCCGTCGGCTTATATGCCGTGATGAGCGCGCTAGTGCTGTTGTTTTGGCCCTACGGTGCGCTGGGCTGGGCGAATAGAGTCACCCTCGGGCGTGGTGTACTGGTGGCACTGGTGGCTGGCGCCCTGGTGGGCGGCGCCTTTCAACAGGCCATTGGGCTATGGCTGGGTGTCGCCGTGATTGCCCTGCTGCTGGACGGCGTGGACGGCTGGATTGCCCGCCGCACACACAGTCACTCGCCCTTTGGCGCACGCTTTGACATGGAGCTGGATGCCCTGCTGATCCTGCTATTATGCTTGGCCCTGATGCGCGCAGAAGCCCTGGGCCCTTGGGTATTGCTGATTGGCGCAATGCGCTATGGCTTCGTGGTGGCAGGATGGCTGCTGCCCTGGCTAGAGGCGCCGTTGTACGACAGCTTCCGCCGTAAACTGATCTGTGTCTGGCAGGTCACGGCACTCCTGTTGGCACTAACCCCCTTCACTTCCCCCCTTTACGCCAGCCTGCTGGCCCTGGGAGCCCTGCTCAGCCTGGCTTACTCCTTTGGGGTAGACGTATGGTGGCTGTATCAACGGCGCCGCACGACGGCGGGCTAATTGCCCTGCGGCGCCATTCCGCTGCAAGCGATAAAGATATCGCAAAATATAATTATGGAATAAGAGCATTGGTTTAATATTCTTTTCACGAATATTAAATCACATATGGACTGGGTAACGCTCGCTATGAACTTACAGCAACTGCGCATCGTGCGTGAGACGGTACGCCAGCATTTCAACCTGACCGAGGCTTCCAACGCCCTTTTCACCTCGCAATCTGGTGCCAGTAAACATATTCGGGATCTGGAAGAAGAGCTCGGCGTCGAGCTTTTCGAGCGCCGTGGCAAACGCATTCTTGGGCTTACCATTGCCGGCAGTACGCTGATGGACTTCATCGAGCGTATCCTGCTCGATGTCGAAAACCTCAAGCGCTCGGCCCATCAGCTCACCCACGAAGACCAGGGCAGCCTGGCCATTGCCACGACCCACACCCAGGCACGCTATGCGTTGCCACCGATCATTGCCCGTTTCAAACAGGCCTTTCCCAAAGTGCATCTCGAGCTTCATCAGTGCAGTCCGGAAGAGATCGTCTCGCTGCTCAAAGCGGGCAAGGTGGATATCGGTATCGCCACAGAGGCACTGCACGAGGAAGGGCAGCTGTTTGCCTGTTTCCCGTTCTACCACTGGTACCATGGAGTCGTGGTGCCTGAGGAGCACCCCCTCAACGATGGCCTGCCGCTCACCCTGGCACGCATTACCGAGCACCCGATCGTGACCTACCATGAAGGCTTCACTGGCCGAGCACGCATTGATACCGCCTTTTCTGCAGCGGATGTGTACCCGGACATCGTGCTTACCGCGCTGGATGCAGACGTCATCAAAACTTACGTAGAGCTGGGAATGGGCGTTGGGCTCATTGCCTCCATGGCGTACCACGAGCAGCGCGATCAAGGATTGAAACTCCTGGATGCAAGCGCCCTCTTCCCTCGCAACACCACCTACCTTGCCCTGCGCCGTGGCCACTTCCTGCGTGGATATGCCTATCAGTTCTTGAAACTCTGCCGCGAAAACCTGGACGAAGAGACGGTTCAGCGCGTGTTGGCAGGGCGGCCCCTTTAATCACAAAAGAATATAAGCAATCCTTTTTTTATTGGTTAATTTGCATAACGACTCTCCCTTACGCTGTGTTCATCAACACCATTGATCGACACAACAAACGATCATCATGATCATCCTGGGAGCCGCAAACATGCCAACCTTGTCATTCCGTCAAACGCTTTCCAACGCCCACCCGCTGACCAAACTGGCCGCCGCTGTACTGTTCAGCAGTGCATTGGTCGCCGGCGTGATGGTCAGCAGCCCCAGCCATGCGCAAAGCGACCGCGTCGAGCTGCTCAACGTCTCTTATGACCCTACCCGCGAGTTCTATCGCGAGTACAACGATTTATTCAATACGTATTGGCAAACCGAGCACGACCAGACTGTCACGGTTCGCCAATCCCACGGCGGCTCAGGCTCACAAGGCCGTGCCATTATTGATGGTATTGATGCAGATGTTGCAACACTTGCCCTTGCCTACGATATCGATGCACTTCATGAGCGCGGAAATCTGATACCGCAGGATTGGCAGTCGCGCCTACCCAATAACAGCTCGCCCTACACCTCCACCATTGTGTTGCTGGTTCGTGATGGCAACCCAAAGAACATCCAAGATTGGGATGACCTAGCACGTGAAGACGTAGAGGTCATTACCCCTAATCCAAAAACATCAGGTGGTGCACGGTGGAACTTCCTGGCGCTATGGGGTTATGGATTAGCGCAGTTCGATGGTGATGAAGAGCAGACTTACGAGTTCGTTCGTCAAGTTTACGAAAACGTTCCCGTGCTGGATCCTGGTGCCCGTGGCGCAACTAACACCTTCGTACAACGTCGTTTGGGGGACGTTTTCATCGCTTGGGAAAACGAGGCCATCCTATCTGTAGAGCAGTTGGGCGCAGGTGATTACGAAATTATCGTGCCATCCTTAAGTATTTTGGCAGAACCACCTGTCACCATCATTGACACCAATGTGGACCGAAAGGGCACACGAGAAGTCGCTGAGGCCTATTTGGAACATCTCTATTCTGATGAAGCGCAGCACCTAGCGGCTAAACATTATTATCGCCCTAGCAATCAGGAAATTTTGGCCGAGTACAGCGAAGAATTCCCAGGGTTGGAGCTTTTCACGATTGATGACGTCTTTGGTGGCTGGCAAGAAGCCCAACCACGCTTCTTTAACGATGGCGGTGTCTTCGACGACATTCTTGAAGCGATCAACACCCAATAATCGCGTTTGACCAATCTGCCAGGGGGTTTATGCCTCCTGGCATTTTAGTGGGAAGCCTATATGTCGATCACCGTAGTTAAACGCCGAGTCATTCCCGGGTTCGGTATTACCATGGGGTTCACCCTGCTCTATATGGGCCTGGTGTTTCTGATCCCCGTAGGTGCCTTTTTGTTATACACCACGACCATGAGCTGGGACACCTTCTGGAGCGCCATTACCCAGCGCCAGGTCGTGGCCTCCTACAAACTTTCGTTTGGTGGATCACTCATTGCCGCGACCATCAATCTGGTCTTCGGGGCGCTTCTTGCCTGGGTATTGGTACGCTACCGCTTTCCAGGCAAACGGCTCATCGATGCCCTGGTCGACCTGCCTTTCGCTCTGCCGACGGCGGTTGCAGGCATCGCACTCGTCACCCTCTATGCCAGTACCGGCTGGGTGGGCCAATACCTGGACGTGTTCGGTATTCGCGTTGCCTACACGCAGCTGGGGGTCATCATTGCATTGACCTATATCGGCTTGCCCTTCGTGGTGCGTACGGTGCAGCCCGTGCTGGAGGACCTGGAAGCCGAGTTGGAAGAAGCATCAGCGAGCCTGGGGGCCGACCGGCTCACCACGATTCGTCGCGTGATCTTCCCCGCGCTGTTTCCAGCCCTGTTGACCGGCTACGCGCTGGCGTTTGCACGCGCCTTGGGAGAGTACGGTTCCGTCGTGTTCATTTCGGGGAACATCCCCTTTCGCACTGAAATCACACCGCTTCTCATCGTCGCGAAAACCGAACAGTACGACTACCACGGCGCTGCTGCCATCGGCACGGTAATGCTGGTGGCCGCTTTTCTGATGCTGCTGGTCATCAACGGCCTGCAGTGGTGGACAAGCCGACGCCATGGATAAAGGAGCCTACGACGTGGCCACATCAAGCACTGTAATAGATACCAACGACACCATAGCCAAACGCTGGCGCAGAGCCACCGAAGAGCCTGCCTGGATACGTGTCACCTTGATCACGATCTCGCTGATCTTCGTGGCGCTATTTCTGTTGCTGCCTCTCTCGGTCGTGCTTTATGGCGCCTTCGAGCGAGGCATCAGCGTGTGGTACGACGCCATTCGCGATCCCGATGCCATGTCAGCCATCCGCCTGACCCTGTTGATCGTCGCGATCGTGGTGCCCCTCAATACGCTGTTTGGCGTGGCGGCCGCTTGGGCCATTGCCAAATTCGAGTTCAGAGGCAAGCCCATCCTGATCTCGCTGATCGATATGCCTTTTGCCATTTCACCCGTGGTGGTCGGGTTGATCTTCGTCATCCTGTTTGGTTCACAGGGCTGGCTGGGGCCGTGGCTGTCAGCCCATGACCTGCGCATCATCTTTGCCGTCCCCGGCATCGTGATCGTGATTGCCTTTGGCACCCTGCCCTTCATCGCACGCGAGCTGATTCCGCTCATGCAACAGCAGGGAAAAGAGGAAGAAGAAGCCTCCCTGACGCTGGGAGCCAACGGTTGGCAAACCTTCTGGCACGTGACACTGCCCAATATCAAATGGGGCCTTATTTATGGCGTGATTCTGTGTAATGCACGCGCCATGGGCGAATTTGGCGCTGTCGCGGTGGTGTCGGGACGCATCCGTGGTGAAACCAACACCATGCCGCTGCATATCGAAGTGCTTTACAACGAATACATGTTCACCGCGGCCTTTGCCGTCTCTTCTCTGCTCACGGGCCTGGCCCTGGTCACCATTGCGATCAAGAGCGTGGTGGAGTGGCAAGAAGAACGTCGGCAGCGGCTTGCCGCCGCCTGAACCACGAACGCTTACGTTACAAGAGACGACACATGAGCATAGAGATCGATCACGTCAACAAGCACTTTCGCGACTTCGTGGCCGTAGACAACGTCAGCCTGACCTTTCGCGATGGTGAGCTGACCGCCCTGCTGGGCCCTTCGGGTTCGGGCAAGACCACCCTGCTGCGGATCATTGCAGGACTGGAGCAGCCAGACACCGGCAGAATCCGCTTTCACGGCGAAGACACCACAGACCTGCACGTCAGTGAACGAGGCGTAGGCTTTGTTTTCCAGCACTACGCCCTGTTCAAGCACATGACCGTGTTTCAAAACGTTGCCTATGGCTTGACGGTACGCCCTCGGAAAACGCGACCCAACAAAGCCGAGATCAAACAGAAAGTCATGCGGTTGCTTGAGCTGGTACAGCTCGATTGGACGGCACACCGCTATCCTCATCAGCTCTCGGGTGGCCAGCGCCAGCGGATTGCACTGGCGCGTGCTCTGGCGGTAGAGCCTAAAGTACTGCTACTCGATGAACCGTTTGGCGCCCTGGATGCCAAAGTGCGTGCCGAGCTGCGCCGCTGGCTGCGTCGATTACACGACGATATCCACGTGACCAGCGTGTTCGTGACCCATGACCAGGAAGAGGCGCTCGAAGTCTCAGACCGGGTTGTTGTAATGAACAAAGGCCGCGTAGAACAGGATGGTTCACCAGAAGACGTGTACGACCACCCGGCCAATCCGTTCGTCTATCAGTTCCTGGGCAACGTCAACTTGTTCCATGCACGTGTGCATGATGGCATCGCCAAGATCGGGGAGGTACACCTGCCCGCTCCAGAGTTCGAAGGGTACAAAAACGAGCAGGGGCAAGCCTACGTTCGGCCACACGAAATCGAGGTGTTCGCGGGATCGGAACATGCAGACGCCCTGCATGCCAAGATAGAACTGGTATCGGTCGTGGGGCCCACCGTGCGGCTTGAACTACGCACGGATAACAGCGAAACCCTCGTACATGCCGAACTCAGCAAACACCGCTACCGCTCGCTGGGCCTTCAGCAGGGGGGCGATGCCTGGATCCGTCCTACTTACAGCCGCGTGTTCCTGCCTGATGAACGTGTTTCAAACGGTTAAGCGCCTGGCACATCAGTGCGTTCGCGGGTGGCTCAAGCCCCCGCGAACGACACTTCGCGTGTCAGCCCACTCGCGGCCTCCCAAGCCACCGCGTGCATCATGGTTCGGTCCACGGGACATCATGGACTGGATCGATGGGCCATAACGGCGTCAGGCTGTGCGTTCGCTCAAGCGACGAAGCACCATTTTGCGCCCCCACTCCGTCACTCCCCCCGCAAGCAGCCCCCAGAAAGGATTGACCCACACCGTCAGTGCAGCCGTCACCACGATGACCGGCACACACGACGCTCTACAGTCAAACAAACGCTTTGTGATGGCCAACTGCCAGGCAGTCACCAGCAGCAATGCCCCCAAACCTGCCATCGGTATGGAAGACAGTAATGTCAGGCCCACATTGCCCGGCAGCACCACCAACCCCAACAGCAGCAAACCAAGCATCAATGGCGCTCCCCCACTGCGCGCCCCAAAACGGTAATGTGCAGTTACGCCGCCGGCACCGTGGCACATGGGAAAAGCACCCAGTGGCGTCAACAGTGTATTGGCCAACCCACTGGTCACCGACAAACGTGCAGGGGTCACATGAGCAGCACGATCACCAAAATGATCGCTAGCCAACAAGGCCGTCAACAGAATGGCATTTGTAAACGTCAGGGATAGCTGCGGCAGTACGAGGCTAAAGAGCGCTTCGTGCAACTCCGATATGGAAGGCAGTGAAGGTACAGCCACCCAGCCCATGCCACCAGGCTCGATCATGACTCCCGATTCCCCCAGCAGGTATGCCAACCCCGTAGCGGCCAAAAGCGCGATGAACACGGCTGGCCAACGGGTGAACGTCATCAGCCCGACGAGTAACACTAGCGTGGCCCCAGCCACCCAGGGTGCTGACGCCATCAAGCCCAGACTCATCGTGCCCAACATGATCCCAAGGCCCAGCTGCAAACCCGCCAAAACAGATTGAGGCACCAGGCGAGCCACTTTGCTGATCCAGCCCGTCAACCCTAACACCAATAGCGTGATGCCCATGATGACACCGGCAGCCGCCAGGCTGGACGGCGCCAAGCCTGCCGTCAACAGGGCCGCCGCCACTGCTTTCATGGGCTGAACAGGGATAGGAAGCCGATAATAACCGGCAGTGAACAGGTAAAAGAGAGCAAAGCCCAGCAGCACTGGCCCAGGGGCCATGCCCGCAATCGCAATCGCACCCAACATCAGCGGCAGCAGCGTCCCCATATCCCCCAAGGAGCCACTGAACTCGCGAAGCGTCAATACGACGTTCTCACCGCGCGAT
The DNA here is from genome assembly GCF_014651775.1 of Vreelandella hamiltonii. Classification (GTDB taxonomy): domain Bacteria; phylum Pseudomonadota; class Gammaproteobacteria; order Pseudomonadales; family Halomonadaceae; genus Vreelandella; species Vreelandella hamiltonii. The sequence continues at coordinate 49,698 of NZ_BMXN01000019.1, forward strand.
GTCATGCTGTTGCTGCTGTCTTTCATATCTGTCGCCTGATGGAAATGGCCAAACATACAATAGCTCAAGGCAGCCGTTGAAGGGACATGGAAAGCCAACAGCTCGCTAGATAGACATGTCAGCGCACCATGCCCCAGCGCTTCACCGTCAGGCGCTCGACGTTATCGAAGAAGATGTTTTCCACCAGCAGGCCAATCACAATGACGGCCACCAAGCCTGCGAAGACGTTATCGGTGTAAAGCTCGTTACGGTTCTGGAAAATGTACCAGCCAAGGCCACCTTTGCCTGACGACGCACCAAACACCAGCTCGGCGGCGATCAGGGTACGCCAGGCAAACGCCCAGCCAATTTTCAACCCCGCCAGCAAGGCAGGCAGCGCCGCGGGAATCAGAATGAACGCCACATAGCGCAACCCCTTGAGACCATAATTGCGCCCAGCCATGCGTAGCGTTTCTGACACACCTTGAAAGCCTGCGTGAATATTGATCGCCATGGCCCACAGCACCGAGTGCACCAACACGAAAATCAAGCTGGCCTCGCCCAGGCCGAACCAGAGCAGCGCCAGCGGCAACAGGGCAATGGCGGGCAGCGGGCTAAACATGGACGTCAAGGTGGTCAGCAAGTCGCGACCAATACGGGTGGACACCGCCAATGTCGTCAACGCCAAGGCCAGAAATGCGCCTAGCGCAAAGCCTTTGAGCAGTACGCTCAGCGATGCCCCCACCCTTGCCAGCAACACGCCTGATGCCAATCCATGCCAAAGGGCACTCGCGGTTTCCATGGCACTGGGAAGCATCAGCGGATTGTTCTGCACCCTGGCCACCACCTCCCAAGCGGCCACCAATAACAGCAGAATGACGGTTTTACGCACCACGCTCTGATCCCATAGTCGTTGACCAGCGCTGCGCGTGACTTTCAAATCGCGTTCATCGACAGGCGGCAAGTCAAAGAAGCGATCAGCACGTGGGTCGATGGAACCACGCAGGTCATGTACGCTCATATGAATCTCCTGAGGCCGTCGTCTCTCCCAGAACGGGAATAGCACTTTCTTTACCCAGTACGTCGACTTGAAACGATTGGCTATCGGGGTATTTGATGCCCGCGCCCGTATTCAGCGCCACCACGCGTTCATGAGTGCCGATCTCGCCGAGCGTGCTCAACTCCCTGGCAGCGGCAAGCACAGCAGCGCCCTCGGGACATACGAAGGTGCCCTCCAATTGGGCTGCTCGGGTTTGCTCCCAGCGAATGGCCGTTTCACTCACCGCAATGGCACGCCCACCAGTGGCATACAGGGCATCCAACACCAGAAAATCCCCCAACGCCTTCGGTACGTTGATACCAAACGCATGGGTATGGCTGCGCTCCCAAAACTCGGATACCCGAGCGCCTTCTTGCCACGCCTTGACGATGGGCGCACAGCCACTGGCTTGCACGGCAATCAAGCGCGGCAGCTTGCCGGTCACCCAACCCAGTGCTTGAAGCTCCTGCAAGGCTTTATAGATACCGATGAGCCCAACGCCACCGCCCGTGGGGTACAGAATCACATCGGGCAGTTGCCAACCGAGCTGCTCGGCCAACTCCAGGCCCATGGTCTTCTTGCCCTCGATGCGATACGGCTCTTTGAGAGTGGAAGCATCGTAATGACCGGTGGCGTTTACCCACTCCGCAATTTGTTTGCCCGAATCACTTATCACGCCATCGACCAGCGTCAGACGGGCGCCTGCTGCAGCGCACTCCTGGCGCGTAATAAAGGGGGCATCCAGCGGCATGCTGATGGTGGCCTTGATGCCTGCTCGAGCGGCATATAACGACCACGCGGCACCCGCATTGCCATTGGTTGGCATGGCCAGGTGCGTCACCCCCAATTCTTTGGCGCGGGAAATGCCCACCGCCGCCCCTCGCGCCTTGAACGATCCCGTGGGTAACAGGCCTTCGTCTTTCATGACCAGATTATTCAGGCGCATGTCGGCACCCAGTGAAGGCAACTCGATCAGCGGTGTGACCACTTCCCCCAAACTGACGATGGCACTTGGTGTCGTCACGGGCAGCAGCTCGTGATAACGCCACAGGTTCCAGGGGCGCAGGGCAAGCGCCTCCTTCGACCATGAACGCCCAAGCGCCTCGAGGTCATAGCGCACCAGTAGCGGCGAGCCACACTGGCAAAGCTGTTGAACGTGCTGATAGGCGTACTCGGCCGCGCAGCGCGGGCAGTAAAGCCCTTCCACATAGCTGTAACGCACGGTCGTGGAAGACGTGACCTGGGTCTCTTCCACAGGATTGGCTAACACACTCATGGCGCCACCTCATGTTCGAATAGCAGCCGATGAATGGTTTGCGTGCGCGCTTTCGTGGCTTCGCTGCCCAGGCTGTGCAAGCTATCGTCAGCGCAGCCCAGCTCGGCGCGCACTCGTCCGGGATGGGGCGACAACAGCAACACTCGGTTGCCAATGACCTGTGCCTCTTCGATGGAGTGGGTCACGAACAGCAGCGTAAAGCCCTCTTGCTCCCACAGGGCCAGCAACTCCTCCTGCATCTTGCGCCGAGTGAGCGCATCGAGCGCTGCAAAGGGTTCATCCATCAGCAATATCCGTGGCCGCATGGCCAGCGCTCGGGCAATGGCCACGCGCTGTTTCATGCCACCGGAAAGCGTGTGCGGGTAGGCATCGGCAAACTGCCTCAGTCCGACTTTATCCAGTGTTTCCAGCGCACGTGACTCCGCCGCCTTGCGGCCCAACGTGCGAGAGGCCAGCAGTGGGAACATGACGTTCTGTTTGACGGTCTTCCAGGGCGGTAGCTGATCAAACTCCTGAAACACCACGATGCGGTCGGGGCCAGAGCCATGCAAGGTATGACCATCCAGGCGAATACTGCCCTCCACAGGGGTAAGAAAGCCCGCGATGGCCTTGAGCAGCGTAGACTTGCCACAGCCCGAAGGCCCCAGCAGTACGAACCGGTCACCTTCCTGCACGTTGAAGCTCACCTGCTGTGTGGCTTTCACGACATGCTGACGCGTGCGGTATTCCAAAGTGACGTTGTCGACTTCGAGCCTGGGGGCTGCAGCGGCAATGGGTGTTTTCGTTGGGGAGTAAGCCTCACGATCCAGCGAGGCCTCCCCCAGCACATGGCGTTTACGCAGTGCAATCGACATCAGCTCCCCTCCCAAGCGTGGATATCATCGAAGAAGTAGTCCTGCCATGAGGTGGGCTCATTACGTATCGCGCCGACCTCAAACAGAAACTCTGCCAGAGGGAAGGTGTTGTGGGGCACCAGCGAGAAACTCACTTGCTCATCGGTAATGATCGATTCCAGAAAGTCGATATCCAGCTGCGTGCCGCTCAAGCGCTGATAGATGTGAGCCGCTTCGCGAGGGTCTTCTTCTATGAAGGTTCTGGCCTCTTCCAGGGCCTCCAGAAACGCTGCGTAGACCTCAGGGTTGTCAGCGCGAAATGCCTCTGTGGCATACAGAACGGTAGGTGAAATCGGCCCGCCCATGATCTCGTACGAATCGGTGATCTTGTGCACGCCTTCATGTTCGAGCGCTTGATACTGGAAAGGGATCGCTGAGAAGTGGGTGTTGATTTCAGTGCCACCGCTAATCAAGGCAGCCGTGGCATCGGGATTGGGTAACGCCACGGTGTTGCCTTCCAACCGATCGAACTGATCATTGCCGAAGGCATCCGCCACCGCCTTTTGCAAAAAACGTGACTGCACCGATACGCCAACGGCAGGCACGGCAATACGGTCTCGCTCGCTGATGTCGGCCAGCGTGCGTATCTCAGGGTTGTTGGTGATCAGGAAATTGGGAAACTCGCCCAGCGACGCCACGCCTTTGACATTCTGATTGCCATGGGTCCGGTCCCACACGGTCAACAGCGGCCCAACGCCCGCCCCGGCAATATCGATACTGCCCGACAACAGCGCATCGTTGACCGCTGCACCCCCTGACAGCTGCAGCCACTCAACGTCTACGTCTACCCCTCGCTCGGCAGCGTATTTTTCGATCAGCGACTGGTCACGGGCAACATGCAGCAAGAGGTAGGTAATGCCGAACTGCTCGGCAATACGCAGCGGTTCGGCGGCAAACACCGGAGACGCCGTTGCCAAGGAGGCGGCCAATAGGGTGCCTGATACGCCAACGGCAGAAAACAGTCGTTGTTTCATGAAAGTGCTCCAAGCCAAGTGATGGATGGCACCACCTTAACGAGCGGCTGGCATCATCAGAAATGACTCTTTTAAGCACGCTTATCACTCCCTGGCTGAAAACGTTATTCAAAAAAACGCCATGTGCATCGTATAAAAACGTTAGCCGATTTTGTTATTTGGAGATCTCTTCAAGGGTCTTCAATAGTGTCACGACAGCAACGCAACTCTTTTCAAAACGACGCTTTTCAAAATGACGCTTTTCAAAACGATGCTTTTCAAAAAAAGACTCGGCCACCTACGCCAGGAGACTAACCACATGCTGACTAATCGAAATAAAAACACTGGCCTGTCGGTACGCCCACTCAGTGGTCATATTGGCGCAGAAGTCGAAGGGCTCGACGCAGCACACCTCGACCAAGAGGGATTTTCCACACTCAAAGCGCTGTTTCTGGAGTACCAGGTCTTGATACTGCGCAATCAAGTGCTTACCCGAGACCAGCATATTGCCTTGGGCAAGCACTTTGGCGAGTTGCATATTCACCCCATGGCCAAGGCTCCCGAGGGATACCCAGAGATATTCCCCATCGAAGCCGATGCCAACTCCTCGAATGACCCCAAAGCCATTCGAAGCGGCAAGCGTGCTGTCAACGGCGGGCACTGGCACTCGGATGTTTCCTGCGACGAAGAGCCGCCGCTGGGCAGTTTGTTATACCTGCGCGAAGTTCCCGCACGAGGTGGAGACACTCTGTTCAGCAGTGGCTATGCTGCTTACGAAGCGCTTTCTCCCGCCCTGCAGCGTTTTCTGGAGGGCCTCACCGCTGTTCACTCAGGAGAGGCAACCTACCGCCTGCACTATGGCAATCAAGCGGCCAAAGACCGCAGTCAGTTTGGCTTCAACAATGGGGCCACCTACCCGGAGGCCATTCACCCCGTGGTACGCACACACCCGGAAACAGGCCGCAAAAGCCTGTTCGTCAACCGTGGCTTCACCCGGGAAATCGTGGAGCTTGGCCATGCCGAAAGCCAAGCCTTGCTGGCGTTTCTCTACCAGCATCAAGAGGCCCCCGAATGGACCGTGCGTTTGAACTGGACACCCAACAGCCTGGCCATCTGGGATAATCGTTGCACTCAGCACCGCGCTATTTTCGACTACGCTGGGCAAGCACGTCGCGGTGAGCGAGTGACGATAAAAGGTGATCGCCCCTTCTTTGCCTCTGCACTTCCCACCATTGAGTGGGGGTTAGCGGGCTAATCTGACACGCTCAGCCCTGAACCAAGCACGATGAGAGCGGACTGTTCATCGTGCTTGGCCTTTTCTTCGTTTCACCCTGCCTGCAAGATTAATAAACACCAACAAAATAAGCTGACATTCATATTCTTAGCCAAGGCTATATTTATTACTTAACGCAAACTTTATTTTTTAATCACGCGCTTGTTATCACTCTAAAACCTGATAGGATTCCGTCCATTCAAATACCCGACCCACATACTCGGGTATAGGTATTCACTGGTTCTTCAGATAACGTGAGCCGTTTGCGATGACACCTGTAGCCCTGCTCTTTTTAGCGGTTTCCATGTCGGCGGATGCCTTTGCTGCGTCACTCAGCAAAGGGGCCGAACTGACCAAACCACGCTGGCGACATGCCCTGGGCATTGGCCTGATATTCGGCACCATCGAAGCGATCACCCCAGTGCTGGGCTGGGTAGCAGGCAAGGCTTCTCAACAGTACGTGGAAGCCTGGGACCACTGGGTCGCGTTTGTACTGCTGACCGCCATTGGCCTGCACATGATGTACGAAGGGCTAAAAAAAGAAGAGCAGGTAGCCCACCGCAAGCAAACGCTCTGGCTACTGGTACTGACCGCCATTGCCACCAGCCTGGATGCCATGGCCGTCGGCGCCAGCCTGGCGTTTATCGACGTGGATATCATTACCACCAGCTTGGCCATCGGCCTGGCGACCACCGTCATGGCCTCGATGGGCACCTTGCTCGGCCACAAATTGGGGCGCTACGTGGGCCACTGGGCAGAGCTGATGGGCGGGGTGGTATTGATCGGGATTGGGGTGATGGTACTGATAGAGCATACCGGCGGTGGCGTTACCAGTATGCTACAGGCACTGTAACCTGCGTAGCCTCATGTACATCACCCGCAGGGTAGCCATGAGCCACCCTGCGGGTGCTCAGGAGCGATGTTCAGCGCTCATCCAGATACGCTTGCACCACTTCCCCCAACGACGCAATGGCTTCGTTGCGCGCTTCGAACGTTGCGTCTGTTTCGGTGAGGAAGAACACGGCCACGGTGGGCGCCTGCTCAGGAGGCCAGATGATGGCCGTGATGGAACGAGAGCCATAGCCACCTGCACCGGTTCTATCGGCGATCACCCAATCGAAAGGCATGGCGGCACGAAACAGCCCATCGGCCACGGCGTTGCCCTTCATCCAGTCTTGCAACTGCTGCCGAGATTCCGGGGTGAGCACATCGCCCAGCACCAGCGTTTCCAGCGTGGCCAACATCGCATTGGGCGTGGTGGTGTCGCGCTCGTCCCCAGGCGTAGCTTCGTTCAGCTCGGTCTCGAAACGGTCGAGCCGCGTAACGGAATCGTCCAGGCGGCGCGCAAAAGCCGTGATGGCTTCCGGCCCGCCCAGGGCTTCCAGTATCAGGTTGGCCGCCGTGTTATCGCTGGTGGTCATGGTGGCATCGCACAGCTCGAACAGGGTCATTGGCTGGTGGCCTGCATACTGCTCGGTCACCGGCGAGTAAGTCACCAGCGCCGACTCATCGAAACTGACCTCGGTATCCGGCGCTAGCTGCCCTTCATCCACCTGCTCCAGCAGCGCGCCACACGCCAGCGTTTTGAACGTGCTGGACATGGCAAAGCGCTCATCCGCGTTCACTTCCCAGCGCTGGCCCGTAGCCAGATCGTGCGCCGCAAAGCCAATGCGCGCGTCCAGCGCCTGTTCGATACGCGCCAGCTCGGCGCTGATGGGGTCGTCTTGCGCCATCGCAACAGACGAAGCAAACAGCACGCACGCCGACAGCGCAGCACGCATCCAGCGTGGTTGGCGGTGATTCATGGGTAACCTTCCTGGGCAGTAAGGGAAAATAGACAACATGAGTGTAGCGCGACTTTTGCAAGGTACGATGATAGCCAGGACACTGGCCACTCATCCGCACGCCTACTGAAGCAGAGCGTGAAGTGCCTGAAGGCTCTCGGGAGAGCCCTGGATACGCTGGCAATGGTTGGTTTCTTGCTCCCAGGTAGCCGCCGAGGCCACGTGCAAATGCACCGCCACCCTGGCATCGGTCTCGCCTTCCAACAGCCCGGCAGGCACCCACATCCAGTCGCTGCCGCGCAGTTGATTCGGCACCGGGCTACCGCAGGTGGCACAAAAGTCGCTGCGATAGCCGCTTTCCCGCTGATACGAGCGGACATTCTCCTGCCCCGAGCGCCACTGAAACTGCTCCCCCGGGACGAAGGTGGCCGCATTGGCCGCCGCGCCGGTGGCCTTGCGACATAACGAACAGTGGCACTGGTACAGGTGAGGCAGCTCACCCTCGATCGTGAACGCCACTTCCCCACACAGGCACTCGCCTTTCATGTGCTGCTCCTTGAAAATTCTCCGCACGCCATCGCTGGCTACGCCATGCTGGGGTTATACAGAATCACCTCATCCCCGGCGCCATAACCGCTGACCACCGCCGCGCGGGAAACCCCCAGGGTCGATTGATACAGTTTTTCCGCGAAGTTGCCTTCCGAGGTGGTCACCATCACCGCCCCGACACCGCAGCCCAGGCCACGCACGTGGGCCTTGAACGGAGCCAATGACTCCACGATGAGCCGCTTACCCAGCCCCTGGCCCGCCGCGTCGGGATGAATGCCGATCTGCTCCAGCTCGATGATGCTTTTTTCCCGAAAGCCGTTCTTTACGCACCACAGGATATAGCCACGCACCACGCCCGCTACTTCTACCACGTAGTACACGCCCCGCGGGTAGGCGTTAAACGATGCCTCGATCCACTGGGCATGGTTCTTCTCGCGGGGGAAACAGGCCTGATACACCTCGGCCATGGCGGCAATATCGCTTCTTTCTGCTGCTCTTACGGTCACTTTAAAATCCTTTTCTTGCGGGCTTACATCATGACTTTTTCAAAACCAAAAAACTCTAGCCTGTGTGCCTTGCTGCCCCGCGCTTCGTCGCCTGGGGCGGGGTAGTCACGGTGGTAAAAAGAAACGATCTTGAAACCACACTTGTTGACATAAAAGTGGATGTTGCGCTTTTCGAAGTACGGCGTGTGGGTCACCCATACCCGCGTGGCGGGGTACGCCTGCTCGATAGCCTGCCAGGCACGATAGCCCACCCCACGCCCGAGGGAGTTGGGCAAGAGGTAGAACAGATCCAGAGTATTGCGCTGGGTCGATGCCTCCAGGGTGACAATCGCACCGCCCACTTTCTCGCCATCCAGAAGGATGTGATGCACCACGGCATCGGAGGCGGTCAGGGATTGGTCGATATCATCATCCGATGGAATCAGACCCGGCTCTACCGCACCAAAGGTCTCTTCCACGGCCACGCTGAACGAGGCCTTGAGTTCTTGCTTGAATGCACCGAATGTCGAAGCGTCGGCCAGCGCCAACGTGACGTTAGAGGAGTATTCCATGGCAGTGCCTATCCGCTTACCGAGAGTATCCATCAACCGCTTAGGCTAACCGCTGCCAGGACGTTTTGCCATCCTGCGCAGCCCCTACAGCCCCGCTTCAACGCTGAATCTCGGTCACGACCTCGGTCTTGACGGAGTTGGCGATAAAGCACTTTTCATGGGCGGCGTGATGGAGCTGTTCGAGCGTCTCGACAGAAGGTGCTTCCGCTGCAAACAGCGCTTTGGGCCGCAGTGTCACCCTGGTCATGGCAATTTTCCCGTCGCTGCCCTTCTCCATCACCCCCACGGCGTGGTCCACGTAGCTTTCCACCACCAAGCCCTGCTGAGCAGCAAGGGCCAGAAAGAACAGCATGTGGCAGCTGGAAAGCGAGGCCACGAACGCCTCTTCCGGATCGACGTTGGCCTCCACCGAGTAGGGCAACGGCACCACATGGGGCGATGACGACGCCGCCACGCGGACGCCACCATCGAACACCCACTCGTGCCCACGGCTATAGCGCTGATCTAGAAAGGCTTCATCGGCCCCACGGGCCCAGTGGATGGAAGCGGTGTATTCGGCCATGGGGGTTCCTTTAGCTCAATCGCTGGGTGCGAATACCTTCAATGCGTAAACGCAGAATACAGCTTAAATGGAAGACTCGTTGATACTGACAGCACGCTCTTGCGCGAGCTCAATCACTGCGTGCCCCAGTTGAACCAACGTATCAAAATTGGGCCTGGTTTCAGGTTTTAAGGAACGATAAGCACTGGTGCGACTTTTGATACCTGCTTTCGCAATCACTTGACTGTGACCAAATTGTTCCACATAAGAGCGAATGGCGGCTTGCAAAATATCGGCGCGTCCCTCTTTCATCGATTCCCAGGAAGCCTGCTTAATGACGGCTTCCATTTCTTGAACGTTAACAAAAACGTCTGCGGATTTTTGCTCACCTTTGGTAATAGCACGCAGTGTTGCCGCAGAAAGCTCGTTGCCACTCCAATTGAGGGATCCTTCTGGTGTTAAGGAAAAACGCTTGAAATCCTTGATCTCAGAAAAGGGAGGCTTACTGAAGTAAGCTGTCAGATCAGCGCGGCCGAGGTAGCCATCGCTGAACGTTAGCGCCAAGGCATGACCTGAAATGACATCAACATCCACGATTTTTAGCATACATCACCTAGCTTACCCGGGTTTTCGCCATTCACTGCTTTGTGCCACATCACCATCAACTGTTCACGGTGCTCGAAAATATGGCTCTCCGCTCTCTTACGCTGCTTGTTAGGTAGATACCCCTCCAGGCACTCACCCGTTTCAATCGCAATGATCAGTTCGTAGCTACCATACTTCACATGAAGGTGGGGTAGCTTATGTTGCTTGTTATCAAAAAAATACAAGCAAAAAGAAAGGCCTAGCAACGCATCAATTTCCGGCATGGTATCTCTAACGCCTGTTACTTCAATAGACTATAGCAACGTATCCTTGAAGAGACAAAATAGAAAATTTTCGAGGCACGGATAGTCTACGCTGGGTGCATGAACGGCGATGGCCTCAAACAGTCAGAACCACATCGCAACAGGAATGCCACCAGGAGAGCAAGATATGCAGACGATTGAGCTAGGCGGCGTCAGCGTACCCCGTATTGGTCAGGGCACCTGGCACATGGGCGAGGATGCCAGGCAGCGGCAGGCTGAGGTCAGGGCGCTGCGTGAAGGCCTGGATTTGGGGATGACGCTGATCGATACCGCCGAGATGTATGCCGAGGGCGGCGCTGAAGAAATCGTGGGTGAAGCCATTCGTGGGCGGCGCGAGCAGGCGTATCTGGTCAGCAAGGTTTATCCCCACAATGCCAGCACCGAAGGTGTTCAAGCCGCCTGCGAGCGCAGCCTGCGCCGATTGGGCACCGATACGATTGATCTCTACCTGCTGCACTGGCGCGGCCAGTACCCGTTGAGCGACACCGTGGAAGCGTTTGAGCAGCTACGCGAGCAGGGCAAGATCCTGCGTTGGGGCGTATCGAATTTCGACGTTGACGACCTGGAGGAGCTAAACGCGCCCGCGTGCGCCACCAACCAAGTCCTCTACAACCCCGAAGCACGGGGCATCGAGTACGACCTGCTGCCTTGGCAAGCCCAGCAAAACATGCCGCTTATGGCCTACTGCCCCATCGGGCAAGGCGGCGCGCTACTTCGAGATGGCACCCTGCAACGCATCGCCGACAAACACAGCGCCACCCCCGCGCAAATCGCGCTTGCCTGGGCACTGCGCCACCCCGGCGTGATCGCGATTCCTAAAGCCGTGAGCCTGGATCACCTCAAACAGAACGCTGATGCGGATAACGTCAGGCTCGATGACGAGGACTTGGCACAGATGGATGCCGCCTATCCGCCGCCAACACGCAAGCAGAGCTTGATGATGGTGTGAGCAATCGCCTATCAACGGCTTAGCGTGAGATACGATTCGTGGGTATCACCGGCTCAACCGCTGTTTTAAAGCGGAGAAAGCCGAACGCGGCTAAGCCAATTGGCAAACCCAACCCTGTACGCTATTCTGTACATTAACAAGATCGCGTACAGGAGTACCCTTTATGGATGCCATCAGCTACACCGCCGCTAGAACCAACCTAGCAAAAACCATGGAGCAGGTCTGTGAAGACCATTCCCCTGTGATCATCACCCGCAACAAGGCGCAATCCGTGGTCATGATCTCTCTCGAAGACTATGAAGCACTGCAAGAGACAGCCTACCTCCTGCGCGCGCCCAAAAACGCCCGCCGTTTACTGGAATCCGTTGCCGAGTTGGAGCAAGGGGGCGGTCAGGAAAAGGAGCTTCTTGAATGAAGCTCATCTTTTCCGAGAACGCTTGGGAAGACTATTTGTACTGGCAGAAAACTGACAAAAAGATTCTCAACCGAATCAACAAGCTAATCAAAGAAATCAAGCGAGCGCCATTTGAAGGAGTCGGCAAGCCAGAGCCTCTCAAACACAGCCTCGCGGGTTACTGGTCTCGGCGAATCAACGAAGAACACCGCATCGTTTACAAGGTCACGGACGACGCTTTGCTTATTGCCCAGCTGCGGTATCACTACTGATTTAACGCTGAGCACATCTGCGCGACGTCAGGAGCGTCCAGCGGCCAAAGGCCGCGAGCTGCTGCGCCTTGTTAATTGAGGAGTTACGAGGCAACGCCAAACCGCCGATTCGTCGCAGCATGGATCTCGCCTATCGGTAACTGTCAAGGTATCTGTCGGCCTGCCTGATTTTTTATGCCGCCATTCGCGCTGCCTCAGCGACCACTTTTCGCTCTGGATTCAACGACACTAATGTCACCGGCTCCCAGTTGCGGGTACCAACGCTCCAGCGCTCAAACTCGACTGCTGCACAGCCTACTATTCATTACGCTGCGATACCTTTCGAGGCCGCACCCAACCGGCCACCAACGACCCCAGCACGATTAGCACGCTGGCGCTCACCACGGTGGTCGTCGCCTCGCCGTAGCCCGCCAGAATCAGCAGCACCACAGAGATCAGCGGCGCGCTATACGCCAGGGTGCCCAGAAGCTGGATGTTGCCGTGCTTGACGCCATAGTCCCAAGTGAAGAAGGCAATTCCCACGGGGCCGAGCCCTAATCCCGCGACGCCCACCCATTGCCTCCACCCTTGCGGCCATACCGTCTCTTCCCACAGCACATGGCAGCTGAATGCCAGCAGCGCCGTTACGCCGCAGAACCAGCCCACGGCATCGGTAGGCACGCTGCGCACCCACCGGCTGAGCACGGAGTAAGACGACCAGATCAACGCACACGCCAAGGCAACCAGATAGCCCGGCAGGTACTCCCACGCGAATCCCCCGGCCTGGCGGCTGATCAACAGCCAGCACCCCAGCAGAGCCAGCAACGCCCCCACGATGGACTGAACCCGCAACCGCTCATCCGGCAACAGCGCAGAGAGCAGCACGATCAGCAGCGGCCAGAGGTAAGCCAACAGGCTGACATCCACCGCTGGCGCCAGCGTCATCGCCTTGAAATAAGCAAAGTGGTAACCGAACAACCCGCCAACCCCGATACACCAGGCCGCCAACGGCTGTCGGGTATAACGAATGCCCGTATGCCCAGCCAACCCCCAGCGCCCCATCATCAGCAAAAACGCGATGCCGAAGGTCATGGCCATGAGCTGGAACTCAGGAATCTCGCCGCCGGATAGTTTGGTCAACAACGCCAGCGTGCCCCAAAGCAGCACGGAAATGGCCCCGATCCAGGTAGCCGCGTTTACGTTTGGCATGTGGCTATCTCCCCTTACATTCTCTTGATCGCCGTGTCGAAAGAGCGTAATGGAGAGTGCTAACGGGAGCTTTTGCGTTCTGGCGGTATTATGTCGAGAGACGGCGGAAATGGCTGGGCGGTTGACCAAAGTGACGCCGGAAGCGGTCGCTGAACGCCGACAACGATGAGTAGCCCACCGCTTCCGCCACCCGCTGAATGCTGAGCTCGGACTGCTCCAGCAGCCGCCATGCCTCGTTCATGCGCAGCTCTAGAAGGTACTGATGAGGCGTCGCGCCTACCTGCTGGCGAAAAAGGTCGTTCAACTGGCGAATGCTCAGATGCGCGGCGCTGGCCACCTCGGCCATGGAAACCGAACGATGGAAGTGGTCTTGCAGAAACTGTTGCGCGGCATACACCCTTCGGTCCAACTGCAATCGGCTACCATGGCGCTCCTGCAACAGCTGTATCAGCAATAGCAGCATGTGATGCTGAGTCGCCTGCACGCCCGCCCCGCCAACGGCCTGGGCATGCAGAAAATGAACGTAATGGCGCAGCGCCGCATCCAGCCCCACGAAATTCGGTAGCCTATCCAGGGAAGGAGCCAACCGCTCGGGCACATCGACCACCAAAAACCGATTGCCCGCCGTGGCCGCAAACCCATGGCTGCTACCTGACGGAATGATCGCCGCTCGCTGTTGCGACACCTCTCCTGCCTTGGCATCGATAGTAAGAAACAGCGTACCGGCCAAGGGAAGCACCAGCTGATGATGATCGTGGGCGTGCCGCGTCACTTCATCATCGTAAGTGCGTATGTGCAGAGCGGTATCGGGATGTCTCATGGTCTTACTCAAGAGTGGTGGGCACTTCGGACGGTACCTTACCACCGGTTCTTACAGTCTTCCGCCACCCGCGCCAATAATGCCTGGGCATTTGATTCGAAACCGCTGGGGGCCAAACACCGAGTACGGAGAGCAGGTAAAGTGTTTCCTGAAGGGCAGCCCCATCTTCCTCGGAAACCAGGGCAGCCTTGTGGCGCTTACCCATGATAACGATGGATTGGCGGGATTTGGCAGTCTCGTCGATCAACCGATATAGGTTGCTGCGCGCCGCAGTGGCTGTGATTCCAGTCATGACGCACCTCTTGCGTGTTCAACTTTTCACCGAGTGTACGCGAACGCCAAGACGAACGCTCCGCATAACGCCAAAGCGCACCCGTGACTTGAATGCAGCGAAGCGGAGAAAAAGGCATGATCTTGCCCCACTAAAATGGGGCAAGTACACTGTCCCTCTTTAACGCTTTGTTAGCCGGCGGTTCTTTGCATTATGTGTTGAGGACCAACTGGACCACCTAAATACAAATTTCCTGTATCTTCAAAACCACATTTAAGATAACAATTGTACGCGGCTTTATTGCGACAATTTACTGTCAACTGCAACCGCTCAAAATCTGGATAGTTTGAAGCAACATAGTCTGATAACAAATTCAATGCTTTACTCGCAACACCTAAACCTTGATGATTCTGATCAATCAGAAAAGCTCGAACACCTAGCGCCTTTGGATCACTAAAGCTGTGAGTATCAGAATAAGACAAATCTAAGACAAAAAAGCCAACTACCTGATCATTTTCTATGATCAAATGAGGATGTTCATCTTCTTTTAAAGATAAGATGAATTCACCAAGCCTATCGACTGTAAACTGAGCTTGTTCGGGTTTTACTCGCAACCTTCCAACTTCAGCATCACGACTTTTATTATATTTCTCAATGATTAACATGTTACCTCGATCTCAAATGTCGCATAACGCCCGAGCACAACGGCACGAACGAAGTGAGTGTACGGTGCCGCAGGCACCAACTGCTGCAACTTGTTAACTGTACTTGTCATCTATCTGGCTGCCACTCTTGATAGAGTGGAACATCCTCGTACTCCAACCAGCAAACGTCATGTGATGACCAAATGTGCGCTTCTGGTTTAACTCCCGGATCTTCGTTCAATGTAGCCACACGCAATATTACATGAGGTTGGCTAGGACTTTCAGCTACCAAATGTGTTCCGCATACTGAACAGAAACATCTCAACTTTCCTTGTAGAGTGGAACATCCTCGTACTCCAACCAGCAAACGTCATGTGATGTCCAAATATGCGCTTCTGGCTTAACTCCCGGATCTTCGTTCAATGTAGCCACACGCAATATTACATGAGGTTGGCTAGGTCTTTCAGCTATCAAATGTGTTCCGCATACTGAACAGAAATATCTCAACTTTCCTTGACTAGATTCAAAGCTAGAAAGTTTTTCTTCACCAAGAGTCCAACGGAAATTTTCTCTCAGAACACCCGCTGTGGGTACGAAAGGAGCAGCATGTGCCTTGCGGCAATTTTTACAGTGACAAAAAATAATCGGCATGTCCAGTGAGGCAACCTCATACTCAATGGATCCACACAAACAGCTCCCTTTCACGGATACCTCCTTGGTACAGTTAACGCCCTGAATAAGCCGCCGTCTGGAGCGCCAGCGCAAGACGGTCGGCTTAATTCATTTGTTAAAGTCAAGAGGTGATGATTTTAGACTCTGACCCAAGCTTATCGCTGTACTCACTAATAAGCTGCTCCCAAGGCCAGCTAACCGTTATATACTTTCGATAAAAAAGCAGCCTTCTATCAATAACGGTGATTTCATCATTGGCCTCATCAAATGCAATCACAAGGCCTCGCCCATCAGAATCGACTTGCAACTGCTCAAGCTTTTGTAGGACGAGGCGTAGATTCGATTTTTGAATCCTCTTTTGTCTCTTTACGGCAGCATTAAAAATATCATCTAAAGAAAGTCCATTTAATAAATAATTATCATCCGCCTCCACGATAATAGCCATTGCATAGGCATATATTCCTGTTGTATTTTTTCTCTTCCTGATACCGGATGATACATCCTTGGCAAATTGCTGATATCTAGTATCAAGTTGCTCTGCATGAGTCATCGCAGCAGATTCAAATACATCTGCATCGTCCAAAAACAATTTCTCTTTCTGTTCGTTAAATATCTTTGATTGATCTAAAAAAGTGAGCAGAAGCTTTTGTAGCAACCCAACATTCTTATAACAATTTAGAACGAATAATTTCTTCAAGCGCTCCGAAAACTCTAACTTCAGAACCTCGCCCCCTTTGTCTATCACACCTTTTAATTCTTCATCAGTCCAATCTACTGGCAACTCGACAACTCTATCTGTAAGGTCATCATTAAGAGCTATCAGAAGATTGCTCCTTGTCCAAACTCCAATTATAATTGCAAAGCAACCATAATCCCACATTGCCTTAAGGTCAGAAGAGAATTGCTTTCTTTCCCTTACAGAGAGGTAATGAAAGTCCTCAATTACCAAGCGCTTACCAGATTCTTTTATTATATCCGAAATAAACCTTAGGTCGTTGATGTCATGACCGACTCGTTTACCTTGGACATATTCTTCTTGACTACTTTCTAACCCTAGCTTCACTTTCAACTTCGCGATTAAATCAAATCCACTTTGGGCTGTGGCTTCCACTTTTCCCTTAATAGCATCCTTAGTCGACTCTGAAACAACCAGTTTGATACCTAGCTGAGACAAAGCATCAGTAAAAATATCGACTGTTGTAGTATTAAACCTGCACTGCACGACTATTGCGTTCGGTATTGTCTTTTGCCTCAACCACGATTTGCCAGATTTTGAGGTCCCTCGCAGCGCAATATGGTTATCTCTTCTGAGGTAGAGAGAAATATCCTCATCCAAATTCCCCCTGTCGACATAGGAATCTTCCAAAATATTACTGGAGACTCCGAAAACCTGATCACAATGAATCATATAAAAATTCCAAAATTTTGGTTTTAATCTCTAACGCTTACAGCATGCGCGCACATGAAATGGAGCCGAAGGCGCAATGTAGTGGGCGTCGCCGTGCCTGCAGTGGTTATGAATTTTAGTGGTGTCTGTAATACCCAAGCGAAAAAGCAGCATCATCAAGCTTTGACTCGAAATTGGTTGTGCCAACGGTCTCCAATGCTTGCTCCAAAAAATTCAGCGCTTCATCAAGTGCAGGAATATAGTTTGTTTCTTGAAGTATATGATTTTTGTTCTGGTCCGCCCGATCACGTTCGTGTTGAATTTCTTGGATTATTCTTTGAACTTCAGAACTAAGCTCAGCGTCCGACAAATCATCCCCATTGCCAGACAGCTGCTGCAACCGTTGCTCATACAAGGTTAGAAGCTTTCTAATCCTTGCCTCTGTAAATTCATTATCCATTCGTTGCCTCATAACGCCTCAATAACCGGCGCAGCTTCGCTGCGTCCGGCGCCGAAGGCGCGAAGTTGATTGACTTGTTAGGGCGTATTTCCACGATATCTACTTATTCTCTTTCTGCGTTTAGGTGTAGGAGTATATTCTATGCCATCTACGTCAATGGTAAGACCCTTCAATTTGCTATTTGAGACACCTTTGACAAAATTTTCCCGACTATCCCCATGCCTACAACCTGAATCCGTGAGACCGGCCCCCGGAAGCACTTCTAACCCACTGACCTGCATGGCAATATAGCCATTATCGCCATTCACCCAGACAGTGCCATGCCCAACAT
>NZ_BMXN01000020.1 GCF_014651775.1 Vreelandella hamiltonii
AGCTGGTCGTGAACAACGTCCAGTTCAAGGACGGCGAACCCTTGACCGATCAGTCAGACAGGACTGCCGCCTGACCGGCCATACACAGAATTTGACAATAACTCAACCTGACCCAGCAACCCGCCGCTTCCCTTCCCTGCGGGCTGGATCAGCAAGGGCTGCCGGTGGGCCTGCATTTGGTGGCCGGAAAATACCAGGACCTCAAGGTGCTGCACGCTGCACAGTTGCTTGAGCGCTATTTGCCGCTATTAACGCCACCTGAATACGCGCCCCCATAACAGGCCTGACACAGAGGCTAAACGTCAGCCAACTGCCTGCGTGCCAACTCGGCGAACTGTTTGCGCGAGGGTTTGAGCGCCACCTGCGGTGGCCAGGGTAGCCAGGCATCGGGGACCATGAAGCCCGGCAGCACCTCGCGTACCCAGGCGGCCAGGGCCTTGTGGCAGAGCGCATCGGTTTGCGGTTCGATGAAGGCCACCGGGCGCTCGCCCCACTCCGGGTGGGGCACGGCCACCACCAGCGCCTGGGCCACGCCCGGGTAGTCGACCAGCCGCTGCTCGATGCTCTCTGGCTGAATGTTTTCACCGCCGGAAATGAACACGTTGTCGAGCCGCCCTTCGACGACGAGCGCCTGCTGGTCGTCGAAGTAGCCTCGGTCACGGGTGGCGAACCAGCCCTCGTCGTTGACGGCGGGGTCCAGCGCGCCATCGGCCAGATAGCCGCTGAACAGCGTGTCGCCCTTGACCTGAATTTCGCCATCCACCACCCGCACCTGACGCCCCGGCAAGGGCTGCCCTACCACGCCAGGGGCGGAGGGCAAGCCGGTGCACACCTGGCTGGCCATTTCCGACAGCCCGTAGCTGACCTTGGGCGTCAGCCCCAGGCGCTGCAAGCGTTCGACCAGCGGCGCGGGAATGGCCGCGCCCCCCAGCAGTAGCTCGCGAAGCTGGGTGTGTCGAGGGTCGAAGCCTTCCCTCAGTAGCCGCCAAAGCTGCGTCGGCACCAATGAAAGGTGGGTGATAGGCTGCTGCATCAGGCGCTCAGCCAGCGGGCGAGTCGCATCGTCCAGCACCAGCCGCCCCCCGGCCAGAAAGACCCGAAACGCAATGGCATAGCCCCCCACATGAAACAGCGGCAGCGAAAGCAGCCAGCCGCTATCCGGGTCCACAGGAATCAGCGACGCCGAACCCCGCGCCGAAGCCAGATGATTACCCACCCGGTGCAGCACCGCCTTGGGCGGGCCGCTGGAGCCGGAGGTGAGGATGGTGTTGCTGCGC
The DNA here is from genome assembly GCF_014651775.1 of Vreelandella hamiltonii. GTDB lineage: Bacteria > Pseudomonadota > Gammaproteobacteria > Pseudomonadales > Halomonadaceae > Vreelandella > Vreelandella hamiltonii. The sequence continues at coordinate 1,278 of NZ_BMXN01000020.1, forward strand.
TGGCTCGCGTACAAGACCGGTGGCTCGCCGGGGTCGGCCTCCGCGCGGTAGTCGAGGGAGATCGGCGGCAGCTCGGAAGAGTAGGCAAAGTCGCTTTCCGGCTGGCACACCCGGGTGACCTGCATCCGCCGCGCCAGCGCCTGCTGCTGAGCCACGGGAAACGCCGGATTCAGCGGGCAGAACACCACCCCTGCCCGCAGGCAGGCCCAGGCCAGCAGCACGCCCTGCAACGACCCTCGGGTGGGTACCAAAAGGGGAATGCCCGGCATCAGGCCCTGCCTGGCCAACTGCTGGGCCAGGGATGCCACGCGCCGGTTCAACGTGCGATAGCTCAGGCGCACCGCGCCCGCCTCCACCGCGATATGCTCCGGCGTCTGCTGGGCCCAGTAGTGAATGGGGCATGTCTCGGTCACGGGGAAAGCTCCTTGCGGTCGTCGCCAGCAGCGGCGTGGTAGAGGCTGTGCAGCCGCGCGTGCCGCAACTCACCGGCTGGCGAGAGAAGTGATTCGCTGAACGCCTGGGCGGTATCCAGCCCCGCAGGCTCCTCGGGAGCCCACTGCCGGGCCAGGCAGCTCAACTGCCCCAACCCCCACTGAGATTCGAAACTGGATGAGATCACCACCCGCAAGCGGTGGGCCCTGGCGCGCTGAACCAACGCCTGGCAGGCCGCGAACCCGCCAATCAGCGTCGGCTTGATGACCAGCGCCGCCAGCCGGGGGTGCGGCGCCCAGGCAGTGCCGCGCTGCAGGGTTTCATCCAGGGCGATGTCGATGCCCGTGTCGTCCGCCACGGCGATGCTGTCTGCCAGCGTAGCACAGGGCTCCTCCAGGTAATCGATTTGGGCAGGCGAGAGCTGCTGGCAAAAGCGCAGTGCCTGCTCGCGCTGCCAGCCACCGTTGGCATCGAGGATCAGTCGCGTGTTGGGTAGCCACTTGGCAAGGCTTGCGATCAAGGCCAGCTCCGCATCGCTCGGGTAGCGGGCCACCTTCAGCTTGATGCGCTCTGGTGGGGCGGCCTGCCATTGGGCCGCGCGCTCCGGCAGTGCACTCATCAGCGCTTGCGGGGTGCCCTGCAGCAATGGGTAAGGCGGCAGAGGAGCAGGCAGGGAAGCAGGCCAGCGGTGCCGGGCACAGTCAAAACCAAACTGTACTGAAGGTAACGTTGGCGTTGCTGTCTCACCGCGCTCTATAGCCGCCAGGCAGGCCAGGCTCTCGGCGGTGGCGTCAGCGAGGCTCTCACGGGAAAAGCCAGGCAAAGGGGCTATCTCGCCCCACTGGCCGTTGATGGTGACTAACAGGCCTTCTCTGCTCGCCAACCGCTGACCTTTGAACATCAGCGGCTGGCGAAACGGTAGCGAGTAGCGGTAAAGCGCCAGCGCCATCAGGGGTTGCGCGGGTAGCGCGAGAAGTCCGGGCGGCGCTTTTCATTGAAGGCGTTGCGCCCTTCCTGCCCCTCGTCGGTCATGTAGAAGAGCATGGTGGCATTGCCCGCCAGCTCCTGCAGCCCGGCCTGGCCGTCGCAGTCGGCGTTCAGCGCCGCTTTCAAGCAGCGCAGCGCCATGGGGCTATGCTGCAGCATTTCACGGCACCAGCGCACGCTCTCTCGCTCCAGCTCGGCCACCGGCACCACGTGGTTCACCAGCCCCATCTCCAACGCCTGGGCGGCGCTGTACTGTCGGCACAGGAACCATATTTCACGGGCTTTTTTCTGGCCGACGATTCTCGCCATGTAAGAAGCCCCGTAGCCCCCGTCAAACGACCCCACCTTGGGGCCCGTTTGCCCGAAAACGGCGTTGTCGGCGGCGATGGTCAGGTCACACATCATGTGCAGCACGTGGCCACCGCCAATGGCGTAGCCCGCCACCATGGCGATAATCGGCTTAGGGCAGGTGCGAATGTCACGCTGGAAATCCAGCACGTTGAGGTGATGGGTGCCCGCCTCGTCGCGGTAGCCGCCGTAGTCGCCACGAATGCGCTGGTCGCCCCCGGAGCAGAAGGCCTGTTCGCCTGCCCCGGTCAGCAGAATCGCGCCAATGGCGCTGTCGTGGCGCGCGCGGCCCAGGGCATGGATCATCTCGCTCACCGTTTGCGGGCGAAACGCATTGCGTACCTCAGGGCGATTGATGGTGATCCGGGCAATGCCCTCCTCAGCGGTGTGATAGAGGATGTCCTGGTACTCCTGCGAGGCATCCTGCCACGCGATGGGGGCATACAGCGCCTGTTCCGTGAGTCCTTCGATCATGCTGACCTCGTGCTTTATCAGGGGTGTGCATTATTTTTGATACGACCATATTCGCGAGCGGGCCTCAGCGCAGCCAGCCCACGATCACCAGAGCCAGCGCCAACAGGCTCAGCAGGGACGCCAGGCCGTACATCAGCCATTTGTTGCGGGTGTCCTGGCCCAGGCTCAGGTCGAATAGGCCATGGCGCAGCCGGTGGGCGGCATGAAACAGCGGCAAGCACACGGCGGCGCCGATGAACAGCACGCCGGGCAGGCTGAACAGCAGGCGGGAGGCCCGCTCGTGGCCAAGCGCCTCGGCGGGCAGCAGGCCCAACGGCAGCAATAGCCCGATGAACAGAATCACCGCAGGCAAGACCACGGCAAAACAGACGCCCCCGGCACTGAACAGCCCCCACCACAGGGGTTCGTCATAGGCTTGCCGAGGCTGACCCAGGGGTGCTTTTTGATGTGAGGTTTTCATGCGCCGCCCCTCCCCAAGAGCCAGAACAACACGACCGCCACTGCCACGACTCCCGCCCACTGGCCAGCAACGATGGCACCAGCGGGTACGCTGCGCCCCGCCACGCGTAGCGGCATGACCCGAGGAAACAGCACGAAGAAGGTGGCCGCGTGATAGAGGCTGGCCACCAGCGCCAGCGCGTTCAGCAATAGCACCAGCGGCGAGCCCATGAAGGCCACCCAGCCCTGCCAGCTCGCCGGGCCCTGCAACAGCGCGAACACCCCTGCCAACAGGCAGAGAATGAAAAACACCAGCGGCACCACCGTGGCTTCGCGCAGCATATAGCGCTTGAAGAAACCGTGCTTAAGCCACCAGTTGCGCTTCAGGGGCGGCAGCCGTTGTGATGATGATTTTTCCATGAGGCACTCTCCCGACGGTTCGTTCTGGCCAATCAGCCCTTGAACAGTGCGATCAGCGTATGTTTGGCGGCCTCGACCTTGCCCTGATTGACCGCAGCGGCCGGGTCGACGTGCTTGGGGCATACCTGCGAGCAGAAGCCCACGAAGGTACAGCTCCAGACACCATCATGGCGGTTGAGCTGCGCCATGCGCTGGCGTTTGCCCTGATCCCGGCTGTCCAGGTTGTAACGGTGTGCCAGGGTCAGCGCCGCAGGCCCCAGAAACTCCGGGTTCAAACCAAACTGCGGGCACGCCGAATAGCACAGGCCACAGTTGATGCAGTTGGCAAACTGCCGATAGCGCGCCAGCTGTTCAGGCATTTGTGTGTGGGGCTGCGCCTGGCCGGGGTCGAAGGTTTGCACCGGGTCCTGTTCGATCAGGTAGGGCTTCACCGCCGCCAGGTGCTCCAGGAACAGCGCCATGTCCACGACCAGGTCCCGCTGCACGGGGAAGTGCGCCAGCGGTTCGATACGAATCTCGTCAGGGTAGTCGCGCAGGAAGGTTTTACAGCCCAGCCTGGGAATGCCGTTGACCATGACGCCGCAGGAGCCACAAATCGCCATTCGGCAAGACCAGCGGTAGCTCAGCGTGCTGTCCTGCTGCTCCTTGATATGGTTCAACGCGTCGAGAAGCGAGGTGCTGTCCTCCACCGCAACGTCGTAGGTTTGCCAGTAGGGTTCCGCTGCGCTGTCGGGCAGGTAACGCTTGATGCTGATGTGCTTGTTCATGCCTTGCCTCCCTTGGCCGCATCCCCGTAAACCCGCGCGGCCGGGGCCGAAAAACGGGTATCCACCGCCTGCCAGCGCAGCTCGGCGGGCGCGTCACCCTGGTAAAACACCTGGCTATGCTTGAGATAGCCCACATCGTCACGGGCCTGCAGGCCCTCGTCCAGGCGCTGGTGGGCACCCCGGGATTCGCGACGCTCCAACGCGGCCAGGCACGACGCTTCGGCAATCTCCAGCCCGTAGCCAAACTCCAGACACTCCAGCAGCTCGGTATTGAAGATCTTGCTGGTGTCACTGACCCGCACCTGGGCATAGCGCTGGCGCAGCTGGCGAAGGGTGTCCAACGCCTGCTGCATGCCTGCTTCGGTGCGGTAAATGCCGCAGCCGCTCTCCATGGCCTGCACCATAGCGTGTTTGAGCGTCACCCAGGATTCACCGCTGCCCTGGCCATCGCATAGCGTGGCCAGCCGCGCCTGCTGCCGCTGGGCCTGCGCCTGCAAGACCGGCAGCGCCACCCAGTCGGTGCGGGCAGCCCGCTGGCTGGCCTGCTCCCCGGCCAAGCGGCCAAAAACCAGCAGCTCGGTCAGCGAATTGGAGCCCAGCCGGTTGGCCCCATGCAGGCCTACCGAGGCACACTCCCCGGCGGCGTACAGCCCCGCGATGGTGGTTTCGCACTGGGGATCGGTTTCGATGCCGCCCATGGTGTAGTGCACCGCAGGCCGAATCGGGATCGGCTCCTTGACGGGGTCGACATTGATATAGGATTTGGCCAGCTCGCAGATGAACGGCAGGCGCTCATGCAGATAGTCGGCGCCCAGGTGGCGAAGGTCGAGATAGACCACGTCGCTGTCGCCAAACTTGCCGGTGCGCCCGGCCTGCTGCTCCTGCCAGAACGCCTGGGAAAGCTTGTCCCGAGGGCCCAGCTCCATGTACTTGTTTTCCGGCTTGCCCAGGGGTGTTTCCGGCCCTAGGCCATAGTCCTGGAGGTAGCGGTAACCCTCCTTGTTGAGCAGAATACCGCCTTCCCCCCGGCACGCTTCGGTGATCAGGATGCCCGAGCCGGGCAGGCCGGTGGGGTGGTACTGCACGAATTCCATGTCGCGCAGCGCCACGCCGTGGCGGTAGGCCATGGCCATGCCGTCGCCGGTGACGATGCCCGCATTGGTATTAAAGCGGAACAGCCGCCCGGCCCCGCCGGTGGCCAGCACCACCGCCTTGGCACGCAACAGCAGCAGCTCGCCCGTGGCGACCTGCAGGGCAATGACGCCCACCACGGCCCCTTCGTGCACGGCCAGGTCCAGTACGAAGTACTCGTCGAAGCGTTCGATCTCGGGGTATTTCAGCGAGGTCTGAAACAGCGTGTGCAGCATATGGAAGCCGGTCTTGTCGGCAGCAAACCAGGTGCGCGCGGTTTTCATGCCGCCAAAGCGGCGCACCTGTATGCGGCCATCGGGCTGGCGGCTCCAGGGGCACCCCCAGCGCTCCATCTGCACCAGCTCCTGGTAGGCGTGGCGCACGAAGTAGTCCACCACGCCCTGCTCCACCAGCCAGTCGCCCCCGGAAACCGTGTCGTCGAAGTGCGCCTGAAACGAGTCCTCGTCACTGGTCACCGCGGCTGCGCCCCCCTCGGCCGCCACCGTGTGGGAACGCATGGGATACACCTTGGACACCAGCGCAATACGCTGCGCGTGACCGCCCTGTTTAGCCTGCTCGGCGGCCGCGATGGCGGCCCGCAGGCCCGCGCCCCCACCGCCGACGATGACGATATCCACATCCTGCTGCTGCATGGCACCCCCTTGTGCGGCTGCACTACTCATGACGGACTTCTCATGACGCAATTCTCATGACGCGATTCTCATGACGCGATTCCGGCCTGCGCACGGCCTGCCGCCCTGCTGATGAAGCGACGTTATCACAGCCCGACAGGCCCTCGGCCTTGATCTAAAGCATGATTGATGTAGATCAAATAAACCGCGACTTGCCTTGCCTATGCTTTCCCTGACACCCGTGAAACACCACGCTGAACCTCATCTCTGCTGTGCTCACTCAGGCAAGGCGCTACGGCTTGCCGATAACTTATCGAGAGGTCGCCATGAACCTCAGCGCTTCGCTCCGCACTCGCTGGCCGCTGCTCGCGCCACTGGCCACCACGCTGGTGATCGCCCTGCTGCCTACCCCGGCCGGGCTACCGCCCCATGCCTGGTACTTCTTTGCCATCTTCATGGGCTGCGTAGTCGGCCTGATTCTGGAACCCCTGCCCGGCGCGGTCATCGGGCTGGTTGGCGTTACCCTGGTGGCGCTGCTTTCCCGCTGGGTGCTGTTCTCCCCGGAGCAGCTGGCCAACGACGGCTTCAACGCCGCCAACCAGGCCTTCGCCTGGGCGGTCTCGGGGTTCACCAACGCCACCGTCTGGCTGATTTTCGGTGCCTTCATGTTTGCCCTGGGGTATGAAAAGACCGGGCTGGGGCGGCGGATTTCGCTGTGGCTGGTGCACGCCATGGGCAAGCGCACGCTGACCCTGGGCTACGCGGTGATGATCGCCGATGGCATTCTGGCCCCTTTTACGCCCTCCAATACGGCGCGCAGCGCAGGCACCATCTATCCGGTCATTCGTAACCTGCCGCCGCTGTACGACTCGCACCCCAACGACCCCAGCATGAAGCGTATGGGCAGCTTCCTGATGTGGACCGCCATTGCGGCCACCTGCGTGACCAGCTCGATGTTTCTCACCGCCCTAGCACCGAACCTGCTGGCCATCGCGCTCACCGAAAGCGCCACGGGCATCCATATCAGTTGGGGGCAGTGGTTCGTGGCGGTGGTGCCGGTGGGGGTACTTCTGCTGCTGTTGGTGCCGCTGCTGTGCTACTGGCTGTGCGCCCCGGAGGTAAAGGCCGGGCATGAGATCTCCGACTGGGCGAAAGGGGAACTGCAGAACCTGGGCCCACTGACCCGCCACGAAATCGTGCTGGTCATCATGGTGGGCACCGCGCTGCTGCTATGGATCTTCGCTGGCGACCGGGTATCGGCGTCGCTGGTGGGGCTGGTGGTCATCTGCGGCATGCTGCTGACCGGCATGGTGAGCTGGAACGACATTCTCGATAACCGCGCTGCCTGGAACACCTTCGTGTGGTTTGCCACCCTGGTGGCTCTGGCGGGCGGCTTGAGCCAGGTGGGCTTCGTGGGCTGGTTCGGCAACCTGGTGGGTGGGCAGATCAGCCACTTCGACCCGCTGCTGGCCATGGTCGCCCTGGTGGTCATCTTCTATGTTCTGCACTACTTCTTCGCCAGCGTCACCGCCCACGTAACTGCCCTGCTGCCGGTCATGCTGGCGGCGGCGTCGGGCATTGCCGGGCTGGACATGCAGCTGTTCATTCTGCTGTTACTGCCCACCCTGGGCTTCATGGGCATCCTGACCCCTTATGGCACCGGCCCCAGCCCGGTGTATTACGGCAGCGGATACTTGCCCAGCGCGCTGTACTGGCGCCTGGGGGCCATCTTCGGGCTGCTGTTCCTGGTGGCCTGGCTGGCCATTGGCCTGCCCTGGCTACTGCTGATTCAGTGAGCCATGTACTGATTCAGTGAACCAGACGCTGCCGCGCCTCAGCGCGGCAGCGTTTGTGCCAAGTGCTGCGCCAGTTGCCGTGCCAAATGCCCTGCCATGGCCTTGGGGTGTTCCACGTGCAGGTTATGGCCGCCCGGCAGCGCCCAGTGGCGCAGGCGCGGCGCGTGCTGCGCCAGGCGGTTGGCCAGGGTGTTGAACTTAGGGTCCCGCAGGCCGGAGAAATAGCCCACCGGCAGGTCGGTCTCGGCCAGCCACTGCCAGAGAGAGGGCTGCCGACCCAGCGAGGTAGCCCGCAGCATGTGCGCCACGGCGGGGCCATGGTTGGCCAACCGGCGCTGAATCTGACGCTGGCGCTGTGGTGGCGTCAAATCGGCAAACACCGACTGCTGGTACCATGCGGTCAGCACGTCGGCCAACGCCGACTGCTCAAAACGCTTCGCCCAGTGCTCATCGTGGGCAAGGCGCGCTTCCCGCTCTGGCGCGGCCAGCCCGGGGTGCGCGCTCTCCAACCACAGCGCCTCCAAACCAGCGGGCCGCCGGCTGGCATGATAGAGCGCCAGCCGGCCACCCAGGGAGTAGCCCAGCAGGCCATAACGCCCAACGCCCGCCTCGGCCAGCGTGCCGCTGAGCCAGTCATGAAAATCCGCAAAAGAGCCCACCGCAGGCGTGGTGGGCTGCCCATGCCCCGGCAGGTTCAGCGCCAGGCAGCGCACGCCCGGCAGCACTTGTTCCAGCGCCTCGCCAAGCGCTTGCCAATCTTGCTGATCGCCCAGCAGGCCGTGCAGCATCACCAGCGTAAAGGGCGGCGAAGGGTCATGATGCATCGGGTGCCTCCCTGAGCCACGCGCCCAGAGCCTGCAACGCATCGGTGGCCTGCTGATGGGGCACCGTGACCTCGATCAGCGTCACCCCGGCCTCCAGCGCCTGAGTGTAGACCTCGCAAAACGCCGCCAGCGTGGTCGGTGCGGCATAGTTCAGGTGAAACATGCGCGCCGCATGCTCGAACGCGAGCCCGTGGGGTTGGCGATAGTAGCGCTCCAGCAGGTCGCCTTCGTCCGGCACCGGCAGCATGTGGAAAATGCTGCCGCCATCGTTATTCAGCACCACCACGACCAGCGGCGCCTGGGCCCTGGCCAGCAGCGCCAGGCTGTTGAGGTCGTGAAGCGCGCTGGTGTCGCCCAGAATCACCGTGGTGGGTTCATCAGTCGTGCAGGCCAAGCCATACGCGGTGGCCAGCAGCCCATCGATGCCCGAAGCTCCGCGATTGGCCATCACCCGCAGCGGCGTCGAACGGGTCGAGCCCAGCATGTTCATCAACCGGGCGGGCAGGCTATTGCCCACGAACAGCGCCCCTCTGGCCAGTTGGGCCAGCTGATGACACACCCCCAGCTCGGAAAACTCCGCCGTATAGCGTTCGATGCCCTGGCGGGTGCGCTGCTGCAGGCGTGCCAGAGTATGCCAGGGGAGCTGGGTGGGCCCTGCGGGCAGCGTGGCGATGGCCTCGGCGGGCGTGCACACCAGCCGCTGGGTAAGGGTGAAGTCCGGGTCCAGGCGCTGGGGTAACGGGTCGACCAGCCACGCCTGCTGCCAGGGGTGGCGGGCAATCATCTGGGTCAGGCGCTTGGAAATCAGCCGGCCGCCAAACTGCAGCAGCACGTTGGCGCGGCCCAGCTCGGCGCTGACCTGCGGGTCCTGAAGGGCCAGGTCCATGTGCACCAGGTGGCGCGGGTCGCCGTGCAGCTGGCTTTGCAGGTCGGCCAGCAGCGGCCAGCCCAACTGCTCGGCCAGGGCCGCAATGGGGGCCGCCTGCTGGGGGTCATCGATTCGCCCCACCACGATTACCCCGCGCTGCCGGGTGAAGGCGGCGGGCCATGCCACCGGCAGGGCGGCGGGGGCGGTTTGCCAGGCGCTCCAGGGGGCATCGCTGTGCTGCCAGCGCGAAAGCGGCGCCAGGTAGTCGCTGGCCTCCACGGGCGGGCCGGAGGGGTAGAGCGGTTCGCGGTAGCGGCAGTTGAAGTGCACCGGGCCCGGCAGCCGGTGCTGCCGCGCCATGGTCTGGTCGATCGTGCTGAGCAAATAGGCGGCGGGAATCTCGCGGCTGGGGGTCGGCAAGTCGTGGTGCGCCACCGTGTGGCGGGCGAAGATATCCCGCTGGTCGATGGCCTGGTTACTGCCGTTATCCAGCAGCTCGATGGGCCGGTCGGCAGACAGAATCACCAGCGGCACGCCCAGCAGCGCGGCTTCCACCACGGCCGGATAAAGGTTGGCCACCGCCGTGCCGGACGTGGTGATCACCGCCACCGGCTGCTGGGCGCCTCGGGCCAGGCCCAGCGCCATGAACCCCAGCCCGCGCTCGTCAAAGTGAGTATGGCAGCGCAGCCCGGCGTGCTCGCTGGCCGCCATGGTCAGCGGGGTGGAGCGCGAGCCCGGCGCCACGACTACCTCGCGCAGCCCCCAGCGGTACAGCTCTTCCAACAGCAGCGACGCCCAAACGTGGTTAAAGGTGGCGTAATGCATCGGCTTATCCCATTCCCAGCAGCGAGAGAATATCGGCAATCTTGGCATCCAGCTCGTGCCACTCGTCTTCGGCCTGCGACCCCGCCACGATACCCGCCCCCGCATACAGGCGGATCGCCGTATCGCTGACCTGGGCACAGCGAATCGACACCGCCAGCTCGCTGGAGTCATGCCCCACGCGGCCAAAAGCACCGGCGTACCAGCCCCTGGCGTGGCGCTCCAGCTCACGGATTCTGGCCAGCGCCGCCGACCGCGGGGTGCCGCCGACGGCGGGCGTGGGCGGTAGCACGGCGAGCAGCTGCTGGTCGGTGATGAAGGGGTGCAGCTCGGCGTGAATTTCGCGGCGAATATGCTGCACGGACCGCAGCGGCACCACGTGGGCCTCGCCCATTTCCAGGCGCTGGGCCAGCGGCTCCAGCTGGGTCAGCAGCTGCTGGTAAACACACTGGTTTTCCAGGCCGTTCTTTTTATCGGCCAGCAGCGCTCCGGCGAGCGCTTCGTCCTGCGCCGTGTCACGCCCCCGCCGGGCCGTACCGGCCAGTGCCTCCGTCACCAGCTGCTGGCCCTGGCGGCGATAGAGCCGTTCGGGGGAGCAGCCAATCAGCGCCGTACCGGTCGCCCACTGCACCCCGAAATGAAAGCAGTGCCGCGCCTCGGCCTGCCAGCGCCCCAGCAAGGCCCAGGGGCTGGGCACGCGCTCGGCGGTCAGGCAGGTTTCTCGAGAAAGTACCACTTTGGGAAGTTGCTGCAGCCGTTCGGGCTGGGTCACCTGCGACACCCAGTGGGCCCATTCCGGCCGAGTGGGCGTATCACACCGCTGGTAGCTGCCATGAGCCACCGGGGGCAGCGGCCGTTCCGGGGCGATGGCCGCCAGGCACGCCTGGGCGGCGGCCAGCTCTTCGGCAGGAGGGCGGTCATCGAAGCACAGGTTCACGGAAAGCGTACACCGCCCCTGCTGGCGCTGGAGCAGCACCCGGGGCAGTATGAAGCGGCAGTCACCAAACCCGGGCCAACCCGCCGCTTGGGCATCGAAGGCCACCCCGCCGAAATAGTCGGGCGAGCCGCTGGCGGGCTGGGCCTGAGCTTGAGCTTGAGCTTGAGCTTGAGCCTGCATATCGACCTGCAGCGCCACCAGAGAGTCAAATGCCCGCGCCTCGCCCAGCACGGCATAGCCCGCCGCCGAAGCCTCACGCGGCTGCCAATAAAGGCGGGGCGTCACGCCCTGGGCGTTCAACCACCCCACCAAATCCTCCACCTCGCAGGGCACACTCAGGCTCTGCGTACCCCGGCATGCCAAAAGGTCCAGCGCCGACAGCTGTGCTGCCAGCGCCTTCGCGGCCTGGATCACCTGCATAGTGCGTTACTTCCCTAATAACCGATGCCTGATATAGGGTAGCACCCAGCGGTCGCCGCCATAGCGCCCGGCGTTGGCACCGGCCACCAGCAGGAAAAAGCTCAGGGCAATCATCCAGGGGTTGGTGGACACCGTGCCCGCCATCAGGAACGACATGTTCATGACGATGGCAAAGAAAGCGGCATAGCAGGTCAACACGCCCACGATCAGCCCCAGCCCCACCAGCACTTCCCCCAGCGGGATCATCACGTTGATCACATCCGCATACGGCAGCGCGACATGCTCCAGAAACGCCACGTAGTTGGGGTAGACCATACTGCCTTCGCGCATGACCGGGTTGGCCACGGCGTTGCGCAAAAACCCTTCGGCATTGAAGCCGCCGGTCATCTTGCCGATGCCCAGGGTCAGCCAGGTAATGCCCAGGTACAGCCTCAACAGTAGCCAAACCAGGGCAGCATATTTGTTTTGTCTGAAAAACTCGCCGATCATCGCGTAGACTCCTGCCACGTTCACTTTCAGGGGGAAGCCCCAGTGTGCGTCAGGACGGATACCTCTTTTTTGACCCAGGTCGTGGTTTTTGCCATTAATGATACAGAGTTGAATGTTTACTCTGCCCGATGGCTACACCGACCGGCCACGCTGACCAGTTCAGCGACTGCAACAGGAATGCTCACCATGGAACACACCACCCCACACCGCCCACTCCATGCCTGGTTGCTCGCCGCACGGCTGCGCACCCTGCCGCTGGCCTGCGCCTCGATCCTGCTGGGTTCGGGCATGGCGGCGCAGGCGGGTGGCTTTCAGGGTGGGGTGCTGCTGCTGTCGCTGCTCACGGCCATTCTGCTGCAGGTGCTTTCCAACCTGGCCAACGATTATGGCGATGCCCAATCGGGGGTGGACGATGCTAGCCGCACCGGCCCCGCGCGGGCGGTGGCCAGCGGGCTATTGACCCCAGACGCCATGCGCCGGGGCATGCTGCTCACCGGGCTGGCGGCGGCCATAGCGGGGTTGTCGCTGCTGTTCGTCGCCTTTGGCAGCGACCTGCGTAGTTGGCTGGTGTTCGTGCTGCTGGGAGCTGCGTCCTTGCTGGCGGCCATCACTTACACCGTGGGGCTGGGCGGCAAGCCGTATGGCTATCGTGGGCTGGGGGATGTGGCGGTGTTCGTGTTTTTTGGGCTGCTGGGCGTGCTGGGAACCCTCTACTTGCATACCCAGAGCCTGAGCGGGCTGGCCATACTGCCCGCCGCCGTGTGCGGCTTGCTGGCCACCGCCGTGCTCAACGTCAATAACGTGCGCGACATCCACAGCGATGCCCGCCACGGCAAGATGACGCTGGCCGTGAGGCTGGGCAAACGGCGGGCCGTTCTCTACCACTGGGCGCTTCTGGGCGCCGCCCTGCTGCTTACGCTGGGGTATCTGGTGTGGCTGCCCGTGCCCTGGGTGGGCTGGAGCTGCCTGGTGGTGGCCAAGCCGCTCTACGACGCCGGGCGCACGCTCAGCCGCACCGAAAATGGCGAGCAGCTAACGGGCATGCTCAAGAAAACCGCGCTTTCCACGCTGGTTTACAGCCTGCTGCTCGCGGTGGGGCTGGCGCTGGCCTGACGGCGGCTTGGGGCTTGGGGCCAAGGGCCTGGGGCCTTACAGCACTACCTCATAGCCTTCGAACTTGGGCGGCCCCAGGTAGATGCCTTCCGGAGATTTGGCATTGGCGTGGGCCTTGCGGAAAGCCTCTGACTTGGTCCAGGCGCGAAAGGCCTCTTCGGATTCCCACACGCTGTGGGAGATGAACACGGTGTGCTCTTCCTGGCTTTCGCCCTGCAGCATGTGAAACTCCTTGAAGCCCGGCACTTCCTCCAGGTGGGAATCGCGGTTGCGCCACACCTCCAGAAAATCCTCTTCGCGGCCTGGGGCAATCCGAAAACGGTTCATGGCAATGTACATCGAGACTCTCCTGTTGAGCGGGAGTAGATAGAGTGATTACGCCAACGCTGGCTTGATGGTAACGTCTTCCGTTCATCACGAATAGATTGCGACGAACAGGCGTTACGGCTCATGGCTCAGGCACCCCTTCAGGTCGTTTGGTTCAAACGCGATTTGCGCATTCACGATCACGTACCGCTGACCAACGCCGCAGCGGTAGGCCCGGTGCTGCCGCTGTTTGCCATCGAGCCCGACCAGTGGCAAGCGCCCGACAGCGCCCTGCGCCACTGGCAGTTTGCCGCCGATTCGCTAGTTGACCTGGCCCAGGCGCTCGACACCCTGGGCCTGCCGCTCTGCCTGTGGCAAGGCGATATGCTGGAGTGCCTGGCCGCCCTCAAAGCCCACTACGGCGAACTGGTGCTGCACTCCCACCAGGAGACCGGCAACGCCTGGAGCTTCGCGCGGGACCAGCGCGTTCAGGCCTGGTGCCAGGCCCACCAGGTGCCCTGGCAGGAAGCCCGCCAGCAGGGCGTGATTCGCGGGTTGAGCAGCCGCACCGGGCACCAATCCCGCTGGGAAAGCCACTGGGAAACGCTGATGGCCGCCCCCACCTGCCCCGCGCCACAAGCAGCGGTTGCCGCACCCGGTTGGGAAGCCTTTCATCACGTAGACGTAACGCAACTGCCCTCGCTGACCTTGGGGTTCGATACCACGCCCTGCCCCCAACGCCAGCGCGGCGGGCGCAGTGAAGGCCGCGCGCTGTGGCTGAGCTTTATTACCCAGCGCGGGCGGCGCTATCGCGGCTCGCTTTCCAAACCGTTACTGGCCTGGGAGTTTGGTTCGCGGCTTTCCCCGCACCTGGCCTGGGGCACGCTCTCGATGCGTGAAGTGGTGCAATCCCTGCGCCGCCAGCGCCAAAAACACGCCGACGACACCGCCTGGGCCCGCTCGCTGCGCGCCTTTACCTCGCGGCTCTACTGGCACTGCCACTTCATTCAAAAGCTGGAAAGCGAACCCAGCATCGAGCAGCAAACCCTGCACCCGGCGCTGCGCAGCCTGCGGGAGCGCGACCCGGAACACCCGCACCTGATCGCCTGGAAACAGGGCCAAACCGGCGTGCCGCTGGTGGATGCCTGCATGCGCAGCCTGACCGCCACCGGCTGGATCAACTTTCGCATGCGCGCCATGCTGATATCCCACGCCACCTTCGGCCTGGGGTTGCACTGGGTTGAGCCAGCCTTACACTTGGCGCGGCTATTCACCGACTTCGAACCCGGCATTCACTACCCCCAGGTGCAAATGCAGGCAGGCGCCACCGGCACCAACGCCCTGCGGGTCTACAACCCCATCAAGCAGGCAGAAGATAACGACCCCACCGGCGAGTTTGTCGCCCGCTGGGTGCCGGAGCTTGCGCCCCTGCCTTTGGAATGGCGTGCCAAACCCTGGGCGCTACCGGAAAGCCTGCAAAAACGCTTCGGCTTTCAGCCGGGCGTTGACTACCCCATCCCCAACGACTTCGAAGCCGAAGCAAGCCACTGGAAGAAGATGTTGTATGAACTCCGCCACACGCCGGAAGCGAGGGATGCCAGCCAAGCGATTGTGGATAAGCTGGCGAGTCAGCGACGGCCTTCTAAGCAGCGCGCTAAAAAAGCAAAGCACGCCAATCACCAGCAGCTTTCGTTGTTTGATGATGGTGAGGTAGAGGGGTAAATCGCAAACATAACTCGGCACCGCTAAATGGGATGAAAGCTAATACACTGAACATATTCATCTGATGATAAAATATAGTGCTGACCTTCATCTGCTTAACGATGCAATTACCGATACATGATAGGAGCCATACTATTAAAAATAACATTATCAATATAATGAAATCCATTCTTAATCGGATTTTTCATGACTTAACCTAATGCCACCTGCGCTTACTTTACTTAATAGTAAAGCTTTCAAGTATAGTAAGTGCTGAAAAATCGAGTTTTTAAAGTGATTTCATTTATTATCTATGTCTTCACAGCTCACCCCTAAATTTAATTTTTGGAGTATAATCCTTATTAGCTGAGTATTGCTTTTGCTCTTTACCCCAAGCTGTGGGACGTTTTGGTTCATCCGGAACATCACCTTGGAGTTCTACGCCGGACTCAAGAGCTCTCATAGCGACATAACCGCGTAATAAATTTTCCCGATAAGAGTAAAGCCCTTTCCTACTTAAAGGACTCTCTAACACCTCACCATATTCCTTCTTTTTTAGGTTCCCTAACCGAGCAGTAAATTTTTGACGCGAAAGGGGGCGATGATCTTCAGTTGGATTATAGCCATACAACTGATTATTAATTCGCAAATATGAATTAAACATTCCATCTATATATCTAATAGTGCTTTCAGAGTCAGCTGTCGCCCATAGTATCTCTCGGTAATCATTTGTTCTGTGAAGTGTTGCTGCATCATAAGGCATTTGAAGATGAGCGCTAATGCTAGAAATAGCTTTCTCCAATGCTACTCTAAAAAGTTTGAAATCCACATACTCTATCTCTTCTTCTGATTCAAAAGCGGCCCACAAGATTTTTTCAGTTAGCAGATGGACAAAATAAGGGAATCCATTGCTTATTTTAGCAATAGTATAGACGACTTCTGGATCTATGTTTATTTCAAAAGAAGCAATAGCATCATTTACTATTTTCTCCCTTGCACCCCAGTATAATCTATCCAAACCAATAGTATGCAATTGCCTAAAACTAGACTCATGCTCGCCTAACAACTTAGTTAATGACTGGGCTACACCAGTAAAAATTAATTTTATATTCACTCCTCTATCGCCCAAGTCTTTAAGATAACTTGCAAATAACCGCCTCTCCTTTTCTGAATCTATTTGATCAAATTCATCGATGACTATTATTGGAGTTTTTGAGTGGAATTTAGCCACCTCTTCAATTGCCTCTACGGCAGTGTACATAGAATCTACACTTGGAATTGCTACATCTACATCTTGCTGATTCCATTTAACACTGTAGAATTTAACATTTAAAGAGTGTGATACAGAGTAATTTCTCTTTCCTGAAGCTTTTTTAATTATCCTTTCGGCTAAATCCTCTATCGTTTTATAAAATTCAGTATCAGGACCACACCCAATCTGAATATACGTATTATCTGAAGACTGGTACTGAGCCGCCGCTGCGGATGCTAATGATGTTTTGCCTACACCTCTATCTCCATAAATAAAAACATGGCGGCCTTCCGCACATAATGCTTCCTCTATAAGAGCCATTTCCTTCTCTCGGCCGCATAGATGCTCGATGCTTCTAACTGGCCCCGAGGCAGAGAGATATTCATTCAATTGAGATTTAAATTTTTCTTTTGAATAGTTTTCGATACTCATTATACGACATCTCTTTTAAATGAAAATTAGCTCGCGGATAACCAGAATGAATGAAAATATTGCATATGTTATTCCTTTTAACAGCCCACTAATCAATATACTCACCTAAAATGTCTAAAAGATAATCATCCTCTATCACTATCCATCTGATAAATGCTGAGAACTCCTGTTTTTTTGATACCAAATTTCTCAACCTCATAAGGGCATCGTCTTTTACTTCTTGGGAAAGCTCATCATCGATGTGAACATTAACAAGCTCTAAAAATCGATTGTATCTACTAAAAATTTTTCTGCGCAAGTACCTTCCCGTAATTTTCTTATTTATAGTTTTATCAGTATTGTATATCTCGTCAAGTAGCGCAGCAGTTTCCGTTGTCTTATCATCATCATTCATTGCCTCAATAATAAGCTTGCTCTGATAAGGCGTATGCGGCGGAAGGTGTTTGACAAGTCTAAAAGCATCATAACCAGGATCTGCGCAGTCAATTAAATTATTATATTTAGCCAGCTTTATATTGTTGCATCGACCACAAACATAGTATAGATTATTCCAATCAAACTTTTTATTATTATCCCCTTGATGGGCATAGAAATGCTCAACATTTATAGATGTTGGATCTTTTATTTCACACAAATAACACTTATCGTGAAATATTTCTTTCAGCTTTAGAAGTACATCTTCTTCTGCGTAACTCCTTTGAGTCGCCAAAGAAGCTGGAATCTCTGGTGATCTTGTAACGTTAAACATCTAATTGCCAGCTCCTTTATGATATTTTTTTATTTCCAGCTTAGCGCTATTTAAATAAAACTTTGACTCTTCATCGAGATAGCTTGAGTCGGATCCAATATCACTTACAAGCTCTTTCAACATCTCTATATTGACATCATCCCTTTCTATTTCTCTAGCAATCTTCCGGATTTTATTTTTCAAAATATCTGAGGATGGACTTACGTCAAACAAGCCCTCTAATACAGATTCATAAGAATAAGATGACAATTCCCCAACTTGCTCTCTTCTGCTGATATCATAAATCTCAGAGTTGCTTACTGATGTTAATACAAAAGGCGAGTGAGTAGTGACAATATACTGAATCCCAGGAAATGACTCAGATAAAAACGGCAATATTTTCCTTTGTAACGTCACATGCAAATGGGCGTCAATCTCATCAATAATTGCAACACCACATAGTTTAGACGGACTAATTTTTAAGTACTCTGACCTCATTAACAGCTTAGAAAAAACACTAAAAATAGAAGAGTAACCAGAAGAAAGATTTTGAAATGTATAAGGAAATTTCCCCTTTTGCTGTATAAAAAACTTAAAGTTGTCGGCATCAAAAGACAGATGAACCGAATCATCTTCCATTAGAAATTTAAGATTTTTATCAAACTCTTTTAGCCAGTTGGTTATTTCCACTTCCAGCTCTGGATTTCTCTTTTCAGTGATTGAAAATGAACGCCTTGTGTACAGGTTGACTAGATGCTGTTCCAACTGATCGCCAAGTTGAATACTAGGTCGCTGGTTAGCAAGATCGCCTTTGTTATAATTCGTTCCTGATGCGCTTCTTGCGTCCTGAATCTGAGACTGTCTTACTGCGGTAAATAGCTCTATAATTCCTAATTCGCTATCGACTTTCCGTGAGAATTCCAAGTGATTATTGATTGTTATATTAGGATCCCCTATCACACTTTCTATATTTTTTACAGTAATCTCTAGCTGCCTTTCAGCTTGTTGATATTGTGCTGACCCTTTTTCTGATTTTTCTAGCTCCGCTGCCCAGTGTTCCTTATTCTGCCTCCATTGTGGCAGCTGATCTAGCTTTTTAGAGCGGACAATGTCGACTAGCTTTTTATAGATACCATCAACTAACGAGGTCTTACCGGAGCCGTTTGCACCAGTAATGATTAGGTTCTTTCCATTTAGCTCAATATCAACTCGCTCTTCTGTGAAGGGTATCGTAGTCGATATTTTATCGATGAATTTTTCCAAAATTTACCTCGTAATTAGTTGCTAGGATACTGAGCATGTCTACAGCAGGTGTTAGAAATCGTTCCCCCTGATTGGATAAACGCGCCAATATAATGTCCAACCATAAAGCCTGCCAATCGCTTCCAAGTCTTTGATTATTTTTCATCAGGCTTGATATCAATAATTCACGCTTTTGTTGCATTTCCCAGCACCTCCACCTTGGGAAGCTATCTAACCAAATCAAGATTAGCACAGAATTTTTAAGACGACTGCTTTTCTCAGCTCAGGGCTTTCAACGCCGATGTTGTCAGGTCAACAGGCGCCACTATAAATAAGAAAGTTCTTAATAACCTCCCTTTAGCGGCTCAATGATCAGGGCCCATAAAAAAACCCGCTCTCGCCAGCAGCTTTCGCTGTTTAACGACGGCGGGTCAGATAATGCTTCGAAAGGTATTAGCTCAGCGCTTCCAACGACTCCTCGATAATACTCAACCCTTCTTCCAACACCGCAGACGATACCGTCAGCGGTACCAGAATACGGATGCTGTTGCCGTAGAAACCACACGACAGCAGGATCAGGCCTTTTTCGCGGGCTTTGGCGCAGAGCGCGGCGGTGAGTTGTGGGTCGGGCTTGCCTTCACCGTTGAGCAGTTCGAACGCGGCCATGGCGCCGAGTTGGCGGCCGTGGGCGACGGCGGGGAAGCGCGCTTCCCATACCGCGAAGCGTTCGGCCAGCATGTTGCCCATCTGTTCGCTGCGGGCCAGGATGTTCTCTTCTTCGATGGCCTCGATCACCGCCAGGGCTGCCGCGCAGGAGAGCGGGTTGCCGCTGTAGGTGCCGCCCAGGGAGTTGGGGCCGGAGGCGTCCATCACCTTGGCGGTGCCGACCACGGCAGAGAGCGGCATGCCGTTGGCGAGGCTCTTGGCGGTGGTGAGAATGTCCGCTTCGATGCCGCTGTGTTCCAGCGCAAACAGCTTGCCGGTACGGGCGAAGCCGGACTGCACTTCGTCGGCGATCAGCAGAATGCCGTGCTCGTCGCACAGCGCGCGCAGGGCTTTCAGGTAGTCCGGTGAGGCGATGTAGAAGCCGCCTTCGCCCTGGACCGGCTCGATCACGATGGCCGCCGTGCGGTGCGGGGCGATATCGGTCTTGAACAGCGTGCGAATGGCGTTCAGCGAGGCTTCTTCGCTGATGCCGTGCAGCGGGTTGGGGAACGGGGCGCGGAATACGTCGCCCGGCATGGGGCCGAAGTCGTTCTTGTAGGGCAGCACCTTGCCGGTCATCGCCAGGGTCATCATGGTGCGGCCGTGGAAGGCACCATCGAAGGTGATGATGCCGGTGCGGCCAGTGGCGGCGCGGGCGATCTTCACGGCGTTTTCCAGCGCTTCGGCGCCGGTGTTCACCAGCATGGCTTTGCGCTCGGGGCCGCGTACCGGCGTCAGTTCGCAGAGCTTTTGGCACAGCTGCACGTAGGGCGCGTAGGAGATCACCGCCGCGCTGGTGTGCATGACTTTCTTGAGCTGCGCTTCCACGGCGGCCACGATTTTCGGGTGGCGGTGGCCCAGGTTGAGCACGCCGATGCCACCCGCGAAGTCGATCCAGCGGTTGCCGTCGGCGTCCCACAGCTCGGCGTTTTCGGCACGCTCGGCAAACTGGGTGGTGGGCGTGGCGGCACCGTTGGCCACGAAGCGGTTTTTCAGGTCGTTCAGTTCTTGATTAGTCATCATCGTTCTCTTTACAGGCCGCCAACGCAGACGTATTTAAGTTCAGTAAATTCATCGAGGCCGTGGTGGGAGCCTTCGCGGCCCAACCCGGACTCCTTCACGCCGCCAAACGGCGCCAGCTCGGTGGAGATCAACCCTTCGTTGACGCCGACCATGCCGTACTCAAGCGCTTCCATGGTGCGCCAGATGCGGCGGTAATCCGTGGCGTAGAAGTAGGCGGCCAGGCCAAACGGGGTGTCGTTGGCCATGGCGATGGCTTCTTCGTCCTGCTTGAAGCGGAACACCGGGGCCACCGGGCCGAAAGTCTCTTCGTCGGCCACGGCCATTTGGGTGGTCACATCCGCCAGCACCGTGGGGGTGAAGAAGCGCTCGCCCGCCGCGTGGGGCTGGCCGCCGCACAGCAGCCGTGCGCCTTTATTTACCGCGTCATCGACGTGGCGCTGCACTTTATCCACCGCCGCCTGGTTGATCAGCGGGCCGATGATGCTGCCGTCGGCCAGGCCGTCGCCTACCTTCAGCGCGTTCACGCGTTCGGTGAGCTTGGCGACGAAGGCATCGTAAATGCCGTCCTGCACCAGGAAGCGGTTGGTGCATACGCAGGTTTGCCCGGCGTTGCGGAATTTGGAAGCGATGGCTCCGTTCACGGCGGCGTCCACGTCGGCGTCATCGAAGACGATGAACGGGGCGTTGCCGCCCAGCTCCATGGCGGTCTTCTTCACCGTGCTGGCGCACTGGGCAAGTAAGTGCTTACCCACCGGGGTAGAGCCGGTAAACGACACTTTGCGCACCCGCGCATCGGTGGTGAGCACTTCGCCCACGGCGGCAGGTTTGGAGGCCGTTACCACGTTGATGGTACCGGCGGGCAGGCCCGCTTCCAGCGCCAGGTAGGCGGCGGCCAGGGCGGTGAGCGGGGTGGCTTCAGCGGGTTTGATGACCACGGTGCAACCGGCGGCCAGGGCCGGGGCGCACTTGCGGGTAATCATCGCCAGCGGGAAGTTCCACGGGGTAATCGCGGCCACCACGCCTACCGGCTCGCGCAGTACCAGCAGGCGCTTGTCGGCACCGTGGCTGGGCAGGGTTTCCCCGGCCATGCGCTTGGCTTCTTCGGCGAAGAACTCGATGAACGAGGCGCCGTAGGTCACTTCGCCTTTGGCTTCCGCCAGCGGTTTGCCCTGCTCCAGGGTCATCAGGCGTGCCAGGTCGTCGGCGTGCTCATTGACCAGCTCAAACCAGCGGCGCAGCAGGGCCGAGCGCTGTTTGACCGGGATGGCGCGCCAGGCGGCACCGGCTTCATAAGCGGCGGCCACGGCGTCGCGGGTGTCGTCGGCGCTCAAGTCCGCTACATGGGCGATGGTCTCGCCGGTGGCGGGGTTGTCCACCGCAAAGGTCTGCTGGCCCTTGCGCCATTCACCGCCCACCAGGGCCGGTACGGCATCGTGCAACCACTGTTCGATAAAACTCATGGCGTGCTCCTACTATTAGGGTGTTGGAAGGGGTTATAGATCCGCCAGCATGTGGCGGTCGCTGTAGGCGCGGCCGTAGGTACGCAGGGCATGGATGTACAGCCCCACACCGAGCAAAGACCAGCCCGCGAAGATCGACCACTCCGCACCGCTCAGGGCCGCCGGGCTACCGGGCAGGTAGAGGCAGGCCATGCCGAAGGAGAGCACCACGGCCAGGGTGCCGCACAGCTTGCCGTGACGAATGCGGAACGGGCGCTCCATTTCCGGCTCGCGAACCCGCAGCACCACGAAGGAGATGGCCACGAACAGGTAGGCGATCACGATGCCCAGGCCACCGGCATTGACGATCCACACCAGCGCCGGGCGGCCGAAGAACGGCGCGATACAGGAGAGAAAGCCCATCAGGAAGATGGCATTGGTGGGCGTTTTATAGCGCGGGTGCAGCTTGGCAAACGGCGCAGGCAGCATGCCCGCTTTGGCCAAGGCGTAAATGGCCCGAGAACCGCCGATGTAGAAGGCGTTCCAGCTGGTGATGATGCCCGCAATACCGGCCAATACCATCAGGTTGCTGGCCCAGGGGGCGTTGAACAGGCTGCCCATGGCATCCGGCACGCTCAGGGAACTCGCGGCCAGTTCGGTGCTGTTCAGGGCCAGGCTGGTGGCCAGGATGATCAGCGCGTACCACACCACCGCCAGGATCACCGACATCATCAGCACCTTGCCGATGGCCTTGTACGGCAGGTTGATCTCTTCGGCGGCCTGGGGAATCACGTCGAACCCCACGAACAGGAACGGCACCATGACCAGCACCGCGACGATGCCCGCCACCACGCCGGTATCGGCCTGGGTGAACAGCGGCATCATGTTGATGGTTTCGCCTTCGAACAGCGCCCCCGTGACAAACATGACGCCCACCAGCAGAATCATGCCCGTGACGACTTTCTGAATCAGCGCCGCGGTGGTCACGCCGAAGTAGTTGATGATCATCATGGCCAGCGAACCGCCCACGCCCACGGCGACCCAGGTGGCTTTCACTTCCCAGCCGGCGATGGTCCACAGGTGGCCCACGGCGTAGTTGGGGGCCAGGTGCTCGATGACCGTAGGCAGCGCCACGGCTTCGAACGCCACCACGCTCAAGTAGCCCAGGATGATGGCCCAGGTGCACAGGAACGAGGGCAAGTGGCCCAGGGCGCGGTAGCTGTAGACGTGCTCGCCGCCCACCCTGGGCATGGCCGAGGCCAGCTCGGCGTAGGTGAGGCCGACCATCACGATCGCCAGACCGCCGACGATAAAGGCTAAAATAGCGCCCAGGCTACCGGCGGATTGAATGGCGGTGCCGGTCAGTACAATCCAGCCCCAGCCGATCATGGCGCCAAAGGCCAGGGCCAACACGTCGCCCCGGGCCAGCACCCGGACAAGCTTGTCCTGTTCAGAAGAGGGAGTCGTCATTATCGTTTTCCTGCACGTTTTTGGAGATTATGGTTGGCGCTCTGGGCGCAGTGTCCTGATTCCGACAAGGGAATAACGTCACGCTAGCAGGTGGCTGCCAAACCGCGTAATGGACCACTTTGGCGTTCGACTAGACCACTTTTTGAATGCACCATGGAGGTGCATATTCCGCATGATGCTTTCGTCTAAGAGGCTGATCGTGAGCGGCCTGGCAGAAAAAAAGAGGCAATTTCATGGATCGCGAGCGGGTGTTGCACCAATGCGTACAACTTTATGCACTGCAGCCTGAACGACTCAGCAAGCAGGTACGAATAGAGCAGGCGCTGCGCCAGGCCATCATTCAGCAGTGGCCTGGCGGGCTGCGGCTGCCTTCGCACCGCGCCCTGGCAGAGGCCTTCGGCGTGGCCCGCCAAACGCTGGCCCTGGCCATGGCCACCCTGCAGGAGGAGCGCCTGCTGACCACCGGCCACGGCCAGGGCACCTGGACCTGCAAGCCCAGCGCGCCAGCGCACGAGCCACCGCTGCCGCCTCGGCTTTCGCGTCGCGCTCAGCGCGTCTTGCAGGGGCCTGGTGCCAGCATGATTCAAAGCGGCGCCTTCGTGCCGGGCATCCCGGATATTGCCCAGTTTCCGATGCGCAAGTGGCGCCAGCTCTATGCCAGCGTCACGGTGCCGCAGAACGCCCTGCTGCTCTCCTACTCCACCGGCGGCTACGGGCCGCTGAAGCGGGCCATCCGCGAATTTCTGGCCCGCTGGCGCAATATTCACTGCGATACCGAGCAGATCATCATTACCGACGGCACCCACAACGGTATCGAGCTGTGCGCCGTGGCCCTGGCGGATGTGGGCGATACGGTGGCCATGGAGTCGCCCTGTTACTGGGGCGCGCGCAACGTCTTCACGGCGGCAGGTTTGAACATCGACATGCTGCCCTGGCAGCCGGACACGGGCCATACATTGCCCACCGCTTCCGGCCCGGTCACGCTGGCTTACCTCACCGGCTCGCACCACTACCCGCTCAGCGTGCCGACCCGTGCCGCCCACAAGCAGCGCTTGTGCGAGGCGCTTGCGCCCCGTTACGTGGTCGAGGATGACTACGAGTTCAACCGGGACGATCATGCCAATCTACTTTTTGATACCACCTCTGAGCGCCATTTGCTGGTAGGCTCGTTCTCCAAGATGATGTTTCCCGGCCTGCGGCTGGGCTATCTGGTGGTGCCGCGCCACTTGGCGGGGCCAATGAACCGCCTGCGCAGCGAGCTGTTTCGTGAGGGCCGCATGCTGGACCAGGCGGTGCTGGCCCAGTTCATCTTCGACGGCGACCTGGATGCCTGGTGTCGGCGTATTCAACGGGATTATCTAGGCCGCCAGCAGGTGCTGCACGACCAGCTGTGCTCACTGCCCCAGGTGCGCTCGGTCTCGCCGCCCAGCAGCGCCATCAGCCTGTGCGTGGAGTTTGCGCCGGGCGTCAACGACGTGGCCATCGCCCAGGCGCTGCTGAAAGAGCACTTGATCGTGCGGCCTTTGAGCCCGGTGTGTGCCGCCTCTGATCCTCGCGTGGGCCTGGTGATGGGGGTGGGTATGCTGTCGGGGGAAACCCTGGCACGCGAAGCGCAGCGCCTGCGCCGCTGCCTGGAACCACTGCTGCGCCAGGGGCACTGACCCCGTATAACCACTTATTCACAAGGAACGTCCTATGCATCGCCCTGTTGATAACTCTCTGGCCTGGCGCCTATGGTTGAGCATCGCGGCGCTGTTGCTGCTGTCGGGGTGTGCCTCATTGGCGCCCAGCCCGCCACAGGACCAGAGCAACATCTGCGAGATCTTCCGCGAGCAGCCCAGTTGGTACGACTATGCGCGGGAGTCTCAGGAGCAGTGGGGCACGCCGATTGCCACCCAGATGTCGTTCATTCAGCAGGAGTCCTCGTTCCGTAGCCATGTGCGCCCCGACCGCAAGCGCTACCTGGGCTTCATTCCCGGCCCGCGCCCTTCATCGGCCAGGGGCTATGCCCAGGCACAGGACCCGGTGTGGGGCGAATACCGCGACCAGGCGGGCAGTATGTTTGCGCGGCGCACTCACATGAAGCACGCCACCGACTTCATCGGCTGGTACAACGCCCGCACCCGCGCGCAAACCGGCATTTCCCTGAGCAACCCCGAACACCTTTATTACGCCTACCATGAAGGTGCGGGCGGCTATCAGCGCGGCACCTACCGCAATAAACCCCACGTGCTCAGCGCGGGCCGCCAAGTCGCCCAGCGAGCCGGACGTTATCAAGCCCAGCTGAACAGCTGTGAAGCCGAGTTTCAGTGTCGACGCTTCTATCAGGTCTGGCCCTTTTGCCGTAGCTGAGGGCACGCATCATGACCCTGTTGGTAGGTAGCTTATTCGTTGGCGTGGTGTTTTTTACTTCCCTGCTGTCTGGCGTGTTTGGCATGGCGGGCGGGCTGGTGTTGCTGTGGTTTCTGCTGGTGATCTTCCCGGCGGGCACCGCCATGGCCGTACATGGGGTCATTCAGCTGACCGCCAATGCGTCGCGGGCGTGGCTATCGCGACACTTCATCGTCTGGCGGATCGTGGCGCTCATGACGCTGGGGGTTACGAGCGCCGCCGGGTTACTGCTGCTCTTCAACTACGCGCCCAACGCAGCGACGGTGTCGCTGCTGATCGGCCTGATGCCGCTGCTGGTCTGGATGCCCAAACATTGGTTTCAACTGGACGCCAAACGTCCCAGCCATGCCGTGTGCTGCGGCCTGGCCTCCGGCGGCCTGACCATCGCCGCCGGGGTGTCTGGGCCGCTGATCGACATTTTCTTCGTGCGCTCCCACATGGACCGCCGCCAGGTGGTGGCCACCAAGGCAATGATTCAGGTCGTCGCCCACTCCATCAAGATCATCTTTTACCTGGGGGCAGCGCTGGCACTCAGCGCTGGCGAGTGGGCCATGGTGTTGCTGGCCGCGCCCTTTGCCATGCTGGGCACCCAAACCGGCACGCGGATCCTGCACCGCCTGACCGATGCCAACTTCCGCACCTGGACCCGCTGGATCGTCACCGGCATCGGGGTGTTCTACTTCCTGCAGGGGGTTTACCTGCTGACACGCTAAGCGTTGAGAACCCGCAGAACACCCGTGAGATGGCGACCTATACTGACCTTACCCAACGCTGGAGGTCGCCATGGATTACCACCACTACCGCGAAGCCCTTGCCTCATCGCTTGCTCAACGCGAGCTGCCGTTTCCCCCCGCTGAGTATCAAGTGCGCCTTGAAAACGTGCGCCACGCCATGGCGCAGCGCGAGCTGGACGCGCTGCTGCTCACCGACCCCGCCGATATCAATTATTTGACCGGTTACCACACCTTTGAAGTGTCGGTGCATGCCTGCCTGGTCTGTACCCACGAAACACTTGTCCTGCAGGTGGCCTCCATTGAAACCGGCGCTGCGGTGGTGACCGCGCGTGTCGATGAGATCATCGGCTACCGATGGGAAAACCTGGATGAAGTCATCGCCCCGCTGGTCGACCTGTTGCGCCCTTGCCCACGCGTGGGCATCGATGGCTGGAGCAGCGGGCTGCGAGTCGGCGTGATGAACGCCCTGTCCCAGGCCATCGGCCAGGAGCGCTTCCAGGAGGCGGGCGACCTGCTCGATGCCATTCGGATCGTCAAAAGCAGTGCCGAGCTTGAGATGCTGGCCGAAAGCGCCCGCATCACTGCCGCCGGGCTGGATACGGCGATAGCCGCCATTCGCCCCGGCATGACCGATAACGACATTGCCGCCATCGGCGCGCAAGCGCTTATCGCACACGGCAGCGAGTTCATGAGCCTGCAGCCTATCGTCACTAGCGGGCAGCGTATCGGGGTGATTCACGTCAACCACAAGCGCCACGTAATCCAGGCCAATGAGCCGGTCTTTTTAGAGTTTGGCGCAGCTTACCAGCGCTACACCGCACCGATGATGCGCACCGCCGTCACCGGCTCTCCAAACGCTGCACTTATCGCCACTCAGGACCTCTGCCGAGCCATCTTCGAGACACTCTGCGATGCCATGCGCCCCGGCCACACCTTCGATGCAGCGGCTCAGGCGGCCGATGAGCTGCTGGCCTCTCAACGCGACCAGCTGTTTTTCTCCGAGGTGTTTGGCTACGCCGTGGGGGCGCAATTTCCGCCCAGTTGGGTCGAAGGCACGGGCTATATTGCCAAAGGCCAGCAGCGTACCTTCGAACCCAACATGGTGTTTCATTTACCGCTCTGCTTGCGGGTGCCAGGCCAATGGGGCGTTGGCTTGAGCGATACGGTCGTGGTGACGGAGCACGGGGCAATCCCCTTGACCCACAATGATTGGCAGCTCTATCAGGCAAGCGACACCCCTGCCCGCTCATAGCCTGTGATTGACACTGCGATTGAAGGAGGCTATCTTCACCAAAAGATGCAAATGAGAAACACTATCTTTTTAGCCATCCCCCTGGCAGAGAAAGAGCCGTTGAGGTGAAGGAACGTCCCATGACCAGTGAACAGCGTCAGCTTCGTCAAACCCTGCTGTTTTTACGCACGTCGTTTGAAGCCGTTCAGCACTCGATTGCAGGACGGCTGGAAGACCCGCTGCCCTGCTGGCTGGATAGCAGCATGCTCTCCCTGCTCTCCCGCGAGCTGACCCGCTGCTGCCAGCAAGCCAAGCCGCTGTTCGCCCCGGCGGTGGTCGAGCAGCTGTTCATCGCCTCGCAGCAGTGCGACCTGCTGCTCAAGCAGTGCCCCGGCGTGCTCAGCAGCGCCGTCTGCCACCGCCAGCTCAGCGCTATCATGCTGCCGCTCACCAGCGCCATCGGGCAGATCGACACGCCCGCCAAGCGCCGCTGGCCTTGGCAGCGCCAGTGAATCAAACACCTGCTCTTCCCTTGCCCTTCCCCGCTTAATTTCCTCCGGAGGGGTTTTGTTTTGCTGAAGCGTCCCCACTAATACGTCCATAGGTTAATCGTTGGCACTGGCTCAATCATTGGCACCAAGTAGTAAACTGGTCTATTCTTTTGCCACTGTCACTCTCACCGCGTTACAAGGAGTTTGCCTCATGGCGTACGAAACGCTGCTGTCCCCCACCACGCTGGGTAGCCTGAACCTTCCTAACCGCGTCATCATGGCGCCGCTGACCCGTTCGCGCACACCGGATAGCGTGCCGGGCAAGATGCAGGAAGCTTATTACGGCCAGCGTGCAGGCGCGGGCTTGATCATCAGCGAAGCCACCAATATCTCCCCTACGGCTCGTGGCTATGTCTATACGCCCGGCATCTGGACCGATGAGCAGGAAGCGGGCTGGAAAGGAGTGGTGAATGCCGTGCATGCCAAGGGTGGCCGAATTGCCCTGCAGCTATGGCACGTGGGCCGCGTTTCCCATGAGATGGTGCAGCCCGATGGCCAGCAGCCGGTTGCCCCCAGCGCCCTGAAAGGGGAAGGCGCCCAGTGTTTCGTCGAGTTCGAAGACGGCACCGCGGGCCAGCACCCCACCAGCACGCCCCGCGCGCTGGAGACCGACGAGATCCCCGGTATCGTGGAGGATTACCGTCAGGCGGCCATTCGCGCCAAGCGGGCAGGGTTCGACATGGTCGAAGTACACGCTGCCAATGCTTACCTGCTGAACCAGTTCCTGGCCACCGGCACCAACCAGCGTACCGACCAGTACGGCGGCTCGCTGGAAAACCGTGCCCGCTTCCCGCTGGAAGTGGTCGATGCCGTGGTGGACGTGTTTGGCGCCGAGCGTGTCGGCATCCGCATGACGCCGTTCATCGAGCTGTTTGGCTTGACCGACGACGAGCCGGAAGCCATGGCGTTCTACATGGCCGAAGAGCTTTCCAAGCGCGGCCTGGCCTACCTGCACCTGAACGAGCCCAACTGGGCCGGTGGCGATATCACCTTCCCCGATGGTTTCCGCGAGCAGATGCGCGAGCGCTTCAGCGGCAGCCTGATCTATTGCGGCAACTACGACGCCGAACGTGCCGAAGCGCGCATCAAGGAAAACACCACCGATGCCGTGGCCTTTGGCCGCCCCTACATCGCCAACCCGGATCTGCCGGAGCGTTTCCGCATCAACGCTCCGCTGACCGAGCCGAACCACGAAACCTTCTACGGCGGCGACGAAAAGGGCTACACCGATTATCCTTTCCTGGATAACGGTTACGACCGTATCGGCTAAGCATTTCAGGCCAACGCGTGTTCGGGGTTTCCCCACCGGGGGGAACCCTTAAGCATGAAAAGCATCACTCAGGTGGTGCTTTTTTTATGCCTTGAACGCGTGAAACGCTGTTAATCTGTTGATTCTATCGTTTTAACGCGATACCCCTACTGCTGGAGAGGTCGCTCATGTTCGGTTCTTTGATGGCGCTGCTCGTCTCGCTACTGCTGGTGGGAGCCGCCGCCATGACGGGGGCACGCTTTCGCCCCGACGGCTGGTACCGGGCACTGCGCAAGCCCCGCTGGACACCGCCCGACCTCGCTTTTCCCATTGCCTGGGGTATTCTTTACCTGCTGATGGCCATCGCGGCATGGCGGGTCTACATGACCGAAGATGCGCCTCTGCGCAGTGCCAGCCTGGCCGTCTATGGCGCGCAATTGCTGGCCAATGCGGCGTGGTCCTGGCTTTTCTTTGGGCGCAAGCGTATTGCGGTGGCGCTGGCGGATATCGTGCTGCTGTTGGGGTTGATTACGCTCACCATCGCGCTATTTGCTCAGGTCAATGCCCTCGCTGCGTGGCTGATGGTGCCTTACTGGCTATGGGTCGCGCTGGCCCTGGCGCTCAATGCATCCATCTGGCGGTTGAATAGCGCCTAGGCGTTAACGGACAACAGGGATTCACTCCATGGATATGACTTCTCTTCCCGTACTGCTGGCTTTCGCCTCCTTGTTACTGGGCGTGGTGGCCGCGTTGATCTTCATCTACGTCGTCATGCCCAAGCGGCGGCGTGCCAGGGAAAAGGCCGTAGAGCCCACCCCCGCCGTGGCCAAGGACACCACGCCCCCGCCCGCTGAAGAGCCTCCGCCGCCGCCCACCAAACGAACCGGCAAGGTAAAACAGCATTCGCTGTTCGTCATCTTCCATCAGCCGGATGCCTCGACCGATGCCCGACTGACCGAGTGGCTGAGGGAAAAAGGCGCCCATTACGATGCCATCAAGAAAGTCTTTCTGATCGACGGCCAGCAGCCCTCCAACCCCGTCACCGTGGCCAATGCCTTTCCGCCGGGGGAAATGCCCGACCTGCTGAGGGGCGAAACCCACGAGCCGATCCGTGGTGTGAGCCTGCTTGTGAAGCCGCCGCTGCATAAACGCCGCAATCAGCAGATGCACGTGTATGTAGAGCTCGCCAAGGAGATGAACGAGACCTTCAGCGGGAAGATGCTGGACGCTGACCGAGAACCGGCCAGCGAATCCACTTACGCGCAGATCATCGGCTGACTCAGATCACGCCCTGGCTGCGCAGGTAGTCGTCGTAGCTGCCGCTGAAGTCGACGATGCCCTCCGGCTGCATGTCGATGATGCGCGTGGCCAGGCTGGAGACGAACTCGCGGTCGTGGCTGACGAACAGCAGCGTGCCGGGGTAGTTCTCCAGCGCCAGATTGAGCGCTTCGATGGACTCCATGTCCAGGTGGTTGGTGGGCTCGTCCATCAGCAGCACGTTGGGATTGGTGAGCGTTAACTTACCGAACAGCATCCGCCCCTGCTCGCCGCCGGAAATCACCTTCACCGATTTGCCGATATCGTCGCTGGAAAACAGCATGCGGCCCAGCGCGCCGCGCACCACCTGCTCGCCCCCTTTGGTCCACTGGCTCATCCACTCGAACAGGGTGGCGTCATTGGCGAAGTCGTCGGCATGGTCCTGGGCGAAGATGCCCAGCTCGGCGGCGTCGGTCCACTTCACTTCGCCAGCATCGGGGCGCAGGTCACCGGCCAGGGTTTTCAGCAGAGTGGTTTTACCAATGCCGTTAGGGCCGATAATGGCAATCCGCTCGCCCGCTTCCACGGTCATGGAAAAACGCTTGAACAGCGGCTCGCCGTCGTAGCCTTTGGTAATGGCATCGACGTTTACCGCGTTGCGGTGAATCTTCTTGTTCTGGTCGAAACGAATGAACGGACTGACGCGGCTGGAGGGTTTGATGTCTTCCAGCTTGATCTTGTCGATCTGGCGCGCCCGAGAGGTGGCCTGCTTGGCCTTGGAGGCGTTCGCCGAGAAGCGGCTGACGAACTGCTGAAGCTCGGCAATTTGCGCTTTTTTCTTGGCGTTGTCGGCATACTGACGCTCACGCGCAGCGGTGGCCGCCGTCATGTAGTCGTCGTAGTTACCGGGGAACAGGGTGATCTCGCCGTAATCCAGGTCGGCCATGTGGGTGCAGACGCTGTTCAGGAAGTGACGGTCGTGGGAAATGATCACCATGGTGCTGCTGCGCGCTTTCAGAATATCTTCCAGCCAGCGGATGGTGTTGATGTCCAGGTGGTTGGTGGGCTCGTCGAGCAGCAGTACGTCCGGGTCGGAGAACAGTGCCTGGGCCAGCAGCACGCGCAGTTTCCAGCCGGGGGCGACTTCGCTCATGGGGCCAGTGTGCTGCTCCAGCGGAATGCCCAGCCCCAGCAGCAGCTCGCCCGCGCGGGACTCGGCGGTGTAGCCATCCAGCTCGGCATACTGCACTTCCAGGTCGGCCACGGCCATGCCGTCTTCTTCGCTCATCTCGGCCAGCGAGTAGATCCGCTCCCGCTCGGCGGCTACTTTCCACAGCTCCGCGTTGCCCATGATGACGGTGTCGATCACCCGCTCGTTCTCATAGGCAAACTGGTCCTGACGCAGCTTGCCCAGCCGCGTGCTGCTGTCCAGCATCACCTGCCCTGAAGAGGGCTCCAGCTCGCTGCCGAGGATTTTCATGAAGGTAGACTTGCCGCAGCCGTTGGCGCCAATCAAGCCGTAGCGATTGCCGTTATTGAACTTGACGGAGACGTTTTCGAACAGGGGCTTGGCCCCGAACTGCATGGTGATATTGGCGGTTGCGATCAAGATAGAAACCCTGGTTGGCGAAATAGCCCTGGTGGAAGAGCGGCACGCGTGCAAAAGCACGCGATTCTACGCGCCTTTGGGCGACGTTACATCTCCCCGGCGCGTTTCCGGTCATCAGGCGTTTGGCGGCTGGGCGGGCATTTCCAGTAGAAAGCGTTCGCCATCAAGTGCTTGGCGAAGTCGCGTGGCCAGGATATCGACAATCGCAGGATGCTCGCCCACCAGCGCCGTCGGCCGCACCCGCAGGCCTGGGTGGCGCTGTTCGGCGGCGGCACAAATCTCGGCGATGTCGCCACCTTCCCCGGCATGGCGGCCAGGCGAGAGAAACAGCATGGCCAGCACCACGTCGCCGCTGGCGCTGAACTCGGGCGTATCCAGCAGATGCTCCAGCAGCGGCTCGTTGAAGCGGTATGCATCGCCTTCTCGGCGCTCCATGGAGGCTGCCGCCACGCAGTGCACGTCATCGGCCAGCAGCGCGCTGAGCTGCCCCGCCAAGCGGTTGCGTACGGCAGTGACTTCCGGCAGCGGGCTGCCGTGGTCTACCAGCGCCACCCTGGCCGCCTGCCGATCGGGCAACTGCGCGCGCACGTGATCGGCCAGCAGCGCGGCCAGGCGCAGGTCGTTACCGCCCCGCTCGTCCACCAGCGGCTGGGCAACGCGTACTTTCACCTGGGGAAAACGGGCCTGCAGGGCCGCCATCCGCTCGGGCAAGTAGCCGGTCAGCGCCTGGCTGGGGCCAAAGAAGTACGGCAGCACGACGATCTCGGTGGCCCCCGCTTCGGCGCTGCGCTCGGCGGCGGGGCCCAGGGTAATGGCCGGAATACCATCGACCTCTTCAGCGGGGATCTTGTTGGAGTGCAGCAGCGAAGCCGCTTGAACGGTGTCGCCCACCTGCTCGCTCAGCGCTGCCGCCACGCGGCGCAGGCTGTGGGTTGCCTGAGGCCGCAGAGAGCCGTTATCGACCAGAAAAATAGCGCGCATCGGGTTCATCCTTTTCAATCGGAGCGTTAATGAGCCGCCAGTACGTCTGCCGCCGCGCGATGCAGCAAGGCATGGCGTGTGGCCAGGGCGGTAATGTCGCGGTCGTAGCCACCACCAATCACCGCCGCCACGGGAATGGCCGCGTGACGGCAGAGATCGAGCACATAGCGGTCGCGGGCGTAGAGGCCGTCGCTGCTCAGTGAGAGGTAGCCTAGGCGGTCGTCGTGATGCACATCTACGCCCGCGTCATAGAGCACTACGTCTAGCTGGTAAATCAATCGTATAACCCGGATGATGAACCACCGTTAACGCCATGCGCGTGCAGCCACTTTGGTCACAAATGTAGATCGCTTATGTTGCTTGATACCACGACGTTAAACCAGCAAAGAAACTTCTTCGACGGCCATGCGGATATCTGGCTTTTTGGCTACGGTTCGCTGATCTGGAAAGCCGATTTTGACTATTTAGAGCGCCGGCCTGCAGCGATTACCGGCTGGGCGCGGCGCTTCTGGCAGGGCTCCCACGACCACCGCGGCACGCCGGACGCGCCGGGGCGAGTGGCGACGTTGACTCGGGCCGAAGGCGCGGTGTGTCACGGCATGGCCTACCGCATCACCCCAGAGGTGCTCGCACCGTTGGATGTGCGGGAGAAAAACGGCTACCTGCGGGAAAAAGTCACGCTGACGTTTTTGGATGAAACGGGTAACCCTGACGCCGACCAAGCGCCTAGCGAGGGGCTGATTTATCTGGCCAGCGAAGACAACCCGGCGTTTTTAGGCGATGCCCCGCTGGCCGATATCGCCCAGCAAATAGCCCAGGCCCATGGCCCCAGCGGCCCCAACAGCGCTTACTTGCTGAACCTCGCCCAAGCGCTGCGCGAGTTGGGCACCGAGGATGCACATATTTTTGCCCTGGAAGCGCAGCTACAGCGCTACCAGTAGCGCGGATAGCGGCGGTGGCGCGCCAGGTTATTGACCAGAATCGCCACCACCAGCATGACGATGCAGCCTGCGCCAATGGGGATCAGCGGATACCACCAGCCCAACTGATGCACGCTGGCACCGCCTGCCACGGCAATCAGCGCAGCGGCAGCCCCTGGCGGGTGAACGGTATGGGTAAGCTGCATGACCAAAATGGAGAGCGACACCGCCAACGCCATCGACAGCGGCGTGGCCCCCAACAGTTGATAGCAGCCCACGCCCACACAGGCAGAGAGCACGCTGCCAAACAGCACATGGCTGGGCTGGGCAAAAGGGCTTTCCGGGGCGGCGTAAATCAGCACCGAGGTTGCTCCGAACGAGCCCACGATCAACAGCTGCTGGGAGAGCCACTCGGCGCTTAGCCAGCAAATCAGCGCCATGCCAGTAAAGGCACCCAGCCACGACCAGCAGGCATCCTGCCAGCCTACCCGGGGGCGCGGCGTTCGTTCTCCGCGCATCTTGCCAAGATACGTTTTCATCGCACTCGCCTTTGCACAAAAAGAGTGCAGATGATGACAAAATGCACCAAAGAAGCAAATGACAATGCGTCATGGATAGATGAGATTCGCTCAAGCCAACGCTACCGAAGACAGCCGGACGAGCCGACGCCTTAGCGTTTGCCCTCCCGCCGCGGTGCTACATCATCAGCCACGACAGGATAAACAGCCCAATCAGCGTGCGGAAAATGCCGCCAATAATGGAGCCACGCAAAAACGCACGCAGCCCGCCCCACAGTACCAGCAGGCCAATCAGCAGAATCGCCAGGCTCAAAAACGAGTCGTTGATGCCCAGCGAGCGCGTCAGCCCGCCGATGAAATCGTCGAAGGCACCGAAAAAGTTGGTGAAGATACCCAGCAAGAACTCGACCACGATGCGGATCGCATCGCCAATCGCCTCGCCAATGCCCTCAAAAAATCCGTTTGCCTGCATGCGCTTTTTCCATTGCTCGAAGGGATTCGCTATTGTCAGCGAAAACGCGGTGGCTGGCAAAGCAGCTGCTGCTCATGTTTCCACCTTTCGCCTATTCCCTTTTTAGCACCGTCGCGTTACAACGTCAGTATGCCATCGCGGGAGAGACTGGTGCCTGCCACCAGCGCCGAAGGAGCAACGACCCCGGAAACTCTCAGGCCAACGGACCGCGACGGCCATCCATGACGTTCCGAAGAGCGGTTGATGACTGCGTCACTCAGCCCACCGAAGGAGCAAGCGCCATTCCAGCGGCGTGAATCTCTCAGGTTCCATGACGGAAGGGGTACGCCCGGCCAATAGGCTGCCGGGGGTATCGCCCGACGCTCATACAATCTGTGGAGAGACTCATGCAACGCATTGCCATCATTGGCGGTGGGATCACTGGCATCACCAGTGCCTACGCCCTCGTAAAGCGCGGTTTCGACGTCACCGTCTTCGAAAAGCATCGCTACGCCGCCATGGAAACCTCGTTTGCCAACGGTGGGCAGCTGTCTGCCTCCAACGCAGAGGTGTGGAACCACTGGCCCACGGTCATCAAGGGCCTGCGCTGGATGCTCAAGAACGACGCCCCGCTGCTGGTGAACCCGCGCCCGAGCTGGCACAAGCTGAGCTGGTTTGCGGAATTCATCGCCGCCATTCCTCGCTATGCCGACAACACCACCGAAACGACCCGCCTGGCCATCGCCGCCCGAGAACACCTGTTCCAGTGGGCCCGTGACGAGCAGATCGATTTCGACGTGAAGCAGAAAGGCATCCTGCATATCTACCGCGACAAGGCAGGCTATGAGCATGCCGCCAGGGTATCGCAGCTACTGCACCAGGGCGGGCTCGAACGCCGCGCGGTGACCCCTGATGAAATGCGCGCCATCGAACCCACACTGGCCGGCAGCTACTACGGCGGTTTCTTTACCGAAAGTGACGCCACGGGGGATATTCACAAGTACACCAATGGGCTGGCGAAAGCCGCCGCGAAACGCGGCGTGCGCCTGAACTACGGCCATCAGGTGACCGACCTGGGCGCCGATGAGAACAGCGCCTGGGTCAAGGCGGTGGTCGATGGCGAGGCGGTGCAGCAAAGCTTCGACAGCGTGGTGGTGTGTGCCGGGGTCGGCAGCCGGGCGGTGGCCGCCAAGCTGGGTGATCGCGTCAATATCTACCCGGTGAAGGGCTACTCGATCACCGTGCAGCTGGACGACGAAGCCTCGCAACAGGCCGCCCCCACCGTGAGCCTGCTGGATGACGAAACCAAGCTGGTGACCAGCCGCCTGGGCAACGACCGCTTCCGCGTGGCGGGCACCGCAGAGTTCAACGGTGCCAATCGCGACATTCGCAACGACCGCATTCAGCCGCTGGTGCGCTGGGTGGAGCAGTGCTTTCCCGGTGTCAGCACCCAGCGGGTCGTACCCTGGGCTGGCCTGCGCCCGATGATGCCGAACATGCTGCCCAAAGTGGGCCCGGGCCGCTTGCCGACGGTGTTCTACAACACGGGCCACGGCCACCTGGGCTGGACACTCTCGGCCATCACCGCCGAGATGCTGGCGGATGCGGTGGATACCACCGTGGCCACACCGCTGGCGGCCTCGCGGTAAGGCTGGCACCTGCGCTCCCTGCCGGGCGCCGATCAGGCGCCTGGCAGGCTACGCCCTCTTGAGCTGCTGCACCGACGCCACCAGGTCATTGAAGCGCTCCCCCTGAATCATCACATGGTCGCGCAGCAGGGTTTCCGCCTGCTGGGCCTCCCCTGCCGCTATCGCCGCCACAATGGCGTCGTGCTCGGCAAACGAGCTTTCCAGACGCATGCGCACCTGTAGCTGCATTCTGCGATAAGGCTGCAGGGCCGCATGCAGCCGCGCGGCCTCCTGCGCCAGGAACTGGTTATGGCTGGCTTCGTAGATGCGCTGGTGAAACAGGCTGTTCTCGTAGTAGTAACCATTGCTGTCGCCTGCCTCCACCTTGGCCTGGCAGGCTCGATGAACGTCCTGCAGCAGTGCCAGCTCGTCGGCGTTGATGCGCCGCGCCGCCAACCGGCCGCATAGCCCCTCCAACTGAGCCATCACCTCGAACCGCTCTACCAGCTCTGAAATGCTCAGCTCGGTGACGAAAGTGCCGCGCTTGGCGACCACCTGCACCATGCCCGACATGGCCAGCTGCTGAATGGCTTCCCGGATGGGCGTTCTGGAACATTGATACTCCAGCGCGAGCGCATCAGGGTCCAGGCGGTCGCCCGGAAGAAAGCGCCCTTCCACGATGGCGTCTTCCAGTAGATCGCGCAGTCGATGTGCCTGTGACACCTTAGCCATAAGTCGCCTCTGTTTCCCTTGACTGAAATATTTTAAAAGTCTATTTGTTATATATAACACATCGCATCGAAACATCCTTGCAGCCACAATCTCATAACAATCATGCGCGGAGCCAGATGTATGCAGATGAACATGACGTTTTTACAGGGCTTGCTCACGAACATCAGTGAACGCACCCGCACCAAATACCGCTCGGTGACCTCCTACTCGCCCGAAGTGCACCTCAAGGGGCTGTTCGACGCTTGTGAAAAGCTGATGCTGCCAGGTGGCGAAGCCACGCAAATACTGACCGCTCAAGCAGCCCTTAGCCACTATAGCCAATTGACCGAGCAGGAACAGGACGCGTTTTTCTCGCTGCTGGCCAATGCCTACTCGGCTGACCCCGAACAGATACACACAGCCTACCAAGTGTACCGCGAGCGCCAGGACAACGAAGCCCTGGCGCGGCTTTTCAGCGCCTGCGAGCCCCGGCGGCAAGACCTGCTGCGCCGCCTCAACCTCTGCCCGGGAGGCACCTACGAGCTGGTCAAGATGCGCGCCAACCTGCTGAAACGGCTCAGCGCCTCGCCCTCCTTTGCGGCCCTGGATGCCGACTTTTCGCATCTTTTCAATTCGTGGTTCAACCGCGGCTTTCTGGTGCTGGAGAGCATCGACTGGAACACCCCGGCGGCCGTGCTGGAAAAACTGATCCGTTACGAGGCGGTGCATGAGATCAGCGACTGGACCGCGCTGCGCCGCCGCCTGGACCCGGAAGACCGCCGCTGCTACGCCTTTTTCCACCCTGCCACGGGCGATGAGCCGCTGATTTTCGTGGAAGTCGCGCTGTGCAAGGGCATTCCCGACAACGTCCAGGCCATTCTGGAGAACGAAGAAGAGCTGCCGCTGGCCGATGCCGACACCGCCGTGTTCTACAGCATCAGCAACTGTCAGGCGGGGCTCAAGGGCGTTTCCTTCGGCAACTTCCTGATCAAGCAGGTCGTGCAGGAGCTGAGCCGCGAACTGCCCCAGTTGAAGAACTTCGTTACCCTTTCCCCGGTGCCCGGCTTTGCGGAGTGGCTGGCCACCCAGCGCCGCTCGGGGGCGGTCACGCTGCCCGAAGCGCTGGAACAGCAGTTGGAAGAAGGCACGCTGACCCAGCACGACACGCCTTCCGCGAACCAGAAAGCGCTGCTGCGCCTGGTGGCTTACTACCTCACCGAGGTCAAACACAAGAGCGGCCAGCCGCTCAACCCGGTGGCCCGCTTCCACCTGGGGAACGGCGCCAGCCTGCACCGCCTCAACTGGCCCGCCGACACGTCCCCCAAAGGGTGGCAGCAGGCCCATGGGGTGATGGTCAATTACCTCTACCAGCTCAATCGCATCGAGCAGAACCACGAAGCCTTCAGCCAACAGCAGAGCGTGGTATGCACCAGCGACATTCGCCGCCTGGCAAGCCAGGCACAGCACTACATGACCGTCGAGGCCTAGGCATGACCCTGACTTCACTACAACAACAAGGACCCACCATGAACCATAATCTTTTCAGCCTGTTCTACCCCCACTTCGAGCGCCAGCCTGACAAGGTATTGATGGATACCGACGATGGCCGCCAGTATCGCTATCGGGATGTGCTCTCGACCAGCCGCCGCCTGGCCAGCCGATTACGCGCCTGGGGTCTTCAGCCCGGCGACCGCATAGCCGTGCAGATCGACAAAAGCCCCGAGATGCTGATGCTCTATCTGGCCAGCCTGCAAGTGGGGGCGGTGTACCTGCCGCTCAATACGGCGTACACGGGCAAGGAGATCGCTTACTTTCTGTCCGATGCCGAGCCGCATATTTATGTCTGCCGCCCCGACGACCTCGACAGTGCCACCCAGCACGGCGAGGCCAGCGGCGTCACGCATATCGTCAGCCTGGGCACCCAGGCTGACGGCAGCTTGATGCACGACCTGGCACAGGTGGAGGAAACCAGCGACGTCTGCCAGGTCGGGCCGGACGATCTGGCCGCCATCCTTTACACCTCCGGCACCACGGGGCGCTCCAAGGGCGCCATGTTGACCCACCGCAACCTGGCGTCCAATTGCCAGGCGCTGACCGAAGCGTGGCACTACAGCGAGCACGATCACTTGCTGCATGCCCTGCCCATCTTCCATACCCACGGCCTGTTCGTGGCCTGTAACATCACGCTGGTGAATGGCGCCTCCATGACCTTCTTGCCCAAGCTGGAGGTGGAAGACCTGATTACGCGCATGTCGAAGGCAACGGTGTTGATGGGTGTGCCCACGTTCTACACCCGCCTGCTGCAGTCACCCCGGCTCGATCGGCAGGCCACCGCCCACATGCGGCTGTTCATCTCCGGTTCTGCACCCTTGCTGGCCGACACCCATGAAGCCTTCGAAGCCCGCACCGGCCATGCGATTCTCGAGCGCTACGGCATGACCGAAAGCAACATGAACACCTCCAACCCCTATGACGGCCAGCGTCGGCCTGGAACCGTGGGCATGCCGCTGCCCGGCGTGGAAGTGCGTATTACCGACCGTGAATCGGGCACCCCCCTGGCAGATGGCGAGACCGGCATGGTGGAGCTGCGCGGCCCCAACGTATTCAAGGGGTACTGGCGGATGCCCGAAAAGACGGCCGCCGAGTTTCGCTCAGACGGTTTCTTCATTACCGGTGACCTGGGAAAAATCGATGAGCACGGCTACCTGAACATTGTCGGCCGCGACAAGGACCTGGTCATTTCAGGTGGTTACAACGTTTACCCGAAGGAAATCGAAGCCATTATCGATGACCTTCCCGGAGTTCTGGAGTCGGCGGTGGTTGGTGTCCCCCATGCCGACCTGGGCGAAGGCGTGGTCGCCGTGGTGGTCCCGGCATCCCCTGACCAGGTGGATGAACAGCCGATTCGCGCCGCCTTGGCAAACGAGCTGGCCAGGTACAAGCAACCCAAGCACATCGTGTTCGTGGAAGCGCTGCCCAGAAACGTCATGGGCAAAGTGCAGAAAAACCAGCTGCGCGAGCGTTACGCCGACACCTTCGAGCGCCACGCAAGCCACGCGGCCCTGTCTTAGTCATAGCACTTAGTCCTGGAACTTAGTCCTGGAACTTAGTCCTGGAACCTAGCCATAGAACTTAGCAATAGAACACGCACGAATTCCCCGCTGACGGGAAAGATGGCGCCGCCGCGACCGAGGAAACCAGACACGGCGGCCCATCGAACACGCACTACCTAACAACAATGACAATAGAGGAAAATGACCATGGTGATTTACGGTGTTGCCCTGCTGGCAGGGTGCATGCTGGTGGGCCTTTGGGCCGGTGACGTGCTGGGCATGATGCTCGGCGTTACATCCAATGTTGGCGGTGTGGGTATCGCCATGTTGCTGCTGATTTTTCTGGGCGGCTATCTCATGGACAAGAAGAAAATGCCGGCCAGTACCGAGAGCGGGATCACGTTCTGGAACGGTATGTACATTCCCATCGTGGTGGCCATGGCCGCCAGTCAGGATGTCGCGGCGGCGCTGGATGGCGGCATGATCGCCATTCTGGCGGGCTTCGTGGCCGTCATGGCCAGCTTTTTGGTCATCCCCCTGTTTGGGCGGCGCGAGCCAGCCGTCGATGACGGCGACGAAGCCACAAGCCCTGCTGCCGATGCCCAACCTCACTCCCGCCCAGCGCCCAGCCAAGCGCGCTAACCCGAGGCTTTGACGATGATCGAATCACTGTTTACGCAACTGGAACGACAGCATCTGGTGGCGGCCTTTGCCCTGGTGGGCGGTGCCATGTATCTCTCATACGTGCTGAGCGACAAGCTCACCAAAGGCCGCGTGCATGGCTCTGCCATTGCCATCATGGTCGGCCTGGCGCTTGCCTATGTGGGCGGGATCACCACGGGCGGCAGCAAGGGGCTGGCCGACATCAGCCTGTTCGCGGGGCTGGGCCTGATGGGCGGCGGCATGCTGCGCGACCTGGCCATCATCGCCACCGCCTATGGCGTTCGCTTTCAGGAGATTCGCACGGCGGGCATGAGCGGCGTCGTGGCGCTGTTTCTTGGCGTGGTGCTCTCGTTCGTGGCCGGGGTCGCCGTGGCCTTCGCCTTCGGTTACCGGGACCCGGTGTCCCTGACCACCATCGGCGCAGGCACGGTGACCTATATCGTCGGCCCCATTGCCGGGGCTTCGATCGGGGCGTCCTCGGACATCATTGCGCTGTCGATTGCCGCCGGTCTGGTGAAGTCCATCCTGGTGATGATCATGACGCCCGCCATGGCCCGGCATATTGGGCTCGACAACCCCCGCTCGGCGATGATCTTCGGTGGCCTGATGGGCACCACCAGCGGGGTCGCGGCAGGCCTTGCCGCCACCAACCCGCGGCTGGTGCCCTACGGCGCCATGACGGCGACCTTCTACACAGGGCTGGGTGCCCTGCTGGCACCATCGGTGCTCTACCTGGCAGTGCGGGCCATTTTCTAACCGCGAGCAACCGCCCCCCTCGCCACCCACAAGCGATACAGCGCGGGCGTGAAGAAGAACGACACCAGGGTGGCGAGCAACAGCCCAAACCCGACGGTTTGCGCGAAGGGGGGCCATAGCCCCCCAGCCGCCAACATCAGCGGGATCAACCCGGCAAAGGTGGTGATGGTGGTCGATGCGATGTGCCGACTGGTTGGGCCGCTGATCACCGCCAGCATGGCCGACAGGTCACCCTGGCGAGCGGCCGGGTCGTCATCCAGGGCAGCCATCAGGATGATGGCCGCGTTGATGGCCACCCCCACCAACCCCATGATGCCCACGATGATCACGAAGCCAAACGCGTGGCCGCTCAGCAACAGGGCCACGATTCCCATGCCGGTGGCCTGGGCTCCGGCAATGAACACGATGGCCGCGCGACGGAAGGAGTTGAAGGCCAGCACCACGGTGGCCACCATGGCGATCACCAGCAAGACCACCGAGGCCAGCAGCTGGCCCACCGCCTCGTCACGCTCGGCAGCTTCACCGCCGGTCTCGATACGGTACCCGGGGGGCAGCACCAACGTACCATCCGCCTGGGCGGCCTGAAGTTTGGCATCCAGCTGTGCCATGGACACCGCTGGCAGCGCATCGGACACGAGGAAGCCCTGCACCAGCTGGACACGTTCGGCATTTCGCCGGGTAATCACGCTCCAGGCAGGCGTCAGGGCGGTATCGGCAACGGCTGCCAGGGGCAGCCCCTCACTGGCCTGGTCGCTGACCAGACGCAGCGCCGCCAGCTGCTGGGCATCGCTGCGCCACTCCGCCGCGTAGCGTACTCGCACGGGAAGCTGCTGCGTATCTTCCAGCACCTGGCCTGCGGGCTGGCCGGAGAGCGCTGCGCTGACCTGATCGGCCAGGTTTTGATACGTCAGCCCCACATCCCCCAGGGCCGCCTGATCTACTTGCAGCGTCAGCCTGGGCAAGTCGCGCTGCATCCCGGCACGGACGTGAGTCACCTGAGGCAACTGGTGCATCAACCCGGCCAGCTCCTGTCCCAGCTGCGACAGCACCTCCAGGTCATCTCCATACACCCGCAGCTCGATGGGCGCCTTGAACGGCGGGCCTTGTTCATATTTTCGTACCACGATCTGAGCCTGGGGAAAGTGCTGGTCGAGCGCCTGCTGCAGGCCCGGCACTTCGCGGTTGGTCACGTCCAGCGACGTGGTATCCACGATCAGGTGAACGAACGCCGGGTTATTGTCCTCCTGGGTCAGCACGTTGTAGTACATCATCGGCGCGCTTTCGCCGATGAAGGCCGATACTCGTACGACGCCGGGAACCTCGCGAACCTGGCGCTCCACCTCCTGGGCCAGCGCCTGGGCATTGGCCATGCTGCTGGCCGCCGGTAGCCTCACCTCGATATGGAACTGGTCGCGGTCGGCGGGCGGGAAAAACGCCACGTCGAGGGTCGGCATCAGCGCCATCCCGCCAAGCGGCACACACAGGGTCATCACCATGGCGGCGACCGGGTGGCGCAGCGCACTGGCGACCGTCCCGCGAAAGGCGCGTTTGATGGCATTGTCACGGGGCACACGGGCGCTATCGGCCACTTTGGCCAGCAGCAGCGGCGAGAGCGCAGGCACCAGCAGCAGCGACACCAGATACGAACTGACCAGCGCGACCATGACGGCCATGGCCAGCGGCCCCACGAACTCCCCGGCAGGGCCGGGCATGAGCACGATGGGCATGAAGGCCAGAATGGTGGTCAGCGTACTGGCCAGCAGCGGCACGGCAAGATGACGCAGCGTATCGCGGGTGGCCGCCAGCACCGAGTCGCCCTTCAGGAAGCGCTCGCGCAGGGCGTTGGTCATGACAATGGCGTTATCCACCATCAGCCCCAGCGCCACGATAATACCGGTGATGCTCATCTGATGGATTTCCATGCCCAGCGGACGGAAAAACGCCAGGGTCAGCAACGCCGTGGCCGGGATGGCCAGCCCGACGGTCAGCGCCGAGCGCCAGCCCATGCTGAGAAAGAGAATGGCCACCACCAGAATCAACCCCATCAGCAGGCTCAGCGCCACATCACCGAGCCGTTGCTGGGTGTAGCTGGCCTGCTCGAATACCTCCTCTACCGCCAGCCCGACGGGCAGCTCCTCGGCAAATTCGGCCAGCTGCTGTTGAGCGCGCTCGACCCAGGCGTCGATACGCTGGCCGGGCGCCATGCGTGCGCCAACGAAGACGGCTCGCTCACCGTTCAACAGTGCCACGGCAGCGGGCGGGTCCTGGACACCACGGCGCAGCTCGGCGATTTCGCCCAGCCGGACACTCTGCCCCTGGCGGGTCGTGATGCTGACGTCACGCAGGCGGTCCAGCGCATCGAACTCGCCGCTCATGCCCACGGTGAGGCGGTTTTGCTGGGTGATGACCTGGCCCGCCGTGCGGCGCCCGTCGCTGGCGTCGATGGCCGATGCCAGTTGGCCCACCGAAAGCCCCAGCGCATTCAGCTCCAGCGGGTCGACCAGCACGTCGACCTGCTCGCCCGCCACGCCAAACCGATGGGTA
Organism: Vreelandella hamiltonii; assembly: GCF_014651775.1. Taxonomy (GTDB): domain Bacteria; phylum Pseudomonadota; class Gammaproteobacteria; order Pseudomonadales; family Halomonadaceae; genus Vreelandella; species Vreelandella hamiltonii. The sequence continues at coordinate 45,720 of NZ_BMXN01000020.1, forward strand.
TATTCGGTGCCTGCCACGCGACGAAACTGGTCTTCCAGCCGCTCGGCGTAACGCTCCATCAGTTGGGCGTTGGGGGGCGTGTCCTGTGTCCAGCGCAGCGCGGCCACGAGGCTGAAGGCGTAGCCACGATCATCCAGCAGCTCAGGGGTTTGCACACCGCTGGGCAGGGAGGGGGCGATATCGCTGAGCTTGTCGCGCACCCGGCTCCATATCGGCACCACCTGGGTGACGCTATCCTCCAGCTCCAGGCTGATCACCGCGATGCCCGGCCGCGAGGTCGACTCCAGTACCTTGATCTCGGCAATGGTGCGCAGCTCGTCTTCGATGGGGCGCGCCACCAGCGCTTCGATCTGCTCGGGCGTGGCGCCCGGAAACGGCGCCAGTACGGTCGCCATGCGCGCCACCAGGTGGGGGTCTTCTGCGCGGGGCAGGGTATTGATCGCCGAGAGGCCCGCCACCACCAGCAGGCCCAGCGTCAGCGCCAGCAAGCGCCGGTTGAACAGCCACTCAAGACGCGTCATGGGCAATGCCTCTGGCTAACGTCACCTGCTGGCCGGGCACGATACGGTGAGCCCCCTGGGTGATCAGCTGCATGCCCGGCAGCAGCGTACCACGCACGAAAGCGCGGTCGCCTTCGGTATGCAGCAGCTCGACGCTGGCGGTAGCGACACGGTAACGCTCGTCTTCCAGCGGTTCGGCAATCAGTACGTTCCACAGGCCTCGGTCGCTGGCACGCAGGGCCGACAGCGGCACCCAGTACCCTTCGGCAGGCTCGGCCAGCGTGTAGGTCAGCGTCGCCAAATCGCCGGGCACCACGTTCTCGGGATTTGCCAGTGCCACGACCAGCGTTTGTGTCCGGCTGTCGTTGTCCACCTGGGCCAGCCGGGCGCGCACGTCACCTTCGAAGGCTTGCCCGTGCACCGTTACCGTCACCGTATCCCCCGCCGCCAGGGTGCCCGCCAGCCGGGCGGGCAGGCCAATGTGCGCCTCCAACTGGCGGGTATCGACGAGATCGAAGGCCGCCGTGCCGCTACTGACCAGGCTGCCTACGTCCACCTGCCGAGCCACGATTTGCCCTTCAAACGGCGCCGTCAGCGTGCTGTCCGCCAGATCCGCCGACAGGCTCTCCTGTTCGGCGGCCAGAGCCGCCAGCCGCGCCTGCTGGCTGAGACGCTCCGTTCTCGCCTGGTCCAGGGCCGTGCGGCTGGCGAAGTTGCTCTGATTCAGCTGCGACTCGCGCTCTTCCTGGCGCTGGGCCAGCGCCAGCGCTGCACGCGCCTCTTCGCTGCGCGCCGCCACTTCGGCCAGGCGGCTTTCCAGGCGGCGGGTGTCCAGGCGAGCCAGCACCTCGCCCTGTTCCACCCGGTCACCGCGATCGACGCGGATGTCGATGACCCGCCCGGCAGGTTCGAAGGCCAGTGACACCGACTGGCGCGCCACTACTCGCCCGGTCAGCTTCACCTCGCGGCGCATTTCAGTGGCCAGCTGCAGGGGCTGGGTAGCCACCTGGAGCAAGGCGTTGTCGGCCCCTTGCTGGCGCAGCTGCTGGGCGCTGGTGTGTTGACTGGTGAGCACGACGACCACGGCGGCGGTGGCGCCCACGGTCAGCAGGGACGCCAGCACGCTGCCCAGCCAATATCGCCTTGTTTTAGTGTGTGTGCCCAGGTGGTGCGTACCCAAGTTGTGCGTGCCCATGCTGGCCTCGACGGGTATATTATTGAACGTTGGCGTTCAACTATAATATGTGTACGGCAACGTTCAATAATTATTTTTCACTTTTTTCAACCCATGGATGAATGGCATGACCAGTGCTTCCCCCCCCTCTCCGGCTGGCCAGAAACGTAGCGCGGGCCGCCCCAAGGACCTGGCCAAACGCGATGCCATGCTGGATGCCGCCGCCTGCCTGTTTCTGCGCAACGGCCCGGATGCCGTCACCATGGAAGCCGTGGCCAAGGAAGCCGGGGTCTCCAAAGTGACGGTATACGGGCACTTCGATACGAAAGAAGCACTGTTCGGCAGCGTCATTCGTCGGGAAACCGCGTCGATTCGCCAGGGGCTGGAGCAATTGCCGGACACCCATGATGGCGTGCGCCAGTCGTTGATTCAGGTGGGCATCAGCATGGTGCGGTTTCTAATGGAGCCCCACGTGTTGGCCGTGGAGCGGGTCATGAGCAATCAGGGCGAGCAGCACCCCAGGCTGCTGCAGGCCTTTTTCGAAGCAGGCCCCTGGGCCATGAGCCAATGGCTTCAGGAAAAGCTGGAGGGCCTGGCCAGCGCAGGGCACCTTTCGCTGCCAGCCCCCGCCCAGGCCGCCGACCAGCTATGCAGCATGTGGCAGGGTATGCTGATCAAGGAGGTCCGCATGGGGGTTCGCCTGCCGCCCTCGGAGGACGAGCTGAAGCGGCAGATCACCGGGGCAGTGGATGTGTTTCTGGCCGCTTATGGCAAGCGGTGAGACTGGCCATAGGCGGCATTAGGTAGGTCAGCGCTGCTCCAGCACGCCGATGACTTCAGGAATCGACAGCTGCTGGTCCGGCACCGAGCGGTACAGCGCGTGCACGGCGCCAGCCATGTCGCCAGTCACGCCCAGCTCGTGGGTCATGGTGTGGTAGTAGCCCAGGTCCTTGCTGGCGTTGGCGACCGAAAACCGAAAGCCGGAGGGGTCGTCGTGGGCGATGTAAGGGCGCAGACGCTCCAGCACCACGCCGCCACCGCCGCCCGCGCCCAGCACCTCCAGCAGGGCATCGGCGCTGATGCCCGCCTTGCGCGATGCCGCCGTGGCTTCCGCCAGCACCGCCGAGAAGCCCAGCGAGACGAAGTTGTGCAGCAGCTTCAGCGTGTGACCCGCCCCGACGTCACCGGCATGAGCGATGTTTTCGGCGAAGGCTGCCAGCAACGGCCGCAGCTCCTCGAACAGCGGCGTGGGCGCGCCGACGATCAGGTTGAGACGCCCTTCGGCCGCCTCCTTGGGCGTGCGCGTCATGGCGGCGTCCATGAAACGCCCGCCTGCCGCCGCGACACGGGCCGCCACCTGGGCCGTCGAGCTGGGCAGGGCGGTGGAGCATTCCACCACCACGCTGCCGGGGCGCAGCCCTTCCAGCACTCCGTCGGGTTCGAACAGGACGGCCTCCACCTGCGGTGAGCCGGTCACGCACAGAATGACGATATCGGCCTGCTGGGCAACCTCCCGCCCACTGGCCAGCGGCACGGCCCCTGCCGCCACCAAGTCCTCCACAGGCTGGTTGCCCGCGTGCTCCAGAAAACACAGCGAATGCTCCGCGCGCAGCAAGCTGCTGGCAATGCCGTGGCCCATCAAGCCAACGCCGACAAGCCCTACCCGATAAACGGTCGTCATGGTGCTCTCCTGGTTGATAGCTCTCAATGGTTGATAGCGCTCAATGTTTGATGGCCACGGTCTTGATGCGGGTATAGCTGCGCAGCCCTTCGAAGCCTTTTTCACGCCCGTGGCCCGAGCGCCCGACCCCGCCAAACGGCAGCTCGACACCGCCTGCCGCGCCGTAGTTGTTGATGAAGACCTGGCCGCTGCGAATGCCCTTGGCCAGGCGCAGCTGGCGCCCTCCGTCACGGGTCCAGACCCCGGCGCACAGGCCAAAGTCGGTGGCGTTGGCCAGCGCCAGAGCCTGTGCCTCGTCATCGAACACCTGCACTACCAGTACCGGCCCAAACAGCTCCTCACGCAGTACGTCGTGGCCCTCAGGAATGTTCGTCAGCAACCGTGGCAGCACAAAGTGCCCGCCGGCAGGCGCACTCGGCGCCAACTGCCCCTGCCCCGCCACCTGGATGCCATCGGCTTCGGCGGCGGCCAGGCGGGCTTCCAGCTTGAGTTTTTGACGCTCGTTGATCAGCGGGCCGCAGTCGGCATCGGCTTCCCCCGCATCGCAGCGCAGCTCGGCAAAACGCTGGGCAAGGGCCGTAACGACCGTATCGGCGATCTCCCGCTGCACCAGCAGTCGGCTACCCGCCGAGCACGTCTGTCCGGCATTCTGCACGATGCCCCGCACCACGGCGGGCAGCGCGGCGTCCAGGTCGGCATCGGCAAACACCAGCTGCGGCGACTTGCCACCCAGCTCCAGGGTAATCGGGACATGGTGCTGGGCGGCGAACTGCGCCACGCGGGTACCGGTTTCAGGCGATCCGGTAAACGAGAGGTGGTCGATCCAGGGGTGCGAAGCCAGCGCAGCACCCGCTTCCACGCCCAACCCCGGCACCACGTTCAGAGCGCCTTCGGGCAGCCCATGGTTCACCGCGAGCGCCGCCAGGCGCATGACGCTCAGGCAGGCATCTTCGGCAGGTTTGAGCACCACCGTGTTGCCCGCCGCCAGCGCCGCTGCGACACAGCGCCCAAAGATCTGGGCGGGGTAGTTCCAGGGGATGATCTGGGCGCAGACACCGTAGGGCTCGCGCAGCGTCATCACGGCAAAGTCCGTCTCGAAGGGGATCGTCTCACCGTGCAGCTTGTCGGCGGCACCGCCATAAAAGCGGAAATAGCGGGCACAGGCGGCAATGTCTCCCTTGGCCTGCGTCATGGGCTTGCCGGTATCCGCACACTCCAGCGCCGCCAGCTGCTCATGCTGTGATTCGATCACGTCGGCAAAGCGCAGCAGCCACTCACCGCGCTGGCGCGCCGACCAGCGTGCCCACTCCCCAAGCTCCCCGGCGAAGGCCTTGCGGGCCGCCTGCACGGCGGCATCTACCTCTTCGGCCTGGCACCGGGCGATGCGGGTCAACGGCTCCCCCGTGGCCGGGGCATCTACTTGCAGGGTCTGCGCGGTATCGACCCACTCTCCTCCAATCAGCGCCTGCTGCGACAGCAGGCCGATGGTATGCGACATCAGGGGCTCCTTTTATTGTCATTGTGGTCATTACGGTTAATACAGACGGCTCTTTGATCCCGAACGTTTTCTATCCCCGCACGCTTTTAACCTCACAGGTCCTTTAACCTCACAGGTCCTTTAACCATAGAAGAGATTGACCAGTCCCATGGAAATCCATGGCATGTAGGTAATCGCCATCAGACATGCCAGCACCACCAGCACGAAACGCACCAGCCACGGCAGCATCTGATCGATGGAGATCCTGGCCACGGCACAGGCGGCAAACAGGTTGACGCCCAACGGCGGGGTGATCATGCCCAGCGCCAGGTTGACCACCATGACCAGGCCAAAGTGCACGGGGTGGATGCCAAACTGCATGGCGATGGGGGTCAGGATGGGTGCCAGCACCAGGATCGCCGCCGAGGTTTCGATGAACATGCCGACGATCAGCAGCAGCGCGTTGACCACCAGCAAGAACATCATCGGGCTTTCAATGGTGTTGGTTACCAGCGTGGCAATTTGCGCGGGCAACCCGGTACGGCTCAGTAAAAAGCTGAAGAGCGCGGCAGCGGCAATGATCAACATGACGGCCGCCGTGGAGATCACGCTTTGGCGCAGGATAGGCCCCAGGTCCGCCAACTTTAATTCACGGTAGTAGAACGCCCCCACGATAAGGGCAAAAAACACCGCCACCGCCGAGGCTTCCGTGGGCGTAAACACCCCGCCGTAGATACCGCCAATCACGACCACCGGCATCAGCAGCGCCACCCAGGCACGCTTCAATGACGTCATGAAACCCGTGCTGTCCTTGTAATCGTCCTTGCCGTAGCCACGCACTTTACAGAACAGGTAGAGGAAGATGATCAACGCCACGCCGATCAGGATGCCTGGCCCAATCCCCGCCAGGAACAGCTGCCCGATAGAGGTATCGGTACTCACGCCGTACAGAATCAGCGGAATGGAGGGAGGAATCAGTACTCCCAGCTCCGCCGATGACGCTTGAATGGAAGCGGCCAGCGGTTTGGGATAGCCATGTTTGACCATCGCCGGAATCAGAATGGCCCCAATGGCAAAGGTGGTGGCCACGCTGGAGCCCGACACCGCCGCAAACATCATGCAGGTCAGTACGCAGGACATGGCCAGCCCGCCCTGCACCCGCCCGACGATGGATTTGGCCAGATCCACCAGCCGCTGGGAAATGCCCCCGGCGGCCATCAAGTTACCCGCCAGGATAAAAAACGGAATGGCCATCAGCGGGAATTTGTCGATCCCGATGAACATCTGCTGCGGCACCAGCAACAGCGGCAGCCGGGTGAAGAACTCGATGCCGATGATGGAGGCCAGCACGATGGAGATCGCAATGGGCACGCCGAAGGTGAAGAGAATAATCAGCGACAGGCCAATCACCATGTTCATAGGGGCGTCCCTTTGTTGGTCTGTTCAGCGTTGGTCTGTTCAGCGTTCGGCTGTTCGGCGGGTTGCAGCATGGCAACTTCCGGCAGCACCTCACTGTTTTCCGGCCCTACGGGCTCACGCCCACTGAGCTGTGCGGCCAGCCTGGCCATCACCGAGATCATGGCAAAGGTCGCGCCGGTCGGGATCGCGGCGTAGGCCCAGGACATGGAGATGTTCATGCCCGACATCACCTGGTTGCTGACCCGCAGGGTCATGAGGATGCCGTAATAGCACATCACCCCCAGCACCAGCAGACAGCAGGCGACGATGACCACTTCGAGCAACAGCAGCCCTCGGCGCGGCAGCCATTTATAGATCACTTCTACCGCCATCATGTAACCACCTCTGAAGGTGGCCGCTGCGGCCATGAACACGCACCAGATCATGGAGGCGCGGGATGCCACTTCCGTCCAGGTGGAAGGCGCATTGAACACGAACCGGGTCAACACCTGATAGAAGCTCAGCGTGACCGAGACCACCAGCATCAGCACCGCCACCATCAGGGCCAGCCGGGTTAACTGATGCTCGATACGGAGCAAGACCGATAGCATAAAGGATCACCCTGCTTGAATGGCCTCTGGCACTGCCAGAGGCCGACGTTGAGAAAGTGCGTCAGAAAAGCTCGTCAAGACAGTTCGTCGAGACAGTTCGTCGAGAAAGCGCGTAAAGACAGTACTCAGCAGCTGCCCGCTTTCTCACGAATGCGTTCGAGCATCTCGCTGCCGTACTGCGACGTGAAGATCTCGTAGGCGGGCTCTACGGCCGCCTGGAAAGGTGCCGGATCGATATCGGTTTTCACCTGCATGCCATTGGCTTCCAGCAGCGCTACCCCTTCACGCTCCAGACGCGAGACCTCTTCACGGGTGGCGTCCACCGATGCCGCTGCCGCCTGCATGAACCAGTCACGCTCTTCATCGCTCAAGCCATCCAGCAGGATCGGCGACCCCAGCACGATGGCCGGGGAGTAGACGTGTCCGGTCAGGGAGAGGTAGTCCTGCACTTCCCAGAAATTGGTGGCCACGATGACGGTGATCGGGTTTTCCTGGCCGTCGACGGTACCCTGCTGCAGCGCCGTGAAGAGTTCAGGGAAGGCCATGGGAGTGGGCCGTGCGCCCAACTGCCGGAAGGCTTCCTGGTGCACCGCGTTTTCCATGGTGCGTACCCGCAAGCCGTTGGCATCCTCGGGGCTGGCGACTTCACGCTGGCTATTGGTGAGATGGCGGAAACCGTTCTCCGACCAGGCCATGCCCACCAGGTCATGGTCGCTCATCTTCTCGAGCAGCTCGTCACCGATCTCGCTATCCAGCACGCAGCGGGCCTGGTCGTAGTTTTCGAACAGGAACGGCAGGTCCAGCACGTAGGTTTCGGGTACGAAGTTACCCAGCGGGCCGCTGGAGGTGATCACCACATCCACGGTGCCGATCTGCAGCCCTTCGATCATTTCACGCTCACCGCCGAGGGAGCCGGAGGCGTGTTCGGTGACGGTAAAGGCACCGTCGGATAAACGTTCGAGTGTCTCCTTGAACGCCTTGGCGCCCACCGAGTAGTGGGAGGTAGAAGAGAGCGTATGCCCCAGGCTGATATCGGTGGCGGCCTGGGCGTGCAGGGCGATGCTGGCGGTGGCCACGGCACTCATGGCGGTCACGAGAGCATGTCGGGTGAAGCGCTTGGTCATGATGTATCCCTCTTGGTGTTGTTGTGAGGGTGGGTGTTTCAAGAAGGCGCAAGGCCTTCCTATGGGTTACCTGCCTTGCCAGGCAGATGGAAAAGCAGCCACATCAGGCGCGTTCATGGTGCTGCTCGGCCATGAAGCGTTCGATGATCTGAGTGAAGTCGTCGTCACCGACAAAGCCGAGCTGGCGCGCCTTGGCGGTTTCGAAGCGTGCGGGCCAACTGGCCACAATCGCTTCGATGCGCGGGTCGGGCTCATGCTGAACGAGCGAGAACGCGTCTTCGCCTGCGGCGCTGCGCAGGGCATCGAGCATCTCGGCCACGCTCACCGTGATGCCGGGCAGCATGAAGGCACGGAACGGTGCCAGCGCTGTGCTGGGCACCTGGGCGCCATGCACCAGCGCGTCGACCACCTTGCCCGGCGACATCACGAACATCTCAAGGGTGGTGGGCACCGGGCAAATGGTCGTTTCGCCATTGAGCGGCTCCCGCAAGATGCTGGAGGCAAAGCTGGAGGCTGCCGCATTGGGGCGGCCAGGGCGAATCACGATGGTGGGCAGGCGCAGCACCAGACCATCGATCTCGCCGCGACGGCTGTAGTCATTGATGAGCAGCTCGCACATGGCCTTTTGGGCACCGTAGGAGTTCTGCGGGTGCAAGGCCGTCATGTCATCTAGCACGTCCGGCAGCGCCCCGCCGTAGGCCGCCACGGAGCTGGCCATGATCAAGCGTGTCGCGTGCAGGCCGCGCAGGCGGCAGCCTTCCAGCAAGGCGCGGGTGGCATCGAAGTTGACCCGCATGCCCAGCTCCAGATCGGCTTCGGCGGCGGAGCTCACCACGGCCGCCAGGTGGTAGATCACGTCAGGGCGCTGATCCAGCACGTCGTCGAGGGCCTGGGGCTGGGTAATGTCCACGGCGCACGAGGACACGGTGATGCTACCTGCATCGGGCGCGGGGGCTTCCACTTGATCGATCAGCGTGAGCTGGGTGATCGGCTGCTGGCGAAGCTCGCCCCGCTGGATCAGTTGATGGGCAAGACGCTGACCTAGAAAACCCGCTGCGCCGGTGATGGCAATATGCATGATGTGATTCCTGATATGGCGTTGTTATTGTTGGTGGCCGGGGGGCTCAGCGTGGTGCTCAGCGTGGGGTCAACCCCCAGGGTGCTCCCCACCACAGCCCCGCTCGGGTGGCGGCTTGTGGGCGGTATTCACAGCCAACCCAGCCGCGATATCCCAGCGCGCTCAAGCGTTCGAAAATGGCGGGGTAGTGCACCTCGCCCACATTGGGCTCGTGACGATCAGGCACCCCGGCAATCTGGACATGGCCAATGGCGCTGAACTGGCGTTCGAGATGGCGAATCAGGTCGCCTTCCATGATCTGGCAGTGGTAAAGGTCGAACTGCAGCTTGAGATTCTTGGCACCGACCTCTTCCAGTACCGCCATGGCCTGGGCCTGGCGAGAGAGAAAAAAGCCCGGCATGTCACGCGTATTGATCGGCTCGATGAGAATGTCGCGGCCCACTTTGGCCGCCTCGTTCGCCGCAAAACGCAGATTGCGGATATACGTGGCGTGGTGCTCTGCCTGGGTCGCGGCATCGGCGTTGTCCGGTAACAGCCCCGCCATGGCATGAACCCGCGGGCAGCCGAGCGCCTCGGCGTAGCTCAGCGCCGCCGTGACCGAATCGCGAAACTCGGCTTCCCGGCCCGGCAGGCTGGCCAGGCCACGCTCACCGGCGTCCCAATCGCCTGGCGGCATATTGAACAGCACCTGCTCCAACTGGGCATCCTTGAGCGCGTGCTGCACATCACGCGCGGCAAACGCATAGGGGAATAGATACTCGACCCCTTTGAAACCCGACTCGGCGGCAGCAGCAAAGCGGTCGAGAAAGGCGTGTTCGTTGAACAGCATGCTGAGGTTGGCGGCTAATCGAATCATGGCGTGCTCTTGTTGTTATCCAGTACCTGGTGAAAGGGGTCCAAGTGCGTCATTAATCCCTGGGAAAGCGCGCTTCCAGCTCGGCAACCTGCTCCGGCGTCAGCCCGCGCGGGTTCTCGCCTCGCAGCAGCAGGTACAGCTTGGCGGTCTCTTCCAGCTCTTCGGTGGCATACACCGCCGCTTCGAGGGTCTTGCCCGCCACCACCGGGCCGTGGTTGGCCAGCAGCACCGCGCTGTGCTTGCCTGCCAGGCCCCGTACCGCCTCGCCCAACTGGGGGTCGCCCGGGATGTGATAAGGCACCAGCGGCAGCTTGCCCACCCGCATCACGTAATAGGCGGTGAGCGGTGGAATACAGTCGCAGGGGTCTACCCCCGGCAGGCACGACACCGCCACCGAGTGGGTGGAGTGCAGGTGCACGATGGCGCCAGACTGCGGGCGCTCGTCGTACATGGCCATGTGCAGGAACTGCTCCTTGGTGGGCGCATCACTGCTGAGCAGTTGGCCTTTGGGGTCCAGGTGCGAAATACGGGCCGGGTCCAGCCGCCCCAGACAGGCGTTGGTGGGGGTCATCAGCCAGCCGCCATCGTCCAGCCGCACGCTGATGTTGCCGCTGGAGCCCATGGTCAGGCCGCGGTCGAACAAGGATTTACCGAGCGTGCTGATCTGCTCGCGCAGGGCGTTCTGATGTCGGTGGCGAAGGGGCGTGCTCATGCCAGCACCTCGAAGGCCCGGGTGAAGAAGTCCACGCCGCCAAAGTTGCCGGACTTCAGCGCCAGCGAGAGCGGCGCCTCGCGGCCTGGCCACGGGGTCTGGGTCCAGGGTACGCCGGGGTCGATCTGCTCACCGATGCGCAGGGTCGTCACGCCTAACGCGGAGACCACGGCACCGGAGGTTTCGCCGCCCGCTACCAATAACCGGCCCACGCCTTCCTGCACCAGCGTTACCGCCAACTGGCCTAATGCCTCTTCAACAAGGTGCCCTGCTCGCTCCACGCCGAGCGAGGCTTGCGCATTTTTCACTTTTTCTGGATCGGCGGAGGCGTAAATCAAGACCGGCGCGTTGTCGGATAGCCGTTGCCGCGCAAACGCAAGCGCCTGCTGGCGTTGCTGCTCGCCCTCTGCCAGCGCCAGCGGGTCAAGCGCGAAACCGCCGTCGGGATGCTTGGCAATGAAATCCGCCACTTGCGCCAGCGTGGCCCGTGAACAGCTACCCGACAGTACCAGCGCCCCGCCCGCCGCAGGCGCTAAACGCCCCGGTTCGGTGATCGTCTCCAGCCAGCCCTGGGCTCGGTACTGCGCGGGCAGCGCCTGGCCCAGGCCGGAGCCGCCGGTGACCAGCGCCATCGAGACGGTGGCTTCGGCCAGCACGTCCAAATCCTGCTCATCCAGGGTGTCGCAGATCACATGGCGTACGCCTTGCTCGGCGAGCGTCGACAGATGAGAGCGGGTTGACTCAGCGCCCTTTGCCAGCACCTGACGGCTGGTCAGCCCCACGGCGTGAGGTGTTTGGCGGGAGAGCACGCGGACCAGATCGGCATCCTGCATGGGGGTGATCGGGTGGTGCTGCATGCCGCTGTCGTTGAGCAAACGGTCACCGACGAACAGGTGCCCCTGGTACACCGTGCGGCCATTGACCGGAAACGCAGGCACCATCACGGTGTGAGCGGCGCCCAATGCCTCCAGCAGGGCATCGGCCACGGGGCCGATGTTGCCCTCGTCGGTGGAGTCGAAGGTGGAGCAGTACTTGAAGAACAGCTGTCGGGCGCCTTGGGCGCGCAGCCAATCGAGGGCAGCCAGGGAGTCGGCCACGGCCTCTTCCACCGGGCAGGAGCGCGACTTGAGCGCCACCACCACGGCATCGATGTCACGAAGGTCCACCGCTTCTTGCGGCACGCCGATCACCTGCAGGCAGCGCATGCCGCCGCGCACCAGGTTATTGGCCAAATCGGTGGCGCCGGTGAAGTCGTCGGCGATGGCGCCCAGTACGACCCGTGGGTGGTTCATGACGCTGCCCCCTCGGCATCGTTGGCGGCGTCTGGCAAGGCGATGCCTGACAGGCGTTGATAGACCTTGATCACCGCCGAGTCATCTTCGCGCCCGAAGCCTGCACCGCTGGCCGCGGTAAATTGCTGCAATGCGCTGGCGGCCACCGGCGTGGCCAGTGACAGCTCACGGCCCGTCTGGTGGACGATATTGAGGTCCTTGACGAAGATATCGACGGCAGACAGCGGCGTGTAGTCGCCGCTCAATATGTGCGGTACGCGGTTCTCGAACATCCAGGAGTTGCCCGCCGAGTGGGTGATCACCTCATAGATCACCTCGGGGTCGAGGCCCATGCGGATGCCCAGCGCCATGGCTTCGGCGGCAGTGGCGATATGCACCCCGGCCAGCAGCTGATTGACCAGCTTCATGCTGGACCCCACCCCTGGCGCGTCGCCCAGGCGATACACTTTGGCGGCCATGGCATCCAGTATCAGCTGGGCCTTCTTGAACACGTCCGGCTGGCCAGAGGCCATCACTGATAAATCACCGCTTCTGGCCTTGGCGGCACCGCCACTGATAGGGGCATCCAGCATCGCCATGCCCGCTGCGGCCAGCCGTTCACCCAGTTGCCTGGCCTGACTGGGCGCTACCGTGGCGCACTGCACGATCACACTCCCGGGCGCAAGGTGGGGCACCACGCCCTGCTCGCCAAACAGCACGTCTTCCACCTGCTGGCCATTGACCACGATGACCAGCACCACCTCGCACCCCGACAGTGCTTGCGGCGTGGCCACGCTGTGCCCACCGGCCGCGATGAAGGCTTCGCGGGCAGCCGCTGAAATATCGCACCCGATGACCTTGAAGCCGCGCTCCAGCAGCGCCGTAGCGGTGCCCATTCCCATGGCACCTAACCCGATCACACCGACTGACGGGGATTGCTGTGTATCGTGACTCACCGGCGGCTACCTCACTGTTGTTATTTTAAATATTGTTTTGACTGCAGCATCGTTCTGCATTCCGCGCGCCGTGGTCGCAAGGGCATGCTCACGGCGGCATATGTTAGCGCTGTCATGATAGCGCTAACATTCGTTTTAGATTATTCTTTCTCTCATCACAAGCTGAACGATAGGGACGTGCGACCAATGTCTAAAGATGCTTCCAGCCCAGCGAGAGCACGCCGCCGCACGGACCAGATCACCCTCAGCCAGGTGGCTGAATTGGCCAGTGTTTCGCCGATCACCGCATCACGGGCGCTGAACACGCCCGAGAAAGTCAGCGACCAGACCCGAGAGCGCGTGCTCGATGCCGTGGAACAGTTGGGCTATGTGCCCAACCTGGTGGCGGGCAGCCTCGCTTCCTCACGCTCCAGGCTGATCGCCGTCATCGTGCCTTCCCTGATCAACACCGTGTTCGTGGAAGTGATCAAGGGGCTGCAAGAGACTCTGGAGGCCGAGGGGTATCAGATACTGCTGGGCAACACCGACTATGACCTGGACCGCGAATATCAGTTAGTGCGCACTTTTCTGGGCTGGTCATGCTCGGCCCTGATTACCGCAGGGCTGCGCCATAACCACGCCTGCCAGACCCTGCTGAACAACTGGGATCATCCCATCATGGAGGTGATGGAGCTGGGCAAGGGCATGGACTTGAACGTCGGTCTGGACCACGTGGCGGCGGGGCGCTGCATGGCTACCCACCTGATCGACAGAGGCTATCGCTATATTGTCTATGTCGGCGCACGCTTGTCTCAGGATTACCGAGCGGGCATGCGCTACGAAGGGCACAAGGCGGTGTTGACGGCCCACGGCCTGGACGCCTCGCTGGTGGAGCTGGACACGCTGGGCAGCCTGCAAGCGGGCGCAGACAGCCTGGCCCAGGTACTGGCGCATTACCCGCGCACCCAGGCCATCCATTTCGCCAACGACGACCTGGCCGCCGGTGCGCTGCTGGCTGCGCAGCGCCAGGGGCTCGATGTGCCGGGCGACATCGCCATTGCCGGCTTCAACGGCCTGCCCCTTGGCCAACACGTTACCCCACCGCTCACCACCATTCTGTCGCCCAGAGAAGAGATGGGGCGGCTGGCCGCCAAAGAGCTGATCCGCAGGCTAAGCGGTAAAAACGTCTACCGCCGCCAACACGATGTAGGGTTCACGCTGCAGGTAGGCGGGAGCACTTAGGCTTTGTACGAAAACTGCCTACGCTCGCCCATACGGCGTTAAAAATCGGCTCGTGCGCGAGTCCGATCAAAGTACTCATTTACACCTTGTAAACTCCGTCTTTTCGCCGATTTTTGCCTTGTCTGGCCATCGCTCGCCGACTTTTCGTACAAAGCCTAGCTCCGGCCGTCACACTGCGGGCGGCTGGCCAAGAATGTCCAGACCTGTGCCCAGCTCGTTTTCAATGGCCTGCCCGATGGCCAGCAGTTTCGCGTCCTGCCATGGCCCGGCCAGCACTTGCAGGCCCACCGGCATGCCTTCGGCGTCTTTTCCTACCGGCAGCGTCAAGGCACAGAGCCCCAGAAAGTTGGCAATGACCGTATTGCGCAAGGCGTGCATATTGGCCTTGGGGTATGCGCCTTCGGGCTGCAGACTCTCCAGGGTAGGCGGGGTAATCGCCACGGTGGGGGTCAGCACCGCATCCACATCCGCCATACGCGCAGCGGCAGATTGATAGAGCGAATCCAGGATCGTGCGACGACGCACATACTCCCAGGCAGGCATCGTATCGGCTGCCGCCACCCGAGCCGCGACATTGGGGTCGAGGGAGTCGATCATCTCGGGCAACTCACTCTTCAGGAACGCTGCCAGCTCCGCAGCTGCCACCCCGCCCAGCTTGAACAATTCATACGCCTCATCGATACCGGGCAGCTCCAGCGTCACGATCCGAGCACCGGCAGCTTCCAATCGCTTGATTGCAGCGCGCACCGTTTCCGCAATACCGGGGCTGCAGTCGTCCCAGAAAAACGTTTCCGGCACGCCAAAGGTCAGGCCCGCCAGACAGGGGGTCGCTGGAACACCGCTATCGCTGCCGCTCAGGAGCGGGTCGAGGGCATCGAACGCAAAAGCGATATCATCCACTCGGCGCGCCAGCAGCCCTGGGGTATCCAGCGTGCTGGAGAGCGGTACGATCTGCTCCGTGGACCAGCGCCCGGCAGTGGTCTTCAGCCCAACGACGCCGGTCATGGCAGCAGGGATACGTACAGAGCCTGCGGTATCCGTACCGAATGCCAGGCTGGCGGTGCCTCCCACCAGCGACACCCCCGCCCCGGAACTGGAGCCGCCGGGCGTGCGGTGAGCCATCGCGTCCCAGGGGTTGCGCGGGGCTCCCCAATGGGCGTTGGTGCCCAACCCGCCAAAAGCAAACTCGACGGTATGGGTTTTACCCATGACGGAAGGCAGCTGCTTCAGCAACGCACTCACCACCGGGCCTGAATGCTCCCAGCGCTTGGGAAGTTGCTGGGCCGAGCCTGCATACGTCGGCAGCCCTTTCACGGCGTAGATATCCTTGATCGATACCGCCATCCCCATGAGCGCCCCCGCATCGCCCCCCTGTGCCAGCACGACATCGGCCGCCTTTGCCATCGCCAGCGCCTGCTCTCCGTTCCAGGTAAGATAGGCATGGTCGTGCTGGCCGCGCTGGTGGTAAGCCGCTATCGCAGCCTCGGCCAGCTCGGTGGCGGTGAGAGTGCCAGCCCGCAGGCGCGCGCGCTGCTCACGTAACGGTAAAAAAATCACTGAATCCTGCATGCGTTCTCCTCCGAAGGGGTACTTAGCGCACTTCAAAGATCGCTTCGACTTCCACCGCAGCATTGCCGGGCAGCGTCGCCACCCCGATGGCGGTGCGGAGAAGCCATCCGAGCAGGCGAGCAAACGTCACGACACGACATTGCCTTCCATCGCGCCATCTTGCACAGCACCCATAATCCCATGACGATTCGAGTGGGAGAAACGCTGCTGCAACTGATCGAAGCAGCATTGGAAACATCCATGCGCTCTCTTCCTGAAACTGCCTTGAAAGACCACAAAGCGATTTACAAGGCCTTCAAGGCAGGTGATAGCGCAGGCATTCACGCCGCCATTGCCGTCAGCAGTGAAAGCTGGGAAACCAACCTGACCTACGAAGGCGACAGCGACTTGAGTGCAGCCACGCGCTGACGGTGAACAAGCATGAGTGGCCCTCTTCTCTGTCAGGAAATGGGGCCGCTCGTTGATCATGCCGCAAAACGGCGTTGCATTGCTTCACCAAACGTTCATTGCTTATCAACACCTCCCATTACTCTTTAACGCCATCGCATTACACAACCACACAAAGTTCATTTTCAATATTACATATAAGATAAAACTTACATTGAAGTAGCGTATTTCCTACAAGCTTTATCGTCTTTCTCTTACCTGAATCCGTGAGACCGGCCCCCGGAAGCACTTCTAACCCACTGACCTGCATGGCAATATAGCCATTATCGCCATTCACCCAGACAGTGCCATGCCCAACA
>NZ_BMXN01000021.1 GCF_014651775.1 Vreelandella hamiltonii
CAACAGAGCTTCATGGCGAGCCGCAGCATTCTCAAGCTCCATCTCGGCGATGCGCCGATTATCTCCCCGCCCCTGATCAAGGGTAGAGGCCAACTCCGCCTCTGCGAGTTAAGCTCAAGTCTGGTGTATGGGAGGAGATAGGAAGGGTGGCGTATCCTGTTGATTGATCACGACCAAGATCTCAACCAACAGAGTGGATACGCCATGACCGATTCTACCCTCCGGGCTCTTTCACAACCAGAACCCCAGGTCGCTGACCCGCTGCACGAGCTGCTGCGCCAAGGCGCCCGTGACTTGATTGCCAAGGCTTTCGAGGCCGAACTGGCTACCTTCTTGGCGCAGTATGCCGATCATCGGCTCGACGATGGCCGCCAGGCCGTGGTCCGCAACGGGTACCTGCCCGAGCGTACGGTCCAGACTGGCATCGGGGATGTCAGCGTGCAGGTGCCCAAGGTGCGAGACCGCAGCGGTGGAGGCGCTCGCTTTAATAGCAGCCTGCTGCCCTCCTACCTGAAGCGGGCCCGCAGCATCGAGGAGCTGATCCCCTGGCTCTACCTGAAGGGAATCTCCACCGGCGACTACCAGGAAGCCCTGGCGGCGCTGTTGGGCGACCAGGCCAAGGGCCTGTCGGCCAACACCGTGTCACGGCTTAAGAAGCAGTGGGAGGACGAGCATGCCGAGTGGCGAAAGCGAGACCTGGCCGACCGTCGCTACGTCTACTGGTGGGCCGACGGGGTGTACAGCAACGTGCGCATGGATGACCGCCTGTGCCTGCTGGTGATCATCGGGGTCACCGAGCAGGGCCGCAAGGAGCTGGTGGCCGTCGAGGACGGCTTCCGCGAGTCGGCGGACAGCTGGGAGACCCTGCTGACAGGTCTGCGAGAGCGTGGTCTGACCCAGGCTCCCACGCTGGCGGTGGGCGACGGTGCCATGGGGTTCTGGGCGGCCTTGAGCAAGATCTACCCAGAGACCGACCATCAGCGCTGCTGGGTCCACAAGACCGCTAACGTGCTGAACAAGCTGCCGAAGTCGGTACAGCCCAAGGTCAAGGCCGACCTCCATGACATCTGGATGGCCGAGACCCGCTTTGATGCGTACAAGGCCTTCGATCGCACGCTGAAACGCTTCGAGGCCAAGTACCCCAAGGCGATGGCCTGCCTGGCCAAGGATCGGGACGAGCTGCTGGCGTTCTACGACTACCCGGCAGAGCACTGGGTGCATATCCGCACCACTAACCCGATCGAGTCGACCTTCGCCACGGTGCGCCTGCGGAGCAAGCGGAGCCGGAACTGCGGCTCCCGAGCGACGACCCTGGCGATGGTCTTCAAGCTGCTCCAGAGCGCCGAGAAGCGCTGGAAGCGCATCAAGGGGTTCAGCAAGCTGGAACTGGTCGTGAACAACGTCCGGTTTCAGGATGGAGAGCAGGTAACCGATCAGTCAGACAGGACTGTCGCCTGACCGCCATCCACCAGATTTGACTATAACTCGTGTGGTAACCCTGTTGGGCGAAGCGCTGAGCAGCTTGTACGGCATCATGGGCACGGCGGCCCGGACGGAAGCCGTAGCTGTGCTCGCTAAAAGTAGGATCGATCAGCGGTTGTAGAACTTGCAGCAGTGCCTGTTGGATAAGACGGTCAGTCACGGTGGGTATCCCCAGTTCTCGTTCGCTTCCATCTGGCTTCGGAATAGCCACTCGGCGGACAGGCTGAGGATAATATCGACTTGCAAGAAGCTGCTGTCGAATATCGGGCCAGGCCCACCTTAGGTGCTCGGCGGTCTGAGCAATGTCCAGACCATCGATGCCTGCTGCTCCCTTGTTGGCACGCACGCGCTTCCATGCACGTAGCATGTTCTCTCTTGCGAAGGCCCGCTCAAGCAGACCTTGCCCTGCGTCCTCCGACACTTGTCGCGGGAGGCCAGTTTCATCGCTGGAGCAGGACGACAAGGCTTCACCTTGGCATGCCTTCTCCCGCCCCGCAGTCGCGGGCATCTGATGCATTACTGATCTCATCGACAAGACGTTTGACGCTCCTTCTCGTTCAGCCCTTTGCTCCAAAAAAAAAGACGAGGAGCTACTACGGCCTCTGCTGACTTCTCGCTCCGTGGGGTCACGTTGCCCTTTCAGGCATAAGGCGAGATCTCCCCGGGTAAGGACACACTCCTTCACCGCACAACCGCCGGATATACGCTACGTCGCCTTGGCCACAAGAGCTTCGCGGCTTCTTGCCCGCTCGCCCTGCTCGGCAGCGCCTCCTATCCGGTTCTTGTTCATCGGCTCGCGGTTTACGCTCCACGCTTCCTTCCCACGGTTGGTCACCCTTCCGCAGTTGCGCTTCGCTTCGTTCGCTGTGGCCAGCTTACGGGAGGACTTGCACCTCCAGGAGTGCGCCCGTGCCGGGCGCACAAGAGAGCCCAGGCGTGAGGCCTGGGCTACAAATTGTCATTTCATGGCAGCGCCGGTTTTTCTGTATGCCTACCTGTATGCCTAACCAAATTTATCGCCGCAACATATTGATTAATAAAGACAATTCAAGTCTCCCCATCCGCACCAATCACAACTTGTCGTGTGGTACTCTTTACCACTAGCGCAAGA
Organism: Vreelandella hamiltonii; assembly: GCF_014651775.1. Lineage (GTDB taxonomy): Bacteria > Pseudomonadota > Gammaproteobacteria > Pseudomonadales > Halomonadaceae > Vreelandella > Vreelandella hamiltonii. Next base: position 2,594 of record NZ_BMXN01000021.1, read on the forward strand.
TCAAGAATTCGGTAGCGCCATGCTAACCGAATTTTTTTGTTTCTAGCCCTCTATTATTGATTGCTGCTGGCATGCAGTTCATCTTCCGCTATCTTTGCAGTTGACTCATGATGGCAATTGAGAAGGATCTCAACCTATGCAATGGCTCAATGATCACGCTCAAGCTATTTCTGCCGTGGCCAGCGTGTGCACTCTGTTCGTCTGGCTTTTCTACGCGCAGCTGCTCTACAACGGTTACGTTCGTCAACGACGACCCCGCATCATCGTCAATCGTGGCAAGGGAGTAGGCACCGACGCGCTTTGCCTGATCAGCAACATGAGCAGCGAAGCAATTTATATCCAGCATCTCGTGGCGGTGCTTCATACCCCTGAAGGCGCCTACCCTTTGGATATCGTCGAGTATCAGCAGCAAAGTGGCGAGGAAAACGAAGCCTGCTATCGCACCCATCAAGGCCCCTTGCCCTCTGGCGACTACCTGCATATTCAAACGTTTGGCTCGATCGTCCAGCAACTGGCGCGCTACTGGAAGCTGGATGACGCATTACTGCAGGAGCAGACGCTGATGCTGGAGATACGCGTCATCGCCATTTATGGCTCGGAGGACATGCCGGTAGGGGCTGCCCGACGCTTCCACCTCTCGCTCCAGGCAGAGCCAACACGCCAACTGGTGCCGGTTCACCTGGATACGCAGCGCATGAACAGTCGCCGTGACCGTCAACGCGTTGTAGAGTGGGCAAAAGAGATTGAGCTGCACAAAGCGCAATGAGGCACTCAATCGATAATGAACAGGGAAGCCAATGATGAAATTCACCGTTGCCACCATGTGCTTGAGCGTGATACTTACGCCCACTTGTCTGCTTGCTGATGAAACGGACAGCGATTTGCCCGAGTGGGCCGAAGAGCGGGTCGAACCCTTTCGTGCCCGCGTTGGAGACTGGGTAGATAACACCTCTCGCAACATCGATGCCTTTTTTGGTGGCGACGACTCGGCTACGGCGCACAACGACTCTTACTTACGACTGGGGCAAGAGCTGGACTGGATGGAGGGTGACGGCACCAGTGGCGACATCAGCCTGCGCTACCGGATTGACCTGCCGACCACGGAAGATCGCTTGCGACTGATCATCGAGAGTGATCCTGAAGAGTCTCAAGGCACTCTGGCAGACCAGGGATCAGGCCGTCTGTATAACGACCAGCGTGATCGCAGCACCTCCACCTTTGGGTTTGATTGGCTGGAACGGCGTGACAAACGCGAAAACTGGAGCAACCGGGTGGGTGCAGGTATAAGGCTGCGCATGCCACTGGATCCCTACGTCCGATTCACCAGTGAACGGCTGTGGGATATAGGCGACGGGCCTTGGCAGCTTGAGTCCTACAACCGCGTTTCCTGGTTCAATAATGAAGGCTACTCAGCACGTACCTCCTGGGACATTGGCCGCCCCCTGGCAGACGATCTCCACCTGCGTTTCATCAGCACGCTGCAGTGGCGGGAAGAGGAAGATACGCTGGAATTCAGTGAAGTAGCCCAGTTGAATCAGCGACTTAATCGGCGCAGCGCACTACGTTACTCAGCCCTGGCAATCGGCGAAAGTGCCTCCAATCCGCATATAACCAATTACTATCTACAGACGCGTTACCGTCGAGACATTCACAAAGGCATTCTGTTTGGCGACGTCATACCGGAGCTGCATTTCCAGCGAGAAGACAGTTACGAGCCTCGGTGGGCCATGACACTGCGCCTCGAGATGTATTTTCAGCGTGAAATACATCGCAACTATTTCCACTTCTAGCGTTTTGCAGGCTCAGGGGCGATGGCCACACCCGCCACCACCCCGAGCGCCTCGCTCTAAAGCCTCAACCCCCCATCGCACTCGATGATCCGGGCCGTGAAGTAGTCATTTTCGAAAATGAACGCGACGCTGCGCGCGATATGTTCGGGCTGCCCCAGCTGCTTCAACGGCACGCTGCTGGCAATGCGTTCCAGCATGTCGGGTCGCATGGAGGCCGTCATATCGGTCTCGATGAAACCCGGTGCTACGGTACCAGTACGAATGCCATAGCGGGCCAGCTCCTTGCCCCAGGTCACCGTCAGCGCGTGTACGCCTGCCTTGGCAGCCGCATAGTTGCTCTGCCCCATGTTGCCCGCACGTGAAATGCTCGAAATATTGACGATAACACCCGGCTGACCGGCCTCGATCATCTGGGTGACCGCTTCTCGGCCACACAAGAAAACGCCTGTCAGGTTGACATCCAGCACTCGCTGCCAGGAAGACAGCGACATGCGCTTTTCCACTACCCCCTCTTTGGCTTTCACCAGCAGGCTGTCATCGGTAATACCGGCGTTGTTGACACAGCCACTTACCGCGCCCATGCGCTTGGCAATGTCTGCAAAAGACTGCTGCACCGAGGCTTCATCTGCCACATTGGTCACGAACGCCTGCGCTTCGATACCGGCCGCCGACAAGCTCGAGACGGCCTCGTCCAACGCTTCACCGCTCATGTCGAGAAGGGCAAGACGCGCCCCTTGTGCGCCCAGATGTTTTGCCATGGCAAACCCCAACCCGCGGGCGCCTCCGGTAATCGCCACCACTTGCTCATTCAACTGCATGCGTCTCTCCTTTTCGAAACCAGGGGTTGTGCATTGCAGCATAGATAGCCGTCAGCAAAAAATCGACTCGGCCAACGCTTGCGCTCACTGCAGGCAATGCAGATTGTTTTTTATAATTCTGACACCATATTGACTCATTACGTCTGTACTGGAGTCGCTCATGCCCATTCTTCTCTTTATTTCCCTATTCACGCTACTGGACTTTGTGCTTCTTTTTACCGTGGGAAGCCGGATCGAGCTTCTGGCGACGCTGGTACTGGTGCTAGGCACAGGGTTTATCGGGCTGCACTTGATTCGCAAGGAAGGAGTCTCCACCCTGGCGCGTGCTCGCCAGCGTATGCAGATGGGAGAAATCCCCTCCCAGGAAGTGCTCACAGGTGCGGCCCTGATTTTCGGTGGCGCCCTGCTGTTGGCGCCCGGCTTTCTCTCGGATGCACTGGGCATTGCGTGCCTGCTGCCCAGCGCGCGGCAGCTGCTGTTGAAGCTGATGGCCTGGCTAGGCGTCAAGGCCTCGCTGGCCACCCGTCAAGGCCCGGCCCCAGAGCGTGAGCCACCCCATCAGCACGAGCCTGGTTCGTCCTCCTCGGAGGGGCCGCTGGAAGGAGACTTCATCAGCAAGGATGAGTCTTCTCGCAGGCAGTGAACAGAAGCGGGTTAGGCGCACTGATAATCCGCAATTTTTTTATAGCGCCCCCCTTGAAAGGCAGTGACCAGCCCCCACTTTTGAGTCAGCACACAACTTCGGTAATGCCTGATGGCGTTACCATTGACATGAAGGCAACAGGCCTTCGCTTTCCGCGGGCGCTGCCCACGGAAATTCCTTCAAGCTAATGGCCCCAAGGGGCTTTGACACTACTCAGGAGAACGTGAGCATGAATATCCGTCCTTTGCACGATCGCGTTGTGATCCGTCGCGTGGAAGAAGAGCAGAAAACCGCTGGCGGCATCGTGCTTCCGGGCAATGCACAGGAAAAGCCCACGCGTGGCGAAATCCTGGCAGTTGGTAATGGTCGCATTCTTGAAAGCGGCGACGTTCGCCCGCTGGATGTCAAAGTGGGTGACACGGTGATTTTCAAGGACGGCTACGGCGTCGAGAAGCAAAAAATCGACGGCGAAGAAGTTTTGATCATGAGTGAAGCCGATATCCTGGCGGTCGTTGAAGGCTAAGACGCCTCGGCTACCCATTTACGTTCATCGTTCAATTTCAATTTCAATTTAGGAAGTAACGAACATGGCTGCTAAGCAAGTTAAGTTCTCTGATGACGCTCGTAAACGCATGGCGCGTGGTGTAGATATCCTGGCAAACGCCGTCAAGGTCACGCTAGGCCCGAAAGGCCGCAACGTGGTGCTGGACAAGTCCTTCGGCGCCCCGACCGTCACCAAAGACGGTGTTTCCGTCGCCAAAGAGATCGAACTGAAAGACAAGTTCGAGAACATGGGCGCTCAGATGGTCAAGGAAGTCGCTTCCAAGACGTCTGATGCCGCAGGTGACGGTACCACTACCGCTACCGTGCTGGCCCAAGCCATCGTTGCAGAAGGCCTGAAAGGCGTGACGGCTGGCATGAACCCGATGGACCTGAAGCGCGGCATCGACCAGGCGGTCACCGCTGCCGTCAAGGAAATTCAGGCCATGTCCGTGCCCTGCACCGACACCAAATCCATCGCTCAGGTAGGCACCATCTCTGCCAACGGCGACAAGCGCATTGGCGAGATCATTGCCGAAGCGATGGAGAAAGTAGGTAAAGAAGGCGTCATCACCGTTGACGAAGGTCGCGGCTTCGAAGACGAGCTGGAAGTCGTCGAAGGCATGCAGTTCGACCGTGGCTACCTCTCTCCCTACTTCGTCACCAATCAGGACACCATGGCGGTCGAGCTGGAAGACCCCTACATCCTGCTGGTCGACAAGAAAATCTCCAACATCCGCGAGCTGCTGCCGGTGCTGGAAGGTGTTGCCAAGCAAGGCAAGCCGCTGGCCATCATCGCCGAAGACATCGAAGGCGAAGCGCTTGCCACGCTGGTGGTCAACAACATGCGCGGCATCGTCAAGGTAGCGGCTGCCAAGGCACCCGGCTTTGGTGATCGTCGCAAGGCCATGCTGCAGGATATCGCTATCCTGACCAACGGCACGGTCATCTCCGAGGAAGTCGGTCTGACCCTCGAGCAGGCAAACCTGGATCACCTGGGTACTGCCAAGCGCATCACCATGACCAAAGAGAACACCACCATCATCGACGGTGCTGGTGCAGAAGGTGATATCGAAGCACGCGTCAATCAGATCCGCGCGCAAATCGAAGACACCTCCTCCGACTACGACAAAGAGAAGCTGCAAGAGCGCGTTGCCAAGCTGGCAGGCGGCGTTGCCGTTATCCGCGTAGGCGCAGCTACCGAAGTCGAAATGAAAGAGAAGAAAGCACGTGTCGAAGACGCGCTGCACTCTACTCGCGCAGCCGTCGAAGAAGGCGTGGTACCTGGTGGCGGCACGGCGCTGGTACGCGTCATGGCCAAGGTACAAGGCCTGACCGGTGACAACGAAGACCAGAACCACGGCATCAACATGGCCCTGCGTGCCATGCAGGCGCCGCTGCGTCAGATCGTCACCAACGCCGGTGAAGAGTCTGCGGTGGTCATCAACCGTGTGAAAGATGGCGAAGGCAACTTCGGCTACAACGCACAGACCGGCGAATACGGCGACCTGTTCGAAATGGGTGTACTCGACCCTGCGAAAGTGACCCGTACTGCGCTGCAGTCTGCCGGTTCCGTTGCGGGCCTGATGATCACCACCGAGTGCATGATCGCCGACGACCCGGAAGAGAAAGAAGCTGCCCCGGACATGGGTGGCATGGGCGGAATGGGTGGCATGGGCGGCATGATGTGAGCCCCACCACCTCGCTCTGACGTAAAACGTCCTTCAGAACCCCGCTTCGGCGGGGTTCTTTGCGTGTTACCATCCCCTTTCTTCTTGGCAGCTTTCAGGTTCGACGTCCCGTGCTTTCCAATATTCGTATCGTGCTGGTACACACCTTTCATCCCGGCAATATTGGCGCCACCGCCCGCGCCATGAAAACCATGGGCCTGACCCAGCTGGTGCTGGTCAACCCACGTGCTTTTCCTGACGAAGAGGCCACTCGACTGGCGGCGGGCGCTACCGATGTGCTGGACAACGCGCGCTGCGTCAGCACCCTGGAAGACGCCCTGCAGGACTGCGTTCAAGTGGTCGGGGCCAGTGCCCGATTACGCAGCATGCCGCTCCCCCACTTCGACGAACCGGATGACATGGCACATCAGGTCATTGCCAATGCCCATCAAGCCCCCGTGGCGCTGGTGTTTGGCCGCGAGCGTTCCGGCCTGACCAATGACGAGATCCGCTGCTGCACCCACCAGGTCAGCATACCGGCCAATCCGGATTACGGCATTTTGAATCTCTCGCAAGCCGTGCAGATTCTTGCCTATGAAGTGCATCGCGCCTGGCGACGGCGCGACGACAGTGATTTCGTCTATCAACGGCCCCTGGAAGCGGCGCCGCCCAGTCGCGAACAGTTTGGCTACTTCCAGGAACACCTGGGTCGGCTCATGCACGAGAGCGGTTTTTTGACCCAGCCTCACGCACGCACCGAAGAGCAGTTGCAGGCACTGTTCTCACGTGCCCAGCCAAGCCGCAAGGAATTATCGCTACTCCGCGGGCTACTGAGCGCCTTCGAGGCACACCTGCCCAAACAGTAAGCAGCGCACGCCAACCGCCAGACAAAAAAGGCCGCCCGCCATTTGGCGGCCTTTTTCGGATGATGCGCAGATCAAAGCGACATGGCCGCCAGCCAACCAAACGCAATCAGCGGAAGGTTATAGTGCAGGAAGGTCGGCACGACGCTATCCCACATATGGTCATGCTGGCCGTCCACGTTCAGGCCGGCAGTGGGCCCCAAAGTGGAGTCCGATGCCGGTGAGCCAGCATCGCCCAATGCCGCCGCGGTGCCCACCAAGGCCACGGTGGCCATGGGCGAAAACCCGAACTGAATCGCCAATGGGACGAAAATGGCGGCAATGATCGGAATGGTAGAAAACGATGAACCAATGCCCAGCGTGATGAACAGCCCCACCAGCAGCATGACCAGCGCAGCCAGGCCGCGATTGTCACCAAACAGCTCGAAGGCGCCCGCCACCAGAGCCTCGATATCCCCCGTGGCTTTCATCACTTCGGCAAAGCCTGCCGCTGAAATCATGATGAAACCGATGAGTGCCATCATGCGCATGCCGCTGGTGAACAGATCATCGGCCTCACGCCATTTGAAAATCCCCCCCAATGACAGCAGGCCAATGCCCACCAGGCCGCCCACGATCATGGAACCGGTATACAGCTGCAGGCCCAGCGCAGCCACGATGGCGACCCCCGACATGACCAACCCCAGCATATGAGGCTCGGCGGGCGTATGCGCCTGCTCACCCGCAGGTGCGGCCAGCGGCTTGGCGGCGTAGTGGCGCTGACCGCGATAGCTGAACAGCAGGGCGACGACCAGCCCGATGGCCATTCCGCCCACGGGGATCGCCATGGCCATGGGCACCATGCCCCGAGTGATGTCGAGCCCCGCCGCCGCCCCTGCGCTATTCAGGTTGGCCAGCAGTATGTCGTTCAGGAAGATGGCCCCAAAGCCCACTGGCAGAAGCATATAGGGTGCCGTCAGACCAAAAGTGAGCGCACAGGCAACCGCGCGGCGGTCCAGCTGCAAGCGGTTCATGACCACCAGCAGCGGCGGAATCAGGACGGGAATGAACGCAATATGCACCGGGATGGCGTTTTGAGAAGAAATCGCCACCAGCAACACGGCGCCCAGCAGCAGCATTTTCACCCGCGCCTGATGCGCTGCCGTGGCCTCCTTACCCAACAGCTTGATCAACCGCGTGGCCAGCAAATCCGGCAGGCCGGAGCGAGAAATAGCGACCGCAAAGGCCCCCAGCGTGGCGTAGGCCAACGCCACCTGGGCACCGCCTCCCACACCATCATTGAAAGCGCTGAGCGTGTCATCCAGCGACAGTCCACCCGCCAGCCCTCCTACCAGGGCCCCTACCACCAGGGCAAACACCACCGACACACGAAGAAGTGACAGCGTCACCATCACGAGCACTGCAAGAATGACTGCATTCATGGAGATATCCAGAGCTAATGGAACGTCTTTGATACGAAGTCTTCACCAGGTTCTTAAAACCAAGTTCTTGAAACCAGGCCCTTAAAACCAGGTTTTTAAACCATGCCTTTAAAACCAGGCGGCGGATTTTAGCAGATAGCGCGCCCTTCATCAGGCTTATCTGATCCCCGAGTACGCTGGCACAGCGGCTAAGACTTTAGTCACAGCGCTCTTGCTGCTATGCAACAATCCTCCTAGTATCGGGACCTTCATTGATGACCGGCACTGCTAATTTAACAATGTCTTAGGAGCCTGCATGGACATTTTCGCCATTCTCATTTCCCTGATACTGCTGATGTTACTGGCTTACAGAGGCATCTCAGTGCTGCTGTTGGCACCGCTCATGGCGTCGCTGGCAGTCCTGCTTTCCGGTGATGGCGGCCTGCTGCTGCCCATTTACACCGACACCTTCATGCGGGCGCTGGGTAACTACGTCACTCAGTTCTTTCCGCTGTTCCTGCTGGGCGCCCTGTTCGGCCAACTGATGGCCGACTCCGGTGCCGCGCAGTCCATTTCCAACGGTATCGTCAAGCGGCTGGGCACGCATCACGTGGTGCTGACCGTGGTCATGGCCTGTGCCGTACTGACCTACGGTGGCGTGTCACTGTTCGTGGTGGCCTTTGCCATCTATCCCATCAGCCGTGAGCTCTTCCGTCAGGCCAATGTGCCTAAGCGGCTCATACCTGCGTCCATCGCGCTGGGCTCCTTTACCTTTACCATGACGGCCCTGCCAGGCACCCCAGCCATTCAGAATGCCATTCCCATTCCTTACTTTGGCACCAACAGCTTTGCGGCTCCCGGATTGGGCATCATTGCCGGGCTTATCATGCTGGGCCTGGGCACCTACTATCTGCAGTCCAGGGTTCGCAAGGCAGCCGCCAACGGCGAAGGCTACGGCACGCATACCGAGCGTGAAGTCGCCCCCCGGCAGGACGACACGCCCGCCTCCACGCTCCCCTTGGCAGTCGCTTTGATTCCTCTGATCATGGTCATCGGCCTGAACGCGCTGTTTACCTATGGCGTTTTCCCCGCCATGGATCTGAGCTATATCAGCGATGCTTTCGAGAACATCACCCCCAGCCGCCAGACTGGCCTGTGGGCGATCCTGATCTCGCTGCTGAGCGCCTCGGCATGGCTGATCATTACCCGCTGGAACCATTGGAAAGATTTGAAAGACACCATCAACCAGGGCTGCTTTGGCTCGCTGCTGCCGATTTTCAATACCGCCTCCGAAGTGGGCTATGGGGCAGTGATTGCCAGCCTGGCAGGCTTCATGATCATCCGTGATGCCGTGCTCAACGTTTCCGGCAACCCGCTGATTTCCGAAGCGTTGGCCATGAGCGTGCTGGCAGGCATTACCGGCTCCTCATCGGGCGGCCTGTCGATTGCCTTGCAAACCCTGGGTGATGAATACCTGGCCATGGCGCAGCAGGCAGGCATCAATCCCGAACTGATGCACCGTGTCGCCACCCTGGCCGCGGGTGGCATGGACACGCTTCCCCACTCGGGGGCGGTGATCACGCTACTGGCCATTTGCGGGCTGACGCACCGCCAGTCCTATGCCAACGTGGCCATGGTCACTATCGTGCTGCCGATTTTTGCGTTGATCAGCGTGATTACGCTGGGCACGCTGTTTGGAAGCTTCTAAAGCCGCGTAAGCCATGCGATAGTTGGTTAACGTGTTAACCAGCGAACAACAACGAGACCCGTCATGGCCCTTACACGACACTCCTCCCTGCTGCTGATCCTTCTGGCCAGCCTCATCATCTCTACGGCGATGGGGCTGCGCCACGGTTTCGGGTTGTTCCTCGAACCCATGAGCAGTGAGCTTGGCTGGGGGCGCGGGGTCTTTGCCCTGGCGCTGGCCATTCAGAATTTGATGTGGGGCCTGGCACAGCCTTTCACCGGCGCGCTGGCAGACCGCTTCGGCGCGGCCAGAATCATCGTGGCCGGGGGCGTGCTCTACGTGCTGGGGCTGTGCTTCATGAGTCTTTCCACCAGCGCGTTGGGCATGACCCTGAGCGCTGGCCTGCTGATCGGGATCGGCCTCTCTGGCACGACCTTCTCGGTGATCCTGGGCGCTGTTGGGCGGGCGGTGCCTGCCGAAAAGCGCAGCATGGCCATGGGAATCGTCAGTGCGGCGGGCTCGTTTGGCCAGTTCGCCATGCTGCCGGGCACGCTGGGGCTGATCGAGTGGCTGGGCTGGTCGGCGGCCCTGCTGGCCATGGGCATGATTGCCGCCGTGATGATTCCGCTGGGCGCCATGCTCAAGGATCGCCCACGCCCCCATGCGCTGGGCGACCTGAGCCTGCGCGACGCGCTCAACGAAGCCGCCGGGCAAAAAGGCTTCTGGCTGCTCTGCCTGGGCTTTTTCGTGTGCGGGTTTCAGGTGGTGTTCATTGCCGTGCACTTGCCGGGCTACCTGTTCGATAACGGGCTTGCCGTGCAAGTGGGTACCACCGTTCTGGCCTTGGTGGGGCTGTTCAACATCGTGGGCACCTATACGGCAGGCTGGATGGGAGGAATCTGGTCCAAGCCGCGCTTGCTCAGCTGGCTATACCTGATCCGAGGCGTGGTCATCACCGCGTTTCTGGTCGCACCCCTCAGCGCCTACAGTGCCTACGCGTTTGGTATCGCCATGGGCTTGCTGTGGCTCTCGACCGTGCCACTGACCAACGGCATCGTGGCGTCGGTGTTTGGCGTCAAACACCTCTCCATGCTGGGCGGCATCGTGTTTCTGTTCCACCAGTTGGGGTCGTTCATGGGCGTCTGGCTAGGCGGCTACCTTTATGACATGACCGGTCATTACGATACCGTCTGGCAAATCGCCATCGTGCTCTCCGTGGTGGCCGCCGCCTTGCACTGGTTCATCAGCGAAAAACCGCTGGCACGCACCACTCCCAAGCAGGTGACACCATGACACCACAGACTCTTTCGCTAGCGCTGCTGGGGGCGCTGGCCATCGCCGGGGGAAGTGCCCTTGCCTGGTGGGGGTGGCACTCGCTGGATGCGGGCCTGCTGTTGATGGGCAGTCGTTTGTGTTGAACGGTATTTTCGACCCAAAGCTTGCGCCATATCAGGCCTGCTTCATGATCATTTGATTAATATCAAGTCATTGCCCTGACGTTTACGGACTTCCCCAGACTTCATGAATATCGTCACTTCACTGCTTCATCAATTTAAAGACAGCCTCCGGGATTTGCTGCCCGTCGTGGCTGTCATGGCCTTTTTTCAGCTGGTCGTGATCGGTCAGCCGCTACCCGCAAGCCTGGCTTTCCTGGACTTGATCATAGGCTTGTTGTTTGTAGTGGTAGGCCTGACACTATTCATCAAAGGGCTGGAGCTTGGCCTTTTTCCTTTAGGAGAAAACCTCGCTCGAGCCTTTGTCGCCAAGGGCTCGATCGCCTGGCTACTGCTGTTCGCATTTGCTCTGGGGTTTGGCTCCACCGTGGCTGAACCAGCATTGATTGCAGTGGCTGCTCGTGCAGGCGAGGTGGTTGCTGCAGGGGGCCTGATTGCCAACACCGGTGAGTCACAAGCCTCGTTTGCTTTCACGCTACGAATGGTTGTTGCCTGCTCGGTAGGCACCGCCGTCATGCTTGGCGTATTGCGCATCTTCAAGGGCTGGCCGCTGCATTTGATGATTATTGGCGGCTACGCGCTGGTCATGCTGCTGACCCTTTTTGCACCCAGCGAACTCGTCGGTATTGCATACGACTCTGGGGGCGTCACAACATCGACGATTACTGTGCCGCTGGTAACGGCCCTGGGAGTCGGTCTCGCCTCGAGTATCAAGGGCCGCAACCCCATGCTGGATGGTTTTGGCTTGATTGCCTTCGCCTCCGTCATGCCGATTATTTTTGTGTTGCTCTTTGGCATTTTTGGACTCGATTTGGTCAAGGGGATCAATCCATGAATTTGCTTATTACGCTCTGGAGTACGCTACTCGATATCTTTCCTATCGCCGCGATTATTTTTGGTTTTCAATATCTTGTCATCCGCAAACGTGTGAAACGCCTGCCGCAAGTCATCGTGGGCTTTGTCATGGTTTGGGTAGGATTATCACTTTTTCTAGTGGGTCTGGAACAAGCGCTGTTTCCGATGGGAGAGCTCATGGCCGGCCAGCTGACCAATGCTGACTTTCTCCCCGGGCTCGCCGATGGCGCCCAGCGCCACTGGAGCGACTATTACTGGGTATACATCTTTGCCTTTACCATTGGCGCCAGCACCACCATCGCTGAACCCTCGCTGATTGCAGTGTCTATCAAAGCTGGAGAAATATCCGGCGGCACCATTCGACCGTTTACATTGCGCCTCGCCGTCGCACTTGGCATGGCCTTCGGCATCACGCTAGGGGCCTGGCGTATTGTCATGGGCTGGCCACTACAGTGGTTTGTATTGGGTGCCTACACGTTGGTGATCTTGCAAACGTTGCGCTCGCCAAAAAGCATTATTCCGCTCGCGTTTGATTCCGGCGGCGTGACGACTTCTACGATAACAGTTCCTATTATCGCCGCTCTGGGGCTTGGCCTGGCTTCCTCTATTCCAGGGCGAAGCGCACTCATGGATGGCTTTGGGATGATTGCGCTGGCCTGCCTGTTTCCCATCATCACGGTGATGGGCTATGCCCAAATCGCTCAATGGAGAGACCGCAGACTCAGCGTAAGGTTAACCAACGAAGGAAAACGTAATGCGCTTTAAACTCATCGTAGCACTGGTTGAAGACGACTTGACCGATGATGTCCTCAAGGCGGCTCGTGATGCGGGCGCAACGGGAGCGACCGTCATCAATAATGCCAGGGGCGAAGGACTCAAAAAAGCACGCGGCATCTTTGGCATGGAAATCACCGCTCAGCGGGACGTGCTCCTGTTCCTGACCGAAGAGCATATTAGCCGACTCATTCTGGAGTCCATCGCGGAGGTAGGTCAGTTCGATGAGACACCAGGCACTGGCATCGCGTTTCAGATAGACGTTGAAGATGCCGTGGGCGTACAGCATCAAATCAAATCACTGACCGAGGTGCTTGGTCAGCCAGCAGACAGGGAGTGAGCATGTTAGAGCATCAAAGTGCCATACCAACGGCAGAAACGATCATGCACTCACAATACAGGCTGGTCGATGGCCTGTTGACGGTTGCAGAAGGCATCGACGTGATGCGCAAACACAACGTTAACGTCTTGATCATACAACCACGTGACGCAACCGATGAGCATGGAATAGTGCTCGCAACGGACATTGCCAAAAAGGTACTGGCGGCGAATCGCTCGACAGAACGCGTCAGCCTGTACGAAATCATGACCAAGCCGGTCATCAGCGTCCGCCCCGAAATGAGCATACGTAACTGTGCTCGGCTATTTGGTCAATTTGGCCTTTCGCTAGCCCCGGTCACTAATCAACAACACCAGGTCCTTGGCATAGTGGATTACTCCTGTATCGTGACCGGGTGGGCATCCTCTTAACGTCCTAGTTGGCGATGCCGCCAGCGCCGCATCAGCACGCCATGCCGAGGAGAAAACAGCAGCGCCAGGAAGAAGCAGCTGGTGGCGACCAGGACGATGGTGCCTCCCGAAGCCACGTCGAAGGCATAAGAGAGCCATAGCCCCAGTACCGCCGAGCCCACACCGACACTGGTGGAAATCAACAGCATCGTTGTGAAACGGTCGGTCAGCAGGTGGGCGGTGGCGCCAGGGGTGATCAGCATGGCAACGACCAGAATGATGCCTACGGTTTCCAGGCTTGCCACGATGGTCAGGGTCAGCAGCAGAATCAGGCCGTAATGAATGACGCTGGTATTGAACCCCAGCGCCTGGGCCTGCGTGGGGTCGAAGGCATAGAGCATCAGCGGCCTGAAAGCGAGCCATATCACCAGCAGCGCCACGACGCTGGCAGCCAGCGTGAGCATCAGCGCCGACTGCTGTACGCCCAGCACGTTGCCGAACAGGATATGCATCAGGTGCGTGCTGGAGGCCATCTTGCTGATCAGCACGATGCCCAGCGCAAAAGCGCCGGTGAACATGATACCCATGGCCGCGTCCGATTTGATGCGCGTATGGCGCTCGATGGCACCGATACCCAACGACGTCAGCGCCCCCGTCACGAAAGCCCCGATGAAAAACGGCAGCCCCAGCAGGTAGGCAATCGCCACGCCAGGCAACACCGCATGTGAAATCGCATCCCCCAGCAGCGACCAGCGCTTGAGCACCACATAGCAGGAGAGCAGACCGCAAATGGCGCCCACCAGCATCGAGGTCAGCAGCGCACGCTGCATGAAGGCGTACTGAAACGCATCGGAAATGGCGTCGGGTAACAGATTGATGGGCACCATCAGCGCCGCCAGCAGGCCAGCGATCAGCGCGCTGGCCATGCTATCCAGTGTATCTAACATGTTGAAATTGACCGTTATTGAGGCATCAAAGCAGGAGCACTGGTCTGTTGCAAGGTAAAGGAATCTGGCGCTGGCTGGGCGCTCACCGCCAGTTCGGCCAGCCTGCGGTCGCTGAGCATTTCATCCGGGGACCCCGCCCCGCGGATGAAGCGGTTGATCAGCACCACATGGTCCACATAGCGGCGCGCTCCCGGCATGTCATGGGTCACCATGACAATGGTCCTGCCCGCTTCTCGCTCCCGCTTGAGCACATCGAGAATCAGCTGCTCGCTGGGCGGGTCAACGCCCGCCAGCGGTTCGTCCAACAACAGGATACTGGCCTGCTGGGCCAGGGCCCTGGCCAACAGCACACGTTTTTTCTGGCCGCCCGACAGCGCCCCAATGGGACGCTCGGCCATGTCCAGCATATTCACGTCCTGCAGCGCCTTGCGCACGACGTCACGGTGGCTCGGAGCCTGCCAACGCCCAGGCAGCAGACGCCGCCATAGAGGGTCATGGCGCATGTGGCCGTAGCGCGCCGTCATTACGGTGTCCCATACCGAGATGGGAAAGTCCCACTCGATCGCTTCACGTTGCGCCATATAGGCGATACCGCCAGCTTTGCGGCGCCGCTGAATGGGCTCTCCGAACGCCATCACCTGGCCACGCAGCGGCTTCATGCTACCGGTCAGCACATGAAACAGCGTCGACTTGCCAGCCCCGTTCGGCCCGACGATAGCCGTCCAACGCCCCGCCGGCAAGCTCAGCTGAATGTTTTCGAGCACCGGCTGGCGCTGATAGGCGGCATAGACCCCCGATACCTCAATGGCCGCCGGAGGTAGTGACGAAGCACTGTTCATGATGACCTACTCGACACCCAGATAACGGCGCAGCAGTTCGGCATTGTGGCGCTGCATGGCAAAGTAGTCACCCGCCACACCGTCCGGCTCGCTGAGTGAGTCCACGTAAAGTGGGCCTGCCACCGGCAGCCCCGTATCACGGGCGATGCTGGTCACATGACGGTCAGAAATGGTGCTTTCCCAGAACAGTGCGGCGGGCTGGCGCTCGTTGATCAAATCGATGATGCGCATCAGCTGGCGTGGAGAGCCTTCGGTTTCGGCATTGGTGCCCCAGATGCCATCGTGCTTGAAGTGAAAGGCATCGGCAAAGTAGAGAAACGCCGCCTCGCTGGACAGCAGCACACGCCGTTCTTCGGGAATTGCCTCAAGGGTCTCTTGCAGTTCGACATACAGTGCGTGCAGCTCGTCTTCCAGCGCGCTGGCACGCTGGTGAATCTCTCCCGCCTGCTGTGGCAAGCGCTCTTCCAGGGCGTTGGCAATGGCCTGCACGTAGGCGCTGGCGGCACGCGGGTCCATCCACAGATGCGGGTCGATATCGCCTTCCATGTCGCCTATCGCAATCGACTGCGTGGGATAGCCCGAGTCCTCAGCCACGGCCAGCACGGGCACGCCTTGCGATACCGTGGCTTCCACCTGGCGCATCCACTGCTCCAGCTGGTAACCGTTGTAGAAGACGATATCGGCCTTCTCGAGGGCCGCAAAATTATCCGGCGTCAGCTCCCACTCATGCACTTCAGCGTTGATGGGCGTCAGCACGGTCACTTCAGCATCGTCACCCGCTACCCGCTGCACCAGATCGCCCAGCACCGAAAAAGTGACGGCCACGTTGATGGGCGGATGCAACAGCTCGTTGGCATACGCCGAGGACGTGCTCGCACCGAAGGCCAGGGAAGCCCCCATCAACATCCATCCGTAAGATTTCGCCATCGCCAACTGCTCCCGTGTAAACTCACATATGATATCACTGTAGCTCAAAGAAAAAGCCAAGTGCAAATAGTTTAGCCTTGGCTAACAATTATCCGTCCAAATGCGCTACCATCACCAATCAACGATGCCACTAACCTTGATAAATATTGCCAATGAGTGATCACGACCCGCGGCACGCTCCTGCCTCATGTGAGAAAAGCGGTGACGCCCTACCGCCAGTGGAGCAGCACGCTCAGCAGTATGAAACCGTGCGCAACGCTCATGAAACCGAGCTCATCGAAGATTACGTGGAGCTGATCGGTGATCTGTTGCGGCACCGCGGTGAGGCCCGAGCAGCAGACATCGCCAATCGCATGGCCGTCAGCCAGGCCACCGTGTCGAAGATGATTCGGCGACTCAACGAGCTGGGGCTCGTCACCAGCCAGCCTTACCGATCGCTGTTTCTGACCGAAGAAGGCCAGAAAGTGGCCGAAACCTCCCGCGCCCGGCACGACATCGTGCTGCATTTCCTGCGCGCTCTGGGCGTCGAAGACAGCACCGCGCGCATCGATGCCGAAGGCATGGAGCACCACGTGAGTGATACGACCCTGGCCATCATGAAGCGCTTCACCGAGCAACAGTCGCAGTGATCACTGACGCGGCCATCTTGTCCTGATGCCTGATAACCCGCATCATTCAAGAAACCGTGGTTTCAGGATACTGTCATGTCGCCCGCTTCGAAAGAACGCTCCTTTCTTGCCCGTGTTCGCCATGCACTGCCCTCCCTGCATCCGGCAGAGCGGCGGCTGGGTGAATTCGTCTGCGACTTTCCCGGCGAGTTGGCCAGCTACAATGCCCAGGAGCTGGCACGCTTTGCAAAAGTTTCCAAGGCGACGGTATCGCGTTTCGTCAGGCGCTTGGGTTATGACAATTACGAAGCCGCACGCAGGCATGCCCGCGAAGAGCAGACGACGGGGTCGCGCCTGTTTCTCCCCGCTCAGCGTCTCGGCCAATCCGAATCCTGGCTTGCCCAGGGGCTGACCTTCAGCAAGGACAACCTGGACAGAACCTTTGCCGCCATCACCCAGACCGATATCGACGCCGTCGCCAACGCATGGCTGGCGGCACGTAAAATCTGGGTCGTTGGCTATCGCGCTAGCCGCCCGCTAGCCGACTACCTGCGCTGGCAGCTGTTGCAAGTGACCGGAGACATCGCCGCCATTCCCGGCCCTGGCGAAACCCTGGGCGAGCACCTTGCCGACATTGGCCCGGAAGACAGCGTCATCGTGCTGGGGTTGCGGCGCCGAGTTGCGACGACCGAACAGCTGCTGAGCAGCGCCAGGGAGTGCGGGGCCTCGCTGGTGTATATCACCGATGAAGGCACGGAGCCCCACCCTTCCGCTACCTGGCATTTTCGCTGCCATACGCACGCTTCCGGGCCGCTGTTCAATCACACTGCGGTCATGACCCTCTGTCATCTGCTGATCATGCGCACCATCGAGCTGGCCGGAGACGCCTCGCGGCAGCGTTTGAGCCGCATCGAAACCCTCAACGACCGCTTTGAAGAGCTTTAATCGAGCCATTTCGACGAGCGCCTGCTTTTACTGAAGCACTCTTCTAGTTCATCACCCCATCAACATGCACTTTCAAGGTGCATTTTTGTCTCTCACGCCCCATGTCGTGTTACCCCATTTTTCGGTCAACGCGTGGTTTCTGCCTGTTTTATATATGAAATTTAAATTTCATAGCTCTTGTGGCATGAAATATGGATCTACTTAACAAACGCTGCGCAGGATGCGCGGTGAGCAACACGCCCAGCCTGGCGTACCACATCGCACCCACTACAGATAACAGGAAGCCTCCATGTTCAAGCGCACTCTTCTCATGACCGCCCTTTCCGCCGCTGTGATCGGCAGCGCCGCCCACGCCGATACGCTGTCTCTCAAAGTGCTCGGCCAACCTGCCGGTTCGGGGCTGATTGCCCAGAACAAGGAGCGCCCCTTCTTCGAAAATTTCGCCGAGCACAGCGGCCTGGAAGCCACGGTTCAGTACATTCCGGTAGATGTGGCAGGCATTCCCGATACGGACGGGCTACGCATCCTCAACTCCGGTCTTTTCGACATCGTCTCGCTGCGCGGCCCCCAGGTCAGCCGTGACGAGCCCTCGGTGCTCGGGATGGACCTGATCGGCCTGAACACCAGTTTCGAGACTGGCCGGGACAATGTCATGGCCTTTTATGATTATGTGGATTCACGCCTGCAGTCCCGCTTCAACGCCAAGTTATTGGGCGTATGGCCTGCCGGTCCCCAGGTCATCTTCTGCAACAAGGAGATTTCCGGCCTGGAGGACTTGAGAGGCCTGCGCGTGCGGGTGGGTGACCAGAGCGCAGCCAACTTCATTGGCCAATTGGGCGCCACCGGCATTTCGATGCCCTTCGGCGACGTGCAACAAGCGCTCTCTCGGGGCGTCGTGGATTGCGGCATCACCGGCCCTGCCTCGGCCAACGCCGGCGGCTGGCCAGAGGCAACGACCACCGTGTTGCCCATCGCTCTACAGCTGGCCATCAATGGCTACGCCATCAACCTGGACACCTGGAACCGCCTGGATGAGACCCAGCAGTCCCAGCTGGAAACGGCCATTGCCGAGCTCAGCGACGACATCTGGAGCTACTCGGAAGCGCTTTACGAAGATGCCATGCGCTGTAACGCCGGTGAGTCGCCCTGCGAGTTCGGCAACCAGTATGCGCTGACCGAAGTCGACGTTTCCGACGCCGATCTGGCTGCCGTCACCGCCGCAGTAGAGGAAGTGTCCCTGCCACTATGGGCCACCCAGTGCAATAACGTGGCCGCCGACTGCGAAGCCACCTGGCGCGAAACGGTCGGCGCTCAGCTTGGCCTGTAACGTTACCAGGAGACCCGTATGACTTTTTGTGCTCGCCTGATGGGGATCCTGTTCGGCACGTTCATGCTACTGCTGGCCGTGCTGATCACGATAGAGACCCTGATTCGCAAATTCTTTTCGCTGTCGTTTGGTGGCGTCGATGAGTTGGGAGGCTACGCCATTGCGGTGGCGGCGCCTCTGGCCTTCGGCGTCGCCATGATCGAGCAGTCGCATATTCGCATCAATCTGCTGCACATGCGCCTGCCCACCACCGTCAAAGCGATCCTCAATGCCCTGGCAGCCCTCTCGTTGGGGCTGCTGGCGGCCTTTCTGCTGTACTTTACCGTGCAGACCGTACTCGACACGCATAACTACCGCTCCATCGCCCAGACCCCCTGGGCCACGCCGCTGATCTACCCTCAAGCGGTCTGGCTGGTGGCCATGGGCATCTTTGCGGCGAGCGCGGCCCTGCTGGCCCTGCAAGCCCTGCGCCTGCTGATCCGGCGAGACTGGCCCGCACTGAACCAGCGCTTCGGCCCTGCTTCAGCCAGTGAAGAACTCGAAGCTGAACTGGCCGATCTCGAGCAGCGTGAAAAAGGAGCACAGCCATGAGTATTCCGGTCATTGCAGGGGCGTTCATGGTTATGCTGGCCCTGATGCTGCTCAGCCTGCCAGTGGCGGTGTCGATTTTGCTGGTGGGCGTGGCGGGCGGCTATCTGATGTACGGCGCCCCGCTGGTGAACATGATGGGCGGCGTCGTCTGGAGCAGCCTGAACAGCCCGTCGATGCTCGCCATTCCACTCTTCATGCTGCTGGGGGAGCTGCTGTTACGCGGCGGCATCGCGGACCGCATGTATGCCGCGCTGGCGGTGTGGTTCAATCGCCTGCCGGGTGGTTTGCTGCATACCAATATCGCTACCTGCACGCTGTTCTCCGCCACCTCCGGCTCCTCGGTGGCCACCGCGGCCACCGTAGGCACCATCGCCCTGCCGGCGCTCCAGCAGTATCGCTACCCCATTCGTCCTTCGCTGGGCTCGCTGGCAGCGGGCGGCACGCTGGGGATTCTCATTCCCCCCAGCATCAACCTGCTGGTGTATGGCCAACTGGCCAATACCTCCGTCAGCCAGCTCTTTGCTGCCGGGTTGATACCGGGCATTGCACTGGCGCTGCTGTTCTCGCTCTACCTGTGGCTCGCCCACGGCAAGGCGGGCAAGGCATCGCTGGTCGAGGTCAATGTCTCGCTTCAGGACAAGCTGTCGCTGTCGAAGCACCTGATTCCTCCCGTGGTCATCTTTGGCGTGGTCATGGGCAGCATCTACGGCGGCCTGGCCACCCCCACCGAATCCGCCGCCATTGGCGTGGTCATCGCCCTTGGCTTCATCGCCGTTGGTGGCAAGCTGACGCTGGACCTGTTGATTCACTGCTCGCTGCAGGCGGCCAAAACATCGGGCATGGTGATCATCGTCTTGATGTGCGCCCTGCTGCTCAACGTCACCATCTCGATGCTGGGAGTTACCCAAGCACTTACCCAGTGGGTCGCCTCCTTCGGCCTGACGGCAGTAACGCTGCTGCTGGTGCTGTTCGTGTTTTACGTGATTCTGGGCACCTTCATGGACGCCATGTCGATGCTGGTGCTGACCGTACCCATTACCGTGCCCATGGTCATGGCGGTGGGCATCATGGTGTTGTTCACCTTTGCCATCATGATTTGGCCAGGCATCGTCATGTGGCTACCCGACCTTCTGGCGGGGCGTTGAGGCAATGACGAACAAGACAGGACTCAGCCATACAGCCCCCATCGGCAGCATGTGCCAAGCGTCGCGAATCGACACCTCGCGCATTCTGGTCATCAACCCCAACACCAATCCCCAGGTCACCCGGGAAATACGCCGCCTGGTACGGCAGTGCTCGCCTGAAGGGGTTCAAATGGAGGTCACCAATCCACTGGCGGGGCCTATCGCCATCGAAAATGCAGCGCACAAGGCCACCGCCACTCGGGAGGTCATGGCGCTGATCCAACAGCGCCAGTCCGCCGACGACGTTGGCTACATCATGGCCTGCTTCGATGATCTGGCGGTTCAAGAACTACGCGATGCAACACAGCGCCCAGTGGTGAGCCTGGCCGAGGCAGGCATGCGCGCCGCTGGCCAGCATGACCGCCCCTTCACCGTCATCACCACGTTCGAGGGCGCCGTGGAAACCATCCGCGCGCTGAGCCGTGGCTATGGCCTGGACGCGCGCTGTCGGATCGTGGCCACTGGCATGGGGGTATCGGAAACCGCGGCCCGCACGCCGCAGGCCGAACAGCGCTTGCATGACGCCATCGTGAGCTCGCTCGACCAGGGTGCCAATGCCATCGTGCTGGGCTCCGGCGCCTTCGTGGGTCGAGCGGCTCTGCTGAGTGAGCGGTATGGCATCGATATTACGGACGGGCTAAGCGACGCCATCCGCTACGTGCACACTCCTTTACTAACGTTGAGCTCCGAGGCTCCAGCAGGTTGATCACCCCTGCGGCTCTGCCTGCTCGGCAGCATTCCCCAGCACCCGAGCAGGCAGGCCCACCCGGCCCACGCCAGGCAGCTTCAAGGCCGGCCTGAGAATATCGACGCCCAGGCTCATGCCCAGCACGTTGAGCTCCACGCCCTCTTCCAGCGCCAGCATCAACCCCAACACCCCGCCCAGCGAAAACTGATACCCGGTGCCGCTGGGCACAGGGGCTACTACGCTATCGAACAGGAAATCCTTGCCCACGGCGGTGACCGGCAACGCCACCGCCAGGCCCTCCACTTCACGGGTGAGCCATGCAATGAAACTGTTGCTGTTGGGGCCGGGCCACACCCGGTATAAATCGGCCTGAGGGTAACGGCCAATCGCCTCTTCTATCTGGGTAATCAGCTGCCCCGCTTCATCGCCGCGATAATCGGCCAGCAGTTCGGGCGCATGACCAAACCACGCCCGATCCGGCGTATCGGTGCTCGACACCACGGTGGGCCGACGCCAACTGAGCACCTGGTGCAGGCGGTAGTCGCTGGCATTGTCAGCTTTGGTAGCCACCCAGATATGCACCCCAAACGCGCCCCGCCAGTGATACGCCCGTGCAGCGTACACTTGCACCACCGCCTCGGGATGGGCGTCCGGGTCTGGGGCCAACCCCGCCGATGAGCGGTCCAGATTCGACCAGTGGCCATCGGTAACCACCTGGTTACTGGCCAACATCCAGGCGGGCCCGGCCAACAGCAGTGCCAACAGCACCACCACGCCCGCTATCCAACGCAGTAGACTTTTCATGAGCTTTCCGAAGTGACAAAGAGACGTTTCTGGCACGCACGACCACTCAGAAAGCGCAAAAGGCCATCAGGGTGCCAAATGGAGCCGCGTACGGGCAACAGAATCTCGACCCACAGGGAATCAAGCGAAGCAAAACTAAGGGGGAGGATATAATGGAGGCGGCCCCAAAAGCCACATCCCGGCACACGCAGCCACCACTACCGTTGCTCCCTTCCGGGCCTGGCGGGGTTCGCAGTTTAGCGTTGCGGGAGGACCTAAGGGGCCACCATGACGGCACACAAGAGAAGCGTACCTGGCTGACCGGTGGCTACGCCCTGATTTGAACAGGGGACCCCATCATTATGAGTGATGTGCTCTAACCAGCTGAGCTACGTAGCCTTTCCGACATCAGCGGGTGCAGATTATGCCAATCTCGTTGGCAAAAGGCAAGTCACTCGCCTCAGGTATTTCATTTCACGATGAACAAGACAGCACGCAAGTACCGTCAATTGCCTTTTATTAATTGAACGTTCAATAAAAAAGTGCCATGATAATTTTCATCATCCTCGAAGAGTGTTCAGGAGATCGCCGTGCCTAAGGTGGGAATGGAACCAATACGTCGTCAGCAGTTGATCAAGGCCACCATGGCCGCCATTGACGAAGTGGGTCTGGCGGAAGCGACAGTCATGCGCATTGCCCGGCATGCCGGAGTCTCGGCAGGCATCATCAGCCACTATTTCGGCGGCAAGGATGGCCTGCTCGAAGCCACCATGCGCCAGATACTGACCGACCTGACCGATGCCGTTGCGGCGCGCCGCCAGGCGCTGGACGACGACTCGCCCCGCGCTCATATTGGCGCCATCATCGAAGGAAACTTCGACCGCTCCCAGGTGACCGGCCCTGCCGCCAAGACCTGGCTCGCTTTTTGGGCCAGCAGCATGCACAAGCCCGCGCTGCAACGTCTACAGCACGTCAACGACCGTCGGCTATATGCCAACCTGTGTCATCAGTTCCGGCGCGTCATGCCGCATCGCGATGCGCGCAACGCCGCGCGCGGGCTGGCTGCCATGATCGATGGTCTTTGGCTACGCGGCGCCCTGGCGCCGGAAGGGCTCGATGCGCTGGAAGCACGGCAACTGGCTCACGCCTATCTGGATCAACTGCTGGCCCACCACGGCTGCCTGAAGCACACCACCGCTGACGCATCATATTAAGGAGAACCCCATGGCCCATCAGGACGCACTTCCTCTATATATCAATGGCCGCACGGTCGCGGCGACGTCAGGTGACACCTTCACCGTCACCAACCCCTACGATGGCTCGCTGCTCGCCACCGTTGGCCAGGCAAGCCAGGGCGATCTCGACGAGGCCGTACGCACCGCGCAGCAAGGCCAGCGGGTCTGGGCAGCCATGACCGGTATGGAACGCTCACGCATTCTGCTGCGCGCGGTGGCACTGCTACGCGAACGCAACGACGAGCTTGCCGAGCTGGAAACCCGCAACACCGGCAAGCCCATCAGCGAAACTGCCAACGTCGATATCGTCACCGGCGCCGATGCGCTGGAGTATTACGCGGGCCTGGCCCCCGCCATCGAGGGCAGCCAGATACCGCTGCGCGAAAGCTCGTTCGTTTATACCCGCCGGGAACCGCTGGGTGTGATCGGTGCCATCGGCGCCTGGAACTACCCCATTCAGATTGCCTGCTGGAAAGCCGCCCCTGCGCTGGCGGCGGGTAACGCCGTGGTCTTCAAGCCCAGCGAGGTCACGCCGCTGACGGTGATGAAACTCGCCGAAATCTTCACCGAGGCAGGCCTGCCGGACGGCGTCTTCAACGTCGTTCAAGGCGACGGAAAAGTCGGCGCCATGCTCACCGAGCACCCCGGCATTGCCAAGGTATCCTTCACTGGCGAAGTGGGCACCGGCAAGAAAGTCATGGCCGCTGCCGGTGGCTCCACGCTCAAGGACGTGACCATGGAGCTGGGCGGCAAATCGCCGCTGATCGTGTTTGCCGATGCCGACCTGGACCGCGCCGCCGATGCCGCCATGATGGCCAACTTCTATTCGAGTGGCCAAATCTGCACCAACGGTACCCGTGTCTTCGTCGAGCGCAGCGTCAAGGAAGCCTTCGAAGCCAAGCTGGTCGAGCGCGTGGCGCGCATCAAGGCCGGTGACCCCATGGACCCCAGCATCAATTTTGGCCCGCTGGTCAGCTTCGAGCATCAGGAGAAAGTGCTCTCCTACATCGCCCTGGGCAAAGAGCAAGGAGCCCGCGTACTGGCCGGTGGCGAACAGTGGAATAGCGGCCCATGGGCCAACGGCGCATGGGCGGCCCCCACGGTGTTCACCGACTGCACCGACGACATGCGGATCGTGAAAGAGGAGATTTTCGGTCCGGTCATGTCAGTGCTGGCCTTCGATGATGAAGACGAGGTGATTCACCGCGCCAACGACACCCTGTACGGGCTGGCCGCCGGGGTGTTCACCGAGAGCCTCAACCGCGCCCACCGAGTGATTCACCAGCTGGAAGCCGGCATCTGCTGGATCAACACCTGGGGAGAGTCGCCGTCGGAGATGCCGGTAGGCGGTTACAAGGAGTCGGGCATTGGTCGCGAGAACGGCGTCGAGACGCTCAATCACTACACCCAGACCAAGTCCGTACAGATCGAGATGGGCCCGTTTGAATCGGTATTTTAAGGCGCCCACCGCCACCGTTTGATGCTCTTTATGTCGTCTTTGCCAAGGTAAACGAATGTCGCAAGTACGTGAATTTGATTATATCGTCATTGGCGCTGGCTCAGCAGGCAACGTGCTGGCCACGCGCCTGACCGAAGACAGCGATGTCAGCGTGCTGCTGCTGGAAGCAGGCGGCCCGGACTACCGCTTCGATTTTCGCACCCAGATGCCCGCCGCGCTGGCGTTTCCGCTACAGGGTAAACGCTACAACTGGGCGTTCGAAACCGACCCCGAACCGCATATGGACAACCGCCGCATGGAGTGCGGCCGAGGCAAGGGGCTGGGCGGGTCTTCCTTGATCAACGGCATGTGCTACATTCGCGGCAATGCCCTCGATTACGACCACTGGGCCAAGCAGCCCGGGCTCGAAGAGTGGGATTACCTGAGCTGCCTGCCCTACTTCAAGAAGTGCGAAAACCGTGACATCGGTGCCAATGAGTATCATGGCAGCGATGGCCCGGTGAGCATCACCACGCCCAAGGCGGATAACAACCCGCTGTACCGGACCTTCATCGAAGCGGCCAAGCAGGCGGGCTACCCGGAAACCGAAGACGTCAACGGCTATCAGCAGGAAGGGTTTGGCCCCATGGACCGCTTCGTCACGCCCAAGGGGCGGCGCGCGTCCACGGCCCGTGGCTACCTGGACACCGCCAAACAGCGCAGCAACCTGACCATCGAAACCCATGCCGTTACGGACGTTATCGAGTTCGAGGGCAAGCGTGCCGTGGGCGTCCGCTACGAACGGAAGGGCCAACCCACGCAGGCCCGGGCACGTCGTGAAGTGCTGCTGTGTGGCGGTGCCATTGCTTCGCCGCAGATTCTGCAGCGTTCAGGGGTGGGCAACCCGGAGTGGCTGAAAGAGCTGGGCATCCCCGTGGTGCATGAACTGCCCGGCGTCGGCGAAAACCTCCAGGACCATCTGGAGATGTATATTCAGTACGAGTGCAAGGAGCCCATCTCCCTCTACCCGGCGCTGAAATGGTACAACCAGCTGAAGATTGGTGCCGAGTGGCTGTTCAAGGGAACCGGCATTGGGGCCAGCAACCAGTTCGAATCCTGCGGGTTCATCCGCACCAACGACGAGGAGGAGTGGCCCAACCTGCAATACCACTTCCTGCCCATCGCCATCAGCTACAACGGCAAAAGCGCGGTAGAGGCCCACGGCTTCCAGGCCCACGTCGGTTCCATGCGCTCCGAGAGCCGTGGCCGCATCCGGCTGACTTCCAAAGACCCCCACGCCGCGCCCAGCATCCTGTTCAACTACATGGCCAAGGAAAAGGACTGGCAGGAGTTCCGCGATGCCATACGCCTGACCCGCGAGATCATCGCCCAACCCGCCTTCGACGCCTACCGTGGGCGTGAAATTACCCCCGGCCCCGAGGTACAAAGCGATGCCGAGATGGACAGCTTCGTCAAGCAGCACGCCGAAACCGCCTACCACCCCTGCGGTAGCTGCCGGATGGGCGAAGACGCCATGGCCGTCACCGATGCCCAGGGCCGCGTGCACGGCCTGGAAGGGCTGCGAGTCGTGGATGCTTCGCTGTTCCCGGTGATTCCTACCGGTAACCTGAATGCGCCCACCCTCATGCTGGCCGAAAAGATCGCCGATCGCATTCGCGGTCGCGAACCCCTGCCCCGCGCCCAGGTCGATTACTACATTGCCAATGGGGCACCTGCCAAAGGAGCGGTCGCCAAAGGAACGCCTGCCACACAGGCCTGACCCGACCTGCACTCGCTGATCCAGCAACCCGCGCCATGGCATTCGCCATGGCGTTTTTTTATGCCGCAACTGAGCTACAGTGAAGGGTATAAAGCGAACGTATAAGGCCGAAACGCTTGCACACTGCCAAGCGATTCTGCGAATATTCAAACATACGTTTAAATACCTTCAAGACCACCCACCTATGGAGAACCCCATGCTCACCCTACTACTCATCGTGCTGGCCGTGGCTGGCCTGCTGGTGGTGATGCGCCGCGAGGCAGGCGCACCTCCTGCCCTGGCCCTGCTGGGCGTACTGGGCCTGGTCGGCATCGTGCTGGGCGCCCCCGTAACGGGCACTCTGCTGCTGATCGGCGCATTGGCTGTGGCCGTGGCCGGTTTGCCCGCCCTGCGTCGCCTCTGGTTGACCCCACGCATCTTTGCAACCTTCAAGAAAGTGGCCCCCAAGGTGTCTGCCACCGAACGCACCGCGCTGGAAGCGGGCAGCGTCTCCTGGGATGGAGAGCTGTTTTCCGGCAAGCCCCAGTGGCAGTCGCTGCTGGATTTCAAGGATGACGGCCTGAGCGAAGAAGAGCAGGCCTTTCTGGATGTGCAGTGCGCCAAGGCGGCAGGCATGTGCAACGCCTGGGACATCGCCAAGGAGCGTGCCGACCTGCCCCAGCAACTGTGGGATTACCTGAAACAGGAAGGCTTCTTCGGCATGATCATCCCGAAGGAGTATGGTGGTCTGGGCTTCTCTGCCAAGGCGCAATCCATGGTACTGCAGAAGCTTTCCGCCAACGAAACGCTGATGGTGACCGTCGGTGTCCCCAACTCCCTGGGCCCCGGCGAGCTGCTGCTCAAGTACGGCACCCAGGCACAGAAGGATCACTACCTGCCTCGCCTGGCCGATGGCCGTGAAATCCCCTGTTTTGGCCTGACCGGCCCCCGCGCAGGCTCCGACGCCACCTCGCTGCCGGATACCGGCGTGGTCTGCAAGCAGGTCATCGATGGCCAGGAAGTGGTCGGGGTGCGCCTCAATTTCGAGAAACGCTGGATCACCCTGGCGCCGATTGCCACTGTAGTGGGCTTGGCATTCCGCCTGTTCGACCCGGAAAAGCTGCTGGGCGACGAAGAAGACCGTGGCATTACGCTGGCCTTGATCCCGCGTGACACGCAGGGCATGGAGATTGGCCGCCGCCACCACCCCATCGGCAGCCCCTTCATGAATGGCCCGATCAAGGGCAAGGACGTGTTCGTACCGCTGGACACCATCATCGGCGGCCCGGACATGATCGGTCAGGGCTGGCGGATGCTGGTGGAGTGCCTGTCGATTGGCCGCTGCATCACGCTGCCTTCGGGCGCTACTGGTACCGCCCGCTATGCGCTGGGCTGGAGCGGCGGCTTTACACGGGTACGTCGTCAGTTCAACGTGCCGGTTGCCGAAATGGAAGGCGTACAGGAGCCGCTGGCTCGCATGGCCTCGCTGGCCTACATCTCTGCCGCCACGGTATACCAGACCGCCAACCTGATCGACCACGGCGAAAAGCCCGCCGTCCCCTCGGCCATTCTGAAAAGCCAGCTGACCGAGTTCCAGCGCGTGCTGCTCAGCGATGCCATGGACGTTCACGGCGGCAAGGCCGTGACCCTCGGCCCACGCAACTACCTGGGCATCGGCTATAGCGCCAACCCCGTCGCGATCACCGTGGAAGGGGCCAACATCATGACCCGCAACCTGATGATCTTTGGTCAGGGCGCCATCCGCTGCCACCCCTACGTGCTTGAGGAGCTGGCCGCCAAGGATGCCAACGACGCAAAAGCATTCGACAAGGCGTTCTTTGGTCATGCGGGCCTGATTTTCGGCAACGCGGCCCGCGCCTTCACGCAGGGCCTCGGCCTCGGCAAGCCCAGCGTACCGTTCAGCGGCCCGGCCGTTGGCTACGCGCAGGACATCGCGCGCCTGTCAGCCGGCTTTGGCCTCTGCGCCGACGCCGCCATGGCCAGCCTGGGCTCCACGCTGAAGAAGCGCGAAATGCTCTCGGCACGACTGGGCGACATTCTCTCCAACCTCTATCTGGCGTCCATGGTGCTCAAGCAGTGGCACACCGGCAACAAGGTAGAAGGCGAAGAAGCGCTGCTGCACTACAGCCTGCAGTTCCTGCTCAACCGCGCTGAACAGGCGTTTGTCGAGATCTTCGACAACCTGCCCAACCGCGCCCTGGGCAAGGTGCTGAAAGTGGTCGTCATGCCGACGGGCCGCCGCTGGAACAAGCCCCATGACGACCTGGCCCGCGACATCGCTCATCGCGCCTCTACCCAGAGTGCCCTGCGCAGCAAGCTGCTGAGCAACACCTGGGACAAGGATGACGGCGCCGAGCGCAATCCGCTGGCCCGCTACAATGCCCTTCTGCAAGAGTACGAGCGCGCCGAGGCCATCTACCGTACGGTGAACAAGGCCTATGCCAAGGGCGAGCTGCCGCAAACGGCGCTCCACCCGGAAGCACGTGTGGAAGCCGCGCTGGAGAAAGGGCTGATCAACGAGGAAGACGCCACGTTCATGCGCACCTTCGAGGCCGAAGTGCTCGAAATGCTCACCGTGGATGACTTCGCCTACGATGCCTTTGCCAACGACAAGGCGACGCTGATCGACCACAACGCGGCGCCTGCCAAGGCCACGCCGCAAGCAGAAACCAGCGTCAAGTAAACAACGACGCTTGAGCGTGAATGAAACCGGCCTGACACAGGCCGGTTTTTTCGTTTATTGCCTTCCAGAGTTCAAAAACGAAACGTACAGCGCCATTTTGCTTTCCTTTGGCACCGCCCCGCCTTCTGCTCCCCCTCCTCTCCCTTCCCACACCCACAGCGCATATATTGTGATGGGCTCTCTACGCCTAAAAGCGAATATATGAGCACCCAAAAAAGCGTTGCACGTTCGAAAATGATCAACTAGCCTTTCGTTAATGAAAATATCGCCTTGGTCGGTGGCCTAGAACAATAGAAAAACGGAGAACAAGCTGCTCGACCGATCTGCCCGCGCGATAGACACACTCGTTTTCGCACTACCTGTTCATGACAACAGCTATAACAACACGCATAGCAATATCCATAGCAATATTCATAACAACGACGCTAACGAGATCGGCATGTCCTTACATCTGCAAAACATCGACCACGTCGTCGGCGGTGACCCTCATATCACGGGGGTCGATCTGGCGCTGGAACCGGGCTCTTTCAACGTGCTGCTGGGCAGGACCCTGGCAGGCAAGACCACGCTGATGCGCTTGATGGCCGGCCTGGAACAACCCACCCGCGGGCGCATTTACATGGATGGCAAGGATGTCACCGGCGTTTCGGTACGCAAGCGCAACGTTTCCATGGTGTACCAACAGTTCATCAACTACCCCAGCCTGACGGTGCGCGACAACATCGCCTCACCGCTGAAGCTGGCCAAGACGCCCCCCCAGGAGATCAAACGGCGGGTCGAAAGCATTGCGGAAATGTTACATATCGAGCATTTGCTGGAGCGCTACCCCCAGGAGCTTTCCGGGGGTCAGCAGCAGCGCACCGCCATGGGCCGTGCGCTGGTCAAGGATGCCGACCTGATCCTGTTCGACGAGCCACTCGTCAACCTCGACTACAAGCTGCGTGAAGAGCTGCGCGACGAACTGCGCGAGCTGTTCAAGGCGCGCAACTGCATTGCCGTGTACGCCACCACCGAGCCCAATGAAGCGCTGGCCCTGGGCGGCAACACCGCCGTGCTGCACGAAGGGCGCCTGTTGCAGTATGGCCCCACCGAACGAGTCTATCGGCAGCCCAATGGCCGTCACACTGCCGAGATGTTCTCGGAGCCACCCATCAACATCGTGCCCGGGAAGCTGACCAGCGCCGATATCACCTTCGATCAATCCCTGCACTTTCCCTGCGACCCAGACCTGCAACGGCTGCCCGCCGGCGACTACGACTTCGGCGTGCGCGCGTCGCACATTACCCTGGAGCGGCGCTCGGCCAACGATCTGGCGCTGGACGTTCGTGTGGACGTGGCCGAAATCAGCGGTTCGGAAACCTTCCTGCACGTTCACCACGAGCGCTTCCCTCTGGTGCTGCACCTGGCGGGCATTCACGAGTTCAATGTCAACGACGCCATCCAGGTCTTTTTCCCGACCCACCAGCTGTATGCCTTCGACAAGCAAGGCAATACGGTGCACGTTCCCGCATCGGCCCAGGGAGGTGTGACCCATGGCTGAAATCACGCTACAGGGGCTCGCCCATAGCTATACGAAACAACCTTCCGGCCCTGAGGATTACGCCATACGCCAGATGGATCACGTGTGGCACCAGGGGGGCGCTTACGCCCTGCTTGGCCCTTCCGGCTGTGGCAAGTCCACCTTGCTGAACATCATTTCCGGGCTGCTGGAACCTTCCGAAGGTGCCGTGCTGTTCGATGGACAACGGGTCAATGAGCTGCCTCCTGAAGAGCGCAACATTGCCCAAGTGTTTCAGTTCCCGGTGATCTACGACACCATGACGGTGTACGACAACCTGGCCTTTCCGCTACGCAACATGAACACCCCCGAATATCGGGTAGACCCCAAAGTGCGAGAAGTCGCCGATATTCTCGATCTGACGCCGCTGCTGTCCCGCAAGGCCAAAAACCTCACTGCTGACGAAAAGCAGAAAGTTTCCATGGGCCGCGGGCTGGTACGCGATGACGTCTCTGCGATTCTGTTCGATGAACCGCTCACAGTCATCGACCCGCAGCTGAAGTGGAAACTGCGCCGCAAGCTCAAGGAAATCCACGAGCGCTTCAACATCACCATGATCTACGTCACCCACGATCAGTTGGAGGCGTCCACCTTCGCCGACAAGATCGCCGTGATGTACGACGGCCAGGTGGTTCAATTCGGTACACCCCGGGAGCTGTTCGAAACGCCCGCCCATACGTTCGTGGGCTACTTCATCGGCAGCCCCGGCATGAACTTCATGTCGGTGACTCACCACAACGATCAGGTGCTGTTTGGCGAGCAGCTCATGCCGGTGAGCCCCGCGCTTCGCGCGCAGATTGCAGCCGCCCCTTCCAGCAACGTCAAACTGGGCATTCGGCCGGAGTTCATCAGTGTCAGCAACACTCCGGTCGCAAACTCGCTGCCCATCGACGTGCTGAACATTCAGGACCTGGGCACCTACTCCCTGCTGAGTTTTGCCCTCAACGGCGAGCACTTCAAGGCGCGGCTGCCCGAAGGTCATGCCGTGACAGGTGACAAGGCACACGCGCTATTACCTCAAGCGCATATGGGCCTGTACGTAGACGAATACCGGGTGGAGATCGGCCATGAACAATAAAGTCTATAACAACCGTGCCTGGCTGCTGGTGTTGCCGATGCTGGTGCTGGTGGCGTTTTCCGCCATCATCCCGCTGATGACCGTGGTCAACTATTCTGTGCAGGACGTGCTGGGCCCCAATGCGCGCTTCTTCACCGGCACCGAATGGTTTGAAAGCATCCTCAACGACTCGGCGCTGCGGGCAGCTTTCGTGCGCCAGATTCTGTTTTCTCTGACCATCCTGGCCATTCAGGTGCCCTTGGGCATCGGGATTGCGCTGATCATGCCCAAGCGCGGCTGGCAGGCGTCGGCGGTACTGATACTGATCACGCTACCGCTGCTGATCCCATGGAACGTGGTGGGCAGCATCTGGCAGATCTTCACCCGGGGCGACATCGGCCTGATGGGCTGGGGCCTGCGTGAGCTGGGCTTGAACTACAACATTACCCGCAACGCCAGTGATGCCTGGGCCACCATCATTCTGATGGATGTGTGGCACTGGACACCGCTGGTGGCCATGCTCTGCTACAGCGGCCTGCGCTCGATCCCGGAAGCCTACTATCAGGCGGCCCGTATCGACCGCGCTTCCAAATGGGCCATCTTCCGCTATATCCAGCTGCCCAAATTGACCAACGTGCTGGTGATCGCGGTGCTGCTGCGCTTCATGCATTCGTTCATGATCTATGCCGAACCCTTCGTGCTGACTGGTGGTGGCCCAGGCAGCTCGACCACCTTCCTGAGCCAGTCGCTGGCCACCATGGCCATTGGCCAGCAGGACCTTGGACCATCGGCGGCCTTTTCGATCATCTACTTCCTGGTGATCCTGCTGGTGAGCTGGGTGTTCTACACCACCATCATGCACATGCAAAAAGACAAGAACACCCAAGGGGGGGCATGACATGTACCGTCTGGACAATGCCCAGCAGGGCGAGAAATTCAATACCATCTTCAGCCGCACCACCCCGGCACAGCGCCGTCGTCGCAACGCTCGCAGCCGCTGGCGCTCGCGCTTGCTGCTGGGCCTGTATCTGTTCCTGATGATCCTGCCCATCTACTGGCTGATCAACATGTCGCTGCAGACCAACAGCGAAATCCTCGGCTCGATGACCCTGTGGCCACAGAATCTGACGTTCGATAACTACCTGCGGATTTTCAACAATCCCAGCTGGTACATGGGCTACGTCAATTCGATGGCCTATGTGTCGCTGAACATGCTGATCACCATCTGCGTGGCACTACCGGCCGCCTACGCGTTCAGCCGCTATCGTTTCATCGGTGACAAGCACCTGTTCTTCTGGCTGCTTACCAACCTGATGGCACCACCCGCGGTGTTTTTGCTGCCCTACTTTCAGCTCTACTACTCGGTAGGCCTGTTCGACACCCACATTGCCGTCGCGCTGGCCCACTGTCTGTTCAACATCCCGCTGGCCATCTGGATTCTGGAAGGCTTCATGAGCAGCGTCCCCAAGGAGATCGACGAAACGGCCTACATCGATGGCTACAGTTTTCCGCGCTTCTTCGTGACCATTTTCCTGCCGATGATTCGTTCGGGCATCGGCGTGACGCTGTTTTTCCTGTTCATGTTCTCCTGGGTAGAGCTGCTGCTGGCCCGCACCTTGACCGCCACGGATGCTCAGCCAATCGGCATGATCATGACTCGTACGTCCACCGCATCGGGCATCGATTGGGGCACCCTGGCCGCGGCCGGCGTGCTGACCATCGTGCCGGGCATTCTGGTGGTCTATTTCGTCCGTAAACATATCGCCAAGGGCTTTGCCCTGGGTCGCACCTGAAGGAGCAACGGCCATGTCCTGGATGGTATGGACCACCCCTACTGCCATTTTCTTTTCATCGATCGCTGCCATGCTGGCGGGGATGACCCTGTGGGAGATTCTCTCGCCCACCATCGAACGCAAGGGCTTTCTCCCCATCAGCACCACGCGGGGCGACCGGCTGTTCATCGGCCTGCTGTCGGCAGCGTTCATTCACCTGGGCGTGATTGGCTTCACCACGCTCTCGATCTGGATTGCACTGGCACTATCAGCGGTTTGGCTGCTGGTGTTGATGCGCTGGGGCTGAGCGCCTACTGGGCGGTCTCGGCGTACTACCGCGGTACCAAGGATGCTTACGTTATCAGGGAAGAGCACAACAAAACGAGGTCAACATGCGTAATAACAACTTCAAACTCACTACCCTCGCTGCCAGCCTGCTGCTGGCCTCGGGGGCCCTCATGGCCGACGACCAGGAAGCACGCGCCATCGCCGAACGGCTGGTCGATGAGCACTTCCAGAACTCTACCCTGAGCCGCGAGGAGCAGATAGAGGAGCTGCTGTGGTTCGCCAAGGCTGCCGAGCCGTTCCGAGGCATGAATATTCAGACCGTCGCCGAGGGTCTGACGACCCACGTCTACGAAAGCGAAGTGCTGGCCCCGGCGTTCAGCGAGCTGACCGGTATCAACATCACCCACAACATCATCGGCGAAGGCGATGTGGTGGACACCATGCAGAACCAGATGCAGTCCGGCAACAGCATCTATGACGGTTTCGTCAACGATACCGACTCCATCGGCACGCATATCCGTTACGGCACCACCATCAACCTGACCGAGGCCATGGCCAACGAATGGGCAGACTACACCCTGCCTACGCTGGACCTGGACGATTTCATCGGCCTGCAGTACGGCACCGGGCCTGATGGCAGCGTCTTCCAGCTACCGACCCAACAGTTCGCCAACCTCTACTGGTTCCGCTATGACTGGTTCCAGCGTGAAGACCTGCAGGAACAGTTCCGGGACATCTACGGTTACGATCTGGGCGTTCCCACCAACTGGACGGCCTACGAGGATATCGCCGAGTTCTTTACCGTCCACGTGGGCGAGATCGATGGCACCAAAGTGTATGGCCACATGGATTATGGTCGCCGTGACCCCTCGTTGGGCTGGCGTTTCCACGACTCCTGGCTGTCGATGGCCGGCATGGGCAGCCCAGGGGTGCCGTTTGGTAATCCCGTCGACGACTGGGGCATCCGCGTGAACGAGGAGAGCCAGCCGGTGGGCGCCAGCGTCAGCCGCGGTGGTGCCACCAACTCACCGGCGTCGGTATTTGCCATGCAGAAAGCCGTGGATTGGCTGCGTGACTTTGCGCCCGCCGAAGCCCAGGGCATGACGTTCGGTGAAGCCGGGCCGGTGCCTGCGCAGGGTCACATTGCCCAGCAAATCTTCTGGTATACCGCCTTCACTGCCGACATGACCGACCCCTCCGTGGCCGTGACCGATGACGAAGGCAACCCGCTGTGGCGCATGGCACCCTCGCCCACGGGCCCGTATTGGGAAGAAGGCATGAAAGTGGGTTATCAGGACGTAGGTGCCTGGACCTTCTTCGACTCCACGCCCGAAGACCGTCGTACGGCGGCCTGGCTGTTCGCCCAGTTCACCGTGGCCAAAACCACCTCGCTGGAAAAACTGATGCACGGCCTCACACCCATTCGTGAATCCGACATCTTCTCGGACCAGATGACCGAAATGGCCCCCAAACTCGGCGGCCTGGTGGAGTTCTACCGCAGCCCCAACGAGTCCAACTGGACACCGACCGGCACCAACGTGCCTGACTATCCGCGCATGGCACCGCTGTGGTGGCAAAACCTGGCACCGGTCATGAGCGGTGAAGTCACGCCCCAGGAAGGTCTGGACAAGCTGGCGGCCGACATGGACAACACCATGAATCGCCTGGCTCGGGCCAATGTGTTCGACAGCTATGCCCCGGTACTCAACGAAGAGCGTGACCCCCAGTACTGGCTGGATCAGGACGGCGCGCCCAAACCAAAACTCGACGATGAAATGCCGAAGGGTACCACCGTGCCCTACGACGAAATGATGGAAGCCTGGATGGCCGCAGGCACTCGCTGAGCCCTTGGGCGGGCGCAAGCCCGCCCATCGTTTCGGCAGTCAGTGACGACCGCGTGCCAACCTGGGGCTTTTTCTTGATAAGTGGATCCGCCATGAAACTGCGTAACCGTAATGTAGAGAAATTGCACACCGATGACTTTGACGCACTGATCATTGGTGGTGGCATCAATGGTGCAGCCACCGCTGCGGCGCTGGCAGGCAAAGGCGCCAAAGTGGCCCTGATTGACCGTGGTGACTTCGCTGGCAGTACCAGCATGCACTCCTCCAACCTGGTTTGGGGGGGAATCAAGTATATGGAAAGCAAGGACTTTGCCCTGGTGCGCAAGCTCTGCAAGAGCCGTAACCACCTGATCAAGAGCTACCCTTCGACGGTGGAAGAAATTCGCTTTTTGACCACCATCACCCAAGGTTTTCGGCACTCGCCCCGCTATCTGTGGGCGGGTACCTGGCTGTACTGGCTGATGGGCAATGGCTTTACACGCCTGCCCCGCCTGCTGTCTCCCAGGAAACTCAAGCAGGAAGAGCCCATCATCGATATCAAGGATGCCGTGGGCGGGTTCGAATATTCCGATGCCTACCTGCACGACAACGATGCCCGCTTCGTCTTCAACTTCGTGCGCCATGCGTTGAACTACGGTGCCGTCGCCGCCAATTACGTCGAGTCGCTGGGCGCCGAACGCGATGGCGAGCACTGGGTCACCCGCGCCCGCAACGTCATGGACGGCACGACCTTCAATATTCGCTCCAAAGTGTTGATCAACGCCGCCGGGCCGTGGGTAGACCAGCACAATGCCCTGA
This sequence comes from Vreelandella hamiltonii, assembly GCF_014651775.1. Classification (GTDB taxonomy): domain Bacteria; phylum Pseudomonadota; class Gammaproteobacteria; order Pseudomonadales; family Halomonadaceae; genus Vreelandella; species Vreelandella hamiltonii. The sequence goes on from NZ_BMXN01000021.1 coordinate 39,109, forward strand.
CGGGCCAGAAGACCACCCATCAGCACTTGTACTCCAAGGGCATTCACCTCATCGTGCCCCAGCTCACGGCGACCAAGCGCGTGCTGGCCTTCTTTGCCGATGATGGCCGTCTGTTCTTCGTAATCCCCATGGGCAATCGTACCTGTATCGGCACCACCGATACGCACATGGAAAACCCTGAGGTCGATGTCACGGCAGACGACATCGCCTTCGTGCTGGAGAACATCAACAAACGGCTGACACTGGACAAACCGCTGACCCAGGATGACATCATCTCCACCCGCTGCGGCGTGCGGCCGCTGGCCATCAAGGCCGAACAAGGCAGCGACCGAGACTTTCTGCAGCTGTCACGCAAGCACGTCATCGATACCAACCCGGAAAGCGCGCATATCAGCATCTTTGGCGGCAAGCTGACCGACTGCCTGAACGTGGGCGATGAAATTGCCGATGAAGTCATGAAACTGGGCGTTACCCTGCCCGACCCCAGCTTTCACTGGTACGGTGAGCCGCCCGAGCCGGTCAAGCAGCAGTTCATGGACCAGGCCAAGCGCATGAATCTGGACGCCATGACGGCCGCCACCTCCTCCGAGCCGCTATCGTCTCGGCTGTGGCGACGCTACGCCGAACAGGCCATCCCGATGCTGGAAAAGATCCGCCAGGACCCTTCGGAGGCCGATATTCTCATCGAAGGCACCGAGTACATCCGCTGTGAAATCGAGCATGCCCGAGACCATGAAATGATCACCCAGCTGGAAGATTTTCTGCGTCGTCGTGCCAAGGTATCGATGGTGGTTCACCACGAGCAGCTACGCCACTCCAGCGGCTTGCAAGAAGCCTGCCGCGTGCTGTTCGGCGAAGAGGCCGAGGCACGCCTGGCCACCTACTTTGCGGAAAACCGCGATACCTCTCGTCCCCCCAGCGAACCCGCCAGCCTGGCGTAAAAGCCGCGCTTGCGGTGAACGCCCATCAAAAAAAACCCCTGCCATCGCTGGCAGGGGGCCAATCAGTTCAGTAAGCGAGTGACGACCTACTCGTCGTGTACCACCGCCAGTTGAGAGTCGCCGGCCAGCACTTCATCCCAGGCCTCTTCCAGGGTACACCCCAGTCGGCTGTCGATGGTGTCGATGACCTCGACCGCGTGTTGCAGCGACTCGCGGTTGCCTTTTAGCGCCAGGACCAGTTTGGCCAGATCCTGTTTACTGAAAGCGCTAGCGATACGGTCAGCTTGTTGGCTCAATTCGATGCAGTTCATGGTAAGTCCCTCATGGTATGCTCAGCCGCTGCCTGTTACGGTTCACGGAGTGTGGTAATCAAGCAGCCATCTTATTAATGAAGAATGATGACATTGCTACTCATGCTGGGCCGGGTAAGTGCCCAGTTCGGTAACTGCGAAACGGTCACAAGCGTTACAAGACCTTCGCCTTTGGCGCTTTGGTAAAACATCAGCGCCTCGGTGTGTAGCAAGGAACCCTGCGGCATATCGGGATAACAAGACACCGCCCTGATCCATGACTTCACTATGGTTCACGGGTGCAATACTCACAATGCACCCTTGGCAGCAGGCGCGGTTGTAGCTTGACTACAGAAACGTCAAAACCATGAAAGTGCTGATGGTTACTTTCACAAGCGCAGTTAAACGACTGTTTTAAATGAAACTTGAAAAACAAGTAAGAGTGCTAACAAAAACCTGAATACTGAAAAAACATAATAAAAAAACGCCACCCTTGTTTGGGCAGCGTTTATTGCTTGAATCCAGGCAGCAAATAGGCGCGATATAGAGGCTACGTGGAGCGCACGCGGGAAACGGCATCCAACCAGCCCTGATAAAGCTGTTCGCGAGTCGCCTCCTCCATGCTGGGCGTGAAGCTCTTCTCGCAGCGCCACAGCTGTTCGATCTCTTCCAGGGTGTCGTACCACCCCAGCCGCAGTCCGGCCAGATACGCCGCCCCCAGCGCCGTGGTTTCCAGAATCGTCGGTCGATCCACCTGCACGTTGAGCATGTCGGCCAGAAACTGCATCACCCAGCTATTTTTCACCATGCCGCCATCGACACGCAGGTTGCCTGGCGCGGCATCCATGTCATCGTTCATGCAGAGCTGAAGGTCTCGAGTCTGGTAACACACCGCCTGCAGCCCGGCCGCGACGATTTCGGCGATCCCGGTATCCCGAGTCAGGCCAAAAATGGCGCCGCGGGCCTTGGGGTCCCAATGGGGGGCACCCAACCCGGTAAAGGCAGGCACCAGGTACACGCTGTGGCCGCTACGGGTTTTCTGGGCCAAGGCTTCGGTTTCCGAGGCGTCGGCAAACAGGTTCAGTCCGTCACGCAGCCACTGCACGGTCGCCCCGGCCACGAAGATACTGCCCTCCATGGCGTAGGTGGGCTTGCCATTGATCCGGTAACCCACGGTGGTCAGCAGGCGGTTGCGGGAAACCGACGGCGTATCGCCGGTATTCACGATCATGAAACAGCCCGTGCCGTAAGTGCTTTTGCCCATGCCGGGCTTGAAGCAGGCTTGCCCGACCAGGGCTGCCTGCTGGTCACCCGCAACCCCGGCGATGGGCAAGGCAGCTCCAAGCCAGTGGGCTGCCATCGTGCCAAAGTCGTCGCTGGAGTCTTTCACGTCTGGCAGCATATTGGCGGGCACGTCGAACAGCGCCAGCAGCTCATCGTCCCAACGCTGCTCATGAATATTGAACAGCGCCGTACGCGAGGCGTTGGTGGCATCGGTGACGTGCTGCTGGCCTTCGGTCAAGCGCCAGATCAGGAAGCTGTCGATGGTACCGAAGGCCAGCTCACCCTTGGCCGCCCGTTCGCGGGCGCCCTCGACCCGATCGAGTATCCAGGCCAGCTTGGTGGCAGAGAAGTAGGGGTCGATCAGCAGGCCGGTTTTGGCCTGCACCGCCTCGGTATGGCCCTCGTCCCGCAGCGCCTGACAGCGCTCGGAGGTGCGCCGATCCTGCCAGACAATGGCGTTATAGAGCGGCTTGCCCGTGGCGCGGTCCCATACCACCGTGGTTTCTCGCTGGTTGGTGATGCCGACACCGTCTATCTGTTCGGCACTGACCTGGGCCTTGGCCAGCACCTCTCGGCAAGTCGCCACCACGGAGTCCCAGATATCCTCCGGGTCGTGCTCGATCCAACCATCCTGGGGAAAGTGCTGGGGAAACTCCTGCTGGGCAACGGCCGCTACCTGGCCCTGGCGGTCGAAGAGAATGGCACGAGAGCTGGTGGTACCTTGATCGATGGCAAGAATGAAGGAGGACATGTCGTGTTCACTTTGTTGTAGGGTTCTTTCGATTTTGTCGGTTTTATTTCGTTTTATTATGCTCCAAGGCTACGCCAGCGGCTCGCAATGCTCAAGTATGAAACTGGCCAAGGTGGCGACGCCTTTCCCGCTGGGTCAGGCGATGTGCAGCGCCACATCGTGCTGGGTAAGCAGACGGGTAATCGACTCCGGCGGCCGACGGTCGGTGAACAGCGCATCCAGTTGCGAAAGATTGCCCTGACGCACCACCGGGTTACGGTGAAATTTCGAGTAGTCGGCGGCAAGATACACCCGGCGAGAATTGGCGATAATGGCCTGGGCCACGCGCACTTCCTGGTAGTCGAACTCCAGCAGCGAGCCATCTTCATCGATACCACTGATACCGATGATGCCGTAATCCACCTTGAACTGATTGATGAAGTCGATGGTGGCTTCACCAATGATGCCCCCATCCCGCGAACGCACCTGCCCCCCGGCGATAATCACCGTGAAGTCTTCCTTGTGCTGCAGGATGGCAGCCACGTTCAGGTTGTTGGTGATGATTTCCAGCCCCTGGTGCTCCAGCAGCGCCTGGGCAATCATCTCGTTGCTGGTACCGATATTGATGAACAGTGAAGCATGGTGAGGAATATGCTGGGCCATGCAGCGGGCAATCCGCTCTTTCTCTTCCAGGTGCAGCGTCTTGCGCGTGCTGTAGGCGGTGTTCACCGTGCTCGACTCGACCCCTACACCGCCATGCACGCGCCGGACGCGCCCATCATTGGCCAGGGTATTCAGGTCGCGCCGGATGGTCTGGGGCGTTACCGCAAAATGTTCGGTCAGTTGCTCGATGCTCATGTAACCATGCTGGCGCACCAGCTCGACAATGGCATCCTGGCGATACTGCTGGTTCATAAGCCCGGCCTGTTCGTTATTGGTTGATCCATGTGCGTAATAGATTAGCAAAATTTTCGATATCCAATCACGCGAACATGACCAAAAGCCGATGAAACGGCGCTTATAGCGGCCAGACCCACAGAATCATCGGTATCGCCACGCACATCACCACCAGCGAAAGCGGCAATCCCAGCTTCCAGTAATCACCAAAGCGGTAGCCCCTGGCCCCAGCACCAGGGTGTTGGACTGATGACCGATAGGCGTGAGGAAGGCACAAGAGGCGCTGACGGCCACCACCATCAGGAAGGGGTCCAGGGAAACGTCGAATCCATTGGCCAGGCTGGCGGCAATGGGCGCCATCAGCAGCGCGGCAGCGGCGTTATTGACCACGTTCGACAGCAGCATGGAGAGCAGAAAGAGCCCCGCCAGGGAGACGATCACCGGCCACTCCAGGCCAAAGGTCAGCAGCGCGTTGGCAATGATCGCTGCCCCGCCGCTGGTTTCCAGCGCTTCGCCCACGGGCAGCATGGCCGCCAGCAGCACGATCACCGGCCCGTCGATGGCCTGATACCCCTCTCGCAGCGGCAGCACGCCGATCAACAGCGACACCAGCGCCGCCGTGCTCATGGCCACCGCAGCGGGCAGCAGATCAAGCAGCATGGCGATAATGGCCAGCACGAAAATACCGATAGAGAGCAGCAGTTTGCGCGGCTGGCCCAGGTTCAGCTCGCGGTTGGCCAGCGGCAGGCAGCCCAGCGTGGCCAGGCTGTCGGCGATCTCGTTTTCACTGCCCTGCAGCAGCAGGACGTCGCCGGTTTGAAAACGAATGTCACGCAGCCGCTGCTTGAGTCGGGCGCCGTCACGGGCCACCGCCACCAGATGCAGGCCAAACTGATGATGCAGGCGCAGTTGGCGCACGCTGCGATTGACCATCATCGAGTCGTTGCGCACCACCGCCTCGATCAACTGCAGCCCTTCGGTATCGACGGGCTGGCGCTCCTTCGCCGCTTGTTGCTCATCGCTTTCGTCTTCTTCGGCGTCGTCAGGCTCGGCAATGACGCTCAGGCCCACCTTGTCTTCCAGCAGCCTCAATTCATCGGGGCCTGCCTCCAGCAGCAGGATATCGCCCTCGCGCAGTACGCCGTGGAAACGGTAGCCTGCCCGCCGGTCATCGTCGCGCACCACCGCCAGCACGGGAATGGTCTCTTCCAGCTCGTCGCGCAGCTGTTGCAGCGTCAGCCCATTGGCTTTAGAGGCCTCGCTGACCTTGAGTTCGACCAGGTAATTGGCGGTGTCGAACATGTCATCACCCGCCGACTGGGCATTGCGTTTGGGGGTGAATCGCCAGCCCACCAGCACAATGAAGGCCAGACCCACCAACGCCACCGCAGCACCCACGGGCGTAAAGCTGAACATGCCGAAATTTTCGCCCGTGATATTGCCACGATACGCCGAGATGATGATGTTCGGCGGAGTACCGATCAGGGTGGTCAGGCCGCCCAGCAGCGAGCCGAACGCCAGCGGCATCAACAGCAGCGAGGGCGAAGTATCGTGTTCTCGCGCCAGGCGCATGGCCACCGGCAGCAGCAGTGCCAATGCCCCGACATTGTTCATGACCCCCGACAACAGCACCACCGTGCCCACCAGCACCAGCAGCTGCAGCAGCAGCCGCTCCCCGACCTTGAGCACCTGATGGGCAATGACGTCCACCACCCCTGAGCGTTCGAAACCACGGCTCAGCACCAGCACGGCGGCAACGGTGATCACCGCCGGGTGGCCAAAGCCCATGAACGCATCGTCTGCGGGTACCAGCCCCAGCATGACCGAACCCAGCAAGGCCGCCAGGGCCACCAGATCATAGCGAAAACGCCCCCAGACAAACGCCGCCAGGGTGAGTCCAAGAACCACAAAGACCAACGTGCTGGGCGCAAGCCCCAAACTTTCCATGGACATAGAGTGCCATCTCCCTGAGCGTTACAGCGGCGCGACTCCCTCCGCCATCTTCTCATTACATTAGACGATCGCAGTCATGCCGTACAGCCTCTGGATAACCGTCATTCACTGCGCAGAGAACCGCAAAACGCTCGGCAAAACCGAGCGTTAGAGGCGTACCGGGGGGAGGTGCAGGTTCAGCGTCAGGCTGGGCGATGCAGGCGCGCCAGCAGGCGTTCGACGGCCTCCAGGTGCTCGGGCTCGTTATGGCACAGCCCTTGGAACACGGCGCAAACGTCCAGAAAGGCTTTCAGTTCCATGTCCGGTGCCATTTTCATCAGCCGCTTGGTCAGGCGCGTGGCCTTGGGGGGCTGGCTGGCCAGACGCGCTGCATGGGCCATGGTAGCCTCCATGAGCTGTTCAGGCTCGACCACTTCCAGCACGACGCCGTAGGCAAGCGCCTCGTCGGCATCGATCACGCGGCCCGACAGGGTCAGTTCGAAGGCACGCTGATAGCCGATCTGGCGCTGCAGGAACCAGGCGCCGCCATCGCCGGGGATGATGCCCAGATTGAGAAACGTCTCGCCGAAGCTCGCCTTGCGGGAAGCAATACGTAAATCCGCCATATTGGCCAGGTCGAACCCGGCACCGATGGCCGCACCATTCACGGCGGCAATGATCGGCACTTCCACCTGGGCAAGCGCCAGCGGCATGCGCTGAATACCCTGACGATAACGCTCGGCGACTTCTGCCACGTCGCCAGCGAAGTCGCCGCTGCGGTTGGCCATGTCCTTGACATTGCCGCCTGCACAAAAGGCGCTGCCCGCCCCTGTGATGACCAGCACCGATATCTCTGGGCAAGCATTGACCCAACGAGCCGTGGCCACGATGTCATCCACCAGTGCCGTGCCGGTCAAGGCGTTGCGCACGTCATGTCGGTTCAAGGTCAGCGTGGCGACCCGCTCGTGCAGCGTCAGGGTGGCATCGGTCAAGCTGGGCAACGTCATCGTCATTGGTCGCGCTCCACGATAATGCGGGCATCCACGATGGCATACCCGGTAGGGTGCCCCTGCGGATAGGCCAGCACGGGGTTCAAGTCGAGTTCCTGAATTTCGGGGTAGGCCTCCACCAGCCGCGAGACCTGCATCAGTAGAGCCACCAGGGCCGGTTTGTCCACACCGGCAGCGCCGCGCACGCCGTCGAGGACTTTCTGCGCCTTGATCTGTTCCACCATGGCGTAGGCATCCCGCTCGCTCAGCGGCAGAGCCCGGAAGGCAACGTCTTCCAGCACCTCCACGAAAATGCCGCCCAGGCCAAACATCACCACCGGCCCGAATACCGGGTCACGGAACATGCCGATGATCACTTCGACCCCTGGCTGGGCCATGGGGCTCACCAGCACGCCTTCGAAGCGGGCCCGGGGGTCGTAGGCATGGGCATTGTGCTGGATGGCCTGGAACGCCTCGCGCAGCGCCTCTGCCCCGCTCAGGTGGAGCTTGACGCCGCCCGCATCGGATTTGTGCAGAATGTCCCGCGACACCACCTTCATGGCCAAGGGCTGCTGGCCTGCCTGTTCGATGACCGATGTCAGCTCATCGGCCTGGCTTACCCACCACTGGGGTGGCACGGCAATGCCGTGTTCGGCCAACAGTGCCTTGGCTTCGAACTCGAACAGGTCGCGCCCTTCCGCTCGGGCCCCGGCGAGCAGCGCGGCTCCCTTGGCCGTGGGCTGCCAGGGCGTCTCCAGGCGCCGAACCTGCGTCAGGTACTCGCCTCGCTCGCCCAGCGCCGCCAACACCCTGACCGCGTGTTCGATGGAGGCATACACCGGCAGCCCTGATTCATGCAGGTGGCGTAGCGCAGGCGGCTTGATGGGCGCGTACAGGCTGTACACCACCAACGGCTTTTCGCTGCCCTGGGCCAACGCCAGCAGTTGCTTTGCCCCCTGCAGCTCATCGTCGGCCAGCGACTCGGAAAACCGCAGGCTGTAGCCACCAAACATGCCCACCAGGAAGACGCTGTCGACGCCGGGGTCGGCCATCACGATCTCGACACAGCGAGCCAACAGCGACGGGCAGGCATCCGAGGAGCCCGCCACATCCACAGGGTTGTCCAGCGCCGCCTGAGGAAGCAGCACCTCTTCCAGAGCGTGACGCGTTGACGGTGCCAGCGTCGCCAGGCTCAGCCCAGCTTCGGCGAGCCGGTCGGCGGCGATGGTGGCCTGGCCGCCGCCGTCGGAAATCACCGCGACCCGCTTGCCGGGCGCCTGCTGCAACTGCCCCAGGCCTTCGGCGACCGGCAGGATCTCGTCGGAGTACTGCACCACGCTGACACCCACCTGACGCAGCAGGTCTACCGTCATCTGGTAGCTGCCTGCCAGGGCGCCGGTGTGCGAGCTGGCCGCTTTTTGCCCCTGCTCGGTGGCGCCGGATTTGTACACCACCACCGGCTTGTGCGCCGTGACCTGGCGGGCCACGTCCAGAAAGCGCCGTCCATCCCGAAACCCTTCCACATACAGGGTCGCCACTCGGGTATGCGGGTCCTCACCGAGATAGCGCAGGTAGTCGTTGAAACCAATGTCGCTTTGGTTACCGGGGCCAATATAGCTACTGAACCCCACCTGGCCGTTATGCTGTGCTTCCAGGGCCAGCGCCAGCAGCATATTGCCCGATTGCGAGACGATACCGATGTCGCCTGCCCTGACATTGGCCAGGTCCAGCAGGTTGATACGCTGATGCAAGTTGAACAGACCGGAGGTGTTGGGGCCGATGATGCGCACCCCATGCGCCTCGGCCGCCGCCATCATCGCTTCCTCCAAGGCAGCCCCTGCCGCCCCGGTTTCGCCGAACCCGCTGGCCAGCACTACCGCGCCCTTGATCCCCTGACGGCCACACTCGGCAATCAGCGCCGGTACGCTGGCAGCCGGCGTACACAGCAGAGCCAGCTCCGGCGTACCCGGCATGTCCGCCAGTGATGGCCAGGCCGGAATGTCGAGGATCTGCTCCGCCTTGGGGTTGATCGGGTAGATCGCCCCCTCATAGCCGCCCTTGATCAACCCCAGCAGGGCTTTGTAGCCGCGCTTGGTCGGGTCGGCAGAGGCACCGACGATAGCGATACCCGTTGGGGAAAGCAGTGTGTGCAGCGGGCTGCGGGAGCCGTGTGATTCGTTGAAGCGGTTCATGACGTGACCTGTAGGGCAAAACGGACGATAAAAGGATTGCAAGGTGGCAGCCGGCTCATTTGCCCTGAAAACGCGGGGCACGTCGTGCGGCAAAGGCATCGACCCCTTCTTGCCAATCGTCGGTGATCGAGCAGGTAAACACGGCGTCCAACTCCTGCTGAAGCTGGCTTTCCATGCTGGTTTCGCTGGCGCGATTGAGCAGCGGCTTGAGCATCGCCATGGAGACCGGCGCCTGCCCGGCCAGCCGAGTAGCCAGCGCCTGGGCCTGGGCCATCAGCTCGGCTCCCGGATGGTTGGCCAGCGCCAAACCGATCCGAGTGGCCTCCACGCCATCGATGCGGTCGCCCAGATACAGCAGGCGGCGCGCTTGGCCCAGGCCCACCCACTGCGGCAGGCGCTTCGAAACACCGCCCCCGACACAGGTGCCAATACTGGTTTCAGGGAAGCCGATCTGGGCGTCCTCGGCCATGACGATGAAATCACAGGCCACGGCCATTTCTGCCCCCGCTCCCAAGGCATAGCCATTCACGGCCGCCACCACCGGCTTGCCCAGCTGGTCGATGGCTTCACAGGCATCATTGCCCAACTGCAGATAAGCCCGCCGCTGAAACAGCGAGCGCTGGGCGCTGCCATGGGCTTTCATGTCCGCGCCGACACAAAAGGCGCGCCCCTCTCCGGTCAGGATCACCGCTCTTACCTGCGCTGCGTGCTGGGCAAAGCGCAGGGCGTCGAGCAGCTCTTCATAAAGGGTTTCAATCACCGCGTTCAGCCGGTGGGGTCGGTTGAACCGCAGGGTCAGCACGTGTTCATCCAGAGAGATCAGGAGCGTTTCATAGGTGGGCAGCGCGGGCGCGTCGGCAGACATGATGCTGTTGGTAACCTCGTTCGGAAAAAACAAATAAGGAAACGATTGTTCCTTTAAATAGGAAAAGAGAAACAAACGTACTGCCGAACGATAGGACACTGCTGGGGGATAATCAATACATTCGTGACAAAAACATTTATCATTGGCACAAACGTTTTACACTTCATCAAAGAGAGCCCCATGCCTGACCACGCCACCCGCCCTGCGCCCCACCTGGAAAGCGTCCACCGGCAGCTGGCCGAGCACTACGCCAAGCTCAGCCCACAGCTCAAACGGGCGGCCAGCTATGTGTTGGAACACTCGACGGAAATGGCGTTTCAGTCAGTGCGTAAAACGGCCCAGGCCGCGTCGGTGACGCCTTCCACTCTGGTTCGGCTGGCCAAGCGGCTGGGCTTCGAGAGTTACGAGTCGTTTCGGGAGGTTTTTCAATCGGCGGTGCAGGCTGCACCGGTCGAGCTGAGCGGCCGTGCCAGTCGGCTCAAGCAGCAGGTGCGCAACCCGCAAGAGGCGCTGTTCGTGGAGGTGGGTGATGCCGCTTTCGACAATATTGGCAGGCTCTTCACGGCGGATAACCAAGCGCGGGTAAAAGACGCCGCCGAGCGCATACTGGCGGCTCGCCGGGTGGCCGTGATCGGCTTTCGCGATACCTTTGCCTGCGCCTACCACTTTGCCTACGTGGGGCGTATCGCCATGCCCGACGTGACGCTGATTCGCGGACAGGAAGGTGGGCTACTGACGGAGCTGGCGCCCTTCGACGAACAGGACGTGGTGGTGGCTTTCGGCTTCGAGCCTTACTGCGCCGAAACGGTCAAGGCGCTGGAGATTGCCCGCGCCAACGGCGTGCAGGCCATCGTGATCACCGACACCCTGCGCTCACCGCTGGTGCCTGGCGCCAGCGTGACGTTCACCGTCGCCAACGCCACGCCTCACTTCTTTCCGTCGCTGCTCTCGGCCATCACGCTCAGCGAAGCGATTCTGGCCGAGTGCGTGGCCGTCGGCCCCGACCAGCTGGTGGATAACGTGGCCAGCTTCGAGCGGCGCATGCGCCAACTGGGGGCCTATGTCGACGTGGACTAGCCCCCGGCTCAGGCGAGCGACTCAGGGCAGCAGAATGGTCGAGCCGGTCGTCTTGCGGCTCTGCAGCGCATCCTGGGCCTTGCCTGCTTCCTGCAAGGGGTAGCGGTTGGCGACATCGATGCGAATCTTGCCGCTTTCGATCATGGCGAAGAACTCTTCGCACATCATTTCCAGGCGCTCGCGAGTATCCGCATAGCCGTTCAGGCTGGGGCGCGTGACGAACAGCGCTCCCTTTTGATTCAGGATACCGATATTGACGCCGTCCACCGGGCCGGACGCGTTACCAAAGCTGACCATCAGCGAGCGCGGCTTGAGACAATCCAGCGACATCTCCCAGGTGTCCTTGCCCACGGAGTCGTACACCACATCACACATTTCACCGTTGGTCAGCTCGCGCACCCGCTCGACGACGTTCTCTTCGGTGTAGTTGATGGTGGCCCAGGCGCCATTGGCCATGGCCAGGTCAGCCTTCTCCTGAGAGCTGACGGTGCCGATCAGCTTCACGCCCAGCGCCTTGGCCCACTGGCAGGCAATCGAGCCCACGCCCCCGGCCGCCGCGTGGAACAAAATGGTCTCGCCGCCCTTGAGCGGCTGGGTTTGACGCAGCAGGTACTGCACCGTCAAGCCTTTCAGCATACTGGCCGCCGCCGTTTCGAAGTCGATGAAATCCGGCAGCTTGACCACCTTGGCCGCGGGCAGCGTGTGCAGCTCGGCGTAGGCGCCCAGCGGGCCCTGGGCATACGCCACGCGGTCACCTACCTTGAGATGCGTGACGCCCTCGCCCACCGCATCGACGATGCCTGCGCCCTCGGTGCCCAGGCCAGAAGGCATGCTGGGGGCCGGGTACAAGCCTGTGCGGAAATAGATATCGATGAAGTTCAGGCCAACGGCCTTGTTGGCGATACGAACTTCACCGGCAGCCGGTGCGACAGGCTCGACCTCGACCCACTCGAGTACGTCGGAGCCACCGGTAGTGGAAAACTGAATACGCTTGGACATCAAAAAACTCCTGTGATTGGCGATGGGGTATCACTTGTTATGAATTATCGTTTGCCGTGAATGATCGCGTTGAATACCGCTGACCGAAAACACATGACGGGGACGGCACGGGCCCGCTATCCAACCGCGTCGGGGCGCTGAAATCAAGTCGTCCAACCCTCTGGCCGACACACGCCTGTCACGGGTACATGCTAGACTAAGGGCCATTTTATAACACGCCTGGTCACCACAAGACGGATCGTCCATGACCCATCCTGCCATTGAAGTACCCACCCTGATTGCCCACCGCGGCTACTCTGCGGCCGCCCCCGAAAACACCCTCACCGCCGTGCGCGCCGCTCATCAGGCGGGAGCGCGCTGGGTTGAGCTGGATGTTCAACTGCTGGGAGACGGCATGCCCGTGATCTGGCACGACAGCGATGTAAGCCGCTGTTCGGACGGGCGCGGCGAGCTGGCCAGCATGACCTGGCGCCAGGCCCAGGCGCTGGATGTGGGCAGCTGGTTCGGCGACCGCTTTGCGGGGGAACGCATGGCCAACCTGGAGGCCATGCTGGCGCTGCTGAATGAGCTGGAAATGGGCGTCAATCTGGAAATCAAGGTCAACAAGGGGCGCGACCCCATTGCCCTGGTCGATGCGGTGCTGCCCATGCTGCTGGCAGCGCTACCTGCCGAGCGCTGCATCGTCTCCTCTTTTGACGGGGCCGCACTGGCCCACAGCCGTCGGCATGCGCCCCGAGAAGCTCTCGCCCTGGGCGCGCTTTACGGCAGTTTGCCCAAGCAGTGGCGCGCCCAATGTGCCGCCATCCAGGCGTTCAGCATTCACCCCCACTGGCCCCGGCTGAAGCGCACCCAGGCCGCTGCCATGCGCCGGGATGGCTATCAGATCCTGTGTTATACCGCCAACGATCCCAGTGCGTTTCAAAGCCGCTGGGCCTGGGGCATCAACAGTGCCATTACCGACGAACCAGCCGCTTTCCAGCGCTATCTCGACAACCGAAAAGAAGGATGACAATGAAGTATCTTGGTGCCCATGTCAGCGCGGCCGGTGGCGCTGATCAGGCCGTGCAGCGCGCGGTGGAGATCGGAGCAACGGCGTTTGCCCTGTTTACCAAAAACCAGCGTCAGTGGCAGGGCAAACCGCTCACTGACGAGGCCATCGCAGCCTTCAAGCAGGCGTGCCGCGTCCATGGCTTCGCGCCAGCGCAGATCCTGCCCCACGACAGCTACCTGATCAACCTGGGGCACCCTGAGGCGGAGGGCCTCGACAAGTCGCGGGCCGCCTTCATCGATGAGATGCAGCGCTGCGAGCAGTTGGGCCTGACGCTGCTGAACTTCCACCCCGGCAGCCATTTGAACAAGATCAGCGAAGCCGACTGCCTGTCGCGCATTGCCGAATCCATCAACCTGGCTCTGGATGCCACTCAGGGCGTGACCGCGGTCATCGAAAACACCGCAGGCCAGGGCACCAACCTGGGCTGGCGCTTCGAACATCTGGCCAGCATCATCGAGCAGGTGGACGACAAGCGCCGGGTCGGCGTTTGCATCGACACCTGCCACGCCTTTGCCGCAGGCTACGACCTGCGCAGCGCCGAGGCGACCCGCGCCACGCTGGACGAACTGGGCAGCGTGGTGGGGTTCGAGTATCTGCGCGGCATGCACCTCAACGATGCCAAAAGCGACTTCGCCAGCCGTGTGGATCGGCACCACAGCCTGGGGCAAGGCAACATTGGCCTGGCGGCCTTCACCACGATCATGCAGGATGCGCGCATCGATGGTATTCCCATGATTCTCGAAACCATCGAGCCCGAGATCTGGGCCGACGAGCTGAATTGGCTGCGCGCTCAGGCCCCGGAGGCCGCCCCCGGCAGGTAGTGAATCACATCGTGAAAGCGTAACCGCGACGTACCGTTGTTGCGCATGGCGTGGGGCCGGTCCGCGAAAAAGCGCAGCCCCTCGCCAACGCCCAGGGTTTGCCAGCGCTCGTCGATGCGCAGCTCCATCTCGCCTTCCACCACCACGATGTGCTCCACCACGCCGCTGGCATGGGCGGTGGACTCGCTCATGGCACCCGGGGCCAACTCGATCAGGAACATCTCGAACCCCAGCAGGGGGTCGTAGGGAAATAGCAGGCGTGCCTGCATGCCCGTGCTGTCATCCCCCCACACCGACTCCCACCCATCCCGATGCAGCTCGCCCAGCGCAGGCTTGTCACTGTCGAACAGGGTAGAAAACGACACCCGAAAACCGCTGGCGATCTTCCACAAGGTGGCCACCGTGGGGCTCGACTCCCCACGTTCGATCTGCCCCAGCATCGCCTTGCTGACCCCGGTTTCACTGGCCGCGCGATCGAGGCTCCAGCCCCGCTCCTTGCGCAGCTGCTTCACCGTTCCTGAAATATGCTCGGCAATGGTATGCGGCGTTAAAGCCATGCGACTCTCCTGACGGTCGGGTTCAGATAGCGGGGTTGGTCGAATGGCTATCATGCCAGAAAATGGTTGTGCGTCATAACGCACAATGTTAGCGTGGCCATCCGTGCGCTATAGCGCACGCTCAAAATAACCACGTGGGAGCCACCCATGGACACGCCAACGACGCTGCCCTCTTCATCATCTGCCTCGCCTCATCTGTGGCGGGACATGAGCCTGTCTACGCTGATTGCCGGTTTCGTCGCCGTCATCATCGGCTATACCAGCTCCGCCGCGATCATTTTTCAGGCCGCCGCCGCTGCGGGCGCCTCCACGGCCCAGATCAGCTCCTGGCTATGGGCGCTGGGCATCGGCATGGGCATCACCTCGCTGGGGCTTTCGCTGCGTTACCGCATGCCGCTGCTGACCGCCTGGTCAACGCCAGGGGCCGCCTTCCTGGCCACCAGCCTGCCGGGAATTCCTATCGAAGAGGCCATCGGCGCGTTTCTGTTTTCGGCGCTGTTGATCACACTGTGCGGTGTCACCGGGCTGTTCGAGCGTTTGATGCGCCATATTCCCGGCGCCATCGCCTCGGCCCTGCTGGCGGGCATTCTGCTGCGTTTCGGGCTGGAGCTGTTCAACGTCATGGAAAGCCAGTGGCTGCTGCCGCTGGCCATGCTGGCCGCCTGGGTCGCGGGGCGGCGCTGCTGGCCCTCACTGGCGGTGCCGGGAGTCCTGCTGGTGGGCGTGGGGCTGGCCCTGTGGCAAGGCCAGATCTCGACCCAGCCGATCCCGCTGGCGCCTACGCTGCCGGTCTTTACCGCACCGGTATTCAACCCGATGACGCTGATCAGCATCGGCATCCCGCTGTTCGTCATCACCATGGCGACCCAGAACCTGCCCGCCGTGGCCGTCTTGCGGGCCGCAGGCTATCGCCCTAACAGCTCACCGCTGATCACCTGGACCGGTGGAGCCACCCTGCTGCTGGCGCCGTTTGGCGGCTATGCGCTCAACATGGCGGCCATCAGTGCGGCGGTATGCCTGGGCCCAGACGCCCACCCCAACCCAAAGCGGCGCTACACCGCCGGGGTGGCTGCCGGGGTCTTCTATATCGCCATGGGCATCTTCGGAGCCACCGTGACCGGGGTGTTCAGCGCCTTGCCCAGCGTTCTGGTGATGGCACTGGCGGGCATTGCCCTGCTGAGCACGCTGGGCACGGGCCTGGCGGGCGCTTTCGAGAAGAGCGAACAGCGCGACGCCGCCATCGTGACCTTCCTGCTCACCGGTTCCGGCGTGACGCTACTGGGACTGGGCGGGGCTTTCTGGGGCATGGTGGCGGGGCTTGTGGTACTCAAGATCAGCACATTCAGCGCCCGCGCGCACCAGAAGGATCGCTAAAAAAACGCCCCGCCATCGTGAATGGCAGGGCGTCTATCGGCCAGCGGTGTACGGTGGTTACATCACCGTTGGTTCCATGTTGGCCAGGCGCTCTTCATCGAACACGCCGGACATGCGCACCATGGCCAGCGCTTCATCCAGACTGCTCATCTCTTCGATGACCAGCAGCTCGTTCTCCAGCGTTACCGGCTGACCGGCCTTGTCGGACAGCAACTTCTCCAGCGAGGCCACGTCCATGGCATCGTCGAGATGATGAATATCCACGGACGCACTGTTCTCGCTGGGCAGGTAGATAGTGCCGTTGGAGAAGTCCACGGCGTAGGCGATCACGCCTGGCACGATGAAGAACAGCAGGCCAACGCTATTGGCAATGGCGACCACGGGGTCGACATCACCGCTCAGCTGGCCTTTGCGTTCCGGATAGAAAAGCGTACCGCACCCACTCAATGCCACAATGGAGACACCAACGACCGCCCCCGTCAACCAACGGCGCACTGCTTGCTGCATGGAGGTTCCCTCGGAATTTTCAATGTAACGATAGCCATCGTATGAAGTGACACGCTTGTTATAGGCGCAGGCTATCGCGTTACAAAACGGGTCGAGTTTAGCATATTTCGTGCTAAGCACACGCCCTGACGTCTACACAGGATTTTGCCGCCTTCCCCGCTTGGCCGTACAATGCCGCTTTCAACGCTGGATTAAGCGCAACGCGCTTCTCATACTCAGCACCATCGACAACCCAAGGAATGCTCACGCCCATGCGCGCCAGCCAACTATTGATCGCCACCTTGAAAGAAACCCCGGCCGACGCTGAAGTCATCAGCCACCAGTTAATGCTGCGCGCCGGTATGATTCGCCGTCTGACTTCGGGCCTGTATACCTGGCTGCCGCTGGGCCTGCGCACGCTGCGCAAGGTCGAAGCCATCGTGCGTGAAGAGATGAACCGCGCCGGAGCCCAGGAAGTACTGATGCCCGCCGTACAGCCCGCCGACCTGTGGCAGGAGTCGGGCCGCTGGGAGCAGTACGGCCCCGAGCTGCTGCGCCTGACGGACCGCCACGACCGCGACTACTGCGTGGGCCCCACCCATGAAGAGGTCATCACGGACCTGGTGCGCCGGGAAATTTCCAGCTACAAGCAGCTGCCGGTGAACTTCTACCAGATTCAGACCAAGTTCCGCGATGAAATTCGCCCCCGTTTCGGCGTGATGCGCTCGCGTGAGTTCATCATGAAGGATGCCTACTCTTTCCATCTCGATGAAGCGTCGATGAAAGAGACCTATCAGGCCATGTACGATGCCTACACGCGCATCTTCACGCGTCTGGGGCTCGACTTCCGCCCGGTCATTGCCGATAACGGCTCCATCGGTGGCACCGGCTCTCATGAGTTCCATGTGCTGGCCGACTCCGGCGAAGACGACATCGTCTTCTCCAACGCCTCCGACTACGCCGCCAACATCGAAAAAGCCGAAGCCCTGCCCGCCCCGTTGGGCAGTCAGGTAGAGCGCAGCGCGCCCAGCGAAGAGATGCGTCTGGTCGACACCCCCGATGCCAAGACCATTGCCGCCCTGGTCGAACAGTTCGACCTGCCTATCGAAAAGACCCTCAAGACGCTGATGGTCCACGCCGCAGAAGGTGGCCTGATTGCTCTGCTGGTGCGTGGCGATCACGCGCTGAACGAGGTCAAAGCGGAGAACCTGCCACAGGTCAAGGCACCCCTGACCATGGCCAGCGAAGAAGAGATTCGTGCAGCGGTAGGGGCTGGACCTGGCTCCCTGGGCCCGGTGGGCCTTGACATGCCGATCATCATCGACCGCAGCGTGGCGCTGATGAGCGACTTCGGCGCGGGCGCCAACGTCGATGGCAAGCACTACTTCGGTATCAACTGGGAGCGCGACGCCCCCCTGCCCCAGGTCGCCGACCTGCGCAGCGTGGTAGAGGGCGACCCCTCGCCGGATGGTCAGGGCACCCTGCTGATCAAACGCGGGATCGAAGTGGGCCATGTGTTCCAGCTGGGCCAGAAGTACTCCCAGGCCATGAATGCCAGCGTACTGGGCGACAGCGGCAAGACCAGCCACCCGTTCATGGGCTGCTACGGCATTGGCGTGACCCGTGTGGTTGCTGCTGCCATCGAGCAGAACCACGACGATGCAGGCATCATCTGGCCCAACGCCATCGCGCCTTTCCAGGTGGCACTGGTGCCCATGAATGCCCACAAGTCTCAGCGGGTGCGTGAAGAGTCTGAGCGCCTCTACCAGGCACTCACGGCGGCAGGTCTGGACGTGCTGCTGGATGACCGCGACACTCGTCCCGGCGTCAAGTTCGCAGACCTGGAACTGATGGGCGTGCCGCACCGCCTGGTAATCGGCGACCGTGGCCTGGACAACGGCGAGCTGGAGTACAAGGGCCGCCGCGACAGCGACGCCACCATGGTGCCCGCCGACACGATCGTCGAGTTCCTGCGTGACAAAGCGGGCCTGGCACAGGGCTGATCGCCCCCTCATGCTGCACGGCCTGGTGCGAGCCCTGATCCTGGGGCTCGCAGTGATGGGACTCAGCAGCGCCCTCACGGTAAACGCAGCGGAGCCCCCGCTGCGTTCGACCCTCGATGCGGCCGCGCTGCAAACGCCCTATCACCAGTGGCAACTCCAACAGTGGCGCACCCGTCAGGATGCGCCACTGTCGCGTTTCATGAATGACCCAGACATGCGGATGGCCTTGCTGACGCGGGTGTATCAGGAGGCCCATCTGGCCGGCCTGCCCCCCGACCTCGTGCTGGCGCTGATTCAGGTAGAGAGCGCCTTCAAGGCAGATGCCGTTTCTTCGGCGGGGGCCGTTGGGCTGATGCAGATCATGCCCTTCTGGGTCGCCGAGCTGGGCCTGCCCATGGACGACCTGACCGAACCCAACCGAAATCTGCGCTACGGCAGCACCATTCTGGCTCACTATCTTGCCGTTGAGCGGGGTGACTTCACCCGCGCTCTGGCTCGCTACAACGGCAGTCTCGGGCAAACCTGGTACCCCGAGCGGGTATTGAAGGCCTGGCGCGACCATTGGCGTTAGCCGGTCACTCAGCCGCCTTATCAACCTCTGCTTCAACACTGTGCAGCAAGCCCGCCTTAGTCAGATTGGCCAGCAACTGTGCCACGTCACGCGCTACCTGCAGCAGCGACGCCCCTTCGAAGAACGCCACGAGCGTCTCACTCAATTCCTGCAGGTTCATCGGCTCATGCTGCAATAGAGCCCATACTGCGCGGCTGGTCGCGTTCATTCGATGAATATCACCCCCGCTCTGGCCAATCACGAACAGCTCATCGCCCAGCGACCACTCGAAGGCCGCCGGGCTGGTGTGCCAGTAGCGGGCGTCGTCCAAGGGCAGCGCAGGCACCTCCGCCCGTTCAGCACTTGCCACCGATTGCCCCTGCTGCCGATCTGCAGAGAACGGCTGACCCTCCCAGCGCTGTGCCAGCCACAGGGCTGCCTCATAAGCATCCGAGTATCGCAGCAGAAAGCACGGTAGCCGCTGCAGTAGCGGCAGGAAGCGATCCATCAGCGCCTGATCCGACTCGTGCTCGGCAAAGTTCTGTTGCAACAACTGCCATAGGCCATCGCCGGGCTGCAGGCGTGTCAGTTGGGGGGCCGTCAACGTGGGGTCTCGGTCGATCAGCAGTACGGCCCCCAGCGGGGAGCGGTCGCCATGGGCTGCCAGTTGGGAACTCGACAAGTTCAGATAACCGTAACGGTCGTCGAAAGGACCAAGATGGCAGGCCACGAAGTGCTGAAAATCTACCGACAAGGCCTCCGGGACCGGTAACCGCAAACGCGGCGCCACGCCAAGCGCGATGCCTTCACCTTCAGGATTGAGCGCCAGCACATCATCCCCGAACACACGGCAGCCTGCGGCAGCAAATGCCGAGGTCAAGGTGCTTTTTCCAGCACGGTGGGCATCGGGAAAAATCACCAGCTGCCCGTTGAGCTCTACCGAGCCACAGTGCAACCCCACCAGCTCAGGGTGGCGATGCAGGAACGCCCCGGCCAAATCGGCGACGATGCTACAGGCAGTGCCGACATCAGTGTCCAACAAGGCACCTTGGGGCAGCGCAGGAGCTTCCTGCCAGTAGCCGTCGGGGTGCCGCCAAACGCAGATTTCGGGGGCTTCCGGCAACGCCGAGCAGCGTTCGATGGGCCAGCCTGGCATCGCCTGCTGCAACACGGGCAAGAGCTCCTCCGCCTCTACCAGGCGCAGGCAGGGGCCAATACTGGTCAGATGGTAGTCGTGCTCATTAGGGATGGCCATGATCGGTTACCACCTGGGCAGCACGCGACTAAGGCGGATTTCAATGACGCCATCACGCTCCCAGCGGGATCGATGCGGGCGTGAATAGCCAGCCCGGCGACGATCATAGGGACGGTAGTAACGCTCATCACGATGAGCATGATGCTTGTGCCGAGGGCGTGAATAGCTGGGGCGAGAATAGCTGAGCCGCGAGCGGCTGTGACGTGAGCGGCGACCACGCGCTTCCGCCTGTCCCATCGACAGGAACGTAGGGGCGACATAAAGCGCTGCGGCACCCAGCCCAAGGCTGGCCAGTACCTGGCGGCGCGAGCGGCGCTTCTGCAACACCTCTTCGGTTTCATGGGACATGGTGGTTCTCCTCGTCAAGATGATCTTCAAGTTAACGAACACTGTTTCTCAAATTACTCTAGCCAAGGCGACCCACCGACACCAGATACCCATACCGACTTCCCCATTGTTTACTCTTTTTTACCTTTCAGGGTTTTATCGTTAGGGAAACGCTGCATAAATCCCGTCGGAGCTGCCTCATAGCCACCGACGAGGTAAAATCTGACCTGTCGTCCAACACCCGCTGACAGAGCCACTCCGATGAAACAGA
>NZ_BMXN01000022.1 GCF_014651775.1 Vreelandella hamiltonii
AAGGGGTGGCGGCGCATACCGCACTGGAGCAACTGTTTGCGGGGGAGGTGCCAGCCTTCATGCAGCAAGAAGCCCCGACTCAGCCAACCGGTGCTGAATAGTTACCAATTTTATACACTCTTGCGCTATTTAAAGGCGCCATGACAATTGCAAACCCCTTTTATAGCAACGCATGCAACGCTTAATCACAACGTATTTTAAAACCACAGAAACAAAAACGCCGCCCCAAGGGCGGCGTTTTTCGAGACAGGACTAAATTAGTCTTGACCCATTTGCTGCTTGATCAGATCACCAATCGTGGTCGGACCACCGGCAGCTTCCGGCTCTTGCTCACGCAGTTTCTTCATGTTCTGACGCGTGTCATCCTGCTCTTTGGCTTTCACGGACAGAGCAATCTGACGGCTCTTGCGGTCGACGCTGACGATACGCGCTTCGACGCTGTCGCCTTCGCTCAGCACGTTACGCGCGTCTTCAACGCGGTCAGCACTGATTTCAGAGGCTTTCAGAATCGCGATGACGTCGGTAGCCAGCTCGATGTGAGCTTCTTTGGCGTCAACTTCCACGACGCGACCCGTCACGATGCTGCCCTTGTCATTGACGGACAGGTATTCGGCAACCGGATCGGAATCCATCTGCTTGATACCCAGAGAGATGCGCTCGCGCTCGGGGTCGATAGACAGGATAACGGCTTCTGCCTCGTCGCCTTTCTTGAAGTTGCGAACCGCTTCTTCGCCGGTTTCTGTCCAGGAGATGTCGGACAGGTGAACCAGACCGTCGATACCGCCTTCCAGGCCGATGAAGATACCGAAGTCCGTGATGGACTTGATGGTACCAGAAACGCGATCGCCCTTGTTGTACTCGGCGTTGAAGGTTTCCCACGGGTTAGCAGTGCACTGCTTGATACCCAGGGAGATACGACGACGCTCTTCGTCGATATCGAGCACCATGACGTCAACATCGTCGCCCACTTGAACGACTTTAGACGGATGGATGTTCTTGTTGGTCCAGTCCATTTCAGACACGTGAACCAGACCTTCGACGCCTTCTTCCAGCTCGGCGAAGCAGCCGTAATCGGTCAGATTAGTGACCACTGCCTGCACTTTCATGCCTTCCGGGTAGCGCTCTTTGATGTTGACCCACGGGTCTTCACCCAGCTGCTTCAGACCCAGAGAAACGCGGTTGCGCTCACGGTCGAACTTCAGCACTTTGACGTTGATCTCGTCGCCAACGGCAACGATTTCAGACGGATGCTTGATACGCTTCCACGCCATGTCGGTGATGTGCAGCAGGCCATCGACACCGCCCAGATCTACGAAAGCACCGTAGTCGGTCAGGTTCTTGACGATACCCTTGATTTGCTGACCTTCTTGCAGCGTCGCCAGCAGTGCTTCACGCTCGGCGCTGTTTTCGGCTTCAAGCACGGCGCGACGCGAAACAACGACGTTGTTACGCTTCGGATCCAGCTTGATGACTTTGAAGTCCAGCTCTTTGTTTTCCAGGTGCGCAGTGTCGCGAACCGGACGAACGTCAACCAGAGAGCCCGGCAGGAAGGCACGGATGGAGTCGACGTCGACAGTGAAGCCGCCTTTGACTTTACCGTTGATCACGCCTTTGATGATTTCGTCTTTCTCGAAGGCCGCTTCCAGAATCTTCCAAGCTTCTGCGCGCTTGGCTTTTTCACGGGACAGGCGAGTTTCGCCGAAGCCATCTTCCACGGCTTCCAGCGCAACGTGCACATCGTCACCGATCGCGATGGTCAGCTCACCATTTTCGTCACGGAATTGTGCCGCAGGGATCTGACCTTCGGATTTCAGACCAGCGTTGACGGTAACCCAGTCACCGTCGATGTCGACAACTTGAGCCGCAACGATGGCGCCCGGCTCCATGTTGATGTCGTTAAGGGACTGTTCAAACAGTTCAGCAAAGCTTTCGCTCATGGTTTTCCTACGTGATCAACGTTGTTGAGGCATAACTGCCTTCTCCGTACCACCAGCGAGTACGGGCCTAATGTCATTCAGCTTCTGGAGGCGTTAGCGCTGGTTGGACCTGACCGGGCTCACTAAGATATTACTGTCGCCCTGCCACGTCGTGACACCTTTCCAAAAACGCCGCAAGGGAGAATCAAGCGCCGTCAAACATGCCCCGTTGGGCAAGCAGCTCGGTCAGTTGATCAACCACTTCCGGTATACTCAGGCGCGTGGTGTCAAGCGTAATGGCATCATCTGCCGGCTTGAGCGGAGCCACACTGCGCTGCGTGTCGCGTGCATCGCGTGCCTGAATCTCCTTCAAAAGACTCGACAGACTAGCATCCACCCCCGATTCCTGCAACTGCAGATGCCGTCTACGCGCCCTTTCCTCCGCACTGGCGGTCAAAAAAATCTTCAGCGGCGCCTCTGGAAACACCACCGTACCCATATCGCGCCCATCCGCCACCAGGCCGGGGAATTGACAGAAATCCCGTTGCCGCTGAAGTAGCGCCGCGCGCACCTGCGGCAATGCGGCCACTTGAGAAGCACACTCGCCCGCTTGCTCGGTACGAATGAGCCGACTGACGTCTTCGCCTTCCAGCAGCGTACGTGGCTGACCCTCTTCCACGGGGAAAGCAACGTCCAGGGTTGCCGCAATATCGGCCAGCGCCGCTTCGTCATCCAGCGCCACGTGATGCTTGACGGCCGCCTGGGCCGTCAACCGATAGAGCGCACCGCTGTCCAGCAGATGCCAGCCCAGTCGCTCAGCCACCAGACTGCTGATCGTGCCTTTACCGGCACCGCCGGGGCCATCGATCGTCAGCACAGGTACGTTAGCGGCCATGGACGCCCTCCACATCGACACGCATCCCGATACGCTGAGCCAGCGCAACGAAGTCAGGGAAGGATGTCGCCACGTTGGCGCAATCGTCGATGACGATCTCGGCACCCGCGCGCAGGGAGGCAATCGCAAACGCCATGGCAATGCGGTGATCCCCGAGGCTATCGATGCGGCCACCGCCGTAACTCGGCACGCTCTCGTCAGCGTTACCGATGATGTCGATGCCGTCTTCCACGACCGTATGCTCGACCCCCAGAATCGCCAAACCATCTGCCATGGCCTGAATACGATCTGACTCTTTGACGCGTAGCTCTTCAGCACCGCGCAGCCGCGTGGTGCCTTGTGCATTGGCCGCCGCAATGAACAGCGCCGGGAACTCATCGATGGCGAGCGGCACTTGATCGACAGGAATATCAATACCCTTCAGCGGCGCATGGCGAATACGGATGTCGGCCACGGGCTCACCGCCTACCTCGCGCTGGTTTTCAAGCGTCAGGTCAGCGCCCATCAGGGTCAGAATATTGATGACACCGATACGCGTCGGGTTGATACCCACGTGCTCCAGCGTGATGTCGGAACCTGGAGTAATGGCCGCGGCGACCAGGAAGAAGGTAGCCGAAGAGATGTCGGAGGGTACGTCAATCGGCCCCGCCGTCAGTTGACCGCCTCCCTGCAGCCAGCAGGTGTCGCCCTCGCGAGAAACGGCATAGCCAAACCCGTTGAGCATCCGCTCGGTATGATCGCGGGTCGGCGCTGGCTCGCGCACGCGGGTCTCTCCCTCGGCGTAGAGCCCTGCCAGCAGCAGACACGACTTCACCTGAGCACTGGCCATGGGCATATCATAATGAATGCC
The DNA here is from genome assembly GCF_014651775.1 of Vreelandella hamiltonii. Taxonomy (GTDB): domain Bacteria; phylum Pseudomonadota; class Gammaproteobacteria; order Pseudomonadales; family Halomonadaceae; genus Vreelandella; species Vreelandella hamiltonii. The sequence continues at coordinate 3,662 of NZ_BMXN01000022.1, forward strand.
TTTCAGCGCAGCGCCGCCATGAATTTTCAATGGCGGACGACCACCCTCTGCCGTATCGATGGTCGCTCCCATCAGGCGCAGCGGGTCTGCCACACGCCCCATGGGGCGCTTGGTGAGTGACTCATCACCGGTCAATTCGCTATCGAACGCCTGACCCGCCAGCAGCCCGGCAAACAGGCGCATGGCGGTGCCAGAGTTACCTACATATAGCGGGCCTGCCGGCGCCTTGAGGCCGTGCATGCCAACCCCATGAATGGTCACACGCCCCTGGTGCGGGCCTTCGATGGCCACTCCCATTTCACGAAAGGCCTGCAAGGTGGCCAGACTATCTTCGCCCTCCAGGAAGCCTTTGACCTCGGTCACCCCTTCGGCCAACGCGCCAAGCATGATCGAGCGGTGAGACATGGATTTATCGCCCGGCACCCGCAAACGCCCCTGCGCCTGGCCGCCTGGCTGCACGCGATAAGTCACTTGACCGTGTGGTTGCATATGATATTCCGCCTGGTAACTGGTTTTATTCAATAACGTATCAAAATAGTGGCGAGCATGACTGGCTCGGTCGAAGGTGGCAATCATCGCATCGCTGTCGGCACTTTCCACCGCCTGACGCAGCCGCTTGAGCCCCGCCTCGAAATCATCCAGAGAAGAGAGCACGGCGTCACGATTGGCCACGAAAATGTCGCGCCACATGACCGGGTCACTGCCTGCAATACGGGTAAAATCACGAAACCCACCCGCGGCATAGCGGAAGATATCCAGCCGCTCGTCCTGCCGCGCCAGCGTGTCCACCAGTGAAAACGCCAACAAGTGGGGCAAGTGACTGGTGCGCGCCAGCACCTGATCATGGCGCTCGACGCTCATTTGCAGCACGTCGGCGCCACAGGCTCTCCACAGGGTTTCTACTCGCGCCAGCGCTACCGGGTCGACATCCGGCTCCGGCGTCAGGATCACCTTGTGATTGACGTACAGCGATGGATTGGCGGCTGCCACACCGCTTTTCTCGGAGCCCGCAATAGGATGACCCAGCACGATATTAGGCATGACACGGCCGAATACGCGCTCGGCGCAGTCACGTATGGTGGCCTTGGTGCTGCCTACATCGGTGATCACGACATCGGGAGCCGCCTGATCGAGAGAACGCGACAGCATGCTCATCACGCTTTCCATGGCCAGCACCGGTACCGCCAGCACGACCATGGAAACGTCTTTCAAGCAGTTGGCAAGCTCGACACCGCCGGCATCCACCAACCCCAGCTCGATGCCCAATGCCACTTCCTGCTCATTGGGGTCGCAGGCGATGATCTGGCCAGCGTAGCCCGAGGCACGCAATGCGGCGGCCAACGAGCCGCCGATCAGGCCAAGGCCGACAATCAGAATGCGCGGCTCGACACACGCCACCCGAGGTGCAAGAGAAGGTGGAACCGTCACAGCACACCCTGAGGGTAGGAACCCAGCACCCGCAGTTCAGAGGCGCGAAGGCGAACTTCTTCCAGCACCGCAGCCACCTGGGGCTCGTCACGGTGGCCCTTGAAGTCGATGAAGAAGACGTAGTTCCACACACCGGTGCGCGAGGGCCGCGTTTCGATACGCGTCAGATCGATCTTGTGGCGATGGAAGGGCTCCAGCAAATCGTGCAGCGCACCGGGCTGGTTACGCATTGCCACGACGATGGAGGTCTTGTCTTCGCCCGACATGGGCACGTCCTGATTGCCAATGATCAGGAAGCGCGTGGAGTTATCCGGTCGGTCTTCGATTTTGTCGGCAATGCGCTCGAGGCCATACAGCTTGGCGGCCATGTCGCCCGCAATTGCGGCGCTGTGCCACTCGGTTTTCACCAGCTTGGCGGCTTCGGCGTTGGAAGAGACCGGCACCCGCTCGGCATGAGGGTAGTGAGCATCCAGCCACTTGCGGCACTGACCGAACGACTGAGGGTGCGAATAGATGCGTGACACCTTCTCTTGACGCGTGGTTTCACTGATCAAGAGGTGGTGGTGAATGCGCAGCACCACTTCACCACAAATCCTGATGGAGGAGTCCATGAACGTGTCGAGGGTGTGATTGACCACCCCTTCGGTGGAGTTCTCGACGGGAACGACGCCATAGTTGACGGCCCCCGCCTCCACTTCCCGGAACACTTCATCGATGGCTGCCATCGGCAGGCTGACGGCGCTTTCACCGAAATGCTTCAACGCGGCCTGCTGGGTGAAGGTTCCTTCAGGCCCCAGGTAGGCAACCTTGACCGGCTGCTCCAGCGCCAGGCAGGCAGACATGATTTCGCGAAACAGCCGCGCCATTTCTTCGGAGTCCAAAGGCCCCTTGTTCAACGCCATGATACGGCGCAGCACCTGGGCTTCGCGCTCCGGACGGTAGAACACCGCATCCTTGTCCTGAGCCAGCTTGACGTGAGCCACCTGCTGGGCACAGTTGGCCCGCTCACTGATCAAACGCAGAATATCGCCATCCAGCTGGTCGATACGTTGACGCAAGTCGTCGAGATTGATCGGCGTATCGGACATGGGGGTTAGCCTCTTCGTTGTTCGAAATCTGCCATGAAGGCAATTAACGCATCCACCGCATCTTCCGGCACCGCGTTATACAAGCTGGCACGCATGCCACCGACGCTGCGGTGACCCTTGAGATTCAGCAGCCCGGCCTCGTCGGCCTCCTTGAGGAAGGCACCGTCCAGCCGGTCATCCGCCAGCACGAACGGCACGTTCATGCGCGACCGATTGGCTGTGGCGATAGGATTGCTGTAGAAGTCACTTCCATCGATGGCCGCGTAAAGTTTTTGCGCCTTGCGCTGGTTCATGCGGTCCATGGCGTCCAGCCCGCCAATGTCGTTTTTCAACCACTGAAACACCAGGCCCGAGAGGTACCAGGCGTAGGTAGGCGGGGTATTCACCATCGAGCCTGCGTCAGCCAGCATCTGGTAGTCGAACAGCGAAGGGACGCTTGCAGGCGCCTTGCCCAGCAGATCATCGCGGACGATCACGATGGTCAATCCCGCCGGACCGATGTTCTTCTGCGCCCCGGCATAAATCACCCCGAAGTCGCTGACATCGACAGGCCCCGACAGGATATTGGAGGACATGTCGCAGACCAGGGGCACGTCGCTGCCATTGGCACGGGTGACGTCTGGCACGTAGTCGAACTCCAGCCCGCCAATAGTTTCATTGGAGGTGTAATGCAGGTAGGCCGCGTCGCTGCTGAGCGACAGGGAAGCTTCGTCAGGCACCGCCAGATGTCCATTGGACTCGCTACTGCCCGCCACATGGCAGGCAAAACCGAGCCGCTTGGCTTCGCTCAGCGCCTTCTTGCCCCAAATGCCCGTCTGGATGAAGTTGGCACTACCGCCCCCACCCAGCAGGTTCATGGGGAGCATGGCAAACTGCATGCTGGCACCGCCCTGAAGAAACAGCACCTTGTACTGATCAGGGATGCCCAGCAGAGACCGCAGATCGGCTTCTGCCTGCTCGGCAATGGCAATGAACTCATCGCTGCGATGACTCATTTCCATCACCGACAAACCGCGCCCCTGATAGTCGAGCAGCTCACTGCGAGCGCGCTCCAGTACGGCAACAGGCAGGGCCGCGGGCCCTGCGCAAAAATTATAATGACGTGTCATCGGTTCCCGGTTCCTGTGCGCCATTGTCTTGTTCGTCTGGCTCGACCGCCTCGGGCGCTCCCGTATCTTCGGGCTCATCGACACGCACGGTTTTCACCAGCTGCTCTTCTTTGCCCAGGCGAATCAGCATCACGCCCTGGGTATTACGCGACGTGATCGACACTTCTTCCACCCGCGTACGCACCAGGGTGCCACGGTCGGTGATCAGCATCATTTCATCGCTGTCATACACTTGCATGGCCGCCACCAAGGCGCCGTTGCGCTCACTGGTCTGCATGGCAATCACGCCCTGTCCACCACGACCACGCAGCGGGAACTCTTCCAGGCGCGTGCGCTTGCCATAGCCCTTCACACTGGCGGTAAGGATGTAGATCTGACCATCGCTCTGCGCCAGCTCGGCGGCATCTGCCGGGGCTTCCTGCTCGGCATCGGCATCCGCTTCGGCATCGATTTGCTGGCTCTTGGGAATGATCAGGCTGATCACTTCCGCGTCGTCCAGCAGGCGCATGCCGCGCACACCGCGAGCGGTACGGCCCATGGCGCGCACGTTGCCTTCCTCGAAACGGATCGCCTTGCCGTTGGAGGAGAGCAGCATGACGTGGTCGCTGCCCGAGGTAATCGCAGCCCCCACCAGGCGGTCGCCCTCTTCCAGATCGATGGCAATCAAGCCCACGCTGCGCGGGCGAGAGAACTGCTCGAGACTGGTGCGCTTGACGGTACCGTTGGCGGTGGCGAAGAAAATATAGTGCTCGGGGTCGTAGTCACGCACAGGCAGGATGGCGTTGACCGACTCGCCCTCTTCCAGCGGCAGCATGTTCACCAACGGCTTGCCGCGTGAACCACGGCTGGCGTTGGGCATCTCGTACACCTTCAGCCAATACACCTTGCCACGGTTGGAGAACAGCAGCACCGTGTCATGGGTCGAGGCAACCAGCAGATGCTCGATGACGTCCTCGTCCTTCATGGCCGTGGCGGACTTGCCGCGACCACCCCGACGCTGGGCCTGATAGTCCGAAAGCGGCTGCGTCTTGGCGTAGCCCGAGCGCGACACCGTGACCACCATGTCTTCTTCGGCAATCAGGTCTTCGATGGACAGGTCCAGGTGGCTGGCCTGAATTTCCGTGCGACGGTCGTCGCCGAACTGGTCGCGCACCGCATGCAGCTCTTCCCGAATCACCTCCATGAGGCGGTCGGCAGAGGCAAGAATTTCTGTGAACTCGGCAATCTTTTCGAGAATCGACAGGTACTCATCCAGCAGCTTTTCGGTTTCGAGGCCGGTCAAGCGGTGCAGACGCAGTTCCAGAATCGCCTGAGCCTGAGCAGGCGAAAGGCGATACTCGGTGGCCGAGGGGTTCAGTCCAAACCCTTCATCCAGGTCTTCGGGCTTGCAGGAAGTGGCACCGGCACGCTCCAGCATGGCCGTCACCTGGCCCGGCTGCCATACCTTGTCCAGCAGCTTCTCGCGGGCTTCGGCGGCATTGGGCGATGCCTTGATCAGCTCGATGACTTCATCGATGTTCGAGATGGCGACAGCCAGGCCTTCCAGCAGATGGCCGCGCTCACGCGCTTTCTTGAGTTCGAACAGGGTACGCCGCGTGACGACTTCCCGACGATGGCGGATGAACGCCTCGAGCATCTCTTTCAGATTGAGTGTGCGCGGCTGGCCATTTTCCAGCGCCACCATGTTGATACCGAAGACATTCTGAAGCTGGGTCTGGGCAAACAGGTTATTGACCACGACCTCGCCAGACTCACCGCGCTTGACTTCGATCACCACACGCAAACCATCCTTGTCGGACTCGTCGCGCAGCTCGGCAATGCCCTCGATCTTTTTCTCTTTGACCAGCTCGGCGATCTTCTCGATCAGCCGCGCCTTGTTCACCTGATAAGGCAGTTCAGTGACGATGATGTGGTCACGCCCGGTCTTGTCATCGTGTTCGATGGTGTGACAAGCGCGCACGTAGATGCGTCCACGCCCGGTGCGGTAGGCATCCAGAATGCCGGCACGACCATTGATGATGCCGCCGGTGGGGAAATCAGGCCCGGGGATGTACTGCATGAGGTCATCGACGGTCAAGGTGTAGTCGTCGATCAGCGCCAGACAGCCATCGATCACTTCCCGCATGTTATGGGGAGGAATGTTGGTGGCCATGCCCACGGCAATGCCCGAGGAGCCGTTGATCAGCAGGTTCGGCACTTTGGTGGGCAGCACTTCGGGGATACGTTCGGTGCCGTCGTAGTTATCGACCCAATCGACGGTATCTTTTTCGAGATCCGCCAGCAGCTCGTGGGCCAGGCGCGCCATGCGCACCTCGGTGTAACGCATGGCAGCCGCGTTATCGCCGTCGATGGAACCAAAGTTACCCTGACCATCGACCAGCACGTGACGCATGGAGAAGTGCTGTGCCATGCGAACGATGGTGTCATACACCGCTCTGTCACCATGCGGGTGGTACTTACCGATGACATCGCCGACGACACGCGCCGACTTCTTGTACGGTTTGTTCCAGTCATTCCCCAGCTCATGCATGGCAAACAGCACACGGCGATGAACCGGCTTGAGGCCGTCGCGCACATCGGGGAGCGCACGACCAATAATGACACTCATCGCATAGTCGAGGTACGACTGCTTGAGCTCGTCTTCAATATTGACGGGCAAGATTTCTCTGGCGATGTCACCCATGAAAGTCAGATCCTTTGCACTGCATTGGCACTGCGAGAGTTGAAAGCGCTTGAAAATACCGCCTTTAGCTAACCATCAAGGCGGCGCGCAGAGTCGCTCACATCATACCACTGCATACGCATCAAGGGCAGTCGGTGACACCTCCATTGCTATTTAAGCCAAAAAGGCCTCTTTGCCGACCTGTAGCCCCATGAGCGCTTCACGCACGTCGCCCTCGATGGTCGCCGCCCGATTTTGCTGCATGTCCAGCAGCACGAAGGTCAGATCCGCCTGGGCCACCACGCTGCCATCCTGACGCACGATGCGGTGATGACAAAGCGCGCTGCGCTCGTTCACGTCGATGATGCCGGTCTGAACCGTCAAGTCATCTCCCTGCAAGGCTGCCGCACGGTAATCGATATTCAGATTCACCACGACGAACGCCCGCTTTGCCTGGTGCAGCTGCTTCATCAGTTGCGGGTGCTCATCGAAAAATGCCCAGCGCCCCTCCTCCATGAACTCCAGGTAGCGCGCATTGTTGACGTGGCCGTAGCCATCCAGGTGGTAGCCTCGCACCCGCATGGTAACGCTGGAAATGGTAGCGCTTGAAATCGCTTCAGACATGACAACCTCTTTTATTGATGACAGTGATCAGCAGGCGCAGGCACCTGCCAGCGACAGACAGCATGCCCCACATAAATCAAACACAAGTTTAAAACTAGTGCAACAACATGACGGAACGCCAGAGTGCTGGCAGGAAAGAGCTGCTTTCGACATAATGTGCCACCTTTTAAACAGGATTGGTGACATGTGGTTCAAGCACCTGCATCTATATCGCCTGCACGGCGCGCCCGAGCTCGACAGCCACACCCTGGCCAACGCGCTGGATGAACACGCCGCCAAGCCATTGGGCAATGCGGATGCTCGCCGACTAGGCTGGACCGCGCCCGCAGGCCGTCTGGGCGGCGGGCAGCGCCTGCACGAGATCCAGGGACATCGGCTGCTTTCGGCACTGCGCCAGGAACGTCTGCTGCCTGCCTCGGTGGTCAAGGAAGAAGTCGATGAGAAAGTCGCCGACATCGAAGCCAGCGAAGGACGCAAGGTAACGCGCAAGGAAAAGACCGCTCTCAAGGAGCAGGTCACCGAAGAGCTGATGCCCCGCGCTTTCGTGCGCAGCCAGAAAATCGACCTCTGGTGGGACACCCAGCACCAGCTGATCGGCATCAACGCCAGCTCGCGCACCCGCGCCGAAGACGTGCTGGACCTGCTGCGGGAAACCCTGGGCAGCCTCAAGGCAACGCCACTCAGCAGCCAGACGTTGCCGATACGCGCCATGACGACCTGGCTGGGTGACTCCGCCAGCCGCCCCGCCGACCTGCAGCTGGGCGACCAGGTCGAGCTGAAGGCGAAAGGCGATGATGGCGTACTGCGCGCCCGACAAGTGGATCTGGATAGCGACGAAATACAGCAGCTGCTCGAAAGCGGCCGTCAGGCGAGCAAGCTGGCCATGCAGATAGAGGGCCGCCTGAGCTTCGTGCTTCACGATGACCTTGCTCTGAAATCTCTGCGTTTCGGCGATGCATTGATCGAAGAGGCCGACCATGCCGATGATGGTGACGACGCTCTGGCACGCCTGGAAACCGATTTCATATTGATGGCTCAGTCGCTGTCCGAGGACATTCGCCGTCTCATGGAGTGGCTGGGCGGTGAAGCCCAGCGGGAACCGAGTGCGCTATCTGGCACCTAATGATGGGCAACCCCATACCTTCTCGGTGAATCGTTCATTTACTTGCTGACACGTTACGGATCGCATGACTCAACACAATAACGCTCCTCACGCAGACGACACGAGTGACCCCTGGGCCGACATTCGGCCCTATATGGATCATGAGGTTCCTGAAGTTATTGCCCGGCTCTCTCGCGACACTGAGCTTCTGGACGCTTTGACCCGCTTTCGCCTGCCACGCATGGCCAAATGGGCTCCGCCCCTGGCCAGGGCACTGGCCGGTCACGCGGTGCGTCGTGAGGTCAAGGGCGTAACCAGTGTGCATGAATTTCAGATGCGCATTGCCCGTTACATGGAGCGGATGATACGCACCACCACCACTGCCTTTGACGTTTCAGGCCTGGACAAGCTCGACGAGCACAGTGCTTATCTCTTCATCGGCAACCACCGTGACATTTCGCTGGACCCAGCATTCGTCAACTATGCGCTCTACCAGGCGGGTCGTGACACCGTGCGTATCGCGATTGGCGACAACCTGCTGAAGAAGCCCTACGTCACGGACCTGATGCGCCTGAACAAGAGTTTCATCGTGCCGCGCAGCGCCAGAGGAAAACGTGCCATGCTGGCCGCCTACCAGCAGCTGTCCGGCTACATTCGCCACTCGATCACCGACGACAACCACTCCATCTGGATGGCCCAGCGGGAAGGTCGCGCCAAGAACGGCATCGACCGTACCGACCCCGCCATCATCAAGATGTTGATCATGGCCAAACGGCTTGCCGAGCGCGACATCGTCTTTGGTGAAGCAGTAGCGGAACTCAAGCTGGTGCCTGTATCCATCAGCTATGAATACGACCCTTGTGACGTGCAAAAAGCTCAAGAACTGCACGACATCGCAACCCACGGCCGCTATGCCAAAAGCGAATTCGAAGACATCCGCTCCATCGTCTCCGGCATCACCGGCTCCAAAGGTCGCGTTCAGCTGCGCTTTGGCAGCCCGGTAGGCTCGGACATGGAGACCCCTGATGAAGTCGCCGCCGAGATCGACCGTCAGGTCATCGGTGGCTATCGGCTGTTCCCGAGTCACTACCTGGCCCTGGAAGCGCTGGGCGAAGCACCCGAGCTGGTGGCCCGCAAGTCGATCACCCGCCAGGACCGCGAACGCTTCAAGGCGCGGCTTGCCGAGGTTCCGGAAGCACTGCGACCCTATTGGCTGGAGCAGTATGCCAACCCCGTCAAGCACAAGGCTGGCAGGCTGAGCCTGTAATCCGGTTGCTCATCGGTCGTGTTGGGCAGGTCATGTGACTTTGCATGCTCAACATGCAAAAAAGTGCTATGGTCAAGGCATTCATTGGTCTCGCCAGGGCACCTGCCCTGGCGTGGTCTTAAGGAGACTCCCATGTCCGCATCAGAAATCCAAAAAACTCGTATTATCAACGAACTGCGTGGATTCATTCGCAAGCTTCTTCAGGATCCCAAAATCCTCGAGCAGTCGCTGACCATCGCCCGTCAGCAGCTGTCGGAAGGTAGCAGCCCCGCCATCATGGCGCGCATTGCCAATGAAATTTCCGACACCACCAGCGTGCACATCCCTGAAGACCCTGCCGAGCACTCCGATGCCGACAAGCTGTTTCTGGAACTGCTGCGCGAAGTGGTTCAGGAAGAGCAGGCGCTGTACTAGTTTCGCTGGCTGCATGCCAGGTGGCGACACACGTTTATCTCACTCCATTTATTTGTTTTGCCTAGACGGAATCAACCTTCACCATGTCCAACACTGCTCCACGCAACATTCTGGTGACCAGCGCACTGCCCTATGCCAACGGTGCCATCCACCTGGGTCATCTGCTTGAGTACATCCAGACCGACATCTGGGTACGTTTTCAGAAAAGCCGTGGCCAGCAGTGCTACTACGTATGCGCCGACGACGCCCATGGCACGGCCATCATGTTGCGAGCCGAGCAGGAAGGCATCTCCCCAGAAGCGCTGATCGAAAGAGTCTCTCAGGACCATCAGGAAGACTTTGCTCGCTTTGGCGTGGGCTTTGACAACTACCACTCCACCCACTCCGAAGAGAACCGTCACTACAGCGAACTGATCTACAAGCGCCTGCGCGACAAGGGCCATATTGCGACCCGCGACATCGAGCAGATGTACGACCCCCAGAAAGGCCTGTTCCTGGCGGATCGCTTTATCAAGGGCACCTGCCCCAAATGCCATGCTGACGATCAGTACGGGGATAACTGCGAGAAGTGTGGCGCTACTTATACCCCCGCTGATTTGATCAATCCGGTGTCCGCCATTTCCGGCGCCACGCCCGAGGTGCGTAGCTCGACCCACTACTTCTTCAAGCTGCCGGACTTCGCCGAGTTCTTGCAACAGTGGATCAACGACGGTCACGTTCAGCCCCAGATTCGCAACAAGCTGATGGAGTGGTTCGAATCCGGCTTCAATGAATGGGACATTTCTCGGGACGCGCCCTATTTCGGCTTTGAGATCCCGGATGCGCCCGGCAAATATTTCTACGTCTGGCTGGATGCCCCCATCGGCTACCTGGCCAGCTTCAAGAACCTGTGTGACCGCCAGGGCATCGACTTCGACAGCTTCTGGCAGCCGAACTCCAACGCGGAGGTCTACCATTTCATCGGCAAGGATATCGTCTACTTCCACGCCCTGTTCTGGCCGGCCATGCTCCATGGGGCAGAGTTCCGTACGCCCACGGCGGTCAACTGTCACGGCTTCCTGACCGTGGATGGTGCCAAGATGTCCAAGTCCCGTGGCACCTTCATCAAGGCTGCCACCTATGCCGAGCACCTCAACCCCGAGTATCTGCGCTACTACTTTGCCGCCAAGCTGACCTCCAAGGTCGACGACCTCGACCTGAACCTCGATGACTTTGCCGCGCGCGTGAACTCGGATCTGGTCGGCAAGGTCGTGAACATCGCCAGCCGCTGTGCAGGCTTCGTCAAAAAACTCGGCGGCGGAACGCTCTCCGAACATTGCGCTGAACCGGCCATGGTTGCCCGCTTCATCTCGGCCGGTGAGGATATCGCTGCCGATTTCGAAGCGCGGGAATTCAGCCGCGCCATGCGCAAGATCATGGAGCTGGCCGATGAAGCCAATACCTACATCGCTGACAAAGAGCCCTGGGCACTGGCCAAGCAGGACGGACGCGAACAGGAAGTGCTGGAAATCTGCTCGGTGGGCATCAACCTGTTCCGCCAGCTGATGGTCTATCTGGCGCCGGTGGTGCCGAGCATGGCGGAGCAAGCCCGCGAGTTTCTGGCGCTGGATACCCTCGATTGGGAAAGCCGCCAGAGCGTACTGGTAAACCACGCCATCAACAAATTCAAACCGCTGATGACCCGGGTAGAGCGAGACAGGATCGACGCCATGATCGACGCTTCCAAGGAGGATCTGGTGGAAGAGCAGAAACTCAAGAATACGCCCAAAGGCCCGCTGGCCGAGGATCCCATCGCCGCCGAGATCAGCTTCGACGATTTCGCCAAAGTCGACCTGCGCATTGCGCGTATCGCCAAGGCACAGTACGTGGAAGGCGCAGACAAGCTGCTGCAGCTGACCCTCGACCTGGGCGGCGAGACCCGCAACGTCTTTTCCGGCATTCGCTCGGCCTATTCTCCAGAAGCGCTGGAAGGACGACTGACCGTCATGGTCGCCAACCTGGCTCCGAGAAAAATGCGCTTCGGCCTGTCAGAAGGTATGGTGTTGGCTTCCGCCAATAACGATGGCATCTATCTGCTGTCTCCCGACTCTGGCGCGGAGCCCGGTCAGCGAGTCACCTGAGCCTGGCCTGATCAGTCGCGCAGCAGACGCCAGCAAGGGGCATAGCCAACCGCCTGCCCCTTGCTGTTTGAGGAAAATGAAAGTCAAGGAGAGTGAAGGGGCTTCACGACGCTACCTTCATCGCGACAACAGGACTGAGTGCACCCATGGTTCAACGCTGGCCTTTGTCATTGCGTTTTCGCTTTCTTGCCCTGCTGGGCAGCGTATTGCTGTGCGCCATGCTGGCACTGGGGGCGCTGAGTCACTGGCTGATCTTTCCTGCTCTGCAGGCAGAAGAAAGGGACGCCGCTCACCGCGAGCTGGATCGTACCGCCCGTGGCCTGGTCTTGAGCCAACAGCAGCTGCATGCACAAGTACGTGACTGGGCACACTGGGACGATACCTATCGTTTCCTGCAAGGGGATTACCCAGGCTTCACCGAGGTGAATTTTAGCGCGCAAATGTTCGAGGACATGCGCTATCAGCTCATGGTGCTTTTTACTCTCGACGGTGAGCTGTATCTGCTATCGGGCATCGACCCGCAAACAGGCCAGTTCAGCACCTGTACCTCAGCCACCGGCGAGTGCGCCTGGATGGCGCCTTGGACTCAGACCATGCAACTGGCCATCGAGGAGGGCCATGCCAACGAGGTCCACATCGCCATCGAAGGGTGGCCAGCCTTGCTGGCGGGTAGCCCTATCCTGCAAACCGACGAGAGTGGCCCCGCCGTGGGGTGGCTGTTCAAGATACGTGCGCTGAACGACTCATGGCAAGCCCTCATGGCGGATTACACAGGGCTGCCCATCGCACTGTCGGTGACGGACGCAACACATCCGCCGGAAGCACAGTTGACCTTCTCCGACGACACGGCCTATGCCGAACAATACTTCCCGACGCTAGGCAATGACAGCCAGCTAGCCTTGGGAATCGAGCTCAATCGCCATGGCTATCTAAGCAGTTTGACGACCTTCAACTACGTTCTGATATGGACGGCCGTGCTGATGTCCCTGGTCATCGGACTGGTGCTGCTGGTGCTGGAGCGGCTGGTACTGACGCCCTTGCGCCAGTTGACCCACTTCACCCAACAGTTGGCGCCAGCAGAGGCGGCAACGCTCACCCTGGTAGAGCGGCGAGATGAGATCGGCACCTTGTCACGAGCCTTTCACCACCAGCTGGACTGCCAACATCGGTTGAACGCCGAGCTACTGACACTCTCCACCCATGATCCGCTGACAGGCCTGCCCAATCGGCGGCTGTTCGACCAGCGCCTGGAGGCTGCCATCTCAGATGCCCAGCAACACCCGGTGGCCGTCATGATGCTGGATATCGATCATTTCAAACTCTACAACGACCATTACGGGCATGTGCAGGGCGATAGATGCCTTGAACAAGTTGGGCAGGTATTCGAGCGCTGTGCCGCTGGGCGTGGCTATCTGATTGCCCGCACCGGTGGCGAAGAGTTCAGCGCCTTGCTGCTCACCACGGAACCTTCGCAAGCTCTGCAACTTGGCCAGGACATCATCGCGGCCATCGACCAACTTGCACTACCCCATGCAACATCGCCCGTCTGCCATCATGTCACCATCAGCGTGGGCGTTGGCTCGCTGCAGGATAGCCAGACGGCTCAGCCAAGCGCCGTCATGAGCACCGCCGACCAGGCGCTGTACCTGGCCAAGGCGCAAGGCAGACACCGCGCCGTTCGATTTGCATCTCCGCTAGCCAGCGACGCCAGTTCCACGCACAATACGCCGCCATGAACGAACTGTTTGTCATCCTGATCAGCACCGCGCTGGTCAATAATTTCGTGTTGGTCCAGTTTCTTGGCTTATGTCCTTTCATGGGTGTCTCCAACAAGCTGGAGTCTGCCATGGGCATGTCTCTGGCCACCACCTTCGTGCTTACCCTGGCCTCCGCGGCCAGCTACGTGGTGTACCACGGCCTGCTGGTACCGCTGGACATTACCTACCTGCGAACGATCAGTTTTATCGTGGTCATTGCTGCCGTCGTACAGTTCACCGAGATCATGGTGCGCCAGCTGAGCCCGCTGCTGCATCAAGTGCTGGGTATTTTCCTGCCCCTGATCACCACCAACTGCGCCGTACTCGGAGTGGCGCTGCTGTCGCTCAACCGCGAACTGAGCTTCTTCCACACCACCCTCTATGGCCTGGGCGCGGCAGCAGGTTTCTCGCTGGTGCTGGTGCTGTTCGCCGCCATGCGTGAGCGGCTGGCCGGTGCCGATATACCAAAGCCGTTCCAGGGCGCCGCCATTGCCATGGTGACCGCCAGCCTGATGTCGCTGGCGTTTCTGGGCTTTTCCGGCCTGGTGCAGGGGGCATCGTAATGGGCGAATCATTGTCATGGTGGGGGGTCGCCAGCGCCGTGGGCGCATTGACCACTCTGGGCCTGCTGTTCGGGGCGCTGCTGGGTTTGGCCAGCGCGCGCTTCAAGGGGGATGAAAATCCCCTGGTGGAGCAAATCGATGCGCTGCTGCCACAAACCCAGTGTGGCCAGTGCGGCTACCCCGGCTGCCGCCCTTACGCCGAAGCGATCAACCAGGGCGATGCCATCAACAAGTGCCCGCCCGGCGGAGACGCCACGGTAGTGGCCCTGGCCGAGCTGCTGGGTCGCGAACCAGCGCCCCTGGATGGCGAAGCCCCCAGCGAAGATCGTGTGGCCTTCATCCGCGAAGCCGAGTGCATTGGCTGCACCAAATGCATTCAGGCCTGCCCGGTGGATGCCATCATCGGCGCGGCCAAACAGATGCACACGGTCATCGAAGACGAATGTACCGGCTGCGATTTATGCGTCGCCCCTTGCCCGGTGGACTGCATCGACATGCTGCCACGACGCAAGCCGTTGAGTCAGTGGGAGCCCATTATCAGCGACCGCGCAACGCCAGGGAGTGCTCATGTCCCGTCATGATTTTCCCGGCGGCATTTATCCGCCCGAGCGCAAGCAGCGCTCACTCACCGCGCCGCTGAGGGTGGCCCCGCTGCCTGCTCAAGTGGTGTTGCCCCTCGATCAACATGTCGGCAAGCCCGCCCTGCCCTGCGTGGCCGCAGGCGAGCGCGTTAAGGTGGGCACTGTGGTGGCCCGTAAAGGTGGGCTGGTATCGGCCAATGTGCATGCCAGCCTGAGCGGCACCGTGCGTGAGGTCAGCCCTCAGTCGGTGACGATCGTAGGCGACGGCGACGATGAGTGGCAGCGGCTGGCCCCGCTCGACTGGCGGCGGGCGGAGCCTTCAGCGCTGGTGGCACGCTTGGACGATAGCGGCCTGGCAGGTCTGGGTGGCGCGGGCTTTCCGACTCACGTCAAAGCGCAGGTCAGCCTGCAGCACCCCATCGATACGCTGGTGGTCAATGCCGCCGAGTGCGAGCCCTACATCACCGCCGACGACATGACGCTGCGCCACTATGCCGCCCAGGTGCTGGAAGGCGCAGCAATTTTGGCCACCCTGTGTGACGCGTCGCGTATCGTCGTGGGTATCGAGGATAACAAGCCCGAGGCATGCCAAGCCCTGCAGGCGGCGCTGCCCCAGGTGCCATCACCGATTCCGGTGACGCTCGAGGTGATCGAAACCCGCTACCCCAGCGGGGGCGAGCGACAGCTGATCAAAAAGCTGCTGGGCAGAGACGTACCCAGCGGCGGCCTGCCAGTGGATGTGGGCGTTCTGTGTCACAACCCGGGGACGCTGCTGGCGGCACAGCAGGCCATCTGTGAGGGCACACCGTTGGTCGAGCGCATCGTCACCCTGACAGGGGAGGCCATCGAACGGCCAGGCAACTACTGGGTACGTCTGGGCACCCCGATAGAGGGTCTGCTTCAGCAGGCGGGGCTGGCGCCGGATGCCCTGCATCAAGTAGTGGTGGGTGGGCCCATGATGGGGAAAGCGCTGGCATCGCTGGACGTTCCCGTCATCAAAACCACCAACTGCCTGATTGCCGCCACCCGCCAGGAACTGCCCCCGGCGCCAGACGCTTCCCCCTGTATTCGCTGCGGTGCCTGCGAAACCGTCTGCCCGGTGCAGCTGCTGCCCCAGCAGCTGCATTGGCACGCGCAAAGTGGCCATGACGCGGCTCTGGAAAAACAGCACCTGTTCGACTGCATCGAATGCGGCGCCTGCAGTTTCGTATGCCCCAGCCATATCCCGCTGGTGGCGGAATACCGCACGGCCAAACAGCGGATCCGCTTGAAGCGCATCGAAACCGCCAAGGCAGAGCACGCTCGCCACCGCTTCGAGTTCCGCCAGGCCAGGCTGGCCCGGGAAGAGGCGGAGAAGCAGGCTCGCCGCCAGGCGCGGCTTGCCCAGCAGCGTCAGCCGTCGTCATCGGGTGCCGAGCCCCGCGCCGCAGAGCTGCCAGCCGTTGACCTGCGCAGCTTGCGCATCGCACAGACCGCGGCCAGGGCGGCGGTCAAAAAAGCCGAGAAAGCGCTGGCTCGCGCCGTGGCAGAAGACCCTCAACAATCCCAGGAGGATCTGGAGATGCAGCTGGCCACTGCCCAGGAAAACCTGCTCGCCGCGGATGCCCGACTGGCCGATGCCAGAGCCCGCGAACGGGAGCAAACGACACCATGAGCATGCTCCAGGCCTCGACGCTGGGCCTTGCCCCTTCCTCGGCATCGATCATGCGCTGGGTCATTTTGGCGACCCTGCCGGGGCTACTGGCCATGACCTTCTATTTTGGGCTGGGGGTGCTGACCAACGTGGCAGTGGCCGCCGGCGTTGCCATGCTGGCAGAGGCCGCCATACTCGCCCTGCGCCGTCGCCGCGTGGTCGCTACCTTGACCGACGGCAGCGCCCTGCTGACGGGCGTTCTGCTGGGCGCCTCGCTGCCCCCCGGTAGCCCCTGGTGGCTGCTGGCGGTAGGGGCCATCGCCGCGGTGGTGGTCGCCAAGCAGCTGTATGGAGGGCTGGGGCACAACCCCTTCAATCCGGCCATGGTGGGTTACGCCCTGCTGCTGGTATCGTTTCCAACCTACATGACGCTGTGGCCAGTGCCGCACCAGGCAGGTTCGATGGCGACACTCTGGGCCCAGGTCAGCGGCACCCTCTCCGCTGCCGAGCTGGACGCGCTGAGTGGTGCCACGCCATTGGATGCCTTCAAGCATAAAGGACTGACAGGGGCAGATGAGTTCTGGGCGGCGGCTGCGCTGGAAGACACGGTACAGGCCTGGCGCATGATCGCGCTGGCGTGGCTGGCAGGCGGGTTGCTGCTGTTGTTCAAACGAGTGATCAGTTGGCATATTCCGGTTGCCATGCTGGGTAGCATGGCACTGATCGCGGCACTGCTCTACGGCCTGGACAGCGACCAGTATGCTTCTCCGCTGTTTCATCTGACCATGGGGGCTACCCTGTTTGGTGCCTTCTTCATTGCCACGGACCCGGTATCGGCGGCGACCAGTCGGCGCGGCAAGCTGTTGTTCGGCATCGGCATCGGGGTGTTGGTCATGATCATCCGCACCTTCGGCGGCTATCCCGATGCCGTCGCCTTTGCCGTGCTGCTGATGAACCTGTGCGTGCCGCTGCTGGATCTTTACAGCGCTCCTGTTCCTACAGGGCATCGTCCCACAGGGCACCGCCCCCAGGCGAAGCGCCCATGACGCTCTATCAATCCATGTGGCGTGGGGCGCTGGCGCTGGGCACCTTTGCGCTGGTAACGGCAGGCAGCGTGGCATTGACTCGGGCGCTGACCGCCGAGCGTATCGAGCAGCACCAGCTGGCCTATCAATATCGCCAGCTGCAGGCAGTGCTGCCAGCTTCGCTGGTCACGGACTCACAGGCATCGCTGCTGGAAGACACCTTCGAGCTGCCTGAGCCCGAGCGGCTGGGCCACCGCGCGCCCACACACGGCTGGTATGTTCACCACGCAGACGAGGCTGCCGTCGTTCTGCCGGTCATCACCCACCAGGGCTACAGCGGAGCCATTCACCTGCTGGTGGGGATTGACCATGAGGGCCGTATCAGCGGCGTTCGGGTCACTCGGCACCAGGAAACGCCAGGGCTAGGCGATGCCATCGAACGCCAGCGCAGCGACTGGATCACTCGCTTCGATGGCTTGACACGTCACAGTCTGCCCCCAGAAAGCTGGGCGGTGCGACAACAGGGCGGCGCGTTCGATGGCTTCACCGGGGCCACCATCACCCCAAGCGCGGTCATCAATGCCGTTCACGATGCCCTGCGCTATGCCCATGAGGTCCGTTTGCCCATCACCATCGAGGAGCCCGAGACATGACCCCATGGCAACAGCTGACCCAGGACGGGCTCTGGCGCAACAACCCGGCCCTGGTGCAACTACTGGGGCTCTGCCCGCTGCTGGCCGTGAGCGCCAGCGTGGTCAACGCACTAGGGCTGGCGCTGGCCACCCTGCTGGTCATGGTCGGGGCGAGTACGACTATCTCGCTGATTCGCTATCAGGTGCCCAGCGCGGTGCGGCTACCCGCCTTCGTGATGATCATTGCCGCCTTCGTGACCTGCGCCGAGCTGTTGATGGCTGCCTTTGCCTATTCGCTCTATCAAATTCTGGGCATTTTCATCCCATTGATCGTGACCAACTGCGCCATCCTGGGACGTGCCGATGCGTTTGCCTCGCGCCAGCCGGTACTTCCTGCGGCGCTGGACGGGTTCATGATGGGGCTCGGGTTCGGCTGGGTGCTGGTCTTGCTGGGAGCGATCAGAGAACTGCTGGGCCAAGGGACGCTGTTCCACAACATGCATCTGCTGCTGGGCCCCAGGGCCGCCGAGTGGCAGATAACGGTGATGGACGACTATCAGTTTCTGTTTTTCATGTTGCCGCCAGGGGCCTTTTTCGTTGCGGGCCTGCTGATCGCGCTCAAGAATGTCCTCGACCAGCGCCAGCGCAAGGCACAGCCCTCCCCCACCCACGAGCGCAGCGAACGCCGCGTCCGGGTCACTGGCATCATCAAATAGTCTGGAGAAACGTTCATGAATGCCCAGAAACGGCAGGAGATTTTTGCCCGCCTGCAGGCGGAAAATCCGCACCCCACCACCGAGCTGAACTGGAGCACCCCCTTCGAGCTGCTGGCTGCGGTACTGCTCTCGGCACAGGCCACCGACGTGGGCGTCAACAAAGCCACCGACCGACTGTTTCCGGTGGCCAACACCCCCGAAGCAATCATCGCGCTGGGCATCGAGGGACTCAAGGAGTACATCAAGACCATCGGCCTGTTCAACACCAAGGCTGAAAACCTGATGAAGACCTGCCATATTCTGGTGAACCAGCATGGTAGCGACGTGCCGCAAACCCGCCAGGCGCTGGAAGCCTTGCCGGGTGTCGGGCGCAAGACCGCCAACGTCATTCTCAATACCGCCTTTGGGCAGCCCACCATCGCCGTGGACACGCATATCTTCCGAGTCTCCAACCGGACGGGCATCGCCAAGGGCAAGGACGTGGTCGAAGTGGAGCAGAAGCTGTTGCGCCATGTGCCCAAGGCTTTCAAGCAGGACGCCCATCACTGGCTGATCCTGCATGGCCGCTATACCTGTATCGCTCGCAAGCCACGCTGCGGTAGCTGTATTATCGAGGATCTCTGCGACTATAAAGACAAAACCGAGCTGGCCTGAACGTTTGGGCCGCCCCAGGGAGCTGCCCATGCCCAGCACTGATCACAGTACCATCTCAAGTACCATCTCAAGTACCATCTCAAGTACCAGCAACAGCTCTGCCACAAGGCTTCACCAGCGCCCTATCCACGAGCGAATCGACGCGCTGCTGGCTCTCTCCCGCCAGCACGCAGAGCACTTCTGCAGTCCTGACGCGTGGCTGGCACGGCAGCGCTATCTGGCGCAGCACCCTACTTCACTTCTGGTGATGAAGTGCATGGATGGCCGTATCCACCTTCCCCATGCCACCCGCACCCCGCTGGGCATCATCACGCCGTTTCGCAACCTGGGGGGTATTTTCGACCTGGGCTGGCCTTACCTGGGTGAGCTGCTCACCGATTCGGTGCTGGCGGCAGCGCAGCAGGGGCGCGGCACCTTGATGTGCATTACTTATCACTACTCCGCCGGACAGCCACAGCGGGGCTGTGCAGGCTTCGGCTGCGATACGGCGGCCGCCCGGGCTCACGCATACGGCATTGCCGAGCAGGCGGGCAAACTGTTTGGCAAAGACCACCAGCAGGTGTACCCGCTGGTGTGTGGCTTTGAAACGGATAGCGACGCGCTGGTGATTCATGGCAAGGCAGGAGCGGTCCTGGACATTCGCGACTGGGTAGGCCAACCGGCAGAGGCCCTGGCCATCCGCCTAGCCACCGTCTGCCCGGATATGCCTGACGACATACGCCGTGACCTGCTACCGCTACTGGAAGGTAACCTGGCCCATGTCACTAGCCTGTATGGCACCGCCCGGGCGCTGGATATCGAACACCGCGAGTGGGTCATTTGCATTGGCCGAGGTTTCGATTTTCTTCACCTGCCCAATACCGCACTGATCATCGGCCCCTACGGGCCCGACCTGGCAGAACCCATTGGTACGGCGGCGGATATCATCGCCGCCAACATGCTCCATGGCCGCATTCCAGACGACGGTTTCATGCTACTGGCCTCGACCCCTTATCAACACAGCGGCGTCGATCGCGCGCGGGCAGAGCTGAAATCGCAGTTCCTGTCGCGCTTTGCCGCACAGGTGATCGGCCAGCGTCATCCTGAGCTGGCCAGCAAGATGCGACCTCACACGGCCGTGGTGCACTGGCCTACCAGGCGTCTGGACCTGCTTCAGCCCAGCAACTGACGATACGCCTCACGCCACTGGGGCCACTCCCAGGGCGACGTATCCAGCCGCTCAGGAGCGGTCATCGTGCCTTGTAGCCACGCGGCAAGGCGCTGATAGAGCCCCTCCCGTGTCCCATCGTAACGGTAGGCGTCAGGATAGAGTTCCGGAAAGCAGAGTCTGTCCGGCACCAGCGGCCACGCGCCACGCTGGGCAGCCTCCATGATGGCCAGCCCCTGAAACTCATGCCAGGTGGTCGACACGACGATACCACCGCCGTTCAACAGCGCCTGATACTGCTCCTCTGGCTGAGGCCCCCAACAGACGAGATGCTGCGCCAGCCGCACCTGCGCCTCAGCAAAGATGGCGGGCTCGTCGCGAAACCGTTGGCCCATGACGGCAAGTTCGAAAGGCACGCCCTCCTCACTCAGCCTGAACAACACCGCAAAGAAGTCCTCGGGGTTCTTGTCGTACTCCCAACGGTGGTTCCAGA
The DNA here is from genome assembly GCF_014651775.1 of Vreelandella hamiltonii. Taxonomy (GTDB): domain Bacteria; phylum Pseudomonadota; class Gammaproteobacteria; order Pseudomonadales; family Halomonadaceae; genus Vreelandella; species Vreelandella hamiltonii. The sequence continues at coordinate 24,677 of NZ_BMXN01000022.1, forward strand.
CGATGCGGCGAGGTGGCGGTGCAACGTCGGGCCCCTGCGCCAGCGGCTGCAAGGGCACCGGCAACACTTTTGCCGAACGCCTCAGCCGCTCCAGCGGCGCGGCGGCCGGCAGGTTCTCGGGCATTTTTTTCAGAAATTGCCGGACGCCAGTAAAAAAGGAGTCGCGGTTATAGGCGGTGTTGAATACCAGGGTATCCGCCGCCAAGGCCGCATAGAGATTGACCATTTTGGCTTCGACCTGGGGCACCTGTTCGCTGGACTCCGGGTAGGCAAACTGGTTCTCGTGAAAATAGACGATTTTGCGGGCCTGGCCCAGGTGCGGAAACAGTCCCACCAGCGTGGCCATGTCCACCATGGAGGTGGCCAGCACCACATCGAAGCGCTGGCTGAGGGTAGCGTGTTCCTTCAACCACCAGCTCAGCGGATTACCGCGTATGCGCCAGGCAAAATGGCGCGGTGGCAAGCTCAGCAATGTCCATTCCACATCCGTCAGTTCAGCCATCAAACTGTTTGCCCAGTAACGATGGCTGACCGCCTCGTAGGCGGAGAGCAGTAATACCCGCATCAAAATCCTTGCTGTTCAAGCTGGGCAGCCAACTGCTCCAGCACCTCAATACCTTGTACATCTGTCGGCAGCCAAGGTAGCACGGGGCGCGGCAGGTGGCGAAAATGTTGTTCGATGCGCGCCAGATAAGTAGCCTCCTGCTGCCGCCTGGCTGCCAGGAACTCGCCGTCGGCGTCTGCGGGAATCACCCGATTGATGAGCACCCCCGCCACCGGGATACGCACTTCCTCCAGCGCTTTCACCGCACGATCGGTTTCCAGGATCGGCAGCCGCTCGGGGGTCATGACGAACAAGAAGCTGCAGGCGCTTTTATCCTCGATACGTCGTCGTGCCTGGTGAAACAGGCGGCGGCGCTCGATCAGCGTGCTGGCCACGTCGCGGGTGCGTTCATCCAGGTCTTCCAGCGGGTCCTGGGTGGGGTCGTCAAAGGGCGTGGCCACGTCCCTGCCTCGCTTGGGGGTCAGATGCTCCAGCACCTTGCCCAACTCGGCGGATTTGCGGTTATGGGCCAGCAGCCCGTCGGTCCACGCGGCCATGGCCTCGGGCAGGGTCAGCAGCCTTAGGGTATGCCCCGTGGGCGCCGTATCGAAAATGATCACGTCATAGGGGGCCTCATCGTCCACCATCAGACGAGCCAACCGCTCCAGCAAGGCGGCCTCCTGAGTGCCGGGAGACTGACGTGTCAGGCGCATCTGCCGCTCCAGCTCCTGCATCATTTCTGGCGCTGCATAACGCCGCATCTGGGCCACGACGCGGGCAAGGTGTGCTTCCACTTCACGGTCGGGGTCGATCTCCATGGCATCCAGGTTGGGCAACAGGCGGCGAGGCGTATCGCCCAACTGCCTGTCGAACACATCGCCCAGGCTATGGGCCGGGTCGGTGGAGACCACCAGCACCCGTTTGCCTCGGCTGGCGGCCAGCACGGCCAATGAGGCCGCCACGGTGGTCTTGCCAACGCCCCCTTTGCCACCTACCCATAGCAGGCGTCGATTCAATACAGCGTGCATGGTCTGTCCTGATGTGCGGGCTACCGCTGGGCAAATGCCTCAACAGCAGCGGAAGTGATCCAGTGGGGAGTGCTCCATGCCCATGCGTCGATGCCAGTCATGGAAGCGTTCGAGCAGCAATGGCTGCAGCTCAAGCGTGTAATAAGCAGCAGGATTCTGCAGGCCCATCATTTCGGCAAACACCAGCAGCATGAACAGGTCGTCTTCATCGCGTCGCGCTCTGGCGATGGCGCCCCGGTAGCGGGCGCTGTACACCTCTTCGGTAAAGAAGCGGGCCTGGTCGAGCCAGGCCCTGAGCGTTTCTCGACGCGACGACCCGGAATGCAGATCATCGCTCATGGGGTTTCTCCAGGGTTATGCAGCGGCTAAGGCTGCTGCTCGGCGACTTCGGAACGCGAGCGCTTCAGCGCGGCCGCACACTCCATGGCCACCATGATGGCCGCAATCAGGACGACGATGTCCAGTACCAGCAGGAACATGTTGCCCTGATTCCAGAAAGTGCGCAGCTGCAGCAGCAGCGCCAGGATCGTCATCACCAGCAGGAAGCACAGCGGTGCCAGGGTGTACCACATGGGCCGTTTCAGGCGCACCAGCATCACGGTGATCACCAGCAATGTCAGGCCTGCCAGCAACTGGTTGGTGGTCCCAAACAGCGGCCAGATGATCAGCCCACCCGAGCCGTCGGCCCCACCGGCGCCAAACGCCAGCAACAGGCAGCTACCCACGGCCAGGCCGGTGGCAATGGCAGGTTTCTTCATCCACGGCTGCTGATAGATATCGCCCCACTCCTGGAAAATATAGCGCTGCAACCGCAGCCCGGTATCCATGGTGGTCCCGGCAAACAGCGCCGCCATGACCGTCAGCAGCGTCGCCGCCGTCACTTCAGGCAGCCCCAGGCCGTTATGGATGATGTAGGCTCCGCCCTCCACGAAGGCGTTGACGCCCCCCTGGCCAAAGGCACTGTACATGGCCTGCCAGTCACCCAGCGTTGCAAAGCCTGCCGTGGCCGCCAGAATCGCCGCCAGGGCCAACATGCCTTCGCCTACCGCGCCGAAATAGCCCACGAACCGCGCGTCGGTCTCCTTGTTGAGCTGTTTGGAGGTGGTCCCCGAAGACACCAACCCATGGAAGCCAGAGATTGCCCCACAGGCAATGGTCACGAACAACAAAGGAATGAGCGATGGCGTACCCGCAGGCACATCGCTGTTGAACGCCGGTGCTACCAGAGTCGGGTTCAGCAACACCAGGGCGCCGTACAGCACCAGCAGACCGATGAACAGCTGCAGACCATTGATATAGTCACGGGGTTGCAGCAGCATCCAGACGGGCAGCAAGGAGGCGATGGCGGCGTAGGCAAACAGGATCAGGATCCACACCGCGTTACCGGACATACCCGCCACTTCCGAGGGCATCTGGATCGGCACCGAAGGGCCAATGAAGATCAGGGCATAGAGCGCAATGACCCCCAGTACCGATACAACGGGCAAGCTCATGATCCGACGGTAGATCAACTGGCCGATGATCAGTGCCACGAGGATGGCTCCCCACACCGGCACGACCGCGCTGGAGAAATTCATCATGAGACCGGCAATGACCACCGCGAACACCGCGTTGACCATGAGCAGCACCAGAAAGATGACGATCATGAAGATACTGCGGGCACGCTTGCCAACGACATCTCCAGTGAGCGCCCCCACCGATTTTGCCTTGTTGCGCACACTGGCCCAGATGGCGCCGAAATCATGAATCCCGGCAAAGAATATCGTGCCGAACACCACCCACATGAAGGCCGGTGCCCAGCCCCAGATCACCGCGATGGCCGGCCCGACGATGGGTGCGGCACCCGCCACCGAGGTAAAGTGGTGCCCCCACAGCACGAACCGATTGGTAGGCACATAATCGACGCCATCTTCGAACTCATGGGCAGGGGTTTTAAAGTCAGGATCTAGTTGGTAGATCTTTTGAGCAACGAACTTGGAGTAAATAAAGTACCCCAATGCCATTGCACCAAGACCCACCACCAGCAAGAAAATAGCACTCATAAGCGCAGCTCCTTTAATGGTGATGCTTTATTGTTGGGCTTACTCGCTTGCTCACTTCGAGCGTTTTCATAGTGGTATGAGACGTCTGGCAAGTCCATGAAAAAGCCCTTTTATGGCTTTAAACCACTGCGAAAGTTGTAGACGTCATGGCCATACTCATCGAAGGTCGTCTTGGCGGGCTCGGCTTGGCTACCTAAACTTCTTCAAGAACCAATAATAACGTTGCGTTATCAGGAGCCCTCCATGGCCAAAGTCTTAGTGGTCGACGATGAACCCAATATTGTCCTGTCTCTGGAGTTCTTGATGTCCCATGCCGGACTCGAAGTAGTGACTGCCGAGGATGGAGAAAGCGCACTTTTACGTCTGGAAGATGCCTCCCCCGACCTGCTGTTATTAGATATCAGCCTGCCCGGCATCAGCGGCTTCGAAGTGCTCGAGCAGCTGCGCCAGCGTGAACAACAAGCAACGACCCAGCGGCTGCCGGTCATCATGCTGACCGCCCACGGCCGCGAAGTAGAGCGTGAGAAAGGCCTGGCGCTGGGAGCAGACGACTACGTGACCAAACCCTTTTCCACTCAGCAACTGATGGAAAAGGTCAAATCCCTGTTGGGTGAGCGAACGCCATGACCGGCAAAGGGTTACCCAAACGCCAGCGCCTCATGGGCGTATGGCTGCTGTTGAGCGGCATCAGCCTGCTTGGCGGGGCTATTTTTGCCGCCTGGCTCGATGCTCAGCTGGGCCTGTCGGGAATTGCCCGCGCCGCGCTGTGGTTGGGCAGCTTCTCTGGCGGCATGACGATTTTTCTGGTTGGGCTGCTGCTCGAACGCATGCTGTTCACCCCGCTGCGCCACCTTCAGGCCCAGTTGGCACGCTGGGTAGCCAATCCGGATGCCCAGGACGAAAACACCCCCGAAGGCTGGCTGAAGGGGCTCGGCCCCGATTTGCGGCGCCTCAGCCAGAGCTGGCGCGCCGACCGAGGGCGGTTGGCCACCGCTCATGCAGAGGGTGCGCGTAGCGCCACCCGCATACGTCAGGAGCTGGAAACACTGCTGCAGGTGCTGGAAACGCCGCTGCTGCTCTGCGACCGTCATCGCCGGGTCATGCTGTTCAACCAGGCCGCCGAGGATTTTTTTGCCGGGCACACGGGGCTGGGGCTTGGCAAACGCCTCGACACGCTGCTGCCCACCGTTGGCCTTGAACATGCCCTGGCCCAGTTGCCGGACGATGGCTCTCCCAGGGAACTGCTGGCCCCCTGCGAACAGCGCTGGCTGAAAGTGGTGATCCGACGCGTGCCCGGCAGCGAAAAAGAAACCCTTGTGACGTGCAGCGATGCCACCACGGCTTGGAACAACGAGATGGGCGTGCGCGCCGACCTGGGTAGTCTGCTGCCATCGCTACGCCAGCACTCTGCCAGCCTGGGCAGTGCAGCGGACGTCATGCGGCAACTGGCCACCCTGCCCCAGGACCCTGCACTCCGAGAACGCCTGGAGCAGGTCATTCAGGAAGAGAGCCATGGCCTGAACCAGCAGGTCGCCAGAATGGCCACGCTTCTCGAGGACATGCAGTACCACGGCGAGCGCTTGCGGCCCATGTGGTCCAATGACTTCTGGCAATCCCTGGATGAGCGACTGGACCCTGCCCATCGGCTGATTACCCCCATTGGCATGCCTGCCTGGTTCAAGGGCGATGCTCCCGCCCTGATCGAGCTGTTCGACTCCCTGGTGCGCTATTTACACAGCCACTTGCCCAGCGGCGGCTTCGAGGGCGAGCTGAGCCATCATCAGAAACGCGTTTACGTCGACCTGATCTGGCAAGGTGCTCCCGTGCCCGAGAGCGAGCTGGTACGCTGGCGTGAAGAGCGGCTGACGGCGCTGCCGCTGGGGCCATCGGTGGCCGACATCTTGCGCCAGCACGCCGCCGATATCTGGAGCGTTGCCGACAGCGACAAGCGCCACGCGCGTTTGCGCATGCCGCTACCTACCCTGGAGCGTACCGACGCTCCCCGTGAACCCGCCCCGCCACGGCCCGAATTCCACGACTTCGGCATTGCCCAGTTGCCCGCCCCGGATGATGCGCTGGCCAGTCGTCGGCTGCGCAACCTGGATATCGTTTCCTTCGACACGGAAACCACCGGCCTGGAGCTGCGTCGAGGCGACACGGTGATCAGCCTGGGGGCGTGCCGTATCGTCAATGGGCGGCTGTTGGCCAGTGACGCTTTCAACCATTACGTCGACCCCCAACGCCCCATACCGGCGGCCAGTACGGTCATCCACGGCATTACCGATGCCGATGTTGCAGGTGCTGCCACACTGGACAGCGTGCTGACCTTGTTCAGCGCCTATGTGGACAATGCCGTCTTGCTGGCCCACAACGCCGCCTTCGACATGCTGGCCATCAGCGGCCATGGCGTTCGCTTTGACATGCCGGTGCTCGATACGCTGTTGATATCCAGAGCACTGGACGAAGCGCTGGATGGTCACGACCTGGATACCCTTGCCAAGCGCTACGATCTGCACTTCCCCCCCGGCACGCGGCATACGGCGCTGGGCGATGCCCGCGTCACGGCGGAGCTGTGGTTGGCGCTGCTGCCCCGACTGGAGGCAAGAGGCATCGATACCCTCGAGGAACTGCTAGCCCTGCAGGCCAATGCCTTCGACCGTGAGGATGCCAGCGCCTCATGAAAACCTCCCGCCCGCTCTCCCGACGTCAGGAAAGATTGATCGCCTTGATCATACTGGCCTTGCTGCTGTTTTGTCCGCCCGCCCTGCTGATCATGGACCGTTTGCCCTCCTCATTGGGTTGGCTGCCGCTCTACCTGTTCGTGGTCTGGGGCGCGCTGATCGGCATGACCGCCTGGCTGGTGGAAACGCCCGGACGACGATGAGCATGCGTACCGACCTGGTGGTGATTGGGGCTGCCTTCAGCTACTTGGCGCTGCTGTTCATGGTGGCCGCCTGGGGAGACCGCCGCGCCGAACAGGGGCGCTCGCTGATTGGCTCGCCCACGGTGTATGCGCTCTCCATTGCGGTCTACTGTACCGCCTGGACCTTTTACGGCAGCGTGGGCCGGGCCGCGCAGTTTGGCCCTAGCTTCTTGCTCATCTATCTGGGGCCCACGCTGGCCATGCTGTTGGCGCCTTTCACGCTGCGCAAGATGGTGCGCATTGCGGCTCAGCAGCGGATCACCTCCATTGCCGACTTTATCAGTGCCCGTTACGGAAAGAGCTCTTTGCTGGGTGCCCTGGTGGCCCTTATGGCCTTGATCACCATCACGCCTTATATCGCGCTGCAGCTCAAGGCGATCACGGTCAGCCATGCGGTGCTGATGAATTACCCGTTGAGTGCCGACGCGACCCTGGCCACCGAGCGATTCTGGAGTGATCGTTCGTTCTGGATCGCCATGGTACTGGCCGTGTTCATCATTCTGTTCGGCACTCGCCATCTGGATGCCAGCGAGCGCCACGAGGGCATGGTCGCGGCCATTGCAGTCGAGTCGCTGGTCAAGCTGGTGGCGTTTCTGGCGGTGGGTATCTTCGTCACCTTCGTGCTGTTCGAGGGGCCTGCCGCCCTGTTCGCGCAGGCCGCGGCCATGCCGGAGCTGACCAACGCCATGCGCCTGGAGAGCGTACCCGGCGGGGCCACCGGCTGGGTGGGCATGCTGCTGCTCGCGTTTCTGGCTTTTTTGACCCTGCCACGTCAGTTCCAGGTACTGGTCGTCGAGAACGTCGATGAGCAGCACCTGATTCGCGCCAGCTGGCTTTTTCCGCTCTACATGCTGCTGATCAACCTGTTCGTGATTCCCATTGCCCTGGCGGGGCTGCTGCTGGATGCCGGAGACCCGGACAGCTTCGTGCTGACGCTGCCTCTCTCCGCAGGTCTCGAGGGCCTGCCCTTGCTGGTGTTCATCGGTGGGCTGTCCGCGGCCACGGGGATGGTGATCGTGGAAACCATCGCGCTCTCTACCATGGTGAGCAACCAGCTGGTCATGCCGCTGTTGCTCAAGGTCAAAGGGCTCTATATCGGCAGCCACGGCAAGCTGGCCGATTGGCTGCTGGGGATACGCCGAATCGCCATCCTCGTGATTCTGCTGATGGGGTATCTCTACCACGCGCTGATTGGCGACACTTACAGCCTGGTCACCATCGGGCTGGTCTCGTTTGCGGGCGTCGCTCAATTTGCCCCCGCGCTGCTGATTGGCCTTTACTGGCGCGGCGCCACCCGCCAAGGGGCGGCCGCGGCTCTGGTAGCAGGCTTTATCGTCTGGTTCTACACCCTGCTGCTGCCGGGCTTTGCCCAATCGGGATGGCTGGATGGCACGCTGATCACCCAAGGACCATGGGGGCTATCGTGGCTGTCGCCCTATGCCCTGCTGGGCCTGACTGGCTGGGATATTTATACCCACTCACTGTTCTGGAGCATGCTGTGCAATGTGGGACTGCTGGTAGGTGTATCGCTGTTTACCCGGCCCACACCGCTGGAACAGACCCAGGCAGCGCTCTTCACCGGCGCCATGCACCCGGGCCTGCACACGACCTCTCTATGGCGAGGCGAAACCACCGAAGGGGCACTACATGCCCTGCTCATCCGCTACCTGGGCAGTACGGCCACCGAACGCGTGTTTACCCAACATGAGCCGCTGAACAAAACACAGCCTGCTTCCAGCGGGCTGATCACGCGGGCCGAGCAGGCGCTGGCAGGCTCCCTGGGCAGTGCCTCCGCCAGCGTGTTGATCAATTCGGTGCTGCGCGGTGAAGCGCTGGACGTCGCCTCGGTGCTGAGCATTCTGGATACCACGTCACAGACGCTGGAGTACAACCGTCGCCTCGAGCAGAAATCCCAGGAGTTGGCCCGCGTGGGCCAGGAATTGCGCAGTGCCAATGAGCGGCTGCGCGAGCTGGACCGGATGAAAGATGAGTTCGTGGCCATGGTCAGCCATGAGCTGCGAACACCGCTGACGTCGATTCGCTCGTTTGCCGAAATATTGCGCGACACGCCGGATATCAGCGATGACAAGCGCCATCAATTCTTGGCCATCATGGTGCAGGAAAGCGAACGACTTTCCCGGCTGATCGAGGAAATACTCGACTTGGCACGCTTGGAAAGCGGTCGTCTGACCATGTCGCCGAAACCCGTCGACCTGGTGGCATTGGCCAGACAAAGCAGCGACGCACTGGCCCGCTTGCATCAAGAAGCAGCCTTGACCTTCCGGCTGGAGGTGCAATCCGAGACTGCCATGGTGGAAGCCGACCCCGACCGGCTGGAACAAGTGATCATCAACCTGCTGGAAAATGCGCGCAAGTTTGCGCATCATACCCATCCCGAGATAGTGCTACGTGTCGAGGCCCACGGAGATCAGTTTCGCTTGAGTGTGGAAGATAACGGGCCTGGTATTCCCGAGGAAGAAAGGGAGCACGTCTTCGAAAAATTCTACCAGCTGCAGCGTAGCGGACAGCCTCATGCCCAACGCCCAAAAGGCAGCGGGCTTGGGCTACCGATCAGTCGCGCCATCGTTCAACACCTGGGAGGGAAGCTGTGGGCAGACGCTTCCGACCTGGGGGGCACGCGAATGTGGATCGAACTGCCCGCCCTACCGTTTAAATGACTCCTCCTTTTTGTCAACGCACTGTGCTGCGATGTAACTGGTATGTTCCTGTGTTTGTACGTTATTCTTTGGATCCTTGTACACCGTCATATCGCCATGCTGGAGCTGTATCATGTTGAGCGGGTCAGAACTTAACGATGTCGAGAGCGACCAATACACGATCGCCATTCAGCCCATCGTCAACGTGCAGTTGCAGCATGTCGCGGATGAATTGCTGTATCGGGGAAACGCCAGCGCAGGTAACGCCGTGATTCTAGACGCCGTACAGGCGACGGCTCGCGCCTGCGCGGTGGCCATCTACGAAATCGGTCTCGATAAGCTCTGCGGCCAACGCCAGCTGTTCATCAACGCTTCCCATGACTGGCTGCTGAACCCCGATCTGGCTGGCCTGCCTGCGGATCAAATCGTCATCGAAATTCTGGAAGACACGCAGCCCAGCGAACCCTTGACCGACGCTCTCAGGCGGCTGAAAAAGCAGGGCTATCGACTGGCGCTGGATGATGTGGAGCCCAACTCAGCCAATCAAGGGCTGATGCCCTTTGCCGATATCGTCAAATTCGATATCTCGGTGGGATTGCCCATCGACATGATTACGTCTCTCCATCGTCAAGGCTACACCTTGCTGGCGGAGCGGGTCGAAACCCATGATGAATTCGAGCAGTGCAAAGCGCTGGGCTTCAGCCTGTTCCAGGGCTACTTTTACCAACGCCCACAAATTCAGACCACCAGAACCCAGCGCCACAGCACGTCGCGCGCCAATCAGATGCAGCTACTGGCGCAGCTTTACAGCGACCGAGTTCGCCTGCCTGCGCTGAGCACGCTGATTGCCCGCGACCCCTACCTGCTCAATGCGGTATTCAAGCGCGCCAATTCCGCAGGAAAGGCCGCACAGCGTCCCGCCTACAAGCTACTGGATTGTGTTCACATCATCGGGTTGAAGGAGCTGCGCACCCTGGTATCGATCGTCATGCTGGCGGGCAACAATCCGGCCAGCAAGGTCAACCTGATCAATGGGCTGACGCGTGCCTTTGCCTGTGAGGCCTTGGCGGAGCAGCGTGGGCTGGACGCAGAAGAAGCCTTTATCGTCGGGCTGTTTTCGCGCATGCCGGTCATTCTGGGGATTGAACTGGAGGTCATGCTGCAGGAGCTGCCCCTGAGCCAGAGCATACACAAGGCGCTGGCAAGCTATGCCGGCGCACTGGGGCAACTGCTGGTGGATATAGCGGCCTGTGAGCAGGGCGCCGTCCTGACGAGCGTGCCCGCAGAGTTCATGCTGAAAGCGGCCGCTGAAGCGCGTGCCTTGATGGATTCACAGCTTAGCTAGGGGTACCGCTTTCACGACGGGGGTCCGGTTCGAACATCGCCTCCCCCACCTCATCGATGAAGCGCTGCGCCTTGCTGACCATCAGCGCGTCGCAGGCATCACGCCCCGGCAGCATGTCGGAACGCTCGAAGCGGTGCTCTTGAACGCTATCATCCGCAATGGCTTTACGAATCACACCGCTGACACGGTACTGGCCACTCTGGTCATCCGGCTGTGAAATGATCAGGTACTCTTTGTAGGCGACAGGCTCTGCCGCCTTGGTGCCCGACACGCTTTTACGCTCATCGCTTGACCCAAACAGGCCCGCAAGTAGTTTTTTAAACATGACCACTCCAGGAAAGAGTGACCAACCCACCGGGGCTGGTCACAAGGGAAGAGACTAGCTTTGCTGGCGACCTTTGCCGGCCGCAATGCGCAGGCGCAGTGCGTTCAGCTTGATGAAGCCTTCGGCATCTTTCTGATTGTAGGCACCGGCATCGTCTTCGAACGTGGCAATGGACTCGTCGAACAGCGACTGCTCGGATTTGCGACCCACCACCGTGGCATTGCCCTTGTAGAGCTTCATGCGCACGACGCCTGAGACGTTTTTCTGCGTTTCGTCAATGGCCGCCTGCAGCATGCGACGCTCGGGGCTCCACCAGTAGCCGTTGTAGATCACTTCGGCGTACTTGGGCATCAGCTGATCTTTCAGGTGTGCTTCTTCACGGTCCAGCGTCAGCGACTCGATGGCACGGTGGGCACGCAGCATGATCGTGCCTCCGGGAGTTTCGTAGCAGCCGCGCGACTTCATGCCCACATAGCGGTTTTCGACGATATCCAGACGACCGATACCGTTGTCGCCGCCCAGCTTGTTAAGCTTTTCGAGGACTTCGTGGGGCTTCAACGTCTCGCCGTCGATGGCCACGATATCGCCTTGCTCGAAGGTCAGCTCGACGTAGGTGGGCTGTTCAGGGGCGGCTTCCGGTGAAACGCTCCAGCGCCACATGTCTTCTTCGGCTTCGGCCCACGGATCTTCCAGAATGCCGCCTTCGTAGGAAATGTGCAGCAGGTTGGCATCCATGGAGTACGGAGATTTCTTCTTCTTGTTAGAGAAATCCACCGGGATATTGTGCTCTTCGCAGTAGGCCATCAGCTTCTCGCGGGAAGTGAGGTCCCACTCGCGCCAAGGCGCGATGACCTTGACGCCCGGCTTGAGCGCATAGCCGCCCAGCTCGAAACGCACCTGATCGTTGCCCTTGCCGGTCGCACCGTGGGAAATGGCGTCGGCGCCGGTTTCGTTGGCGATTTCGATCAACCGCTTGGCAATCAGCGGGCGAGCAATGGAGGTACCCAGCAGGTACTCGCCTTCGTAGATGGTGTTGGCACGGAACATGGGGAAGACGTAATCGCGCACGAACTCTTCACGCAGGTCTTCGATGTAGATTTCCTTGACGCCCAGCGCCTGGGCCTTGGCACGCGCGGGCTCGACTTCCTCACCTTGACCGATGTCGGCAGTGAAGGTCACTACCTCGCAGTTGTAGGTCTCTTGCAACCACTTGACGATAACGGATGTGTCCAGGCCGCCTGAATATGCCAGCACAACCTTTTTGACATCGGACATTCTTTGCTCCTCTTGAATAAGAACACAGTTCACCAGAATCGACAGCACGCTCGGGCGCTATCCATTACACCTGGCGTCCAGTATAGCGCTCTCGATGCCCAGCGAATACCGTCAACGACGCCTCGGGCCCAAAGCTGCTAGAATCAGCACATTCGTGGCGACTCCTCATGACCGCCACTGTGTTCGATTACTCGCTTTACTAAGGAGAGCTGCATGAGCGAGGCAATTGCCCGCGATCTGATGGCCCAGCGTTTTCGCAGTTACCTGCCGGTGGTCATTGACCTGGAAACGGGCGGGTTCAATGCCCAGACGGATGCCGTACTGGAAATTGCCGCTGTGACGCTCACCATGGACCCGGAAGGCAATCTACTGCCCGACGCCACCTATGCGTACCACATTCACCCCTTCGAAGGGGCCAATGTGGAGCAATCGGCTCTCGATTTCACAGGTATCAACCTGGATGACCCGCTGCGCCGCCAGGTCGCCTTGAGCGAGTCCGAGGCGCTGGGAGAAATCTTTCGCCCCATCCGCAAGTCCATCAAGGCGCATGGCTGCTCTCGCGCCATCCTGGTCGGCCACAACGCGGCTTTCGATCAAGGGTTTCTGAACGCAGCCGCCAATCGGTGCGGTGTCAAGCGCAATCCGTTTCACCCGTTCTCGAGCTTCGATACGGCGACCCTGGCAGGTTTCGTTTACGGCCAGACCGTGCTGGCACGCGCCTGCCGGGCGGCGGGTATCGAATTCGACAACAAATCGGCTCACTCCGCCCGTTATGATACCGAGCGCACCGCCGAACTGTTCTGCGCCATGGTCAATCGCTACAAGGATCTGGGCGGCTGGCGGCTGGCTTTGAAAGAGCAAGCCATGGACGCAGGCGAGGAGTAGCTCCAGCAGCCTTGCCCTGCGTGTAATGCAGTGGCAACGGCTTTAGGCTAAACTCCGCAGCATTTATTGATAAACCCGAAAGCTCATTTAGCTAGTCACACGATACTCGTTCAGGAGATGAAACGTTCCATGGCCCTGCACAATGCCTTTTACGCCCAGTCCGGTGGCGTTACCGCCGTCATCAATGCCAGCGCCTGCGGCGTGATCGAAGCGTGTCGGCAAGCCCCCGACCAGATCGGCAAGGTGTATGCCGGCCATAACGGCATCATCGGCGCCCTGACCGAAGACCTGATCGACGTCAGCCAGGAGAGCGACGACGCCATTGCTGCCCTGCGTCATACGCCGGGCGGTGCTTTTGGCTCATGTCGCTACAAGCTCAAGGATATCGATACTCATCGCACCCAGTACGAGCGCTTGATCGAGGTCTTCAAGGCCCACGACATCCGCTACTTCTTCTACAACGGCGGAGGTGATAGCGCCGACACGTGTCTCAAGGTGTCTCAGCTATCCGAAAAAATGGGCTACCCGCTGACCGCGATTCACGTACCGAAAACCGTCGACAACGATTTGCCCATCACCGACAACAGCCCAGGCTTTGGTAGCGTGGCCAAGTACATTGCCACTTCTACCCGCGAAGCGTCTCTGGACATCGCCTCGATGTGCGCCACCTCTACCAAGGTGTTCGTGCTCGAAGTCATGGGGCGTCATGCGGGCTGGATTGCGGCGGCGGGTGGTCTGGCCGGGGAAGACGAAGGTGAACCGCCTCACCTCATTATCTTCCCCGAGGTGGCATTCAACCGCAAAGCGGTCATGGCCAGGGTCGATGAGAGCGTCAAGAAGTACGGCTACTGCGTCATCGTGGTATCCGAAGGGGCGCGCTACGAAGACGGCACTTTCCTGGCCGACGCAGGCAATACCGACGCCTTTGGCCATCGCCAACTAGGCGGCGTAGCGCCCACCTTGGCGGGCATGATCAAGCAGGACCTGGGTTACAAGTACCACTGGGCCGTGGCCGACTACCTGCAGCGCGCGGCGCGCCACCTGGCCTCCAAAACCGATGTGGAACAGGCTTATGCCGTGGGCCGCGAGGCCGTGACGCTCGCGCTGGCAGGCAAAAACTCCATGATGCCCGCGATTCGTCGTATCTCTCAGACCCCGTACCAATGGGACGTGATTTCTGCTCCCCTGGCGCAAATTGCCAACCAGGAAAAGTTCATGCCACGTGACTTCATCAGCGAAAGTGGCTTCGACATCACTCAGCAGTGCCGCGACTACCTCTCCCCGCTGATTCAAGGCGAAGACTTCCCGCCCTTCGAAAATGGCCTGCCCAAAGTCGCCAAGCTGAAGCTGGCGAAAGTGGCACAGAAACTGCCCAAATTCACGCTGTAATACGGCCTGAACGGCCCGCAGTAGCGATAGATAGAAGGGATGGCCCAAGCCATCCCTTCTGCGTTCTGATCTAGCGCAACAGCCAGGAGAGCACCAACAACAGCAGCAAAATACCCGCCACCCCCTGCCAGAACCGCCGAGCTTCTGGGCGCGACTCTTCGCGTACCGGCAAACGCCCCAAGGGCACACGCAGTGCGTAGAGAAACTCCGACATGCGACGAAAACGCAGCGCTCGCTGGGGGTCCAGGGCTCGACGCAGCGCCTCATCCAGCTCCGGGGTAATCTCAGGATTGGTGGTACGCGCGCTGCGATAGGCCAGCTCTTCAAGATCGGTATGGCTGCGCAGGCGGTTAGGCGTCAACAGGTACGGCAGCTCGCCGGTCAGTAACCAGTAAACGGTCGAAGCCAGCGAATACTGATCGCTGCGGCGGCCAATGGTGTCGCCCAGCGCATACTCAGGCGCCGTATGCTCGCAAAGCCCCACCTGCCGCAGCAGGTCGCCGGATTGGCGATGACCATCCACCTCGCGCATGTGGCAGGCGCTGAAGTCGGTCAGCACGACTTTACCGTGCTGGTCGATCAATACGTTATCCGGGTTTATTTGCTGATGAATGATATCTCGGTGGTGCAGCGCCTGTACCGCCTTGCCCAGCTGGTTGGCAATGTCCAGACGCTGGTTCAAGCTGGCTTGAGGGTGGCGCTGCGCCCACTCACGCAGCGTCTCGCCTTCCACGTTCTGCATGAGATAGTACAGATAGCGGCGAGGACGCGACAGCTCCATGACCTTGACCACGAAGGGGGAGTTGACCCGCTCGACTACCCACTGCTGCAGCAGGAAGTGTTCCAGATAGGCATTGCGCAGCGAAAGCTCCGGGCTTGGCGCCTTCATGACCATGATCCGGTCGCTGTGCACATCGCGTACGCGGTAGACCCTGGACTGCGCGTTTCGCGACAGTACCGCCTGTATTTCGAGGCCATCCAGCCGCTCGCCTACCGCCAGTTCCGGGGGGATGGGCAAGTCCCCATACAGCATGCTGGGCGTATCACTGGGCTCTTCCGGCAGCTCATCGACACGCAGAATCTGAAAACAGAACTGCTCTCCCCCATAACCTCGCTCCTGGGCGCGCTGCTTGGCCTCGCTGGCCAGGCGCTCACAGGCTGCATCGAGATCACTGGCATCTTCACGAATCAAGCGCACATAGTCAGACGGCATGAGCGTGCCGCGCACGGCTTGGGTGGTAAAGACGAAAAAATCACCCTGTTTGAGCGGCAGGTGGGTGTAATCGATATCCAGGCTGCCATCCATGCCCAAGGCCCGAGAGGGATAGCGATAGCCTCCCACGTCGGTCACATGGTCACGGGTCAACTGTTCGAACTCGGCCCCTCGCAGGCGAAAAACCAGCGTATCTCCCATATGAAACAGATGCCCCTCGCGGCCCAGAAACACCAGCGCAGACATCGATGATACAAAACCGCCTTCCTTGACGTGCTGGCTCTGGCTGTAACACCAGCTGTTGAGCGCTCTCAAGACCCGCGTGGCAGAGGTCTTGGTATCCCAGTGCTCGGGGGTCGAGTAATAATCGGCCAGGAATCCACGAACGCTCAGATCGCCTGCCTGCTTGGCCATGGTATTGCGCGACAGCGAGTCACTGATGACGGCACAGCCGCCCTTCGCCTTCAATACGGGCTCATCCGGCAGGCGTACCGACATGGAGCTGCGATGCTGACGGCGCTGCGGGGCAACGAAAGCCTGACCATAACTGATTAGCAACTGGGCGTGCGCCAACTCATCCTCCTGGACATAAAGGTCCTTGCCACGATCACTCGGCGACATGATACACGCTGAGACGCCGAAACGATGCCCACCAAACGTCGCGTCGGCCATCAAAGAGCACCCCACCCGCTGCCTTGGTCAACGTCAAACACCTATGTCGCATTGGTAATCTGGCAGTCATGTTCGTATAATTCTGCCCTATTAATGCAATGCATCAATTGTGTGACATCTGCCTCAATCGCAATAGATAAGCCAAGCCAAGGAACTCAAGATGAACTTCGATAACATCCCCGCTGGAAAGGATCTGCCCAACGATATCTATGTGGCGATCGAAATTCCTGCCAACCACGCGCCTATCAAGTATGAAATCGACAAGGACATGGGCGCACTGTTGGTTGACCGTTTCATGGCCACTCCGATGTTTTACCCGGCCAACTACGGTTTCATTCCGCACACCTTGGCAGATGATGGCGACCCCCTCGATGCACTCGTGGTGACTCCCTACCCGGTCGCCCCCGGCAGCGTCATCCGCGCCCGTCCGGTAGGCATCCTGAACATGACCGACGAAGCAGGTGAAGACGCCAAGCTGGTATGTGTTCCTCACGCCAAGCTCTCCTCGCTCTATGACGACGTTCAGGAAGTCACCGACCTGCCGGAACTGCTGCGCCAACAGATTGCCCACTTCTTCGAGAACTACAAGGACCTGGAGAAAGGCAAGTGGGTCAAGGTAGAGTCGTGGGAAGGGGTTGAAGCCGCTCGCAAGGCCATCGAAAAATCCGTGGCGGCTTACAAGAAGTCCTGAGTCGACGTTCAAGTGGCAAACGTTCTGCCATGATTCGTCCAAGGCCGCCTTCGGGCGGCCTTTTGCATACTGGGTTAAGCGAACATGAAGTAGCGCGTCATGTCACCGCAGCCGCTACGCCCGGGCGAACGGTTACGCTATCCTGCGTGCTATTGTTGGCTAGACACCGCTGCGTAAGGAAACCTCGTGTTACTGCTCAAACGCTTCTCTCTTTTTTGCCTGCTTGCCTGCTTGCCGTTGCTGGCGCAAGGCCAATGGTTTTCGTCCAGTAATCAAAACGATTTTCTGCCTGTCATGGAGGCGTTTCAACCTACCGCCTGGCATGACGAAGAGATGCTCTATATCGGCATCGACATTGCCGACGAATATTATCTTTATCGACACCAGCTCGCGGTCACCAGCCTGCAAGAAGATCTCAGCCTGGAAGCCCCCATCATCGCCGAAGGAACGTTCACCAACGATGAGTTCATGGGTGACGTGTATATCTTTCGCGACAGCCTGGTGTTCGAAGTACCCTTTTCCGCGCCCCATTCTGGCCCGGCCCATATCGAGCTGACGTTTCAGGGGTGTGCCGATGCCGGACTTTGTTACCCGCCCGAACGGGTCACTCTGGAGGCTCCGCAAGCGTCGCCACCTGCCCAGTTCGCACAATGGAGTGAACGCCAAGGGGCGGCTGATCCCGTCAATACCGCGCTTACAGACGATGCTCAATCTTCCATCGCTCAACCCTCCGGCTTTACTGCTCCGCAAAGCGAGGACAGCCGTTTTCGCAACCTGATGAGTGAGGCCAGCCTGCCCTTGATGCTCGGGCTGTTCTTTGTGGCAGGAATCGGTTTGACTTTTACGCCCTGCGTCCTGCCCATGATTCCTATTCTTTCCTCCATCGTGGTAGGGCAAAACCCGACCAGACCCCGGGCTTTCGTGCTGTCAGCCAGCTACGTGCTGGGCATGGCCAGCACCTATGCGTTGGTAGGCGTATTGATGGGCCTGTTCGGCGCAGGCTTGAACCTGCAGGCACACCTTCAGTCGGCGCCGGTGCTCATCACGTTTGCACTACTGTTCACTCTGTTTGCCTTGGCCATGTTCGGCGCTTTCGATCTGCGCGTTTCTCCTCGAGTCGCCAATACCGTCGACACTTGGCAGGCGCGTGCCCAACGCAGCGGCCCGGCAGGCCTGGCCCTGGCGGGAGCCCTTTCGGTGCTGGTGGTTTCACCGTGCGTCACCGCGCCATTGGCGGGCGTCCTGGTGTTCATATCGTCCACCGGTGATGCCATGGTGGGGGGCGCAGCTCTTTTTGCACTAGGCCTGGGCATGGGGGTGCCGCTCCTCCTAGTAGGCACCTTTGGCACGACACTGCTACCGCGCTCGGGCGCCTGGATGAATGGCGTCAAGGTCGCGTTTGGCCTGCTGATGCTGGGGGTCGCCATCTGGATGATCGAACGTCTCGTTGCCCCCTCTCTTGCCCTGCTGCTCTGGGCAGCCCTGGCCATCGGTACCGCCCTGACGCTGGGCGCCTTGACACTCCAGCACACCTCGGGCTGGGCCAAGGCGCGCCAGACCCTGGGCCTGATGCTGCTGGCCTGGGGGATAGCGCTGGTACTGGGAGCGGCTCAGGGCGGCACCAACCCACTACGCCCATTGATGCTAGGCAGCAGCTCGACCACGTCAGCCGAAACACCACTGGCCTTTGAAACGGTCAGTACGCTGAGTGAACTGCAATCCCAACTGGAACAAGCAGCTCAATCCGACCAGCCGGTATTCGTGCACTTCACTGCCGATTGGTGCATATCCTGCAAGCTGATGGAACGAGACGTCTATCCCAACCCGCAGGTGGCCGCGCAATTGAACGATTTTCAACGCGTCGCGGTCGATGTTACCAACACCAACGCAGACAGCAGGGCGTTACTGAATCACTTCGATCTGTTTGGACCGCCCAGCCTGCTGTTCTTTCACCAAGGCGAAGAAGTGCGCGACGCACGTATACAAGGCGAAGTCACGGCACAAGCACTGGCGCAGCACCTCGATTCACTCAAGCGGTGGCAGCAAGGTTAGCCTTGCACTAGTCTGAATGACATGGCCAGCGCAGTACGGTGCGCTGGCCATTTTTTTAAGGCTATGTCGCCAACGTCGTCAAACGGTCGTTTAAGTCGCAAAATTCGTCACGGCTGAGGTGATCACTGGACAGTGCGCTACTTTTTCGGCAAACTCCGCAGCCATATTTGCTAAAAAGCTCATCTTTTAGCGTTTACACAAGGGTAACGTTCGCCATCGTGCAGCGTTCTCCTCGTTTTAAAATCAGGTTTACTGCGCCGCACGCAAGCAGGCAGGTTCGACCTGCTGCGTTGTGTTTTATTGATTAACGTTTGGGGCTATATAGATGGATATTCGTAAGGTCAAAAAGCTGATCGAGCTGCTGGAAGAGTCCAACATCAGCGAAATCGAAATTCAGGAAGGCGAAGAATCGGTTCGTATCAGCCGCCATCCGAATGGAGTCAGCTGGCAGCCACAGCCAATGCCGCAATACGCCCAGCCCGCATACGCGCCACAGGCGGCCGCGCCAAGCGCCCCCAGCGCCGAAGCGGAACCCCAAGGTGCCAGCTATCGCGGTGAAGCCGTCAACTCTCCCATGGTCGGCACTTTCTACCGCAGTCCGGCCCCAGGCGCCAAGGCCTTCGTTGAAGTTGGCGACACCGTGAAGCAAGGCGACACCGTGTGCATCGTCGAAGCCATGAAAATGATGAACCAGATCGAAGCCGACCGTGATGGCGTGGTCGAAGCCATTCTGGTGGAAGATGGCGAGCCGGTGGAATTCGATCAGCCCATGATCGTCCTCGCTTAATCTTTCATTACGATACGGGTGGACTCTCCCATGCTGGACAAGGTACTTATCGCGAACCGCGGCGAGATAGCCCTACGCATCTTGCGAGCGTGTAAAGAGCTAGGCATCAAGACCGTAGCGGTTCACTCCAAAGCCGACCGCGAGTTGATGCACGTTCGCCTGGCAGACGAAGCCGTCTGCATCGGCCCTGCTGCTTCCGCGCAATCCTACTTGAACATCCCAGCCTTGATCAGCGCCGCCGAGGTGACGGATTCGAGCGCGATTCACCCGGGCTATGGCTTCCTTTCCGAGAACGCCAACTTCGCCGAGCAGGTAGAACGCTCAGGCTTCACCTTTATTGGCCCCCGTGCAGAGACCATTCGCCTGATGGGCGACAAGGTCAGCGCCATCGAGGCCATGAAGGCAGCAGGCGTCCCGACCGTTCCTGGTTCGGATGGCCCTCTGGGCGATGACGATGCCACCAACATGGCCACTGCGCGCCGCATTGGCTACCCGGTGATCATCAAGGCCGCAGCGGGCGGCGGCGGGCGTGGCATGCGCGTGGTGCATACCGAAGGGCACCTGCTGTCTGCCATTACCGTGACCCGCACCGAAGCGCATGCTGCTTTTGGTGACGGCACGGTCTATATGGAGAAGTTTCTCGAGAAGCCTCGCCATGTCGAAGTGCAAGTACTTGCCGATGGCCAAGGTAACGCGATTCACCTGTTCGACAGGGACTGCTCCCTGCAGCGCCGCCACCAAAAGGTGCTCGAAGAGGCCCCAGCGCCCGGCCTCGACCCCGAGGCACGCGCCAAGGTTCTGGAAGCCTGCCGTCAGGCCTGTATCGAGATCAACTATCGTGGCGCCGGCACCTTCGAGTTCCTTTACGAAGAGGGTGAGTTCTTCTTTATCGAGATGAACACTCGGGTTCAGGTGGAGCATCCCGTGACCGAGATGGTCACCGGCGTGGATATCGTCAAGGAGCAGCTGCGCATCGCCGCCGGCATGCCCCTGTCGATTCGCCAGGAAGACGTTCAGCTCAATGGGCACGCCTTCGAATGCCGTATCAATGCCGAAGACGCACGTACGTTCATGCCGTCTCCCGGCAAAGTGACGCTGTTCCACGCTCCCGGCGGCCTGGGCGTTCGCATGGACTCGCATCTTTACACG
Organism: Vreelandella hamiltonii; assembly: GCF_014651775.1. Lineage (GTDB taxonomy): Bacteria > Pseudomonadota > Gammaproteobacteria > Pseudomonadales > Halomonadaceae > Vreelandella > Vreelandella hamiltonii. The sequence goes on from NZ_BMXN01000022.1 coordinate 45,654, forward strand.
GGCTACACCGTTCCACCGCATTACGATTCGCTGATCGGCAAGCTGATTACATGGGGCGCCGATCGCGACATCGCGCTGACCCGCATGCGCAATGCGCTGGACGAACTGCTGGTGGAAGGTATCAAGACCAATATCGACCTGCAGAAAGACCTGGTTCGAGACAGCTACTTCCGCCAAGGTGGCGTCAACATCCATTACCTGGAAAAGAAGCTGAGCAGCTAGGTAGTGACCTGATGCTTGCAAACCTGACGCCTCCTCATCGGAGTAACGCCAGGTTGTCTACGCGGGGTGGCGATTGCCACCCCGTGAGCGTTTCATGACCATTCACTGACCCCGTGGAGACTTCTCATGCCCTGGCTGCAATTAAAAGCGCACGTTGCTCCTGAGCAGGCCGAGCTTCTTGAAGAGCTGCTGCTGGACGAGGGTGCTACGGCCATCGGCCTCCAGGATGCCCACGACGACCCCGTCTTCGAACCGGAACGAGGCACCACGCCACTCTGGCAAGATACCGTATTGACGGGACTGTATGATGACCTCGATGGCATCAGCGAGATGCTGGAGCGTATCGAGGCCGCCTGGGCAGAACACATGCCCGGCGAACCCTGCCCCACCATCGAGTACGAGCTGCTGGCCGACCGGGACTGGGAGCGGGAATGGATGGATGACTTCACTCCCCTGCGCATGGGCCAGCGGCTGTGGATCGTGCCCAGCTGGCTGGAGCCCCCCGAAGCAGAGGCGGTCAACCTGATCCTGGACCCTGGCCTGGCCTTTGGTACCGGCACGCACCCCACCACCGCACTCTGTCTGGAATGGCTCGACCACCTGGCCGTGCAAGGCGTTCTGACCCACCAGCGCGTGCTGGACGTGGGCTGCGGCTCGGGCATTCTGGCCATTGCTGCCCTGAAACTGGGGGCGTCCAGCGCCGACGGAACCGACATCGATCCGCAGGCGCTGCAAGCCAGTCGCGACAATGCGGAGCGCAACGGTATTGCCGAACAGGCCTTGTCACTTTACTACCCCGAGCAACTGGCCGATGACCAGACCTACCCTATCGTGACGGCCAACATTCTGGCCGGCCCGCTGGTCGAACTGTCGGGCATGATTGCCAGCCACGTGGCACCCGGAGGCCACATTGCGCTCTCGGGCATTCTTGCCAAGCAGGCCAACGATGTGCTGGAAGCATATGAAGCCCAAGGACTTATCATGGAAGAGCCAACCCTGCGTGAAGGCTGGGTACGCTTGACCGGCTGGAGACCCGCATAATTTGCTGCGCTTTCCTTCATTACTGCGGCGAGTAGGCGTATCATACGCTCCCTTGAAACGCGCTATTCGTCGTTTTCATGCCTATCAAAGTGCACCGCCATGACCATGATGACTATCCAGCCCCCTGCGATTGGGCCTTATCAACTGCCCAACCCCGTGATACTTGCGCCCATGGCAGGTGTCACCGATCGCCCTTTCCGGCAGCTGTGTCGGCGCCTGGGGGCGGGCTGGGTGGTGGGTGAAATGGTCACGTCCGACCCTTCGCTCTGGCACACGCGCAAATCGCAGCTGCGTATGGATCATCAAGGCGAACCCGCGCCCCGGGTAGTACAAATTGCGGGTGGCGATGCGCAGATGCTGGCCGAAGCAGCTCGCCTGAATGCCGAACTGGGCGCGCAGATCATCGACATCAACATGGGCTGCCCCACCAAGAAAGTGTGCAACAAGGCCGCTGGCTCAGCGCTGCTGCGCGATGAAGCCCTGGTGGCCGAGATTCTCGATGCGGTGGTCAGTGCCGTCGATATTCCCGTGACGCTCAAGATTCGCACGGGCTGGTGCGCCGACTCCAACAATGGCCTGCGGATTGCCCAACTGGCCGAGTCGGCAGGCATACAGGCGCTGGCCGTCCATGGACGCCACCGCCAGCAGCGCTACACGGGCGAAGCCGAATACGACACCATCGCCGAGATCAAGTCACGACTCACCATTCCCGTCATTGCCAATGGCGACATCACTTCGCCAGAGAAGGCGGCCCGCGTGCTGCGCCATACCGGTGCCGATGCGGTCATGATTGGTCGTGGTGCCCAGGGCAACCCGTGGATCTTCCAGCAGATCACTCACTACCTGACCCATGGCGAGCACTTGCCCGCCCCTGAGCTGGCAGAGCGCCGCCAAGTGTTGACCGAGCACCTGCACGCCCTGCACGCGTTCTACGGCGACACCATGGGCGTGCGCATTGCACGCAAACATGTGGGCTGGTACCTCGATGAAGACACACGCTTCACCCATACCGAGCAGCGCCGCTTGAAGCAGCAGTTCAATGCGCTCGCATCACCCGATGCGCAGTTTCAATGGATTGATGACGCCATGACCCATAGCGCCTCCCAGCATTTGCTAGCCAAAGGAACCCATGCCGCATGACTGAACGCGACCTGTTCTCAAGCGAAAGTTCATCACCACTGGCGGGCACCCTGGCGGACCCGGCGACCACGGCCCAGCCTCAACCGCTGCGGGAAGCCGTCGAAACGGCCATGCGTCGCTATTTCGAGCACCTTGATGGAGGTCAGGCATCGGACCTGTATGCCATGGTGATGGCCGAAGTGGAGGCGCCGTTACTGGCCTGCGTGCTGGAGCACACCGACGGCAACCAGACCCGTGCCGCCGACGTGCTGGGCCTGAACCGCGGCACGCTGCGCAAAAAGCTCAAGCTGTATGGACTGATCGATCGTGACGCCCCTTAAGGGGCGTTGCCGTTTTAAACCTGGCTGTTCCAACCCTAGACCTGATACATGAGCACTCCCATGGCTGATAGCACCGCTACCCCCGTCCGCCGCGCCCTGCTGAGCGTCTCCGACAAAACCGGCATTGTCGAGTTCGCACAGGGCCTCGTGAAACATGGCGTCGAACTGCTCTCGACCGGCGGCACCTACCGACTGTTGCAAGAGAACGACGTCCCCGTGACCGAAGTCTCCGAACATACCGGTTTTCCAGAAATCATGGACGGCCGGGTCAAGACCCTGCACCCCAAAATCCATGGTGGCATTCTGGCCCGTCGCGGTCAGGACGACGCCGTGATGGCCGATAACGATATCAGCCCCATCGACATGGTCGTGGTGAACCTCTACCCGTTCGCGGCCACCATCGCCAAACCGGATTGCACGCTGGAAGACGCCATCGAGAACATCGACATTGGTGGCCCTACCATGGTGCGCGCCTGCGCCAAGAACCATGCCTACACCACTATCGTCGTCAACGCGGACGACTACTCCCGCGTGTTGAACGAGCTGTCCAGGCATGGCGGCCAGGTGACTCAGCCGACGCGTTTCGACCTGGCCGTCAAGGCATTCGAACACACGGCGGGTTATGACGGCGCCATTGCCGACTACCTGGGCCGCAAAGTGGCCAGCGAAGAAACCACATTCTCGCGCACGTTCAACCTGCAACTGCACAAGAAGCAGGACATGCGCTACGGTGAAAACCCGCACCAGCAGGCAGCTTTCTACGTTGACCCCGAGGCCAGCGAGCCCAGCGTGTCTACCGCTCGCATGCTTCAAGGCAAGCCGCTCTCTTTCAACAACGTGGCCGATACCGATGCTGCCTTCGAGTGCGTCAAGGCTTTCGATGACACCGCCTGCGTCATCGTCAAGCACGCCAACCCCTGCGGAGTAGCGGTGGGCGCCAACGCCCTGGAAGCGTACGACAAAGCGTTTGCCACCGATCCTACCAGCGCCTTTGGCGGTATTATCGCCTTCAACGTCGCCCTGGATGCCGCCACCGCCCGCGCCATCGTTGATCGTCAGTTCGTGGAAGTCATCATTGCCCCCGGGGTAAGCGATGAAGCGGCCGCTATCGTGGCTGAAAAACAGAACGTGCGCCTGCTGGATGTCAGCGCACATTGGCCAGGCCAACCGCAGGCTGCCTACGACTTCAAGCGCGTCAATGGCGGGCTGTTGGTCCAGGAGCGCGACGAGGGTATGGTCAGTGAAGCGGAGCTGACGGTGGTCAGCGAGCGTGCGCCCACCGAGCAAGAGTTGCGTGATCTGGCGTTTGCCTGGCGCGTGGCCAAGTTCGTCAAGTCCAACGCGATCGTGTATGCCAAGGCTGGTCAGACGATTGGCGTGGGGGCGGGTCAGATGAGCCGCGTCTACTCCGCCAAAATTGCGGGTATCAAGGCTGCCGATGAAGGGCTCACGGTTCCTGGCTCCGTCATGGCGTCGGATGCCTTTTTCCCGTTCCGCGATGGCATCGATGCCGCCGCGGCGGCTGGCATCACTGCGGTGATTCAGCCTGGTGGGTCAATGCGTGACCAGGAAGTCATCGATGCGGCCAACGAAGCGGGCATTGCCATGGTCTTCACCGGCATGCGCCACTTCCGCCACTAAGCCTTTAAAAACCCCCTGCGAAGCACTTCGCAGGGGGTTTTTTTGAGGGTCACCCCAGATCGATGCACAGGTACTTGGTTTCCAGGTACTCCTCCAGCCCCTGATGCCCCCCTTCACGCCCCAGGCCGGATGCCTTGACGCCACCAAAGGGCGCTGCAGCGTTTGAAATCAGCCCGGTATTGATCCCCACCATGCCATACTCGAGCGCTTCGGCCACGCGCCACACCCTGGCCAGATCACGCGAATAAAAATACGCGGCCAGACCATACTGCGTATCGTTGGCCATTTCGACCGCCGTCTCCTCTTCGTCGAAAGGAAACACCGCTGCCAAGGGGCCGAACGTCTCTTCCTGGGCCACTTTCATGCTGTCGTTGGCAAAGCTGACCAACGTGGGCGTGAAGAAATTCCCCCCCAATGGATGTGGGTGGCCCCCCAACAACAGCTCGGCGCCCTTGTCGATGGCGTCCTGAACGTGTTCACTGACTTTTTTGACGCCATTTTCATCGATCAGCGGGCCAATATTGATCCCTTCTCGCGTCCCGTCACCGACTTTCAGCTCGCTGTTCATGGCCACGGCCAGCTTCTCGCAGAACGCATTGATGACGCTGGACTGCACCAGAAAGCGGTTGGTACAGACACACGTCTGCCCCGCATTACGGAACTTGGCAGCCATGGCGCCTTCGACGGCAGCGTCCAGGTCGGCGTCTTCAAACACGATAAAGGGCGCGTTGCCACCTAATTCCAGGGAAATCTTCTGAACGTGCTCAGCGGCTTGAGCCATCAACTGGCTGCCCACCTCGGTCGAGCCTGTAAAGGTGATCTTGCGCACCTTGGAAGAGTGAGTGAGCGCCTCGGCAATATCCGCCGCACGCCCAGGCACGACGTTGAACACACCGCGCGGCACGCCCGCCCGTTCTGCCAACAGCGCCAAGGCGGTCGCCGAGAACGGCGTCTGGCTGGCAGGCTTCACGACGATGGTACAGCCCGCCGCCAAGGCGGCGCCTGCTTTACGAGTGATCATGGCCGCCGGAAAATTCCACGGCGTAATGGCACCGACAACGCCCACGGGCTGCTTGGTCACCACGATACGCTGATTGGCTTTGGCTGCAGGAATGGTTTCGCCGTAGACTCGACGTGCCTCTTCGGCAAACCAGCGTAGAAAACTGGCCGCATAGGCAATCTCGCCGGCGGCTTCCTTGATCGGCTTGCCCTGCTCATAGGTCATCAGCATGGCGAGATCCTGCTGATGCTCCATCATCAGATCGTGCCATTTCATCAACACGTCGGCACGCTCTTGCGCCGTCATGCCGCGCCAGGCAGGCAGTGCAGCGTACGCAGCATCGATGGCACGCTCGGTTTCTGCCTTGCCCAGCTTGGGCATATCCCCTACGAGCTCACCCGTGGCGGGGTTCACCACCTTGATTTGCTCGCCACTGTCGGCGGCTACCCAACTGCCGTCGATATAGGCAAATGGGCAGTAAAGCTGTGTTTCTCTCAGCGCTTCCATGACAAACTCCTGACCAGAGGATGGCCTTTCAGGCTCATTGACCTCTTCATGCTAAGACGAAATGGCAGTCTTGACCAAGTTCTCGTCAGGAATCCTTGTACGTATCGTACCTTAACTGAGTGCGTGTCGGCCTTAACTGATCAGCGTCAGAAACTCTTGGCGCGTTGCCTGGTTGGTACGGAAGCCTCCCAACATGACCGACGACGTCATGCTGGAGTTCTGCTTCTCCACGCCACGCATCATCATGCACAGATGGCGCGCCTCGATCACGACGGCCACCCCTTTGGCTTGCGTGACCTGCTGCACTGCCTCGGCAATTTCACGGGTCAGATTCTCCTGAATCTGCATGCGACGTGCATACATGTCGACGATACGCGCAAATTTGGACAAGCCCAGAACCTTGCCGCTGGGCAGGTAGGCAATATGACACTTGCCAATGAAGGGCAGCAGATGGTGCTCACACATGGAGTAGAGCTCGATATTCTTGACCAGCACCATTTCGTCGGTTTGCGATTCGAAGACGGCCCCATTTACCAGCTCTTCCAGCGACTGTTTGTAACCTGCGGTCAAGAACTGCATGGCCTTTGCGGCGCGCTTGGGTGTATCGCGGAGCCCCTCGCGATCAGGGTTCTCTCCCAGGGCGGTGATAATTTGACGGTAATGTTGGGCGATATCGTCGGTCATGGTAGGCCTCATATTCGGTACGTGTTCGCTTTTACTGGATCGCCTTGTGCAACCTGCCATGCAAGAAACTGGCATGACATGAACACTGATGTGTCTTGTGCGGCATGGTGACGTCAATCTCGGCCATACCACTTCATTGTTGGCTCACCCTGTGCTGGGCGGCGCTTTATCGTCTTGCAAGCCGAAAGCCCTAACTTATACAAGAAATATACTCTAAAATAATTTATGTACAACAAGAGCGATACAGTTACGTATTCTAACGCACATGAAGTGGCTGTGGCAGAGTGACACGCTCCCCCCTTCGTGCCTATCGGTGCTGTGCTATGATGAAGGCACAATTTCCTGCCAGGCAGGCGGGTGCACTATATCGAGATCTCATTATGTCATTTAAATCATCAGCCTACTGGCTAACGGCCTTGCTTGGCACAGCATTCATCAGCCCTTTGCAAGCGGCAGAACCCAAACTGACGCTGCCCAGTGGTGCCAACCTGGGTGTAGAAGTGATCGAGACTCTGCGTTTTGACAGCCAGCATGCTCGTCACAATGATATTCTGCTACACCCTGCCCAAGTCGACGGTAGCTCGCACGAGCTGCCAGAGTATTGCCTGATGGTGGCTACTGCCCAACTGAGCGGCGAGCGGATACGTATCACCACGCAAGATGCTACTTGCATCGAGACCGAAGGCAGTGAAAGCGCCATCTATTCGGGAACGTTTGCCGCCAGCGCCTACGCGATGGATGGGCAATACGGGATAGAGTGCCCGTCGGGTAACTGTGAACTCTCCCCAGGCGAGGCCTTTCTACTGACCCTGGATGAAAACGTCAGTATCGATGCGCAGGACAACCCCTCCGCCGAAATCAATGCAACGCGCAGGCAGGCCAACGGGGATGGCGTCGCCAACCCTATCCCCAGCGAGCGCCCCGACCCTGACCAGGCGCCCACAAGCAATCAATAAGCTGACATTAGCAACGGAGTGAACAGGCTGGCCTGGCGGTGCCAGGCCAGCTTAACGATTGCCGCCAGCAAGCCATACAGGCGATTCCAGCTGCAGGCTCTGCTGTTCGAGCAGACGAATGTGCTGATCCCAGTACCCCCGTTCTGCCACCCAGGGAAAAGCAGCAGGAAAAGCCGGATCATCCCAGCGAGATACCAGCCAGGCCGCGTGACGAATCAAGCGATAGGCGCGCAATGGTTCGATCAACACCAACTCAAGCTCGGGGAATGCCCTCACCTCTTCATACCCTTCGATCAACTCATCCAACTGCCCACGCCAAAGCTCAGGGTCGTCTACAGGCAGCAGCATCCAGACATCCTGGATGGCGGGCGCCATCAGGCAATCATCGAAATCCACCAGCGTAAAGTCATCATCCCGCCCCAAAATATTACCCAGATGGCAGTCACCATGAGCCCGCAGATAGGCGTCGGGGCTTAGCGACACGCGCGCCAACTGCTCCATCAACTTTTCCACCACGGTCTGGTATGCCCGGGACTGGTACTTATCCAAATGCGGGCTTGCCAGGACTCGCTGCGCGGCATCGGTAACGCCATCCGTGAGCGACAAACTCTCCCGATGCTGAAACCGCTGGCGAGCGGCAACGTCATGCAAGCGCCCCAAGACATTTCCCAAGGCAAACAGGTGTGCCGGGTTATCGAGCTCTGGCGCCTGGCCTGCACATTGGGGGAAAAGCGAAAAGCGGAAAGTTTGGTAGTGATGCAATGAAACGCCATCAGCTGAGCACCATGGCGCGATCACAGGGACACCGGCCAGCGCCAGCTCCCTCAGGAAGTCATGCTCTTCCTGAATCGCGGCATCCACCCAACGTTCGGGGCGATAAAACTTGACCACCCAGCGCTCGCCCTCTTCATCGCGAAACATCAGCACGCGATTTTCATAACTGTTCAAGGCAAAGGGCTCGCCTGCGGGCCAGATACCCACCGACTCGATGGCCGACATCACCAGGTCGGGCGACAGGCTGCTAAACGGGTGCGCCATGGATCACTCCTTTCATTGGGCCAGCCAGTATATCAACTCTTCTCCAGCGGCGTGCGAGACGCCGCCCACACGTCCACGCGCGTGGCACCCGCCGCCAGAGCCGCCAACGCCAGAGCATGCCCCGTGGCACCCGTCGTGACAACGTCATCGATGATGATGACCCATTCTGGCAGTGGACCCGCCACGCGGTAGGCTCCTGCGAGGTTACGCTGACGCTCGGCTCGATTCAGTGACCGTTGCGAGGGTAGCCGCTTGTGACACTCAGCCCCCAGCATCGGTAGGCATAGCCGCTTGCCCAATTGCCTGGCCAGCCACTGGGCCTGGTTGAAGCCTCGCTCGCGCGCCTTGGAAGGATGCATGGGCACCGGCAGCAACGCGCCCCCCAGTTGCACTGGAGGCGTCGAGAGCATCAGCTCGACCAGCAGCGTTCCCGCTCGCGCGGAACCATGAAATTTGAAGTCATGCACCAGTTCTGCCACGCACTCCTGGTAGCGGAGTGCCGCCGTTGTATGCGTAAAGGCAGGGGGCGCTACCAGGCAGTGGCCACAGCGTCCACCCCCACCAGCGGGCAAGGGTTCGGCACATTGCGGGCATGCCGACGTGTTCCAGGGCAGCTCCCGGAAGCACTGCGCGCACCACCCCTGCTCACCGCAATCCGCCGATAGGCAAAACGCACAGTAGCCCGGCAATTGGCGCGACAACCACTGGTTCACGTACTGAACCATTCGCATAGCCACCTCCTCTGCCAACTGGTTTAAAACAGGATGATTGCATTGACATTCATACGTTTATTGGTAGTATACGCAGCGTCTTCTGCGGATGTGGTGGAATTGGTAGACACGCTAGATTTAGGTTCTAGTGCCGTAAGGTGTGGGAGTTCGAGTCTCCCCATCCGCACCATACTCAATCCCCTTGAGTATTCCACGCAGTGATCCAAGCCTTGCTACGAGTGGCTTTTATCGCCACTCTATCACCTGACGTAACCTAGAATACCCCCTCCAACTCGCTCAACGGTGTATGCCGTAGTTGGAGGCATACACGTTCAGGGAGCAGGCAGGCGATGAAGCGCTCACAAATCAAACGGCGACCTCTCGCCGACACTGTACTGGTTTCTCTGGAGCCCGAAGATAAGGATTATCGGGAACTGGATAGCGCCGGTCTCTACTTCCGTGTAAAGCGCAATGGCGCAAAGTCCTGGGAACTGCGATACAAGCGACCAAATGGTCGCTGGACGTGGAAAGGGCTCGGCGGATTCCCTGGTGTCAGCGGCAAGCGAGCACGACGCGAGGCCGAAGACCTTCGAAGGCTCATTGCTGATGGTGTGGATTTATCCACGGTGGACCAGAATGCAAAGCCGCGCTACCTGTTCCGCGACGTCGCCGAGGATTGGTATCAGCGCAAGATCAATGCAGGCCGTGCTGGCGGGACCACTAGGCAGATGCGCTTGTACCTCGACAAGGATATTTTGCCCGCCCTGGGGCGAAAATCCCTGGATGAAATAACACGCCAGGACTGTACTGAACTGCAAAAGCGTCTTGAGGAGCGTGCCGCTCACAACATAGCGAAGAAAGTGCGCGGGTGGGTTAGCCAGATGTTCTCTCTGGCAATCGCAGAGGGGAAATGTGAGCTGAATCCCGCTAGCGAATTGCGCCATGTCGCTGCCGCAGCGCCGAAAACCACACACTACCCACACCTGCTAGAGCCAGAGCTACCTGGGTTCCTTCGCGCTCTGCAACGATCACGCAGCCGCCAAATCACTCAAGCGGCCGTCTGGATGGTGCTGCGCACGGCATCACGGCCAGGCATGGTGCGCTATGCACAGTGGTCTGAGATTGACATTGAAGGGGCCACTTGGACCATCCCAGCGGAGAAGATGAAGGCACGCCGAGACCATATCGTGCCGCTGTCCACACAGACAGTAGAATCACTTCGCGAAATCCGCCAGCAAACCGGGCGGCAGCAGCTTGTGTTTCCTGGCCAGGGTCCGAAGAATCCAGTGCTGAGTGAGGGCACGATCAACAAGGCCATCGCTCTGGTGGGCTACAAGGGTAAGCTGACGGGCCACGGGTCGCGCCATACGGCGAGCACACTGCTTCGCGAGCACAGCTGGCCAAAGGATCACGTCGAGGCGCAGCTTGCCCACAAAGAAGAAGGTATCGCCGGTGTCTACAATCAGGCGGCCTATCTGGAGAAGCGCCGCTTCATGATGCAGTGGTATGCCGACTACCTGGATGCACTCTCGCGTGGGATAACAACAGAGGAAAAGGCGACTTTCAAAAGAAGAATTGAGTCGGCTTAAGCACGAGCATAAACATTTTTCCGTGCAAGCATTCGACCGAGTGGCGTGGGAGACCTGTCCGCTTCCTCTGCTCGACCCAGGTTGGCCCGGACTCGGTGGCAATGTTGCCCTCGCGCCTAGTGGACACTTCCACTGCCCCCATTATGAGGCTTATCGGGGTGTCAGCTCCAATTGGACCACTTCCGATTGAGTACATTCTTATTTGATTTTGGTCATAGTCTGACAAGCCCCTGCGGCAGGCCGAAGACCTCTATACCTCTGGGCGTAGCCTGTCCAATTTCGATCTTGATACGCCGGGGTACGTCCTGTAGCGAAGCGCGATATTCGATGTAGGTATCGTTTTCTTCGTGACGAATTACCTCAGGAGGCACCACCATGGCGCCTTCGCTCCTATAGGTAGTGATATGCACATGGGCACTCATACCAAGACGAATGTA
>NZ_BMXN01000023.1 GCF_014651775.1 Vreelandella hamiltonii
AGCCATGATCAAACTCTTCAGTTTAAGATCAATGCGATCCTTACTCGCTGCCCGAAGGCAACAAAAGCGGATCAAACTTGGCTCAAGGTTCAAACGAATTCACTGTGATACTCCGAAGAGTATCTTGGTGTTCGCTTGCCTTGATATTCGGTGATGATTCACCCTCATCGGCAAGCGCCCACATGAATTACCTGATCAAATTGTTAAAGAGCCATCTGTCGGCGTTGCCGTTCGATGTGGGGCGTATTCTACCCAATTCTTTTTGATCGTCAAGTTTTTTTCTCATTCACCGTTCAAGCACCTGCGGGTCACCAATGGCCGGAAAGTTGACCTGAGGCAAGCCCTGCCCTTCCCCGCTTTTTTAGACTTGTTGAAGCACCGCTGAAAAGAACGGTGCACACCAGACCGGTCAAACAGGAGGGGGAAACCATGACAACATCACGTATTGCCATCGGACTTGCGAGTGTCGCGCTATTAGGCACGACTTCACTGTGGGCAGACGACGAACTCGGTAGCTACCGCGACAGGTTCGAACCGCTGCCCCACTTACCACCTTTGCCTGCCCACAATTCACAGACCGATGAAAAGGTGATGCTGGGCAACATGCTGTTTTTCGAGCCCAGGATCTCCGCCAGCGGTGTCATCAGCTGTGCCACTTGCCATAACCCAGCGCTCGGCTGGTCAGATCGCATTCCTAGAGCCGTGGGCCATAACGGTCAGGTTGGCGAACGCAACACACCCACCGTACTCAACAGTGGTTTCCTGGGATCGCAATTCTGGGATGGACGAGAGCCGGATTTGGAGGGTCAAGCACTGGGGCCCATCGAAGCCGATGTCGAGATGGCCATGCAGTTGGAACACGCCCTGGACAGGTTGACAGAGTTCGAGCTCTACCAGGAACGCTTCACGGAAGCGTACCCCGACCAGGATGACCCCATCAATGCCGAGAACCTGGCCAAGGCACTGGCCGCCTTCCAGAGAACGCTCAACACGCCCAACGCACCTTTCGATCGTTATTTGCGGGGTGATATGGACGCCATCAGCGATCAGGCAAAAGAGGGTATGGTGGCTTTCGTGGATAATGGCTGTATCGCCTGCCATCGCGGCGCCAACTTTACCGATAGCCAGTTCCACGCCATTCAGGTGCCGGGGTCGAAAGATTTGGGTCGCTACGTGGTGACTGGCGAGGAAAGAGACCAGTACCGCTTCCGCACCCCCACCTTGCGCAATGTCGGCGTCACTTACCCGTACATGAACAATGGTGCCACCGAAACGCTTGAAGAAGCTGTGGCCATCATGGGCCAGGAAATGCTGGGACGTGAGTTTGACGAACCCACCATCGATAACATCACGGCGTTTCTGCACTCCCTGACAGGTGAAATGCCCGATTTCGAGGTGCCCGCTCTACCCTGATGCACTATGCCGCCGCCCATAGGGGCGGCGGCAGGCTATGTCAGGCTGCCTCCAGGCGCTTCAGCAGTTCGGCGCGTCGCGCGTCGCTGACGAAGGCTTCTTCCATGGCATTGCGGTTCAGCCATTTGAAGGTATCTTCTCCCCAGCCAAAGGCATCGGCACAGGCGATATGATTTTCGAGCAGCCCACCACCAAAATAAGCAGGATCGTCAGAGCTTATAGTGACCTTCAGCCCCGCTTCCAACAACGCCGGTAGCGGATGCTGATCCAATTGATCGACCACTTTCAAGCTGACATTGGAGAGCGGGCACACGGTCAGTACCGTTTGAGACTCCTTGAGGCGCTGCACGACGTCTTCGCTTTCGAGACAGCGCACGCCGTGGTCGATGCGCTGAACGTCCAACAGGTCCAGGGCTTGCGTAATGTAAGCGGCAGGCCCCTCTTCGCCCGCATGGGCCACACGCACCAGCCCAAGCTCTTTGGCGCGCGCAAACAGGGCCTGAAACTTCTCGGGCGGGTTGTCACGCTCGGCGCTGTCCAAGCCAATGGCATCCAGCATTTTCCAGTAGGGTGCCGCCTGCTCGAGAACGTGAAGTGCCTCGTCGGCTGGCCGATCTCTCAGGAAGGCCATGATCATGCCTACTGAAAGATCCAGCTGACTCTCGGCCTCCTGCTTGGCCCTGAGCAGTCCCGCCATGACCACCTCCAGAGGCACTCCACGCTGCAGGTGAGCCTGGGGATCGAAGTGCATATCGATATGCAGAACGCCTTCCGAGCGGGCACGCTTGAAATAATCCATAGCCAGGTCATAGAAGTCCTGTTCGCTGCGCAAGACGTTCATGCCCTGGTAATAAAGATTCAGAAACCCTTGCAGGTCTTTGAAATCGTAAGCTGCCTTGGCCTCTTCGACCGTGGCATAGGGGAGTTCGATGCCGTTACGCTCCGCCAGTTGGAACATCAATTCCGGCTCGAGAGAACCTTCGATATGCAAGTGAAGCTCAGCCTTGGGAAGGTGTCGTAAAAAGTCGTTCATGGTCGCCGCCTACTTGCCGATTCGGTGAATATCAAAGTGAAGTATCGTGAATTAACTTACCACCATCAAGCCACCATTGATGAGCCAAACCCGGCACCAGGGCCGCATCATCCACTTGATGAACAAAGAAAATCGCCGTACGGCCTACCAACCAGGCGTCCAGCGAGGCCGCCACGTGCCGGGCGGTTGCCGCATCCACTCCCGCGAAGGGCTCATCCAGCAATACCACCGAGGGCGAGCGTAAGAACAGCCTCGCCAACGCCACTCTGCGCGCCTGCCCGCCTGAAAGCTGCTGCCCTCTTTCTCCCACCTGAGTCGCCAACTGACGAGGCTGGCGTTTCGCCCAGTCCGAGAGAGCGACCTGGGCAAGCACCTGCCAAAGCTCTTCGTCTGTCGCGTCAGGCTTGGCGATCCGCAGGTTATCGGCCAGCGAGCCATCGAACAGGTCTATTTGCTGGGGGAGGTACCCCATATGTGCTGCGCTACTTTCGAGGGTAATGACAGAGGGTGCATGCTCCGCCACCCACACGTCCCCTTCAGTGGGAGAGATGCGGCCCATGATCAAATTGGCCAGCGTCGATTTGCCCGAACCCGAAATACCCATGATGGCACCGCGTTGACCGGCGGGCAGGGTCAGGGAAACCTGGCATATCGCCCAGCCCGCCGCATCCGGATAACGGAACATGACCTCACGCAGTTGCAGGGCATGGCCACCATCGTCATCCGGAAGCGAGCCCACACGCGTTTGCCCTTGTGTCGCCTGCAGAGCATTCAGCCGCTGGGCCGCCCCGTGGCTGGCGCCAAACCGCACAAAAGCAGCAGGCAGGCTGGCCAACACTTCGTTGATACCAAACACGGCAATCACGGCCATGACCATGATGGGGCCCACCACGCGCTGCTCGGCCAGTGCCAGACTACCCAGCCAGAGCACACCGATGATCAACAGCCCCGTTACCGCCATCAGTAGCGCATTTCCCAGCGCGGCCTTCGCGGCCAACTGACGCTGGTTATCCAGCGCTTGCTGTTCGTGCGCTCGTATTTTCCTGCGGTACCAGTCACTGGTTCGGTAGCTCATCAGCTCAGCGGACGCCTGTACCTGATCCAACACCAGCCGCCGAAGCTCCTCCTGATCATCCACTTGCCGATGGCTGTTGGTGAAACCCAGCCTGGCAAAGCCCAGGGTGATGACCAGCCACAGCAGCGTCAATACACAGGCCACGACGGCTCCCACCAGCGGTAACCAGATAGCGATGAAACCTGCGACGATCCAGACACTCAACAAGGCCACTACTGGCGGCACCAGTAGGCGCAGATACAGGCTATCCAGGGCATCGATATCCGCCGTCAGGCGACTCAACCACTCACCGACTCGCCGACGCCGCAGCGATGCGTCATCCAGGCGCGTCAAGTCACCGAAGACGCGATAGCGTAAATCCGCCAGCAGCGTCAGCACGGTATTGTGGTTGTATAGCCGCTCGGTGTATCGAGCGACGGTGCGCAGCAAGGCAAAAAAACGAATGCCGCCGCCGGGCACATAAATATCCAGTGATGACGGCAACCCAGCCGCCAGCGCAATGCCCGCCAGGGCACACGCCGCAATGAACCAGCCGGACAAACCCAGCAGCGCAAGGCCAGCCAGCAACGTTACCCATACCAGCAGCGCACCCACGAGGAAGCGCTGCCTGCGCCTTAACATGAGTGCCAGCCATGGGCTCAGGTCATTGTGCAGAAATTTCATGGCGCCACCTCGTGAAGCTGGCCGTCTCGACACACCCAGTGGCGAGTGGCAACGGCCATCACCGCAGGGTGATGTGTTGCGATGACTAACGTTCGCCCTTCCGCCGACCAGGCCAGCAGTGCGTCGATCACGCTCTTTTCCGTCGCCGAATCAAGGCTGGCCGTGGGCTCATCCAATAACACCAGCGGTGCCTGGCTGAGAAATACTCGAGCCAGGGTCAAGCGCTGCGCCTGACCTCCCGACAAGCCGACCCCGCGCTCCCCTACCACCGTCTCCAGGCCATGGGGCAAGGCAGCCAACAGCTCACCCAGGCCTGCGCTTTCCAGAGCCTCCTGCATGGCAGCCGGTGTCGCCTCAGGCGCCGCCAGGCGCAGGTTATCGGCCAACGAGCCTTGAATGATGCAGGGTGATTGATCCAGCCACGCCACTTGTTCGCCCTGGCGGACTCTGCAAGCACCACGCAGAGGCGCCATAAAACCGGCCATCAGCGCCAGCAAGGAAGATTTGCCACTGCCTGACTCTCCGGTAATGACCACCACATCTGCCTGACGTATCGTGGCCGAGACGCCCGTCAAGACCGTCGAGTGCCGACCATAGCCCACCTCGACATCCACCAATTCAATCGATGCATCTGGTTCGACGGGGGCGTCAAACCGGGTCGGCACCACGTCAGGCTCATTGAGGATGGTCACGATACTCTCTGCCGCCCCCAGCGCCGCAGCACGGTCATGATAATGCTGCGAGAGGGTGCGCAAGGGCTGGAAGAACTCCGGAGCCAGTAGCAACACCGCCAGACCACTGAACAGGGTCAGCGAGGGGGAAGGACCGTAATCGATATAGCCCAACAGACCAAACCCCACGTACATGGCGACGACGGCGATGGCCACCGAGGCAAAAAATTCCAATACCGCTGACGAGAGAAATGCCAGCCTGAGAGTGCGCATGCTCAGGCGGCGATACTGGTCGGTGGCATACCAGACGTCCTGCTGGGCAGCACGCGTATGACCAAATAGCTGCAGCGTCGTCATGCCGCGCACGCGGTCGACGAAATGCGCCGAGAGCCTGGCAACGGAAGCAAACTGTTCCTTGTTGAGACGCTCTGCCCCCATGCCTACCAAGGCCATGAACAGCGGAATCAATGGCGCAGAGAGCAGCAAGAAGATGGCCACCAGATAGTCGAGCCAGCCCACCACGACGGCAATCAGCAGTGGCAGCAAAAGCACGATGCGCATTTGCGGGAGGAAGCGCGCGAAATAGCCATCGAAGGCTTCGATGTGCTCGACCGACTGGGTCGCCAGGGCCCCGCTCTGCTGCCGCGTCATCCAGACCGGGCCTAGCGCGGCGACCTTGTTCAAGACCAGCTCCCGAGCATACTGGCGGATGCGCAAGCTGGCGGTTGCACTGAACGACTCTTGCAGGGCAAGAAACAGTGAGCGCAACGCCACGGCCACCACCAGGCCGAGCAGCACGGGTACCAGCGTGACAGGTGAGCGGCCATGAACGACCAGTTGCTCGATCGACCACGCCAACCCGACCACCAGCAGGATCGTCTGAGCGCCGGACAGCACGCCGAAGCACGCTGCCAGCGCTAGCCGAGCACGCTCACGACGAGCCAGCGTGCTCAGCCAACGGCGCGGCGTCAACGAATTCGACTGGGCCGCAGGAGAAGCCATGAATCAGTGGTACCCTTCGCCGACGCGCACCTTGCCGCGGAAGACCCAGTAGGTCCAGGCGGTGTAGGTCAGGATGATCGGAATGACGAACAGCACACCGATCAGCAGGAACAGCTGAGATTCAGGGGCGGAGGCGGCATCCCACAGCGTGTAGTTCGGTGGCACGATGATGGGCCACTTGCTGACGATCAGCCCCAGGTAAGTGAACACGTAGATGCCGATGGTGGCCACGAAGGGAATGCCCTCGTCACGACGTTTCACGGAGCGATACACCATGAAGGCCGACAGCAACGCCAATGCCGGGAACACCCAGATCAGCTGCAAATGACCGAACCAGCGCTCCCAGACCACCGGATTCACGAACGGTGTCCAGATGCTGATGATACCGAAGACGCCCAGTACCAGCGCCAACAGCAGCGGCGTGATCTTGTACGCCCACTCCTGAATATGGCCCTCGGATTTCAAGATCAGCCAAGTGGCTCCCAGCAACGCATAACCTGCCATCAGGCCGAAGCCGGTCAGTACCGAGAATGGCGTCAGCCAATCGAAAGCGCCACCTGCAAAGGCAAAGTTTTCGACATGAAATCCTTGAATGTAAGCACCGACCACCGCCCCTTGAGCGAAAGCGGCCACGCCGGAGCCCCAGCAGAAGGCGCGGTTCCACCAGCGACGATTGCGCCGGGACTTGAAGCGGAACTCGAAGGCCACCCCCCGAAAAATAAGCCCCGCCAGCATCAAGAACACGCCAATATAGAGTGCGGGCAGGAAGACCGAATAGACCAGCGGGAAAGCCCCGAGCAAACCGGCACCCGCCAACACCAGCCACGTCTCGTTGCCGTCCCAGACCGGCGCCACGGAGTTCATCATCACATCCCGGGCGTCTTCGTCCGGGGCGAAGGGATACAGAATCCCAAGCCCCAGATCGAAACCGTCCATCAGCACGTACATCATCAACCCGAACCCGATGATGCCTGCCCAGATTATCGTCAGATCAAACATTTCCATGTCTCAGTTCCTCACCGGGTCGACATCGTCATCAAAGGGAGTTTCCGTGGCCGACAGTGGACGCATGGGGCGTCTGAAATTGTCGCCTGCCGTTTCACGCTCTTCCTTGGGCAGCATGCCGTTACGCACCACGCGGGTCAGATAGTAGATACCGGCACAGAACACCACCGCGTACACCAGCACGTAGCCCACCAGCGTAAACAGCGCCATAGGGCCGGTCAGCGAAGGCGTAACGCCTTCCGCATGGGTCATCATGCCGTATACCAGCCATGGGGCACGTCCTGACTCGGTCACGATCCAACCAGCCAGCACGGCGACGAACGGCATGGGGATCATGTACACCAGCGTCTTGAGGAACCCGGTGTGCTGATGGAATTTGCCTTTGCGACGCAGCAACAGTCCTGTCAGGGCGGTGGCAATCATCAACAGACCGATCCCCACCATCACGCGGAACGCCCAGAAGACGATCCAGACCGGTGGCTGCTCTTCAGGAGCAAATTCATTCAGCCCCTGAATAACCCCATCCGTAGAGTGGGTCAGGATGAGGCTGGCAAGATTGGGAATGCCGATTTCAAAGCGATTGGTTTGCGCTTCCTGGTCCGGGATGGCGAACAGCAGCAACGGAACGTTGCCAGAGGTTTCCCAATGCCCTTCCATGGCCGCCACTTTGGCCGGCTGGTGCTCCAGAGTATTCAAACCATGGAAGTCCCCCACGACCGCCTGGGCTGGCGCCAGAAACAGCAGCAACCAAAGGCACATGGAAAGCGCTCGACGGTTGGCTTCCGGGTCGCGACCACGAAGCAGGAACCAGGCACTCACACCGGCCACCACGAAGCCACCGGTCAAGAAGGATGCCATGGCCATGTGCGCGAAGCGATAAGGAAAGGAGGGATTGAATATCGCTTCGGTCCAGGAAACCACGTGGAACCGATAGTCGATGAGTTCTACCCCTGCCGGTGTATGCATCCAGCTGTTGGCAGAAAGAATCCAGAACGACGAAATGAACGTACCGATCGCCACCATGATGGCAGCAAACAGGTGCACCCCTTGTGGCACCTTGCCTCGGCCAAAGAGCAGGACACCGAGGAATGCCGCTTCAAGGAAGAAAGCGGTAACGACCTCGTAGCTGAGCACCGGCCCGAGGAAGTTGGACGCTGCCTGGGAGAAGTTGCTCCAGTTGGTGCCAAACTGGAAAGACATGACGATCCCGGAGACTACGCCCATTCCGAAGACCACGGCAAACACCTTGGTCCAGAACAGTGCCAGGCGGTCCCAAGCGGGGTTGTTGGTCTTGAAGAACAGCCCATGAAGCAGCGCTATGTAAGACGCCAGTCCGATGGTGAAGACCGGAAAGATCGCATGAAACGATACAACGAAGGCGAACTGCATTCGCGATAGTACAAGGGGGTCGAGTTCCATCACACGCTCCTAAGACCTGGATCAATATCCCATCAATGGGTTACACAAGCTTAGTTGAGCCTTAATGGCACCGCATTTTAGTTATAAGCACTAAGCTTATTCTTTAGCTGTGTTGCATTTTAACGCTTCGACACCCGTTATACAGCGCAAGTTTGCCCAAAAAGCTGTGTCGCATTGACGCATGTCATTCAGGCAAACTGCTCTTTTTCAATTAAAAAAAGTCATGTCATCACCACCAGACTGACCATGTAGCCGGTGTAGGCGACAAACAGGGAAAACAGCACGCCACCCTCCAGACGATTGATCCGCCGCGGACGGCCACGCCAGGAGAATGCAAACAGCACCATCATCAGCGTCATGAAGGTCATCACGCTCCAGTCACGCACCAGCACCTCACGACCCGCTTCGATAGGCGTGATGACCCCCGCCAACCCTACCACGGCCAAACTATTGAACAGATTGGAGCCCACCACGTTGCCCAGCACCATATCGTGCTCTTTGCGCCTCAAGGCACTGATGGACGAGGCAAGCTCGGGTAGCGACGTACCGACGGCCACCACCGTCAAACCGATGATGAGATCGCTGACACCAAAGCCTACGGCAATTTCTACCGCGCCCCACACCAACAGACGCGAGCTGGCCACCAACAGCACTAACCCCACCAGCGTCCACATTACTGCCATACCACGTGACAGCGGCTTGCTGTCCAGACTCTCCGTCACTTCATCGGTCAGTGCATCCGCCTGATGACGCCGTGACTGGATGATACTGACCGTAATGAAGATCCCCAGCGCGGCCAGCAGCAACACTGCCTCACCGCGGGAAATCCAGCCATCCATCAGCATGTAACCGGTCAGCAGCATGACCGCCACCAATAGCGGCATCTCCTTGCGAATAACGCTGGAGTGCACCGCCAGCGGCGCTATAAGTGCCACAAAACCCAGCACCAGCCCTATGTTGGCAATATTGGATCCGTAAGCATTGCCAACCGCCAGCCCGGGATTACCCTGCATGGCCGCCAGCACGGAGACCATCATTTCAGGGGCCGACGTTCCGAATCCGATCACCAGCATACCGATCAGCAGTGGCGACAACCCCAACCACCGCGAGGTAGCAGCAGCGCCATCGATAAATTTTTCAGCACTCCAGATCAGCAGGAGGAGCCCTACCACCACTGCTACAAAGGCAAGCAACATTTCGGTTCCTTAATGTCATCGTATTAGGCACTATCGCGGCTGCATCCTTGTCGAACCGGGAGGCGGGGTCAAGCACCGAGTTCAAGAGAAGCGAGGTGTCCCTGATTTGACACTCACGTCTCGGCTCTATATTGATTTAAAATGCGCCAACTATCGAGAGTTTGCTATTACCTGATGTCTCTTTCATGAAACGACCCACCCTTTCCATGCATACCCCCGCCGTGGACTGCACGCCCCCCGAGGCACGCGTCCAGCGCAGGCGGCTGCGCGCCTGCCATGAGTGCGACTGGGTCTCGGCCCTGCCCCCTTTGGGCTCGGGTGAGAAGGCCTCCTGCCCACGATGCTCCCATGTGCTGGTCAAGCGCCACCGCTACCCCGCGCAACGTAGCATGGCACTGGCCATTGCCTCACTGGTGGCACTCATCCTGGCCGTTTCGTTTCCTTTCGTCAGCTTCAGCGTAGGCGGTATCGGCAACCGCATCGAGCTGACCCAGACGGCCACGGCGCTGATCAATTTTCATCAGCCTGTCGTGGCCATCGCAGTGATCATGACCATCGTGGTACTGCCTGCGGTCTACCTGACGGGGGTCATCTGGCTGCAGTTCGGGCTACTGCGCGCCCGCCCGCTGCCATTGAGTCGTGATATCGCTCGCTCACTGGCCCACCTGACCCCCTGGATGATGGCCGATGTATTCATCATCGGCGCGCTGGTCAGCCTGATCAAAGTGGCCGGCATGGCACAGATCGAGCTGGGCATCTCCTTTTGGGCCTTCTGTGTGTTCGCGATCCTGCTACTGATGACCACACAGTCCATCGACGCGGACTGGATGTGGTTTTCATTGGAGGGCGAGCCATTGGCCC
Organism: Vreelandella hamiltonii; assembly: GCF_014651775.1. Classification (GTDB taxonomy): domain Bacteria; phylum Pseudomonadota; class Gammaproteobacteria; order Pseudomonadales; family Halomonadaceae; genus Vreelandella; species Vreelandella hamiltonii. The sequence goes on from NZ_BMXN01000023.1 coordinate 10,339, forward strand.
CGGAAGGCACCCTGACGGGTGCCACGGCGGCGAGCCAGAACGTGACGGGCTGCCCCACCTGCGGGCTGGTCAACCGCCTGGACAAGGGCCATGGACGGTGCGTTCGCTGCCACGAAAAATTGCACACACGGCTTCCGTACAGCTTGCAGCGCACCTGGGCGCTGCTCTTTGCTGCGGCGATCATGTATATTCCTGCCAATGTCTACCCCATCATGACCACTACCAGCCTTGGCCATACGGCACCCTCGACCATCATTGGCGGTGTCGTGCAGCTTCTGCAAATGGGGTCATGGCCCGTGGCTGCGGTGATTTTCATTGCCAGTGTCATCGTGCCTGTCGGCAAATTGGTCGCGCTGGTATGGTTATGCCTGATGATCAATCGCAGCGACGAGCTCAACGCCAACAGCCGCACGCGGCTTTACCGCATCACCGAGTTCATTGGCCGCTGGTCCATGGTGGATGTATTCGTGGTAGCGATTCTCGTTGCCCTGATCCGTGCCGGTTCGCTGATGTCGATCACTCCCGGCCCCGCAGCACTCGCTTTTGGCGCCGTGGTCGTGCTGACCATGCTGGCCGCCATGACGTTCGACTCTCGCTTGATCTGGGACTCCCCGACTCCACGCCCTGCCCGCCGCACGACGGCCACCAAGGACGCTATTGATGGCTAATGATGTAACCCCCAACACCGATACTGACAACGAACTCCACCGAGCCAAAGCCTCTCGGCAGACACGCCTGTCGCCCATCTGGATCGTACCGCTCGTGGCCGTCATCATTGGCCTGTGGCTGGTGTATGACAACTACACCAGCCGTGGCACCTTGATCACGTTGACCATGAGCAACGCCGAAGGCATCGAGGCAGGCAGCACCTTGATACGCAGCCGCAACGTCGAGATTGGTCGCGTACAAAGTGTGCGCCTGTCGGACGACCTCTCACAAGCCGTGATGACCGCCCGAATCCAGCCCGAAGCCGAAGCCATGCTCAGAGAGGACAGCCGATTCTGGGTCGTCAAGCCGCGTATTGGCCGCGAAGGCATCAGCGGCCTGGGCACCGTGCTATCCGGAGCCTATCTTCAATTGGAGCCCGGCCAATCGGACGAACCGAGAAGGGAGTTCTCCGTCAGCGACGTGCCGCCGGTGGCCACGGCAGGACAGGCCGGGCTTCAAATCAGCCTGGTCAGCCAACTGGGCAACTCCCTGCGCGTCGGCGATCCGGTTTCCTATCAGGGCTATACCGTTGGTCGCGTCGAAGACACCCGCTTCGATGCGGATTCGCGCACCATGTATCACCAGGTTTTCATCGAAGAACCTTATTCCCAATTGGTGACCGACAGCACCCGATTCTGGACGGCCAGCGGCGTCGATTTTCGCCTGGATGCCAATGGCTTTCGGGTCAATGTCGAATCGCTCGAAGCATTGCTGGGCGGCGGTGTGACCTTTGGCGTGCCCGAAGATCTGCCCATGGGACGACCCGTTGAGCATAACGCGCGCTTCAATCTTTACGCCGATGAAGACGACGCCCGCGAAGGTACCTTCAACCGCTACCTGGAATACGTGCTGCTGGTCGACGACACGGTGCGTGGTCTTTCCCGCGGAGCGCCAGTGGAGTTTCGCGGCGTGCGCATCGGTACCGTGGCAGCGGTACCCTGGAATTTTACCGCGCCTCAGCCAGATTCCAGAGCGCGGTTCGCGATACCGGTACTGATTCGCATCGAGCCACAACGGCTGGGCATCGAGAATGCCGATATCGATCTGGAAGATTGGGACAATCGCTTCACCAGGATGTTTGGCCTGGGACTGCGCGCATCGCTGAAAAACGGCAGTCTGCTCACCGGGGCGCTGTTCGTCGATCTGAACTTCCAGCGCGACCTGGCCGATGAATACATAGCGGAAACTTTCTCGGAACGGACGGTATTCCCCACCGTCGCCGGTGGCTTTGCCCAGATTCAGGGGCAGATTACCGATCTGCTGGAAAAGCTCAACGCACTCGAGGTCGAACCACTACTGGCAGGTCTGGACCGCAATTTGCAAGCCTCAGAGCATGTGCTCAACGAAGTGCGTGACGTCAGCCGTTCGATCAACGAACTGTTGAGCGACCCGGATACTCGCGCGATTGGCGGCAATTTGAACAGCACGCTGGAAGAGCTGCGCAGCACACTGCAGGGGGTATCGCCGTCGTCGCCCGCCTATCAGGAGCTGACCACGGCCATCGAGCGGCTGGACCGCCTGATGCGAGACCTGCAGCCGCTTACGCGTACGCTGAATGAAAATCCTCGCGCCCTGCTGTTCGATAACCTCGACACCCAGGACCCGACGCCCCGCGCCCCGCGCTGACAGGAGAGATCATGATTCAACCTTTTACACGACTGCTGATCATTGCCGCTGCCTGCATGGCCCTGACCGCGTGCGCAAGCAGCGTCACTCCCCCAGCTCGCTACATGCTGCCCAGCCCCGCGGCCAGCAGCGCCCCTAGCCAACCCACGGGCACGCTGGCCATCCGCGCTCCACGCTTGGCGCACTATCTGGACGTGGATGGCATCGTCATGCAGCTGGACGACATCACGTTGAACCAGGCTCGTGAACACCAGTGGGCCGAGGGCATTGGCCGTCAGCTGGAACGTAGCCTGCGGGCGCAGTTGGCCCTGCAGCTCCCCCAGCTGCAGGTGGTGCGTTCAGAGGGCGCGCTGCCAGACGCCTTGACGCTTTCAGTAGAGGTGGATCAGTTCCAGGGGCGCCACGATGGCATGGCGGTAGCCAGCGGGCAGTGGCAGCTGCGCCGCGCAGACAATAGCCTGGTCACACTGCAAAGCTTCACTACGCAAACGCCCCTGGAAGAAGATGGCTACCCTGCCCTGGTACGCGCGCTGGGTGAAAGCTGGAACCTGCTGAGCGTGGAAATCGCCGAGCAGATTCGGCGCAATGGCTATTTCACTGGCGGCTAATTCACGTCCGCATCGACAGCGCTGAGTGAGACTTTCGTGTTACACTCGGCGCCAGCGCCTTTCGCAAGCGCACCCCATCACTTCCACGCAGCCCTGCGGGCAATGGCTGCGTGGCTTTAGAACGCCCATCGTGGCTGCCCGATCTGATTCTTAGATGCGCCTTCATGGCGCAATTACATCCTCGTATCTTGAACATGACGCCAACCCCTCACTTAGAGAGTGAGGGGTTGGCGACTGCGGAGAATGCATGAGCTTTTCTGACCTTGGTCTGCACCCTGATCTACTCAGCGCCGTTGGCGCACAGGGCTATCATCAGCCCACCCCGATTCAACGCCAGGCCATTCCCGTCGTACTAGAAGGCCGAGACCTGCTGGCCAGCGCCCAGACGGGCACCGGCAAAACCGCAGGCTTCACGCTGCCCATGCTGCAACGCCTGATGCAAGGCAAACGCCCCGGCAAACGCCAGGTCCGTGCACTGGTTCTAACCCCTACTCGGGAGCTGGCCGCCCAGGTCGGTGAAAGCGTCACCGCTTACGGGCAGCACTTGTCACTGCGCTCGCACATCATTTTCGGCGGCGTCGGCCAACAGCCCCAGGTAGACGCCCTGAAAGCCGGTCTGGACGTACTGGTGGCTACCCCGGGCCGCCTGCTGGACCTTCACCAGCAGGGGCACGTGGATCTGTCTGGCGTGGAAATACTGGTGCTCGATGAAGCCGACCGCATGCTCGACATGGGTTTCATCCACGACATCAAGCGCCTGCTGCGCCTGGTGCCCAAACAGCGCCAGAACCTGCTGTTCTCGGCCACCTTCTCCAACGAGATTCAGGCCCTGGCCCAGCAATTGCTGAACAACCCGGCGATGATCGAAGTGGCCCCGCGCAACACCACTGCCGAAAAAATCGAGCAGGCCATCTACCGCGTGGACCGCGACAAGAAACGCGACCTGCTGGCCCATTTGATTCAGCGTCATGGCTGGTTTCAAGTACTGGTCTTCACGCGTACCAAGCACGGCGCCAATCGCCTGGCAGAGCAGCTGACCAAGCAGGACATTCCGGCCATGGCGATCCATGGCAACAAGAGCCAGGGCGCGCGTACTCGAGCGCTCGGGGCCTTCAAGAGTGGTGACCTGCAGGTACTGGTCGCCACCGACATTGCCGCACGTGGCCTGGATATCAGCGAACTTCCCCACGTGGTCAACTTTGACCTGCCCAACGTCGCCGAAGATTACGTGCACCGCATCGGGCGCACAGGCCGCGCGGGCAGCAACGGTGAAGCGGTATCACTGGTATGCGTCGATGAGCATGGCCTGCTCAAGAACATCGAGCGGCTGATCAATCAAACGCTGCCCAAGCACGTCGAGCCCGGCTTCGAGCCTGACCCCAATGCCAAGCCCGAACCCATCGAAAATGGCCGCCGCAGCCAGCGTCAACCTCGCGCCCGTCGCGCGTCCGAGAGCCCGCAAGCCAACAACGGCGGCGAGCGCCGCCGTCGCGCTCGCCGCTAGCCCCAACGACCGGAATGTGCGAAGGTATCGCCTCGCATATTCCGGCGTTTCGCTGAACCAATTCATGGAGTGACTATGGCGTCTTCACAACTGATGGCAGATTATCGCCAGTGGCTGACTTTTCAGCGTCAGGAGCAGCTGAGCCGCGAGCATCAGGGTATCTCACAGCGTCTGGAAGATGCTCGCGCTTCCTCGGCACAGGTCATTCAGGCCTATCGCAGCATGGCTGAAAAAGCCTCGAACGAAGGCGCCTGCTATCGAACACTGTTTCTGCGTGAATGCGATGACAACGCCTCCCTGCCTTGTGAAGGCTGGCTGTTCGTGCGTCGCGTGCTGAGTGAAGGCAACAGCACTCGCATCAGAGCGACACTGCTGGAAACCTTCAATTTGGCGGATGGCGCCATTGCATTAGGCGACAAACCGGCACGCAAGCTGACCCTGGAAATCTACGACAAGCTGGACATCAACAAAGGCATGCGCACCCAGGTACGTGTGGATGCCATCGATACGCCCCAGGACTACCACTTCATCACCCTGCTGGATGCCGTACGCGGTGACCTGCGTCCTTACATGAAATAAGCGCTCGTCATGGTGACACGCCGCTCCGTCAGCTTCATCCTCTTGATGTTCGTGGTTGGGCTCAATCTACGCCCGGCCATGTCTTCGGTGGCCCCCCTGCTGCACAGGCTGCAGGAAAGCGCGGGGCTGTCGCCTACCGCTGCCGGTATTTTGACCACGCTGCCCGTGCTGTGCCTGGGTCTTGCCGCACCGCTGGCACCCTGGCTCAGTAAACGCCTGGGCAGTGAGCGGGCGTTGAGTGCCGCACTGCTGCTGTTGGCGACCGGCCTGCTGGTACGGGGCGCTCCCTGGCCAGGGTTGCTGTACCTGGGGTCGGCCATGGCAGGCGGTGCTATCGGGATAGCGGGCACACTGCTTCCCGCCCTGGTCAAACGCGAACTGCCGCACAGCGCCGACCTGCTGACAGGACTGTACACCATGGCGCTCTGCTTTGGTGGCGCCTTGGGAGCAGGACTGAGCGTCCCGCTACTGACTTGGCTGGGCAGTTGGCAACTCAGCCTGATGAGCTGGTCACTACTGGCCTTGGCAGCCTGGCTGCTATGGTCGGGCTTTGCGCCACGCCCCGTCGCAGCGCCATCGCTTCAGCCCACCTTCCGAGTGCCGCTTGCCGCCTTGCTACGCCAACCCTTGACGTGGCATGTGATGCTCTTCATGGGCATTCAGTCTTCCATGGCTTACATCGTGTTTGGTTGGCTGCCCACCCTGCTCATCGACCGTGGCTATAGCGAAGCAGACGCTGGCTGGACCATGGCCGTCTCCATCATGAGCCAACTGGCCTCGGCGCTGGCGGCCCCATGGGTTGCCCGCTGGCACAAGGACCAACGTCCTGCCCTTCTCATGGTACTGGCCGCCACGGCCATCGGCTTGGCGCTGCTGTTGATTGCCCCGATGGCTTGGCGCTGGCCGGGCGCCGTCCTGCTGGGCCTTGGTCAGGGTGGCAGTTTCAGCCTGGCCCTGGCACTGCTCGTACTCCGCACCGCCAACGCACCCTTGGCTGGACAGCTTTCCGGACTGGTTCAGGGAGGCGGTTACACACTGGCCGCACTGGGCCCTTTTGGCGTGGGTGTGATGCTGCAGATGGGCGCCTCGACCGCGCACATTGCCTGGCTGCTGATCGGCTTGATTCTGGTCTGTTGCGGCTTTGCCTGTCTGGCAGGTCGCAATCGGCAGCTGGATGATCAAGGCGGTCAGCTGCGCGTCTACCTTCAATAACTCTTTTTTGCCTTTACCAGGACATGGCCATGAGTAACGCTCCTCGTTTGACAGACACCCCCTACCCACATGAGCGGGTACTGGTCATCTACACCGGCGGTACGATCGGCATGCAGCCCACTTCCGAGGGTCTGGTGCCCGCGGGCAACTTTGCCGAGAGGTTGCAAAACGCCCTTCAACAGCTGCCTATCGCTCGCCAGCAGACATTGCCTGCCTACGACATCATCAGCCATGACCGCTTGATCGACTCCAGCGCCGCCACACCCATGACGTGGCAAACGCTGGCCGCCGACATCGCCGAACGCTTTGCAACCTACCGAGGCTTTGTCATCCTGCACGGCACCGACACGCTCAGTTGGAGCGCCTCGAGCCTGGCCTATCAGCTTCAGGGGCTGGACAAGGCGGTCGTATTGACGGGGGCCATGCAACCGCTGGAGGCAGCCAATAGCGATGCTCTGGACAACGTATGCGGCGCCCTGCAATTCGCGGCCATGAGCGCCCTGCAGGAAGTAGCGATCTACTTTGCCGGACGCCTGATGCGGGGTGTCAGAACGGTAAAGCAGCACTGTGAAGCGATGACCGCGTTTGCCTCCCCCAACTACCCCCTGCTGGGTGAACGGGTAGACGATGACTGCGTGCTGTATCCCAGCCGAGGGCTGGCAATGCATCAGCGCGGCGCCCCCCGTTTCGAACTCCCAGACTACAGGTGCCTTGCCCAGGGGCAAGTAGTGCGCATTGCGCTGTGGCCAGGCATGGCCGCCTGGCAGCTCTCCAGCTGGTTGGCTCACGACAGCGTCAAGGGAGCACTGTTGCAACTCTGGGGAGCAGGCAACCTGCCTGACGACCCGGACCTGTTAGCGGTACTGGCGCGTGCCAGCGGGGAAGGAAAACTGATCGCGGCGGTCAGCCAGTGCCCACAGGGAACCCTTCACCTGGGCGCGTATTCGGCGGGCCATGGCCTGACGGATGCTGGCGTGCTTTCCGGGGGCTCCATGACGCCCGAGGCGGCTTACACCAAGCTGGTACATTTGCTGGCGCAGCCGCTTGCTCACGAAGACCGGGCAACGCGCTTTGTCACTCCCTTAGTGGGCGAGCGATAGCCAGACTGGCATCCCGGCACAGAACGGCTATGGTTAAACAGAACACATGGAGTGCAACATAACCTTCTGAAAACAGGTGGAAACGTATGGATCAACCGGTACATCATTTTAGCGAACTGTTTGAGCAACTGGGGCTGCGCTCGGATTCAGCCTCCATCGAACGCTTTATCGAACGGAACTCCCCGCTGCCCAAAGAGATGCCCTTGGCCGACGCCCCCTGCTGGAACGAGGGCCAAGCGGATTTTCTACGCGAAGCAGTGGAAGAAGATGCCGACTGGGCCGAGGTCGTCGATCATCTGGATGCCTCGATGCACAAAGCCGAATAGGCCTTCGCATCACGCCTGCTCCCGCGCCGCTTCCAGGCGGCGCCGGTACCAGGCCCCCGCCAGCAACAAAGCCGTCAACGCCAGAAGCGGCAGCAGTACGTCCATCTGCAGCGGGTCTTCTTCTTCGATGGCTTCCAGCGCACCGTAAATGGCACTGCTGTAGACAGCCCACTTCACGGCCAGCCCCAAGGCTGCAGCCAGCAGATAACGCCCCAGGGCAATATGCCCCAAGCCTGCCGCAAAATTGATCACTGAATGTGGAAAGCCCGGCAACACACGCATGGCACATTGCGTCAGCAGATCGCTACGCGCTTTCAGCGTGTCCATGACCTTGAGGGTCAGCCCCTTGGGCTGCCAACGCTCGCCGACCCGTGCAGCAAGCAGATAGGCTCCCCAGGCACCCGCGACACTGCTGATGGTCAACATCACCGTAGCGACCAAGGGGGGATAAAAGGGGGCAATCAACCACAGTCCAATACTGCCAGGCAAGCCAATCGCCAGGGTGACCGCCATGGTCAGCATGACCGTCACCACGACCACGGGATGATGAGACATGGTCGCGGCCCAGCGTTTCACCGCCATCAGGTCCGGAGAGTACCAAAGCCATATGTAGGCCAGCATGGCAGCCACCGCAAACGCGGCCGCCCAACGCCAGGAATAGAGAGATAATTTACGCATTGAGGCGTGCTTCAACCCGCTCGAGAATTTGTCGACTGACCTTTCCGACCAGCGGTTTGGCCGCCTTGTTCACCGCTTTTTCCATCAGACGATTGCGGATGTCATAGCTCAGCGTCAGCGACACCTCCGTCCCTTCGGGTACGGCACGCAGCTGATAGCGCCCCTGGTTTTTGACACCTTCCAGGGACTCCCAGGCCAGCACCGTTGGAGGATCGATATCGGTTACCTCCACGTCAAACGCCCAATCCATGCCCACTGCCCGCACGTGCCAGCGGTAGCGGTTTTCGCCAAGACGATCGATCGAGCGTATCAGGTCCGAATAATCCGCAAAATCTTCCACTCGGCGTAACAAGTCAAATACGCGCTCCGGGGAGGCTCTAACGATTTCACTATGTTCTATGGTGGCCATGCGTCCATCTCTAGCGGCTGTAGATGAGTAGCTTATCACGCCAATTCCATTGGCACACCGGATGCCACCACCCAGAACACTGGTCAGCAAGAGCGGCATTGCGTAAACTGCCCGCCTTCCGGACCGGACCCCGGAACACCGCCCTGCTGCTTGGGCAGGCACGACATAAATTCTCCGACCATGAGTACCCAGCATGTCATCCACTGCATCATCCGGCGCCCAGGCGCCATCCACCGTCGTCATCTACTCCGGCGGCATGGACTCCTATACCGTCCTTCACCGTGCGCTACGCGAGGGCCTCGCTGTCCATGCGCTATCCTTCGATTACGGTCAGCGCCACCGTCGTGAACTGGACGTTGCACGTCAGGTATGTGAGTCCTTGGCCATCCCTCATCAGGTCGTCGATATTCGCGCCATCCACGGGCTGATCGACAACTCGGCATTGACCAACGCTGCGTTGACCATGCCTCAAGGGGAGTACGATGCCGACTCGCTCCACAGCACCGTGGTGCCCAATCGCAACATGATTCTGCTGTCGTTGGCCATTGCCAAGGCAGTCAATATCGGTGCCAGCCGCGTGGATTATGGCGCGCACGGCGGCGATCACGTGCTTTACCCCGACTGCCGCCCGGCCTTCGTCGAAGCCATGAACGATGTGGCGCAGATTGCCAATTTCGAACCCGTCACCGTCCATGCCCCTTATCTGGCTTCCAGCAAAGCCGACATCCTGCGTGATGGGCTCGCCATGGGCCTGGATTACCGCCATACCTGGACCTGCTACGAAGGCCAGCAGCTCGCCTGCGGGCAGTGTGGCAGCTGCCGTGAACGGCTGGCGGCCTTTGCCGCCAATCAGGCCACCGACCCCCTCGCGTATGCTCCCCTTGCCGAGCGAGACTGCTGATGTACCACGTCAAAGAAGCGTTTTACACGCTGCAGGGCGAAGGTGCCCAGGCGGGGCGCGCCAGCGTTTTCTGTCGCTTTGCGGGCTGCAATCTCTGGTCGGGGCGTGACGCCGACCGAGCCACGGCCAAGTGCACTTTCTGCGATACCGATTTCATCGGCACCGATGGCGCCAATGGCGGTCGCTTCGAAAGCCCGCAGCAGTTGGCACGGCATATCAAACAGCTGTGGCCAGCCAACGCAGGCAGCGCGGTGCCCTATGTGGTGTTTACCGGAGGAGAGCCGTTACTGCAGCTCGATACCCCGCTCATCGCCATGCTGCACAGCGAAGGGTTCGAGGTCGCCGTGGAAACCAACGGCACGCTGCCCGCGCCCGCCGGAATCGACTGGCTATGCGTCAGCCCCAAGGGCAGCAACCCGCTGGCCATTCACCAAGGGGATGAGCTGAAGCTGGTGTACCCACAGCACGACGCCCCGCCCGAGCAGTTTGCCGCGCTGCACTTTCGACACTTTTACCTGCAGCCCATGGATCACGTCGCCCAGCATGCCGACACGATCCATACCACTGTCGCTGAGCGCAATGCCGCCACGGTGGCCGCCACGACGGCCTATTGCATGACCCACCCCCAGTGGCGCTTGTCGCTGCAAACCCACAAGATCGCAGGATTCGATTGATGGCTTTATTCGTTCACCACCTGACCCATATCGATGTCTCCCTTTGGTGCCCTGAGCGCGGCTTGACCGGCTGCAGTTGGCAGGTCGACGCCCATCTGGATGGCGAACTGGGTGAAGACGGCATGCTGTTCGATTTTGGTGAAGTGAAACCCTGGATCAAGCGCACGCTGGACAACGGGCTGGATCATACGCTGCTGGTGCCCACCAAAGCGCCCGGCATAGACATCAGCGAGTGCCCAGAAGGCCTGTGCGTTCGCACAGCCACGCCCTATCCGATGGAAGTTCGCGGTCCTGCCCAGGCGTTCACACTGCTCCCCTGGGAACACATCTCGCTGGCCAGGGTGACTCAGCTCCTGAGCGAAGAGCTGACACGCGCTCGGCCTCGCAACGTCACCCGTGTCACCCTGAACCTGCAGGAAGAGCGTATCGAAGGCGCATCCTATGGTTACAGTCACGGCCTGAAACGTCACCTGGGCAACTGCCAGCGTATCGCCCATGGCCACCGCTCCCGGCTGCATGTCTATCAACAGCAACAGCGCCAACCTGCCCTTGAGGCACAATGGAGTGAATGGCTGGATAACCGCTACCTGCTGGAACAGGCCGATGTGGCGGAACAGACAGCCACCACACTGACCTGTCGCTACACAGCCGAACAGGGTGAGTTCTCGATCACCCTGCCCGCTCACCGCTGCAGCGTATTGCCAGCGCCCACGACCGTGGAAAATATCGCCCGTTGGCTGGCCGACAGTATCGCCCAGCAAACTCAGCAGGAAACCTACGTGGAAGCCTTCGAAGGTATCAACAAGGGGGCTACGGCACAGGCAGCGCCATGACGACTCTGATCACCAGTGACCGAAAGGGCAGTTGTCGCATGGGCTGTGGCGCCTGCTGCATAGCGCCGTCCATCAGCTCGCCCATTCCCGGCATGCCAGACGGCAAGCCCTCAGGCGTTCGCTGTGTTCAGTTGAATGAGCAACATCTCTGCATGCTCTTTGGAGATGCCCGTCGCCCTGCCGTATGCAGCCAGTTCGACTTCGACAAGGAGGTATGTGGCGAGGACCGAGAAGAGGCCCTCGCCACACTCTACTGGTGGGAAACCGCCACAGCCGGTTAGACCTCGCCTCCCAGGCTCACCGGGTGCGGCAAGCGACGGTCCAGCAGGCTGATCCAGCGCACCAGCACCGGCGCATCGCTATGGCTTACCTCGCCCAACAGTCGACGAAACACCTCTTTCGCTTTCTGGTCATTGGGCTCTATACGCGTAAGCCATAGCTCCAGCGCCGCCAACTCCTGATGGCGGTTGCCATGCTCGCGGGATTGCTGAATGGCCATTTCCGCCAACGCCTTGACCTCGTGGGCAGGGTGACCCAGCAGGTCACGCACGCGGGCCAGCTGGGTGGCCAGTTCGGGCAGGAAAAGCGTCGTGCGCTCACGGGCAATCACCAGGCACTGGTCGAGATACTCTTCGGCTGCGTGCAGCTCACCCAGCTCGATACAGGCATCGGAGTACCACAACACGGGCCGCTGGAAGCGGTCTCGGCCGTTCAATTCGGCCATCTGATCCAGGCTGTCGCGCATTTGCACCAAGCCCCCCTGATCCCCCGCCAACGCACGCTGCCAACCCAACACTCCCTGAGCGGAAATCTGCCACAGCTGAAGGTCTGGCGTTCCTGTCATGGCCGCTGCTCGCTCGGCATGCCGGGCCGCCAAATGCACATGGCCCAACTGACGATACAGCGCTGCTGCAAACATCAGCGCCATGGCCAGGGTGCCGGGATGGCCGATCTGCTCCGCTAGCCGAATGGCCGCCGAGACATGCCGCTCAGCGCGATGGTAATCACCTCGCAAGCAGAGCGCCCAGCCCTGAAAACAGGCCGCCGTTACCTGGGGATGGTCCGAGAACGGCAGCCACTCGATCATCATCGGGGCATTCAGCGGATCGATTTCGTCCAGATGGTCGTGGGCCTGCTGAATGCGCCCCGCCCAGTATTCACAGTGCGCTCGTGCGTAATCTGCCAGTCGACGGTAGCGCGGGTCTTCCAGCCGAGCGGCAATATCCGCCAGGGTCGATGCCAACGCAAAGGCGTCGGCATGGGCATAGCGCTGGCTACGCCCCACCCATAGCCCCCACTTGACCAGGAAAATCTGCTCGAGGTCTTCCGGGTCTTCAGGGGTGTCGCCGCCGCTTTGACGCAGCAGCTCCCGGGCTCTCACAAAGCTTTCATGGGCCGTAGGCGAACCGTGCCCTTCCAGGGCGAACGCTGCCTGGCCACGCACCGTCAGCAGGCTGACTTCACGCTCCACCTCATGGGCTACGTGGCGCAGGCTGGCCAGGCCGAAATCGGCCATGCGCAGCGCCGTGCGGTTGGCGCTCACTTTGAGCGCTTCGCGCGCCGAGAGCTCGAAGTAGCGGGCCCCACGTGCATAGTGGCCGCTGCGCCGCAGATGCGTGGCAAAGTCTCCCGGATGGCGACTGATCCATACCGGAAAACGCTCTTCGATCAAGGTCACGACCTGCTGATGCAGCTTGACCCTGACATCACGAGGACAGGAAAGATAGGCAGCCTCCTGAAGCAGCTGGTGGCTGAACTGGTACTCGTGATCACCGCCCTCCTTGTCGATGGGTTCGATGATCTCCAACGCGCGCATGTGCTCCAGCGCCTGGCACAATCGCGGCTTTTCCCAACCGCTGCATTCCGTCAGAAAATCCAATCGGAAACGTTTGCCCAAGACCGCTGCGATATGGGCAATGACACGATCACCTTCCAACTGATCGATTCGGCTGGCCAGGAGCCCCAGCAGCCCCTTGGGCAGCTCGTCCAGGTGCACGCTGCGACCTTCGCGACGATCCATGTCGAGGCGCCGACAAATTTCCTGCATGTAAAGCGGTACGCCATCACAGCGCTCAATGATCTGGTTGCGCAGCCGTGGGCTCAGATGAATACGGTAGCGACGAGAAAGCTGCGACAGCAGCCGTGAGGACTGCAATGCATCCAGCCTGCCCAGGGTGATCTGCTGGTCCCAGTGCAGCTTGACCGGTAGCGGTTCGCGGCCGTGGTGGCTGGCCACCATCATGAAGGCCGTATTGATCGGCAGGCGGGCCTGCAGCCCTGCCAACACCTTGAAAGACGGCTCATCGAGCCACTGAAGGTCATCGATCATCAGCACCAGCGTTTGTGTCGCGGCACGATGGTCGATCAGCCGGTGCAAGAGCTTCACCACCAGCTCCACGGCTTCGCCATTTTGAGTCAGCTGGGTGATTTCCTGAACTTCACGAACCCCCAGAGCTTCTTCGAGCAGCTGTTGACGCGCACCGTCAGCAGTATCGAGCCCCAACGTTGCCTGCAGTGCATGCACCGACTCGAGCGTTGGTGGGTGCTCAAGGTGCCAAGCCAGCAGTGAACGCGCCACCCCGTAAGGGTCCAGTACCGAAAGCCGAGTGGTCGGAAGCCAGCAGATTGCCGCATCGCGACTCAACTCCAGCTGCCGGAATCCCACCATCAGCGCCGACTTGCCCATGCCCGAGGCACCACGCACCAGCACGCTTTGCCGCAAACCGATGCCAGCACGTGCCAGCGCATCGCGCAAGGTGCGTAGCGAGGTTTCCCTTCCCACCAGGCTCGGCGGCAAAGCGTCACGCCCGCCTTCGTTCTGACCCAGCACCAGCGCACGCAAACGCACTCGGCCATCGCTGGCCACCAAGCGCGATACCAGCCTGGGCTGCAGATCCAGCGCGGGGGGCATGTGCTGGCTGGCCTCCTGAGAGATGACCAGCTCGCTTCCCTCGGCGGCACTCATCAGCTCCAAAGACTCTTGCGTCACCTGGCCCAGCGGGTCGGCCAGCTGGCGCTCGGGCAAGTAGACCACGCGCCCGCTGTGCAGTCCGGCCGCCAGTTCGAACACCGGCGGTTCGGCGTCCCCGGCCCAGTGGCGACGGCTCTCCTGGGGTAGCGCCTGACGGCAGTGTTCATAAAGCGCCACCAGCTCCGCCAGTTGATGGGCGGGGCCATGGGTACCGAAGCAGGCCAGACCCAAGCCCCCCGTTGCCCCCGGCAGCCAGAAACCGCCCAGATGGTGGCACTGCTGCTCCAACCATCTCAACAGTTCCAGCTGCAGGGCCAAGCAGTTGCGTGTAGCCGCGCGATCCGGCCAGTCACCCTTCAAGCGCAAGCGGATGGCCATCACCGAAAGCTGACGCAGCTCGATCTCATCTTCGCGCAGCGGCTTGCTGTCCGCAGCCAACGCGCGCGAAAAGGCCCCTTGTGGCGACATCGCGCGGGGGTCGTGGTGACCATCCGACCAGAAACTGGCCAATTGCACGAAACTGGGCTCAGGCTGTTGTCCGGAGAGCGCCAGCAGTTGAAGGTAGCTGTTGTACTGCTCGTGAGCCGCAGCCATCTGGTTCTGCTCGGCTAGCTGCCGCACCCAGCGCTCGTGGAACGGGCCGTAGCCTGAAAAGCGGCTGACCAGTCCTTCCAGCATGGCATCCGGCACTTCGGCGTGTGCTTCCAGCACCTGTTCGGCAAAACGGATGACTCGTTGGCGCCACTCATTGCGCACTTGCACCAGCCAGCGCTGGAACTCGCTGCAGTTGCTGAGCTGCAGTTCCTCGATCAGATCCCCCTGGTAGCACTCCATCAGCGCTTCCAGCGTCTCCAGATCCTTGGGCCCTTCCAGCAGTTGCTGCAGCTCATGCAAATCCACCTGCCAGTGGGACGGCAGATGAAAGGCAATGGTCTGCCGCGACACATTCAGTACGTGATCGGCATGCTCGCCCATGGATTGGCGCAGGCAGTGCAGCGCATGGCGCAGGTTGGTTCTGCCCGAGGAGAGGCCTTGGTCTGGCCACAGCAGCTCCGCCAGGGCGGCACGATTGACGGGCTGGCGATGAAGTAGCAGGTACACCAGCAGCGCCTTGACTTTGTCGTAGCTGAAATGAGTGAGCACGTCCTCCCCTTGAGTCAAGGAGAAGTGACCAAACAGGGTCAACTGATCTGTCTGTTGAGCATCACGCATGTTACACATCCTGCCTTGGCTAGCGGCGCATCACGCAGGCACGCCACTATGAAAACGAAAAGCCGTATCTGGAGACATGATCAGCTCCGCCTCACGAGCAACGAAGAAGGCGATGCGTTCGTCGATAGGCGCATCGGTCTGCTGGCGAGCCAGCAAGAGATAGTCTTCGAAATGACGCCCTTCGGACTTGACCAGGGTGCGATAGAACTTGGCCAGCTCTTCGTCCAGGTAAGGAATGAGTCGCGCAAAGCGCTCACAGCTGCGCGCCTCGATCAGAGCGCCGATGATCAACAAGTCGATCAAGCGCTCAGGATCCTGACTGCGTAAATGCTTTCTAAGGCCTTCGGCGTAACGTGACGCCGTCAGATGGCGATAAGGAACGCCACGGCGTTCCATCAAGCCCACTACCTGCTCGAAATGAAGCAGCTCCTCGCGGGCCAATTGCGACATCTTGCTCAACAGCAGCGGCTGATCCACGTAGCGATACAGTAGGCTCATGGCCGTGGAAGCCGCTTTTTTTTCACACTGTGCGTGATCGATCAGCAGTGTTTCCGGGTTGGCCAATGCCCATTGCAACCAGGCATCGGGGGTCGGGCAAGCTAAAAAGTCATGCAAACTTTCTGGCAACAGATCATCCGCTTGCAGCGCATGTTCCGCTGTTTGCAACGCCATTAATTGTATCGACATAACACTAGCACCAAGCGTTTATCACACTATTGTACAATATATAAACGCCAATGGCGTCCGTTCCCTGATTGGTTCGAGGATGAACAAACGTGTCTTCCAGCCTCGCTTAAAAATGCATTGACACTAATGTATAGCAAGCCTGAATCACGCTCCACACGGGAATCCGGCTTGCCGAGGCTACCCAGCTCTACAGGCCAGCACTCGCTTGGCAACCATGGTAACGCGGCATCACGATAATCACACCAGCCGTCACCTAAAAACACGCCTCTCGGTAAAAATCTTTCATGTTTACGGCACATTAATCAAAAAAACCGCCCTCAGGAAAGCGGCTTTCAACATCTCAACACAAAGTACAAGTAGGCATCCCGCCTGACTTCTTAACATTGTCGACAGTTTCCCGTAGAATCCGAGCCATCCACCAGACGCTGATTCTCAAGCGTATGTCATGTGATCGAAGGATGTCCTTGTTACCGTGCAGGCGTCTTTTGCTACCACTGATGATCACTACCAAGAAGATGAGAGGGCCCCAACGTGCTTGAAGCTTACCGCCAACATGTCGAGGAACGCGCTGCAGAGGGCGTCCCAGCCAAGCCCCTGACCGCCGAACAAGTCGCCGACCTGATCGAGCTGCTGAAGAACCCGCCGGCCGGAGAAGAAGAGTTCATTCTGGACTTGATCACCAACCGGGTACCGCCGGGCGTCGATGAAGCCGCCTATGTCAAAGCGGGCTTCCTGACCGCGTTGGCCAAAGGCGAGGCGTCCTCGCCGCTGATCGACAAGGTCCATGCCGTCAAACTGCTGGGCACCATGCAGGGCGGCTATAACATCGTTTCCATGGTCGAGCTGCTCGATAACGAAGAGCTGGCCCGTGAAGCAGGTGAGCAGCTCAAGCACACTCTGCTGATGTTCGATGCGTTCCACGACGTGGAAGAGCGCGCCAAGAATGGCAACGCCGTCGCCAAGGACGTCATGCAGTCCTGGGCCGACGCCGAGTGGTTCCTTTCCAAGCCTGCGCTGGAAGAAAAAATCACGCTGACCGTCTTCAAGGTCCCGGGTGAAACCAACACCGACGACCTGTCGCCCGCGCCGGATGCCTGGTCGCGCCCTGACATCCCGCTGCACGCCAACGCCATGCTCAAGAACGAGCGTGACGGTATCGAGCCCGAAGTGCCCGGCACCACTGGCCCGCTCAAGCAAATCGAAGCCGTCAAAGCCAAAGGCTACCCAGTGGCTTACGTAGGCGACGTAGTCGGCACAGGCTCTTCGCGCAAATCAGCCACCAACTCGGTGCTGTGGTTCTTCGGTGACGATATCCCTTACGTGCCCAACAAGCGCGGCGGCGGTTTCTGCTTTGGCGGCAAGATTGCCCCGATCTTCTTCAACACCATGGAAGATTCAGGCGCCCTGCCGGTAGAGATGGATGTTTCCAAGCTTGAAATGGGCGATGTCATCGACATCTACCCCTATGAAGGCAAAGTGTGCAAGCACGGCACCGATGAAGTGCTCTCCACCTTCGAGCTGAAAACACAGCTGATTCTCGATGAAGTGCGTGCAGGCGGTCGTATTCCGCTGATCATCGGCCGTGGCCTGACCGGCAAGGCGCGCGAGTCCCTGGGCTTGGCGCCGTCAGACGTTTTCCGTCTGCCGGACCAGCCTGCCGATACCGGCAAAGGCTTCACGCTGGCACAGAAGATGGTTGGCAAGGCCTGCGGCCTGAACGGCGTTCGCCCCGGCATGTACTGCGAGCCGAAGATGTCTACCGTCGGCTCCCAGGACACCACTGGCCCGATGACCCGTGACGAGCTGAAAGACCTGGCCTGTCTGGGCTTCCAGGCCGACCTGGTCATGCAGTCCTTCTGCCACACGGCAGCCTATCCCAAGCCGGTGGACGTGGACACTCACCACACCCTGCCCGACTTCATCATGAACCGTGGCGGTGTCTCACTGCGCCCCGGCGACGGTATCATCCACAGCTGGCTGAACCGCATGCTGCTGCCGGACACGGTCGGCACCGGCGGTGACTCCCACACCCGCTTCCCGCTCGGCATCTCCTTCCCGGCAGGTTCTGGTCTGGTTGCCTTTGCTGCTGCCACTGGCGTCATGCCGCTGGATATGCCGGAGTCCGTTCTGGTGCGTTTCAAGGGTGAGCGTCAGCCTGGCGTCACGCTGCGCGACCTGGTTCATGCCATTCCTCTCTACGCCATCAAGCAGGGTCTGCTGACGGTCGAGAAATCCGGCAAGAAAAACGCCTTCTCCGGCCGCGTGCTGGAAATCGAAGGCCTCGAAGACCTCACCGTCGAGCAAGCTTTCGAGCTTTCCGATGCCTCGGCCGAGCGTAGTGCGGCTGGCTGTACCATCACGCTGTCCGAAGAGAGCGTGACCGAGTACCTGAAGTCCAACATCACGCTGCTGAAGTGGATGATTGCCAACGGTTATGGCGATGCCCGTACCATCAGCCGCCGTATCGAGGGGATGGAAGCCTGGCTGGCCAACCCGTCACTGATGCGTGCGGACAAAGATGCCGAGTACGCCGAAATCATCGAGATCGACCTCAGCGAGATCAAGGAGCCGGTGCTCTGCGCTCCCAACGATCCGGACGACGCTCGCCTGCTCTCCGACGTGGCTGGCGAGAAGATCGACGAAGTGTTTATCGGTTCGTGCATGACCAACATCGGTCACTTCCGTGCCGCCGGTAAGCTGCTGGAGAAACAGCCTGCGGGTAGCCTGAAGACCCGCCTGTGGTTGGCGCCGCCGACCAAGATGGATCAGCACCAGCTGACCGAAGAGGGTTACTACGGCATTTACGGCCGTGCAGGCGCCCGCATGGAAATGCCGGGATGTTCACTGTGTATGGGTAACCAGGCGCGTGTGGCTGCCAAGAGCACCGTCGTGTCTACGTCTACACGTAACTTCCCGAACCGCCTGGGAGATGGCGCGAACGTCTACCTCGCCTCGGCGGAGCTGGCAGCGGTCGCAGCGGTGGAAGGCCGTTTGCCGACAGTCGCTGAGTACCAGCGTTACATGGGCGAATTTGACGCCTTGGCTGGCGAAATCTATCGTTACATGAACTTCCACGAAATCGAGGAGTACCAGAAGGTCGCCTCGAACGTGATTCCAGTAGCCCAAGAGGCCTAAGCGCCACGGCTACTGCCCCATCGCCGATGCTCGCAACATCGCAGAGACGCCACGCGACTCTGAGCCGATGACCGAACGCCCCTTCCTTCGCAGGTCGGGGCGTTTTTATTATCAGCGGCTTCACTCACTGACAGGAGACCCTCATGACGACCACACCTTACGTCGTTACCCCCGATCTGTGCGACCAGTACCCCGAGGTCAAGGTGCTCGAGCCGATGTTTGCCAACTTCGGCGGCGTCGATCACTTTTACGGGCCTATTCGTACCGTCAAATGCTTCGAAGACAACTCCATGGTCAAGCAGGCCCTCGCCGAGCCCGGTGAAGGCGCCATCCTGGTAGTGGATGCAGGCGGCTCTCATCGCTGCGCCATGCTGGGCGACATGCTGGCTGAACAAGCCGCCAAAAACGGTTGGGCAGGCGTCATCATGTATGGCTGTGTGAGAGACGTGGACATTCTGGCGACCCTGCCACTTGGCGTGCAAGCGCTGGGCAGCCACCCTCGTCGCAGCGAAAAACATGGCGAAGGCCAGCGCGACGTGGCGGTGACCTTTGCAGGCGTCACGCTGCAGGTGGGTCAATGGCTCTACGCCGACAATAATGGCATCATCGTCGCCGAACAGCCGCTCAAACTCTCTTGAACGCGCCTAACCCCGGCTAACCCGCCAGACTTGTCAGTGGTGGCAGATAGTGCCACCCTGATATTTCATTTTCATGCCACGGACACCATGCAGCCGCTCAAGCCACTGGGCTATGCCCTACTTCGCACCCTTCGTGACCACCTGCGCCCACTGATTGCCTACCACCTGCTGTTCACGCTGTTGGCATCGGCCGTGGTGTTGCCGCTGGTGGCTTGGGCTTCCCAGCGATTCATGGCGCAGCTCAACCGAACCGTGGTCACCAACGATGCCTTGCTGGCGCTGCTGTTCAGCCCCCTGGGCCTGTTCACCCTGCTGGCGGGCCTTGCGGTCACTTTCTTGCTGATCTACTGGCAGCAAGCGGGCATGCTTCAAGTGGCCAGCAGGCCCAAGGACAACCACTACCGCCTGGCACTGGAGGCCCTGTGGCTCAGCACTCGGCGCCTACCAGCACTGCTGCTGCTGGTGATCCTGCAGGTGGGTGCCCACCTGCTGCTGCTGGCCCCCTTCATGGTCGCCATCGCCTGGCTATACGACCTATGGCTCAGCGGTCTTGACCCCTACTATCTACAGCGTGTACGCCCGCCGGCACTGTGGTACTTCATTGCCTGTGCGTTGCCGGTCGTGCTGCTGTGGATGAGCCTGGCTGCCTGGCTGTATCTGCGCTGGCTACTGGCTCTGCCGCTGGTGGCGCTGGAACAGTGCCACCCGCTGCAGGCCCTGAAGCGCAGCGTGCATCTTACCCGGGGCTGGCACCGCTCCATTGGCGCGGCGGTGCTGCTGTTACTGCTCGTCATCATTGCCTTGCCGATTGCCACCACCTGGCTCTACGACAAACTCATCACGCCGCTGCTATGGTGGCTGCCCGAGCACAGTGCCGTTCTGGTACCGGCGATGCTGGCCTATCTGACCGGCTATGTCCTGATCACCCTGACCATCACGTTTCTGGGTATTACCACCCACGCGCTGCTGTCGGCCTGCCTTTACTTGCAGCTTGCCTATCGGGAGGCCCGGCCTGCCGCTCCCGAGAGCGAACAGACAGGCCGCCTGGCCTGGGCATTGGAAGTGTGCGTCTTGCTGATTGCCGCGCTGCAAGCCTGGTGGATACTCAACAGCTTCGAAATACGCGACAACGTCGCCATCATCGCCCACCGAGGCAGCTCCATGGTGGCGCCTGAAAACACCTTGGCCGCCGTGCGCCAGGCACTGGACGATGGTGCCGATGCCGTCGAGCTGGACGTGCGTCTCAGCGCCGACCAGCAGGTCATGCTCTACCACGACCGCACGCTGGCTCGGCTCACGGGTGACCCCAGGGAGTTTGGCGAACTGACCCGCGACGAACTGAGCGAGTTCGATGTGGGCAGCTGGTTTGGCGATGCCTTCCAGAACGAACGAATCGCCGGGCTGGACGAGACCCTGGCGCTGGTGAAGGGCCGCGCCGCGCTGATGATCGACATGAAACCGCTCCCGGGCCAGGAGGAAGCGCTGGCTCAAGCGGTACTGGATGAACTGGATGAAGAAAACGATCGTCGCTACCGCTGCTGGGCCACCCAGCACGATGCATTGAATGGAATGGCCGCCTGCGGATTCCCGCATACGCTGCTGGAAATGCGCATGGCCACCATGTCGCCCGCACTGGTCAACTTCATCAAGCAGCGGGCGCCCGAGCTGAGGGTGACACTACTGGCGCAGCTGATACTCCCCGGCACGCTCGACCGTCGTCAATTCGATGCGCTGGGCTTGCGACATAACCGCATTACCCGACAGGAAATCCGTCTGGCGGCACTGTATGGTTATGAAATCCATGCCTGGACGGTGAATGACCGAGCCAGGATGTCGACGCTGATCGACCTTGGCGTGGATGCCATCATCACCGACTATCCTGACCGCTTGAGGGAACTGATCGAAGACCGCCATGCCATGAGCGATGGCGGCCTGATGCTGGTAAAACTGCGCAACTGGCTACGTCAGTAGCGCGAGACGGCGGGCAAGGACATCACTCACCCATGACCACGCCCTCACGACGCGGGTCGGCGCCACCGTACAAGGTGCCGTCCTCCAGCTTCATGATGGCTTGCAGGCCACTGGTCAACTCTCGCTCACTCACCTGATGTTCGCGCCCACGCAGTGCCTCGGCGGTCTCCTCCGAGAATCGTCCCTCCTCCAGGTAGACATCGCCTCCCAAGGTGATGGCATGAGGCAGATCCAGCGCTTCCTGAGCATCGAGCCCCCAGTCACGCATGGCCACCAGGCTTCTGGCCGTGTAATGAATGATCGCTGCGCCACCTGGCGAGCCCAGGCTGGCCACCAGCTCACCGCTTTCCAGATCGAAGACCAGCGTCGGGCTCATGCTGGAACGGGGACGTTTGCCGGGCTCAACGCGGTTGGCCACGGGGAGGCCTTCGCTTTCCGGCTCGAAGGCGAAATCGGTCAGCTCGTTATTGAGCAGATAGCCCCCTGCCAGCCCCGTGCCCCCGTCTGCCAGGATACGTGACCCAAAGGCTTGCTCGATGGTCGTGGTCATGGCCAGCGCATTGCCATCGCCGTCCACGATGCTGATGTGGCTGGTGCCATACTCAGGCTGTTCGGGCTGGCTGGCAAAGCTCACTTCCAGCTCACCGGGGTTGCCAGGCTCGACGCTATCGCCCAGTGACGCTTCGCCCATCAGGCGACTACGCTGATTGAGGTATTCAGGGGCCAGCATCGTGCGCCAATCGCCTCCCGGCGCCTCGACAAAATCAGGATCACCGATGTAGCGACCTCGGTCGGCAAAGGCCAGCCGAGACGCTTCGAGGAACTGATGCAGCCAACCGCTACTGGGAGCACCATTATCCAGCGGTGCTTCGATCAACGGCTGCTGATCGAGAATACCGAGGATTTGCATGACGGTGATATGACCCGACGACGGCGGCGGGAAGCCACACACTTCCCACTCCTGCCAAGGCGTACAGATCGGCTCACGCTCCACCGGCTCATAGCCGCTGAGGTCGTCCAGGCTCATCTCGCCCGGACGCTGCGGATGGGACTGCACTCGGGCCACCAGATCCTCGGCAATCGCACCTTCGTGGAACGCGCTGCTGCCCTCTTCTGCCACTCGGCGCAAAATGGCGGCCAGCGCGGGATTGGTCAATGTGTCACCAACGGCCAGCGGCTCGCCTTGCTCATCGTAGTAGAACGCTCGGGCCAACGGGTCCTCGCGCAGCGCCGTATCGTTGGCCAGGCTGGTATGCAGCCGATGGCTGACGGCAAAGCCCTCTTCCGCCAGCGTAATGGCAGGGGTGAAAAGCTCTCGCCAGGCGAGTTGACCATGTTCGGCGTGGGCCTGCTCCAGCATACGCAGTACCCCCGGCACCCCCACAGAGAGACCGCTGGCCACCGCCTCCATGAACGGCAGCGGCTCGCCATCTTCCATGAACAGCTCACCGGTGGCCGCGGCAGGCGCGGTCTCGCGACCATCGAAGGCCTGCACATTGCTGCCGTCGTAGTGCATCAAGAAGGCGCCGCCGCCGATCCCACTGGACTGCGGCTCTACCAGGGTCAGCACCATTTGCACGGCCACCGCCGCATCGATGGCGTTGCCACCGGCCTTGAGCACTTGATAACCCGCGTCAGTGGCCAGCGGGTTCGCCGCAGCAACGGCAAAGGATTCAACGGCCCAACCGGGCTTCTCCTCATACCCTGAGCCTACTTCCGGCGACATCTCGGGGGCTTGGTAACTAAACCCCCAGCTCACCATAGGAACGAGTAGTAGGCCCGTCAGGGGGATTGCCCGTTTAGGCAGCATAATTTCTCTCCTTTTAACCAGGACACAGGCAGACATCGCACAGCGCCTCGGGGGCGCCGTCATCCAGAGCGGTGTTATCCAGAACAAAGCGTAGCCTATAAAACCCGTGCGCCCGGCACAATGGCCGGGCGCAAAATCAAACAGCAGGCTAACGAATGTCATGCCACTCAGGCGATACTCTCTCCGGCCAGCATGAACCAGGTTTCGAGGACCGCGTCCGGGTTCAGCGACACCGAGTCGATTCCTTGCTCCATCAGCCATTTGGCCAGGTCCGGGTGATCCGAAGGCCCCTGACCACAAATCCCCACGTACTTGCCTCGTGCCTTGCACGCCTGAATGGCCATGGCCAAAAGTTTTTTCACCGCCGGATTACGTTCATCGAACAGGTGGGCCACGATGCCCGAGTCACGATCCAGCCCAAGGGTCAACTGTGTCAGGTCGTTGGAGCCAATCGAGAAGCCGTCGAAATATTCGAGGAACTCGTCGGCCAACAGCGCATTGGCAGGCAGCTCGCACATCATGATGACCTTGAGGCCGTCAGGGTCGCTGCTGCCACCGCGCTTCAGGCCGTTGGCGGCCAGCAGCTCGACTACTTCACGGGCTTCATCCGTGGTGCGTACGAAAGGCACCATGATCTCGACATTGGTGAAGCCCATCTCTTCACGCACGCGCTTCAGCGCCCGACACTCCAGCTCGAAACAGGGGCGGAAGGCATCGGAAATGTAGCGAGAAGCGCCACGGAAGCCCAGCATGGGGTTCTCTTCACCTGGCTCGTACAGCTTGCCGCCTATCAGGTTCTCGTATTCGTTGGATTTGAAGTCCGAGAGGCGAACGATCACCCGCTGCGGATGAAACGCCGCCGCCAAGGTGGAAATCCCCTCCACCAGCTTGTCGACGTAGAAACTGACCGGGTCGGCGTACCCTGCCGTACGCAGGTCGATCACCTGCTGAAGGTCAACCGGCAGCGTTTGATAATCCAGCAGCGCCTTGGGATGCACACCAATCATGCGGTTGATGATGAACTCCAGACGCGCCAGCCCCACGCCCGCATGGGGAAGGCTGGCAAAGCCAAAGGCACGGTCCGGGTTGCCCACGTTCATCATGATCTTGAAGGGAATCTCCGGCATGGCATCGACGCTGGAGACGTTGCAATCGAAGGCCAGCAGGCCTTCATATACATGGCCGGTATCGCCCTCGGCACAGGAGACCGTCACGTCGCAGCCTTCCTGCAGCTGCGTGGTGGCATCTCCACACCCCACCACCGCGGGAATGCCCAGCTCACGGGCAATGATCGCCGCATGACAGGTACGCCCGCCCCGGTTGGTGACGATGGCCGATGCCCGCTTCATGATCGGCTCCCAGTCGGGGTCGGTCATGTCGGTGACCAGAATGTCACCCTCTTGAATCTTGTCCATCTCGTCAGGACTGAGCACGATCTTGACCGCACCACGACCAATGCGTTGCCCGATGGCCCGGCCAGTGATCAGCGTGCGGCCCTTTTCGCGCAGCTGGAAGCGCTCCAGCTTGCCGCCCTCCTGCTGGGAAACGACGGTTTCAGGACGTGCCTGCACGATGTACAGCTTGCCGTCATCGCCATCCAGCGCCCACTCGATATCCATGGGCCGCTGGTAATGCTGCTCGATGGTGACCGCCTGACGGGCGAGGTCCATGATCTGCTCGTCGTCGATACAGAAACGCCCGCGATCCTTGTAAGGCACGTCAACGGTTTCCACCGAACGACCTGCGCTGGCATCCTTGCCGTACACCATCTTGATCAGTTTCGACCCCAGGGTACGACGCAACACGGCCGGACGCCCGGCGGCCAGCGTGGGCTTGTGCACATAGAACTCGTCAGGGTTGACCGCCCCTTGCACTACGGTCTCGCCCAGCCCCCAGGAGGCGGTGACGAACACCGCGTCCCGGTAGCCGGACTCGGTGTCCAGGGTAAACATGACACCGGACGCACCGGTCTCGGAGCGCACCATTTTCTGCACACCGGCCGACAGGGCAACGTTCTCATGGGCATAGCCCCGATGGACGCGGTAGGAAATTGCGCGATCATTGAACAATGAGGCAAAGACTTCGTGAACCGCATGCTTGATGTTGGCCAGGCCTTCGATATTGAGGAAGGTTTCCTGCTGACCGGCGAACGATGCATCCGGCAGGTCTTCCGCCGTTGCCGAGCTGCGCACCGCAACCTTCAGGCCGGGGTGTTTTGCCTGCAACTGCTGGTACGCCTGCTCCAATGCCGCTTCGAAGGTGGGCGGCAACGGCGTCTCGATGATCCACTGGCGGATACGCTTGCCAGCCTCGGCCAGCGCCTTGACGTCGTCGACGTCGAGCCGTGCCAGGGTGTCGTTGATACGGTCGTTGAGGCCTTCGTGGGAGAGAAACTCGCGGTATGCATGGGCCGTAGTGGCGAAACCGCCGGGCACCGTGACACCCACACCGGCCAGGTTGGAGATCATTTCGCCAAGCGAGGCGTTCTTACCACCCACGCGTTCGACGTCCGCCATACCCAGCTGATCGAACCACAGAATGTACTCTTCCACGCAACCCCCTCACTCAGACATTGATGCAACCGTTGGGACGACACCCATTCACGCTGTCACCCTAGCATCGCGGCCCCCTATTCGCCATTGGTCTAACAGCGCAGGGAGTGGAGGATTTTTACAACAACGGCCGGAAACACGGCGTTTATGTAGTCAGGACAGGACGCAGACCTGTTTGCGCGAGCACAATTGCGAGCCCAATCGCAAGTACCCTGCACACGCAAACCCTGCTCACGAAAACCCCCTGCACTCGAAAACGTTGTACTGCCATGGCGCACGGCACACAATGAGCGTTCGTAAATCAGTTGGATGAGGGTGGCGGACAGACTATGAAACGAACAGCCTTTTTTATTTCCGATGGCACGGGGATCACGGCAGAAAGCCTGGGGCGCAGCCTGTTGGCGCAGTTCAGTGACGTGGACATCAACATGATCACCAAGCCCTACATCGACACGTTGGAAAAGGCTCAGGCCGTCGCCGAAATCATCGAGTCCACCGCGATGCGCGACGGTGTTCGCCCCATCATCATCGACACCATCGTCGACCAGCAGATCCGCAACGTCATCCGACAGGCCTCCGGCTTCAAGGTCGATATCTTCTCGACGTTTCTGGAACCGCTGGAGCAAGAGCTGGGAACGCACTCTTCCTATAGCGTGGGGCGCACCCACTCCATAGGCAGCGACGATGTCTACATGGACCGTATCCACTCGGTGCATTTTGCACTGGATAACGATGACGGTGCCCGCACCCATCAATACGACAAGGCAGACATCATTCTGGTGGGGGTATCTCGCTGCGGTAAAACGCCGACGTCCTTGTACTTGGCGCTTCAATTCGGCATTCGCGCGGCCAACTATCCGCTGACCGAGGACGACTTGGATGAAGATGGCCACTTGAAATTGCCGAAAGCGCTGGCACCGCACCGGCACAAGCTGTTCGGCTTGACCATCGATGCTCGGCGACTGGCGGCCATTCGCAACGAGCGTCGCCCCAACAGCCGCTACAGCTCCATGGATCAGTGCCTGCAGGAAGTCGAGCAGGCCGAATCGCTCTACCGCAGCATGAACATTCCTTTCATCGACACCACACGCTTCTCCGTGGAGGAGATCTCCACCCGCATGATTGCCGAAACCGGCCTGGCAAGACGTTTCTCGCCCCGCTAGGCCAGTGCTTTACATGCCCTTGGGCGCAAAAATCCCCGGGGCATTCCGCCAGTAGCCTTTGTAGTCCATGCCGAAACCGAAGACGTAGCGGTCGGCGACTTCCAGACTGCAGTAATCGGCCTTCAGGCCAGGCACCGCTTTGCGGTCGTGCTGCTTGTCCACCAGGACGGCAGTGGTCACGCTGGCAGCCTGGGCTTCCTTGCAGTACGCCAGGATGGCCGCCAGGGTGGCGCCTTCATCGAGAATATCGTCGACGATCACCACATGCCGACCCGCCATGGGGACTTCCGGAGAGACCCGCCAGAACAGCTCGCCGCCGCGCAGTTCATTGCGGTAGCGGGTAGCGTGCAGGTAGTCCACTTCCAGAGGGAAACCCAGACGCGTCAGCAGATGACCGGTGGTGATCAACCCCCCGTTCATGACGCAGTAGAAAACCGGCAGCTTATCGCCCAGGTCTCGGGTAATCTCTTCCGCCATACGGTCCAGCGCACGCTCGACCTGCTCCTGTGAAATCAAGCAGTCGGCGTTGTCCATCAACTCGCGCATGGAGTCCAGCGACTCCAGCGCCTCTTTATCCAATTTGGACATCGAGCCTCTCCAAAACAGTCTATGGGTCAATTAGCTGGCGTCAGCGACCAGCGCTTCCAGCCTGGCGTGGGTCTTGCGCCAACGGCCCAGCGCGGCCAGTGCTTCCAGCTGCGGTCGCGCGCGACCATAACGCAGCTTGGCGGGCCGCTTGTTGAATACGTCATGACAGGCCTGCACCACTTCCAGCGCAGCCTCACGGTCGTTGCAGATCAGCAGCATGTCGCAGCCCGCTGCCAGGGCAGCCTTGGCACGCTCGGCGGGGCCACCCGCCTCATGAGCCCCCGCCATGCTCAGGTCATCCGAGAAGATGCAGCCTTTGAAGCCCAGCGACTCACGCAGCATGCCTAGCCAACTGGGCGAAAAACCGGCCGGACGCGAATCGAAGGCAGAGTAGACGATATGGGCGGGCATGACGCCGTTGAGCAGCGTGGCAAGCTGGCTGAAGGGCACCAGGTCGTGCTCCTTGATGGCCGAGAGCGGACGCTCATCGACAGGGAGGGCGGTGTGCGAATCGGCCCCCACGCCGCCGTGGCCGGGAAAGTGCTTGCCCACAGCTGCCATTCCCGCCTCATGCAATCCGTGCACGAAGGCTTGCCCCAGCAAGGCGACGTGCTGAGGGTCTCGGCTGAAGCTGCGCTCCCCGATCACGCTGGAAATACCGCTGTCCACGTCCAGCACGGGGGCAAAGCTGATGTCCAGGCCACAGGCGGCCATTTCCATGCCCAGCAGCCAGCCGGTATCTTTGGCCAGCGCCAGCCCTACCGACTGATCATGGGCAAACACGTCGCCAATCCGAGCCATGGGCGGCAGGCGCGTCACGCCTTGCCGGATACGCTGGACCCGACCGCCCTCTTGGTCGACGGCCAATAGCAGGTCGCCGCGCACACGACGAATGCTGTCACACAGCTCCCGCACTTGGGTGGCGCTTTCCACGTTACGAGCAAACAGAATCACGCCACCTACCGCGGGATTCTTCAGCAGGCGCTTGTCTTCCTTGGTCAGGGTCTGGCCTTCCAGGTCGAGCATGACCGGGCCTAAAGGTTGAGTCATCGTACTGGGTCCAGGAAAAAGGGCGTCATTCTAGACCACCCGTGTGATCTTTCAAAATGTGGAGTATGCCAGCGGGGAAAACGTCAATGCAGCCATACTGGCGTACCCGGCACAGCCCGTTTGAAAAGCCAGAGCAGGTCGGGATTACGTAGACGCACACAGCCGTGAGAAGCAGCAAGGCCCATGGGCTGGTCAGGGGGAGTACCGTGCAGGTAGATGTAGCGACGCTGGGAATCGACACAGCCGCCGCGATTGATACCGCGCTCCAGGCCACATAGCCACAGTATGCGGGTCAAGATCCAGTCGCGCTCGGGGAATTCGACCGCCAAATCGGCAGAGTAGACCTCTCCGGTCCAACGACGCCCCCGAAAGACCGCATCCTCGGGTTGCCCATCGCCAATCGCTGCTCGAATGTAGTGCCAACCCAACGGAGTACGTCCACTGCCCTCTTCTTGCCCTACGCCGGCCTTGCCCGTCGAAATGGCGCATTCGTGCTCTAACGCGCTCCCCTGCCACCAGCGCAGGCGTTGGGCCTCGGTGTCGATTTCCATCCAGCCACCTTCAACGGGCGGCAGGTCAGCCAATCTGGGCGTGTGCATGGGGCTTCTCATCCACGGTTGCTGCGGGCAACGGCATCGGCGCGCTCATGGCCGCCACCACGACGGGGCGCAGACGTCGGATCAAGTCGCGTACCGTTACCTGCTCTTGATAATCCTTGGCGGCGATATCGCGCAGTGCATCCAGGCCAGACAGAGTGAAAATCACCGTGCCCAGCATGAAGTGCAGCCGCCAGAAACGCTCGGCATCTGGCAGCTCGGGGGTCGCCCGGCGCACCAGCTCCGTGAAGCGCGTGAAGACATCGCCATACTGCTGCTGAATGTAGCGACGCAGGTGTCCTTGCGCCTGGCTGTAAGCCAGCCCCAGCAGCCGCATGAACACTTTCAGGCTATGCCGCTCGGCAGGCACGGCCAGCACGGTGGTGGCCATGGTTTCCAGCAGCACCTCCAGAGGAATGGCCTGGCCTTCGTAGCGCGCTTCCAGCTCGTCGAGCGCAGTATGGAAGCGTTCGGAGAACGGGTCCAGGTAACGGGCAAATACCGCCTGTATCAGCGCTTTCTTCGACCCGAAGTGATAATTGACGGCAGCAAGGTTGACCCGCGCTTTGCTGGTGATATTGCGCAGTGATGTTTCGGCAAACCCCCGCTCTGCAAAGAGCACCTCTGCCGTATCCAAAATACGTGTGACCGTATCCGACTGGGCCATAGCGCCCTCCCAAAACAGGTGTTTAAAACATGGCGATCGCGTTGGCGAATAGTATGCCATTACCCCTGCTGGCTCAAACGATTATCCCGCTCAAGGTTCAGGCCGCGTCCCCGGTACGGATTGCAACTCATCATGTACTGGACAGAGCAACATACTGTATACTTAAACACATACTGATTTTACGGACATGTAGCGACTGTCTTTTCACTGTTTGGAGTCTGATATGTCACGCCCACTCACCGCACGCCAGCAGCATGTATATGATTTTATCGTGAAGACCATGGGCGAGCTTGGCTACCCCCCTACCCGCGCCGAAATCGCCAAGGCGCTGGGCTTTCGTTCCCCCAACGCCGCCGAAGAGCATCTGCGCGCTCTGGAGCGCAAAGGTGCCATTCGCATCATTCGCAATACGTCCCGCGGCATTCGCCTGCCCAACCAGGAACCGCTCGACGCCACGCCCCCGGCAGCCGAGCCTGCCAGCGCCGCCAACGATGCCACGCCCAACGGGCTGCCGGTCATTGGCGAAGTCGCGGCAGGCAGTCCCATTCTGGCAGCGGAGCATATCGACCGTTACTGCCCGCTCCCTGCAGAGTACTTCACCCCCAAGGCCGACTATCTGCTGCGAGTTCGCGGCCTGTCGATGAAGGACGTGGGCATTCTGGAAGGCGATCTGCTGGCGGTGCATCGTACCGACCGCGTGCGTGACGGTCAGATCGTCGTCGCGCGCCTGGAAGACGAAGTCACGGTCAAGCGTTTTAAACGCCAGGGGCATCACGTCACGCTGCTCGCCGAGAACGAAGACTTCGCCCCCATCGAAATCGACCTGAGAACTCAACAGCTGGATATCGAAGGCGTCGGGGTAGGCGTCATCCGAGGCGGGAACGGCCAGGCACTGGGCTAAAATACTGGGCCAGGGCACTGGACCAAGCCACCGCCTACTGCATATCGATGTAACGATGGTCGTTGAACGTGGCGACCCAGTGCGGGTGGTAGACCAGCAAGATACTCAGCAGCATGCCGGTGATGAAGGCTTCCGAGGGCATCAGCAAGGGTAAAAAGCGGGCATACTCCTGAGCCAGATAGATCGCTTCAGGGTCGGTGCCCGCCACCAGAATCAGCCCCACGGCCGCCAGCCCGCCTCCTAGCGTGGCCAGCGCAGCACCGAAAAAACCGCAGGCAAACAGAAACACCATCAGATTGTCCGGCAAGCGGCGATCCACGATACGCCATACCACCCCCGTGATCACGGCGGGCACCAGTCCCGTCACCAACACGTTGGGCCCCAACAGCTCCCAGGCATTGCGCCCGATCACCACCATCGCCACGTTGAGCAGCAGGTTGCTGATCAAGGCCAGGGGCACCTTGAACACCAATGTCATCAGCACCGTGAACACCAGATGCAGGGTCAACCAATCGACCGCCTGGGCCCGCAGCTGCCACATCAGCATCACGGCAAGCGTCGCGGCCATCCAGCGATGCTGCAAACCGGTATCTTCCAGCAGCGGCTGCCAGGGGCGCTGCCAAAGCACCCACCCCAGCGCACCTGCCGACACCAGCCAGGTAACCAGCAGTGCCCAGGTGGCCAGCACGCTTTGTGCAAAGGACATGGCGCCCCTCCCCGGTGGGCGAGTTAGCTGAACACGACGGTCTTGTTACCGTGAATCAATACGCGGTCTTCCAGATGCCAGCGCAGGCCGCGAGCCAGCACGGCTTTTTCCACATCACGGCCAAAGCGCACCAGGTCGGTGGGCGTGTGGCAGTGGCTTACCCGATGGATATCCTGCTCGATGATGGGCCCCGCATCCAGCTCTTCGGTCACGTAATGGCAGGTGGCACCGATCAGCTTGACGCCACGCTCGTAAGCCTGGTGGTAAGGCTTTGCCCCGGCAAAGGAGGGCAAGAAGCTGTGATGAATATTGATGACGCGTCCGGCATAGCGCTCGCACAACGAGGGGGGCAGTATCTGCATGTACCGCGCCAACACGACACAGTCGGCCCGTGCCGCATCGATCTGGGTTTGTACCTGCTCGAAAGCCGCCTGCTTGTTGGCCGGGTCCACCGGCACGTGATGATAAGGAATGCCGTACCACTCGGTGAGCGAAC
This sequence comes from Vreelandella hamiltonii, assembly GCF_014651775.1. Lineage (GTDB taxonomy): Bacteria > Pseudomonadota > Gammaproteobacteria > Pseudomonadales > Halomonadaceae > Vreelandella > Vreelandella hamiltonii. The sequence goes on from NZ_BMXN01000023.1 coordinate 42,640, forward strand.
GCATGTCGTCATGATTGGAAATGACGCTGACGATATCGCAATCCAGCTCGCCTGCCTGCCAGCGATACAGCAGATCCACCAGGCAGTGGGATTCCCGCGACACCATCAACACCACGCGGCGGCGCTTCTGGGTGTCCACCAGTGACCACTGCATATCGAATTCGGCGGCGACGGGTTCGAACGCCGTGCGCAGCGCCTCGGCCGACATGCCCAATGAATCGGCGAGAATTTCGTAACGCATGAAAAAGCGACCCGTCTCCAGGTCGGAGTGCTGGCTGGCCTCGGTAATCGAGCCGCCCTGCTGGGCAATGAAGCTGGAAACACGCGCCACGATGCCCACCTGATCCGGGCACGACACAACTAAACGGTAATAATGAGACATCAATGAACACTCTTGCGTATGTAACGGCACGTTCGCCAGGGACTTACCTGCCGACAGGCAAGCCTCACCAGGCGCGCTAGTGTAACGCAAGCGCTGCGACCAAGCACTGTGGTGCAGTGCCGCGATGATTGTTACAGGCCCCTCCCTTCCCGTATAGTTAAGAGATTACTTCCCAGGCTTTTCATGACCGATGCATCCACCACGCGTTCAACTTCGTCCCCGTCGCCGCCCGCCCCTGCACCTGCTTCCGCTAGGTGGATGCGGTGAAATTGGAATGAATCTTACGCTGTATGGATACGACGATCAGTGGATCGCCGTCGATTGCGGCATGATGATTCGTCAGGATCTGCCCAACTCGCCGCTGCAGGTACCCAACACCGACACCCTGCAGACCCTCGGTATCACGCCTGCCGCGCTGTTCATCACCCATGGTCATGAAGACCACATCGGCGCCGTGGCCTGGCTATGGCCGCGCTGGGGCTGCCCCATTTTTGCCACCCCGCTGGCAGCGGGCCTGCTGCGCCACAAGTTTGCCGAACACCAGCTCAGCAGCGCTGCCATCGAAATCATCGAACCCGGCGATGCAGTTGAGCGCGGGCCCTTTACCCTGCGTTACTTGAGTGTCACCCACTCCATACCTGAAAGCTGCGCCATCATGATGCAGGCAGGCGACTATCGGGTTCTGCACACAGGTGACTGGAAACTGGACCCGGAGCCGCTCATCGGCGCGCCGGTGAATGCCGCCCATTTCCGCGCGCTGGCCCCTCTGGACCTGGTGGTGGGTGACTCCACCAACGCCCCCATGCCAGGGCAGTCGGCCAGCGAAGGCGATGTCGCCAAGGCACTGGCCAGCACCCTTGCGAAGTGCAAGGGGCGCGTCGTGGTGTCGTGTTTCGCCAGCAACCTGGCGAGGGTTCTGGCCATCGGGCGTGCCGCACAAGCCTGCGGACGCCGCGTCAGCTTGATGGGCCGCTCCATGGAGCGCATGGTGAGCGTGGCCAGAGGGTTGGGCTACCTGGACGATTTTCCGGCACTGGTACCGCCCCACGATCTTGGCTATTTACCCCCCGAAGAAGTCGTGATCATTGCCACGGGCAGTCAGGGTGAGCCACGCGCTGCGCTTCAACGACTGGCGCAACGCCGTCATCCCTTCGTCGACCTGGAGCCCGGTGACAGCGTCATTTTTTCCGCCAAGGCCATCCCGGGCAATGAGCGCCCCATCGAACAGCTTAAAAAACGTTTGTTACAGCTGGGTGTCGATCTCTTCGATGAAAACAATCATCCCGAGCTGCATGCCACGGGACACCCAGCCCAGGAGGAGCTGAAAAAGCTCTATCAATGGGTGCGCCCCAAGGCCCTGCTACCCGTGCATGGTGAAGCGCGTCATCAGCAGGCTCATCAGGCACTCGCCGAGCAGCTAGGCATCAGTGCCCCCCTTACGCCCGTCAATGGCGACCTGATCCTGCTGGACAATCAGGGCCTGCGCCTGGAAACGCGCCATCCACAGCCGCCCTGCATCGTCGATCAAAACAGCGTAAGGCCCCACCCTGGCCTCGAACATCAGTCGTCTGGTTCACGGCGCGGCAGCCTGTTTCTGGCGCTACCGGTCACCGCCACCGAGACCGGCTGGTGGCGCATCGGGCGGATGATGCTGGATACCACGGGGGCCAGCCCGCTGGATGAGGAGAGTTTCAGCGATTGGCTGGACGAGCAGTTGGAAGAGATCGAGGCCGAGACCCTGGCAGACTTGCGCCAGGCGCTGCAACCGCGCCTGATGCACTGGCTGGCCAACCACCTTCAGCACATGCCTGAGGTGCACCTGCAGATCATGGCCGCCGACATGCCCACCGAAGAGGAACTGGACCAACAGTAGTCCCTTTCCAGGTCAGCAGGCTGAAGAGCAGCTCACGACCAGCGCTCGGCATCCTGCTGATCGGTTTTGCGCTCCTTGACCCAATACGTCCCCTGGCGTGCGCGCTCCTTTTTCCAGAACGGCGCCTGGGTCTTGAGATAGTCCATGACGAAGTCGCAGGCCAGGAAGGCATCCCGGCGATGGGCACTGGCGACCAGCACGCGAACGATAGGGTCACCTGGCGCCAAATCTCCCACCCGATGAATGATGCGCACCGCCTGGAGCGACCAGCGTTGCCAGGCCTGCTCGGCGATCTCCATCAGGCTGCGCTCGGTCATTCCGGGGTAATGCTCCAGCGTCAAGCCCAGTACATCGGGCGACTCGTTGAAGTCGCGCACCAGCCCGGTAAAGCTGACCACCGCGCCGATATCCGTGCGACCCCGAAGCGCCTGCTCGTAGCCATGCGCCATGGAGAAGCTGTCCTCGGTGACCTCGACCACGAGCGCTTTATGCGGATGCTCAAGCAGCGCCATGGCTTAGCCTCCCGTGACCGGTGGGAAGAACGCCACTTCGTCATCGTCGGTAATGCGCGAACTGTCGCTGGCCATGACCTGGTTGATGGCACATAACGTACGCTGATCGGACAACAGCGCATAGCGCGCATCCTGAGCGCTGAGCGCCGCCTTCAGGCCCGCGACGTTGCGGCTCGGCAAACGATCCAGATCCACCGACACATCGCTTTCCCCGACCCGCTCGCGCAGCTCGGCCAGAAACTTGACCCGCACGCAGGGAGATGAGCAACGCTCCCCAAGGCTTACTTCCCCCGATGCCCCTTCGCCGGTCACGATGGGCGCGGGCATCAGGCGCTGGTAATCTCCCCGGCTACCCCCCTGCTTGCTCTCCAACTGCACGGCTTCGATACGCATCTCTTTATCGACGGCCTTGCACATGTCATATAGCGTCAGGCATGCCACGGACACGGCCGTCAGGGCCTCCATCTCTACCCCCGTCCGGCCATTCAGGCGGCACAGCGCCGTAACGTTGACCCAACCGTTGTCGTGGTCGATCTCGAAGTCCACCGACACCTTGGAAAGCGCCAAGGCGTGGCACAGCGGTATCAGCTCATGGGTACGCTTGGCCGCTTGAATACCGGCGATGCGCGCCGTGGCCAGCACATCACCCTTGGGCAAGGCACCGTCCGTCAGCAGCTGAAGCGTCTGAGCGCTCATCACGATTCGTCCAGAGGCGACGGCCTCTCGGCGTGTCTCAGCCTTGTCGCCAACATCGACCATGTTGGCTTCGCCTTGGGCATTGAGGTGGGTTAACTGCATCGTGTCACCTTTTGCTATCAATCAGAGAGTGGCGCTGCTCGGCAGCCCAGTCGAACACCCAGCGGGCAATACCATCAATGTCGTCGAGGTTCAGCCGCATCACATCCTCACGCAGAGGCACAGGCGCCGCGCCACTCAGCGCAACGCCCACCCCATGCGGGTCATCGAGGATGTGCGCATCACCAATGCCCTCTCGGTAGAGCACCAGCTTGGCGATGGGCCAGGCTTTGAAACCTTCGACGATGACCAGGTCAGGTGCATGCGGTGCCATGAGCGAAAGCAGATACGCCAGATCCGGCTCTTCCTCTGTCGGCAGATCCATCATCAGTGCCAGACGGCGACTCGATGCCACCAGCATCGGGGCCGCTCCGGCCTTGCGCAACTGGTAACTATCCTTGCCAGGCTGATCCACCTCGAACTGGTGATGGGCATGCTTGATCACCGCCACCGACAGGCCAAGTGCTCGCAGCCGAGGCAGCAGCTGTTCGAGCAGTGTGGTCTTTCCCGTCCCGCTCCACGCGGCGACGCCCAGCACCGGAAACGCACAGTTTGGTGGCTCTTTCATGGCATACCTCGTCAACTGAGCGACTATTCGCCTTCTTTCTCTGCAGGCAACAGCCAGTTTAACGCAATGCCCACCAAGGCTGCCAAACTTACGCCCTGCAAGGTGAATTGACCACCCCCGAACTGCATGCCGCCAATGCCGAAGACCAGAATCAGCGACACCACCACCAGATTACGCGCCGCCGTCAGCGACTGCCCTGCGCGCACCAGGGTATTCATGCCCACCACGGCAATCGAGCCAAACAGCAGAGTCATGATGCCGCCCATCACCGGACCGGGAATGGTTTGCAGCAAGGCACCCAGCTTGCCGACGAATGCCAGCACGATGGCCAGCACGGCGGCAATCACCATGTATTTCGGGTTGAACGCCTTGGTCAGCGTCACCGCGCCGGTCACTTCGGAATAAGTGGTATTGGGCGGACCACCGAACAGCGCCGCCGTGGTAGTAGCCAGGCCGTCACCCAGCAGCGTGCGATGCAGGCCGGGTTTTTCCAGGTAGTTCTTGCGAGTCACCGAACCAATCGCCACCATGTCGCCGATATGCTCCACAGCGGGGGCGATCGCCACCGGAATCATGAACAGAATTGCGGCCCAGTGAAAACTGGGGGCAGTGAAATTGGGCACCGACAGCCAGGCCGCTTCCCTGACCGGGGCAAAATCGACCACCCCCATCAGCAGGGCCAGTACGTAGCCCACCGCAATACCGCCCATGATGGGCACCAGACGCAGCAAGCCACGCCCGAAGACGGCCAGCACCAGGGTCACCAACAGGCTGGCCATGGAGAGAAAGATCGCCGCACCGTAACCAATGTTGTCACTGGTTTCACCCGTGGCCATGCTGACCGCCACTGGCGCCAGAGCAAGACCAATGACCATGATGACCGGCCCCACCACCACCGGTGGCAACAAGCGGTGCAACCAGGCCGTGCCTTTCAGTCGAACGGCCTGTGAAATGGCCACGTATACCAACCCGGCGGCCATCAGCCCGCCCATGGTGGCAGAGACTCCAAAGCTGGCAATCGACCCCTGAATGGGGGCAATGAAAGCGAAGGAAGAAGCCAAAAAGACCGGCACCGTCTGGCGCGTAATGCCGTGGAAAACGAGCGTGCCCACCCCAGCGGTAAACAAGGCCACGCTGGGGTCCAAGCCCGTCAGCAGCGGCACCAGCACCAAGGCACCAAACGCGACGAACAGCATTTGTCCGCCGGTCAGCAGTAGTTTAGGCCACGACTCTTGTGCACTATTCGTTGTCATTGCACCACTCCAGGAAGGTCTATCGTAGATAACGGAGGCAAAAAAATGCCCCCAACGCGGCGCGTAAGGGGCTGTATGTCACGGAGCGCTTAACGCGTTCCGAAAATCTTGTCGCCGGCATCTCCCAAGCCGGGGACGATGTAGCCATTCTCATCGAGTCGGTCATCTACCGACGCGGTGTAGATTTCTACATCAGGATAAGCATCTTGCACCCGTTTGATCCCTTCAGGGGCAGCCACCAGCACGATCACTTTCATGTGTTCACAACCGCGCTCACGCAGCATGTCCAGTGTCGCCACCATGGAACCACCGGTCGCCAGCATGGGGTCGATGACGATGGCCATACGCTCTTCGATATCGTTGGCAAACTTGGCGAAGTATGGCACCGGCTGCAGCGTTTCCTCATCACGATAAAGGCCTACCACGCTAACCCGCGCACTGGGGATGAGGTCGGTCACGCCTTCCAGCATCCCCAGGCCTGCGCGCAGGATAGGCACGATGGTCACCTTCTTACCCTTGAGGCGCTGTGTCGCGATAGGCTCACCGTTCCATCCCTGAATCTCGTGATTTTCAAGCTCCAGACCCTTGGTCGCTTCGTAGGTCAGCAGCTTGGCCACCTCACCCGCCAATTCACGAAAGCTTTTCGTGCTCAGGTCAGCTTCACGCATGAGTCCCAGTTTATGCTGAACAAGCGGATGGTTAATGGCGTACACACTCATGGGACTTCCTCACTACAGGGGATTCGGGATGGCAATCAGGATCGCATCGACACGCGATCAAAATTGCGCGCCATTCTACCCGCAACTGACCATCAGGTTAAGGCTTTTCCGGCAATTGCCACGTAATAGGCGTACGGCCCTGCTGCTGGAGGAACTGATTTGCCTTGGAAAAATGGTGATTACCGAAGAAACCACGGTGTGCCGACAGTGGCGAAGGATGTGGCGACTCCAGTACCAAATGGCGCTGGGTATCGATCAGCGCTTTCTTCTGGCGGGCATGGCTGCCCCAGAGCAGAAACACACAGGGCTCGCCGTGCTGGCTGACGGTTTCGATGGCCCGGTCGGTGAACGACTCCCAGCCCTTGCCGCGATGCGACGCTGCATTGCCCTGCTCCACGGTCAGCGCAGTGTTCAGCAACAACACGCCCTGCTTGGCCCAGGGTTCCAGGAAGCCATGGCGCACCGGTGTAAAACCTACGTCCGCCGCCAACTCTTTATAGATGTTGACCAGCGACGGCGGCACCGGCACCCCTGGCTGCACCGAAAAACACAGGCCATGTGCCTGGTTGGGGCCGTGGTAGGGGTCCTGACCGAGAATGACCACCTTGACCGAGGCCAGCGGGGTCAGCTCGAACGCACGAAACCAGTGGGACGAATGAGGATAAATGACCTTCTTGGCCGCTTTTTCCTGAGCCAGAAAGGCTTTCAAGGCCGACATGTAGTCGGCCTTGAACTCTTGCCCCAGCCACTGTTGCCAGTCATTGGGTAGCGGAGTCGACATGTTACTTCTTCATCTGGTCGGCGAGAGGCTCGACATAGGCAATGCCCATGTCCCAGGGGAACTGAATCCAGCACTGCTGTGCCACTTCGGTCAGGTACTGATCCACCAGCGGCCGACCTTCGGGCTTGGCGTAGATGGTCACGAAATGCGCCTTGGGCAGCATTTCACGCACCGCACGCGCCGTCTTGCCGGTGTCGACCAGATCATCCACCAGCAGCCAGCCTTCGCCGTCGTGGTCGACACCCTTCATGATGTCCAGGCCACCCTGGTTCATGTGGTCGTAGCTCTTGATGCAGATCGTGTCGATCAGGCGGATGTTGAGTTCACGGGCAATCAGCGCCGCAGGAATCAATCCGCCTCGGGTAATCGCCACGATCCCCTTGAAGTCACGTTCGATCAGCAAATGGCACAGCTGACGAACGTCACGATGAATCTGATCCCAGGAGACGGTGAAGTGTTGGTGGTAGCGTTCGCTGCTCATGGGGCGTTACTCGTCTTCATTAAAGGAACAGACCGCGAATACGCTATAGCCCGCATCGCGAATTTTGGTAGAGCCACCCAGTTCAGGCAGGTCGATGATCGTTGCCGTCTCGACGACCTGGCCGCCGCAGCGCTGAATGAGGTTGGCCGCTGCCAGCATGGTACCGCCGGTGGCAATCAGATCATCCATCAACAAAATACGGTCATTCTGCTGAAAAGCGTCGGCGTGCAGCTCGACTTCCGAATGACCATACTCCAGCGTATAGGTCTCGCTGATCGTCTTGAACGGCAGCTTGCCCTTCTTGCGCACCGGCACGAAGCTGCAGCCCAGCTCATAGGCCAACGGGGCGCCAATAATGAAGCCACGAGCGTCAATCGCCGCGATGGCATCCAGGTTCATCTCCTGGTAGCGGTGCACGAAGCTATCGATCAGCTTGCGAAAGGCAGCGCTGTTTTGCAGCAGCGGAGTGATGTCACGGAAGTTCACTCCTTGCTCTGGCCAGTCAGGAACCGTGCGAATAACGGACTTAATGTAATCGCCGTAGATGCTCATCGCGTCTCTCATTGATTAGTCAAAATGCGGGCAGTTAGCCCAGGAACAGGAATTTTGCTGCAAACAGCAGCGCCAGCACGACCACTGCCGGATTCAGGTCGCTGAACCGGCCTGACAGGGTCTTGATGGCAACGTAGCTGATGAAGCCCAGGGCAATACCCTCGGCAATCGAGAAGGTCAGCGGCATGGCCAGCGCAGCGATCAGCACCGGCGCGGCGTCTGTGGGGTCTTCCCAGTTGGCATGCGCCAGGCTACCCGCCATGAGCACCGCCACGTACAGCAGAGCGCCCGCCGTGGCATAGGCCGGAATGGAACCCGCCAGCGGCGCAAAGAACAGGCTGATCAAAAACAGTACGCCAACGACCACCGCCGTCAGACCGGTACGGCCGCCCGAGGCAATGCCCGCTGTCGACTCGATGTAACTGGTCGTGGTGGAAGTACCCAGCGCAGCACCGGCCATGGACGCCGTGCTATCGGCCATCATGGCACGACCAATGCGCGGCAACTTGCCATCCTTGTCCAGCAGCTTGCCACGGTGCGCCACGCCCACCAGCGTACCCGAGGTGTCGAACAGGTCCACGAACAGGAACGCAAAAATCACGCTCAGCATGGCCACGTCCAGCGCACCCATCAGATCCATGGCCATGAACGTCGGCGCGATGGAAGGCGGCATGGACATGATCCCGCCATACTGGTTGTGGCCCAGCACCATGGCCATGACGGTCACACCCAGAATACCGATCATCACCGCACCGGTCACGCGCAGGTAGGCCAGCGCGGTAATCACGAAAAAGCCCAACAAGGCGTAAATGGCCGGCGGCTGGGACAGGTCGCCCAGCGCCACGTAGGTCGCCGGATTGGACACCACGATGCCCGCATTTTTCAGGGCGATCATCGCCAGGAACAGGCCGATACCCGCCGCAATGCCCAATCGCAGCGACAGCGGAATCGAGTTGATGATCCACTCACGAATTTTGAAGATACTCAGCAGGAAGAAGGTCAGGCCCGAGAAGAATACCGCCCCCAGCGCGGCCTCCCAGGTGTAGCCCATTCCCAGCACGACACCATAGGTAAAGAAGGCGTTCAAACCCATCCCCGGCGCCTGGGCAATGGGGTAGTTGGCCCATAGTCCCATCACGAAACAGCCAATGGCCGCCGCCAGACACGTCGCCACGAACACGGCACCGTAATCCATGCCGGCTTCGGAAAGAATGCTCGGGTTGACGAAGATGATATAGGCCATCGTAAGGAACGTGGTGACCCCTGCAATCACCTCGGTTTTTACGTTGGTCTTCTGCTCGGCGAGCTTGAAGTAGTTGTCCAGAAATTTCATGTCGTTTTTATCCTTCGCGCTTACGCTGGATGCGTCCCTTGGTGCGAGAAAAGCCGCACATACTACCGAAAGGCACTGCGCGATGCGAGTACCCCGTGTGCAGCGAATGAAAGGGGCGATAGCGCCCCTATCTTATGATTAGCAAACTTCAGGCCATAAGCTAACCGATTGGTCAACACTGGCCGATAATTTTCTACAGCCGACTCGCCAGCACCCGCTCCACGGTCTCCACGATGACCTGGGTTTGCGGGTCGATCTCGATATTGACCCAGTCCCCGACCAGTCGCTCCTTGAGCATGGTGCGCGACAGCGTTTCGGGAATCAGGTTGACGCTGAACTCCACCCCTTCCCCAGCGCCAGCCGGCCGTACGTCCCCCACGGTCAAGCTGATACCATCCACGCCAATGTAGCCTTTCTCGAACACGAACTTGGCCATCGAGGGGGGCAGCAAAAACCACAGCCGACGATTGTTGGGGGCTTCCTCGATGGTCACGACCTTGGCCATACAGATGACGTGCCCGGACATGGAGTGCCCGCCAATTTCATCACCAAAACGGGCTGCACGCTCTATATTGACGCATTGCCCCACCTCGATTGCACCAAGATTAGTCAATCGCAGCGTTTCACGCATCAAATCAAAGCTGACCTTCTCACCTTCGATGCGCGTGACGGTCAAACAGACCCCGTTATGTGCTACCGACGCACCAATTTCCAGCCCCTCACGCAGCTCTTCGGGCAGCGCCACCACGTGGGTACGAAACGCCTCCAGCTCCAGCACTTCGACGACTTCGGCGATACCTTGCACAATACCGGTGAACATGGACTTTCCCTCTGTTGATTCGCCAGCGAACTGGCTCAAGCTGTAAAAATTTCCGCAAGCTTACACCCTATGCCCCAACCTTGTGCAGTGCAGGCCCGGCAAGTGCTTGAACAGCGTGTTTTTTGCTGTCCAACGCAGCCTGAAAAGGCTCAATTCAGAACCAAAAACTAAAAACAAGTCCTAAAAAAGCGGAAAACTCTGTATAAGCACGCTTAAGGAACCGCTGATCAATTCGTCTCTGAGCGGCTAAAGCACTCTGGGCGGCATATTCACCGCGTCAACGGTCACTTTCTGGCCACGGAAGGTGGCCTTTTTA
>NZ_BMXN01000024.1:0-290 GCF_014651775.1 Vreelandella hamiltonii
GTGGCGGTGGCGTCCAGGTTGACGGTGTAGTCACGCTCGGCGTCGGCGCTGTAGGGGTTGCCAGCAGCGTCTTCGCCGCTCACAGAGGCGCTGATGCTGTCGTTGCCGGCCAGCAGCGATCCGGGGACGTCGATGGCGTAGGTGAGGTCTTCACCCACCAGGCCAGTGAACGCTTGGCCGCCCACGGTCAGGGTGACGGTGTCGCCGGCCTTGGCGTCGCCGCCCACGGTGCCGGTAACGGTGATGAGGTTGCCCTCGGCCGCTTCGGCGCCGTTGATCACGTCGTCACC
>NZ_BMXN01000024.1:327-49777 GCF_014651775.1 Vreelandella hamiltonii
ACGGTGATGAGGTTGCCCTCGGCCGCTTCGGCACCGTTGATCACGTCGTCACCCGCTAGGGTGTCGATGGTGATGGTGGCTTCTGCGCCCAGGTTCACGTCATAGGACTTGTCGGTCTCGGCGCTGTAGGGGTTGCCCGCCGCATCTTCGCCGCTCACAGAGGCGCTGATGCTGTCGTTGGCCGCCAGCAGCGCTCCGGGGACGTCGATGGCGTAGACCAGGTTGCCGTTGGCATCGGCGGTCACCAGGCCGGTGAACGCTTGGCCGCCCACGGTCAGGGTGACGGTGTCGCCGGCCTTGGCGTCGCCGCCCACGGTGCCGGTAACGGTGATGAGGTTGCCCTCAGCCGCTTCGACACCGTTGATCACGTCGTCACCCGCCAGGGTGTCGATGGTGATGGTGGCGGTGGCGTCCAGGTTGACGGTGTAGTCACGCTCGGCGTCGGCGCTGTAGGGGTTGCCAGCAGCATCTTCGCCGCTCACGGTGGCGCTGATGCTGTCGTTGGCCGCCAGCAGCGATCCGGGCACGTCGATGGCGTAGGTGAGGTCTTCGCCCACCAGACCGGTAAATTCTTGGCCGCCCACGGTCAAGGTGACGGTGTCACCGGCCTTGGCGTCGCCGCCCACGGTGCCGGTAACGGTGATGAGGTTGCCCTCAGCCGCTTCGACACCGTTGATCACGTCGTCACCCGCCAGGGTGTCGATGGTGATGGTGGCTTCCAAATCGGCATCCGCATCCGCATCAGCGTCGGCATCCGCATCCGCATCGGCGTCGGCGTCTGCATCAGCGTCTGCGTCGGCATCTGCGTCAGCGTCGGCATCTGCGTCTGCATCCGCATCGGCATCGGCATCTGCATCGGCGTCGGCATCCGCATCCGCATCCGCATCCGCATCCGCATCCGCATCAGCATCAGCGTCGGCATCAGCATCCGCGTCGGCATCTGCATCGGCATCGGCGTCCGCATCGGCATCTGCGTCGGCGTCCGCATCGGCGTCTGCGTCTGCGTCTGCGTCGGCGTCGGCATCCGCATCAGCGTCTGCGTCTGCATCCGCATCTGCATCGGCGTCTGAGTCGGCATCCGCATCCGCATCCGCATCAGCATCAGCGTCGGCATCAGCATCCGCGTCGGCATCTGCATCGGCATCGGCGTCCGCATCGGCATCTGCGTCGGCGTCCGCATCCGCATCCGCATCAGCGTCGGCATCAGCATCCGCGTCGGCATCTGCATCGGCATCGGCGTCCGCATCGGCATCTGCGTCGGCGTCCGCATCGGCGTCTGCGTCTGCGTCGGCGTCGGCATCCGCATCAGCGTCTGCGTCCGCGTCTGCGTCTGCGTCGGCGTCTGCATCGGCGTCAGCGTCGGCATCGGCATCGGCGTCTGCATCAGCGTCGGCGTCTGCGTCGGCATCGGCGTCAGCATCCGCGTCTGCGTCGGCATCCGTGTCCGCGTCGGCATCTGCATCCGCGTCAGCATCGGCATCCGCATCGGCGTCAGCATCTGCGTCCGCATCGGCATCTGAATCTGCATCCGCGTCGGCATCCGCATCGGCGTCAGCATCTGCGTCCGCATCCGCGTCGGCGTCGGCGTCGGCGTCGGCGTCTGCATCCGCATCGGCATCAGCGTCTGCGTCTGCGTCTGCGTCGGCATCAGCGTCTGCGTCGGCGTCAGCATCCGCATCGGCGTCAGCATCGGCGTCGGCGTCGGCGTCGGCGTCAGCATCTGCATCCGCATCTGCGTCCGCATCTGCATCCGCGTCGGCGTCGGCGTCAGCATCGGCATCTGCGTCGGCATCTGCGTCGGCATCCGCATCAGAATCGGCATCTGCGTCGGCATCAGCATCGGCGTCCGCATCGGCATCGGCATCGGCATCGGCATCGGCATCTGCATCTGCATCTGCATCCGCGTCGGCGTCAGCATCTGCATCCGCGTCAGCATCGGCATCCGCATCCGCATCCGCATCCGCATCAGAATCGGCATCTGCGTCGGCATCTGCATCGGCATCGGCATCAGCATCCGCATCCGCATCGGCGTCAGCATCCGCATCCGCATCAGCATCAGCGTCTGCATCCGCATCGGCATCCGCATCGGCGTCTGCATCCGCATCAGCGTCAGCATCGGCGTCCCCATCCGCGTCGGCGTCAGCATCCGCATCTGCGTCTGCGTCTGCGTCTGCGTCAGCATCTGCATCCGCATCCGCATCCGCATCCGCGTCCGCGTCGGCATCTGCATCTGCATCTGCATCTGCATCCGCATCGGCGTCAGCGTCTGCATCCGCGTCTGCGTCCGCATCCGCATCGGCGTCTGCGTCGGCGTCCGCATCCGCATCGGCGTCTGCGTCAGCGTCAGCATCCGCATCAGCATCAGCATCAGCATCAGCATCCGCATCAGCATCTGCGTCAGCATCTGCATCAGCGTCTGCGTCTGCATCGGCGTCTGAGTCGGCATCGGCGTCCGCATCGGCGTCAGCGTCTGCATCCGCATCCGCATCGGCATCCGCATCCGCATCCGCATCGGCATCAGCGTCTGCGTCGGCATCTGCGTCGGCATCTGCGTCGGCATCTGCGTCGGCGTCTGCGTCTGCGTCGGCGTCTGCATCCGCATCGGAATCCGCATCGGAATCCGCATCAGCATCGGCATCCGCGTCGGCATCTGTATCGTCAGCAGTAGCGGCAGCGGCAGCACCTCCGTCAAACTCTACGAATTCGGCGCCTTCCAAGCCGCCTTCGGTGCTGAAGCTTTGTGGGTCGGTTTCTTCGGCGATCCGGGCAGCGCGGACGAAGCTGCTGCCGCCGCCACCGCCACCACCTGCGCCAGCACCGGCAGCAGTAGCATCGAGGAGATCGAGCAGGTCACCGTCTTCATCTTCGAGGGCGGCGAGCAGGGCTTCCAGGTCGTCGTCCTGGGCGCTGGCATCGGTGGCGACAATGGCGTCTGTGTTCAGCTCAGGGGTAACGGCGACTTCCTGGCCGCCCTCTACCACGTTGGCGCCGGTGCCGTCGGCAAAGTCCAGCTCGACGCGACCATCGGCGGAGGTAATGAGTGTTTCCCCCTCCTGAATGACGTCACCAATGCGCAGTTCACGCAGGTTGCCATCTTCGTCGCGTGCCCATGCTTGACCTGAAATCGCAATTACCGTTGCCATGTCTTGTTCTCCACCCACCGCTCGATTAAGGGGTTGCCGAGGCTGACTGACTGCAGACGCAGAAAAGCCTATTGGCGGCATTGTAAACAAGGTAGCGCTGGCCAACGGGGTTGCCTATTGTACCGGTGGCCAATACGCAATGAACGGGCAAAATTTGCGTGTCAAGCAAACGAGTAACGGAGGTTATGGGTCTGCGCGCAGGGATTCATGAGCCTTTAACAGACCCGCCATCATATTGAGGGCGCCCGCGTCATTATCGAAGCGGCAGCGGTGGCAAAACTCATGGGCTCGCGCGGCCAGCGCGATGTGGAGCGTGGCCTCTTCCGGGGAGTGCAGCGCTTCCCATTCGGGGCTTTGGGTGAGCTGCGGCCAGTTTGCCGACAACAGCGCGAGCACTTCCCCATTGAGTTTGGCCGAGAGGGGCCAATGGGCGCCCAGGGTATCATGGCTCCAGCCTTGCCAGTCGAGTAATAGAGGTTGTTGGTTTATCAATGCGAGGCGTGCACTGGCGGGGTTCTGAAGCGTGAGGCCGGGTGGCACCTTCTCGACTAGCGCGACCATATGTGGCCAGTTTTCCTGGAAACGCGTGATCTGAAAGCCTTGCCTATCGTCCTGCATCAAATAATCAAAGCGGTTCGTATCAATGCTTCTCATGCGTTCTGGCAACGTGGCAAAAGTAGCTCGGTACTGTGCTATCAGGCTCGGTGACAGCGGCGTCTGCAGTAACGTTTGGCGAAGCGCCGCCAGCCAGGGTTTGCGTTCTTCCGAGTTGAGCCATTGCGGGCGCAGGCTGCCGATGTCTAGAGCGACGTAATGGCACCAGAGCAAGTCGCCATGACCGATCAGTTTGGGTATTTCAGACGACACTGCTCCCGCCGCCGCATTGCGCTCTTCGAGCAGCGCAATTTCGTGGTGCGCTTCGTTCTCTCGCGAAGGCACGTAACATTTCAACAGCCAGTAGGAGGGGCTTGCGCTGTCCTGCTGCGTGCGTAGCAGCACATGGGCGACGGTACGACTGTGCAGCAGACGGCACTCGACGATATCGACGAATACGCGATGATGACGTTCGGCCAACCAGCCGGGCAGCCATTGGGTCAATCGTGCCGCATCAAAGCGCTTGAGGAAGTCCGTTGCTTCGCCAATCGCTACCTGCCGGGCGCGAGGGAGCAACAGCATGTTGATGTGCTGAACGTGTTTGATGATACCCAGAGCGTTGACCATGCCGTTGACGCTGGCGGCCATCATTTGGCGCAACGCAATCAGCAGAACGAACAGTGTGAACAGGGGACGCGCCGATCCATACAGATAGTCGATGACCAGGATGACAAAGCCAAGCGCAAAGCTGATATTGATGACCGACAATACGTTGCTTTGCAGCGTTTCCTGAAGCTGTGGCACTTTTTCGAAGCGGTAGTAACGCGCCACGATAAATCCCAGGATGGCCACGCAAACCGCTGCCAGGAACCCTAGCGCCGGGTGCAAAAGGGCAATGACCAAACAAAACAAGAGGGCAATGCACGTCGAGGAGAGCGCTCCCATCACGATGGCCAGCATGCGCCTGCCCAAAGGCCGATGATTGGCTACCAGACGTGTCTTGTTGAGCCTGTGCAAAAGGGCGTCGAACAAACGTGAGATGCTGCGCTTGACCCACCACTGCATTAGCGCAAACGCGCAAAAGCAGAGAACGGCCAAGGCCAATAGCATCGCCATCTTGTCATTATCGCCAAACTGTGCAGGCAACCCGCGGGTCAAACGACTCTGACCGCTCATCAAGACTTGTAACAGCTGCCAAGGTAGCAACAGGCTGGCCAGCAACAGTATCTGCGCTGTTACTTGCTTCAAGAGAATGGCGCCTACCTGCCAGCGGAATGGTCGCACCACCTCACCCAAAAGGGCCCACATCAGGTCGCGTAGGTGGCGACGATGAGCCCTCTGCTCTTCGGTTGCCGACATGTAACCCTTCACTCCCGTTCTTTCAGCATGGTATCGATCAGCTGCATGAACCTACGCAGCTCTTCAGGCTGATGCTCCTTCGGCGCGTAGGCCGATATCGCCCGATATAAAGCCGCCAGAATGGCATGGTTATACTGCAAGCTGCGCTGCTCGGCTTCGGCCCAGCCGTAAGTGGGCCATTGCTGTTGTTCAGCCAGGGAAATGCTCGCCTGATGGAGTGATTCGAACAGGGGCGCGACGAAGCGGCTACCGTGAAGATGGTCCAATGTCACTACCTGGCTGCCATCGTGGTAGCGCAGCGACATCAGTGAGCTGGGCAGCGAGATACTGCCTTGGGGGTCGAGTAGATAAAATAATCGTTGCCATAGGGTCACGGCGCCATAGCTCGACTGCATGATGCTTTCCAGGTCGCTACTAGCCGTAGGCAGAGGGGGACCGGGCTGCACGTCACCACTCAGCAGCGACTCCGACCAGCGTGCCAGCCCTTCGTGTACCCACCCTTGCTTGAACATCATGTGGGCGTTTTGATACAGGTGGAAAAGCTCGTGGGCTGGTGTCAGGTTAGTGGCGGCCTCAACACGTCCGCCCAGGGCCATGCGAATATGGCATTCGGGAATAGCCGGGTTACGCACTACTTCGTCATAGGCTTGGCCGCCGCGAACCTGGTCATTCCGCAGAATCACCACGATTTCCTCAGCCTGTAGATAACGCGGCATCTGTAGCGGGGGCGTTAGTCCTAGCACCTCATGAAAAAGCACATTGGCGGCAGCTAGTTGGGTGGCGATATCGTCCTGTCGAATGAGGTCTATTGCTACAGGTGGTTCGGAGTCTCGCACGACAAAGTGCGTCAATGAACCCGATAAGCCTGGCACCTGCATCGCCCCAACCTTCGCCAGTGCAGGTTCTCGTGTCAGCGTATGACAAACACCAACCCCCTGCTGAGGCTGCGCCAAGGTGGAGAAAGCGCTTATCAGGAGGATAGCAAACGCCATACCATTACGCGCGAGCTCCCTTCCAGCCAGCTTATCCAACAAGATTCGGCGCCGCGAACAGTGAGGCAAGTCCCACGCCATGAGAGGCCTTGACCAGCACATGGTCACCGGGCTGCAAGTGTTGCATGAGTTCCGGCTTGAGTGCCTTTACATCCGAGTAGTGAAAAACGCCCTGATCTTCGCCACCCAACATGGCCAGCAGCGGTTGGCTTAGAGGGCCGCACAATAGCACGCGTCGTGTGGCCAATGCGGCAATCAGTGGCGACAACTCACGGTGCAACGCTTCTGCCTCCTCCCCCAACTCCAGCATGTCTCCAATAATCAAAAGCTTATTTTCTCCCTTGACCGGCAAGGCAGCAAAGGCTTCCAGGGCCATGCGCATGGAAAGAGGATTGGCATTATAAGCTTCATCATGCAGGGTGATAGGCACTCCTTGGTAATTCAGTTGCTTGACTTCACCGCGGCCCGGTACCGCCTGAAAAGTGCGTAACCGCTCGATGACCTTTGCCAAGGGCAGCCGGTCATGCTGGGCCACGGCTAGAATAGCGAGTGCGTTCAACATCATATGGCGTCCTGCCGCAGCCAGCTCGACGGTATATGCATTGCCATCGATGCAGACTTGTCCGCTCAACCCATGATATTCCAGTAGTCGAACATCCGCTTCCTCATGCTCTCCAAAACTGATCACCGTCAAGCGGTAGTGTCGTGCTTGCCCTGCGAGGTACCCGTAGTGGGCGCTGTCGCGGTAGAGAATGGCCACCCCGCCTAGTGCCATACTCCTGAAGATGCGCGCTTTCTTTCGGGCGATTTCATCCAGAGAGTGGTGATAGACAAGGTGCGATGCAGCAATATTGGTGATGATGGCAAGGTCAGGCCGCGCCAGCGCTGTATTGACCGACATGGAGCCAATGGCCATCTCGACGGCCCAATAGTTTGCCGTTTGCGGCATGGACGCCAGATTCCAGGCCACCCCGATGGGCAAGTTGGCACTCCCACGACTCTGCCCCACGGGGCCGTCATCCAAAGCGTGTGCCAACATCGCGACCACGGTGGTCTTGCCCGCGCTTCCCGTCACCCCGACCACTCGCCCACGAAACTGGCGACGCTGATGTTGCCCAATGGCGAGTACCGCTGCCTGGACATCCTCTACCTGCAGAATAGGCACCCCAAGCGCTTGGTAAACCTCGGCTTGTTCACATATGACGGCCGAGGCCCCCTGCTCCACCAGCGCTTTTATGGCGGCTTCCGTCAAAAAGCCTGTGTCGGCCCTGCCGCTCGCCACCACGAGATGGCCTGATGCGAAAAACGCCTGCTTGCAACATAGCCCTGTGGCCTGCCAGCCCATCGGCGGCATCACATGCCAGCGCCCGCTGGTCGTCGATGCCAGTGATTCGGCCTCCAGCTTGCCCCCGTCCACCCTGAAACTCGCTTGCCGACCATGGCCCAGCAGTTGCTGATAGGCCACCAAACCGGAGAGATAGTGCTCGACATCGTCGATGCGCACGCGGAAGCTGTGATGACGAATGAAAAAACCGTCTTGCACGGTGTGCGGGGCCTTGAAGTACATGGCCACTTCTGGCCAGAAGAATCCATTTTGCAAGTAGTTCGCGCGGGTATGCAGCGCGTGATAGAACGCATCGATGTCCAGGCCATCGAGCACATCGGCAAGCTCCGGCATCTGTTCCAGCGTGAGCAGTGTCTTGTGGAACGCCATGGAGAGTTCCAGCAGCGTTGGGAAAGTAGTGATCCGGTCGCGGATGAAGTCGATGTACCCCGCTACGTTGCGCACCGCGAATTCAAAATAGCGGCGTTCGGGGCGGTACATCACCAGCTCATTGGTACAGTAGGCCAGCCAGTGATCGTGGGCCTGCTCATGGCCGTTGTCGATGAAATAGTCAAAGGCCTTGACGACACACGCCAGCCACTGGGGGTTGCGGGTTTGGCCGTATAGCCGCATCAAAGCAAAGGCCGCTTCGCCATCGTAGTAGATGATCCGAGACTTTTCCTTGAGTGATAAATCTGGCGCATTCAGCACGTGCACGAAGCTGCCATCGGCTTCCTGCATGCGGACGATCCCCAGTGCCAGCGCATCGGCCAGCCCGACATAGCGGTCATCGTCCATCACCTGCCGATACTTGACCAACGCCAGGATAGCCACTGCATTGGCACCCAGCTTGATGATGTTGCCCGTATCGACCACATAGGCCGCGCCATCACGCTGGAGGATATCGTGGGCACACAAACTTTCCAGCGCGCGCCCTATCTGGTCACGCAGCTGGCCTAGCGCTTCGTCGTCGAGCAGCCGTTGAGCAACGCAGCTTTCATAGCCCTCCAGCAGCGCGTAGGTGCTGCTGGCATGGCGCAGTATGTTATAGGTACCAATATCACGATTGAAACAGGGAAAATAGCCATACACATAGCGGCCATTCGCCTGTACCTGCCTACCCAGAAAGCGCGTCGAGCGGGCAATCAGTTCAGCGGTGGAGGCAGGCGTCAACGGCGGGGTTTCACGACGCCCCCAGCAGCGGGGCTGCGTGCTCAGAAGATGGTGGCTCGGCTGTTCACCGCCAAGCGCCAAAAAGACGCCAGCCGTAGCAAAGCTCCACATGGGCATCCCATCGGCAAAGCTTGGCATCTGACTAGAGCCGTGGCGGGCTTTGAAGTAACGCTCCAGATGGGCCTGATTGATTTGCGCATGACCCACCTGGTGCCCACCATACAGGCAGGCGTTGGCATTCAGCTCCATTTCACTGAGCAGCAGTCGGGGTTCGCGCTTGCCTTCAAACGCCAAACCGCTGCGAAAGTAGCTGCGCTTGTAGCGCTTGAGCTCCTGCTTGAACGCCCCCCAGCGACCTTCACGCACGGCGAAAGGCCACTCGATGCGACACCCCACCAACGGATGCTCGAATTTGCGCTGCAGCCGAGTAATCGCTTGTTCAAGCGCAGGCATCAGTACTTCCCACTGGCCCGCCCGCAGTGCGCTGACATCGACCGTCAGCGTCGTTACCTGAGCTCGCGTATAGCCATCGCTCACCGAGACCAGTAACAGTGAATCGAAAGGGGCTACGCTGGCATGCTGATGCCGCCATTGTGACAACACGTCAGGTCCCACAGCATGCAAAGCATCATGCAAGGCTGAGTGGATAGCCTCACGGGCAACGTGTGCTTCCTGAACGGCGTGATCCAACATGTCATGGCTCGCATAAGTAGTGAAGGTATAAGTGACGAACGAGGTGAGGTACTGACAGTGGATGCTTTGGTGTGCAACGATGTGGCCCCCAAAAACGCAGCCACAGCGGGTCACTCAACGTTGTCAGGGGCATGCTCCGCCACCGGCGCCAACTTGAGAATCAACTGCAACCGATCACGTACTGACAGCTTTCGAAAAATAGCGCTCAGATGCGCTTTGACCGTGCGCTCCGTGATCTCCAGCTGGCGGGCCACCTCTTTGTTCGTGGCGCCACGCGCCACGGCCAACGCAACGCCACGCTCTCGCTCGGTGAGCAACTGTAGGTAGTCGCTGTGTTGATAACGGTCATGTTCAACGCGCTGCTGAAGAGCCTTGAACGTACCACCGAGGACTTTCGCCAGTAACTCTTGCCCTACCCAAACACCCTGATGGGTAACGACCAGAGCCACCTGGTTCAGCACATCAGCCGCCGCCAGGGTATGCACATAGCCTCTGGCGCCCAGGTCCAATGCCCTTAGCGCTTCACGGTCGTCGGGGTTGTAGCTCAGCACCACCACGATGGCACCCTGCTCTATCAGCGCAGGAACCATGAGTTGCCAGCTATCCACGGTAGTGGAAAGCCACACAAGGTCGTTGGGCACTACGTGCTGGCCCCACATGCCTGGCGTCACAGCTTCCATATTTTGGAATGCTTTTTTCCAGCGCGCCTTCAAGCTCCCGTCTGTTGTTATAAACCAGTGTTTCATCAGCGCTCTCCCATGGAATCTCGCCACGCTCTTAAAACAGGTTTCAGCATGAACTGCATGACGGTTCGCTTACCGGTGACGATATCCACCTGAGCGGTCATCCCCGGTATGACCTGTAGCCGTTCGGCGACGCTTTCGTTTTCCAGGCTGCGTACGCGAACCAGATAAAAAGTATTACCCTCATCATCGGTAATGGTGTCGGCACTGATATGCTCGAGTTCTGCCTGCAGGCCGCCATAAATCGCGTAGTCGTAGGCAGTGAGCTTGATGGTGGCAGGTTGTCCTGGGTGCAGGAAGGCAATGTCCTGCGGAGCAATACGCGCTTCCACCAGCAGTTGATCGTCACTGGGCACGATTTCCACGACTTCCTGCCCTGGCTGAGCGACACCGCCAATCGTATTGATGTGGATGCGCTGTACGATGCCATCTACCGGTGAGCGAATCTCAGTGAGCCGGACGCGATCCTGCAAACCGGTGCCTGACTGCTGCAATGCATTCAGATCACCCAGCGCCTGGGCCAGATCATTACGCCACTCACTGCGACGCTCGGCCCCCAGCTCCCTCAGCTGGGTTTCGGCCTCTTCCACGGCAGCTTGCAAACGTGATACCGAGGCATCTGCCTGACTGCGCTCGCCCGTGGCACGCGATACTTCCCGCTGCAAACGCAGCACTTCTACTTCCGATACCGCACCAGATGCCAGCAAAGGACGTGTCAGGTTCAGTTCCTGGCTGGCCATGTTCGCTTCGCGCTGGGCCGTATCTCGTCTTGCCTGCGCTTCACGTAGCTCTTCTCGACGCTGCCGGATACGATCATTGAGCACGTTTTCCTGCTCGCGCAGCTCTTCGCGGCGGCTGTCGTACACTTCGCGCTCTTGCATAACAATATGCGGCACTTCTTCGCGCAGCTCATCGGAGGGTTCGAAGGGTGAATTGGTGGCCAGCGCCCTTAACCGCTCGGCGCGCGCTTCCAACGCAAAACGCTGGGCGCGGTTTTCCCTGAAATCCGAGACGAAGCGGGTAGGGTCGATCTGCATCAGCACATCTCCCGCGCTGACCAGCTGCCCCTCGCGAATCATGATCTGATTGACCACGCCGCCATCGAAGGATTGGATACGCTGGAGCTGGCTCGCGGGAATGACGCGGCCCGTGCCTCGGGTCACTTCATCGATGGCGGCGAAATAGGACCATGTCAGCAGTGCCACGATGGTCAGCAATACCGTATAAAGAAACAAGCGCGCACGGATAGGCTCTTGCTGCATGCGCGCCCAGTCGGTATCGCTTGCCCAGTCACGATTGAGGTGCGCAGAGGTGACCCGTTTGGCGAATAGCCTGTCCATGAAAGGGCGAAATGGCTTTTGTCCTTTTTCGGAAAAACGGCCAATCGCGTCGAACCCTTTCTGTTCGGAGGTAGTAGAAGGTTTGCGTGCCATCAGGAAGCCCTCCCGATCTGACCTTTGCGCAAGGCCTCCACCACGGTATCGCGGGGGCCATCGGCCACCACTTTGCCCGCATCCATGACGATGATGCGATCGACCAGCGACAGCAGCGATGTACGGTGGGTGACCACAAGAATCGTCTTGCCTGCCGACATTCGGGTCAAGTTGGCTTTGAAGGCTTCTTCACTGGCGTTGTCCATGGAGCTTGTGGGCTCGTCCAACAGCAAAATGGGCGGGTCCTGCACCAGCGCTCGGGCAATGGCTACCGCCTGCTTTTGCCCACCAGACAATGCCTGGCCGCGCTCGCCCACCTGCAAATCCACCCCATGAGGGTGGCCATTCACCAGCGCTTCCAGGCCCGCCAGTTCCAGCGCCCTGAGCAATGCTTCGTCATCCACGCGGTCATTTCCACCTCCGGCCACGATGTTCTCGCGCAAGGAACCCGAGAACAGGCTGACATCCTGCGGCACATAGCCAATATGGCGGCGCAGGTGCAGCGGATCCAGCTGGCGGATATCGACGTTGTCGACCAGCACGGCCCCTGCCGTCGGCTGATAGAACCCCATGATCAGCTTGTTGAGAGATGATTTGCCACAGCCAATACGCCCCAGCAGCGCCACCTTCTCCCCCGCCTTGACGTGGATCGACACCTCGCGCAGGGCATCGCGCTCTTCATTGGGGTAACGCAAGGTGACTTTCTCGAGACGAATATTGCCCTCGAAGCTGGGCTTTTCGACGTAGGATTTACCCTCATGACGCTCGCTTTTCTTGTCCATGACATTATTGAGCGACTCGAGCGCCGTGGAAGATTGGTGGTACTGAGCCAGCAGCGCAGCCGCTTGGCTAATCGGTGCCATGGCCCTCGAAGAGAGCATGTAAGCGGCAATCAAGCCGCCCTGGGTCAGGTTGCCTTGAATGATCTGGTAAACGCCGACGATGATCACGCACACCGCAATGCTGTGCTGCGCCCACTGCGCCACGTTCGACACCGACGTACTGACCATTTTCAGCTGACTGCCGGTTTTGGCCAGAAATGCCGTGGCTTTCTCCCACTGACGCTGAATACGGCTTTCGGCCCGCAGGGCCTTGACGTTTTCGAGTTGGGAAATCGACTCTACCAACAGCGAGTTACGCTGTGCACCCACCTCCCACGTGGTCTGCGACAACTCGTGCAACTTGCCCTGAGCAGCCAGCGCGTAAAGCAGCACGAAGACGATGCCCACCAACACCGGCAGCACCAGCCAGGGGTTGATCAGCGCAATGATCGCCGCAAACATCAGCACGAACGGCAAATCGACGATGCCTAGAATGGTCGCGGAACCAATGAAAGCCCGCACCGACTCGAAGGATTGAAGCGTCGAGGTAAACGAGCCGGTGGACGCAGGCCGTTCCTCGAGCCGCAGCCCTAGCGATTTCGCCATGATGGATGATGAGAGTTTGACATCTGCACGGCTTGCCGCCAGATCAACGAAGCTGCTGCGCATCAGTCGCAGCGCCAAGTCGAAACACAAGACGATAAAAATACCGACAGCCAATACCCACAGGGTCTCGGTTGCCTGATTGGGTACGACACGGTCATACACGTTGAGCACGAAAAGCGGCATGGCCACCGCGAACAAGTTGATGGCCAGCGAACCCAACACGATGTCTCGGTATAGACGACGATTTTCGCGGATAACGCCCCAGAACCAGTGCTGGTCGCGACGCTTCTTGCTATTGACGCTTGGCTCTGAAGCATTGTCCGTCAGAAACTTCGGACGCACATAAATGGCATCGCCACTGTAACCCGCGTGAAGCTCCGCCAGCGGTATCTCGACCTCTGACTCTGCCAACTCAGGAAACAGAACGCGTGCTTTTTGCTGCTTGAGGTCAATGGCCAACAAGACGCATGCCCGCCCAGGTTCGAGCAGCAGTACGGCGGGTAGCAGCGCAGGATTGAGTGCCGAAAGACGACTTTTGACGATACGCGCCGTCAGCCCGGCCCTGGAAGCCGCACGCCCAAATACCGACGGCGTCAGCTTGCCTTGCTCCAGAGGAAGCCCTGCCCGCAATGCTTCGGCAGACACTTCATGCTGATGAAAGGAGGCAATCGCCTTGAGGCACTCCAGCAATTCATCGCCATTTGGCTGTTCACTGGACAGTGAGTTTACTGCGTCCGTCGTCGTTACCTTCGCTTGTGTCACACAGACCTCATATCCTCAGGTGAAGCGTCTACTGCTCATGAAAGGCACGCCAGAGTGGTCACTGAAACCAACCCGCCGCTTGCTGGCAGCGGGCATATCACTGGTTTTCAGTAGCCGGTGGCGGCTAGCCGTTGGTCACGAAGGCATCGGCGTAACCGAGGCCACGCAGGGTTTGCTGCAGTTGCTGGGCATCACTCATGGAAGCGACCGGCCCCAGCTGAACCCGAAAGTTGCCTGATGATGCATATACTCGCGACTGGCTGGTCAACTGCTCACCCAGCTGTGCGCTGAGCAGCTCGGCACGCTCAGCCACCCCCAGGGAGGCTACCTGAATGTACAGGTTACCCACGCTGGGCGCTGTGCTGACCGTGGCTATCGTCGGTTCGGCCCAGACGCTCTCTTGAACCTCTGCTTGCAGAGCGGGTTCACTCGAGGTGTAAGCCGTTTGCGGCGTGGTGGTATTCATCGGTAACCCGCTGATGCCACGGGTGAAATCTTCCAACGTAAACCCACGTGGCCCTTCGGTACCGCACGCCATCTCGGGATTCTGCGCCATGCCTTCGTAGCCAAGTTCTGCCAGGCTGGGGATGTCGTCACGGGCGACCTCCAGCGTTTGCATCAGTTGGCCCATGGCAGCCAACGTGCGGGCTTGCGCCAGCGTCAGGTCAAACTCAGCATTGGCGTAGGCCCGGCTGGCCTCGAAGAACTCGTTTTCGCTGTCCAGCACATCCAGCAGGGTGCGCTGTCCGATATCGAACTGCTGCTGATAGGCACCCCGAACTCGGTCGATGGACTGACGATGGTCATTCAAATAGCGCAGCTGTTCACCAATGCGCTGGGTATCGTTGTAAGCAATTTGCGTGGTCTGACGCACGTTGGTACAGGCGACTTCGCGCTGGTTGACCGCCTGCTCGATACGGGTAGTGGCCGCATCGAAGGCAGCACTGTCAGAACCACCGCGGTAGAGATTCATGCTCGCGACCAGCTGAATGCTGTGCTCGTCGCGGCGTCCTGAAATGGCGTCATCCTGATTATTGGTGCCGGTACGCCCCTGGATATCCAGACGCGGCATGAACGCAGCACGCTCTGCGCTCTGCACGGCACGCTGGGCAGCAATGTTCTCGATGGCCGCATGGAATTCAGGGTTACCCTGGAACGCCATCTGGATCGCTTG
This sequence comes from Vreelandella hamiltonii, assembly GCF_014651775.1. GTDB lineage: Bacteria > Pseudomonadota > Gammaproteobacteria > Pseudomonadales > Halomonadaceae > Vreelandella > Vreelandella hamiltonii. The sequence continues at coordinate 15,145 of NZ_BMXN01000024.1, forward strand.
ACCCACATCGGCAGGCAAATCAGCCGCCAGTGAAGGCGCAGGCGTCATGTTCTGAGGCGGCAGCTGGCCGACCAGGCGCTGATAGCGCGCCGTCACGTCATGAAGGTTGGAGGCTTCGGTCATCAGGTTGGACTCGGCAAGCGCCAGACGGCCACTGATTTGCGCCAGGTCTACCCCTCTGCCCGCACCCGAAAGGGCGCGCTCTTCGATCTGCGAAAACACGCGGCGGTGTTCACGGTAGTTATCCTGCGCCAAACGCACCATTTCACGGAAACGCATGACATCCAGATACGCTTGGAACGTTTCCAACGCAATATTTTCACTGGCCCCCAGTAGCTCGAAATAGGCAATCAGCCGCGTACGATCCAGACGCTCCACTTCACTACGCGTCGCGAAGCCATCGAAGACCATCTGGGTCAGGGTCAGCTCGGCGAAGTCACTGTTGTAACTGCCCCGGCCATCGTTCTGCTGGTCCCTGCGACCGACCCCCGCCGAGACATCGATGGAAGGCAGATAGTTGCCTTGGGCAACACGCACGTCGCTGCCTGTCGCGCTGAAATTGGCCCACGCAGCATTGACCTGAGGGTTACTGACGATGCTTTGCTGAATGGTGCTGACCACATCTGTCGAGCCCGGCGCGTACAGCGTGGAAGGCAGGTTTTGAGCCAGCCCAGTCAGCGGCAGGCAACTGAGCGTTGCCACGGCTGCGGGGAGCAAGCCGCGTTGTAGAAAAGTGGGTGTTGTTGGTGTTGTCGCGTTGTTCTTCATGGCCATGGATCCCTTATGAACGTTTCTCGCTGCAGATGAGCAAGTAGCCTTTCCTTTGCAACAACGCGGACACTTTGCATTGTCACCCCCTTGGCTGCTTACCCGCCGACACTGACTCATCTATCGCGTTTTGTTTTTGCCGCGCTCAATTGGCTAAGCATTGTCTAGCAAGAAAACCTTAGCAAATTGATATTAGCTTAAATTAAACGCCTGAGTGCCAGTGGCAAGCCATAAAAACAAAAGTCACAAAAATTTACAATAAAGTGCTGAAAAAAACATTCAGCCCGTCTCGAGAGGCGCTTTTCTGGGCCATTGCTGGAAAGCCAGGCCCATCAATATCAGCAACAGGCCAATCAGCGTCGAGCCCAGCAGCGGCTCGCCTACCACGACATAAAGCAGCATGAGTGACACCGGTGGAGAGAGGAATATCAGCGTAGATACCTTGGCGGTTCGAGAAGTTTTGTGGATTGCCAACTGCCAAAGCACGAAGGCAATGCCCATCTCGAATAGCCCCACGTAAACCCCGGATGCCAGTGCCACCATGCCATGCCACTGAAAGCCAGGCCCCAAAAGTAACAGAACGGTTAAAACAGGTAACCCGACACTGAAATTTTGCCACTGCCCTACCAACGGCGGACGTGCATCCCGCGCATTCAGCAACCAGTACAGTGCCCACAACAACGTTGACGCAAGGGCCAGCGCAACCCCTAACGCATCTTCGAACGCAACGTTCAATACGTGGCCTCGGGTCGCAATCACCCATACGCCCGCATAGGCAATGAGCCCTGCCACGATGTCTCTACGCGTCAACCGATGTCCTAACAAGGGGACTGCCAAAAACGCCATGGCCAATGCCCAGGTGTAGTTCAAGGCCATGGCCTCTTGTCCCGGCAGGCGGTCGTAGGCTGCAAACAACACCAGATAATATGCTACGGGGTTCATCAGCCCCGCCCACAGGGCCGTACGCCATCCATGCCTGAGCGCCTGGCGCATGTGCCCCTGAACGGCCACCAGCCCCCCCATCAGCAGCCACGACACCAGCGCCGCCAGCCACATCAGCTCTATCGGGCTCATCCAGGAGAGCGCCAGCTTGAAGGCAGTCGCGACCGTTGACCATAGCGCCACGGCCCCCAGCCCATACAGGATGGCTGTTCTGTCCTGACTCATCGGTCTATGTGCCCAAGATCACGCTCGGGGTCGATATGATCACGCACCTGCTGCTTGAGGGTCTTGATGTCTGGAAAGCCGCCGTCACGTTTACGCTCCCAAAGCAGCGTATCATCGCACCAGATTTCAAAGCTGCCGCCATGGGAAGGCACCAACGCCACCTGATCGAGCTGCTCACCAAAGGTAGAAAGTAACTCTTGAGCGTACCAGCCGCTGCGCAGCAGCCATTGGCACTGGGTGCAGTAGCGAATCCGGATCTGCGGCATGACGTACTCCTTATCGGTCGATTCCCAGGCAAGCTAAATTATCGTGTTGCTTACGCTATGATGTTGATCAACCATTCTGTCATCTTATATTAGCAACTGCCAAGGAACCCCCATGGCCCAGCCGGATGTTACACAAACGCGTCTCTATGAGTGGCTGACGGGCGATGATGATAGCCGCATGTGCGCCGATATTCCTGACGGCGCCTGCCAAGAGCAGCCGCGCAATTTTTTTCATCATTTGTGGGCGGCATTGGGCAACAAGCTGGCGGATGAACTTTCCAGCGCGCGGCTGGTGCTGCCCTGGTTGATGGGCATTATTGGTGCGCCGGTCTGGATGGTGGGCATGCTGGTCCCCATCCGCGAGGCTGGTGCGCTGCTACCTCAGCTTTTCGTGGCAGGATTTATCCGCTTGAAACCTCAGCGCAAGTGGGTATGGGTCACCGGAGCGCTGCTTCAAGCCTTGGCCGCACTGTGCCTCGCGCTACTGGCGCTCTGGGACAGCGGAACAGTGGGCGGATTTCTGGTGCTGGCGGTACTGGTGGTGCTGTCATTGGCGAGGGGGCTTTCGTCGATCGCCACCAAGGACGTATTGGGTAAGACCATTGCCAAGCGCCGGCGAGGGACCCTGATGGGTTGGAGTGGCAGCGTAGCAGGGGCCGCCACGCTGGCGGCGGGCGGTGTGTTGCTGTGGTTCGGTGATCGCCCAGGTAACGTGGCGCTGGCCCTGCTGCTATGTGTCGCGGCGGCGGGATGGTTGCTCAACGCGTTCAGCGCCGCGCGCATCAAGGAAATGCCGGGCGCCGTAGAAGGCGGTCAAAATGCCTGGGACAGCATCAAGCTCGGGGTCACCCTGATGCGCGAGGACCGTACCTTCCTGCACTTCAACCTGGCCAGAGCGCTGCTGCTCTCCAGTGCGCTCGCCCTGCCCTATCTGGCCTTGCTGGGTCAACAGCAGAGCGGCAGTGAGCTGGGCGGGCTAGGCATCATGGTGGTGGTGTCAGGGTTGTCAGCAATGATTGCCAGCCCCATCTGGGGTAAACGTGCGGACCACTCCAGCCGCCGCGTCATGCGTGATGCTGCCATCGGTACCGCACTGTGTTGCTGCCTAGGCGCGGGCATTGCCTGGCTACCGGGCGAGTGGACCCGCAGCGTACTGCCCTACGCCTGCGTTTATGCCCTGCTGATGATCATTCACCATGGGGTTCGCCTGGGCCGCAAAACCTACCTGGTCGATATAGCCAGTCAGGACAACCGAGCACTCTATGTGGCGCTGTCCAACACTTTCACAGGAGTGCTCATGCTGGCAGTGGGTGGCCTGATTGGCGGGCTGGCACAGTGGCTTGGCAGCAGCCTTCTGCTGCTGGTGCTGGCGGTCACTGCATTGGGTGCCATGGTAAGCGCTCAGCGCCTTCCAGAAGCAGAGTGATCTTCAAGGATTGCAAACCCGTGCAACGCTCGCCATGATGGGCGGGAATCACGGCGTAACGTGGTTTTTTTGCTATCCTAGCTGTAATCAGTGGTAAGTGGCATCGCCTACCCTGCCTATAACGAGCCTCGCGCTGACGAACAGCGACACGGCTAGAATGACGAGAAGCAACAGGAATCCATTGATGAAACGATCTCCCTTGATCAGCCCGGAGTTACTCGAACGCATTGTTGATGCTTCTGAAGATGGCATTGTCGTTGCAGAGCAGGAAGGTGACGAAAACATTCTGATTTACGTCAACAAGGGCTTCGAGCGTCTGACCGGCTACAGTGCAGACGAAATCCTTTATCGAGATTGTCGTTTCCTGCAGAACGAAGACCGCGACCAGGATGCCCTCGCGTCGATTCGTGATGCCCTGCAGGATGGCCGCCCCTCTCGCGAAGTGCTGCGCAACTATCGCAAGGACGGCACGATGTTCTGGAACGAGCTATCGATTACGCCCGTTTACGATGAGGCCGACAACCTGATGTACTTCATCGGCGTGCAGAAAGATGTCACCGAACGGGTCGAAGCCCAACTGGCCCTGGCGGCGTTGAAAAAGCAGCAGGAGCTGGCCGAATAGCGTCTATTGCCATTCCGCATTTGACAGCGATTGGTCACCTTGCTCGGCAGCTCGCAATTTTTAACGGCGGTCAATGCAAGTTGTACTTGAACTTCGCCTCAACTGACGTTATATAGCGCCTAGGCGCTTGTTTAGCGTTAGGTGCTTCCATTTGTCATGGCTCCTGGACAGCAAAAGGAGCCATGGTTGAAGGAAGCCGTTGTGATGCCGGTGCGCCGGCTTGGGTTGGAGGGCATACCATGAGCCGTGACCCCTTGAATCGCGAGACTTACACCAACGACGGGCTGGACGCTGACGACTTCGAGAACCTTGACGCGGTCAACGACGACCAGTATGCCAAGAGCAAGCCCAGCAAAGCCGATACCCTGCGCGCTCGGCGCCAGGTAGAGGCCTGGTTAGAAGAACGACGCCTGCAACGCGCCATCGAAGATGACTGGGACGAAGAAGAGTAGCGCCTTACGGGCAGATGCTCTGTCGTTCGAACAGGGGGCAATCATTGGATTGCCCCTTTTCATTTAATTCAGCGCGTAATGGATTCAGGATAGCCTGGGTAGCCACCCAAACCTGCTTGTGGGAGGCCAATTCATTGGGCGACGGCCTGGGCAGGCACCGCTGCCTGAATCGTCGCGATCTAAAGCTCCCTCCCACAACAACCCCCTCCCGTAGCAGTGAGTGCCTCCAGGCCAGCCTGTGGGAGGCCAATTGATTCACGCCCGTCTGCGTAGAACTTTTCATTTCCGTACGTTTTTTCGTTTCATCCTGCTCACCTGACTCAGTACCGTGCGGCTGGCCTTTAGCCGCGCTGGGCACTATCATCTGTACACCAAGCCAGCACTGCTGGCCCCGCTTTTACCACAACCTAACGGATTTCCATGGCGCAATACGTATTCACCATGAATCGGGTTGGCAAAGTCGTGCCTCCCAAGAAGCAAATTCTCAAGGATATCTCGCTGTCGTTTTTCCCGGGGGCCAAGATTGGCGTACTGGGCTTGAACGGCGCCGGTAAATCCACGCTGCTGCGCATCATGGCCGGTGTCGATAAAGAGTTTGAAGGTGAAGCTCGTCCGATGCCCGGCATCAACGTGGGCTACTTGCCCCAAGAGCCGCAGTTGGACGACGAGAAAAACGTCCGGGATACCGTCGAGGAAGCGCTGGGTGCCCTCAAGGAAGCTCAGCAGAAACTGGATGCCGTGTACGCCGCGTACGCAGAACCGGATGCAGACTTCGATGCCCTCGCCAGCGAACAGGCGCGGCTCGAAAACATCATCGAAGCCGCCGACGCCCATAACATCGAGCGTAAGCTGGAAGTGGCCGCCGAAGCGCTGCGTCTGCCGCCCTGGGACGCCAAGGTAGGTAACCTTTCCGGAGGTGAGCGCCGCCGTGTTGCCCTCTGTCGCCTGCTGCTGTCCAGCCCGGACATGCTGCTGCTGGACGAGCCTACCAACCACCTGGATGCGGAATCGGTGGCCTGGCTGGAGCGCTTCCTGCACGACTACAACGGCACCGTCGTGGCCATCACTCACGACCGTTACTTCCTGGACAACGTGGCAGGCTGGATTCTCGAGCTGGACCGCGGCCAGGGTATCCCCTTCGAGGGCAACTACTCGCAGTGGCTGGAGCAGAAAGAGCAGCGCCTGACCCAGGAAGCCAAGCAGGAAGCCTCGCGCCAGAAGGCCATCAAGCAGGAGCTGGAGTGGGTACGCAGCAACGCCAAAGGCCGTCAGACCAAAAGCAAGGCACGTCTCAATCGCTTTGAAGAGATGCAGTCCGGCGACTACCAGAAGCGCAACGAAACCAACGAAATCTACATTCCGCCTGGCCCGCGCCTGGGTGACAAGGTCATCGAATTCCACAACGTCACCAAGCGTTTCGATGACAAGCTGCTCTACCAGGACCTCTCCTTCACCATTCCCCAGGGTGCCATTGTCGGCATCGTCGGCGGTAACGGCGCGGGTAAATCGACGCTGTTCAAGCTGGTCACCGGCAAGGAGCAACCGGATGCGGGCGACGTGGTAATCGGTGAAACCGTGGATATCGCCTACGTCGAGCAGTTGCGCGATGCGCTGGATGACAAGCAGACGGTCTGGGAAGCGGTATCCGACGGCCAGGACATTCTCAACATCAACGGCTATGAAGTCTCTTCGCGTGCCTACGTGGGTCGCTTCAACTTCAAGGGCAACGACCAGCAGAAGCGCCTGGATGAGCTATCGGGCGGTGAGCGCGGGCGCCTGCAGCTGGCGCAAACCCTCAAGCAGGGTGCCAACGTATTGCTGCTGGACGAACCATCCAACGACCTGGACATCGAGACGCTGCGCGCCCTGGAAGAAGCGCTGCTGGCCTTCCCCGGCTGCGCCATGGTGATCTCCCACGACCGTTGGTTCCTGGATCGTATCGCCACGCACATCCTGGCCTTCGAGGGCGACTCGGAAGTGGTGTTCTTCGACGGCAATTACACGGAATACGAAGAAGATCACAAGAAACGAGTCGGCAACGACACGCCGAAGCGCATGAAGTACAAGCGCATCGACGCCTGACCGCAGGCGCCTTTCGCCCGCTAAAGCGACCTCCCACCAGTGCCTTTCAGGGCGGGTGTGGGAGGGAGCTTCAGCTCGCGATGGCTGACTTTGCCAGGGCGCATGACGGCGCCCTTAGCCCGCCAAAGCGAGCCTCCCGCGTTAGACTTAGCCTGCAGGCCAAGTGAACTGACGCCCGCCCATCAGGTGCATATGGATGTGGTAGACCGTCTGCCCGCCCATTTCGTTACAGTTCATGACCACCCGATAGCCGTCCTCGGCAAACCCCTGCTGTTTGGCCAACTGGGCAGCGGTATATTGCAAACGGCCGATCACCGGCAGGTCGTCAGGCGCAATGTCATTGAGCGTGGCAATGTGCTTTTTAGGGATGATGAGCTGATGCGTAGGCGCCTGAGGGCTAATATCGTTAAAGGCAAGCACATGCTCGTCTTCGAAGACGATATCCGCAGGAATCTCGCGGTTGATGATTTTACAAAACAGGCACTCCATCGCAGCCTCCTTGGTGTGGCGCGTTATTGTCAAAAGAGCTGGCTAAACGCGCCTATCGGAAACGGCGCTGAGCCAGCAGATGGCGAACCAACGGGGCGAGGATCAACTCCATCGCCAACGACATGCGTGCACCGGGCACCACCAGCGTGTGGGGCCGCGTCATGAACGCATCCTTGATCATGGCCAGCAGCCAGGGGAAATCCACGGTCGAGGGGTCGCGAAAGCGAATCACCACGAAAGACTCGGCATCGGTCGGGATATCCTGCACCTCGAAGGGGTTGGAGGTGTCGACGGTAGGCACGCGCTGAAAGTTGATATGGGTACGCGAAAACTGCGGCTGGATATAGCGCACGTAATCGTCCATGCGCCCCAAAATGGTGTCGATGACCGCTTCCTGTGAGTAGCCACGCAGCTTGGTGTCACGATCGATCTTCTGAATCCACTCCAGGTTCATGGTCGGCGCAACGCCCACCAGCAAATCCACGTGCCGGGCAATGTCGTACTCCTGAGTCACCAACCCGCCGTGCAGCCCTTCATAAAACAGCAGGTCGGTGCCACAGGGCAGTGCCTGCCATTCGGTAAAGGTGCCCACTCGGTAACCGGCTTCGATCTTCTGCTTGTCCTCTGCATGGATGTAGTGCCGATAGGTGCCAGTGCCATGTTCACCGTACTCGACGAACAGGCTTTCCAGACGATCCAGCAAGTTGGCCTCGACGGCAAAGTGAGAAAGCTCATCCTTGCGCTCGGGCTCTTCGCGGAAGATGCGCTTGAGGTCATCGCGGGTATAGCGATGGAAGGCATCGCCATCCACCATGGCCGCGTGGACGTCTTCTCTCAGGAACATGCGCTCGAAGCTGCGGCGCACCGTCGTGGTGCCAGCCCCGGAGGAGCCGGTGACGGCAATGATGGGGTACTCTCGGGACATCAGCTCCCCCTTGCCTCGGCGAGTGTCTGCTTCACCGCGTCAGGAATGGGCACCGGCTTGCCAGCCCCCAGATCCAGCAGCAGCTTGTTGATTCGGGCCGTGGCGACCACGGTCTCGCTGCCTTCCTTCAAGACACGCTGATAGACGGTCAATGCCTTGCCCTGAGGTTCAGGCACCGCCGTCTCGATAACCAGCACCTCCGGGAAGCGCGCTTCCTGCTGATACTGTATCGCCAGGTCCACCACGACGCTGGGATAGCCACCCATGTCCCACTCGGGCAAGTGCAGGCTACCCAGTGCTTGTGCCCTGGCTTCATGCAGCAGCGACACCAGGGCATCATGCCCCAGGTGGCGGCCGTAGTTCATGTCGGTCACCCGCACCGAGAGGGTATGGCGGTGGATCACCGCGTCTGCGGGAAATTCGATAGCAACGCGTTCCATGACGGCTCTCCTGCTTGGGTGACGAAAGGGGTCGTTAGTGATTCACTTCCCGGGCAATGGCGCGGAAGGCGATGTCACGGCGGAACTCGGCACCTTCCCACTGGATGGCCTTGACCCCCTGATAGGCCTGCTGCTGAGCAGCCGATACGCTGTCGCCCAGCGCCGTGACACACAGCACGCGCCCCCCGGCCGTGGCGATTTCGCCTTCATCGGTCAGGGCAGTGCCGGCGTGGAACACCTTGCACTGGGCCTGCTCGGCATCGGTCAGACCGTGAATCACATCGCCTTTGCGATAGCTGCCGGGATAACCGCCCGCCGCCATGACCACGCCCACCGCCGCACGACTGTCCCATTCACACTGCTTGCCTGCCAGCTCGCCTTTGGCACCTGCCAGACAAAGCTCCGCCAGATCCGACACCAGACGCATCATGATGGGCTGGGTTTCCGGGTCACCAAAGCGGCAGTTGTATTCGATCACTTTGGGTTGGCCCGCAGCATCGATCATCAAACCGGCATACAAGAAGCCCGTGTACGCATTGCCCTCTTCAGCCATGCCTCGTACGGTAGGCAGGATCACCTGCTCCATGATGCGGGCATCCACCTCGGGCGTGACCACAGGCGCCGGTGAGTAAGCCCCCATGCCGCCGGTATTGGGGCCGGTATCACCATCGTAGGCACGCTTGTGATCCTGGCTGGTGGCCATGGGGACGACATGTTCACCGTCGACCATGACAATGAAGCTGGCTTCTTCGCCGTCCAGAAACTCTTCGATGACGACCCGGGCACCGGCATCGCCAAAGGCGTTGGCTTCCAGCATATCGCGAATGGCGGCTTCGGCTTCGGCTTCGCTCATGGCCACGATCACGCCCTTGCCGGCGGCCAGGCCATCGGCCTTGATGACGATGGGCGCGCCCATGCGGGCCAGGTAGTCAAGCGCTGGCTCGACCGCCGTGAAGGTCTGGTAGTCGGCGGTGGGAATGGCGTGGCGGGCCAGGAAGTCCTTGGTGAAGGACTTGGAGCCTTCCAACTGAGCAGCCCCCTGGGTAGGGCCAAAGATGGTCAGGCCCGCTGCCTGAAATTGATCGACCACCCCTTCCACCAGCGGCGCTTCCGGGCCAACGACCGTCAGGGCGATCTGCTCTTGCTGAGCAAACGCCACCAGTGCCGGCAGGTCGGTTGCGGCTATGGCCACATTGCTCAGCTTGGGCTCCGTGGCCGTGCCTGCATTACCAGGCGCTACGAACACCTGCTCGACCTGGGGGGATTGGGCAAGCTTCCAGGCAAGGGCATGTTCACGGCCACCGCCACCGATCATCAAAACTTTCATGGGTATCCTTCTCAAAACAGGAGAGCATCGATGGGCGCATTATGCCATAACGCAGCCGCTAGCGGGGCGCCAAGCGCTGTCTTAAACCCAGCGCTGTTGTGAAGCTAAGGCTTGCCATCCGTTGGGTCGTCGTCTTCCTTGGTGGAAGGCTGGTTGAGCGTGTTCTGCCAAAAGCGCATGTTCTCCTCGGCCAGTTCACGCATGAACTCCATGGGCGTATGCCGCATGGCCTGCTGCCACTGGCTCTGGAGGCGCTTCTGCTGCTCCAGCATCAGCTGGGTGCCCTGTTCCAGATAGCGCGCCAGAGGCAGCGGTGACGACATGTCATACACGCGAATCAACTGGGCCAGCAGGTCGTTGGAGAACACTTCCGCTTCACTATCGGCCTGCTCCTGTTCGATAATGATCGACAGTAGAATCGTGCGCGTGAGGTCTTCGCCACTTTTGGCATCTTCGACACGAAAAGGCTCTTCGTCGATGATCAGACGGCGCAAATCTTCCAGCGTCACGTAGCGGCTTTGTTGTGTGTCGTACAACCTGCGGTTGGCATATTTACGAATGACGCGCACAGCGTATCTCCTTAAACGCGATAAAGGCTTTTGTCGCCATGGCTGCTATTGTGCCTGCAACACACGCCCATGCAAGCCAGCTTAACGGATTAGTGCCGCGATGCGCGGCCTGCCCACGACTAATAGACGACCATCATGAATCTGATTTTGCTCGACCCCAGTGAGGTGAACGGCCAACGAGCCCACCTGACCGACACCCGCCGCCTGACGCATCTGCGCGACGTACATCGCGCCCAGCCGGGGGACCAACTGAGCGTGGGCGTTCAGGGAGGCAACATGGGCAAGGCCGAGCTGGTCGAGCTGAGCGACAGCGTTGCCACCTTCCACCTGGGCCCGCTGGAAACGCCTCCACCGCCCCCGCTACCGGTGCATCTGGTGCTGGCCTTGCCGCGCCCGCGCATGCTGGCCCGCACGCTGGAACATGTCACTGCGCTAGGCGTGAAACAGATTACCCTACTGCACACCCAGCGTGTGGAGAAAAGCTACTGGCAATCGCCGGAGCTACGCCCAGAAAAGGTGCACCAGCATCTCCTGCTCGGGTTGGAGCAGGCACGCGACACGCAGCTCCCGCAGGTCACGCTGTGCAAGGGCTTTCGCCCTTTTCTGGAAGATCGCCTGAACGGCGTACTACACGAGCGACGGGGGCTCGTTGCTCACCCCGGCATGCCCGACGCCTGCCCACGCGGCATCGACGAGCCCTGTGCACTTTTCGTGGGGCCAGAGGGTGGTTTTATCGAATGGGAAGTCGAGCAACTGCTGGCAACAGGATGCGAGGGCATGCACCTGGGCCCGCGCATCCTGAGAGTAGAAACCGCCGTGACGGCGCTGCTGGCACGGCTGTTCTGACTCACCCTATTGATCAGGTTTGATCGTCTTCGGGGTCGTGGGGAACGTACTCGGCATTCTCCCCACACTCCGGTGTCTGCAGGAACGTTCTGCGCACATCCAGCAATCCAAGGTGGCTGATCGTGCGACGCCCCAGCAGCAGCGGGTAAATCATTTCTTCACGGTCGCGCAGGCTGAACTGCTCTTCATAGATGGTGTCGCCCATGCACACATCCATCAGCACCACGGGGCGTTCATCGCGCCCACCGGCGCCGCGCACGGTTTGCTCACGATAAAGCGGACGTTCGATTTCGTCGCTGAAGGTCTCACCGCTAGCCTGGTCCTCAAGCTTTAAGCGAAAGCGCACCCAGTCTTCGCCATCCTTCTCGAAAATCTCGATGTCACGGGCGTCCAGCGACGAGGTCAGCGCACCGCTGTCCAGTTTGGCCTTGACGCCAATGCCCCAAGGCTCGATGAACGCATTCTCCACCCAGCCGAACACCTTGTCCTCAGCCTGTACGCTGGCACTCGCCATCAGCACACTCGCCAGAGCCGTCATGCCCATGGCCTTTCGCAGTCTATTCACCATCGCAACGCATCCTTGATAGTTGGATTAAAGGGGTAATGGAATTATGGCAGTCGCTCGAGCAGCGATTGAGTGGCAAAGCCATCTGGCACCAGCCCTTGATCACGTTGGAAGGCTCGCACACCTGCCTGGGTATTGGGTCCCATGATGCCATCGGCGGTGCCCACCGAATAACCGGCGTTGTTCAACCGCTGTTGCAGCGTTCTGACATCGTCGCGCGACAAAGGTGCCTCATGAGTGGGCCAGGACTGAGTAATGCCCTGACGCCCGGCAATGGCATCGGCCAATGTCGCCACCGCCAACGCATAGCTGGTCGCATTGTTGTAGCGCAAAATGGCACGGAAGTTGGGGCCTACGATGAATGCTGGGCCACTGGCGCCTGCTGGCACGATGACGGCAGCGCTATCGAAAGCAGGCAAATCGCCATTCACTGCTCGTACGCCCTGCGCGGCCCATTGGGCCGAGCTCAAACGCTCGGTTTGCGAGTAGTCGAACGCATCAGGCAGCACCACTTCGGCTCCCCAGGGCTGGCCTGCTTGCCAACCGGCGCGGGCCAGGTAGTTGGCCGTCGAGGCCATGACATCGGGAATACTGCCCCAGATGTCACGCCGTCCATCGTTGTCGCCGTCCACCGCATAGGCTTCGAAGCTGCTGGGGATGAACTGAGTATGCCCCATGGCCCCGGCCCAGGAGCCGCGCATCTCATCGGCGGCGATATCTCCCTGATCGATGATACGCAGCGCTGCCAGAAGCTCTCCGCGGGCAAAATCACGGCGACGGCCGTCGTAGGCCAGGGTGGCGAGTGACTCCAGCGTCGAAAAGTCACCAAAGTTGCTGCCGTAATTACTCTCGACACCCCAGATAGCAACGATGATTTCGGCAGGCACCCCATAGCGCTGCTGCATCTGTTGAGCAGTATCGCGATGCTGGGCATACTTTTCACGACCATTGGCAATGCGCGTACTGGACACTGCGCTATCGAGGTATTGCCAGATGGGCCTGACGAACTCGGGCTGATAACGATCCAGCTCGATCACGCGCTCGCGATAACGCACACCGTCCAGCGCTTTGGCCAGAGTAGCTTCACTGATCCCTTGATTGGCGGCGTAACGGCGGAAATCACTCAGCCACTGGTTGAAGCTGGCATATTGAACCTGCTCGGCGGCCCTCGCATCGACTTCGGTCATCAGTTGAGGGCTGGCTTGGGCAGATTGCCCCCCCAAAGCCAGCATCGTTGCCAGTATCAAGGCTGGCTTGAAGGTGGGCGCGAAAGCGGGTGATGCTTGGGATTTCAATAACATGTCATCGTCTCATGGCTGTCCTTGGCGTGGCTGTGATAATGGCTCAGAAACGGGTCTGATACCAGCCTCAGGCCATGAGCCGCCACAGCACCACCAGGTGGGCAGCCCCCACGATACCGGTCAGCACACAGCGTAACCCTGTGTACCAGCGAGGAAATCCTTCACGGCCATCGCGGCTGACATCGTAAAGACCAATGAGCACAAAGCCTGCCAACAGCACCCATAGCCCCGTCACCACATCGAACATCAGCGCAGGCCAGGCGATCAGGCTAGGCACCATGGCCAGTAGCAGGCGCCTGCCGTTACCCAGCCGCGAGACCTGCAGCGCACTGCCCCAATGAACGCCACCCAGAAACGACAGAATCACCGCACTGTAGTAAGTAAACCCGTAAATCGCCGTGACCTGCCAGGCGGTAGGCGCCCACCATGCTGCGCCACTCGCCGCAATGAACGGGATCAGCCCGGCCAGACCCAAGCCCCATGCCAATCGACATTCGTTCATGACGCGTCCTGCTTCCTTACTCATCGGTCTCCTCGAACTCTTCGGCAGAAATCAGCCAGCGGTGCCATTCACTGGGCAGCACACAAGGCGCATCGAATCTGGAAGGCGCGACTCGCCAGGGCTGGTGCCGTTCGAGGCCAAAGGGCAAGGACTCGAGGGCGGGCAGCCAGTATGCGACATAGAGACCTTTGGGGTCGTAATGCCCCGCCTGCTTCAGCACATTGAAATAGCGGTCTTGCCGAGGGTCTCGCCCTACTCCGGCAATGTAGCGCCAATTACCCCAATTACTGGCCACGTCGTAATCGATCAGGCAATGCTCGAACCAGCCAGCGCCCAAGCGCCAATCAACGCCCAGGTCCTTGACAAGAAAACTGGCCACATTCTGCCGTGCGCGGTTGGATATCCATCCGGTCCCTTTGAGCTCGACCATCGCCGCATCGATGAACGGGACCCCTGTCTCGCCATCACGCCAGCGATTGAACGCCTCGCTGGGTACGGGGAGTTGCTCGCGACCAAATAACGTGGCCCCTTCCAATTGCGCGGCGCGATGGAAGTAGTCACGCCACAATAGTTCGAACACGATCCAGTAGCTGGACTCGCAGCTACCGTTGATGGCTTCCCAGGCCTTGACCTCTCGATGTATTTGTCGAGCAGAGAGGCAACCTCTGGCCAGCCAGGGCGAAAACCGCGTCGAAAAATTGGCACCCAGCAAGCCATTGCGGGTCTTTTTGTAAGACTCAGCGCCGTTCTGCCGCCACAGATAGTGCTGCAGCCGGTCTCGGGCGGCAGATTCACCGCCTACGAATACAAAGCCTTGGCGCTTGTCTGGCTGCCAGGCCGCGCTCTGCTGACACACATCCTTGAGCGGCGGGAAGCCACGGGGGGCGTCGTCTGGCCACCCAGGCAGCGTCACTGGCATGCTCAGCGGCTCGGGGATCTCGCAATGCTTTTCCACATGGCGACGAAACGCCGAAAAGCTGGCGGGCAAATCTTCCAGCGTAAACGGCAGCGCCGAGGCGTCAATCAGATAACCGCTATCGGAACGCACCAGTGAGCAATACTCGGGCAGCGACTCGGCCACTTGATCGATGTGGGCACGCTCTTCGCAGCCTGAGTGCTCGGCAACCAACACTTGTCGAGCATTGAGACGCGTGGCCATGGCCACCACCTCTTCGGCAGGGTGACCGATACGTACCAGCAGATCGCTGCCCAATTGCAGCAGCTCGCCTCGCAGCTCCATCAGGCTTTGCCACAAGAAACGCAGGCGCGCCGGGCCAAGGCGGCAAGTCTCTTCGCCTGATATATTGGAGCGCAACCATGCGCGGTCCAGTACATAAAGGCAAACCAGTTGATCAGGGGCGGATGTGAAATGTAACAAGGGGTTGTCCGCTACACGGAGATTATCCTGTAGCCAGACAATATCAGTCGTGCTGTTCATGCTCGTGCCTCCTCGGCGTGCTGTGCTGTCTGGCTTCGCGTCGGCAACGTTCGCTGCAAAAACGCACTTCCTCCCAACAGCGCGCCCATTTTTTCCGCCAAGTAAATGGGCGCAGGCATTGAACGCAGTCTTTTTCCGGTAGGTCTTGTTTTCGTCTCATCTGTCCATCTCGCTACGCGTCAATCACCGCGCCACGCTTTCATACATGGACACTATATATTATACAGTACATATATTGTATATAATTTGGCGAGCATAGTGTGCCGCTACACGCATTGCGTAAAAGACAGCCCTCCGTTGGCACAGCCATAAAAAAAGCCACCCGAAGGTGGCCTTTAGCTAACTCGTTGATTAGCTGTCAATCAGGGTCTGTTGGTCGAGGTTGACGTTTGGCGTTTTCCTCGGTTTCCAGCCCACTCTTCAATTCATGGGTGAGCGGATCATAATTGGGCCTGAGCTCGTCCTTCACCGTACCGCTCCATAGACGGGAGCCCACGAAGTAACCCGCCCTGCCAATCACGTGAGCGGCAATGGGCGCTGTGATCAAAATAAAGACGATGATCGCGAACGCACGTGCGACCACCCCTACTTCGGCAAAGTGCATGGCCGCCGCCAGCATGATCAAGATAACGCCCAGCGCGGCGGCCTTGGTAGTGGCATGCATGCGGGTCAACAAGTCGGGCAGGCGCAGCAAACCGATGGAAGCCAGCAGCATGAAGCTGGCGCCGGTCAACACCAGCGTTCCTTTGACAAAATCAATCATCACGCGGTCCCCCACGTTCCAGAAAGCGAGCGAATCCTATGGCGGCCAAGAAGCCCATCAGCGCGATGACGATGGCGGCATCCAGAAAGCTCGATACACCTGACTGAATGGCGTACACCCCCACCAGCCCCACTACCGTGGTGGAAAACAGCTCCAGCGCCACCACTCGGTCCGGCAAGCTGGGGCCTCGCACCACGCGCACAAAGGTCAATATCAGGGCGCAGCCCATCAAGACCTGGCTAATCAAAATCACGGTATCCATCAGCGAAATAACTCCAGGGCTCGGTGCTCCATCTCTTTGAGGCTGCGTCTCAGCTCATCTTCATCGTCCAGGAACATGGCATGGATATAGAGCACTCGGCGATCATCGGAGACGTCCAGACTCAAGGTACCCGGCGTCAGCGAAATCAGGTTGGCCACCATGGTGATCTCCATTTCCGTGCGTGCCGCCAGCGGCAGTGCAATGACGCCTGGCTGCATGTGCCAGGGTGGCGTCAGGATGTCGAACGCGACACGTAGATTGGCCTGCACCAGCTCTTTCATGAAGAAACCGATGAAGCCGATGATGCGCGGCACTCGTAAAGGGTATCCCTTCAGCGCCTCGACCTGAGGCTCGATCAATACCAGCGCAATATAACCAAACACCATGCCTACCAGCAGGTTCAAGCCCGAGAAATCACCGCTCAACAGTACCCAGGCCAGGCCGAGTAACAAGTTCCAAATTGCACCGGTCATGGAGCTTCCTCCTGAACTTCACTCGCCTGATCCACGCCCGCATCTGCCGCTTCCAGCAGTGCATCGATGACATTCGCTGACTCGCCGAGCACGGCTTCAATGTAGCCTGCCGGGTTCATCAATTGATCGCCAATCTGATTCATGACCTGCATGATGGGCTCGGCGAAAACACCCACCAGCAGCGACATCATGGCCAATACGATCACCGGCAGATACATCATCCACAGGCTCGGTTTGAGCATACGGCCATCATCGCCTGTGGGCGTTTGGGTTGCAGGCACCTTGTTCTCTTCCGGCAAGGCTTTCCAGAACACTTCGTTCCAGATCTTGACCATGGAGTAGAGGGTCATCAAGCCCACGGCCAAAGCAATCCCGGTGGCTACATAGGCGCCCGCTTCCAGGCCTGCTCGCACCAGTACGAACTTGGCGAAGAAACCGGACAGCGGCGGTATGCCTGCCAACGAGAAAGCCGAAATGAAGAACGCGACGGCAAGCCAGGGGCGCTCGCGATAAAGCCCGCCCATCTTCTTGAGCTGATAGGTACCCTGCAAGCGGTGCGTGATACCACTGATCAGGAACAGGTTCGTTTTTACGATGATGTTGTGCATGATCGCAAACACGCCACCGGCGATGGCCAGCGGGGTATAGAGCGCCAGACCAAGAATCATGTAGCCAATCTGGCTGACGATGTGAAACGAGAGAATACGGCGGAATTCATACTGCGCCGCCGCCCCCAGCACGCCGGTCACCATGGTCAAGACTGCCCCCCACAACATGATGTCCTGGAGATAGCCCATGGTCTGATCGAAGATCAGCGTGAAAACGCGGAACAGCGAGTACACCCCGACCTTCGTCAGCAGCCCGGCAAACAGCGCCGATACCGCCACGGGCGGCGTGTGATAGGACGCGGGCAGCCAGAAAAACAGCGGAAACGCGGCCGCCTTGATACCAAAGGCCACCATGAACATCACGGCCAGCACTTCCACCATGCCACTGTGTTCGGCTTCGTCCATGCGCAGGGCGATATCGGCCATGTTCAGCGAACCGACCGTGCCATACAGTAGACCGACGGCGGTCAGAAAGATCACCGATGCCAACAGGTTCAGCGTCACATACTTGATGGCTCCTTCCATCTGGGCACGCTCGCCACCCAGAATCAGCAGCGCAAACGATGCCACCAGCATCACCTCGAACCACACGTAGAGGTTGAACATGTCGCCGGTCAGGAAGGCTCCGGCCACACCGGCCAGCAGCAGGTGCATCAGCGGGTAGTAGCCGAATTTTTCATGGCCACGCCCGGTGGTGGCCAATGAGTAAATACCCATGGCCAGACCGATGATGCCGGTCAGCAGGATCATCACGGCACTGAGCATGTCCGCCACCAGCGTAATGCCGAATGGCGCGGGCCAGTTGCCCATCTGCATGGTGATATAGCCGTCGTTCAGTACCGCGACAAACAGCCATAGACTGACCGCCAGCAGCGCAACGTTACCGGCAACGGCCACAAAACGCTGCATGGGCCGCGACCGCCAGAACAGCAGCGATATTGCCCCCGAAAGCAGAGGCAACAAAACGGGAAGTGCGACTTCAGGCCTCACGTGTCGGTATCCTTCATCTTGTCCAAATCATCCGCCTTGACGATTTCATAGGCGCGGCGAATCAGTACGACGGCAAACGCCAGCACGCCAAACGCGATGACGATGGCGGTCAGCACCACTGCCTGGGGCAGCGGGTCTGCCACGGGCCCCAATGGCTGCAGCATGCCCTCGGGAATCAGAGGGGGTGCGCCACGGGTCATGCCTGCGGTGGTAAAAATCAACAAGTTGGCGCCGTTGGAAAGCAGCAGCAAACCGATCACCAGCTTGACGATCGAACGTCGCAGCATCATGAATACGGCAGTGGCGTACAGCAAACCAATCGCCAGGGCCATTAACGGTTCCATGGGGAGCCTCCTGTGTTATCCGGGGTATGCAGCTCAAGGCTCATCCTTGTCCACCTCCATCAACGCCATGACCATGCCCATGACGGAACCCAACACCGCCAGATAGACGCCCACGTCGAAGATCAGCGGCGTAGAGGCCTTGAACTCGATACCGGGAATCGTCCACCACTGTGCAGTCAAGAAGGGCTCACCCATGAACCAGGCGGGCACCACCGAGATCATGCCCAACAGCAGCCCCGCCCCGACCAGGTCGCGGGGGTCGACCATGCGCAGCACTTCTCGGGTGGCGCTGGCACCAAAGGCGAACAGGTAAAGCGCAAACGCCCCCGCCGCCACCAGCCCGGCGATGAAGCCGCCGCCGGGCTCGTCATGGCCACGCAGCAACAGAAAAATAGAGAACATCAGTTGCAGCGGCATCAAAAAGCGTGCCGCCGTATTGAGAATGATCGTACCTGACTTAACCATCGTAGGGCTCCTTGACGCTGCTCTTCTCCGCCTCTACTGATTTGCCCTGGGGGCCATCGTGACGCAGTTTCAACATGGCAATGACACCAATGGCGGCCAGCGCCAGCACGAACATTTCGCCCAGCGTATCCAGGGCACGGTAGTCCACCAGAATCACGTTGACGATGTTGCGCCCATGAGCCAGCGGTGCGCTGTTCTCGACCATGTACGTGGAAATGGTTTCGAACTGGTCGATGCTCCATGCCGTCATGATCAACAGGAAGATCATGACCCCCATGGCAGCTGCCACGGCACCGTCACGCACGCGCTCGAGGCTGGTCGAGAGGTTGGAGTAACGCGGCAAGCGAAACAGCACCAGCACCAGCAGAATGACCGTCATGGTCTCTACCAGCAGCTGGGTGATGCCGAGATCGGGGGCACTGAACAGAATGAAGATCAGCGCAATCGAGAAGCCCATGATGCCAACCGACACCACGGCTCCCAGGCGCGAGCGCGAGATGGTGGCAAAAATTGCCCCCATGGCCATGGTACCGACCACGATGATTTCATGAAAACGTACGTCCAGCGTCAGCGCCAGCTGGGGCGAGTGGCGCAGCAGAATCGAATTACCGACCAGGCCGATCAACACCACCAGCATCACCAGAATGTAATTACGCATGTAGCCATTCTGCAGAATATGGGTCTGCCACTCGGAGAAGCGTACGACGCCATTCATGAAGCCTTCATAGCCTGCTTCCGGCCCATAGCGCATGACCGGTGCCAATCGCGCCAAATGGCTGCGCACCTCGTCCCAACGCTTGAACAGCAAAAAGCCCAGCGCCATGCTCACCAGCGACATGATCAGCGCCACGTTGATACCGTGCCACAGCGACAGGGTAACCGTCAGCGCATCGCCCACTACCGAAGTGGCCGCAGCGGTCAGCAGTGCATCCACCCCCAGCAGCGCGGGCGCCAGCCCCAGCAGTAGCGAGCCGCAGGCCAGCAGTGCAGGCCCCAACAGCATGCTAAACGGCGCTTCATGGGCGACCTTGGGAGTGGCATGCTGCGCGCCAAAGAAAGGGCGCAGCGCAATGATGGCCGCCACGGCAATGGTCAGAATGGCCGAGAAGAACGCAAACAGCACCAGCATCAGACGCACGCTGTCGGCGCCCAAGGCAGCCTCCAGCATCAGCTCCTTGCCAATGAAACCGAACAGCGGTGGAACCCCGGCCAACGACAGCGCCGCCACGAAGGCAATCGTCGCCGTCACGGGCATGGCTCTCCGCAAGCCCCCCATGGCCGTGACATCCTTGGTACCCGTTTCATGGTCCAGAATACCCGCCACCATGAAGAGCGCGCCTTTGTACATGGAGTGCGCCAGCAGGAAGGTGACGAACGCCGTCATGGCATAGTCGGAGCCAATGCCCAGCAGCATGGTCAAGGTGCCCAGCGCCATGATCGTCGAGTAGGCCAGCAGCTTCTTGATATTGGTGTGGTGGATCGCCAGGAAGGCGCCCGTCAGCATGGTGGTCGCACCCACCACCGAGAGAATGCCCACCCACATGCCGGTACCGCCCAGTTCGGGCTGCAGGCGCGCCAGCAGGTAGATACCCGCCTTGACCATGGTGGCCGAGTGCAGGTAAGCCGAGACCGGCGTTGGCGCCGCCATGGCATTCGGCAGCCAGAAATGAAACGGGAACTGCGCCGACTTGGTGAACGCCCCGAGCAGCAGGCAGATCAACATGGGCGTATAGAGCGCATGCTCGCGCAGGTTGTCGTCGGACTGCAGAATCTCGCTCAGCGACCAGCTGCCGCTGGCCACACCCAGCAGGACCAGTCCCGCCATCAGCGCAAGGCCACCGGAAACGGTCACGAACAAGCCCTGGCGAGCCGACTTTCTGGCCTCGATATCGTTATGGTTGAAGCCGATCAACAGATACGAGGTGATACTGGTCAGTTCCCAGAACACGAACAGGGTCAACAGGCCATCGGCCATGACCAGCCCCATCATGGAGGCCATGAAGGCCACCAGCGCCAGATGGAAGCGGGCAATATCCGGATGGCCTTTCAAGTACCCGCCAGCATAGATCAGTACGCAAGTACCGATGACGGAAATCAGCAGGCCAAACAGCAGCGACAGGCCATCCAGCAAAAAGCTCAGGCTGATCCCCAGCGAGGGCACCCACGCCCACTCCAGCAGTTGCGGCCCTTCAGTCAGCACCACCGGCGCTTGGCCAATCAGCCACGCGGCCATCAGCGCTGGAAACAGCGCAAGCACCAAACTGGTTCGTTCCCTACACCAGAGGTTGAGCAGCGGTGACGACGCTGCCAGCACGAAGCCTATTAAAACGGCAAATTGCATCCGGCGTTCTCTCCCTAAAATAAGCGCAAACTATTCCCGTGAGCGGCGCATGGTACGACATGTGCCGCTTAAACGTTGAATAAATGTGATTTTATATGCACAAACCTTATACCAGCCCTTCGAAAAACTCCAGACACCTCGCTGGCATAAAAAAGCCGCTCGGCCAGTGGCCAAAGCGGCGTCAGCGCGAGCAGAAATCTTACTGAGCGGGCACGGGCAACCAGCCCAACAGCTCATTGTTGACCACGGCCAACAGGGCATCGATATGGTCATCGCGATCATTCAGGCAAGGAATATAGCTGAACGTCTCGCCACCGGCCTCCATGAAGCTGTCGTGAATTTCCTCCTTGATCTCTTCGAGGGTTTCCACACAGTCGGAGGAGAAGGCAGGTGACAGAATGGCAATGTGCTTGTGGCCCTGCCTGGCCAGCTCGGCCACATGGTCCACGGTTTGCGGGCCTACCCACTTTTCCGGGCCAAACTGTGACTGGAAGGCGGTATCGACCTCCTCCTTGCTCAACCCCAGACGCTCACGCATCAAGCGCGTGGTTTTCTGGCACTGGCAGTGGTAGGGGTCGCCTTCCATCAGATAGCGTTCCGGCACACCGTGGTAGCTGGCCACGAGCTTGGTGGGACGGCTTTCAAAGCCGTCGTACGCCTCTTGCACCGAGTTGGCCAGCGCCTGGATGTAAGCCGGATGTTCAAAGTAGGCCGGCACCGTACGCAGGTAGGGCTGCCACTTCATCTTCATCAGCGTGCGAAAGGCCTGATCGTTGGCAGTAGCCGTGGTGGGCGAGCCGTACTGCGGGTAGAGGGGGAAGAATACGATGCGTTCGCAGCCCTTCTCTTTCATGCGATTCAGCACGCTTTCCGTGGAAGGGTTGCCATAGCGCATGCAGAAATCGACCTCGACACTGTCGCCATACAGCGCTTTCAGCCGGGCGGTCATCTTTTCCGTTTGTGCACGGGTAATGGTCAGCAACGGGCTCTCGTCTTTTTCGGTGTTCCAGATGCTTTTGTAGGCATGGCCCGACGTAAAGGGGCGCTTGGTCAGAATGATGAGCTGCAGCAGCGGCTGCCATTTCCAACCCGCATAGTCCACGACCCGCTTATCCGACAGGAATTCGTTGAGATAGCGCCGCATGGACCAGTAGTCAGTCGCATCGGGAGTCCCCAGATTGGCCAGCACCACGCCCACCTTAGCGGGGGCAACCGGAGGATGACTGCTTGGCGCGTGGGCCAAGCGCCCTTCACCTGGTTGATCCTTTACAACGCTGTCGGCCATCTCACTTACTCCTGGGGGCTGTCGATCATTCACAATGGTCTAAATCTTATCACTTTTCAGCAAAGACGCGGGATAAAGTTATACTATCAACATAATTTGTATAACTGTAGGCCAACCCATGTCCAAGCCTTTGCTACTCATTCTGGGCGACCAGCTTAGCCCGTCGCTTCCGACACTTCGCCAGGCCCCTGAAGGCGCAGTAGTGGCGTTCTGTGAGGTCGCTGAAGAAGCACGCTACGTCCCTCACCATATACACAAGATCGGCCTCTTTCTGGCCGCCATGCGACATTTTGCCCAACAACTGCGCGACCAAGGCTTCAACGTTCATTACAGCCGCATGGACGATGCGGATAACACCCAATCATTGATCAATGAAGCCGAGCGGCTGGCAAGACAGTACCAGTGCGATGAAATTCGTGTGACGCGCCCCGGCGAGTGGCGGCTGTGGAACGCCATGCAGCAGCGTCAGGCCGCTTCACTGCCCTGGAAAATCCTGGAAGACGACCGCTTCTTCACCACCCCAGACGACTTTGCCCAATGGGCCAAGGGGCGTAAGCAAATCCGCCTCGAATACTTCTACCGGGAACAGCGTAAACGTACCAGGCTACTGATGGAAGGCGACGCCCCCATGGGCGGACAGTGGAATTTCGACCACGATAACAGAGAACCCTTACAGCCTGGGCTGAGCTTCCCCCAACTGCCCATGCACGGGCAGGATGAAATCACTAAGGAAGCGCTGGCCAATGCCGCCGAGTGGTTCCCCGAGCACATGGGCGAGATCGAGACCTTCAACTTGCCGGTCACCCGACGTCAAGCACTGGTAGACCTGAAGCACTTCATCACCCACGGGCTGGCCGACTTTGGCCGCTATCAGGATGCCATCAGCGACCAGTCACCCTACCTGTACCACTCGCGCCTCTCTGCTGCCATGAACATTGGCCTGCTCACGCCCTTCGAAGTATGCGAAGAAGCGGCTGCGCAATATCAGGCAGGCAAGGCACCGATCAACGCCGTGGAAGGGTTCATACGGCAGATTCTCGGGTGGCGTGAGTACGTGCGCGGCCTCTACTGGACGCGCATGCCGGATTACAAACGTGAGAACCAGCTGGGTTTTCAGCGCGACTTGCCCGCCTTCTACTGGGATGCGAAGACCGACATGCGCTGCCTGCAACGCGCCATCCAGATGACCATCGACCACAGCTACGCGCATCATATTCAGCGCCTGATGGTCACGGGCAACTTCGCCCTGCTCTGCGGGGTCAAGCCAGAGGCGCTGTGCGACTGGTACCTGGCCGTTTACGCCGACGCCTGCGAGTGGGTCGAGCTACCCAACACCTTGGGTATGGTGCTGCACGCGGACGGCGGCTTGATGGGCTCCAAGCCCTATTGCGCTTCCGGCAAATACATCGACAAGATGTCCGACCACTGCCAGCACTGTCGCTACTCCCCCAAGCAGGTCACCGGCCCCAAGGCCTGTCCGCTCAACAGTCTCTACTGGCATTTTCTGGAGACCCATGCCGAACAGCTCAATCGGAATCCACGCATGAAACTGATCTACGGCTCGCTGGCACGCATGAAAGAGGAAAAACGCGACGCCATGCGCCAGCAGGCAGAGCAGTTCCTGGCATCGCTCCCCACTGCCGCCGATTACGGGCAAGCCGTTCACACCCAGGGATACACCCACGAGGAGCGCTCCTCATGAGCCGTTTCGCCACGCTGCATACCGAACCACCGGTCACGCTCTACCACGATGGACACTGCCCCTTTTGTCGCGTCGAAGTGGCCTGGCTGGCCAAACACCGACACCAGCAGCGCATTCGTCTGGTCGATATTCAGCACGAGGATTTCGACCCCGGCGCATTGGGGCTCAGCTTCGAAGCCATGATGGGGCAACTGCATCTTCAGGATCAGCAGGGAAATTGGTATGTCGGGATGGATGCCAGCCGGGCCCTGTATGCCGTGTTGGGCTACAGGCGGCTGGTAAGACTGTCTTGCTTGCCTGGCCTGCGCGCCGTCATGGATGCAGGCTATCGGTTCTTTGCCCGTCGCCGAATTCGGCTGGGCCAATGGTGGGAAAAATGCGGGTCACGCTCGCGCAATCAGTGATGCCTGGGCGTCAGAATACCAGCGGCATACGCGAGGTCAGCGGCGCGCTGTAGTGGGCGTCGCGACCAATGACTTCATCCTGAGGCACGTGCTGAACGAGGTAAGCCCGGTGGATACCGGCCCGCTTGAGTTCGAGGTACACATCGTCCAGCGCTCGAAACAGCATAGGCTTGCCACGTTGGGTCAGCATATGACGCTCACCCTCGACGTCTTCGAGCTCGACCTGATAGAAACGGCTGCCCGAATGCGTGATTACCCGGATTTCAAAATTGTCATGACGTTCGACGAACTGTTTAAGCTCTTTAAGTTCCATGGTTCCCTCCTGTTATTGGTCATCGCCATGGAGCAGAGCATGCCTTTGCCCCATGACAATAGTATTACCTTGGCACTATCCCCCTAAGAGGGCAATAACAGAAAAGAGTTCCTGACCGAAACGTCAAGATGTGTGTCGTATTACTGATATTCCGAGGGGTCGATGGCCTTGCCAAGCGAGTTGCGATCGATCCAGTTGCCCCCTTTGGTTTCCTTGTAACGGAACACGACCTTGTCGCCAATGGTGACAGGTAATTCCGCATCTTCTGTTTGGTAGCTGTACTGCTCCCCTTCCACTACCAGGTGGTAGCGATAGAGATCGGGCATGCCCAACCACTCTTTGAAGGGACCTTCACGCTCTAACGACTGGAGCTCACCCCGACCTTCCAGCTTGGGAAGCCGCTTACGGTTACCGCGCCTAAAACCACCTGCCATGCGTTACTCCTGTCTATCTACCAATGCGATTGACCCACGCTTCTCATCCCGCCCTTCCAGTGAGGGTTACCCAGACGACTCAGCCAACGGGGAGCGCATTATACGTGCTCCCCTCTCAGCCTCAAGTCAATCGCCGAAGGCTTCACCGTAACTATCCGGCGCCAGGTCTTCGAAGCGCGTGTATTTGCCTATGAAGGCCATGTGTACCGTCCCGATGGGACCATTACGCTGTTTACCAATGATCAACTCGGCCAGGCCCTGGTTGTCCGGGTTATCGCGGTTATACACTTCGTCGCGATACACGAAGGCAATGACGTCTGCATCCTGCTCGATCGCGCCCGATTCGCGAAGGTCCGACATGACTGGACGCTTGTTGGGACGCTGCTCCAGCGAGCGGTTCAGCTGGGAAAGCGCCACCACCGGGCACTGGAACTCCTTGGCCAGGCCTTTCAGCGAACGCGAAATTTCCGAGATCTCGCCCGTGCGGTTTTCGTTAAAGCCAGGAATCTGCATCAACTGCAGATAGTCGATCATGATCAAGGCGATATTGCCGTGCTCACGCACCACCCGACGTAGCCGTGAGCGCATCTCATTGGGTGACAAGGCTGCCGTGTCATCGATGAACAGCTGCTTGTCTTTCAGCAGGTTCACCGCCGAGGTCAGCCGCGGCCAATCTTCGTCTTCCAACTGACCCGAACGCACGCGGGTCTGATCGATACGTCCCAATGACGAGAGCACACGCAGCATCAGCGATTCGGCGGGCATCTCCATGGAAAACACCATTACCGGCTTGTCACTGGAAATGACCGCATGCTCGACCAGGTTCATGGCGAAGGTGGTCTTGCCCATCGAGGGCCGCCCGGCAATGATGACCAGATCGGAAGGCTGCAGGCCCGAAGTCATCTCATCCAGATCACGAAAGCCGGTGGAAAGGCCGGTCATTTCCCCTTTCAGGTTGAACAGCTCATCGATCCGATCCACGGCCTTGGTGAGCAGGTCACTCATGCCAATGGGGCCACCGGTCTTGGGCCGCTCTTCGGCAATCTGGAACACCAGCCGCTCGGCCTCGTTGAGCAGCTCGTCGGCGGGCCTGCCCTGAGGCGAAAAAGCCCCTTCGGCAATCTGGTTGGCCGCCCGAATGAGCTTACGCAGCGTGGCACGCTCACGGACAATATCGGCATAGGCGCGTATGTTGCTGGCCGAAGGTGTGTTGCGCGCCAGCTCGGCCAGAAAACTCAGCCCGCCCACCGTATCCAGCTGGTCACGGGCTTCCAGCGCCTCGGAAAGGGTCACGACGTCCAGCGGCTGGCCCGATTCGGCCAGATGTGTCATCACATTGAACACCAGCCGGTGTTCATAGCGGTAAAAATCGTCGGCCACCAGACGCTCGGAGACGTTGTCCCACGCCTGGTTGTCCAGCATGAGCCCGCCTAACACCGACTGCTCCGCTTCCAATGAATGCGGTGGCAGTTTTAACGCTGCCGTTTCCTGATCAGCAGAAGGCTGGTCCTGCATTGCGAGCTCCTTAACAATTACCCGATAGCCAACGGCGCTTATCTTAGCCGTGCGGCTCGGATAACACCACTGGCCCCCACGTAAAGGGAGGGCTTTATAAGCCTGCTGTGTCGCCCCTTGCCAAAAGAGCCCCAGGGCCTAAAAAGACAAAGTACCTATAAAGACAAAGTACCTAAAAAGACAAAGGGCGCGGGAGAACCCGCGCCCTTTGAGGCGTCAGCGTTGGCGAGTATGATTACTCGGCGACAACGACCACGCGTACAACGGCGTCCACTTCTGCATGCAGGTGGAGGTCGATGTCGTATTCGCCAGTTTGACGAATCGGGCCTTGCGGCATGCGTACTTCGCTCTTGGCGACGTCGATTCCAGCAGAGGAGATCGCGTCGGCCAGGTCACGAGGACCGATAGAGCCGAACAGCTTGCCTTCGTCGCCTGCCTTGGACACCAACGACAGTTCGATGTCGTTGAGTTGCTCGGCACGCGCCTGGGCTTCTGCCTTACGCTCAGCGGCTTGCGCTTCGAGCTCGGCACGCTGCGCTTCGAACGCTTCGATGTTGTCCTTGGTGGCCGGTACGGCTAAGCCGTAAGGCACCAGGTAGTTACGACCATAACCAGGCTTGACAGTGACCTTGTCACCCAGGCCGCCCAGCTTACCAATCTTGTCGAGCAGAATGACTTCCATCTCGTAAACCTCTTGTCAGTTGCTGCGGGCAAGGCGTGCGCGAACGTTCGCAAATGTATCGATCAGCCCCAACAGCAGCACAATGAGAATCGTGGGCCAGGTCGTGATCAGCAGCACATAAAATGCCACCAGCCACAGCCCGTTCATCCCCTTTATTCCAATAAAACCATGCACCAACGCAATACCGGCAATCAGCAGCGGAACCCAACACAGCATCGCCAGTGCCTGCGCACCAAGCGCCATGCCTGCCACTCCCAGCACCACCAGAACGACAAGTTCACGGGGGTTCAGGCGCAACGCATGAAACTCTTCGCGAAAGCCACCGGGGTTGTACAGCCCGGCTTGCCAGCTGCGGGCCAGCGCCAGGCAGATAATGGCGGCCAGCAACACGACCAAGCCCGTCACACCACCGATGACCATGGCAGCCAAGGCCGTCGTATCGACGCCCTGGTTGGCAAACTCGGTGAGCATGCGGTCGATCTCGGTAGAGCTCTCCCGCAGCTGCTCCAGCATGAGCTGCGTTCCCCCTGGCGGGCTGAAAATGCCCAGCTGAACCATGACCGCGGCAGCCAATGTGCCCACGATCAAGGCTTCGCTCCAGCGCATCCGCTCGCGCAGGATGACGGACATCAGCGTGACCAGCAGAACGCTGGCCAGTGGTATCACATCACCTTGTGCCCACCAGAAACCGGCAGGCAGAGCAGCGGCGATGATGACCGGCAGCGCAGGAGCGAACCCCTTGCGCAAGGTCACCAGTGCGGCAATGGCAGCGCCTAGCCAAAACAGCCAGGGCACCAGCGATGCCAGGGCCGCCCCGCCTACGGCATAGGGCGTTCCGCGCATCAGCCATCTTGCCAGTGCCAGCATCACGTTAAACGCTTACTGATGGCTATCGGAGTAGGGCAGCAGTGCCAGGTAGCGTGAACGCTTGATAGCGGTCGCCAGCTGACGCTGATAGCGTGCTTTGGTGCCGGTGATACGGCTCGGAACGATCTTGCCGGTTTCCGTGATGTAAGCCTTCAGCGTGTCGAGATCTTTGTAGTCGATCTGCTTGACGCCTTCAGCAGTGAAGCGGCAAAACTTGCGGCGACGGAAAAAACGTGCCATGGACTAGCTCCTTAAAACGTGCAGTGGATAGAATCAGGCAGTTTCTTCAGCTTCAGCGCGCGGCTTTTCTTCGCGACGCGGACGCTTTTCTTCTGCCGGCTTCATCATCGGAGAAGCTTCGGTAACGGCTTCCTTGCAGCGCACAACCAGGCTGCGGATGATGGCGTCGTTGAAGCGGAAGATGTTCTCGATTTCTTCGAGAGTCTCGCCGGTGCACTCAACGTTCATCAGCACGTAGTGGGCTTTGTGGATCTTGTTGATCGGGTAAGCCAGGTGACGACGGCCCCAATCTTCCAGACGATGCACAGTACCGCCGCTTTCGGTGACGATGCTGGTGTAGCGCTCGACCATTGCCGGTACTTGCTCGCTCTGATCCGGGTGGACCATGAACACGATTTCATAATGACGCATGGAATCTCCTTGCGGTTTGGCAGCTTCCTGAGTGTGCCGAAGCATATGCTCTGACAGCGACTGGGAAGCAAGGAGTTGACTGAAATGCCCTTGGCAAGCCACGTATGGCTGAAAAGAACATCAAGCAGATAAAACCAGTGTCGTAGTGGGGTTACCAATACGAACGCCCGCTTATGTATAAACGGGCGCAAGCATTCTAGTGGGACGGAGGCTAACTTGCAAGCTGCCGCTGACGCACCGCTTCAAACAGACAGATACCGGCAGCCACCGAGACATTCAGGCTAGATACCTGCCCCGCCATGGGCAGCTTGGCCAGATGATCACACGCTTCCCGCGTCAACCGGCGCAACCCCTTGCCTTCGGCACCCATCACCAGCGCGGTCGGGCCGGTGAAGTCGATATCGAATACGCTGGCCTGTGCCTCACCGGCGGTGCCGGTGATCCACACGCCCTCTTCCTTGAGCCTGGCCAGCGTGCGCGCCAGATTGGTGACCTGATAGACCGGCACCACCTCTGCGGCACCACAGGCGACTTTTCTGACCGTGGCGTTGAGCGGCGCCGCCTTGTCCTTGGCCACGATCACTCCATGGGCACCCGAGGCATCGGCACTGCGCAGGCACGCGCCAAAGTTATGCACGTCGGTGACGCCATCCAGCACCAGCAGCAAAGGAGGCGTATCCGACGGCCAGGCGCGGAGCTTGAGCCACAAAGACTCCTCTCCTTCTGCCATCAAGGGGGCACAGAAGGCAACCACCCCCTGATGCGCCGCCCCTTGGGTCAACTGGTCGAGCACGTCACGCGACTGCTCCTTGACCGCCGCACCACTGGCTCGGGCATCGGCCACCAGCGTTTGCAAACGCTGGCCTGCGCCCTGCTGCACCCACAGCTCCTTGGGCGACTCGCCCCGTGCCAGCAGGCTTTCCAGGGCATGCACACCATAGACGTGATCCAGCCCATCGGGCGTACGGACAGAAGTGCGCGTAGCCGGGCGAGGGCCACGTCGAGACGACGCCGATTTCATGCTCAACCCTTTTTCGGAGATGGTTTACGTGAGCCACTGCGCGTACGGCGCGGGCCGCGACGGGCGGGCTGCTCACCGGCTGCCGCCTTTGCCCCAGCGCCCTTTGCACCCGAGCCGTCACTACGACGCTTGCGCGGCTGACGCTGCGGGCGCGGCTTGTCATCGGCAAGACCGAAGTCGATCTTGCGATCATCCATGTCCACCCGCGCCACTTGCACGGTCAGGCCATCGCCCAGGCGATAGGTGGTGCCGGTGCGCTCACCCTTGAGACGATGCTTCTCGGCTTCGTAGTGGTAGTAGTCGGAAGGCAGTGACGTGACGTGCACCAGCCCTTCCACAAAGAAGTCATCGAGACGCACGAAGAGCCCGAACTGGGTCACCGAGGCGATGGTGCCCTCAAAGGTTTCGCCCAGCTTGTCCGACATGAACTCGCACTTGAGCCAGCTCTCCACGTCACGGGTGGCTTCATCGGCCCGCCGCTCGGTCATGGAGCAGTGTTCGCCCAGCTCCAGCATCTGCTCGAAGGTATAGGGGCACCACTTGCTCGGCGGATCCACCGGCGCACCCTCTACCCGCACCACGGTGGCGGTCTGGCGCGGCCCGCGAATCACCGAGCGAATGGCCCGATGCACCAGCAGGTCAGGATAACGCCGAATGGGCGACGTGAAATGGGCGTAGGCCTGGTAAGCAAGGCCGAAGTGCCCCTCGTTCTGCGGCGAATAGACCGCCTGATTCATCGAGCGCAGCATCACGGTCTGGATGATGTCGGCATCCGGGCGGTCGGCAATCGCTTCCCGCAGTGCCTGGTAATCCTGAGGCGTCGGCTCGTCGCCGCCGCCCACCGAAAGCCCCAGCTCACTCAGGAACAGGCGAAGCTTGTCGAGCCGCTCAGGGGTCGGGCGCTCGTGGATACGATACAGCGCCGGCAGGTCGTGCTTGTCGAGGAAACGCGCCGTCGCCACGTTGGCGGCCAGCATGCACTCCTCGATCAGCTTGTGGGCATCGTTACGGCTACGCGGCACGATCTTCTCGATCTTGCGCTCTTCATTGAAGATGATCGCCGTTTCCGTGGTATCGAAGTCGATTGCCCCACGCTCTTCCCGAGCAGCGCGCAGCAGGCCGTACAGCTCATGCAGGTTCTTGAGCGGCTTGACCAGCTCGGCGTGCTCCCGACGCAGCGCCTCCCCTTCTTCACTCTCGCCGTCCAGCATGGCCGCCACCTTGTTATAGGTGAGTCGGGCATGGGAATTCATCACGGCTTCATAGAAGGAGTAGCGGCTGATGGCACCGGTCCTGGAAATGTTCATTTCGCACACCATCACCAGCCGGTCGACGTGCGGATTCAATGAACAAAGACCGTTGGAAAGCAGCTCGGGCAGCATGGGCACCACTTGCCCCGGGAAGTAGACCGAGTTGCCGCGGGTGCGCGCTTCGTCATCCAGCGCGGTACCAGGGCGCACATAATGAGAAACGTCGGCAATCGCGACGACCAGCTTCCAGCTACCGGACTTGGTCTTCCAGGCACACACCGCATCGTCGAAATCCTTGGCGGACTCGTCGTCGATGGTCACCAGCGGCAGGTCGCGCAGATCGACGCGGTGCTGCTTGTCGGCTTCCAGCACTTCAGCGGAGATTTCGCTGATCTGATCCACTACCTCCGGCGGAAACTCGGCGGGAATGTCGTAGCTGCGGATGGCGATGTCGATTTCCATGCCGGGGTCCATACGCTCCCCCAGCACTTCGATCACTTCACCCACTGGCTGAACCCGAGTGGCAGGCTGCTGGACGATCCTGGCTGAGATCACCTGACCATCCTTGGCACCACCACTAACGGTGTGCGGGATGATCACTTCCTGGGTAATCCGCGGGTTTTCGGGAATGAGAATCCCGAATTCCGGCGTATTGCTGCGGTATACGCCCACCATGGTCTCGGTATTACGGGCAATCACTTCGGCAATCGTGGCTTCCTCTCGACCGCGACGGTCTCGCCCACTGACGCGTACCAATACGTGGTCACCGTGGAAGACGCGACGCATCTGACGGGGCGGCAGCAGCAGGTCCGGCTTCTTGCCGTCATCACGCAGCACGAAGCCAAACCCATCCCGATGGCCCAGCACCTTGCCCTTGATCAGGTCGAGCTTGTCGATCAGTGCATAGGCGCCTCGGCGGTCGCGCAGCACCTGGCCGTCGCGCTCCATGGCCGCCATACGCCGACGCACCGCTTCCAGATGGTCTTCGTCTTCGATGCCCAACATGCGGCTCATGTTTTCATGGGTGATCGGCTTGCCATAGCTTTCCAGGGCAGCCAACAGGTATTCACGGCTAGGAGCCGGGTTATCGTAATTCTTCGCCTCGCGCTCGGCGTGCGGATCATCACTCAACGTCCAGTACTTCATGCGATCAACATCCTTGATAACGGTTGCGGGAGGCGAACAAAAAGCGCGGGCAGCGTGCACTGCGGGCGAAAGGCATGTGCGCCTCGAAGGGCGTCGTGTTCAACTAACGATGAGTTGAAATAAGTCATGTTTTGTTTGGTCATGGGCGCAGTATAGCGCCGCCCGTTCAATCACCCAACCACTTGGGGCTGCAAACCCCGGTTTTTTACATTAAAAAAATCACCCAGGGGCTTGCATTTAGCCACAGCCTCGGTATCATACGCGCCACTTGCCCAGATGGCGGAATTGGTAGACGCGCTAGCTTCAGGTGCTAGTGACCGTATGGTCGTGGAGGTTCAAGTCCTCTTCTGGGCACCAACTGTTTCATGTTATCCCCTTTCATGAATCAGCACGGTGCGGCGGCAAGTAAAGCAGTGAAAGAAAGGCAGTACGTTCGTGTTCGCCCAGGTGGCGGAATTGGTAGACGCGCTAGCTTCAGGTGCTAGTGACCGTATGGTCGTGGAGGTTCAAGTCCTCTCCTGGGCACCATGCGAACACCGACGTAATGGCTGAATATATTGTGAAAGCAGTACAGCAGTGAAAGAGTCGATACGCCCAGGTGGCGGAATTGGTAGACGCGCTAGCTTCAGGTGCTAGTGACCGTACGGTCGTGGAGGTTCAAGTCCTCTCCTGGGCACCATCGATGCCCCCGTATCGCTCTTGCTTTCGTATTATCCCATCTAATGTGTTTCTATCTGTTTGCTGTCCCTCATCAGTCGCTCTCTTTTGGCAAACCCTCATCTGTATGCTTCTATTCTCTGATACCCTTTTGCTCTGATACTTTTTCTTCCCCACTATTTTTCTTCTGCCTGCCTTCTCTTCTGCCTGTTTATCTCATACGCATCGAGCCAATGCCGTTCGAGCATTGCCGTGTCTGCGCTCAAGCGGCAGGCCAGGGCAACGCCTTGGCCTGCCAGCATGCAGCGTACCGTACTACTGGAACCTGCCTGGGCGACGAGATACCTCCTCCAGCGCCCACCCCTGGGTGCGCAGCTCGCCTTCCAGCACGGCTTCAAGCTGAGGTGAGAGATTCGGGAAAAAATTCAGCCCGGTGCGGGCTTCGATCTCATCGATGGTCACCAGGTAGTCGTTCAGCGGCTCATTGCCCTGCACGTCCTGGGGCATGATGAAGGCCAGCGCCAGGGGCGCCTCATCATGGGGTGCCACGATGATCTTGTAAAAGGCTTCGGGTATTTCCACCCACCCCACGCGGTTGAAGACGTTATCCATGAAGCGCTCGGGGTAGACCGGCCCGGTAATCACCTGCAAGCGATCGAAACGCGGCGCAAAGTGATCCATGACGGAGGCTTCGAGCCGCTGCCAGAGCTGGCGATTCAGATTCGGCCGCTGGGGAAGCATGTTGCTCATCAAGAACGTGTCCACCTGCGCGCTGCGCCCATGCACGGCAGCAATGGCGTAGTTGGGCGCCAGATGTCCTCTGTCGTAGCCACTGCCGGAATAGCTATCGGTACTCACCGGCCACAGCATGCGCCAGTCTGGCTGGAAATTGGGCCTGGGGCCAATACGCATATCCTCAGGCACGGCCTCTACCTGGTAGCTGACCCACAAGGCCCCCACCCGTACATCCGACCATCCCACTAAAAAGCCATCGTTACGCAGTACACGGTGCAGGCTGGTAGGGTGCAATGTTTCCCAGGTGGGTACGCCCATCCAGGTATAAGCTTGCTGGTGCTGGCGCCCTTGATACTCCCACAAGCCCGTACCGACCAGCACGAACAGCACGGCAATGCCCAAGCGTCGCCCCTGACGACGCCAGCGCAAAAGTGATTGTAACTATTCAGCACCGGTTGGCTGAGTCGGGGCTTCTTGCTGCATGAAGGCTGGCACCTCCCCCGCAAACAGTTGCTCCAGTGCGGTATGCGCCGCCACCCC
>NZ_BMXN01000025.1 GCF_014651775.1 Vreelandella hamiltonii
GGGTGGCGGCGCATACCGCACTGGAGCAACTGTTTGCGGGGGAGGTGCCAGCCTTCATGCAGCAAGAAGCCCCGACTCAGCCAACCGGTGCTGAATAGTTACGTTAGTTCTTGGTAGCGGTCTATTGAATGATCCTGTCTGGAGGTGGGGTAAGCATTAGTACGCCAATACTCTGTTCTGTCGTCTGAAGGGCCTGGAAGGTCTCGTAAGTCACGATCGACGATGAAATAACCAGGAACGCCCACATTAAAAAAGGCGTAGAAATCGCTGTTGGGTAAACGAGTGCGATAGCGTTTGGTAGTGGCGTTCCAGGCACCGTCAAAATCAGGGTTATACCAGCTTGGGTTGCTCTGCAGTGAGTAGCGAACGTCAACAGCACGTTCTGTCAAGCGCCACGCTACGGTGTTGCCAGAATTGAAACTATTTCTGTCGGTAGAGGCAGGGTTCTGTTGATAGGCCATTAAACCCAGATTGATGCTAGTACGATAGTCTTTGATTATTTGTAACCCAACACGCTTCATGGTGCTGGATTTGCTCAACGGTGAGCGTGCACCAGCGGGGCAGTTTTCTGCATTGAAAGTATCGGGCTGACAGGCCTCCAGATTTTCTCGGTCACCGTCTTCCTCGCCAATCGCCACCCGGCCATCCAA
Organism: Vreelandella hamiltonii; assembly: GCF_014651775.1. Taxonomy (GTDB): domain Bacteria; phylum Pseudomonadota; class Gammaproteobacteria; order Pseudomonadales; family Halomonadaceae; genus Vreelandella; species Vreelandella hamiltonii. Next base: position 651 of record NZ_BMXN01000025.1, read on the forward strand.
TCCCTCCTGGCCACTTTCCGAGTTGTCCAGAATCAGCAGAACATTGGGGGGCACTCGACTGACGACGTTCAAAGGCGCTGGGGAAATACCGACACGGTCACTGGGAATATCGAAATCTTCGTCGATAGGGGCATCGTCACCTCCGCCAATGGGGGGCTCTGGTTCTGGTGGCGGATCAGGCGTTGGTTCTGGTTCCGGGTCATCCAGATCCAGGTCTTCGTCTGGATCATAATCTGGGGGTGGTGGTGAAGTTCCTCCATGGGCTGGTTCATGTGCCATGCTGAACATAAAGGTAGCCACCAGAATTAACGGTAAAAAACGGATGTGCTTCACGGGGTCACTACCTCCACCGGCTGCTGGCGAACGAACAAGGATTCAAGTATCACGCGAGTATCTTCACCACGGCCAAATCCTTGGGCTTCAACGCGATACAGAATATCGAGGACCTCACCGCCTTCATTATCGGAGCGCAAGTCGATGGTCCCGATTCTTTGTGAACGGTAGCGCGGGTTGCGATTGAGCTGAGCCATGTTCATGGTGTGCGTTGACCACTCCTCCGAAGGGTCTGCGCCGTTTTGCAGGCGTGTCTCAGCTTCCCGCAAGGCGGCTTCGGCTGCCTGAAAGGCAATGCTATGGTCGCGTTGGCTGGAGGCCATGCGGTCCTGTGTCATGGCCCCTTGCATGGACGAAAGGCTCAGTATCGTCACGATGGCCAGGAAAATAAGGCTGAGCACCAGCGCCATGCCTTGCTGTGGGTGGCCTCGCGTCGACATGTCAGCGGTTCCTCAAGGCGATGGTGGTGGTGAACGCCTGATACAGTCGCCCTTCACCGCCGATAAAGGCGTTGGCGCCTCGGAAGTTGCCTACGGCCAGGGTGGTGTCGGCATTGCGCAGGTTGGGCCGGTCGCTTTGCACGATCAGGGTAATGCGTACCGCCCGTACGGCGGGCCATTGGGCATCGTCGATGTCATCCGCTGCGAGATAGTCATCGTCCACCAGAAACGCTGTCCGCATGGCCACCACATGGCTGGCCAAGATTTCATTGCGTGGCGTGGCTTGACTGATATCCAGCCGCATCAGTGCTGGAGTGTCATTGTTGTCCGGGTCAAGGCCCAGGTAGTAGATGGCACTGCCCAGCGCGCTCAGCGATACGTCTTGCCCTGACTGATAGCCGAGCCCGCTGGCAGCGCCCCAAAGGCTGGTATTGGCCGCTACGTTACTCTGCCAACCCGAGGAGCTGGCTTTTCGCAGTACGCCAGCATTATTGGAGGTGTTATAGAAAATATCGCAGTTCAACAGGCCCTGCAGCAGCACCAGCCGTTGATTGAACACGGCACCTGTTTGCGCGTTCAAGGTGATCTGTTGATTGCTGTCGACGCTGGCGATCTCCAAGGAGTCATCGGCAAAGCCAGTGCGTGCAATCAGGCCGCCTCGAAACGCCAGCACATCCTGGTTGGCCAGCGGGCTATTCAAGCTGTCGGCAAAATCGGCGTTGGAGATATCCCGCCATGCCTGTAGCGGCAGGGGCGCGCTGCTGGCATCGGCAATGTTGCGTACGTGCACGGTGGTTTGCGGCAAGGCGCAGCCGCCGCTGTAGTCGGTTTGGCGCAGTTCGCGTGACAGCGTATCCAGGGCAAATCGGCCTGTGTCCTGCATATCGGCCAGGGCCGTCTGGAAGCGAAAGCTCTGCTGCGACGAAATGAACAGCTGCGTCGCCCCCGCCATGACCAGAAGGCCAATGACCATGGCCACCAGCAGCTCGACCAGCGTAAAACCCGCCTGGGTTTGAGGGGGAGTGACATGGCTCACGCTAGAGCTCCGATACCAGTTGGATTTGCCGAACGTCGTCGGGGGCGGAGGTATCGTCCCAGCGCACCGTGACACTGACGCGCCGATTGGCCACCTCGATGCCGCCTTCGCCACCGGGCAGTGCTGCGGCCAGGTCCTCTACCCACTGTGTCTGGTCACGGCCGGGAAGGCCGCTCCCTCCGGGGGCGCTGCCTAATCCCAGCGTGTAGGAGGGGGCTTGTTCGCGATTGGCACGCACTCTGTCCAGCATGTCTTGTGCCATGTTGGTGGCCTGGGTTTCGAAATAAGCGGCGCGGTTATGCACCAGGGATTGGGTTTGTAGCCCCAGTACACCCAACAGGCCGATCGACAGCATCAGCAGGGCAATCAACGATTCCAGCAGTGAAATACCGCTTTGGGCCTTGGGCATCAGGTCATACTCGACGTTGAGTTAGTCACAGGCTTGCCGCTGGGTCAGCACCCGGGAGATTCCGCTAGGCTCCACACGCACGCAGCGGCCGATATCACCCAGCGTTAGCGAGACATTCTGAGAGGTAAAGTCGGCACCCACCAACCGCCCCAGGCTGTTGAACCTGAAATTCGCTGGCGCATCTTCGATCGTCAGGTCCGCCGCAGAGGGCTCCCAGCGGCGCAGGCTTTCACCGTTGGCGATCACTTCCCAACCCGTGCTCCACCCTCCGGCGGCAGGCTGCAGGCGAACTGTCTGATTACGTCGTACGGCCTCGCTGCGCGCAAAGCTCAGCGCTATCTTGTAATCGTTGGTCGTCGTGATGACCCGATTCTCCTGGATGATTCTGGCGAAGCTGGGAACCGCGATGGTGGCCAGCGTGGCAAACAGGGCAAGCGCGACCAGCAATTCCAGCAAGGTAAAGCCGGTGGAGAGACGTTTTGTCGTCAGCATGCAGTGCTACTCTGATAGTCGAAAGGCCGAGTACCACCTGACCAGATTCATCATATCGTTGTTTGATTTTACGTCATGAAAGTATAGCGTTAATAGAGGGACGGGCACGAACCCTGAACGTGGGTATCGGTCATCCTCGTCAACGCTCGTATAAGGGGTATCGACGTAAAGGCCAAAATATTCAATAGTCGAGAGCTATTGAATTGGTCAGAAAATGCAAATTGTGGCTATCGGTAAGGTGCTATAAAACTGTGACACATCAATAATGCATCCGAGGCGCCAGCAATCATCGCCTTCAGCGCAGATGCACTGTACTTGTTCCCTTGGTCATTCCAAGGCATAGAGCAATAAGGGAGAGAGCTATGAGCGGTAAATGTCCTGTCATGCATGGCGGCAACACATCGACTGGTACTTCCAACAAGGACTGGTGGCCGGAAGGGTTGAACCTGGATATCTTGCATCAGCAAGATCATAAATCAGACCCGATGGGCGCAGACTTCAACTACCGTGAAGAAGTGCGCAAGCTCGACTTCGACGCATTGAAAAAAGACGTTCATGCGCTGATGACCGATAGCCAGGAGTGGTGGCCAGCCGACTGGGGCCACTACGGTGGCTTGATGATTCGTATGGCGTGGCACTCCGCAGGCACCTATCGTATCGCCGATGGCCGTGGGGGCGGTGGCACTGGCAGCCAGCGCTTTGCGCCGCTCAACTCCTGGCCGGACAACGTCAGCCTGGACAAGGCTCGTCGTTTGCTGTGGCCGATCAAGAAAAAGTACGGCAACAAGATCAGCTGGGCCGACCTGATGATCCTGGCAGGTACCGTGGCCTATGAGTCCATGGGTCTGCCCTCCTACGGCTTCTCGTTTGGCCGTGCGGACATCTGGGAGCCGGAAAAAGACATCTATTGGGGCGACGAGAAAGAGTGGCTGGCGCCCTCCGACGAGCGCTACGGCGATGTCGAAAAGCCCGAGACCATGGAAAACCCGCTGGCGGCCGTTCAGATGGGGCTTATCTATGTGAACCCGGAAGGCGTGAATGGCCAGCCCGACCCGCTGAAAACCGCCCAGCAAGTGCGCGAAACCTTTGCTCGCATGGCGATGAACGACGAAGAAACGGCCGCGCTGACGGCGGGTGGCCATACGGTGGGCAAGGCCCACGGTAATGGCGATGCCGGTGCGCTGAGTGCCGAGCCCGAAGCGTCCGACGTCGAAAATCAGGGCTTTGGCTGGAACAACCCGCACATGGACGGTAAAGCCAGCAAGGCGGTCACGTCGGGCATCGAAGGGGCGTGGACCACTCACCCGACGAAATTCGACATGGGTTACTTCGACCTGCTGTTTGGCTACGAGTGGGAGCTGAGAAAGAGCCCCGCCGGTGCCCATCAGTGGGAGCCGATCGATATCAAAGAAGAAGACAAGCCGGTCGACGCCACCGACCCCTCCATTCGCCATAACCCGATCATGACCGATGCGGACATGGCGATGAAGATGGACCCGACGTATCGCGCCATCTGTGAAAAATTCATGGCGGACCCGGAGTACTTCAAGCAGACCTTCGCAAAGGCCTGGTTCAAGCTCACCCACCGCGACCTGGGCCCGAAAGCGCGCTACATCGGCCCGGAAGTACCGGCGGAAGACCTGATCTGGCAAGACCCGGTGCCCGCAGGCAGCACCGACTACTGTGAAGAAGTCGTCAAGCAGAAGATTGCGGCCAGCGGTTTGTCCATCGGCGAGATGGTCGCGACGGCCTGGGACAGTGCCCGTACCTATCGTGGTTCCGACATGCGCGGTGGCGCCAACGGCGCGCGTATTCGTCTGGCACCGCAAAAGGATTGGCAGGGCAACGAGCCCGAGCGTTTGGCCAAAGTGCTCAGCGTTTACGAGCAGATTTCAGCCGACACCGGTGCCAGCGTGGCGGATATCATCGTGCTGGCGGGTAGCGTCGGTATCGAGCAAGCTGCCAAGGCGGCGGGCTACGATATCCGTGTGCCCTTCCTGAAAGGCCGTGGCGACACCACTGACGAGCTGACCGATGCGGACTCCTTCGCACCGCTGGAGCCGCTGGCCGATGGCTTCCGCAACTGGCAGAAGAAAGAGTACATCGTGAAGCCGGAAGAGATGTTGCTCGACCGTGCGCAGCTGATGGGCCTGACAGGCCCGGAAATGACCGTGCTGCTGGGTGGCATGCGTGTGCTGGGCACCAACTACGGTGGCACCAAGCACGGCGTCTTCACGGACCGTGAAGGCCAGTTGACCAACGACTTCTTCGTCAACCTGACCGACATGGCCAACACCTGGAAGCCGGTGGGCAGCAACGCCTACGAAATTCGCGACCGCAAGACCGGTGCCGTGAAATGGACCGCTTCGCGGGTGGACCTGGTGTTTGGCTCCAACTCGCTGCTGCGCTCCTACGCCGAAGTGTATGCCCAGGACGATAACGCCGAGAAATTCGTCAAGGATTTCGTGGCCGCCTGGACGAAGGTGATGAATGCGGATCGCTTTGACGTCGCGTAATCACTATTAATGCCAGCAAAAACCCCGCATCTCAAGATGCGGGGTTTTTGCTATCTGCAGCCCTCGAGTCTTTACGTGCCAAAGTCCTTTCTGAGGTGCTCTGAACATGCTACGGCCAACAGGCATATCAAGAAATCCTCTATAGCGGATAATTGCGAAAAATCCTTTATAGGGTATAAAATGCGGTTTATCCGCTAAAGGGGATAGATCCAAGGAATCGTCCTGAGACATCGTCCTGAGACATAGCCATGAAAATTACCTCACCCGATATGCTGGCCAAGGCCTTGAAAGAAGCCCGCTCCCATAATGGCATGAGCCAGAAAGATGCCGCCGAACAGGTCGGCATCAAACAAGCCACCGTCTCCGCTTTCGAGAATCATCCGGAAAAAAGCCGCGTTGAAACGCTCTTCAAACTGATGGCTGCCCTCGGGCTAGAGTTACATGTGGCAAAGAGAGAGAGTAAGCAAAGTGAACAGGTGTGGGATGAGGAGTGGTAACCAGTGGCTAACCTGACGGTAGCACTCAACGGTATCGAGGTAGGCCGACTCAGCCTCGGCCGTTCCGGCGCCATGGCTTTCCGCTATCTGCCTAAATGGCTAGACCGCCCCGGCGCACGCGCTATTTCATTATCCATGCCGTTATCTTCGGCAAGCTATCGTGGCGCGGTGGTTTACAACTTCTTCGATAACCTGCTGCCCGACTCCGAGGCGATTCGCGCCAGAATGCAGGCAAAATTTCAGCTGGCGACCGGACACCCCTTTGACCTTCTCGCCGCCGTAGGTCGTGATTGTATCGGCGCTATTCAGCTGTATCCCGAGACAGACACCATACCCAATGTTCGACAGATCACAGCAGAGCCGCTGGATGAGACGGATATCGCGACCTTGCTCAGCGGCTACCAAGAGTTACCGCTTGGCATGCATCGTGATGGAGACTTCAGAATCTCGCTCGCCGGGGCGCAGGAAAAAATGGCTCTGCTTTGGCACAGGGAATGCTGGCATCGGCCATCATTTGCCACGCCCACCAGCCACATCTTCAAGCTGCCCATTGGGTTTCTCAGTCACAGCAATATCGACCTTCGCGATAGCAACGAGAACGAATGGCTATGCCTGAAGATTCTCGAGGCCTTTGGAGTGCCGGTTGCTAACGCCGAGCTGGCGCGCTTCGAACAGCATACCGTGCTGGTGGTAGCGCGATTCGACCGACGCTGGTCGAGCGACGGCAGCTGGTTGATGCGTCTCCCGCAGGAAGACTTTTGCCAGGCACTGGGCATTGCACCGGCACTGAAGTATGAGAACGACGGTGGGCCAGGTATCCGGGCAGGCATGGAATTGCTGATGGGTTCCCAGCAAGCCACGAGCGACCGGGAGAACTTCTTCAAGGCTCAGATCATGTTCTGGCTGTTGGCCGCCATCGATGGGCATGCCAAGAATTTCAGTGTGTTCATCGAGCCACAAACTGCTTACCGAATGACGCCGCTCTATGACGTTATTTCCGCCTATCCCCTCATGGCAAAAGGAAGCCTGCCCGAAGCAAAGGCCAAGATGGCGATGTCGCTGAAAGGCAAGAACCTCCACTATCACTGGTCACGTTTCTTGCCACGCCACTTTCTCAGTACGGCCCAGCAGGTGGGGTTTTCTCGGCGGCGGACGCTGGAAATCATACAGAGCATACTCGCACAGGCTGACGCAGCCATGAGCCGGGTAGCGGCGCTGCTGCCGGATGATTTTCCTGACACCGTGAGTGCCCCCATCATGGAAGGACTGGGTCGACAGCTAAAGAGACTGGAAAAAGATATAGACCAATGACACCTGCTCCCTGTTCAGGTGCTATTCAGGCTTCGTCAAACCTTCACCCAACCGTCACGAGCATGACATGTTGCGCGCCGATGCTGCTGAGCAAGCCATATTGGCTGTTTCTCATATAAGCAAGCAAATGGGTAAGCCAGCAGTGGGCCGCTCATCAGGGAGATGCATCATGACGAAGAAAACTGTGGCAGGCAGTGTCGATAGCGTAATGGCTCAGGGGGATGAGCCGCTCAGCAACCGTTCCAGCAATGCCTATTTTGGCGACATTCTGGAGCGGCGTTTGAGCCGCCGAGGCGTCATAAAAGGGGGGCTGGCAACGGTGATCGCGGGCCTGATGGCGACCAAGCTGCCGTTGACGCAAGCGCTGGCCGCCAATGCGGGCGTGGGTTCACCCACCATGGGATTCAACCCTGTAGGTATCAGCGCTGCCGATAACGTCGTGGTGCCTGAGGGCTATCGTGTGCAAAGCTTCATCCCCTGGGGGACGCCCATCACGGGCGACATGCCCGCGTTCAGCCTGGCGGCTTCCGGGGAGCAGCAGGCGCATCAGGTGGGCAGCCATCACGACGGCATGCACTTCTTTGCGCTGAACGGCAGCTCCACCGACGGTCTGTTGGTGCTCAACCATGAATACGTGGAGCCACGCTTTTTGCACGCGGCGGCCAGTGGCCTGGCGCTGGACCGGGATGCCTTTCCTCAGCATGAAGATGGCAGCCGCGATGCCGATCAGGTGATCAAGGAGATGAATGCTCACGGCGTGAGTGTCGTGCGCGTTCGTGCCAATGAGCAAGGCGAGTGGGAAGTGGTGCAGGATGCCCTGAACCGCCGCATTACCGCCCAAACGCCCATGCAGCTTTCGGGCCCGGTGGCGGGCACGGAACACCTCATTACCCAGTACAGCCCGGAAGGTCTGATGACGCGTGGCACCTTGAACAACTGTGCCCACGGGGTCACGCCCTGGAACACCTACCTGGCAGCCGAAGAGAACTGGGCGGGCTATTTTGCCAACACGGATACCGACATCGATCGTCGCCAGTCGCGCTACGGGATCGAAACCCGCGACACCGGTCGTTATCAATGGCACCGCGCCGATCAGCAGAGCGATCAGTTCAGCCGCTTCGATGCCAGTAGCCGGGGAGCCAGCCCGGCAGACGACTTCCGTAACGAACCCCATGCGTTTGGCTGGATGGTCGAAATCGACCCGATGAACCCCGATTCCGTGCCGGTCAAGCGTACCCACCTGGGGCGCTTTGCCCATGAAGGCGTCATCTTTGCCCCTGCGGTGGAAGGGCAGCCCGTGGTAGCGTACTCTGGGGACGACTCCCGTTTCGAGTACATCTACAAGTTCGTTTCACGGCGCCCCTTCGACGCCGCGACGGCGGACGGCAGCCTTTTGGATGAAGGCACGCTTTATGTGGCCAAGTTCAACGATGATGGCAGCGGCGAGTGGTTGGCGCTGGCCCCCGGCCAGAACGGCCTGACGCCCGAGAATGGCTTTGCGGACCTGGCGGATATCCTGGTCAATACGCGCAGTGCCGCCGACCATGTGGGCGCCACCAAGATGGATCGCCCGGAGTGGGGCGCCGTCGACCCGCAAACCGGCGACGTCTATTTCACGCTGACCAACAATACGCGCCGCGCAGAGGGCGACGAGCACCCCGCCAACCCGCGCGCCAACAACAGCTTTGGCCATATCATCCGCTGGCAGGAAGAGGGCTCTCACGCAGGCGAGCGCTTTGCCTGGGACCTGTTCGTGCTGGCAGGCGACCAGGACGATAGCCGCGACCTGGCGGGCAATGCACTGGTAGAAGACAACATCTTTGCCAGCCCCGACGGCCTGTGGATCGATGCCGACCGCCGAGTATGGATACAGACCGACATCAGCGAATCCGAAATGAACACCGGTATCTACGAAGTCTTCGGCAATAACCAGATGCTGGTCGCCAACCCGGAAACCGGCGAGATCAAGCGCTTCCTGACCGGGCCTGTGGGCCAGGAAATCACCGGCGTGGTGACCACTCCAGACCAGCGCACCATGTTCGTCAACGTCCAGCACCCCGGCGCCACCACCACCGAAGAAGCCTTTGCCGAAGGCCGCTTCACCAGCCACTGGCCGGAGGGCGGCAGCGCCATCCCGCGTTCCGCCACGCTGGTCATTACCCGCGAAGATGGCGGCATTATCGGCGCGTGAGTGCGGTTTTCAACGCCCTCACGACCAGGCATCCAGCAGGCGGCGATACGCCGCCTGCGCCTGGGTTGCGCTGATAGGCTGCAAACGCACTTCTGTACCCGGCAGGCACTGCGCCAGCCGGGCGCAGGCCATGGGCGTCAAAGCACCTAAACGCGGGTAGCCCCCAATGGTTTGGCGGTCGTTCATCAGAATGATCGGCTGGCCATCGGGGGGGATCTGCACGGCCCCTAAAGGAATCCCTTCAGAGACGATGCCGCCCAGGCGGCTGTTCAGCGCTTTGCCGGTGAGCCGAATGCCCATGCGGTCGGCGCGCTGGTCGACCGTCCAGGGCTGGTTGAAGGCATCGAACAGGCTGCGCCCGGCAAAGTGGGCGGCCTGGGAGCCCAGCACCATATCGAGTCGTACCGTTTGCGGCGTGCTGGAAATCGCAGCCGTTGGCAGCTCAGCGTGGGCGGGCAGCGTGCGCACCGACGCCGAAATGCCTTTCCAGGTCAGCGTATCGCCCGCCTTGAGCGGCTGGCCATCTTCATGCAGCCCGCCTATCTGCTCTCGGGCGGTGCATGCTCGGCTGCCCAGCACGGCGGGTGCATCGAGCCCGCCAGGGAAGGCGAGATATGCGCGCAGGCCTTGCTTTGGCTGACGAAAAACCAGCGTCTGGCCCGCCTGCATCAGGAAGCTGGCGTTGGGGGCAAGGGGCTGGCCGTCCAGTGTGGTGGCCAGGTCGGCCCCGGTCAGGGCGAGGCGTACGTCGCGGTTGGCCACCAGGGTCAGGTTGCCGCCCATGACGATTTCCAGGGCTGCGCTATGCAAGGGGTTGCCCAGCAGCCAGTTGGCCCAGCGGAAGGCGATCCAGTCGGCGGCACCGCCTTGGGTAATGCCCAGGTGGCCAACGCCGAAGCGGCCTGCATCCTGAATCAGCGCCAGCGGCCCGGCTTGCTTGACGGTCAACATGGGCTGGCTCATGGGCGCTCCTCCAGCGGGGTGGTGTCGCCGCCGGCCGCTTCGAACTCGGCTTTTGAGATCGCCTTGAAGCGCACTTTATCGCCGGGGCGCAGCAGCGGCTCGCCGCGTTTGGCGTGCTCGAACAGCGGCACGGCGGTTCTACCCAGAATGTTCCAGCCGCCCGGGGAAAGCAGCGGGTAGATGGCCGTTTGTCGGTCGGCAATGCCGACGCTGCCCGCCGCGACGCGGCGGCGGGGCGTTTTCAATCGTGGAGTGGCAATGGCCTCGTCCACCAGGCCCATGAAGCCGTAGCCAGGGGCAAAGCCCAGCGCAAACACGCAGTAATCGTGGCTGCAGTGGCGCTCGATCAAGGCATCGACGCTGAGCCCGGCGCGCGTTGCTACCATGGGCAATTCGGGGCCAACGCTTTCGTCGTACCACACGGGAATCTCGTGCAGCTGCCCCTGCTGGGTGTCGGCAGGGGTGAGATCGTGCAGCGCGCTACGCACCAGCGTCGTGGCCTGGGTAAAGGTGAGCTTCTGGCAATCGTAGTGCACCAGCAGAGTGGTGTACGAGGGAATCAGGTCGATCAGCGCATGAGCAAAAGCGCGGCGTAGTGCCTCGTCGGCGGCCATGATCCAGGCCATATTGCGTTCATCGATGGCGTCGAACAGGCGCACCGTCAAGGCGTCCATGGCGGCGGTTTCCAGGCGTAGTTTCACGCGGACTCCAGCGCCGTGAAGGCCTCGCGAATGGCGCGCACGGCAGCCACGGATTCGGGGTTGTCGCCATGCACGCAGAGCGTGTCGCAGGGTAACTGCAAGGCGCTGCCATCTCGGGCGGTGAGCGCTTCCCCTTTGGCCAGCGCAACCGCTTGGGCGACGATGGTGGTCTGGTCGTGGTGCACGGCCCCTGCCAGGCGACGAGAGGCCAGATGGCCGTTGGCCTCATACGCGCGGTCAGCGAAGGTCTCGAACCACAGCGTGACGCCCATTTTTTTCGCTAGCTGACGGTGCGGCTCTGGGTCAGCGGTGGCCATCACCATCAGCGGCAGGCGGGCATCGAAGGCTTTCACGGCGCGCATGGCGCCTTCCAACAGCGCCAGGTTGGCGGCCATGTCGTTGTACATGGCCCCGTGGGGTTTGACGTAGCTCAGCGCCGTGCCTTCTGCCTGGCAAATGCCCGCCAGCGCGCCGATCTGGTAGAGCATCATGTCTTCCACTTCATCCGGCGTGCAGGCCATGGAGCGGCGGCCAAACCCCATGAGATCCGGGTAGCCCGGGTGCGCACCGATCTTCACGTCGTGCTGGACCGCCAGGGCCACCGTCTTGCGCATCACATGGGGGTCGGAAGCGTGGTAGCCGCAGGCAATGTTGGCGCAGTCGACGTAGGGCATGACGTCTGCGTCCAAGCCAATCGACCAGTTGCCGAAACTTTCGCCCATGTCGCAGTTGAGAAGGGGAATGGCCATAGCACCTCCAGCAGATGGATTATGTTTTTGATTGTGCGAATCAATATATGGAGGCGCGATATCAAGTGCCAATCGTTTTTAGCGATACTTAATATCGGCCCTTCCTATCATGCTGTTATTTAGTGGAAAAATGGTTGACGCTAGGGCGCGATACGATTATCAACTAAATAAAGCACCTCAAAAAAACATAAAAGAAACGCTCAGGCAGGATTCGGCAACACGTCATCGCGACGCAGAATAATGGCCGCCCACGAGTGATTTCCCAGGAGTGCATCATGCGGTCGTCGCCAGCCCCGCGACAGCGCATCCGGGATTGCCCGGATATGCTGAACATACATTCTCCGTACAGCCCCCTGTGCTTGCCTTGCGGCGTGGCATTCTGTGGCTGTCTCGATATGGCTGGTTAGGCATCATGCTCGATTTCAAGGAACTGGACGCCTTCGTCTGGGCGGTCAAGCTGGGGTCCTTTCGCAAGGCGGCCTTACGCTTGCACATCACTCAGCCGTCGGTTTCCGAACGTATCTCGCGGTTGGAAAACAGCGTGGGCGACATCTTGCTGGAGCGCTCGGCGCGCCCCATTCAGCCCACCATGCGCGGCCGCGAGTTCTACCTGCATGCAGAGCGCTTGCTGGCCCAGCGCGAAGAAGCCCTCAAACTCTTCGACAACGACGAAACGTTTTCGGCGCCGCTGAGGCTGGGCACCATCGAAACCATTGCCCACAGCTGGTTCCCTACGTTCATGCAGCAGCTCACGGCGCGTTACCCTGCGCTGATCATCGAGCTGACCGTGGATTACTCCCCGGCGCTCAACGAGCGGCTGCTCTCCAACGAACTCGATGTGCTGCTGGCCATGAACGGCTACCTGCCCACCGAACAAATCGAGTACGACACCCTCAGCCCCTATGAAATGGGCATGTTCGTGTCGCCCCGTCATGCGCGGATGCTGGGCGAGCACCCCGATGCCTGGGTAAGTAGCCTGCCGTTCATCTCGTTTGGCAAGCTGGCGCGCCCTTATGAAGAGCTGCTGCGCTACTTGAGCGACCAGGGCGTTCGTCAGCCGCGTATCCATAGTGTCAGTACGCTGATGACCATCGTGCGGCTCACCGTGGAAGGGCTGGGCATCGGTGCCCTGCCGGTGGCCACGGTGCTGGAGGAGTGGCGGCGGGGCGAGCTGTACCGGCTGGCGCTGCCTGCGCCGCTGCCTGCCATGCACTACGACGTCATCTGGCGCACGGCCAACCACTCCCGGTTTTGCCGCAGCGTGGGCCGTCTGGCCCAGGAGTGCGCACGGGGCTATGCCCATGACAAGCAGAGCGACATTCGTCATACCGCTTCTACCGGCCGCTGGGTGACCCCTGGCGTGCTTCCTTCCCACCCCGTTGCATCATCCCTATCAATATGAATAAAAGGATCATTCCCATGCGTACACGTTTTGCGACTCCGCTGTTGCTGGCCACTGCCTGTAGTCTTGCCGCCGCTGCCACGGCGCAAGCTGCCCAGTGGACCATGGCCACGCCCTACGGCGATGCCAGTTTCCATACTCAAAACACCAAGCAGTTCGCCGAAGACGTGGCCGAGGCCACGGGCGGTGAGCTGACCATCACGGTACACAGCGGCGGCTCGCTGGTATCGCATGGTGAGATCAAGCCTTCAGTGCGCCGTGGCACCATCGATGCCGGTGAGGTGTTCCTGTCGGTACTCTCCAACGATGACCCGATTTTCGAGGTCGACACACTGCCAGGCGTCGCCGGTAGTTACGACGATGCCTACGCCCTGTGGGAAGCGACCAAACCGATGATCACGGAGTTGTTCGCTTACGAGGGATTGATTCCGCTCTACGCCGTGGCATGGCCCGCCCAAGGAATCTATACCGCCAAACCGCTGACCGACCCGGCACAGTTCGAAGGACTGCGCGTGCGTGCGCCCAATATCAACACCCAGCGCTTCGTCAACAACCTGGGCGGCAGCCCCACCGAAACCGAAGAGTCGGACATCCCCACGGCGTTCAGCACCGGCCGTGTGGATGCCATGATTACCTCCAGCTCGACCGGTAACTCCATGGCCGCCTGGGACTATGTCTCGGACTATACCGATGCCAACCTGTGGCTACCGAAGAACATCGTGTTCATCAGCCAGCGCAGCTTTGATCGCCTGGACGAGGCCACCCAGGAGGCGCTGATGGAAGCGGCAGCCCGTGCCGAAGAGCGTGGCTGGCAGATGAGCCGCGATAACAACGAGGCCAGCCTGGCGGCGCTCGAAGCCAACGGCATTAGCGTTTCCGAGCCCAATGAGGCCGTGGCTGCAGCGTTGCAGGCAGCAGGCGATGCGCTGTTTGCCGACTGGTTGGCCCGTGCCGATGATGAAGCCGAACAAGCGCTGGAAACCTATCAAGCCCAGCGCGGCGAATAATCTGGCTCCACGTGGGGCGGTGTGACCGCCCCTTCTTCTCTGCGCACTGTGCGAGACTGCGAACATGACGTTTAAATTCGACAAACTCTACCGCCTGGGTGCCTGGGGAGCCGCCGCGTGCATGGTGGCGATTTGTGCGCTGATCGCCCTGCAGGTCACCTTCCGGCTGGTGGATGCACTGCTGGTGCTGGTGGGTCTGGGGCGGCTGGGCATCAGCATTACCGGGGTCTCGGAAATGGCCTCTTACCTGCTGGTCGGCGCCACGTTTCTGGGGCTGGCCTACACCTTCGTTCACCACGCACACATTCGTGTCACCCTGCTGATTTCGCGACTGCCGTCCGCCATTCGCGTCTGGTTTGAAGTCTTCGGTCTCATCGTCGCGCTGGCCATCAGCCTGCTGCTGGGGTACGGGCTGATCGAACTGGCCAGGGAAAGCCTGCAATACAACGATGTCTCGTCGGGGTTCATGGCCATTCCGCTGTGGATTCCGCAAACCGTGTTAGCCACGGGGGTGGGATTACTGTGCCTGGCGCTGCTGGAAGCGCTGATCACGGCGCTGCGCATTGCCGCCCGCGACCCGTCCAGCTTCCGCGAAGCGACGGCCACCGATGACAGCGAGATGCCCTAGCTCGGCTACTCTGGAGAATTCCTGTGCTACTACTTAGCTTGGTGACGATGTTTACCCTGGTGCTGCTGTTGGGCAGTGGGGTGTGGATCGCGTTTGCGCTGATCGGAACGGCGTGGATCGCGTTGGAGTTTTTTAGCCCGTTTTCACCGGGGCCGATTCTGGCCTCCGATTTCTGGGGCGCCAGCTATGGCTGGGATTTGACGGCGCTGCCCATGTTCATCTGGATGGGCGAGATTCTGTTTCGCTCGGGGCTGGCCGACAACATGTTTCGTGGCCTGTCGCCCTGGTTGAACCGCCTGCCGGGCCGTCTGCTGCATACCAATATCATCGGCAGCGGCATGTTCGCGGCGGTGTGCGGTTCGTCGGCAGCCACCTGTGCCACGGTCGGTAAAATGACGCTGCCGGAGCTGGAACGTCGAGGCTACGACAGCAATATGGCCATTGGTACGTTGGCCAGTGCGTCCACCCTGGGCCTGCTCATTCCTCCCTCCATCGTGCTGATCGTGTATGGCGTGGTGACCGAGCAGTCGATCTCACGGCTGTTCATGGCCGGTATCGGGCCGGGCCTGATGATTCTGGCCCTGTTCATGACGTATCTGGTGCTCTGGGCGCTGCTCAAGGGCAACCGGGAACAGTTGACCGGTGCCGACGAGTCGAGCATGAGCCTGGCGGAAAAGCTGCGCAACACCTGGGCGCTCATGCCGATACTGCTGCTGATCGGCGGTATCATCGTGTCCATTTACGGTGGTTTGGCGTCGCCGACGGAAGCCGCCGCCGTGGGGGTCGTGCTGTCGATGGTGATTGCTTACTTCAATGGTCATTTCAACCGAGCCATTTTCACCAGCTCACTGTTTGCGGCGGTGCGGACGGCGTGCATGATCGCCTTCATCATTGCCGGGGCCTCGTTCCTGACCTCGGCCATGGGCTTTACTCAGGTGCCCATGCAGCTGGCCCGTGCGATTGGGGAAATGGGGCTGTCGCCCACCATGCTGCTGATTGCGCTGACGGTACTGCTGCTGCTGATGGGCTGTTTCCTGGACGGCATTTCTCTGATTCTGCTGGTGACGGCGATCATCATGCCCGTCATCAGTGCGGCAGGCTTCGACCTGATCTGGTTCGGTATCTATCTGGTGATCGTGGTGGAGATGTCGCAAATCACGCCGCCCGTCGGGTTCAACCTGTTCGTGATCCAGGGGCTTACCGGCAAGGATATCCTGACCATCACCAAGGCAACGCTACCGTTCTTTCTGCTGATGCTGTTGGCAATCGCCTTGATGCATATCTTCCCTGAGATTGCGCTGTACCTGCCCCAGGCGATGAACCGCTAACGCGATAAAATCGCTCGCCCGTAAACGGCGATACCGCCCCGACCAGCGCGCTTGATGGCGTACATGCTCTGGTCGGCGGCGTCGATCATCTCTCTTTCATTGGCAAACTCGCCATCGTCGAGACACGCAATACCGATCGAGACGGAGATATAAAGCAGCTCCTGGCCAACCTCGGCCATGGGCTGCTCCTGCAGGCGTTGGGCAATCCGTTCGGCAAAATGCTGAGCCGTTTCGGCCGTTTCGTCGGGCAGGATGACCAGAAACTCCTCACCGCCATAGCGGCCCGCCAGGTCACCCGCCCGAGTCAGGGCCGACAGTGTACTGCCGAACTGGGCAAGCACCTGGTCGCCGGCCTGGTGGCCGTAGCGGTCATTCAGCACCTTGAAGTGATCCAGGTCGATGAACACGACCGAGAGCGTGCGCTGCCGGGAGCGGCAGCGTTCGAAGCATTCATGCAGCTGCTCTTCCAGCCAGGCGCGATTGGCAAGCTGGGTCAGCGGGTCGATGCGGCTACGCTGTTCGAGCTGCGTGTAGTCCTTCAGGAGCGATTCACTGCTCCTCTGCTGCGCTTCCAACTGAGTGCTGAGCATCAGCGTGTGTTCGAACAAGCGCTGATGGGCACGTTCGATCAACGAGTAACTATCCACGGTCACGGCTAGCGGAATGTCGAGCGAGTGCGACAGCGGTGGCAGCGTTTGCTGCAGATAGGTCAGCAGCGTATCAAGGGCCAATGGCTGAGGGAGTGCCATCAGGCTTGATTGGCGCATCAGCAGCGCCAGCGCCTGGGCCGGGTCGGGGGAGAGCCAGGCATCGGCGACCAGCCCCGACAAACGGATGCACAGGTCAGCCAGGTTGTCGGTCTCCAGTGTGCCATGGCTTTCATACACGCTGCGGGCCAGCGTCTCGTGTGCGCCCCATTTCGCTAACAGCCATGCACCGACCAGAGTGTGATCACAGCCAAACAGGCGCTGCTCGGCTTGCGTGACCTGCTGGTGCGACACGCCTTCATTGCCATAAAGGTGTTCCGCATCGACCGGGAAGGCTTTCTGCAGGGCAAGCATGCCAATATCCTGCAACAGCGCGGCCGTGAACACGCACCCAGCCTGTTCGGGGCAGTGTTGCTGGGCGAAGTAGCTGGCCGTGACGGCCGCCGTGAAGGCTCGCTGCCAATAAAGGCCCTGACTGGGCGCTCCACTGTGCTGCTCAAACAGCTTGAAACTGAGCACCGTGGCCAGGGTGGCATCGGTGCCTAGCCGTTGTGTCGCTTCGAAACAGGTCAAGGGCGGCTGGCTGGCGCGCAGGTAGTGCACGCTGTTGGCCACGCTCAGCACTCTGGCCGTCAGGGCGGGGTCGTGTTCGATGGTCGTGGCGTAATCCGTCAGGGTGGCGTCGGCCATACTGGCCACCTCCAGCACACGCATGGCGACCATGGGCAGTGAAGGAAGGCCCTGACACTGCAGCAGCGCGCCTCCCAAGGCAGGGGGCATCTGATCGGCAAGCTGGCGGTAAAACGTTTCGCTGATGGCGGCTGAGCTCGTCATGTGATTTCCTCGTACGCCGAACAGCGGTGTGGGCGACTTATCGTATAGGGAAAGCTATTGTTTACCATAGTGTACGCCGCACCGATATGACGGGGGTACAGCCTCTATCCCTAAGACCCTGGTTTATGCTGCAAATGTCACTGTGTTTTTTTACCTGAATTCAGGTTAAAAAGAGTCAAAGCCGAGCTGCTTAAAAATGACACAAGCGAGTGCCGTGATGCACACCAGACAAGAAGCAGCAGAGATGTTTCGCCAACTGGCAGAGGGGCTTGGGCATAGCCACCGGCCCTCCTTTTTCGATGCGCTGGTGGAGCAGTTGGCGCGACTGGTGGCGGTAGAGCATGCCCTGATCGCAGTGATCCGAGCGCCTAATATAGCGGAAACCTTGTCCGTATGGTCAAACGGTGCGCTGGCGAGCAATATCCGCTACTCGTTGACAGGGACGCCCTGCGAAACCGTCGTGGGCCACCAACCCTGCCTCTACCCCTGCAACGTGCAAGAGCGTTTTCCGCAAGATGAGCTATTGGTGCAATTGGGCGCCGAGAGCTACATGGGCTTGCCGCTGTTTGCTGCCGATGGTGCGGCCATTGGCATTCTGGCGGTATTGAGCAATCGGCCTCGGGCATTCGATGGGCTCGAGAACGAAATCCTGCGTATTGCGGCAGCTCAGGCGGGGGCCGAGCTGGGCCGTCGCCAGGCCGAAAGCGCCTTGCAGGCAAGCGAGCTGGCAGCCAAAGAGAGCGAAAGGCGTCTGGATACCCTGCTCAATCACCTGCCCGGCATGGCGTACCGGTGCCAAAACGATCGCGACTGGACCATGCTACTGGTGAGCCAAGGCGCCACGGCGCTGACCGGATACCACCCGGATGAGTTGGTGAAAAGTCGTGTCATCAGCTTTGGTGAGCTGGTGCACCCAGAAGACTTTCCACGCCTCTCGGCGGCCGCGCAGCGGGCGGTCGAAGAGCGCTGCCCTTTTCGCGTGACCTATCGGCTCCGGCATCGCGATGGGCGCGAACGCTGGGTCTGGGAGCAGGGCCAGGCCATCTATACGGAGAGCGGCGAGCCGCTCTGCTTTGAAGGCTTCATTACCGATGTGACGGATCAGCAAGTGTCACAGCGGGTGCAGCAAGCCGTGGTGGAGGTGGCGTCGACGGTGACCTCGCGGATCGGGGACGACTACTTTTTACAGCTGATCACGACCCTGACGCGCCTGCTGGAGGCAGATGCAGGCTTGATTGCCCTGCTGGAGCCCCCTCTGCCTGGCGAAGGCTTGCCTGATGCAACCGATGCCGTGCCGGTACGCACCGCCAGTCTGGTCAGCCTGGTCGTGGATGGCCAGGCTCAGGCGAGCGGGCACTTTGCCTTGCCTGGCACGCCCGCCGAGCGAGTGGTCATCGAACAGGAAAGTACCGAACTGCACAGTGCTGGCTACTGGCTGCCGGGCAACGCCCTGAGGGCCGAGGCCTGGATCGGGCGGCGGCTGGATAATGCCCAGGGCGATGCCATTGGGGTCATGATGGTGTTCTACCGACAGCCGCTGTCCACCAATGCCTTTGCCACATCGGTACTGCAAATACTCTCGACCGGTGCGGCGGCCGAGCTGGAGCGGCGCCGAGATCATCGCCGTATTCACCAGTTGGCCTACATCGATACCATCACCGAGCTGCCCAATCGCGCCCATTTCATGGAGCAGTTGGCGACGCTGGGCGCCCAGGCCCAGTGCGAGCGTAAGTCGCTGACGCTGGTGCTGCTGGACCTGCGTCATTTCAAGGAGATCAATGACCTGCATGGCCATCAGGTGGGAGACGCGTTGCTGGCCACCGTCGCCAGGCGTCTCCAGCAGCTGCATGACCTGAGCGGCCACTGCGCGCGGCTCTCCAGCGATGAGTTCGCACTACTTCTGCCGCAGCATCAGGGAGTCGCACTGGAAGCCTTCATCAGGCAAGTGATCGAGGCCATCAGGCACCCGATTCATCTGGAGCACCGTGAGTTTCAGTTGGATGCCAGCATCGGTTTCGCGCGCTACCCCAGCGACGTGGCCGCCCCCGCCGAGCTGTTCAACGCCGCCAGCATTGCGCTGCACGATGCCAAACAGCGCGATGCGGGCATATCTCCCTATACGCAGACCATGCGCCGCACGCTGGAGCGCCAGCAGTGGATGACCGAACGCTTGCACCGCGCCATCATCGAGCGGCGTCTGGAACTCTACTTTCAGCCGCAGGTAGACCTTGAGACCTATGCACTGACCGGTGCCGAAGTGCTCTGCCGCTGGCATGACCCGGAGTGGGGCTGGGTCAGCCCCGGCGAGTTCATCCCCCTTGCCGAACGGCGTGGGCTGATCCGCCTGCTGGGCGATTGGGTATTGGAAGCATCGGCGCGTCAGTGGTCGGACTGGCAGGTGGCGGGCACTCCGCTGCCTGGGCGGCTGTCGATCAACATGGCCGCCCAGCAGTTTGCCGACCCACGGCTCACCGAGCACGTCGCGCGGCTCACCCAAGGAGTGCCGCCGCAAGCGCTGGCCCTGGAGCTGACCGAAAGCGACTTCATGCGGGATCCGGATCAGGCGGTCATGATTACCCAGGCCATGCGTCAGGCGGGGTATGCGCTGTTGATCGATGACTTTGGCACCGGGTATTCGTCACTCTCCTACTTGCGCCGATTCGAGGCGGATGCCTTGAAAATCGATATCTCTTTCGTGCGCGACATGCTGGACAATCCCCATGATCGCGCCATCGTGCAGACCATCATCGCCATGGCCAACGCGCTGGGCATGAAAACCCTGGCCGAGGGTGTCGAGCAGCAGGCCCAGGCCGAGCTGCTGGCACAACTGGGCTGTCATCAGGCTCAGGGGTATTGGTTTGGGCGGCCTCTGCCAGCGGCTGAGTTTGCCGCCACCTGGCTAAGCCGCCAGGGCTAGCCGCGCGTCATCGTCCTGTCATCATCCATGGCATACCCTACGCGCGCCATACCGCGACGATAGGAGTTTGCCATGCGCCTGGCCCTGTTCGACCTTGATGACACCCTCCTGGATGGAGACTGCAGCGACCGCTGGAATTTATGGATGATAGAGCAAGGCTGGGTCAGCGATGCCGAAGGTTTCATGGCCCGCGCGGAAGCGATGCAGCAGGCTTACCATGCGGGCAAGTTGAAGCTGGAAGAGTTCCTGGCCATGACGCTGGCGCCGTTGCGTGGCCGCCGGGTCGACGACGTTCAAAAAGAAGTCGAGCGCTTCGTGGCTACTCACCTTCAGCCACGCATCTTCGAGCAGGCATGGCGCTGTCTCGATGCGCACCGACAGGCGGGCGATACGCTGGTCTTGATCTCGGCGTCGGCCTGCCATCTGGTCGCGCCCATAGCGGCCATGCTGGGGATCGACCACGTGCTGGCGGTGGAGCTGGAGCAGGACCGCTTGCCAGGCGGCGCCGTGTACACCGGGCGCAGCGTGGGGGTGCTTTCCTACCGTGGCGGCAAGGTCACGCGGCTACAGCAGTGGCTGGCGGAGCAGGGGCGTCCTGCGTGCCATACCACGTTCTATTCCGATTCCCGCAACGACCTGCCGCTGCTGCAATATGTCGATTGTGCGATTGCCGTCAACCCGGACCCGGTGCTGGCGGAGGTGGCTGGCGTCGAAGGCTGGCGACGCTTAGACTGGCGTTCAGGCACCCCACCGGGTGCGTCACCCCCTACGGCTCCTCCAGGAAAATCGGCGCATGCCTGATGCCTACTACCTACAGCTTACCGAACAGCTTCGCTACCTGATTGCACGATATGCTACTCAATGGGAGGGCAAGTTACCCGCTGAGCGCACCCTGGCCGAGCGTTTCTCGACTACCCGAGTGACGCTGCGCCAGGCCTTGGCGCAGTTGGAAGGAGAGGGCTTGATCCACCGCAGCAATCGACGCGGCTGGTTCATCTCTCCGGCGCGCCTGATGTACGACCCCACCCGAGACGCGGGCTTCAATGATTATGTTCGTGCCCAAGGCCGTCAGCCGCGTACCACCGTGCTCAAGCTGGAGTCGCGGACTCACCCTCCAGCAGCAAGAGCCCTGAGCCTCCCGGAGCATCAGGTGTTTCACCACATCCGCCGCCGCCGCTACGTCGATGACCGCGCCGTGTTGGCAGAGTCGTTGTGGGTCGTCCCTGAGCGTGCTCCCGAACTATTGGACATTTACACCCATCAGTCGTTATGGGGGCTGTTGCGCGAACGCTGGGGACACCACTTGGCGAATCGTTCGATACATATGGTCTCCGAAGCCTTGACCCCAGGCGATGCCGAAGAGTTGTTCGTGGCGCCCGGCACGGCGGGGCTCAATATTTGTCGTGCCATCTTCGATGATCGGCAGCGCCCCCTCGAATATGACGAAGAGCACTGGCTGCACGACTCACTGTGCATTCGGGTCGAGCTGTCGGGGCAGCAGTAAGAAGCGCCTGCGCATCCGCAACATGAAATTAAAGAATCGTTCAAACAAGCGTCACGGCTTTGTCATTTTTTTTATCCAGAATTCTGGTCTATACCAAAAACCTGGAGTCCTTCCATGTCAATGTCGCGCCGCGTGTTCCAACCTGCCTTGATGGCGAGTGCCTTCGCTTTTGCTACCACCGTCAGTGCCACCGAACTGACCGTCTATACCGCCGTAGAGTCCGATGATCTGCAAAAATATGCCGAGCGTTTCAACGCGGCACATCCCGACATCACCATCAATTGGGTACGTGATTCGACGGGGGTGATCACGGCACGCTTGCTGGCCGAGAAGAACAATCCACAAGCGGACGTGATCTGGGGCCTGGCGGCTACCAGCCTGCTGCTGCTTGAAGAAGAAGGCATGCTGGAGCGCTATGCGCCGGAAGGCGTCGACAACCTCGAGCCACGGTTCGTGGATCCGGCCTTCCGTGAGGGGCAAGATCCCGCCTGGGTTGGCATGGACGCCTGGGTCGCTGCGATTTGCTACAACACCATCGAAGGTGAGCGTCAGGGCGTGCCGATGCCTACTTCCTGGGAAGACCTGACCCAGCCTGAATTTGCAGGCCACGTCATCATGCCCAATCCCAACTCATCGGGTACCGGGTACCTGGATGTCGCCAGTTGGATCCAGCTCTGGGGCGAAGAGCAGGCTTGGGACTATATGGACCGTCTGCACACTAATATTTCCCGCTATACCCATTCTGGTTCGGCACCGTGCAGCCTGGCCGCCACGGGTGAAGCCGTAATCGGCGTCTCGTTCGCCTTTCGTGGAGCGCGTTTGAAGTCTCAAGGGGCGCCCATTGAGGTCGTATTTCCGGAAGAGGGGCTGGGTTGGGACATGGAAGCCGCTGCGGTCGTGGCTGGCACCGACAAGTTGGAAGCGGCACAAACGCTCATGGACTGGGCAGCTTCGCGGGAGGCCAATGAACTGTATAACGAAGGCTATGCCGTCGTGGCCTACCCAGGCGTGGCACAACCCATCGAGAACTACCCCGCCGACATTACCGAGCGCATGATCGATGCCGACTTCCAGTGGGCTGCCGTGAATCGTGAGCGCGTACTCGCCGAGTGGCAGCGTCGCTACGACGGCAAGACCGAACAGTAATCGTGAACAGGCCCCAACGTTCGTTGGGGCCGGGAGATGTTATGCAATCGACCCTGACATCGCCGCTCACGGCTGACTCGGCTGCAGCGGCGCCGCTCACACACTCCACCCATTTGGCCATCGAGGGAGTCACCAAGCACTTCGGCAGCTTTACCGCGCTGGACAACATTTCTCTGAGCATCCAGGAGGGTGAGTTCGTCTGCTTTCTTGGCCCGTCAGGCTGCGGAAAGACCACGCTGCTGCGCACGATTGCGGGGCTGACACGTCAGAGCGCAGGCGTACTCGTTCAGCGTGGCAAAGACATTTCCACCCTGCCGCCACAGGCACGGGATTTCGGCATCGTCTTTCAGTCTTATGCGCTGTTTCCCAACCTGACGGTCTTCGACAACATTGCGTATGGGCTGCGTAATCGCCGCGTCAAGCGTGAAGAGGTCTCGGCGCGGGTTGCCGAGCTGTTGGCGTTGGTGGATTTGACGGGCAGCGAAAGCAAATACCCGGCAGCGCTTTCCGGTGGCCAGCAGCAGCGTGTGGCCTTGGCCAGGGCCCTGGCCATGGAGCCCGCCTTGCTGTTGCTGGATGAGCCGCTGTCTGCGCTGGACGCCCGAGTGCGCGGGCATTTGCGCAGTCAGATTAAGGCGCTTCAGGAGAGCCTTGGCGTTACCACCATCATGGTCACCCATGATCAGGAGGAAGCGCTGACCATGGCAGATCGTATCGTGGTGATGAATCATGGCGTGGTCGAGCAGGTCGGTACACCGGCCGAGATCTATCATCAGCCAGCCAGTGCCTTTGTGGCCTCCTTTATCGGCACCATGAATTTTATCGATGTGACCGCCTCGACAGGCCAGCAGGTTCTGTTGGGCGACACGTGTTGCGACTGTCAGTCGCACACTCATGCGCCGGGCCAGCCTGCCCGTCTCGCCATACGCCCTGAAGCAGTGGCGCTGACGCGCCAACCAGGGCCACTGCAAGGCGAAGTCGTCGGCATCGAGTTCATGGGGGCTTACCAACGCCTTGCTCTGCAAGTGGCATCTACCGGCCAAATCCTGTTGGCAGACGTTCCCAGTCGTGACCAGCGGGCGATTGCGCCCCGCATTGGCCAAACACTGGGCATTCATCTGCCAGCAGAAGCCTCCTTTATCTATCCGGCGGGGAGCGTTCATTCATGACGTCGCTCACCCATGGCCGGTTGGCCCGTCACATGTCCCGTGAGTCGATTGTTCGCCTGCTGGTACTGCTGCTGGGGGCGGCATTGATGGTGGTGGGGCTGCTGTTTCCTCTCTTTGCCATGCTGGTCAAAAGCGTGCAGGACCGCAGCGGCGACTTTATTGGACTGGCGAATTTCGTGCAGTACTTCCAGACCCCGGCGCTGGTCAATTCGATCGCCAATTCGCTCCGGGTAGCGCTGATGACCACACTTATCGTGGTCGGTCTGGCCTTTCTGTGCGCCTATGGCATTACCCGTACCTGCATGCCCGGTAAGCGGGTATTTCGTATGCTGGCGATTCTGCCCATTCTGGCGCCCTCGCTGTTACCTGCCATTAGCCTGGTCTACCTGTTTGGCAACCAGGGGTTTTTGCGCGATGTGCTGATGGGGCAGTCGATCTACGGCCCGATTGGCGTGGTCATGGGGATGAGCTTCTGGATATTCCCCCATGCGCTGATGCTGCTAACCACGGCATTGACCCATAGCGATGCGCGGCTATACGAGGCGGCAGAGTCACTGGGCACACCCAAGTGGCGGACTTTCCTGACCATCACGCTTCCCGGTGTGCGCTACGGGCTGATTTCCTGTGTGTTTGTGGTGTTTACACTGGCGATCACCGACTTTGGTGTTCCCAAGATCATCGGCGGGCAGTTCAGCGTGCTGGCGACGGATGTCTATCGTCAGGTCGTGGGGCAACAGAATTTCCAGATGGGAGCGGTGGTCAGCGTGATTCTGCTGCTGCCAGCGGTGCTCTCTTTCCTGGTAGACCGCTGGATTCAGCGGCGTCAGGTGGCCCAGCTTTCAGCGCGGGCCGTGCCTTGGCATCCTACTCCCAGCCCGCTGCGTGATGGGGTGTTTGCACTGCTGTGTTTCGCCGTGGCAGGCGTGATTCTGTTGGTGATTGGCACGGCGATCTATGCATCGCTGGTACAGTTCTGGCCCTACAACCAAGCGCTGACCCTCAAGCATTACGCCTTTCAGGGCCTGGGTGGCGGTGGTTGGGGTGCCTGGTGGAATTCGCTGAGGCTGGCGTTCAGCGTGGCGCTGATCGGCACCCTGGTGATTTTCTTCAATGCCTGGCTGATCGAAAAAAGTGACGGTTACCGTGCGCTACGCCAGGGGTTGCACCTGATGGCCATGCTGCCAATGGCCGTGCCGGGGATGGTGCTGGGGCTTGCCTATATCTTCTTCTTCAATCAGGCGGGCAATCCACTCAACTGGCTGTACGGCACCATGGCGATTCTCGTGCTCAATACGCTGGTGCATTTTTATACGGTCTGCCACCTCACTTCCGTGACGGCGCTAAAACAGCTCGACCCAGAGTTCGAGGCCGTGGGGGCATCGCTCAAGGTACCTTTCTGGACCACGTTCCGGCGGGTGACCCTACCGGTATCGCTACCTGCCGTGCTGGATATTTCGGTCTACCTCTTCGTCAATGCCATGACGACGGTATCCGCCGTGGTGTTCCTCTATAACAGCGATACGCGGTTGGCGTCGGTGGCCGTATTGCACCTGGACGAAGCCGGCTATTTCGCCAGTGCGGCTGCCATGGCAGTACTGATCTTTTTCACCTCTCTGGTCGTCAAGCTTTTACACGCGGCCCTCACCCACGTTCTTCTCAACAATGCACAGCGCTGGCGTCAGGCGGGCTAGACAGCCCGCCATGTGGATCGCTACTCTGTATGCATTATCTGGTATAGACCAAATATGATGTCTCAAACAGCTCCCTATTTACTAACCCCCGGGCCGCTCACTACCTCGCCCGAGACCAAAGCCGCCATGCTGAGTGACTGGGGCTCCTGGGATGATGATTTCAACCAGGTCACTGCCGACGTACGTGCTCTGCTGCTGAGCATGGCCAACGCCCCAGCGGAGGAATTTGCCTGCGTGCCCATGCAGGGTAGCGGCACCTTCGCGGTAGAGAGCGCGCTGGCTTGCGCCGTCGCACCTGAGGCCACAGCCCTGGTCCTGATGAATGGCGCTTACGGCAAGCGCGCAGCGCAGCTGTTGAGCATGATGGGCCGACGTTACATCACGCTGGATACAGGGGACTACCTGCCACCCCAGCCAGAAGATGTCGCGGCACTGCTGCATCAACATCCAGACATCAGCGCGGTCTTTCTGGTGCACTGCGAAACCAGTTCCGGGATTCTGAACCCGCTGGAAGCCATTGCAGACATAGTGCATGCCCATGGTAAAACACTGGTTGTGGATGCCATGAGTTCATTCGGGGGTGTGCCGATCAGCCTGGCCGATACCCCTATCGATGTACTGATCTCCTCTGCCAACAAGTGTATCGAGGGCGTGCCAGGGTTCGGCTTCGTGATCATTCGGCGCAGGCTGCTGGAAGCAGGCCAGGGGCGGGCTCACTCGCTCAGCCTGGACTTGCACGACCAGTGGGCCTACATGGAGCGCACCGGCCAGTGGCGTTTCACGCCACCGACGCATACCGTGGTTGCCTTTCAGGCGGCGCTTCGCCAACACCAGCAGGAAGGGGGTGTTGCCGGGAGGCATGCGCGCTATGCCCAGAATCGTGACGCGCTGGTACAGGGCATGCGTGCGCTCGGTTTTCGCACGCTGCTGGAAGATCGCTGGCTGTCGCCGATCATCACCACGTTCATGAGCCCGGATGACCCTGCCTTTGTCTTCAACGCATTTTATGCAGCGCTCAAGGCCCGCGGCTTTTTGATTTATCCTGGCAAGCTGACAGAAGCCGAGAGCTTCCGAGTTGGTTGTATTGGCCAGCTCGACGTCACGATCATTGCTTCCCTGCTGCTGGCGATTCAAGAAGCGCTGAGCGAGATGGGCGTTTCTCTTTCCTCCCAAACATGGAGCCCATGATGCATTACCACTCTCCCCGCTGCCTGCAAGCGGTCATCTTCGACTGGGCTGGTACGCTGGTCGATTTTGGCTCGTTTGCCCCTACCCAGATTTTTGTCGAAGCGTTTGCCGAACTGGGGGTAGCCATCAGCCTGGAAGAGGCGCGTGGCCCCATGGGCATGGGCAAATGGGATCATATTCATACCCTTTGTCAGCAGCCCGAGATAGCCGAACGCTTCGTCAAGGCAGTCGGTCATGCCCCCAGCGATGCCGATGTCACGGCCCTCTACGAACGCTTCATGCCCCTGCAGATTGCCAAAATTGGCGATCATTCAGCGGTCATTCCCGGGGCGTTAGCGACCCTGGCGGCGCTGCGCGAAAAGGGGCTCAAGATCGGCTCGTGCTCTGGTTACCCTGCGGTCGTGATGGACAGAGTGGTGGCCCTGGCCGCCGAGAACGGATTGCAGGTCGACCATGTGGTAGCAACGGACGAAGTGCCCAATGGTCGGCCTTACCCCGCCCAGGCGCTGGCTAACGTCATTGCTCTGGGGGTGAGTGACGTGGCCGCCTGCCTCAAGGTGGATGACACCACGCCGGGCATTCTGGAAGGCCGCAGCGCGGGGATGTGGACGGTGGCGTTGACCTGTTCAGGCAACGCGCTGGGGCTCGATCATGCGCAGTACCAGACGTTGAGCACGGCCGAGCGTGAGGCGGCCCATCAGCGAATAGCCACTCAGTTTGCGGCCGCCCAGCCCCACTACTGCATTCCCAGCATTGCGGAGCTACCGAGTGTCGTGGCCGATATTCAGCACCGTCTGCAGCAGGGGGAGCGGCCTTGAGCCCCACCGCGCTCGCGCTGGTGCTGGTCTCTGTGTGCATGCACGCAGGGTGGAACGTGCTGGGCAAGCGCAACGCGCCCTCGCTTGGGTCGTTTGCGCTGGCTTATGGCGCTGGGGGTGTGGCGCTGTTGCCGCTGCTGGTGCTGGGCCCCTCCTTGACGGCGCTGCCGGGTGCCTTCTGGGGCTGGCTGGTGCTGTCCGGGTTTTGCCAGATGCTCTATATGGGAGGGCTCGCCTGGGCCTACGCCCGGGGAGAGGTGAGCGTCCTCTATCCCATTGCCCGTGCCTTGCCGGTGGTGATGGTGCCACTGGTATCGATTGCCTGGCTGGGCAATCGTGGCCTTGGCCTCTGGGATGGCGTCGGCATGCTGCTGATCATGCTAGGGGCGCTGGGCTTGCCACTCAGCCGACCCGAGGCTCGCCGTCTTGCTTCGTATCTGTCCCCCGCCATGGGCTTTGCGCTGCTGGCGGCGGTGGGCACCGTGGGGTACTCGCTGATCGACAAGCAAGCCCTGGGAGTCATGCAAGGCGCTGGCCATAGCAGTCTGACGGCAGGGGCGGTCTTCATGGTTCTACAGGCATTGATGACGCTGCTGTGGGCGCTCCCGCTGCTGGCCGTGTTGCCGGCAGAGCGCCGCCGATTGCCTGCGCTGCGACAGCAGGGGCTGACGATGCTGGTGGCCACGGGCTTGATGATGACCTGTACCTACGGGCTGGTGCTCATGGCCATGGCGCTGACCGACGAGGTCAGCTACGTGGTGGCGCTGCGCCAGCTCTCGATTCCGGTTGGCGTGCTGATGGGGGTGTTGTGGCTCAAGGAGCCTGCCTCCAGCGCCAAGACGCTGAGCACGCTGGTGATGCTGCTGGGGCTGTTGATCGTGGCGCTGTAATGCTTGCCGCTAGCGCAGCGCCTGCCAGACCAGGTTGAGGCCCACCACGAACATGGCCATGATCACCAGACGATAAAACAGCTTTTCATTGACGCGGCTTTGCAGCCAGAGGCCGTTGCGCACCCCGATCCAGGCAACCGGTACCAGCAGCAGTGACGCCCAGGCGCTGGTCATGTTGACCTCGCCAAGCCATACATAAGGGCCCAGCTTGATACTGTTGACCACGGCATAGGTCACCGTGCAGGTGGCAATGAACGTCTCCTTGGAGAGCTGGCGAGGCATGAGGTACATGTTCATGGGCGGTGCCCCCGCGTGGGCGATGAAACTGGTGAAGCCGCAAACGCTGGAGGCGGGCAGTGCCCAGCGGGTGGAAATGGGCTTCTTCGCCACGGGCTTGAGCAGCATGTAGGCCGCAAAGGCCACGGAGAGAATGCCCAGCACCAAGCGCACACCCTCTTCGCTGAGGCTGCCAAACAGCAGCGTGCCGACGGTCACCCCGATGAACAGGCCCGGCACGAAACGCCATACCTCCGCGCGGGAGTGCTTGCCCCACCATGCCTTGACGGCAAAGGCATCCATGACCAGCAGCAGCGGCAGCAGCAGACCCGCCGCCTGGGTAGGGCTGATCGCCAGGGCCATCAAGGGCACCGAGAGCGTGCCGAACCCGCCTGCGAATCCGCCCTTGGACACCCCGGTCAAATAGACAGAAAAGATGATCAACAGCCAGGCGATGACGGAGTAATCAGGAAGCATGGGCGCCTCGAATGCTTGGGTCGGTTAAAGGTTAGCGGGCGAAGGACATCTTACCCGATAGACCGCTTGGCTGATCACAAAATGATCAGCGTCGCGAGCCCCAGAAACGAGAGGAATCCCACTACATCCGTCACGGTGGTCAGAATGACCGCGCCAGACAGCGCCGGGTCGATCTGCAGGCGCTTCAGCACCAGCGGGATCAGTACGCCCGAGAGGTTGGCGAGGCTCATGTTGATGAAGATGGCGAGGGTAATGACCAGCGTGATCAGGGTCTGGCCAAACCACAGGTAGGAAATGCCGCCCACCACCAGGGCCCATACCAGGCCGTTGCTCATGCCGACCCAAAGCTCCTTGTTATAGAGCCATCGCTTGTTGTTACCGGCAATTTGCCCCAGGGCCAAACCGCGTATGACCACGGTCAGGGTCTGGCTTCCGGCAATCCCTCCCATGCTGGCCACGACCGGCATGAGAATGGCGAGTGCCACGATCTGGTCCAGCACCGCCTCGAACTGGCCAATGACGAAGGCTGCCAGAAAAGCCGTCAGCAAATTGATGCCCAGCCAGATACCCCGGCTTTTCGCGCTGCGTACGATGGGGGTGAACACTTCTTCTTCATCGCTGACGCCGGACATGTGCTTAAGCGTCAGGTCCGCGTCATCCTGCGTGATTTCGAGTATGTCGGCGGCATTCAATTGGCCCACCAACTGCCCTTCGCTGTTGCACACGGGCACGAAGTGAAGCTCTTTCGAGCGCAGCAGGCTGGCAGCGTCGCTGACCTTCATCTGGTCATGCAAGGTGTAAGGCGCGCTATCCATGAATTCGTCGACGGAGCACTCCTGCGACTGCTTGACCAGGTCGATCAGCGTCAGCGTACCGAGCAGGCGTTTATCCTTGTCGGTCACCATGACCTGCTGAGAGTCGACATCCAGCAGCCGGTGGATACGAATGTAGCGCTGAACGGCTTCCAGAGAGACGCCTTGTTTTACATTGACCGTTTCCGGGTCCATGTAACGGCCCACCATGTCCTCTTCATAGGTGTAGAGGTTTTCGACCTGGGCGCGAATCTCCTGGTCCAGGCTGGCATAAACGGACGTTTTGATCTCTTCGTCCGCAACATCGAGAACCTCGGCGACTTCCTGAGCATCCAGGCCTTTGACGATCTGCTCGACATCGCTGGCGGTCAGGTCTTCGATGTAGTCGGCGCGGATGTCTTCGTCGACTTCCGCCAGCACCTCACCAATGATGGTTTCGGGAATGTAGTCCCATAGCTGGTCTCGGGTTTTGGCAGGGAACGACTCGAGGGTGCGCGCGATGGCCAGAAAATCGAGCTCATTGAACAGTTCGTGCAGGGCTAGGGTGTCTTCGTCATCCAACAACTTTTGCAGGTACAGCAGTTGCTCTTCGGTATTGGTGTACTTCTCTTCGTCACGCATAGAGCCCATCCTCTGGGAAAACTTTTTGAAACAACTGCTTGGAAGCCCATGATGGCTCATTGACCATCTTATCGGCAGGTCAGGTTGAAAGCCACGGGGGGATTGCCCCTTGGGCAGGGTCGACCGCGATGGCCGCGACGGGTGACGCCTCAATGCCGCGTGGCAAAGGCCACGCGGACGCCCTGCTGAAGGCGCTGTTGGTCAGAGACGGGGGGCGTGGGGTGGCCAATCATTTCATCGGCAGCCTCTGCCCAGGTCAGCGTGCCATGGGTAAAGCCCAGGGGCGCCAGGGCGCGGCTGACCCACTGGGTGCCGCTGAAGCGCTGAGTGTCGCCTTGGGCCGTGCTGAGCAGGCTGACGGAGTCGTCACGATGGAGCCGGACGATGTACCAGCCCATGTCGAGCCCGTGCAGTTCTACCTCGGGCCGCGGTTCGGCAAGATGGGCCAGCTCGTCCAGGGTCAGGCGAAGGGGGAGTGGCGATGGCATGGTGTCACCTCATTGGCTTGCAGGTATGCCAGATGAGTCTAATAGATGTGACATGTTTGTATAGCTTTTGTTGGGTTGGCCACCCCTCGCCAAAAAGCCCGAGCAGCTGCCCGCTCGGGCTTGGGCATGGCCCAACCGCACTCGGTCTGGTCAGCCGTTGCGGAACAGGAAGCTGTAGGCATTGAGCGCGGGCACGCCGCCCAGGTGGGCATACAGCACCTTGGATCCCGCCGGAAACTCGCCGTTGCGCACCTTATCGATCATGCCGTGCATGGATTTGCCTTCGTACACCGGGTCGGTGAGCACGCCTTCCAGGCGGGCGCAGAGTCGAATGGCCTCCAGCGTGCCGTCATTGGGCAGGCCGTATTCGGGGCCGCCGTAGCGAGTGTCCAGGATCACGTCGTCATCGGCAATGCCGCCTTCCAGTTCGACCAGCTCGGCGGTGTGGCGGGCAATGCGCAGGATCTGCTCGCGGGTCTGCTCGGGCTTGGCCGAGGCGTCGATGCCGATCACCCGCTGGGCGCGGCCATCGGCGGCAAAGCCCACCACCATCCCGGCCTGGGTGCTGCCGGTCACCGAGCACACCACGATGTAGTCGAAGGTGAAGCCCAGCTCTTTCTCCTGCTGGCGCACCTCTTCGGCGAAGCCGACGAAGCCCAAACCGCCGTAGGGGTGTTCGGAACAGCCCGCGGGAATGGGGAACGGCTTGCCGCCCTGCTGGCGCACATCCTCCATGGCCTGCTCCCAGCTAGGGCGAATGCCGATATCGAAACCAGCGGCGTCCAGGCGAACGTCGGCCCCCATGATGCGCGACATCTCGATATTGCCGACCCGGTCATACACCGCATCGGAGTAGTTCACCCAGTTCTCCTGCACGAGGACGCACTTCATGCCCAGGTGCGCCGCGACGGCAGCCACCTGACGCGTCTGGTTGGACTGGATTCCGCCAATCGACACCAGCGTATCGCAGCCCTGCTCCAGCGCTTCGGGAATGAGGTACTCCAGTTTGCGGGTCTTGTTGCCGCCGAAGGCCAGGCCGCTGTTGCAGTCCTCGCGCTTGGCATACAGCTCGACCTCGCCGCCCAGATGGGCGCTCAGCCGTTTGAGAGGTGTGATCGGGGAGGGGCCGAACGTCAGTGGATAACGAGGGTAGCGTTCAAGGTTCATGGCAAGCTCCTGCATTGGCAGTCAACGCGATAGACAAGGATCGCTGGGTAACGGTGGTTGGAACGTTGGCGTGCTCCCTGAGGTTTATAGTAGGCGTTTGCCTATCCTGGCGGGTTGCGAAATGAGGGCTTTATAAACAACAATGGATTGTCTGATTGCGTTTATGGGTTTTATTGGTTCGTAAATTCGTTATTTGAGTAAATAATAATGTGTGCCAAACGAGCGGGAGGGGCCTCGGAGCCCCATGCCATGGGCGGTGAGCTGGATCGTATCGACAAGCGTATTCTCAAGCTGCTTCAGGAGGATGCGACGCTTTCCAATGTGGCGCTGGCCGAGCAGGTGAACCTCAGCCCTGCGGCCTGTTTGCGGCGTGTCGAAAAGCTGAAGCGGGACGGGGTGATCAGCCGAATCGTGGCCCACCTGAACCCGGAGCCCCTGCAGGCAGGCATGGTGGTGTTGATTGGCGTGGTGCTGGACCGATCGACGCCAGAATCCTTCGCGGCGTTCGAGGCGGCGGCTCAAAAAGTGTCGGGCTGCATGGAGTGCCACGTGGTCACCGGGGAGTTCGACTACTTCATGCTGGTGCGCACCAGGGACAGCCAAAGCTTCAACCGGCTACACGCCGAGCAGTTGCTCTACCTGCCCGGCGTGCGCCAGATTCGTTCGTTCATGGGGCTGCGGGAGGTGGTGTCGACCCACAAGGTACCTGTTTAGTCTCTGGGAAAGCGCGCTTCCAGCTCGGCAACCTGCTCTGGGGTCAGCCCCCGCGGGTTCTCGCCTCGCAGCAGCAGGTACAGCTTGGCGGTCTCTTCCAGCTCTTCGGTGGCATACACCGCCGCTTCGAGGGTCTTGCCCGCCACCACCGGGCCGTGGTTGGCCAGCAGCACCGCGCTGTGCTTGCCTGCCAGGCCCCGTACCGCCTCGCCCAACTGGGGGTCGCCCGGGATGTGATAAGGCACCAGCGGCAGCTTGCCCACCCGCATTACGTAGTAGGCGGTGAGCGGTGGAATACAGTCGCAGGGGTCTACCCCCGGCAGGCACGACACCGCCACCGAGTGGGTGGAGTGCAGGTGCACGATGGCGCCAGACTGCGGGCGCTCGTCGTACATGGCCATGTGCAGGAACTGCTCCTTGGTGGGCGCATCACCGCTGAGCAGTTGGCCGTGTGGGTCCAGGTGCGAGATACGGGCCGGATCCAGCCGCCCCAGACAGGCGTTGGTGGGGGTCATCAGCCAGCCGCCATCGTCCAGCCGCACGCTGATGTTGCCGCTGGAGCCCATGGTCAGGCCGCGGTCGAACAAGGATTTACCGAGCGTGCTGATCTGCTCGCGCAGGGCGTTCTGATGTCGGTGGCGAAGGGGCGTGCTCATGCCAGCACCTCGAAGGCCCGGGTGAAGAAGTCCACGCCGCCAAAGTTACCGGACTTCAGCGCCAGCGAGAGCGGCGCCTTGCGGCCTGGCCACGGGGTCTGGGTCCAGGGTACGCCGGGGTCGATCTGCTCACCGATGCGCAGCGTGGTAATGCCCAGCGCCGAAACCACCGCGCCGGAGGTTTCGCCCCCCGCCACCAGCAAGCGGCCCACGCCTTCATTGACCAGCGTGACCGCCAAGTGGCTCAGTGCGGTTTCCACCAGGTGCCCGGCCTGGGCAACGCCCAACGCCGCCTGGGCCGCTTTCACCTTGTCCGGGTCGGCCGAGGCGTAGATCAGGGTGGGGGCCTGCAACGGCAAGCGCTCCAGGGCGAAGGCCAGCGCCTGCTCCCACTGCTTGTCGCCTTCGCTCAGCGATAGAGGGTCCAGCGCAAAGCCACCGTCCGGGTGCTTGGCCAGGAAATCGGCCACTTGCGCCAGGGTGGCCCGTGAGCAGCTACCCGACAGTACCAGCGCCCCGCCCGCCGCAGGCGCTAAACGCCCCGGTTCGGTGATCGTCTCCAGCCAGCCTTGGGCTCGGTACTGCGCGGGCAGCGCCTGGCCCAGGCCTGAACCGCCAGTGACCAGCGCCATCGAGACGGTGGCTTCGGCCAGCACATCGAGATCCTGCTCATCCAGGGTGTCACAGATCACATGGCGTACGCCCTGTTCGGCCAGGGACGACAAATGCGCCCCGGTGGCCTCGGCACCGTTCGCCAGCACTTGGCGGCTGGCCAGCCCCACGGCGTGAGGCGTTTGGCGGGAGAGCACGCGGACCAGATCGGCATCCTGCATGGGAGTGAGCGGGTGGTGCTGCATGCCGCTGTCGTTGAGCAAACGGTCACCGACGAACAGGTGCCCCTGGTACACCGTGCGGCCATTGACCGGAAACGCAGGCACCATCACGGTGTGAGCGGCGCCCAAGGCCTCCAGCAGGGCATCGGCCACGGGGCCGATGTTGCCCTCGTCGGTGGAGTCGAAGGTGGAGCAGTACTTGAAGAACAGCTGGCGAGCGCCTTGGGCGCGCAGCCAATCGAGGGCGGCCAGGGAGTCGGCCACGGCCTCTTCCACCGGGCAGGAGCGCGACTTGAGCGCCACCACAACCGCATCGATGTCGCGAAGGTCCACCGCTTCTTGCGGCACGCCGATCACTTGCAGGCAGCGCATGCCGCCGCGCACCAGGTTATTGGCCAGATCGGTGGCGCCGGTGAAGTCATCGGCGATGGCACCAAGGAGAAGAGTCATGGGTCGCTTCCGTGGTCAGAGGTTAAGAAGTCGCTTTATTCAGGCGCGCACGCTTGATGAGCGGCATGACAATGGTGATGGTCAGCAGCAGCGCTGCCACGGCCAGTAACGAAGCGCTGATTGGTCGCGTGAAGAAAATCGACAGATCCCCCTGCGACATGGAAAGCGCACGGCGAAGCTCGCTCTCGGCGATGGGCCCCAGTACCAAGCCAAGAATGATGGAGACCAGCGGGAATTTGAGTTTCTCCAGCAGGAACCCCAGCACACCGAAGCCAAGCATCAGCCACACATCGAACATCGAGTTGCGCACCGAGTAGGTGCCCACGATGCAGCACATGATGATGATGGGCCCAAGGGCGGAATACGGAACGTTCAGCAGCTTGGTAAACAGGGTGATGAAGGGCTTGGAGAACAGCAGGATCATGAAGTTGACGATGAACAGGCCCGCAAACACGGCATAGATCAGGCTACTGTGCGTCATCATGAACATGGGCCCCGGCTGCAGGCCG
Organism: Vreelandella hamiltonii; assembly: GCF_014651775.1. Taxonomy (GTDB): domain Bacteria; phylum Pseudomonadota; class Gammaproteobacteria; order Pseudomonadales; family Halomonadaceae; genus Vreelandella; species Vreelandella hamiltonii. The sequence goes on from NZ_BMXN01000025.1 coordinate 36,521, forward strand.
TGCATGATGAACGCCCCCAGAATCACGGCCGTCGTGCCACTGCCGGGAATGCCCAGAGCAAACAGCGGCACCAAGGCGCCCATGGCGGCGGCATTGTTGGCCGACTCAGGCGCCGCAATGCCCTCGGGTGCCCCTTTGCCAAACTTTTCAGGATGTTTGGACCAGCGCACCGTCTCGCTATAGCTGACCATGGCGGCGGTGCTGGCACCGATGCCCGGCAGAATGCCGATGATGACGCCAATCAAGGAAGAGCGCGTCAGCGTCGGGCCGATCTTGCGCAGGATGGGCAGGTCGAAGATCTTGACCTTCACCTTCTTGAGCGGCTGATGGGTATCTTGATCCAGCGCGCGCTTCATGACCTCCGAGACGGCAAACAGGCCCACGATCATGGGAATCAGCCCGACACCTTCCATCAGGTTCAGGTTGTCGAAGGTGTAGCGGCTGGTGCCGGTGAGCGGGTCGATCCCGATGGTGGCGATGAATAGCCCCAAGGTCGCGCCGATCAGGCCATATATCAAGCGTCCGCCGAGTGACGCCACCACCGTCAGCCCTAAAACCGCCAGAGCAAAATACTCCGGGGACGAAAAGCGCAGCGCCATGGTGGCCAGCATCGGTGTGAAAATGATCAAGGCAATGGTGCCGACCAGCCCGCCAATGGCCGAACTGAGCACGCCGATGCCCAGCGCTTTGCCAGCCTGGCCTTGCTGCGTCATGGGGTAGCCATCGAACGCGGTCATGACCGCTTCCGGGGTGCCCGGCGCACGGTAGAGAATGGCCGTGATCAGCCCCGAGAAAACCGTGGCTCCATAAATGGCCGTCAGCACCATGAAGGCCGTGGTGGAGTCCATGCCGTACGTGATGGGCAACAGAATCACGACCAGAATCACGCCGCTGATGCCCGGCAGGGCGCCACCGATGAAGCCGATGAACACGGCAGAAGTCAGCAGCAGCAGGTTCAGGGGCTGCATCACGACGGCTAACCCGCCAAGAAAATTCTCAAGCATGGGTAGCTCCTTGACAGAAAACAGTGATGACAAGGGAGAGCATCAGGCGTAACGCGCTCATAGCGGTATCCCCAGCAGCATGACGAAGACGCCTTGCATCAGCAGCGCGGCGATGACCACCGTGGCCGCGATGACCCGCCAGGAGCGTGCGCCCAGCAACAGCGTACATACCAGCGTGAACGCCACGCTGGCCGCCAGAAAACCGATCAGGCCAATCAGCCAGGTGTAGACGAGCGTGGCAGCGATCAGCCACCAATGGCGCGTCGATGCCAGCGTAAAGCGCCACGGCGGTGGGGTTTCGTCAACGGGGTCGTCGTCATAGCGCTTGCCTTGCTTGGCATCCCGCCAGGTGATCAGCAAAAGCGCCGCGCCTAATCCGATGAGCGCCAGCAAGAGGGTCAGCGGCCAGACACGTGGGCCGATGAAGGTCGACACTTGCTCCGAACTGGGAAACTGCAAGGTAGGCACGAGGCTGGCAAGGCCGAGCACTACGATGGCTATCGCAAAGAAAGAAATCCTGGCGTACATGATCAACCCCGAAGGGAGCATGGCGCGAACAACCCGCAACGCATTGCTCGTGCCGATGAATATCGAAAGGCAAGCAGCGGTGGCTGCCTGCCTTGCCCTGGTACGAGTGGCTTACTGCTCGTTGTTGAGCAGCCGCGAGTAAAGCTCGTAGTTGTGCTCGAGTCGCTCGCGGTAGGCGTCGCCTGCCATCCAGCCGTCGCGGTAGGTCAGGTTCACGCGCTCGGCATAGGCCTGGTAGTCTTCCGAATCGAAAACGCCCTTCAGCACTTCTTCCAGCCGTTGAACGAGCGGGGCCGGGGTATCCGCATGGACGAACACGGCTCGGTCGTTGCCATCGGTCAGGTCCCAGTCATGCTCCACGGTAGTGGGGACATCGGGAAAATCTGCCAGGCGCTCATCGCTGAACACGAGAATCGGCATCATTTGACCCGCTTCGATGTAGCTCAGCAGCGGGCTCAGCGAGGTCGTGGTGGCATCGATATTGTTGCCCAGGACATTGGCCGTGGCGTTGCCGGTGCTGTCGTAGGGAATGAAGCTCATGTCCAGGCCAGACGCGTCACGCAAGGAGAGAAAAGCCACGTGGTCGGGGCTCGCCGTGTGCGTGCCGCCCACGGTGACCTTGCCGGGGTTGGCTTGGGCATACTCCAGGAACGACTCGAAATCCGGGTAACGCTGCGGATTGACGAACAGCGCCATGACGTCCGACTGCATGCGGGCCACGGGGGTGATCTGATCCAGGCCCACCGGGTTCTGCCCAGCCGCCAACGAGGTCACGTAAGTGGTCGAGGCAAAGTCCAGCGTATGGCCATCCGGGGCGCCATTGGCCGTGCGCTGGTGGGCCAGTGCGCCAGAGGCCGCGGGCAGGTTGACCACCGTGATGCGCGCGCCTCCCAGGGCCTCTTCGAACATGGGGCGAACCACGCGGGCGAAGTTATCCACGCCGCCTCCGGCACCCGCGGCCACCAGGAACTGGATCGGCTTGGTCGGGTAGTCGGCGGCTTCATCGGCCTGGGCGACCATGGCGGTGCTGATCAGGGCAACGCCCAGGGTCGTCATTTTCAGTGCGTGCGGTGTGAGCAAGAGCTTGGTAAGCATGGTGTTTCTCCTGACGGATTATTGTTGCTTTATTGTTTTGCGCTAGGTGCGCAATGGGCCCGTGGCACCAGCGACCCTCAGGCCAGCGTGCTGGCGTGTTCGGCGTTATCGACAGCGTATTGTTGCTTGAACAGCTCATCCTGCTGGCATCGCAGCTGCCTGAGTGTAGAGTCCGGCAGGGCGACATCGGCCAGCGTGATGGGCTGCTGGGGTGCGATATCACGAATGACCTCGGCACCGGGTAGTAGGTAAAAGGGCACCTTGGCGCTGGGTGAGAGCGGCTCGGCGGGATGAATTTCAGGGCGCAGGCCTTCGATGTGGCGATGATGCCCGCGCATCTCCAGGCGCTGACCAGCCGCGATGGGCTGGGTAGCCCGTGCGGTCAGGTCGAAGCTCGGTGTAGTGGCGTGGCCGCCGCCGGAGGTCTGTTGATTGAGCACCACATCGAGCAGCGAGATGGGCGCTTCCAGCCCCAGCAGGTGGCGCGGCAGGTAGATCATGGCGCTACGCTCGCTGCGGCTCAGCACATGCCCCTTGTCGCGCAGCAGTGTCCAGACATGCGGGTCTTCACAGCGCACGACCACGAATACCCCACCGGCAAAGCTCAGTTCATCCGGGCGGCGCAGGCAGTTGAACACCTCAAGGCGCTTCAGCCCTTGCAGCACACCCCCTTCCGCCTGCAGGTCGAGCAACGTAGGGACTTCGGCGGTACGCAAGACCATGGCGTGAAACTCAGGCCGATCCGGGCACAGCCCGGTGGCGTTGGCCACGTTGACCATTTCGCACAGGTCCGGCACGGAAATTTGCGGAATGTCGGCCAGCAGGCGGCTGCGTGCCTCGACCACCTCGCGTTCGCCCCCTGGAGGCAATTCCCACAGGTCGCTCAGGCCCGCGGCAGGGTAGCGCACGCCATTGCACTCGACCGTGGCGTTGGCCTCATCCCAGATGAAGTCGTACTCGCTGCTCTTGCCCGCCGCAATGATCTCGAAACCCAGTGTCTTGGCCCAGGTGAGCAGGCCAATCAGCAGGCTCGGCTGGTCGCCATCCATCGGGGTAAACAAGCGGCCCTGCTGATAGGCCAGGCGGGTCAGGTAAGGGCCCACCACGGACTCGGTCTCTTTGGTGGCAATGCCGACGTGTTTGCCGGCCAGCAAGGCGGCTTCGGCGTAGCGTGCGCCAACGTCCGGAATGCCCGTGGACTCGACCAGGATATCGAACGGCAGTGCCTTGATGGTTTCAAACGAAGCGGTGGCGATAAAAAAGCCGTTTTCCCAGGCCTGTTCTGCGTCACTGGCAGAATGGCATACCATTATTTGAGCTTCTGGAACCCCCGCATGGCGAAGCGCCTCGACCGCTTTATCGGCATGGATATCGATGGCGATACGTGCCGATAGGCCACGCATCTGGCGTGCCTGACGTAATACGCCACGACCAAAATCCCCTGCGCCTGCGATGCAGGCTTCTACCACCTTGTCGGTATTGAAATGTTGTAAGTAGTTCATGAGGTGTGGGTCTTCCTGTGTCGGGACGCTCAGCCGAGGCCATCGCCTGGCTTGGAGTGGCGTTGTGTGGCGGCAAGGCCAGGGTTGTCATTTGCATGAAATGTAGTGGTATACCATTTTGAGGGTCAAATGCTGGAGGGTTATACTTTGGTATCTGTTGGTCTGTTTTTGGCTCTATATGGCTGAAAATAATGATTTTTAATTTTCGCCTAAATAGCCTTTAGCTATTTGAAAGCCAAGTTATGGTATGCCATTCTTGTGGCTCGCACATCACATGAAGACAGCCATGGAAGACATCACCCCGCCGAGCCAGCCGGGCCTGGTCGAAAAAGTCGCTCATTACCTGCGTGAACACATCGTGATGGATCATTTTCAGCCAGGGCAGCGGCTGCCTGAACGCACCCTGGCAGACGAGCTCCAGGTATCGCGCACGCCCATGCGCGAGGCCTTCAAGATCCTCGCTGCCGAAGGGTTGGTGGTGCTGTCGCCCAATCGTGGAGCCGTCGTGGCCGAGGTGAGCCCCGCAGACATGCAGGAGAAGCTGTATGTCTTGAGTGTGCTGGAGCAGGCGGCGGCAGAACTCACCTGTTCCCACGCCAGCGATGACGAGCTGGCAGAGCTTCAGGCGCTGCATTTCGAGATGAAAGCGGCCTTTCTACGCCGTGACCGACAGAACTACTTCCGCCTGAACCAGGCCATCCATCGCCGTATCGTCGAGCTGGCCCGCAACCCGACGTTGACGGACATGCACGCCACCCTGAGTCGGCAGCTTTACCGCGTCCGCTACCTCTCCAACGACAAGAACGAAAAGTGGGCCAAAGCCATGGAGGAGCACGAAGCCATCATGGCCGCGCTGGAATCGCGCGACGCAGAGCGAGTAGGCCAAGAGCTGCGCCGCCACCTGGCCAAGACATGGGTGAAATATACCAGCGAAGCCAGTGACGCATGAGCCTGGGCATCAAACCGCCGGGCTAAATAGCACTGTAGAAGGAGGAGCCAGCGTCACCTCATAGACACGACTGATGTGCGCGGTAGTAAGTACCTGTGCTGGAGGCCCGCTAGCCACCCGCTGCCCGCGATGCATCAGCCATACGTGGTCCGCGAAGGTGCTGGCCAGGTTCAGGTCGTGCAGGACGCAGGCGATGGCCATCTGATGTTGGCTGGCCCAGCGGCGTAGCTGGCGCATGAGGCGTTGCTGTTGGCCAATGTCCAGTGCGCTGGTGGGTTCGTCCAGCAGCAGCAGGCCGCCGTCGGTGGCGTCAGGCAAGCGGCGTGACAGTAGTTGGCAGGCACCTCGGGCAATCATCACGCGCTGGCGTTCGCCGCCGGATAGTGAGAGGACGCTGCGGCGAGCCAGGTGAGTCAGGTCCAGCTCGTCCAGCAGTTGCGCTACCAGTGCCTTCGATGGCTGGCTGCCCAGGCTCATCAGCTCTTCGGTGTGCCAGTCAAAGCCGGGGGGCTCCTGCTGGGCGACCAGCGCGCGACGGTTGGCCAGTGCCGCTATGGGCCACGCAGGCAGGGGGTGGCCATCGAGCAACAGCTGCCCTGTTTCGCAGGGACGAAAACCCGAGAGCAGGCTGAGGAGCGTACTTTTGCCTGCGCCGTTGGGGCCGACGATGGCCAGTAGTTCTCCCGGTAGCAGCGTGCCGCTGAGCGGTGTAAGGGCGGGGGCACGCAGCAGGCCTGCGTCGCAAAGCGTCAGCATGGTCGGTTCCGGCGCATCAGCAAATAGAGAAAGTAGGGGCCGCCCAACAGGCTGGTGAGCAGCCCCACGGGCATTTCGGCCGGTGCCCCCAGCGTGCGTGCCAGGGCGTCGGCCGCGACCAGCAGAATTGCACCGCCCAGCATGGAAGCCGGCAACAGCAGGCGATGCCCTGGGCCTAGCCATAGGCGCAAGCAGTGGGGCACCAGCAAGCCAAGAAAACCGATGACCCCGGTCAAGGCCACGCATAGGCCGACCCCAATCGAGGTGGCGATCACGACCCGGCGCTTCAGGTGCGCGATTTCCAGCCCGGCGGCGTGGGCGGTGGCTTCGCCCAGCTGGAGCAGGTCGAGCTGCGTCGCGCTGCGCAGCAGTAGCCAGAGTGCGAAGGCCACCACCCCCAAGGCAACGGCGGTAGTACGCCATAACGCATTGGTCAGTGTGCCCATGCCCCACAGGCTAAGCTGGCGCAGCTGCTCGTCGCTGGCCAGAAAGGCCAACACCCCGCCGCCAGCGCCTGCCAGGGTATTGATGGCCAGCCCCGCCAGCAGCAGCGACATCACCGCCGCGCTGCCGCCACCTTGACGGTTGGCGATACCAAAAATCAGCAGGCAAACGCACAACGCCCCCAGAAACCCTGCGACAAACTGGCCATACAAACTGCTGGCGGCGCTGCCCTGTACCAGCACAATCCAGAGCGCCACGAACAGCCCGGCTCCGCTGGCCAAGCCCAGCAGCGTGGGGTCGGCCAGCGGGTTGCGAAATAGCCCCTGCATGGCGGCCCCGCTGCCTGCCAGCATGGCCCCCACGGCCATGCCCAGCAGGAGCCTGGGCAGGCGAAGTTGCCACCATACTTGCAGGCTCAAAGGGTCTGCTGTGCCGCTCAGCGCTGCCCACGGGGAGATGCCGAGCACGCCGGTACTGGCGCTGATGGCCAGCGTGGCTACCAATGCCAACGCCAGGCCGCTCAGAACCCGAGTGGAGCGGGTCATGGTCGGTCGGCCCAGGCGCACGGAGATATAAGCGGGTTGCCGTGGGTTCATCGGCGGGCCTGTGCAGCGTGGTGACTGAGCAGGGCTTCCACCTGCTGGCGCAGTGTCAACAGGGCCTCGGGCGTGCGTGGGCCAAACCCCAGCAGTGCCTGATCATCCACCACGATCAGGCGCTGGTCGCTTCCCGCCGGGGTCATGGCCATGCCGGGCAGGCTCCAGAGTGCCGCTTCTCCGCCGAGTGCCTCCAGGCCTCGTGTGGACATGACGACGACCTCAGGAGAGCGCTGCACCAAGGCTTCTGCCGACACGTTGTGGTAGCCCGTCATTTCCGCAAAAGCATTGTGCAATCCCACAGCTTGCAAAGCGGTATGGGCGGCTGTCTCGCGTCCGGCAGCCCTCGGGGTCAGGCCGCTGTGTTGCAGGATGAACATGGCTTGAATGTCGGGCAGTGGGGGCAGGGCGGCCAATCGCTCAAGGTCGCTGGTCAGCGACTCCGCCAGCGCTGAGCCGGCCTGCGGTTCGCCGATGTATTCACTGATATGGCGCACCTTGTGGGCAATGGCCTCCAGTGAGGCCGGGGCACTGACGACCTCTACCGCCACGCCCACCGCAGCCAGCTGCTCCAATACTTCGCGGGGGCCCGCCTGCTCGGCGGCCAGAATGCGTGTAGGCGAGACGGAGAGCACGCTCTCGGCCGAGAGCTGGCGCAAATAGCCCACGGAGGGCAAGGCCGCCATCTCGGGGGGGTAGACCACCGTATCGTCCCGGGCGACGACGTGCTGCTCGGCGCCCAGGGCGCTCAGGGTTTCGGCGATATCGCCTCCCAGCACCAGCCAGCGCTCGCTGGCCAGTGCGGAGGCGCTCAGCGCCAAACCCAGCAGAGCGACTCCCAGGGCTCGAAACGGCCTGAGTGCAAAGGCATGGCCTACGAGTCTCATGCCACGGCCTCACGCTGGCTCAAGGTGTTCAAGAGTTGCCGCCACTCCCGCCGTTCGCTGCGCCCTTCCTGGCGCTCTGCGTAGAGCTGCAGCACCAGCGAGCCCTGCGCATCGAAGGCCTCGACACTGGTCACACCGCCATCGCGGTTGGGTTTGTTGACCACCCATAGCTGCTCGATGGCCGTGTCGTTGAGGTGCAGCGTGAACTGTTCGCCAAACAGGTTCAACCAGCCTCTGGCGCGCACGGCTGCGGGCAGCGTGCCCGTTCGGATCTGCACGCAGCCGGGGCTGGCCACAAACAGCATCAGCGGCAGCGCTTGCCGGTGCGCCTCCTGGAACAGAGCCTCCAAGGCATGCACGGGGAGCGGATTGGTGTAGTGGCCTTCCATGAGCTGGTTGGCTTCCAGCCGCTCCAGGTGATGGCGCTGTAACAGGGCAAAGAACTGGTGTACGTCGCTCATGGCCGCCCACTCCTGGGCCAGGGTGGGGGCGCTGGGGAGCGGCCGCTTTATGCGCTGCATGCTGTGAGTAAAGGCCGGTGTATCCAGTGTGCCCAGAGCGGCCAGCGCCTCCCAGGCCTCGGTGCGCGGTTCGTCCAGTGCGAAACACTTGTGAATGGCACAGCCGTGCTGATCGAATACCTGTAGGCTCCAGCGGTGCGTGATGGTGCCTGTGTCGGTAGGCATGGGGTCGTGTATCAGGCAGGCCCAATGCCAGTGGCTGTACAGCAGGCGCAAATCCAGCCCGCCGGGGTCGAGCATCAAGCCGGTGTGGGAGCCTCCCGCCAGGCTTGGGTAGGTGCCGTGCTGCTCCAGCACGGCCAGTCGCGAGCGGGTCAGTGCCTTCACGTGGCCCAACTGATGCCACCAGGCTGCCAGCGCCCTGGAGGCGAGTGGCAGTGTCCATACCTCCCTGCCCAGCCGGGCGGCCTGAAGCTCGCCCTCACTGATGCCAAGCCGTTCGGCGATCTCGATGGCCGGTAGGCGGGGTTGGGCAGCCCGTGCGCTGCTGAAGGCTTCCAGAATCGCGGTTTGTTGGGGGTGTGTCATGTGTCGGTCTCCTGATTACCACTGCCAGTTCAGTGTGGCGAACAGGCTGCGGCCATCGCCCAGACTGCCATCCGGGCGGTACCACTCCTTGTCGCCCACGTTGGCCAGGCGCAGCGATGTGTCGAGAGCAGGGGTGACTTGCCAGGCCAGATGCAGATCGTGCAGGCCATATCCTGGCAGCCGTTCGTCGCTGCTCTGTTTGTCGAAGTCGCGGGCGAACCGGCCCTGCCAGCCCACGCGCAACGCGCGGTCGTAAAGGGCCAGCTCGCTGCCCAGGGTCATTTCCAGAGGCGTCTGGCTGCCCAGCGCTTCACCGTTGTCGCGGTCCTTGCCCGAGACCTCGGAAAGGCCTGCAAAGCTGGTGAGTAGCGGGAAGGCGCTGGGCTGCCAGGCAAGGCGAGCGTCGTATCCCCATAGCTGGGCACGCTGCACGTTCACCGCCTGGGTGGTGCCCGCCATGATATCGACCTGGGTATCGATGAAGTCGTCTGCCCGCGTATCGAAATAGCTGGCGCGCGCTTGCCAGTCGCCTTGGTGCCATACCACACCGCTCTCCCAGGTATGGCTGGTTTCCGGGGCCAGCTCCGGGTTGGGGATCCAGAAGTTGTCCGGAGTACAGAAGAACGGGCCTGCACAGAAGCCCGCAAAGTGCCGCTCACTGGCGTACAGCTCGGACAGGCTTGGCGCGCGGAAGGCCTCGGCATAACCCGAGAACAGCATCACGCCTTGCTGCGGTCGCCAGGCCACTCGGAAACGTGGCGATACTCGGTCGTGGACGCTGGCATCGCTGGCTTGGCCTGAGGCGTCGTAGCGGTCATAGCGCGCGCCCACACCTAAATCCCACTGCCCGGCGCCGCCCTCTGCCAGATAACGCCCCGCCGTGAGGGTGGTATCCAGATAGGCCGCTTGCGTGTCGATGTCGGCATGCGGGAAGCCGTTGGCACTGCCTTCCGGACGCTGGCGTGCCTGCTCCAGCTCGGCCCCGAAGACCAGCGTTTGTGATAACCAGCCATGCTCCAGGCGGTGATAGCCGTCGCTTTGCAGGCCCACGCGCTCCAGCGTGCGGCTTGCCTGAGGCTCGCTAATCTCCTGCTGGCTGAAACTGAGGCGTGAAGTAATGTCGGTCGCCGGGCTGGGCTGCCAGCGATGACCCAGCTGCAGGTTATGGCTTTCCACCTCGCGATCACGCAGCGGATTGCTGGTGGTGACATCGCGCTGCTGAGGGTTGGCGGGCTGGGTAGTGTCCTCATCGTAATACTGCCAGCCGATGAACAGCCGGTGCTCGTCGCTGGGCTCCCAGCCACCTTTGACGAGCAGGCTGTTGAGGCTGGCATCCTCCTCGGCCTTGTCGCCCCCCGCCCGACGTATATCTCCCGACTCGCTGCGCCCTACGGAGAACAGCCCGTCTACCTGTCCTCTCGATGTGTCCTGGCGGCCAAAGGCGCTCAGGTTGCCGCGCAGTTCACCGCTGGCGGTCGCCCCGCCCAGTGAGAGCCGAGCCCCGCTGTTTTCCCCAGCGGCCAGTAAGTCGCTGGCTTCCACCGTGGTGAAGCTCACCACACCCCCCATGGCATTGCTGCCGTACAAGCTGGAGAGCGCCCCCCGCGCCACCTGCACCTCCTGAACAAGAGCCGGGTCAAGGAAGAAGTTGCCTACGTGGCCGGTGGTAATGTCCTGGCGCACGCCATCCAGCCGCACCAGAACGCCATTGCGACCAAAGCCGCGCATGCTCAGAGTCTGGCCGTTGCGACGCCCCTGGCCTGCCACATGCAAGCCAGGCTGACGGCTGAGAATGTCCTCCACGCGGCTGGCGGTGGCTAATTCCGTATCCGTGCGGTCGATGATGTCGATGATCAGCGGGGCGGAGGAGAGGTCTGTCGGTGCCCGTGTGCCGGTGACCGTCACCGGATGAAGCGCCGAGTCGTCAGCCTGTGCGTTGAGCAGTGGCAGCAGGGTGAGGCAAATGCCCAGAGAGTAGGATGGTTTCATGAGCCAGCAATATCCAACGTAGCGTGATGGAGTGACTCGCTGGCTGGGTACGCAGGCTACCTGGCTGGCTGAAGTAAAAGGAAAATCAAGCGGTCAGGATCAATTTGCCGCTTTTCGTACGACGAAGCACGTAGCGCCGCTGTTCGTGATGAATCACCAGTTGGCCATCCTGATCGAGCAGTGCTTGGCTGGTGACCTCACGGGGTGAGCCAGATGAGCCTTCTGTCGGGGCATCTTTTTTATCAGGCTGCATGAGAGGATATTCCCTGTGTTAATGATAACTATTGCTATTAAGTTAACAGGCTTTGGCAATGTGCTCAAGAGGGAGAGGATCGAAAGGCTGGCAACACCCGGTGCATGCTGATGGGAAAAGGAAGGGGAAGGGGGAAAGGGTAAAAGCATCGCCGAGCAGTCTCGCCTGCTCGGCGATGGGGTACAAAAGCCGAGGGGGTGAACGGTTACGCCACTTGTTGAGCACGCTCCGTTGGCGTCGATAGCAGGAAACCACGCAGTATCTTTTCCATGCGCCTGCGCGCATCTGCATGTTCCAGGTCGAGAAAGTGGCCAGCGCCAGGCACTTCCTCAAACAGGCAGTTTGGCATGTAATGGCTGGCCGCCTGGATATCTTCGGGGGATGTGTACTCATCCAGCGTACCATTGACGAACAGAGTGGGTACTTCGATATTACTGAGTACTTCTTTATAGTCGGTATCGTTCATGGACAAGATCTGCTCGATATGAAAGCACGTTTGTGACAGTTCTTGTTCATCCAATCTTGATAAGTGTCTATAGTTGATATGCTTGAGCAGACGAGGCAAGTATTTGCCCACTTCGTCATTTAACAAGTGTGCGGCTGCCTGGATTTCACCTGTCTGGATATAGTGCCTTGCGCCATGTATATAGCGCAGCATGTCATCATTCAACTGTGTGGAAAACGATGCAAGTACCGCTTTTTTGATGGAGCTGGGTGACTGGGCAAGTGCCATCATGGCGGCATATCCCCCCCAGGAAACCGACAGCAATGACGTGGGCTCGTAGCGTTCGATCAATGCCATGAGAATGGCGACTTCGTCTTCCTTGGTAATGATGTCCGTATTTGGGTTGTGCGGTTTGGATTGCCCGGAGAAGGGGAGGTCGAACAGAATGACGTTCATGTCTCCACTTAAGTATTTGACACAGTTGGTAAAAGAGGCCGTGGTCGCGAGTGCCCCGTTGACCATGATGACGCTTTCCGCATGGCTGGGGTGTTGGTACGTTTCCACGTGAATGCGGTACTTGCCTATCGGTATGACGCTTTTATCGGCTTTCATGATGTTTCCTCACTGCGGCTTGTACATCGGATGATGTGAGCTCGTGCGTGCTGGTATCAGTGCTGAAAAAAGTCAGCGCATTTGCTGTCACGGAGATCGCAAGTAAGGTTGTTATTGTTGGAGAGTTGTTGTTTCTATCTGATCTTCATCCAATGGGACTGTAATGTATGTAAGACCTGAATCCGTGAAGCCGGCGCCGACACTTTCCCTATCACCGCCAGCGAGCACTTTTTGATCATTCGCCCCGTGCAAGTTGGCTTTCGCAAGCCCGTTATTGC
>NZ_BMXN01000026.1 GCF_014651775.1 Vreelandella hamiltonii
CCTGACAAACCGAAGGTTTTTCAACCTTCTTCACCGCTGGTAACGCTTGGCGTCCCCGGCAGCGGATGCGTACTTTACGGATTCGCTGCCGGGTTGGCAAGGGCTATTTTGAAAAAGTTTTCAAAAAGTTCAAGCAAGCGTCACACGGGCGTAACGTTTCTTGCCTGCCTGGATGACGTACACCTTACCGGTGGCCAGCATGGCATCTTGAGCAACGACCTCGCCATCGACCTTGACGCTGCCATTTTTCAGCATGTCCTTGGCCTGGGCGCTGTTCTTTGTCAGGCCGGAGCGATTCAGAACAGCGGCGATGGGCGCTTGCTCGCTGCCTTCGAAATCCACCGTCACTTCCGGCAGGTCTTCCGGCAGCTCACCCTCGGCCAGCTGGTTGCCCGCCGATTTATGCGCATTCGCGGCTGCTTCATCACCGTGGTAACGGGCGATGAGCTCACGCGCCAGCTCCATCTTCACATCCCGAGGATTGGCACCCTGCTCCACGCTGAGCTTCAGCGCGGCGATCTCTTCGTTGGTTTTCAACGAGAGCAATTCAAAGTAGCGCCACATCAAGCTGTCAGGCATGGAGACCAGCTTGTTGAACATCGACCCCGGCGCTTCGTCCACGCCGACGTAGTTGCCCAGCGATTTGGACATCTTCTGGACGCCGTCCAGCCCTTCCAGCAGCGGCATGGTAATGACGACCTGTGGCTCCTGGCCAAAATGCTTCTGGATTTCACGCCCCATCAGCAAGTTGAACTTCTGGTCGGTACCGCCCAGCTCGATATCGGCTTCCAGCGCAACCGAATCGTAGCCCTGCACCAGCGGGTAGAGGAACTCATGGATGGCGATGGGCTGATTGGCCTTGTAACGCTTCTCGAAGTCGTCACGCTCCAGCATGCGGGCCACGGTGCTTTGGGCGGCCAGCTCGATCATCTTCGCGGCGGTCAGCTCACCGAACCATTCAGCATTGAAACGGACTTCGGTCTTTTCAGGATCGAGGATCTTGAAAACCTGCTCTTTATAGGTTTCCGCATTCGCTTTGACATCGGCTTCGGTCAGCGGCTTGCGGGTGACGTTCTTGCCGGTGGGATCACCGATCCGACCGGTGAAGTCACCAATCAGGAAGATCACCGTGTGCCCCAGGTCCTGGAACTGGCGCATTTTGGTGAGCAGCACGCTGTGGCCGAGGTGCAGGTCGGGGGCGGTAGGATCGAATCCAGCCTTGATGCGCAGCTTGCGGCCCGACGCCAGTTTCTTGCGCAGCTCGTCTTCTACCAGGATTTCATGCGTACCTCGCGACAGCAGCGCTAACGCCTGATCCACCTCACTCATTGCCTCTCTCCATGTACTATATGCCGTATATAGGCGATTAACCGTGATAGCGGGCGATATTACCACGCCCCAAGGCACTGGTTGAGCCTTCACCCCGTTTTGGATGCATGGCGATATGAAAACTTCACCTCTCGCGTTACCGACCTTGTATGTCGGGCTGATGTCGGGCACCAGCCTGGACGGCATCGATGCCGCCCTCGTCGAAATAACGCCCCATACCCCTCCGACCCTGATCGGTACCACAGCGGTTGCCATGCCCGATGCGCTGCATGGGCAGCTGCTGCATTTATGCCACTCGTCGTCGGTGACGTTTGCCGAGCTGGCCGCTGCCGAAGATGCCTTCTGTCGCTTGCAAGCACGGGCCGTCAACACCCTGTTGGCAGAGCATGGCGTCGCTCACCACCAGATAGCGGCCATCGGCAGCCACGGCCAGACCATCGAACATGCCCCCGAGGGGCACCAGGGCGGGCCGCGCTATACCTGGCAACTGGACAACCCGAGCCTGCTGGCAGAACTGACCGGCTGCGCCGTCGTGGCGGATTTTCGCCGTCGTGACCTGGCCGCAGGAGGCCAGGCGGCGCCCCTGGCTCCGGCGTTTCATCAGGCACTGTTCGGAGCACGGGCAGGTGAACAGCTGGTGCTCAACCTGGGCGGCTTTGCCAACCTTACCTGGCTATCGAGCCAACCGGGGCAGGCGGTGGTGGGGTTCGATACGGGGCCGGCCAATGTGCTGCTGGATGCCTGGTTTGGCCAGCATCATGTCGGCCGATTTGACCAACAGGGTGCCTGGGCAGCGAGTGGCTGCGTGGACACCGCCCTGCTGGAGCGACTGCTGCAAGAGCCCTTCTTTCAGCAGCCACCGCCGCGCAGCACGGGCCGTGAGCTCTTTCACCTGGATTGGCTACAGCGCCACCTCACCGGCCACGAAGCGCCCTGTGACATTCAGGCAACGCTGGCGGAACTCACGGTGGCCAGTATCGCGCAAGGCATCGCCCAACTGCCGCTGGGCGATCAAAAAGCGAACCTGCTGGTCTGCGGAGGAGGCGCCCATAACGACCATTTGATGGAGAGGCTGGCGGCTCACCTACCGCACATGGCACTGGTATCACCGGCCACGCTGGGCTGGCCGGAAGATTGGATCGAAGCGGGTGCCTTTGCCTGGCTGGCCCATCAGCGCCTGCATGGGCTCCCCGGCAACCTGCCTTCCGTGACGGGTGCCAGCGGCCCGCGTGTACTGGGCGGTATTTACGCCGCCTGATACCGCGCCGCTACTCCTTGACCGACAGCGTTCCCTTGGCTCGGGCCTGAGCATCGCCCAGTGTGACCACCCCCTCCTTGACCAACCGCGCCAAGGAGGCATCCAGCGTTTGCATGCCCAGCGCGCCACCGGTCTGAATGGCGGAGTAGATCTGAGCTACCTTGTCTTCGCGGATCAGGTTGCGCACCGCTGCCGTGGCAATCAGAATTTCGTGAGCTGCCACGCGCCCGCCCCCCTGTCGCTTGAGGAGCGTCTGCGAGATGACCGCCTGCAGCGACTCGGACAGCATCGAGCGCACCATGGACTTCTCTTCCCCGGGGAACACGTCGATGATCCGGTCGATGGTCTTGGCCGCCGACGTGGTATGCAGGGTGCCAAACACCAGATGGCCGGTTTCGGCGGCGGTCAGCGCCAGCCGAATCGTCTCCAGATCCCGCAGCTCGCCCACCAGAATCACGTCCGGGTCTTCCCGCAGCGCACTGCGCAGCGCGCCAGCAAAGCTGTGGGTGTCACGATGCACCTCGCGCTGATTGATCAGGCAGCGCTTGCTGGTATGCACAAACTCCACCGGGTCTTCGATGGTCAGGATATGCTCGAAGCGGTGGTCATTGATGTAATCGATCATGGCCGCCAGCGTCGTGCTCTTGCCCGACCCCGTTGGCCCTGTCACCAGCACCAATCCCCGCGGCAGCATGGCAAGACGCTCGAACACCTCACCCATGCCCAAGGTCTGCATCGACAGCACGTCATTGGGAATGGTACGGAACACCGCCCCGGCCCCCCGCGCCTGGTTGAAGGCATTGACCCTGAAACGCGCAACGCCGGGCACCTCGAAAGAGAAGTCGGCTTCCAGATGCTCTTCATAGTCGCGGCGCTGACGATCGTTCATGATGTCGTAGATCAATCGCCGAACGTCACTGTTTTCCATGGCGGGCACATTAAGCCGACGGATATCGCCATCAACACGTATCATGGGAGGCAAGCCTGCAGAAAGATGCAGGTCGGACGCATTCTGCTTTGCCGAGAATGCCAGCAGTTCGGTAATATCCATCTCTCTTTTCCCAGCTGCGGTAAGGTGTTTGAGTATGACAGACAACGCGCTTCCCGAGTCACTGGCCGCTGCGCGCGAACGCCTGGGCCAGGCGCTCGTCCAGGCCGGGCGACCCGCGAACGGTGCAACGCTGCTGGCGGTGTGCAAAACCAAGCCCGCCAGCAGCGTGCGCCTGGCCTGGCAGCACGGCCAGCGGGCGTTTGGCGAAAACTACCTGCAGGAAGCGCTGGACAAGCAGGCGCAGTTGGCCGACCTGGAAGACATTGTCTGGCACTTCATTGGCCCGTTGCAATCCAACAAGACCCGGCCCGTGGCTGAACAGTTTGCCTGGGTGCACAGCGTCGACCGCCTCAAGATTGCCAAGCGCCTGAGCGAACAGCGCCCGGCCCACCTGCCACCGCTGAATGTCTGCCTGCAGGTCAATATCAGTCGCGAATCCAGCAAATCCGGGGTACTGCCGGAAGATGCGCTGGCCCTGGCCCGGGAAATCGCGCCCCTACCCGGCCTCGCCTTGCGGGGCCTCATGGCGATTCCTGCCCCGGCGGAAACGCAGGAAGCGCAGCGCAAACCGTTGGCTGAGCTACGGGCGCTGCTGGAAACGCTGCAGGCAGCCCTGCCCGACGCCCCTCTGGATACGCTCTCGATGGGCATGAGCGATGACCTCGAAGCCGCGATTCTGGAAGGTGCCACGCTGGTACGGCTGGGCACCGCCATTTTTGGCGCTCGGAGTTGACGGCAACCACCCGAACACGGCTTATTTTCTGCTGCACGTCGCAGCCATTTGCGAAAAAGGATCCCCCATGGCGAACAAGATCACCTTCATTGGCGCAGGCAACATGGCCAGCGCCATTATCGGCGGCCTGATCGACAGCGGTGTCGCGCCTGGCGACATCACCGCCACGGCCCCCAACGAGAGCGAGCTTTCAGCCCTGGCCTCGCGCCTGGGCATTCATACCCATACCGATAACAACGCGGCGGTGAGTGGCGCTGACGTGGTCGTCCTGGCCGTCAAGCCGCAAATCATGCGCGGCGTTTGTGAGGCCCTGCGCGATAGCGTCCAGCAGCAGGCACCGCTGGTCGTCTCGATTGCGGCAGGTCTGGACGCTGACACCATCGACCAGTGGCTCGGGGGTGGTAACGCCCTGGTACGCTGCATGCCCAACACGCCGTCCCTGGTCGGCATGGGCGCCAGCGGCCTCTACGCCAATCAGGCCGTCAGCGAGGCCCAGCGCGAACTGGCCACACAGATGATGGAAGCCGTGGGCATCGTCGAGTGGGTCGAAGAAGAGCACCTGCTGAATGCCGTCACCGCCGTGTCCGGCAGTGCACCGGCCTATTTCTTCCTGATGTTCGAAGCCATGGAAGCAGCCGCCGTGGCACAAGGGCTTTCGGCCGCCACGGCGCGCCGGCTGGCCATCCAGACCGCGCTGGGTGCCGCCACCATGGCCAAGCGCAGCGACAAAGACCCCGCCACGCTGAAACAGAACGTGATGTCGCCGGGCGGCACCACCGAACGCGCCATTGCCCACATGGAAGAGGCCGAACTGAGAACCATCATCGCCGATGCCATGCAAGCGTGCGCTCAGCGTGCCGATGCCATGGCCAAAGAGCTCGGCCAACACACATAATGCCTGCGTTACACACAGGATGACGTGCCTGATACGCCTTTAGCGTTTATTTTGCACACCAATACCAAGATCGAAGGAGAGGCAGCAATGGGAAGCCAACTGGGCAGCGCGGGGCTAATGCTCGTCAACACACTGATCAATATCTATCTGTTTCTGTTGATGCTGCGTTTCTTGCTGCAGGCGTCACGGGCCGATTACTACAACCCCCTGAGCCAGTCGGTGGTCAAGATCACCCAGCCGGTGGTAGGGCTGTTCCAGGGCTTCCTGGGCCCCGTGGCAGGTCGCTTCGACCTGGCCACCCTTGCGGCAGGGTTCGTCTTGAAGGTCGTCAGCATCGTGGCCATCTTCATGGTCATTGGTCTGGGCATGCCGCCGATTCCCGGCCTGTTGATTGCCGGGGTAGCGGCCCTGGCCAATGCCATCCTGAAGATTTACTTCTTTGCCATGATCGTCATGATCATCCTGAGCTGGGTGGCCCCCAATGCCAGTCATCCAGGCGCGCTGCTGGTCATGCAGCTGGTAGAGCCCATCATGGCTCCCGTGCGCAAGGTCATCCCGCCGCTGGGCATGATCGACCTGTCGCCCATCGTGGTGTTCATCGCCATCAACCTGGTCGATGGGCTGGTGGTTGGCGCGCTGATCCGCGCGGCGGGAATCTCGGGCGCGCTGGTCGGCCTCTGAGGCTGGTCGTCGCGTCTTTTTGAGCAGGATCCATTTTGCAGGACTAGCGCTTTCGATGCCTGATTCAGACACTCTTGCTTTTGCTGACCGGCCAGCGGACTCCGTGGGTCTGGTCACACCACACGTTGCCAAATTTGATACGCCGCTACCGCTTGCCTGCGGCAAGACGCTGCCGGAATACGAGCTGATCTATGAAACCTACGGCACGCTCAACGCCGAGCGCTCCAACGCGGTACTGATCTGTCACGCGCTCTCCGGCCACCACCATGCGGCGGGCTACCACTCTGCCGAGGACCGCAAGCCCGGCTGGTGGGATGCCCATATCGGCCCGGGCAAATCCATCGACACCGACCGTTTCTTCGTGGTGTCGCTGAACAACCTGGGCGGCTGCCACGGCAGTACCGGCCCCGTCAGCCATAACCCAGACACCGGCCGCCAGTGGGGGCCCGACTTCCCCGTGATCACGGTCAACGACTGGGTGGCCAGCCAGGCACGCCTGGCCGACCACCTGGGCATCGTGCGCTGGGCTGCGGCCGTGGGTGGCAGCCTGGGCGGCATGCAGGTACTTCAGTGGAGCATCACGTACCCGGAGCGGGTGGCCAATGCGGTCATCATTGCCGCCACGCCACGCCTGTCGGCCCAGAACATCGCCTTCAACGAGGTGGCTCGTCAGGCCATTCGCTCCGACCCGGAGTTCTTCGATGGATGGTACGCAGAGCACGACACGGTGCCCAGGCGGGGCCTGAAGCTGGCGCGGATGGTCGGTCATATCACTTACCTCTCCGAAGACGCCATGGGCAGCAAGTTTGGCCGCGACCTGCGCAGCGACGACCTGAATTTCGGCTTCGATGTCGAGTTCCAGGTGGAGTCCTACCTGCGTTATCAGGGCGATACCTTCTCCACCGCCTTCGATGCCAATACCTATCTGCTGATGACCAAGGCGCTGGACTACTTCGACCCTGCCGCCCGCCACGGGGGCGACCTTGCCCAGGCGCTGGCCCCGGCCCAATGCCCTTTCCTGATCGTCAGCTTCACCACCGACTGGCGCTTCCCACCCTCGCGTTCCCGTGAGCTGGTGGATGCCCTGACCCAGGCGGGCAAATCGGTCAGCTATGCCAATATCGACTCCCCTCACGGCCACGACGCCTTCCTGCTGCCTGAACCCCGCTACCACGCGCTGTTCAGTGCCTTCATGGGCCGCGTCGCTCGCGAGCTGAAGATCGACGCCGTCGCCAAGAAGGAGGCTCGTTAATGCGTACCGACCTGGAATTGATCTATGACTGGGTGCCCCACGGCGCCCGTATCCTCGACCTGGCCTGCGGCGACGGCACGCTGCTGGAACGGCTGGCCAACGAGAAACAGGTCTCCGGTTACGGGCTGGAGATCGACCCGGAGGGCATCACCCAGTGTGTGGCCAAAGGGGTCAGCGTGATCGAACACAACCTGGACGACGGCCTGGCCAGCTTCAGCGACAACAGCTACGACCAGGTCATCATGACGCAGGCCTTGCAGGCACTGCGCCGCCCGGACAAGATGCTCGATGAGATGCTGCGGGTGGCGGAGGAGGGCATCATTACCTTCCCCAACTTTGCCTACTGGCGTCACCGCGTCCACCTGGGGGTGCGCGGTTACATGCCGGTATCGAAGTCGCTGCCCCACGCCTGGTACGACACGCCCAACATTCACCTGTCGACCTTCAATGACTTCGAGCATCTCTGTGGCGAGAAGGGGCTGGTGATCGTGGACCGCGCCGTGGGCGTGGGCGACCACAAAGGGCACTGGACATCCAAATGGTGGCCGAATCTGTTTGGCGAAATTGCCATTTTCAGG
Source organism: Vreelandella hamiltonii (assembly GCF_014651775.1). Classification (GTDB taxonomy): domain Bacteria; phylum Pseudomonadota; class Gammaproteobacteria; order Pseudomonadales; family Halomonadaceae; genus Vreelandella; species Vreelandella hamiltonii. The sequence continues at coordinate 7,778 of NZ_BMXN01000026.1, forward strand.
GTTCGCCGCCGCCCATCGTAGAGGAGAACCGCCATGGCGATGGCAAGACTGCGCCGCAGCCTCGCGCTGCTGACACTATTGGGTCTGCTGCTGATGTCGACCCAGGCCACGGCAGAACAGTGGGTCGAAGTCGGCGATTATGAAATTCACTACAGCGCCATCGCCACGCGGCACCTGAGCCCTGAAGTCGCTCAAGCCCACCGCATCCAGCGCAGCGCCGGGCACGGGCTGGTCAACGTGGCCGTGCGCCAGCGCCAGCCCGATGGCACGACGCGCCCGGTCATGGCCAACGTCCAGGGCAGCGTCGGAGGACTGAATGACGCCGGGGAGTCTCTCGGCTTTCGCAATGTCCGCGACGGCGATGCCACCTACCACATTGCGCTGTTCACACTGCGCCATGACGAACCCATGCGCTTCGACCTGGAAGTGCGCCACGACCGCAATGCGCCCCCGCAGCCGGTCAGCTTTATCCAGCGTTTCTACATCGAGCGTTAGGCCCGCACCGTCAGCGCCCGGTTCAAACGTGCAGTGAACGGCGCTGCGTCGCGCCACTCGAGACGAATGCCGTAGGCCAGCACATCGACGCCCGCCGCCATGGCCTCGGCCAGCGCGGTCGCATAAACGGAGTCGATGTGGGCCGCGGGAGCCACGTCCTCGATCCCTTCATGGGCCACGCAAAACAGCAGCACCGCCCGTTCGCCCTGCTGGGCCAGCGCCGTCAGATGATGCAAATGCCGCGTGCCACGCTCACTGACCGAATCCGGGAAATAGCCATGGCCATCGTCCTCCTTGAGCGTTACCTGCTTGACCTCGACATAGGCCGCCCCCTTCACCGGGTCGTCGAGGCGAAAATCGAGCCGCGCATCGGCCACTTTTACCTCACGCTTCAGCGTGGCGTAGCCTGCCAGAGGGGGGATGTCTCCCGCCTGTATGGCCGACTCGACCAACCGATTGGCCCGCCCGGTGTGCACCGAGGCCAGCGCCAGCGCGCCGTCCGGCTGGGGCAGCGCAATCCACTCCCAGGTCCAGGCCAGCTTGCGTTTGGGGTTGTCGCTGGGCGATAGCCATACCCGAGCCCCCGGCACGTTGACCGCCTTCATCGAACCGGTATTGGGGCAGTGCGCCACCACCTCTTCGCCGCTGTCCAGCCGCACATCGGCCAGAAAACGCTTGTAGCGGCGCAGCAGCGTACCCGGCATCAGCGTGGGGTAGTGCATCATAAGCGACCTACGAAGCGGGCCAGGCGCTCCATGGCTTCCTGAAGTCTGGGCACTTCATTGGTGAACGCGATTCGCACATGGTGCTCTCCGCCCTCGACGGCAAAGTCGATCCCCGGTGTGATGGCAACGTTCTCCTCTTGCAGCAGGCGTTCGCAAAAGGCCTGGCTGTCGCGGCTGTAGCGAGAAATATCCAACCATACATAAAACGCCCCCTGGGGTGGCAGGTCCGGCGCCAGCCCCAGGGCCGCCAGGCCATCCAGCAACACCTGACGCCGCTGCTTGAGGGTGGCCCGACGGGTTTCGAGAATGTCGCGACACTCCGGCGTGAAAGCCGCCAGAGCCGCATACTGGGAGGGCGTCGGCGCAGCCAGAAACACGTTCTGCGCCAGCCGCGTGAGTGGCTCGACCGCCTGCTCGGGCGCCACCAGCCACCCCAGCCGCCAGCCCGTCATGCCGAAGTACTTGGAAAAGCTGTTCACCACAAACGCATTCTCCGACAGCGACAGAGCCGACAGCGGGGCATCGTCGTAATTCAGCCCCTGATAGATTTCGTCGACGATGAGATCGCCGCCCTTGGCGGCCACCGTCTGCATGACCTCCCTTAGTGCGGTAGCGCTGAGCGTATGCCCGGTGGGGTTGGAAGGCGTGGCCAGCATCACCAGCCGCGTATCGGGCTGCCAGTGACGTTCGACCAGCGGTGCGGTCAGCTGCCAGCCGCTGTCACGGCCCACCGGTACGCTGTCGATGTGGGCACCGGCCAGCGCCATGAAGTGGCGATTGCACGGGTAATTGGGGTCGGCCATCAGCACGCGCTGACCGCTTTCCACCAGCAGCTGGCTGGCCAGCAGCAGGGCACCGGACGCGCCGGGGGTCACCAGAATCCGCGCCGGGTCCACCGTTGCCCCAAAGTGCTGGGCATAATGGTCGGCAATCGCTTCACGCAGTGAGGCCAGCCCCGCCGCCGGTGTATAGCGTGTACGGCCTTCCGCCAGCGCCTGCTGCCCTGCCGCCACGATGGGGGCTGGCGTGGCAAAATCGGGTTCTCCTACCTCCAGGTGGATGACATCATGACCCGCCGCCTCACGCGCCTGCGCCATTTCCAATAAGTGCATCACGCGAAAAGGTGCGACGTGTTCCACACGCGTATTCCAGGCCATAACGGTTCCTTTTCCTAGCAGTAGTCAAAACATGACCCATGGCGTACAAGATGTAGGACCATGGTCGAAAACGCACTATTATGCTTGCATCGCAGCTAATTTTCAGCTAAACAAGCACCCCTTTGGCGTGCGATCGTGACACACGCACATGGTCGATCAGCAGTCACAACGTTCAGTAGTCACAACGTAAGGGGCACTCCCATGCCAGTAGCGGAAAAGAAATCGGAAGCGTCCAAGTCCTTCATCCCGTACGAGCCGGCACCGGGTGAAGAGTATATGAACGAGAAGCAGCTCGCGCACTTCCGCCAGCTGCTTCTGGACTGGAAACAGGACCTCATGGAAGAGGTGGATCGTACCGTACGCCACCTGCAGGAAGACGCCAATAACTACGCCGACCCCGCCGACCGCGCGACCCAAGAAGAAGGCTTCAGCCTGGAATTGCGCACTCGGGATCGTGAGCGCAAGTTGCTGAAAAAGATCAACGAAACCATCGAAAAGATCGATGAAGACGACTATGGCTTCTGCGAGGCCTGCGGGGTCGAGATCGGTATTCGCCGCCTCGAAGCACGCCCGACGGCCACGCTGTGCGTCGACTGCAAAACGCTGGCCGAGCTGAAAGAGAAGCAGCTGGGCGGTTGACACCGCGGCCACCGCAACATGAGTGACGGCCGCTGACGGGCACCCTTGAGGTGCCCGTTTTTGTTTGTCATCTTGTGTCTTTCCACGCTTGTGCTCTTTGATTGCCAGAAACGGGTTGCCATGACCGCTACCGCTTCCTATCGCGGGCGTTTTGCCCCTACGCCCTCCGGCCCTTTGCATCTTGGCTCACTGGTGGCCGCCCTGGGTAGCTATCTGGACGCCCGTGCCGCCGGTGGCCAATGGCTGGTGCGCATAGAAGACATCGACCCGCCACGCTGCCCAGACGGCGCCGACCTCACTATCCTGCAGCAGCTGGAAAGGTTCGGCTTGTATTGGGACGAAGCGGTCTGCTGGCAGCACACCCGCTCAGACGCCTATCAGCGGGCGCTGGAGCAGCTGATCACCCAGCGCCTCGCCTACCCCTGCAGCTGTTCGAGAAAGCAGTGGCAGAATTTCGACGTCTATCCTGGCTGGTGCCGAGACGGCGTGCGCGACGCAACCAAACCTATTGCCTGGCGGCTGCGCAGCGACCTCGGCCAGCGCCCCGTCGTCTGGCAGGACCGCCTGTTTGGTCGCCAGCAGTTCGACCCGGCGGCGCTGGGCGACGTGGTGCTCAAGCGCAAGGATGCCTTGTGGGCCTATCAGCTGGCGGTCGTGGTCGATGATGCAGACCAGGCCATCACCGATATCGTGCGCGGCTACGACCTGCTCGACAACACCCCCTGGCAGCGCCAGCTGCAAGCGGCACTGGGCTATGCCACGCCGCGCTACCTGCACCTGCCGCTGGTGGTATCTGCGGATGGTCAGAAGCTCTCCAAGCAGAACCTGGCCCCGCCGCTGGCCGATGCACCAGACGCCGTGCGCCGCCAGCTGCACCAGGCGCTCACGCTGCTCGACCAGGCGCCCCCGGCAACCCTGGCAAGCGAACCAGTCGACACTCAGCTGCAGTGGGCCATTGCCCACTGGTCGCCCGAGCGCCTGACGCCCCACGCCCATCGGCCCACGCCCGAGGAGCCCTGACATGTACGTTTACCGCATCATGCTGTTTCTGGTGTTTGGCGGCTACCTGCTATCGCCTCTGTTCATGAACGGCTGGGGCGACCCGGACACGGCCTGGTATCGCCCTTTCGCCATCTGGGGTGGTCTGATCGCCCTGACCCTATGGCTCGAACAGAAGAGGAAGCTGGATGAGCGTTGAGCTAGCGGGGGTTGCCCTGCTGGGCCTGGGCTATCTTGGCCTGCTGCTGGCCTGCGGCATGGCCGTCGAGCGCGGCTGGGTACCTATTCGGGTCACGCGTCACCCCATGGTCTACACCCTGGCGCTAGGGGTCTATGCCAGCGCCTGGGCGGTCTACGGCAGCGTCGAGATGGCTTCCAAGGCCGGTTTCGGCTACCTGGCCTACTACCTGGGCGCGGCCGGTGCCTTCTTGCTGGCACCGGTACTGCTGGTGCCCATCCAGCGTATCACCCGCACTTACCAGCTCTCATCTCTGGCCGACCTGTTTGCGTTCCGCTATCGGTCACGCTGGGCCGGTACGCTGGTCACGCTGCTGAGCCTGGCGGCCGTCCTGCCCTTGCTGGGCATTCAGGTGCAGACCCTCAGCGACACCATTGCCCTGCTCTCGGGTAGCCATTACAGCGGGGGCGTCACGCTGCTGCTCTGCGCCGCCATCGCTGCCTGCGCGGTGCTGTTTGGTGCCCGCCATAGCCACCGCCAGCGCCACGATACGCTGCTGACCGTGATTGCCTTCGAATCGGTGATCAAGCTGCTGGCCATGCTGGGGCTTGGCGTGATTGCGCTGTGGTGGGTGTTCGATGGCCCCCAGGACCTGCAGCGCTGGCTGGAAGGCCCGGGGGCCGCCGTGCAGGCCGCTACCCCGCAGCTGGAAGCGCCCCAATGGAGAACCCTGCTGCTGCTGTTTTTTGCCGCCGCCTTCCTGATGCCGCACCTGTTTCAGATCACCTTCGCCGAAAGCCTCTCACGGCACACTCTGCTTCAGGCCAGCTGGTCACTGCCACTGTTTCTGCTGCTGATGGCGCTGCCCGTCCCGCTGATCTTATGGGCAGCCCAATCGACCCAGCCCGACGTGCCCGTCGCGGCCTACGCCGCCTATCTGATGACCGAGCACTGGTGGGTCGGTGCGCTGGCTTTCATCGGCGGCCTGGCCGCAGCCAGCGGTACCATGATGATGATTGCGCTGGCGCTGTCGGGCATGGTGCTGAATCACCTGGTGCTCGTAGCCCGGCCGCCGGAAGCGCGCAGCGACCTCTATGGCTGGCTGCTGTGGCTACGTCGCGCGCTGGTGGTTGCGGTGATTGCCGGTGGCTGGCTGTTCGCCGAAAGCCTGGGCCGCTATCACTCCCTCACCAGCCTGGGGCTGGCCGCCTTCGTGGGCATGGCCCAGTGCCTGCCGGGCATGCTGGCACTGCTCTACTGGCCCGGCGCCAATCGCAAGGGCACCCTGGCGGGATTGGTCGGCGGCATCGTCATCTGGCTGTGGGGGCTTTGGCTGCCCCTGCTGCTCAACACCCCGCTGCCCGCCCTGCCCTTCACCCCGCTGATGAGCGCCGATGACCCTGCCTGGTTCAGCGTCACGCTGATCTCGCTGGCCATCAATATCGTTCTGCTGATGGTGGTATCGCTGTTCACGCGCATGTCCGAAGGCGAAAGCTCGTCTGCCGAGGCCTGCTCGGTGGACGCGGTCATCCGTTCCAAGCGCCTGCCGCTGGAGGCCGCCACCGCCGGTGATTTCACCGCACACCTGGCCCAGGCGCTGGGCGAGGAAGCCGCTGGCCGTGAGGTCAGTCGCGCCCTGAAGGCGCTCAACCTGACACCTCAGGAGCGCCGCCCCTACGCACTGCGCCGCCTGCGTGATCGTATCCAGGCCAACTTGTCCGGGCTCATGGGGCCTTCGGTGGCGCGCGACATCGTGGACCGCTACCTGCCCTATCGCCACGACGATGCGCCGGTCACCGACGACATTCACTTCGTCGAAAGCCGCCTGGAAGCCTATCGTTCACGGCTGACCGGGCTGGCCCGCGAACTGGACGGTTTGCGCCGCCACCACCGCCAGACGCTGGCGTATCTCCCCGTCGGGCTTTGCGTACTGGGTGACGACGACGAACTCCTGATGTGGAATCAGGCGCTGTCGCAGCTCTCGGGTATCAGTGGAGACAGCGTGATCGGCTCACACCGCGACAGCCTGCCCGCACCCTGGCCGGAACTGCTGGGCAGTGTACTGGAAGCAGACCAGACCCCGCTTTACAAACAGGCCGTCTCGCTGCACGGCAGGGATTACTTTCTCACCCTGCATAAAGCGGTTCTGAGTGGCCATGACAGCCGTGGCGGCAGCGTGGTGCTGGTCGAAGACCACACCGAAATGAAGTGGCTGGAAGAGGAACTCGTGCACGCCGCGCGGCTGGCCTCGATTGGCCAACTGGCCGCCGGCGTGGCCCATGAAATCGGCAATCCGATTACCGGCATCTCATCGCTGGCCCAAAACCTGCGCTACGACACCGAGGACCCAGCACTGCTGGAAACCGCCGACCAGATCCAACAGCTGACCCAGCGCGTAACCCGCATCGTCAACTCGCTGGTCGGCTTTGCCCATGGCGGCCGAGCGGCCCTGCCCCAGCCCGCCGCTCCGGTCGCCCTGGCCAGCGTCAGCGACGATGCCTTGCACTTGATCCACCTGGCCCGCTCAGGGGAGGATGTGCGCTTTACCAATGCGTGCGCGGATGACATTGTGGTGCGTGGTGACGCCCAGCGACTGACCCAGGTGATGGTCAACCTGCTGAGCAATGCCAAGGATGCCTGTGCCCCGCAAGGCAGCGTGGTGATCGAGGCTGGCCACCAGGCCAACCACGCCTGGTGGCGCGTGACCGACGACGGTCACGGCATCGACGACAGCGTCAAACACCGGTTGTTCGAACCGTTCACCACCACGAAACCGGCAGGCGAAGGTACCGGGCTTGGGTTATCGTTGGCGTATCAAATCATCAATGAGCACCAAGGCAACATAGAAGTGGCTTCGCCACCTCCCGGACAGCCTCGCGGCACGGCCATCACGCTATGGCTCCCGCTTTACCGACAGGATGATCACTTGCCCCATGCCCCGGATACTGATTGTTGAAGATGAAGCGATTATTCGCAGCGCCCTCAAGCGCCTGCTGGAGCGGCATGACTATCGCGTCAGCGAGGCCGCCAGCGTCGAGGAAGCCCGCGAGCTCCCCCCCAGCGACTTCGATCTGGTGATCAGCGATCTGCGCCTGCCAGGGGAACCGGGCACGGCGCTGATCGCCCTGGCCGCCCCGGCCCCGGTGCTCATCATGACCAGCTATGCCAGCATGCGCTCGGCGGTGGATGCCTTGAAGCAGGGCGCCGTGGATTACGTGGCCAAGCCCTTTGACCATACCGAACTGCTGGAAACCGTCGAGCGCATTCTGCACAAGCAATCCATGCAGCAAGGTACTCCCCCGGACATTACCGACGATGGCGGTGGCAGGCAGACGATGATTGGTGATTGCAGCGCCATGCAGCAGGTCTATACGCGCATTCGCAAAACGGCGCCCGCCGATGTCACAGTGCTGATCCAGGGCGAGTCCGGCACCGGCAAGGAGCTGGTCGCCCGCGCCATTCATCAACAAAGCAAGCGTGCCAAGGCACCGTTGATCTGCGTGAACTGCGCGGCGATCCCCGAAACGCTGATCGAGTCCGAGCTGTTCGGCCATGAAAAGGGAGCCTTTACCGGCGCCAGCGCCGCCCGCACCGGATTGGTGGAAGCCGCGGACGGCGGGACGCTGTTTCTGGATGAAATTGGTGAACTGCCGCTGGACGCCCAGGCCAGGCTCTTGCGGGTGCTGCAAGAGGGCGAAATCCGCAAGATTGGCTCGGTCGAAACACGCCACGTGGATGTGCGCCTGATTGCCGCCACCCACCGGGACCTGCGCGCCCTCTCCAAGAGCGGCGAATTCCGGCTCGACCTCTACTACCGCCTGAACGTCATGCAGATCGCGCTGCCGCCGCTGCGGGAGCGCGAGGATGACGTGCTGAAGATTGCCGACATTCTGCTGGAGAAAGCTTGCAAGCGACATGAGCGGCCGGGGCTGCGGCTTTCACGGGCGGCACGCCAGGACCTGCGCGACTACCCATGGCCCGGTAACGTGCGCGAGCTGGAAAATGCTCTGGAGCGCGGTGTCATTCTGGCCGAGGGGCATCTGATCCACCCTGACGACCTGGGCCTTGGTCCAGTGACCAATCGCCCGGCGCCGCCCCCCACCGCCAGCGTCACACCCACGGCTCCTGCCAGCGACGGCGAACCGGAACCCAACGAGGACGACCTCTCTCTGGAGGACTATTTTCAGCACTTCGTGCTGGAGCATCAGGACCAGATGAGCGAAACGGAGCTGGCACAGAAGCTGGGCATCAGCCGCAAGAACCTCTGGGAAAGGCGTCAACGGCTAGGGATTCCCCGTAAAAAAACGACACGCCGATAAACTTAAGTCGATAATAAGACTAACGTCCAATAGATTGATTTGCATAAGAATTATCCAAAAACCGTTACCCCTTCACTGTTACCTTCCCACACAACGACTCGGCAAAAAGGGCAATTTCGGGGTAACACTTCCTGTGCGGATAAGTTCCCCGACCCGCCTGAAAATTGCCAAGCTCATGAAAACTAAAAGTTATCTGATAGGTGGCACAGCGAGTGCAATATTACTCAGCAAGAAGAACAAACTGGGCCACGCGGCAGTCGCCAACAAAAACAACATGACGCCGCCCCGACCTGAGCCACAACAAGAACAACAGGGCCAGGCAGAGATAACGGTACTAACAAGAACAACAGGCTTGAGTCTCACTACTTGTAAGCACAGGGTTTGCAAACACGGCGCAGCCCCTGATGCGACAACAAAAACAACAGCAATCTACAAGTGCCCAAAAAGGACGCGACGTACACAACAAGCTGCACCCCAACAACAATAACAGCAGCATAGGTGTACACCCCCGGAGCCAATAACAATTCGCCGGGAGAGAAAAGTTCGCGGTTGGATTATTGTTTTGAATACGAGGCGGTCGGAATCAGAGTGGTTCTTACGCCTACCGACTGCGGTGCGTATTCAGGGCGATGTGCCATCATGAATAAAAACAGCAGCATGGATGCTGATTGTCTGCTTAGTAGGGGGAGGCTCATGTAGCCTCCCCTTTCCGCATTTGTCACCTATTACCGTCCAAACGCCGTCTCGGCGCTTTGCAAGCTATCGGGGGTCGGATACACTCAACGCCTTGATCGATACCCCTGCGAGTCGATATCGCCGCATGTTTAAAGGATTTACCCGTTTATTACATAGTCCGGGAGAGCACTTGAAATCACTGCTCGATTCCCCAGAGAGCGCTGACAACGCGCTCAGCCCACGCATTATTCCGCGCTCCGAGCACCCCGTTTCTCGTAAGCAAATCAGTGAAGCCGCGCTGAAGGTGCTCTATCGCCTCAATGGTGCTGGCTACGATGCCTACCTGGTGGGTGGCTGCATTCGTGATGCGCTGCTGGGCAAGATGCCCAAGGATTTCGACGTGGCCACCAACGCCACGCCGGAGCAGGTGCGTGACCTGTTTCGCAACTCACGTCTGATCGGCCGTCGCTTCCGTATCGTGCATGTGCGCTTTGGTCGTGAGGTCATCGAGGTGACTACCTTCCGCGGCAAACCGCAGGACGAGCACGGCGATCACATTGCCCATCAGTCCGACGATGGCTTGCTGCTGCGCGACAACGTATGGGGCAGTATCGAGGAGGATGCGCTACGGCGTGACTTCACGGTCAATGCGCTCTATTACAACATTGCCGACTTCACCATTCACGACTTCGCCAACGGCGCGCAGGACATCGATTCACGCACTCTGCGCCTGATCGGAGACCCTGCCACGCGCTATCGGGAAGACCCGGTGCGCATGCTGCGGGCGGTCCGCTTTGCTGCCAAGCTCGACTTCACCATCGAATCGGCCACCGAAGCGCCGATGTACGACCTGGCGCCGCTGCTGCTGAACATTCCTCCGGCACGCTTGTTCGACGAAGTACTCAAGCTGTTCATGTCCGGCCATGGGCTGATTACCTTCCGCCTGCTGAGCCACTACAACCTGTTCGGCATGCTCTTCCCGGAAGCCGAAGAGGCCATGGCCGATGCCGCCTGGGCAGAGGAGTTGATCGAGCAGGCGCTGATCAATACCGACAAACGCATTGCCGAAGACCGCCCGGTCACACCGGCCTTTTTGCTGGCGGCGTTTCTCTGGGCACCGGTGGTACATCGCCAGGCTGAGCTCGAACGCGAGGGCATGCCTTCAGTACCCGCACTGCAAACCGCCGCCCAGCAGGTCGTTTCTCGTCAGTTGCAGCATACGTCGATTCCCAAGCGCTTCGGTATTCCCATGCGGGAAATCTGGGAGCTGCAATCGCGCCTGCCCATGCGGCGGGGCAAGCGCGCCTTCCAGACCCGCGAGCACCCACGTTTTCGGGCAGCCTACGACCTGCTGTTGCTCCGTGAGCAGGCGGGCGAGATCCCGCGTGGCCTGGGCGACTGGTGGACGGCCTTCCAAAAAGGGGACGAGCACGAACAGCTGCGCCTGCTGCAAAAAGTCGGCAGCGACCCGGCAAGCCAGGGCGACCGGCGGCGCAAGAAAAAGCGTAAATCTCGCAAGGGCGAAGCGTGAGCCCGGTACGCGCCTATATTGGCCTGGGCAGCAATCTGGACGACCCCAAGGGGCAGCTCACTCGGGCCCTGGAGGCGCTGGCAACGCTGCCCCTGTGCCAGATGCTGGGCCACTCTTCGCTCTACGCCACCCCGCCGATAGGCCCCCAGGACCAGCCTGACTTCATCAATGCCGTGGCCTGCCTGGAAACCCGCCTCTCGCCGCTGGCTCTGCTGGATCAGCTACAGGCGCTCGAGCAGCGCCATCGGCGGCGGCGCTTGCGCCACTGGGGCCCCCGCACCCTGGACCTGGACCTGCTGCTCTACGGGTCGCAGCACTGCCAGTGGCCGCGCTTGACCGTGCCCCATGCACAGATGCACCTGCGCGCCTTCGTACTGGTGCCACTGGCGGAGCTTGCCGGCACGCTGGAGCAACCACTCACCTTGCATGGGCAGCCGCTCGATCACTGGGCATCGACCCTCCCGCTGGACGACATCCGCCGCTTACCCAACACGGCCACCCTCTCGACTGCTACCGTCTGACACAAATCTCGACACCATGCCCGCATTCAGGTAACAATTGCCGGTTACACCCCTTCGCACATGCAGGGATGCCGCGATAATAATGGTCGAGCAGCGCTGACGTTCAGCCATGCCATCGACCCCATGAAGAAACAACGAGAGCACGCCATGAAAACCGTTACCCTGAGCACGCTGCAAGCCTATAAGCGCGCCGGCGAAACGTTCAGTTGCCTGACCGCCTACGATGCCTCTTTTGCCCATGCCGCCAGCGCCGCTGGTGTCGATGTGCTGCTGGTCGGTGATTCGTTGGGCATGGTGCTGCAAGGTCACAGCAGCACGCTCCCCGTCACCATCGACGACATCTGTTACCACACCCGCTGTGCCGCGCGGGGCAAGGGTCACAGCCTGCTCATGGTCGACCTGCCCTTCATGAGCAATGCCACCACCACGCAACTGCTGCAGGATGGCGCGGCGCTGATGCGCGCCGGTGCCGAGCTGGTCAAGGTGGAAGGCGAAGCCTGGATGGCCGACGGCATTCGCGAGCTGACACGCCGGGGCGTTCCGGTATGCGCCCACCTGGGCCTGACCCCGCAAACCGTCTATCAGTTGGGCGGTTACAAGGTGCAGGGCCGCGAAGCCGAACAGGCGGCGCAGATCATCGAGGATGCCAGGGTACTGGTAGAGGCCGGAGCCTCGGTCATTTTGCTCGAGTGCGTGCCTGCCAGCCTTGGCAAAGCCGTCACCGAAGCGCTGGATGTGCCCGTCATCGGCATTGGCGCAGGGCCGGACACCGATGGTCAGATTCTGGTGATGCACGATGTACTGGGGGTTACCCATGGCCGCACGCCGCGTTTCGTGAAGAACTTCATGAGCGAGGCCAGCTCCATTCAAGGGGCCTTCGAAGCGTACCATCAGGCGGTCAAGCACCGCACCTTCCCCGCCACGGAACACTGCTTCTAAGCGAGTCATTGCGAATTTCCTATGCGCACTTTGCGAGATATCAACGAACTACGCGCCATGCTGCGCGAATATCGGCGCCAGGGGCAGCGTATTGCGCTGGTGCCCACCATGGGCAACCTGCATGCCGGTCACCTGGCCCTGGTGGCCACTGCCCGGCAGCACGCGGACGTGGTGGTCTCCAGCCTGTTCGTCAACCCGATGCAGTTTGGCCCGGGTGAAGACCTGGATGCCTACCCGCGCACCTTCGAGGCGGACCAGGCCCAGCTCACCGAGGCAGGCTGCCATGTTCTGTTCGCCCCCACGGTGAGTGCGCTCTACCCCAATGGCCTGACGGCACAAACCCGTGTCCACGTACCGGAGGTAGGCGAAGGACTGTGCGGCGGGTCACGCCCTGGGCACTTCGATGGCGTCTCGACGGTGGTCAGCATGCTGTTCCACCTGGTTCAGCCCGATGTCGCCTGCTTTGGCGAAAAGGACTATCAGCAGCTGGCGGTGATCCGCAAGCTGGTCGCCGACCTGCACATGCCCATCGAGATTCTGGGCGTGCCCATCGTGCGTGCCGAGGACGGTCTGGCCCTGTCATCGCGCAATGGCTACCTCAGTGCCGAAGAGCGCACCCAGGCGCCTGCGCTATATCGCACGCTGTGCGCATTACGCGAGGCGCTGGGGCAAGGCGAGCCTATCGAACAGGTACTACAACGCGGCAAGGCTGCGCTGTATGATGCCGGCTTTACGCCCGACTATCTGGAGCTGCGTGACCCCGAACTCGGCCCGGTCACGCCCTCCACCCACCAGGCCGTTCTGCTGGCAGCTGCCAAACTCGGCCCGGCAAGGCTTATCGACAACATCAGTGTGCAGCTACCCAAAGCTGCCCAGGGCTAGCCGTCGGGCTGGCTCGTCATCCAGGAGTTTTCATGCACACCATCATGCTCAAGGCCAAGCTGCACATGGCCCGCGTCACCCACGCCGTGCTCAACTACGAAGGCTCCTGTGCCATCGACGGCGAGCTGCTGGACATGGCCGGGATCCGAGAAAACGAACAGATCCAGATCTACAACGTGGAGAACGGCGAGCGCTTCACCACCTACGCCATTCGCGGTGAAGAAGGCTCACGGCTGATCTCCATCAACGGCGCGGCGGCGCATCTGGCCTCGCCTGGGCACCGCATCATCATCTGCAGCTACGCCCACTACTCCGAAGCCGAAGTGGAGCAGCACCAGCCCGCGCTGGTCTACCTGCAGGAAGGCAACCACGTCAGCCACACCAGCAATGCCATTCCGGTACAGCTGGCGTAAGACGCACGCGTTGCAAACACGCCGTTTCCAGCGGGCCGTTGATCGGCCCGTTTTTATTTGCAAAAAAAGCGTATTGCCGCAACGCACAACCTTCCCCTATGCTGGTAGCCAAGCCTGACACGACACGCAGTAACGACGCTAACAACAAGAGATAGGCGGCTCGTCTATCTGCGATGCATCTATCTGCGATGAATTTACCTGCGATGAATTTACCTGCGATGAATTTATCTGCGATAGAAACGATGCAACACTCACTCAAGGAGTCAATGTATGCAAGACGTGGTCATTGTGGCGGCTCGCCGCACTGCTGTAGGCTCATTTGGCGGTTCACTTGCCGGTATTCCTGCCAGCGACCTGGGCGCGCTGGTCATCAAAGACATCATGGCATCGACGGGCGTGGCTCCTGAACAGATCGATGAAGTGCTGCTGGGTCAGGTACTGACCGCAGGCGTCGGCCAAAACCCCGCTCGCCAGGCCGCCATCAAGGCAGGCCTGCCAGAGAGCGTGCCAGCCATGACCATCAACAAGGTCTGTGGCTCCGGCCTCAAGGCGCTGCACCTGGCCACTCAGGCCATTCGCTGTGGCGATGCCGAGATCATTCTGGCAGGCGGCCAGGAAAACATGTCGGCCTCCCCGCACATCCTGCCGAATTCGCGTAACGGCCAGCGCATGGGCGACTGGAAAGCCATCGACTCCATGGTCCACGACGGCCTGTGGGACGCGTTCAACAACTACCACATGGGCATCACTGCCGAAAACCTGGCCGAAAAATACGCCATCACCCGGGAAGAGATGGACGAATTTGCCGCCGCTTCGCAGCAAAAAGCCGCGGCTGCCATCAAAGAGGGCAAGTTCAAAGGCCAGATCGTGCCGGTGGAAGTCCCCCAGCGCAAAGGCGACCCGGTGGTTTTTGATACTGACGAAAACCCGCGCGAAGTGTCTGCCGACAAGCTGGGCGGCATGCGCCCTGCCTTCAAGAAAGATGGCACCGTGACAGCCGGCAACGCTTCATCGCTCAACGATGGTGCTGCCGTGGTCATGCTGTGCTCCGCTGAAAAAGCCAAAGAGCTGGGCCTGGAGCCGCTGGCACGCATTGCCGCTTACGCCAATGCAGGGGTCGACCCGGCCATCATGGGCATTGGCCCGGCACCGGCTACCCGCCGCTGCCTGGAAAAAGCGGGCTGGAGCCTGGATGACCTGGATCTGGTCGAAGCCAACGAAGCCTTCGCGGCTCAGGCGCTGTCGGTCAACAAGGAGCTGGGCTGGGATACCTCGAAGGTCAACGTCAACGGCGGCGCCATTGCCATTGGCCACCCCATCGGTGCCTCCGGCTGCCGCGTGCTGGTCACGCTGCTCCACGAAATGATCGCCCGCGATGCCAAGAAAGGCTTGGCCACGCTATGTATCGGTGGTGGGCAAGGGGTGGCGCTGGCCATCGAGCGCCCCTGATACCGCGCTCTCGCGCCGTGATGACTGCCCCCGCACACGCGGGGGCATTTTTTTGCCTGACGGCTAGCGGTGCTTTTCCCCCACGATGCGCGCGGGGGTGCGCCATACCAGCAGCATCCCCAGCAGGAACAGTCCTGCCGATGCCCACATGGTCACCGGCAGGCTGGTGCTGTCCACCACCTGACCGCCCACCATGGCGCCCAGGCCAATCGACATATTGAAGACAAACGCCATCAGCGCCGTGGCGGCTTCGGTATTGGGGGCCGTGCGCAGAATCCAGGTCTGGATGCTGACCGAAACGCTGCCAAACACGGCGCCCCACAGCATCAGCAGCAGCACACCACTGGTCGGTTGCACGCCCAGCAGCGGAAACAGCCCGACTACCACCAGCAGCAGGCTGGGGATGACCAACACCGCCCGATAAGGATGGCGCCCGGCAAAGGCCCCAGCGGCGATATTGCCCAGAATGCCTGCCGCCCCATAGAGCAGCAGCAGGCTACCCACATGCCGCTGGGCCACGCCGCTGATCTCCTGCAGGATCGGGCTGATAAAGGTGTACGCCACGAAGTGCCCGACCACCACCAGCCCGGTGGTCAGCACGGCGACCCGAACGCCTCGGTTTTGCAACTGCTGCGCCAGCATGCGCAAGCGCACCGGCTCACGGGGTGGAAGCGGCGGCAACCACACCCATAGCGCCACGGCGGTGAGCAGGCTCAAGCCGCCAAGGGCGCCGAAGGCCACCCGCCAGTGGCTGGCATCCCCCAGCAGGGTCCCCAAAGGCACGCCCAGCACCGAGGCGGCCGCCACGCCCCCGAAGATGATGGTCATGGCACGGGCCACCTGATGCGCAGGCACCAGGCGCGGCGCAATGCTGCCAGCAATGGCCCAGAAACCGCCAATACTCATCCCCACCAGCACCCTGGCGGCCAGGAGAAAGATAAAGGTCGTGGCCAGGGCCGACAGCAGGCTGCCAATGACCATCACCACCATCATCAGCGTCAGCATGATGCGGCGGTCCAGACGGCCGACGGCCACCGGCAGCAAGGGGGCGGAAAACGCCGCCACCACTCCCGGCACGGTGACCATCAACCCGGCCATGCCGGGTGTCACGCCCATGTCTGCAGCAACCTGCGAGAGCAGCCCAATGGGCAGCTGCTCGGCGGTTACCAGTAAAAAGATGCCGATCATCACGGCGACCACCGCCCACCAGCGCGGTGACTCCTGCTGCTCCATGCTGCTTCCTCTGTATGGGTCTATCAAAATACGTGGGGCTTCAAATATGCGGGGCTACCAAACGACACCGCCCCCACAGCCAGGGGCTGCAGGGGCGGTGGGTCATACGCGGGTGGCCGATTAGCCTGCGATATCCGCCTCGGCAGCGGCAAACGCGGCCTTCTCTTCCTCGGTGATCTCTTTGATCGAGAGCTTCACGCGGTTGCGGTTGTCGATATCCAGCACCTTCACGACGACATCGTCACCTTCGTTGAGGAAATCGCGCACGTTGTTGACGCGCTCGGCGACGATTTGCGAGATATGCACCAGGCCATCGGTACCCGGCATGATGTTCACGAAAGCACCGAAGTCGGCGATGCGCACGACCTTGCCTTGGTAGAGCTTGCCGATTTCCGCTTCTGCCGTGATGGCCAGTACGGTATCGATGGCCTTCTTGGCCGCGGCCTTGTCTTCGGCATAGATGCGCACGGTGCCGTCGTCATCGAGGTCGATGGACGCGCCGGTGTCTTCGCAAATCTTGCGGATGGTAGCGCCGCCTTTGCCGATGACGTCACGGATCTTGTCCGGATCGATCTTGATGGTGGCCATGGAAGGCGCATTCTCGGAGACATCGGTACGGCTTTGGCTGATCACGGCGTTCATCTGCGCCAGGATACCGATACGCGCATCGTGAGCCTGCTGCAGCGCGGTTTCCATGATCTCTTCGTTGATGCCTTCGATCTTGATGTCCATCTGCAGGGCAGTAACACCCTCTTCAGAACCCGCCACCTTGAAGTCCATGTCGCCCAGATGGTCTTCGTCACCCAGGATGTCGGTCAGGACCGCGTAGCCGTCTTCGTCCTTGACGAGACCCATGGCAATACCCGCCACCGGGGCTTTCAGCGGAACGCCTGCATCCATCAGCGCCAGCGAGGAGCCACAGACCGAGGCCATGGAGCTGGAACCATTGGATTCGGTGATTTCCGACACCACGCGAATGGTGTAGGGGAAATCTTCTTCGGAGGGCAGCATGGCCTGGACGCCACGACGAGCCAAACGACCGTGACCGATTTCACGACGCTTCGGGCCACCCATGAAGCCTGCTTCACCCACCGAGTAGGGAGGGAAGTTGTAGTGCAGCATGAAGCGGTCTTTACGCTCGCCTTCCAGCGACTCGATCAGCTGCGAGTCGCGCAGCGTGCCCAGTGTCGCCACGGCG
Source organism: Vreelandella hamiltonii (assembly GCF_014651775.1). Classification (GTDB taxonomy): domain Bacteria; phylum Pseudomonadota; class Gammaproteobacteria; order Pseudomonadales; family Halomonadaceae; genus Vreelandella; species Vreelandella hamiltonii. The sequence continues at coordinate 25,131 of NZ_BMXN01000026.1, forward strand.
ATGGCCTGGGTTTCACCACGGGTGAAGATGGCCGAGCCGTGAGTCTTGGGCAGCACGCCGACTTCGATGGCCAGCGGGCGCACGGTGACGTTGTCGCGGCCATCGATGCGCGGCTCGCCCTTGACGACGCGAGAGCGCACCACGCGCTTCTCCAGCGCCGCAAAGGCCCCCTTGACGTCATCGGCACTGAACTTGCCTTCCGAGGAGTCACCTTCTTCAGCCACCAGCTGGGCCAAAGCAGCCTCTTTCAGCTCGGCCAGCGCATCCTGACGCGCCATCTTGTCGGTAATGCGGTACGCATCGCCCACTTTGGCTTCGAACGCATCGGCCATGGCGGTTTTCAGCGCCACGTTTTCGGCGGGCGGCTGCCAGTCCCAGCGCGGCTTGCCTGCTTCAGCAGCCAGTTCCTTGATGGCGTTGACCGCCACCTGCATCTCCTGGTGGCCGAACAGTACGGCACCCAACATTTCGTCTTCCAGCAGCTCCTGAGCTTCCGACTCCACCATCAGCACGGCGTTTTCGGTACCGGCCACCACCATGTCCAGCTCGGAGGTGGTCAGCTCTTCGACGGTGGGGTTCAGGAAGTAGCCCTGCTCTTCGTTGAAGCCAACGCGCGCAGCGCCGATCGGGCCATTGAACGGAACGCCTGAGATGCTCAGCGCTGCCGAGGTGCCCAGCATGGCCGCAATATCCGGGTCATGGTTGCGGTCAGTCGACAGAACGGTACAGATCACCTGCACTTCGTTCATGAAGCCCTTGGGGAACAGCGGGCGAATGGGGCGGTCGATCAGCCGTGACGTGAGGGTCTCTTTCTCGGTGGGGCGACCTTCACGCTTGAAGAAGCCGCCAGGAATCTTGCCGACCGCGTAGGTCTTTTCCTGGTAGTGCACCGAAAGCGGGAAGAAGGATTGGGCGGGATTGACGTCTTTCTTCGCCACCACCGTACACAGTACGACGGTCTCGTCCATGGTGACCATGACGGCACCAGTGGCCTGGCGAGCGATACGCCCAGTTTCGAGGGTGACGGTGCTACGACCGTATTGGAACGTTTTTTTGACCGGATTCACGGCGACTTCCTTTAACATTAATAGCTACTTGTCTTTTCGCTTGGGTCGTTTTGACTCGCCACCATTCTAGGCGTTGACGCGGCTGACGGCTACCTCAAACAAAAAAACGGGCAGCTCGCAAGGAGCTGCCCGTTTTGAATCGTTGCCGTTACTGCTTAGCGACGCAGACCCAGTTTCTGGATCAGAGACTGATAGCGCTCGAAATCCTTACGCTTCAGGTAGTCCAGCAGCTTACGACGCTGGTTTACCATGCGGATCAGACCACGACGAGAGTGGTGATCCTGCTTGTTGGTCTTGAAGTGGTCCTGCAGGCCATTGATGTTGGCGCTCAGCAGTGCAACCTGCACTTCAGGGGAACCGGTGTCGTTGTCGCCGCGGCCGTATTCGTTGACGATTTCGGCCTTTTTCTCAGCGGTTAATGCCATCTGTCTCTCCAGTAAGCAATATGCCTAAAAATGAATGGGTGAGACCACGCATATTTGCAGTCTCAAGCTACTATTTTCGCGCAAATCGCCGCATCCTTGCAACGTTTTCACGGCGAAATTACGAACGAGCGACCGTACTCAACAGTCGCTTGGGAGCCACTTCCTGCGGCCCTTTTACAACGCCAAGACCGATAAAGGTCTCGGCGTGATAAAGTCGTGCCAGCGCATCCGCTGCCAACTCGCCACTGGCCAATTGCACCGACTGCCCGTGGGCCAGCCTGTCATAGGCAGCATCGTCCACGCTGAGCGATGGCAGATGATCCACCAGCACATCGACGGGCATCAGTTCCGCCTCGCGATGGGCCTGGCTTGCCAGCGCTTCCAGCGCCTCCAGGGTCCACATGGCGTCGCCACCGAAGGGGCCGGTCTTGAGCCTGCGCAGTTGACTGATGTGGGCACCACACCCCAGCGCCAGGCCAATGTCTTCGGCCAGGGTTCGGATGTAGGTTCCCTTGCTGCAACTGACTTCCAGCTCGAAGGCATGACCCTCGAACGCCAGCAGGCGCGCATCATACACGCTAACCCGCCGTGCTGCACGTTCAACCTGCTTGCCCTCGCGCGCTAGCTCGTAGAGCTTCTTGCCCTGGTGCTTCAACGCCGAATACATGGGCGGCACCTGGTCGATCTCGCCACGAAAGCGGACCAGCACGGCCTCCACATCCTCGGCGGTGAGGCTTGGCACCTCACGCCGCTCGATGACGTTACCCTCGGCATCGCCGGTGTCGGTGATCACGCCCAGTTCGACCCGGGTGCGATACATCTTGTCGGCTTCCAGCAGGTGTGCGGAAAACTTGGTGGCCTCCCCCAGGCAAATGGGCAGCAGGCCCGTTGCCATGGGGTCCAGCGTGCCGGTATGCCCGGCTTTCTGCGCCTCGAACAGACGGCGCACACGCTGGAGTGCATGGTTGCTGGAAATACCCTTGGGCTTATCCAGCAGCACCACGCCATTCACCGGTAATCCGCGACGGCGACGAGCCATTAGCGCGTCTCCTCACCCTGGGCGTCGGTGTCGTCCTCGTCATCTGATTGGCGGGCACGGTCGGTAGAGACCGCCTCGTCGATCAGCGATGAGAGGTGCTGGCCACGCACCACGCTTTCATCGTAATGAAAACGCAGCTCGGGCACGTGGCGCAGCTTGATGCGCTTGGCAATCTGGCTTCTCAGAAACCCAGAGGCGCGCTTGAGCACCTGCAGGTTTTCCTTGATACGCTCGGGCTCCTGTTCACCCAGCAGGGTGACATAGATATCGGCGTAGCCCAGGTCACGGCTGACGGCAGCGCCGCTCACCGTGATCATGCCAAGACGCGGGTCTTTTACTTCCCGCTGGATCAGTACCGCCAGCTCCTTCTGGAGCTGGTCGGCTACCCGGTCGGTACGCTTGAATTCGCGCATGTTGACTCCTCGCTGCCTTACAGGCTGCGCTCGACCTTCACTTGGTCAAAGACTTCGATCTTGTCGCCGACCTGAACATCGTTGTAGTTCTTCACGCCGATGCCACACTCCATGCCGTTACGCACTTCCTGTACGTCGTCCTTGAAGCGGCGCAGCGATTCGAGTTCGCCTTCGTAGATGACCACGTTGTCACGCAGAACGCGGATACGCTTGCTGCGGGAAACCGTGCCTTCGACGACCATACAGCCGGCCACCGCACCGATCTTCGGCGCGCGGAAGACGTCGCGTACTTCGGCCACACCCACGATCTCTTCTTTCCACTCGGGGGCAAGCATACCGCTCATCGCCTGCTTGACCTCGTCGATCAGCTGGTAGATGACGCTGTAGTAGCGCAGATCCAGACCTTCACGCTCGATGATCTCACGGGCTGCGGCATCGGCACGTACGTTGAAGCCGACCACGATGGCTTCAGACGCCAGCGCCAGGTTGGCGTCGGTTCCGGTGATACCACCCACGCCGGAGGAGACCACTGCCACTTGCACTTCGTCGGTGGAGAGCTCTTCCAGAGCGCCCTTGATGGCTTCCAGTGACCCCTGAACGTCGGCTTTGAGGACGATGTTGACCTTGGCCACTTCGTCCTGGCCCATCTGGCTGAACATGTTCTCCAGCTTGGCTTTCTGCTGACGCGCCAGGCGCACTTCGCGGTATTTGCCTTGACGGAAGTTGGCCACTTCACGGGCTTTCTTCTCGTCGGCCACGACCATGAAGTCGTCACCGGCATCCGGCGTGCCGTCGAGACCCTGGATCTCGACCGGCATGGCGGGGCCAGCGGTATCGACCTGTTGACCCAGCTCATTGGTCAGCGCACGAACGCGACCGTAGTGCAGGCCTGCCAGCACGATATCACCCTTCTTCAGCGTACCGTTCTGAACCAGCACGGTAGCCACCGGGCCACGGCCTTTGTCCAGGCGAGACTCGACAACGACACCTTTGCCAGGCGCCGACGGAACGGCCGTCAGCTCAAGCACTTCGGAGGCCAGCTGGATCGCTTCCAGCAGGTCTTCCATGCCTTCGCCGGTTTTGGCGGACACGTGAACAAACTGCGTGTCACCGCCCCACTCTTCGGAGATCACGCCGTGCTGTGACAGCTCGTTACGAATGCGGTCAAAGTCCGCGCCCGTTTTATCGATCTTGTTCACCGCCACGACCATGGGCACTTCAGCCGCTTTGGAGTGCTCGATCGCTTCAACGGTTTGCGGCATCACGCCATCGTCGGCGGCCACGACCAGGATGACCACGTCGGTGGCTTTGGCACCACGAGCACGCATGGCGGTAAACGCCGCGTGACCGGGGGTATCCAGGAAGGTGACGCCGCCGTGGTTGTCTTCCACGTGGTAAGCACCGATGTGCTGGGTAATACCGCCCGCTTCGCCAGTGGCGACCTTGGCACGACGGATGTAATCCAGCAGCGAGGTCTTGCCGTGGTCAACGTGACCCATGACCGTCACGACGGGTGAGCGGGTGATCTCTTCGCCTTCGTAGGAGATGCCTTCCAGCATTTCCGTTTCCAGCGCGTCGTCCTTCACCAGCTTGACCTTGTGGCCCATCTCTTCCACGACGATCGCCGCAGTATCCTGGTCGATGGTCTGGTTGATGGTCACCGCCGCGCCCATGGTGAACATGGCCTTGATGACTTCGTTGGCCTTGATCGACATCTTGTCGGCCAGCTCGGCAACGCTGATCGATTCAGGGATCGAGACTTCACGCACGATCGGCTGAGTCGGCTTCTGGAAGCCGTGCTTGCCGTTGCCGCTCTGGCTTGCGCCGCCACGACGGCCACCACGGCGCTCGGCACGCTTGACCTTCTTGCCGCCACCGCCACGCTTGCGCTCTTCGCGATCACCGCGATCGTCGTCATCGTCGCGGCCTTTTTTCTTGGCAGCCGTCTTCTTGGGCGGTGCCGTGCGACGGTCGGTACGGCCTTCCTTCGGCGGTGCAGGCGGCAGGTCTTCACCCGTCGGTGCATCGTCGATTTCCAGGTCAGGCACGTCGATGTCCGGCACTTCTGCCGCCTTGGCCTTGGCTTGCTCTTCCGCCGCCTTGCGTGCAGCGTCTTCAGCCGCCTTGGCTTTTGCGGCTACGGCTTTCTCTTCTGCCGCCTGGGCTTCCTGCGCCTTGCGCTCGGCTTCCGCTTCGGCCATATCGCCTACCAGCTGGCGCGGGCCAGAGTGCTGGGGCTCGGCAGCCTTGGGCTTCTCTTCTTCACGCTTGACGTAGGTCTTCTTCTTGCGCACCTGAACTTCGATGGTTTTACCGCGCTCGCCGGTCTTGATGCGGCTACGGGTTTTACGCGTCAGGGTGATGCGGTTCTTGCTCGGCTCGTTGTCGCTGCCGCCGTGGCTCTTCTTCAGAAAGCTCAGCAGCGTCTGCTTGTCTTCTTCAGATACGGCGTCGCTTTCCGAGGCGTGCTGCAAACCGGCTTCTTTCATCTGTTCCAATAGGCGGGGCACATCGCGGCCCACCTTCACTGCAAAATCTTTAACTGTCATATCCGACATAGTGACCCTCCTCAGCCCGTGACCTGTTTACTGTGTGTTCGAATCCGATGTGTCGTCGGTTTCGAACCAGGGCGCACGGGCAGTCATGATCAGTGCCGCTGCGCGCGCTTCGTCCAACTCCTCGATATCGACCAGATCGTCGACAGACTGCTCGGCGAGATCTTCCATTGTGACAATGCCGCGGCTGGCGAGAATGAAGGCCAGGTGGCGCTCCATACCGTCCATTTCCAGCAGGTCATCCGCTGGTTGGGCACCGTCCAGCGCTTCTTCCGAGGCAATCGCCATCGTCAGCAGCTCGTCTTTTGCGCGTGCACGCAGCTCTTCCACCAGCTCTTCATCGAACTCTTCGATTTCGAGCATCTCTTCCAGCGGCACGTAGGCAACTTCTTCCAGGGTGGTGAACCCTTCTTCTACCAGCAGGCGGGCAACGTCTTCGTCCACTTCCAGGTGCTGAACGAAAGAGTCCACCAGGCTGTCGATCTCCTGCTCGCGCTTGGATTCCGCCTCGTCTTCGGTCATGACGTTGATACGCCAGCCAGTCAACTCGGACGCCAGGCGCACGTTCTGGCCGCTGCGACCAATGGCCTGGGCCAGGTTGTCCTGGGCGACCGCCACGTCCATCGCGTGGGCGTCTTCGTCCACCAGAATAGACGCCACATCGGCAGGCGCCATGGCATTGATGACCAGTTGCGCCGGGTTGTCATCCCACAGCACGATATCGACGCGCTCGTTCTGCAGCTCGGAAGAGACCGCCTGCACGCGAGAACCACGCATACCCACACAAGCGCCCACCGGGTCGATACGGCGGTCGTTGGTTTTCACCGCGATCTTGGCCCGAGAGCCGGGGTCGCGAGCCGCCCCTTTGATTTCGATCAGCTGCTCGGCAATTTCCGGCACCTCGATCTTGAAAAGCTCGATGATGAACTCTGGGCAGGTACGCGACAGCTGCAGCTGGGCACCACGGGCATCCGGGTCCACCTTGACCAGCAGCGCACGCACTCGCTCGTTCATGCGGTAGCGCTCGCCGTGAATCATCTCGTTGCGCGGCAGGAACGCTTCGGCGTTCTCGCCCAGGTCGATGATCAGGCCATCACGGGTGGTCTTCTTGACGATACCGGCCACCAGCTCGCCTTCACGGTCTGCGTATTGACGCACGACTTCAGCGCGCTCGGCTTCGCGCACTTTCTGGACGATGACCTGTTTGGCGGTTTGTGCGGCAATACGGCCGAACATGGCGTTTTCGATCTTCTGCTCGACCACATCGCCCAACGCCAGCGGCGGATCCCGCTGCTCGGCGATGCTCTGCTTGATTTCGTAGTCAGGCGTCTCGAACTCGTCGTCTTCCACGACGGTCCAGTAGCGGAAGGTGTCGTAGTCGCCGGTTTTACGGTCGATACGCACCCGCACATTGGCTTCTTCGTGCTCGAAACGCTTGCGCGACGCGCTGGCCAGCGCGGCTTCAACCGCTTCGAAAATTACATCACGGGGGACGCCTTTTTCGTTGGAGATCGCGTCCACGACCATTAAGATTTCTTTACTCATGCGTATGCCTCGCCAGAAAACCTGTCCTTTTGTGCGTCGACCCGGCATCTACCGGAAGCCGCCACCCGTTATTCTTCGAACTGCGGGACAACGTGCGCAGCATCAATGCTTTCAATGGGAAAGCAGTACTCTTCGCCTTCCATCTGCAGCAGCACTTCGTCTCCTTCGACCCCAGCCAACAACCCCTGGAACTTGCGTCGGCCATCGAAAGCGAGGCGTAGCTTCAGCGCCACCTGATGGCCCTGGTAGCGAGTGAAGTGATCCAGAGAATAAAGGGGGCGTGCCATACCGGGTGACGAGACCTCCAGGCGATACTCGCCAGGAATCGGATCTTCCACATCCATCACGGCACTGACTTGACGGCTGATATCGGCGCAGTCTTCCACGCTGACGCCGCTCTCACGCTCGATATAAATGACCAGCCGCGAATGCTTGCCCTGGGAAACATGCTCGATGCCCCAAAGCTCGAAGCCCATGGCGGCAACGATGGGTTCGATCAGCGCATGAAGCGCAGCGTGTTTTGTGGCCACAGACAAAGCTCCTATAGCCGTTGCATCAGGCGCCTGGCCAGGAGTCTTGATAAAAGCCAGGAGGCTGATTGGCATTACCTGGGAATGTGTCTCTGGCTACTGAACAACGTCCGCGCGTGAGACACTCTTGGCTCGCAAAAAAGCTACTAACAAAAAGCCCCTTCACAGGAAGGGGCTTTTCGAAAGAAACCTGTAATACCATTTTAGCAACATGTTGCGATCTTTTCGCTGCCTTGAAACAAATTGCGAACTGCTTCACGACACTGCAATGTTGCTAAATAAATGGTAGCGGGGACCGGATTTGAACCGATGACCTTCGGGTTATGAGCCCGACGAGCTACCAGACTGCTCCACCCCGCATCAATCTAGGTCGACGATAATAGACACTTAAACTACTGACGTCAAGTGCTGTTTTCGTCTCAGGTGCCAACCCTGACTTTCTTTGGCAAATACTCTGGGAAGCTGGCGAGCCAGCGAAACAGATGGTGCCGAAGGCGGGACTTGAACCCGCACGACCATACGGTCACTACCCCCTCAAGATAGCGTGTCTACCAATTCCACCACTTCGGCATCAGGGGAGGCCAAAGAAAACGCGGCTGATTACTCTCCGCTTTCCTCAAGCACTGGCGCGGTATTATCCATACTTGCAGGGCTGTCGTCAAGCGTAGGAATGCTGCGCTGCTGCTCGATCAGGCGTGCGTCGGGAATGCCCGCTTCCGGTGCCTGGCCTGCCTGGGTAGCAAAGTACGCCAGCGCCATGGAGGTGACGAAAAAGCCCGCCGCCAGCACACCCGTGGTGCGAGAAAGGAAGTTACCGCTACCCCGCGAACCAAACACCGTTTGCGATGCGCCGCCACCGAAGGCAGCCCCCGCTTCAGCGCCTTTACCCTGCTGAAGCAGGATGAGTACTACCAGGGCGACCGCAATCACCACATGAACCATAAGAATTGCAACTTGCATGGCGTTATCCTGCTGACTGACAAATGGCGTAGAAATCGTCGGTTTTAAGCGAGGCACCGCCCACCAAACCGCCGTCGATATCCGGCTGAGCAAGCAGCTCTGCCGCATTACTTGCATTCATGCTGCCGCCGTAAAGCAGCTTCAACTGCTCGGCCAGCGACGCATCGAACCCTGCCTGGTAGGCACGAATACCTGCCATCACTTCTTGTGCCTGCTCCGGCGAGGCCGTGCGCCCGGTGCCGATGGCCCAGACAGGCTCGTAGGCAATCACCACCTGACGACGCTGCTCTGGCTCCAGCCGCGCCATGACGTAGCCTACCTGGCGCAAGACGACGTCCATGGTCTGGCCGGCATCACGCTCCTCGAGGGTCTCGCCGACACACAGAATCGGCGTCAAGCCGACATCCAGCGCGGCTACCAACCGGTTGAATACCTGCTCATCGCTTTCACGATAGAGCTGGCGACGCTCGGAGTGGCCCACCAGCACGTAGCCAACGCCAAACTCCTTGAGCATGCGTCCACTGACTTCACCGGTGTGGGCGCCGGAATGCTGAGGATTGAGCGTTTGCGCGCCCAGCGCCAAAGGCGTATCACCAAAGGCATGACGCGCCATGTCCAGGTACGGAAAAGGCGGAATAATGACCACCTCGACACCTTTCGGCAGCGTGGCGGAGGCAAACGTTTTACCAAACGACTCGATCAATGCCGCCGAACCGTTCATTTTCCAGTTACCGGCAATCAAGGGCGTGCGCATGGGTGATCCTCAATCCAGGTGGAGCGAAATGGTATAGGAGCCGCCTTGTCAAGACAACCGCTGTGACGAGTCCTGCGTTATTTGCCGGCGTCGTCACCCAGCAGCGCCTGCACCTGCTGTGCCAGCCGATTCGCCAGACGGTCGACATCCAGATGGGCACGGCCTTCCACCATGACCCGAATCAGTGGCTCCGTCCCCGAGGCGCGCAGCAGCACGCGCCCCTGATCGCCCAGCTCGGTTTCCAGCGCCGCCACGGCGTCCTGCAAGGGCGGCGCTGCCATTACCTGGCGGGCATCGGAGCCTGCCGGTAGCCGCACGTTGACCAGCGACTGAGGGACTTTTTCGAGCCCCTTGAGCAGGGCAGGCAGCGGCTTCTGCTCGCGAACCATCAAGGCCAGCACCTGCAGCGCGGACACGATGCCGTCGCCGGTGCTCTGCACATGACCACACACGATATGCCCCGAAGCCTCGCCCCCCAGCTCCCAACCGTTGGCAGCCATCATCTCCATGACGAAGCGGTCGCCCACTTTGGCGCGCTGAAAGGGAATACCCAGCCGCTCCAGCGCCATGGCCAGCCCAAAATTGCTCATCAGGGTGCCCACCACGCCACCTTCCAGCAGGCCACGCTCGAAACGGTCACGGGCGATCAGGTAAAGGATGTCATCGCCATCTACTTCCCGGCCGTCGGCATCCACCAGCAGCACGCGGTCGCCGTCGCCATCGAAGGCTACGCCCAGGTCGGCCCCTTGCTGAATGACCGCGGCACGTAGCGCAGCGGGATGGGTGGACCCCACCTGTTGGTTGATATTCAATCCGTCGGGGGACGCCCCAATCACGCTGACATCGGCCCCCAGCTCGCGGAATACGCTGGGGGCGATATGGTAAGTGGCCCCATGGGCGCAATCCAGCACCACTTTCAGGCCATGCAGGCTCAGCCTGTCCGGCAGCGTGGATTTACAGAACTCGATATAGCGGCCCGCTGCATCGTCGATACGCGTCGCCTTGCCCAGCTGCGCGGCCTCGGCCGTGGTCAGCGGCGCTTCCAGCATGGCTTCGATACGGTCTTCGATCTCATCGGGCAACTTCTTACCTTCGGCAGAGAAAAACTTGATGCCGTTGTCATCGAAGGGGTTGTGCGAGGCCGAAATGACGATCCCGGCATCCGCCCGGAAAGTGCGCGTCAGGTAGGCAATACCCGGCGTGGGCATCGGCCCCAGCAGCGACACATCCACCCCGGCGGCAGACAGTCCCGCCTCCAGCGCCGACTCGAACATATAGCCGGAAATACGCGTATCCTTGCCGATCAACACCCGGGTGCGGCCCTTTTCGCGACGCAACACCTGCCCGGCAGCCCAACCCAGTTTGAGCATGAAATCAGCCGTAATCGGCGCCTGTCCTACCGTGCCACGAATACCATCGGTACCAAAATAACGACGCGTCATGTCAAGACTCCTTCTTCACGAGCGGCTCACAGCCTTCTTGCAGCACGGCCCAGGCCATATTCACGGCATCCACCGTGGGCCCTACATCGTGCACCCGAATCACTTTGGCTCCGCGCTCCACCGCCATGGCAGCTAGCGCCAGCCCTCCCGCCAGGCGCTCTTCCACAGGACGGCCCAGCACCTTACCAATCATGCTCTTGCGCGACATGCCCACCAGCAGCGGCAAGCCCAGCTCGTTCAGCGAGGCCATGTGCTTCAACAGCTGCAGGTTATGCTCGACGGTTTTGCCAAAGCCAAAACCGGGGTCCAGCAGCAGCCGATGACGACGCAGCCCCACCGCTTCGCAGGCCGCGATCCGCTCCGCCAGGTAGGCCGCCACGGCCTGCTCCACCGGCACATCGTAGCCAGGCGAGTGCTGCATATCCTGCGGCTCACCCTGGCGATGCATCAGACATACCGGCAGGCCACTGCTGGCCGCCGCCATCAGAGCGCCATCGCGCTCCAGGGCACGCACATCGTTGATCATGCCCGCTCCCAGCGCGCTCACCTCACGCATGACCAGGGCGCTGCTGGTGTCCACCGACACTAGCGCATCCAGCTCACGCACCAGCGCCTCTACCACCGGAGCCACCCGGTCCAGCTCCTGCTGTTCGGTGACCGGCGTGGCACCTGGGCGGGTCGACTCTCCTCCCACATCGATCATCGCCGCGCCTTCCGCCAGCATGCGCTCGGCATGGCGCAGCGCATCATCGAGGGCCACATGCTGCCCACCGTCGGAAAACGAGTCCGGGGTAACGTTCAATATGCCCATCACCCGTGGAAACGAGAGATCGAGCGAATGGCGACCACAGCGCAGGTGAAACGCATCTTCCGGGACGTGCGGAGCCGAGATAGGGTCAACGATCGGATTCATCTTGCCGCCTGAAATCAAAAAAATTCACTGTCATTGGCCACAGGATAACAAAAAGGCGCCCCGCTGGGGCGCCTTTGCTGGTTTGCGTGATGGCCTGGCTCAAGAGCCCGCCGACCCACCCAACGGGTCCGAAGGGCGACGACGCGGCTCGTCATCGTCTTCTTCGCTATCGCCTTCCGAGGAAGCTTCAGGCTCTTCTGGTTTCGCTTCCGGCTTGTCGCCACCTACCGGAGAGCCGCCACCCGAAGAGTCACCGTCACCCCAGCCTTCCGGCGGGCGAGGGTCACGCCCTTCCATGATGTCTTTCAGCTGATGCGCATCGATGGTCTCGTACTTCATCAGCGCTTCGGCCATGGCATCCAGCTTGTCGCGGTTGTCATGCAAAATCTGGCGCGCCTGCTCGTAGCACGAGTCGATGATCTTGCGCACTTCCTTATCGAGGCGCGTGGTGGTTTCGCCGGACTTCAGCTTGCCGCCACCCTGGCCCGGGCCACCGAGGAACTGGTGAGACTCGTCCTCGTCGTACATGATCGGACCCATTTCATCCGAAAGCCCCCACTTGGCCACCATGTTATGGGCCAGCTCCGTGGCGCGCTTGATGTCGTTGGAAGCACCCGTGGTGACACCGTTGGGCCCAAGCGTCATCTCTTCGGCAATACGACCACCGAACAGTGAGCAGAGCTGGCTGATGATCTGCTGGCGCGACAGGCTGTAACGATCCTCTTCCGGCAGGAACATCGTCACACCCAGAGCGCGGCCACGGGGAATAATCGTGACCTTGTAGACCGGGTCGTGCTCGGGCATGACCAGACCAATGATCGCGTGACCTGCCTCGTGGTAAGCGGTATTGAGCTTCTCTTTATCGGTCATGACCATGGATTTGCGCTCGGCGCCCATCATGATCTTGTCCTTGGCCAGCTCAAGCTCTTCCATGCCTACCAGGCGCTTGTTACGACGCGCCGCAAACAGGGCAGCCTCGTTCACCAGGTTGGCCAGGTCGGCACCGGAGAAGCCAGGCGTACCACGGGCAATCAGCTGCGGCTTCACGTCATCGGCCAGCGGCACCTTGCGCAGGTGAACGCCCAGAATATGCTCACGGCCACGGATATCCGGCAAGCCCACGGTTACCTGACGGTCGAAGCGGCCCGGGCGCAGCAGCGCGGGGTCGAGTACGTCCGGACGGTTGGTGGCCGCAATCACGATGATGCCTTCGTTGGCTTCGAAACCGTCCATCTCGACCAGCAGCTGGTTCAGCGTCTGCTCGCGTTCATCGTTACCGCCACCCATGCCGGTGCCGCGCGAGCGACCCACGGCATCGATCTCGTCGATGAAGATGATGCAGGGCGCCTGCTTCTTGGCCTGCTCGAACATGTCGCGTACGCGGGACGCACCCACGCCCACGAACATCTCGACGAAGTCGGAACCCGAGATGGAGAAGAACGGTACCTTGGCCTCACCGGCAATGGACTTGGCCAGCAGCGTCTTACCGGTACCGGGAGGACCGACCATCAGCACGCCACGGGGAATGGTACCCCCCAGACGCTGGAATTTGGTGGGGTCGCGCAGGAAGTCGACCAGCTCTTCCACCTCTTCCTTGGCCTCGTCACAGCCCGCCACGTCAGCAAAGGTGGTCTTGATCTGGTCTTGCGAGAGCAGCTTGGCCTTCGACTTGCCAAAGCTCATCGGGCCACCCTTGCCACCACCGGCACCGCCTTGCATCTGGCGCATGAAGAACATGAAGATCGCCAGGATCAACAGGATCGGGAAACTGGCAATCAGCAGCCGCGTCCAGATGCTTTGCTGTTCAGGCTCCTTGCCGACCACCGTGACATTGTTGCTCAGCAGGTCGTCGATCAGCTTGGGATCTTCTGCGGCAGGGCGGATGGTCTGGAACTGCGAACCATCGGTCCGCTCACCGGTGATGGTATAGCCATCGATGGTGACGCTGCGGATCTGCTGATTTTGCACCTGCTGCACAAACTGGGAGTAGTTGGTGCTTTGCGGCGCGCTTTCCGTACTGAAATTGTTGAACACTGTCAGCAGAACGGCCGCGATGACCAACCACAGAATCAGGTTCTTCGCCATATCGTTCAAGGGGCTACCCTCATTACAAGAATCCGTCAGTTAACCGTTAGTACTCAGACCTTACACTAGAGTTTAACGTTCAACCATTGCCAAAGCGCATAACGCCCTGGGCCATCTGTGTCACGCTCGTCCAATGTGCATAATGTGACACACCTTACGCCTGCCTGTCTGGCAATCGTGGTGATAAATCGTCGCTATCGTGGCCATGCACGCGGTCACTTGCTAACCGCGAAAGCCTTCGGCCAGAAAATAGACTTCTCGTGAACGGGCCCGTGAAGCATCCGGCTTACGGGTCACTACGCGCTGAAAGCTGCCGCGCAGCTCCTTCAAATAGGTGTCGAAGCCCTCCCCCTGAAACACTTTGACCAGAAAACGCCCCTTGGGCGAGAGCGTTTCACGCGCCAGCTCCAGAGCAAGCTCGACAAGGTACATGGCCTGTGGCTGGTCGATGGCGGCCATACCACTCATATTGGGGGCCATGTCGGACATAACAAGGTCTACCGGTCGATTTCCCAACCGCTCGAGAATCGCATTGAGTACACGTTCTTCGGTAAAGTCGCCCTGAATGAAGTCGACCCCTGCCAGGGCGTCCATCTCCAGAATGTCGGAGGCGATCACGACACCTTCCGGGCCAACCTTCTCGGCGGCGATCTGACTCCACCCGCCAGGCGCTGCACCCAGGTCGATCACCGTCATGCCATTGCGAAACAGCTTGTCCTTCTCATCCAGCTCCAGCAGCTTGTAGCTTGCCCGGGAGCGATAGCCATCCTGCCAGCTCTGTTTCACGTACTGGTCGTCGAAATGTTCTTTCTTCCAGTTGTTGCTGGTTTTGCTCACTGAATGTTTACGGCTTGGAGGCTTTTGCTGCATAGAGGCATCTGACGCTGGAATAAGAGATGGGCGCATTGACGGGATTGCTTTCACTTGACGGCATTTCACCGTAAGATGGAACGTTAAGCGCTAACCGGGATACCGCAAGATACCATGAGCTTGTCACAGGCACAAAAGAAAGCATTTCGTAGCATTGGCCACCATTTGAACCCCGTGGTCACCGTTTCTGAGAACGGCGTCTCCGAAAACCTGCTCGCAGAACTCAGCCGCGCGCTCAACGACCACGAGCTGATCAAAGTGAAGCTCGCCCTGCCCGAGCGGGATGATCGCGCCGCGATGATCAACGAGTTGCTGGCTGACAGCAAGGCCGAGCTGGTGCAAACCATCGGCAAGATGGCGCTGCTGTACCGTCGTAACCCCAAGGCCAACCCCAAGCTCTCCAATGTGACCCGCTTCGAGAACCACCACGGGCGGCACTGACGCAGGGCCGTTTGGCTGAGCGGACGCTTGGCTGAACGGATCTGGCGCCCATCATAAAGCAGCGCCAGACGAAAAGGCCCGGTGCAGGAAACTGCACCGGGCCTTTTTCATGGCGCTAGCGGAACGTGATCAGAGGTGCTCGACGCTCTCGATTTCGTACTCCACGTCGCCACCAGGGGTTTTCACCACTACCACGTCGCCCTCTTCCTTGCCGATCAGCGCGCGGGCAATGGGCGATGTCACGGAAATGCGCCCGGCCTTGATGTCCGCTTCGTCTTCACCCACGATGCGGTACGTCACGCTGGCGTCGCTGTCCAGGTTCAGCAGTGACACGGTGACGCCAAAGATCACCTTGCCGGTTTTCGGCAGCTTGGTGACGTCGATCACCTGGGCACCGGAGAGTTTGCTCTCGATTTCCTGAATACGGCCTTCGATGAAGCCTTGCTGTTCGCGCGCAGCGTGGTACTCGGCGTTCTCCTTGAGATCGCCGTGCTCACGCGCTTCGGCGATGGCGGCAATCACCTGAGGGCGAGCTTCGCTCTTCAGATGGTTGAGCTCATCGCGAAGGCTCTTCTCTCCCGCAACCGTCATCGGGACCTTGTTCATTGCGTTGCTCCTGCGTGCAGATCCTGAAGGCGCCGCACCGTAATCTCCCTACCGTACTCCAGCGCCATGCAAACAGCATTAGCGCCCGCCAAGGTGGTCGCATAGGGCACCTTGCGCGCAAGAGCAGTACGGCGAATGATCGAAGAGTCGTTGATTGCCTGACGACCTTCGGTGGTATTCACGATGTAGGCGATTTCGTCGTTCTTCAGCAGATCGACGATATGGGGACGGCCTTCATTGACTTTATTGACGTGCTCCACGGGCAGCCCGGCGGCTTCGAGGGCCGCAGCGGTACCGCGTGTTGCACATAGCGTGAAGCCCAATGTTAGCAGAGAACGAGCCACTTCGATAATCCCCTGCTTGTCCGGCTCGCGTACCGACAGGAACGCCTTGCGGTCGCCTTCCAGCGCCGGAATCGCCTCACCCGCGCCCAGCTGCGCCTTGAAGAAGGCTTCGGCGAAGGTATCGCCCGAGCCCATGACTTCACCGGTGGACTTCATTTCCGGCGAGAGGATCGGGTCCACGCCCTGGAACTTGTTGAACGGGAAAACGGCTTCCTTGACGCTATAGAAGTGCGGCACGATTTCACGCTCGAAGCCCTGCTCCGCCAGGGTCTTGCCTGCCATGCAGCGGGCGGCAATCTGCGCCAGCGAGGTGCCGATGCACTTGGAAACGAAAGGCACGGTACGCGAAGCACGCGGGTTGACCTCGATCACGTAGATATCGCCATCCTGCCAGGCCAGCTGCACGTTCATCAGGCCTTTCACGCCCAGCTCGACGGCCATTTTCTTGACCTGTGCGCGCATCTCGTCCTGCACGTCGGCGGGCAGCGAGTAGGGTGGCAGCGCACAGGCAGAGTCGCCAGAGTGAACGCCTGCCTGCTCGACGTGCTGCATGATGCCGCCGATGACCACCTGATGACCATCGGAGACCGCGTCGATGTCCACTTCCACTGCCGCGCTGAGGAAGTGATCCAGCAGTACC
Source organism: Vreelandella hamiltonii (assembly GCF_014651775.1). GTDB lineage: Bacteria > Pseudomonadota > Gammaproteobacteria > Pseudomonadales > Halomonadaceae > Vreelandella > Vreelandella hamiltonii. The sequence continues at coordinate 41,760 of NZ_BMXN01000026.1, forward strand.
GGCGAGTCGTTGGAGACCTTGACCGCGTTGGTCATGTAGTTTTCGAGCTCGGAGGCGTCGTAGACGATCTCCATGGCACGGCCACCCAGTACATAGCTGGGACGCACGACCAGCGGGTAGCCGATCTTCTCGGCCTTGGTGAAGGCTTCTTCGAAGCTGCGAGCCGTGGCGTTGGGCGGCTGCTTCAGGCCGAGCTTGTCGATCATCACCTGGAAGCGCTCGCGGTCTTCGGCGCGGTCGATGGCATCCGGCGTGGTACCGATGATCGGCACGCCTGCCGCTTCAAGCTCACGGGCCAGCTTCAGCGGCGTCTGGCCGCCGAACTGGACGATGACGCCCACCGGCTTCTCCTTGTCGGCGATTTCCAGCACGTCTTCCAGCGTCACCGGCTCGAAGTAGAGGCGGTCGGAGGTGTCGTAGTCGGTGGAGACGGTTTCCGGGTTGCAGTTGACCATGATGGTTTCATAGCCGTCGTCGCGCATGGCGAAGGCGGCGTGCACGCAGCAGTAGTCGAACTCGATACCCTGTCCGATACGGTTCGGGCCACCGCCCAGCACCATGATCTTCTGGCGATCCGACACGTCCGCTTCGCACTCCTCTTCATAGGTGGAGTACATGTAGGCGGTATCGGAGGCAAACTCGGCGGCACAGGTGTCGACGCGCTTGTAGACAGGACGAATCCCTGCTGCCTGACGCGTCTTGCGGAACTCCTTCTCGGAGACGCCCAGCAGCTTCGCCAGCCGCGCATCGGAGAAGCCCTTGCGCTTGAGCTGGAACAGCTCACGCGCCGAGAACTCTGCCAAGGCGCGCTTGGACACGGCGGCTTCGGTGAGAATCAGGTCTTCCATTTGCACCAGGAACCAGCGGTCGATGTTGGTCAGCGCAAAGATCTCATCCACGCTCATGCCCGCACGCATGGCGTCGGCGACGAAGAAGATGCGCTCGGCACCCGCTGCCTGCAGCTCGCCCTTGATCTGGGCCATGGCTTCGTCGGTGAACTCGGTGATGATCGGGTCGAGGCCATCGTTGCCGGTTTCCATGCCGCGCAGCGCTTTCTGCAGCGACTCCTGGAAGGTACGGCCAATGGCCATCACCTCGCCCACCGACTTCATCTGGGTGGTCAGGCGGTCGTTGGCCTGGGGGAACTTCTCGAAGGTGAAACGCGGAATCTTGGTGACCACGTAATCGATGGAGGGCTCGAACGAGGCCGGGGTCTGGCCGCCGGTGATGTCGTTCTGCAGCTCGTCCAGGGTGTAGCCCACCGCCAGCTTGGCAGCGATCTTGGCAATCGGGAAACCGGTAGCCTTGGACGCCAGCGCCGAGGAGCGCGACACCCGCGGGTTCATCTCGATCACCACCATGCGACCGGTTTTCGGGTCCATACCGAACTGCACGTTCGACCCCCCGGTTTCCACGCCGATCTCGCGCAGCACGGCCAGAGAGGCGTCGCGCATGATCTGGTACTCTTTATCGGTCAGCGTCTGGGCAGGCGCGACGGTAATCGAGTCGCCGGTGTGTACGCCCATGGGGTCGAAGTTTTCGATGGCGCAGACGATGATGCAGTTGTCGTTGCGGTCACGCACCACTTCCATCTCGTACTCTTTCCAGCCCAGCAGCGACTCGTCGATGAGCAGCTCGTGGTTGTTGGAAAGCTCGAACCCACGGGTACAGATCTCTTCGAACTCTTCCTTGTTGTACGCCACGCCGCCGCCGGAGCCGCCCATGGTGTAGGAAGGACGAATGATGGTCGGGAAGCCCAGCTCTGCCTGAATCTCCCAGGCCTCGTCCATGGTGTGCGCCACTTTGGCCTTGGGGCACTCCAGGCCGATGTTCTTCATCGCCTTGTCGAACAGGTCGCGGTCTTCGGCCTTGTTGATGGCATCGGCGTTGGCACCGATCATCTCGACGCCGTACTTGGCCAGCACGCCGTGCTTGTCGAGGTCCAGCGCGCAGTTCAGCGCCGTCTGGCCGCCCATGGTGGGCAGGATCACATCCGGGCGCTCGGCTTCGATGATCTTCTCTACCGCCTGCCAGGTGATCGGCTCGATGTAGGTGGCATCGGCCATGGCCGGGTCGGTCATGATGGTGGCCGGGTTGGAGTTCACCAGAATGACCCGGTAGCCCTCCTCGCGCAGCGCTTTACAAGCCTGGGCGCCGGAGTAGTCGAATTCGCAGGCCTGGCCGATGACGATCGGACCAGCGCCAATGATGAGAATGCTGTTGATATCGGTACGCTTAGGCATAACGGTTCCCGCAAAAAGTGGTGACGATGAGCATCGAGGCGACGTAACTGGGCAATGAGCGGCAGCGCGGCTGACTTAGCGGCGCGCCTGCATCATCGCGATGAAGCGATCGAACAGCGGCGCTACATCGCGCGGGCCGGGGCTGGCTTCCGGGTGCCCCTGGAAGCTGAAGGCCGGGCGGTCGGTGCGCTCGATTCCCTGCAAGGTGCCGTCGAACAGCGAACGGTGCGTGGCGCGCACGTTGCTGGGCAGGGAAGCTTCATCGGCGGCAAAGCCATGGTTCTGGCTGGTGATCATCACCGTGCCGGTGTCCAGGTCTTGAACCGGGTGGTTGGCGCCGTGGTGGCCGTGGCCCATCTTGACGGTTTTCGCGCCAGAGGCCAGCGCCAGCAGCTGGTGGCCCAGGCAGATACCAAACACCGGGGTGTCGGTTTCCAGCACTTCCTGGATCGCCTTGATGGCGTAATCGCAGGGCTCGGGGTCGCCGGGGCCGTTGGCCAGGAAGACGCCGTCCGGGTTCATGGCCAGCACGTCTGCCGCAGGGGTTTGCGCAGGCACCACCGTCAAGCGGCAGCCACGGGCCGCCAGCATGCGCAGGATGTTGAATTTCACGCCGTAATCGAAGGCCACCACATGGTAGGGGCGCTCACCCTGGCTGGCATCCGCGTAACCTTCGCCCAGGGTCCACTCGCCTTCCGACCACTCATAGGCCTCCTTGCAGGAGACTTCTTTCGCCAGGTCCATGCCCTTCAGGCCCGGAAACGCCTTCGCCGCCGCCAGCGCACGCTCGACGGCATCATCACCTTCGGCCTCGGCACCTGCCAGAATCGCCCCGTTCTGAGCGCCCTTGTCACGCAGAATGCGCGTCAAGCGGCGGGTGTCGATATCGGCAATGCCCAGCACGTTCTGGCTGACCAGATAATCGGAAAGGCTCTGTTCGGAACGGAAGCTGCTGGCCAGCAGGGGGAGATCGCGAATCACCAGGCCCGCCGCCGCAATGGAAGCGGACTCGATGTCTTCGGAATTGATGCCGGTATTGCCGATATGCGGGTAGGTCAGGGTGACGATCTGGCGGGTATAAGAGGGGTCGGTGAGAATTTCCTGATAGCCGGTCATGGCTGTATTGAACACCACCTCACCGCTCGTGATTCCCTCCGCGCCGATGGCCGTTCCATGAAACACACTGCCATCTTCCAGGGCCAATATCGCGGGTTTGCTCAATGCGGGGTTATTCAAAACACGTTCTCCCATGCTGGTGGGAGCCTGTGGGCGCAGGCTCGGCGATCCGGTTACGGCGTTTGCGTACAAACGTCGGGTCGTAAAAAAGCGGGACGAAGCCGACAATAAAAAAATCGGTTTCATCCCGCTTGTTGTTCTCTTTCCGTGGCCTTCATAACGGTGTTGGCCATGGCGCAGCATGTCGCTGACTACTTTTCCCACTTGACGACCAGTGCAACAAGCGCGGTGCTCTTTCGACAGCTTGGTGCTTGACTGCCGATATGGTGCTGCTTTTTGCAGCCACTGGGCCAAAATTTTTGGAATGTTACAGCATTTACCAGAAAAAAACACCCCCGTTGACACATCAAAATAATACAGTGACTATAGGTACCCGAAGAGGTTTCGAAGAGGAAACTAGATATGGGTACCCACATCAGCATCGACGATGCCGCAACAATACTTGGTATAAGCCCCCAGTACACACGCCGCCTTTGCCGCCAACAGATACTCAAGGCAGAAAGAATTGGCAATACTTGGGCTGTCGATTCTGAAAGCGTTACACGCTATAAAACTAGAACAGGTCATGCTGTCGCAGAGGATCATCCAGCATATATAGATGCTTCAGCCGACCCTAACAAGCCTATCGCGCTGAGTTTTTTTTCTGGCGCAATGGGCTTTGATTTAGGCATTGAAAAAGCAGGATTTGATATCCGTTTGGCTTGTGAATTCGACAAATACTGCCGCGAAACAATATTACTCAACCGTCCTAACACCGCCTTGCTTGGTGATATCAACGCTTACTCAGCATCGCAAATTACCGAAGCTGCGCAGGTAGATATCGGCAGCATCGACTTAATGATAGGAGGCCCACCCTGCCAAGCATTCAGCACTGCAGGAAAGCGGAAAGCTTTTAATGATGACCGTGGCAATGCTTTTCTCACATTTATCAATTTAGCTATCAAGCTGAAGCCACGATATCTCGTCATTGAGAATGTCCGCGGACTACTTTCATGCCCTATGGACCACCGACCTCACAGTCAACGCGGCCCAGGCTTTCCCGATCTATCACTCGATGAAATGAAAGGCGGCGCCCTCAATTTTATTTTATGCCTGCTAAAAAAAGCCGGTTACGCATGCACATTCAATCTTTATAATTCTGCTAACTTTGGCACACCTCAAACACGTGAAAGAGTAATTATAGTGTGTTCCCGCGACGGAAATGCAGCACCCTTCTTACAACCAACTCACTCTCATGAAGGAACCCACGGATTACCTAAGTGGAAAACTTTCAGAGAAGCAGTTGCTGGCTTAAAGAGCCATACACACTTAAACTTCCCAGAGAAACGCCTCAAGTATTATCAGCAAATAAAAGCCGGGCAAAATTGGCGCTCACTACCCACTAGCATGCAAAAAGAAGCATTAGGAAAATCATTTTTCTCTGGCGGAGGAAAAACTGGATTTTTGAGACGACTTAGTTGGGACAAACCTGCTCCGACACTCGTTACTCACCCAGCCATGCCCGCTACAGACCTTGCTCACCCAGAAGAAAATCGGCCTCTATCAATAGAAGAGTATAAACGAGTCCAGGAGTTTCCCGATAGCTGGCAGATAGCTGGGCCATTGGTGCAACAGTACAAGCAGATTGGCAATGCAGTGCCTACCAGCCTAGGTTACGCCGTCGGCATATTAATAAAAAATCTGCTAGACGATAAGGCAACATTACCACCGGATGACTTTAAGTTTTCAAGATATCGTGAGACTTCTCACTATGAGTGGCGCCAAGCATTTGAGCGTCAACAAGAAACGACGCTATCGTTATTCTAGTCAATGAACCTGAATCCGTGAAGCCGGCGCCGACACTTTCCCTATCACCGCCAGCGAGCACTTTTTGATCATTCGCCCCGTGCAAGTTGGCTTTCGCAAGCCCGTTATTGCC
>NZ_BMXN01000027.1 GCF_014651775.1 Vreelandella hamiltonii
GGCTACCGTAACGAGGCCAACTTCATCGCCATGATCTACCTGATTGGCAGCCCGGTGGGCCGCCTGTTCGATCAGGCCAAATCCACATGAAGTGACGAAGAACCCCAATATGCACTACTGCCAGAAAAATATGAAAAAATAATCCATGAGCTTAAAAAATAATCCAAAAACTCAACATTTGGATTTTTTAAAGGCTAAAAAATCTAATTAACCAGAAAAAGATAAATCTATTTTAACCTTGGCCCCACAACTGGGGCCCGTGCAACTTAGATAGAACACCTTAAAAATTTCCGAAACGCGCCTGCTAGTTCTTATGCGGAACAACGAACCACATTTTGGGCACATATCGCCAAAAAAGCACAATTCATCTGGATAGCAGATCCTTTCGTCAACCAGTACGCAGCTAGCTTCAGGCTCCTTCTCGCTTATTTCATTCTCGGCCTTTGGGCGCTTGTAAGCCCTAACAGGCGAGAAATGCAGGTCTACGCGCCAAAGCCGTCGACAGCCGTAGCATTGCAACACCGCCTCTTGGTGCTGGTTGGTTATCCTGCGGCGCTGTGTGGTTCTCATGATCGTCCCGCACGCTGGGCACTTCTCCCCTAGCCCTTTCATGTCGCTAGCCCTTCACTTCGCCTCTCGGTGCCAAAGAGGTGGTCTGCCCAAAACTGCATCATGGCGGGCCGCTGATCCGGGGCCATGTGTTCGGCGTGGGTATAAATGCCCTCGATCCCCGGCAGCTTGTGCGAAAGCTGGGCCTCGATCCACTCTCTAGGGTAGCCCAACTCTTTCAGGCCCGTGGCCACCACATGGCGCGTGCCGTGGGGCACGTGACGACCGTCGTAGCCTATGCGCTTCAACGCCATGCCAAACGCAGCGTCGGACATCGGCCTACGTGGGTTGTTACGACCAGGGAACAGCAGTTTGAACGCCCCCGTTAGCTTGTGCAGGTGGCGTAGCTCGTCTATTGCCTGGGTAGGTAACGGCACTTGGTGCGCCCTGCCCATCTTCATGCGCTCGGCAGGGATCTTCCACACAGCGGCTTGCAGGTCGATCTCTTCCCATTCCGCCATGCGCAGCTCACCAGGGCGCACCGCCGTTAGCAGCAGGAGCTTCAAGCCGATGCGAACCATCGGGCTTTTATCGTAAGCCTCGATGTCGCTCACGTACTGCGGCAGCTCGCTTTGAGCGATATGGGCGAAGCTGCCCCGTTTGTAGGGCTTGAGCGCCGTATTGAGGTCTGTAAGGGGGTTGTAGCTGGCCCTGCCCGTAATGATGGCAAAGCGGTAGATGTCTCGGCAAAAGGCGTGCAGGCGGCGTCGCTGCTCGAATATGCCTGCATCCTCCAGCGCTCGCAGGATCTCCAGCCACTCCAACGGCAGAATGCTCTCAACTGGGCGGTCTCCCACCTTCGGAAACACGTACATTTCAAGCACGCGCTTGCTGTCGTTGGCACGCTTCGAGCTTTCTTTCCAGCGCGGCACCATGGCGGCGTGCCACTCCAGTGCAATCACCTTGAACGTGTTCTGCGCGGCGTACTGCTGCTGGCGTTTATCGCTCTGTTTCTGCTCTACGGGGTCGATACCTTGGGCCAGTTGCCGCCGTATGTCCGTTCGCTTCTCACGGGCCTCTGCAAGGCTCACATCAGGGTATTTGCCAAGGCTGACCATGTTGCGCTTGCCATTGGGGCGGGTATAGCGCAAACGCCACCCACGGCGGCCATCCGGCCAAATCCTGAGTTCTAATCCCTGGCCATCAGAGAGGGAGACAACTTTCATGCCAGGCTTGGTTGTGCTGATCTGCCGGATAGTTAGCGCCATGGTGGTATACCGAGCATCTTCGAATGGTGACATATACCATTCTGTATACCACTTGTCGGCTGGTTTTGAAAGGAACGCAGAGGAACGACAGGGAGCCAAAAATCAATGTGATTCAGAGTGTTACACTTAATTTCTGGCCTTTCTAGGACTTGCTGAGACCCCCCAATGGCGTCCCTGGCAGGAGTCGAACCTGCGACCTGCCGCTTAGGAGGCGGCTGCTCTATCCTACTGAGCTACAGGGACTTAGGGGGCGCATAGTATAGCGCGTTGGCTTGCCTCGGCCAACCGTCGCGCTTTAAATCCACCCCGCCAGGCGCAGGGCGAAAATGCCCAGGGTCACGGTGATGCTGGCCATCAGGGTGGTGATGGCGATGATATTGGCGGCCAGGGCCACGTTGCCGTTGATGGCCTTCACCATCACGAAGCTGGCGGCGGCAGTGGGGCTGGCGAAGAACAGGAACAGCAGGCCCAGTTGCGCGCCGGAAAAGCCCAACAGCCACGCCGCGACCGTCGACAAGGCGGGCAAGGCGACCATCTTCATCAGGCTGGCACTCATGGCCACTTGGCTGCCTTCACGCAAGCTGGACACCGAGAGCGTGGCGCCAATGCAGATCAGCGCCAGGGGCAGCGTCAGCGAGGCAAAGTAGTTGCCCGAGGTCATCACCCAACTCGGCAGCCCTACCGAGAACGCCGTGAACGGCAACGCCGCGAACACGGAAAGAATCAGCGGGTTCTTGACGATATGCCCCAGCAGGCTGCGCCAATCGGTGGATTGGCCGGGCTGGTACGCCGCCAGGGCCACCACGGAAAGCGCGTTGTACATCACGATCACCACGCCCAGCAGCAGGCTTCCCGCCGAAAGCCCGTAGTTGCCGTACATGCCCGCCGCCAAGGCCAGCCCCACCACGCCGCAGTTGCCGCGAAAGGCCCCCTGCACGTATATCCCTCTGTCTGCCTGGGGCACACGTAGATGCGCCCAGCCCCAGCTCAGGGCGAACTGCGCCAGGGTGGCCACGGCGAAGAACAGCAGCAGCGGAATGTCCAACGCGACACTCAGGTCGGCCTTGACTAGACTCAGAAAAATAAGCGTCGGCAGCGTCGCCTTGAACACCAGCGTCGAGGCCGTGCTGATAAAGGCACTGTCGATCCAGCCAAGGCGTTTCAAGCCAATGCCGATGAACACCATGGCAAACACGGGTAGCGTCACGTCTAGCGTGCGGGTAAACAGTTCCAGTAGATCCACAGCAGCTCTCTCAGTTGGATAAGCGACATCTTATACTCTACCGTTGACCAGGATTTGTCGACTGGCTAGACAGGCACCTCGGCATAAGGGAAAGTAGCCCTAAACGCGCATCACGGATACGTTACGTATGGTACAGCCCGCCGTCCCTGAACACGAAGCACAGCGGCTTCTCACCCTGAAGCGGTACACACTGGGGGATCTTTCGGCTGACCAGGAGTTTGACCGCATCACCCGTCTAGCGGCTGCTTACTGCGAAACCCCCATGGCCTTGATCACGCTGGTGGATGCCAGTCACGTCTGGGTCAAAAGTGGCGTGGGCGAATACAGCCCCACGGTATTGCGTCAGCTTTCATTATGCGGGGAAGCCATCCTCGAACCCAAGCTGTTCGAAGTATCGGATGCACGCCTGGATGCGCGGCTCCATAAGTTGCCCATGGTCAGTGAAGCGCCCCATGTCGTGTTCTATGCAGGCATGCCGCTGGTTGCCGAAGATGGCAACATCATCGGCACGCTGTGCGTCATGGATCAAAAGCCCCGCCAACTGAGCCCTACCCAGCGGGAACTGCTACAGCAACTGGCCAGCAGCACCGTGCTGCAGTTCGAGCACTACCTGAGCCAACGCGCCTATCAAGCCATTGGCAATGCCGCCATCGGCCTCTGGGAGATGGATGTCGCCACCCGAACCACCCACTGGAACGACGTGGTCGATGCGCTCTATCAAACCGATGCTCGGCAAGCCAACACCTTCGAAGCGCGCATGCAGGCGTACACCTCGGCTGACCGCGCCCGGCTCGTCGAAGTCATCGACACCGCCATTGCCCACGGAACGCCCTTCAACGACATCTTCGAGATGCAGACCCCCTCGGGCGAGCCGCTCTGGGTCAGAATCACCGGCAACCCCCTGGCCGTGGATGGCCAAGTGGTGCAGCTCATCGGCACCATGCTCGATGTCACCCCCCGCAAGAAGGTCGAAACACAGCTACTGCGCCAGCAGGCACTGGAGCAGGCCATCATGCGGGCGCAAGCCAGCTTCATCGACGAACAGGGCAATGCGAAGGCGCTGAACCCGCTGCTCGACGACCTGCTTACCCTCACCGGCAGCGAATACGGCTTCATCGGCGAAGTGCTTTACCACCCCGACAAGACACCCTACCTAGTGGCCCATGCCATCACCGACATCAGTTGGGACGAGCCCTCGCGGCAGTTCTACGCTCAGCACGCCCCCAACGGCATGGTGTTCAGCAACCTGGACACCCTGTTCGGTCATGTCATGCGCCATGAAGAAGTGGTCATTGCCAATGAGCCCGCCCACGACCCCAGGCGCGGCGGCCTGCCACCGGGGCATCCACCGCTCGATGCATTTCTGGGGGCACCGATTCACTTCCACGGTCGTTGCATCGCCATGATTGGCCTGGCCAATCGCCCCGGGGGCTATCATCCCGACCTAGTGGAGTATCTGGCCCCGCTGCTGGGCAGTATCGGGCAGTTCATCAACACTCTGCGCCACCACCGCCAGCAGCAGCAAGACCAACAGGCCATCGCACGGCTCTCCCTGGTGGCCAAGAACACCAGCAACGGCGTGGTGATCACCGATGCACGTGGCAACATCGAATGGATCAACGATGGCTTTACCCGGCTCAGTGGCTACACCTTCGCAGAAGCGGTCGGCAAGAAGCCGGGGCAACTGGTGCAGGGCAAAGCCACCGACCGCGCCACGGTACTGCGCATCGCCCATGCTCTGCGCCACCGCCAGCACTTCGAGGAAGAGCTGCTCAACTACCGCAAGGATGGCACCCCGTACTGGGTACATATCAGCTGTAACCCGCTGCCCGCCAACGAGCAAACCGGCGGCGGCTTCATTGCCATCCAGTCGGACATCACCGACACCAAGCTCCATGAAGAGGCGCTGTACAAAGCCGCCAATATCGACGAGCTGACGCGGTTACCCAACCAGCGGCTGGCCCGCACGCAGTTGGAAGCGCTGGTACGCCAGGACACCCCGCTGGCCGTTGCGATCCTCAACATCGACGATTTCAAACGCCTCAACGACCTGTTTGGCTACGCCACCGGCAACAGCATACTCAAGCGCATTGCCAAACGGCTGGAAGCGTTGGTCAGCCCCTTCAAGGCCCAGGGCATCACGGCGCGGCTCAGCGGCGATGAGTTCGTGTTGGCCGGACCAGTCCAGCGCCTCACCCCGTCCACCATCCAGCACGCCATCCAGCAGCCGCTGCATGTGAACGGGCAAAAGCTGAAGCTCACCGCCTGTCTCGGCATAACCAGCTACCCCAACGACAACGTCGACCCAGACGCCCTGTTTCGCCATGCCTACCAGGCGCTGTACCAGGCCAAGACCCAAGGGATCGCCCAGTGCGTCCGCTACAGCACCGATGAAGAACACCTGGTCAAACTGCGCCAGCAAGAGCGCAGCGCCATTCAGCATGGCCTGGCCAATAACGAGTTTCGTCTCTACTACCAGCCCCAGGTCGATCTCAAATCGCACACCGTGGTCGGGGCAGAAGCGTTGATTCGCTGGATTCACCCGCAACACGGGCTGCGCAACCCGGCAGAGTTTCTGCCCCTGCTGGAAGGCAGCGAGCTGGAGTTTCATCTGGGCGAGTGGGTCATCGAAGCCGCCTTGAAGCAGCTGCAAAGCTGGCTGGCCATGGGCATCGAACTGCAGGTGAGTGTCAACATCAGCCCGCAACACCTGCTGCACCCCGGCTTTCTGCCACAGTTGGAACAGCTGCTGCTGTACTACCCGCAAGTCCCCTCACGGCTGCTCGCCATCGAGATACTCGAATCGGCCACGCTGGATGACATGCAGGCCGCCCTGCACGTGCTGGAAGAGTGCCAGCGGCTCGGCATCGAAATTGCCCTGGACGACTTCGGCACCGGCTACTCCTCGCTGGCCTACTTCCGTCGCCTGCCCGTGCAGTTGATCAAGGTAGACCGCGACTTCGTGCGCGACATGCTGGAAAGCGAGGATGACAAGGCCATCGTGGAAAGCATCATCTTCATGGCCAGAAAATTCTCACGGCCGGTGCTGGCCGAAGGGGTCGAGACCATGGCCCACGCCCAGGCCCTGCTGGCCATGGGCTGCCATCTGGCACAAGGTTACGGCATTGCCCGCCCGATGCCTGCCGACGAACTACCAGGCTGGCTGGAAAGCTGGCAGGCAGAAGGGTTTGCGCTGCGTTAATCGAACAGCGTCATCGGGTCGCTTTCCCCCGTCAGCTTGACCATCACGCCATCGCGCCCCTGGCCCTTGACGTCGTAGCTGGCGGCATCGGCACGGGCCAGGGCGACTTCCACGGCATCATCGCTTTCATCGAAAACCGTCACCCCAATACTCAAGGTAACGGTATATTCCTTGCCCTCATGGGTCACCGACACCTCGCTCACCGCCTTGCGCAGTGAATCGGCAATCACCTTGGCTTGCCCCAGCGTGCAGCTAGGCAACAGCACGCCAAACTCATCGCCCCCCTGGCGGGCCACGTGGTCGCTGCGGCGCACCTCCCAGGCCACCACCTGAGCAATACGACGCAGCATCTCGTCACCCAAGGCATGGCCGCCTTCGTCATTGATCGGCTTGAAGTGATCCAGGTCGAACAGCAGCAGCGCCGAAGGCGTACTGGTTTTCTGAAAATCGGCGAAGGCCTCTTCCAGGCGGCGCTCGAAGCCACGTCGGTTCAACAGCCCGGTCAAGGGGTCATGTTCGGCTTCCCAACGCTGCAGCGCCTCTTGCTGACGCCGCTCGGTAATGTCCTTCACCACACCGACCAACCCCAAGGAGTGGCCGCCTTGGGTCAACATCACCACCCGGGCATGAATATCCAGCCACAGCGTTTCGCCGTCGCTGCGCAGAAAACGCAGCTGGCGCACGAAGTCGCTGCCGGTCTTGAGACTATGCGTCCACATATCACGCGCACCCTCACGCTCATCCGCGTGAATCTGTGTCAGCCACTGCTCCATCGGGGTATCGGCTGAAATGCTCAGCATCTGCAAAAGCGCAGGGTTCATGTAGGTGATCTTGCCACCGAAGTTGGCCACGAACATGCCCTGGGGGGTGGCGCTCAGCACCGAATCGAGAAACGCCTCACGCTCCTGCAAATGCCCCACCAGCTGCTGGCGCTCGTCTTCCACACGATTGAAGGTATTGGCGACCTGCTGTAGCTCCTGCATCCCCGTGGCCAGGGCCAGCTGCGAACGCCGCCCAGCCCCTACTTCGCCAATCTGGCGTTCGAGATGCTCCAGGGGCTTGAGAATACGCGCCAGCAACCACCACAGCAGCGGCATCATCAACAGGGAAATCACCAGCCAGATACCAAACAGCTTGGAGATGAAACCCGAAAGCGGAAGCTGCGCCTGCTCGGTGGGCAAGAACAGCCCAACGATCCAGTCGGCAGGCCACACTTGTGCATACGCCTGAAGGCTGGTGCGCCCATTGGCCAGCTCGCTGACTCCCTCGCCTTGCCAGCCATCCAGTGCCATATCCAGCAGGTCATTGCGCTGGGCGTGGCTGATTTCTGCATTCACCAGCTCGTAATCAGGGTGGTAAAGAATCTTGCCTGACGCCGTGGAAACCGCCGCGAACCCGTGGTCACCCAAACGAATCGTGGCCAATCGGTTGAACAGGCCGCTACGATCCAGGCTCACCATCCCCGCCACGAACCCGGCAAAACGGCGGTCTTCATCCAGGCGGGGCACGGTAATCAGCACCATGGGCATGCCGCTGGCACGGCCAATGAAAGGCTCGCTCACATAAGGGCGGCGAATACCCCGCACCATCTTGAAATATTCGAGTTCCGAGGTATCGAGCCCCACTCGCCCCACCACACTGGGCCAGTCCGCCACGATCTCACCATGTTCGTCACTCACAATCAGTCCATCGAACCAGGAGAGCAAGGCATCGTTTTTCTGCAGCTCGTATGAAAGCCAACCCACGTCATTGGAAGGCCCCATGGAGCTGCTCAACCGCTTGAGCGCATGGACACGCTGATTCACCTGCTGGGTGATCTCGTCGGCCAGCAAACTGGCCTCGTAGCGCAAATGAGACATGTTGGTCTCGTGCACCATGGTCTTGCCAACCTGCCAGGCCATGCTCAATACGGCACCCGCCAGAATCGCCAAGGCGCAAGAGAGGCCAAGCAGCAGCCGCCCTTTCAAGGAGCGTAACGTCAACAGCCTGTTGATGAGGGGGGCTAGTCGCACCAGAAATTCCTATTTCGTCAACGTTCCTTGAATACTGCCCTAAAGTTCAAGCGTTATTGCATCACTGGCAATCAACTTACCAAAAACAATCACAAACTGCGCGTTGATATAATTCCACTTAATCTCCTTGTATCACCCTAGGCCAAGGCATGCCAGCACGCTAGCCTGGTCAGCCAAGTGCTCACTGCGCGCCACGAATTGATAACCCTGCCCAATTCACGTATGTTCGCCGCCTGTTTGGTATCTTTATCAGGACGACTTGCGGCCTTTTCCATGGCAAAACGTACGGCGGGTTATACATCCTCAGGCATCGGTAAAATTGCGACTCTTTCAGTGCTGCTGTCCGAGTTTGACGACGTCATACCGATCAGGCCTTTCTGCTCTCCGCCGTCAACGGTCATTGGCTGGGGCCTCAAGCCCACGACGCGACAATCGAAACGTTATGCCGAGCGCAAGAACCTGCCCCACATCGCACTGGAGGACGGTTTCCTGCGCTCGCTTGGCCTCGGTGTCGAGGGCTATCAACCGCATAGCATGGTGGTGGATGTCACCGGCATCTATTATGACGCCTCGCGCCCCAGCGACCTGGAAACGAGCCTCAACGAAGCCACCTTCAGCAGCGAAGAGCTGGCCCGTGCCGAGCGCTGCATGGCCCTGCTGCGGCACCATCGTCTCTCCAAGTACAATCACGCCCCCGATACACCCTTGAATCACTCCAACGCCACGGTCCTGGTCGTCGACCAGACCGCAGGCGATGCATCGATCACCTATGGTGGTGCCAGCAGCGAGAGCTTTCAACACATGCTGCAGGAAGCCCTGGCCAATCACCCCGATGAGGAGATCCTGGTCAAGATCCACCCCGACGTGATTGCGGGCAAGAAACAGGGTCATCTTACCCAGGCACTCGACCACCCCCGCTGCCGCATCATCAGTGAAGACATCAACCCCTGGGCACTGTTCGATCAGGTCAGCAGCGTTTACGTCGTCACCAGCCAGCTCGGCTTCGAAGCCCTCATGGCAGGCAAACAGGTGCATTGCTTTGGGCTGCCCTTCTACGCAGGTTGGGGGCTGACCCAGGACAAGCTGGCCTGCCCGCGCCGTACGCGCACCCGCTCCTTGCCGGAAGTCTTTGCGGCGGCGTATTTGCGCTACGCACGCTACGCCAACCCCTACACCTGCCAGCCCGCCACGCTGGAAGAAACCATTACACTGCTGGCCGACCAGCGTCGCCAGCAGGAACGCCTGCGCGGGCCATGGGTAGCCTGCGGTTTCTCCGCCTGGAAACGCGGTTTCATCGGCTGTTTTCTCGGCCCCTGCGCCAACATTCACTACCAGGAAACGCTGCCCAGCACTATCGAAGGCACGCCATCGGCACCCCGCATCCTGGCCTGGTCCAGCGCCCTCACGCCAGAGTTCAAGGCACGTAATGCCCACGCTCTGCATAAAGTATGGCGCATCGAAGATGGCTTCATTCGCTCGGTAGGGCTTGGGGCAGACCTGACCACGCCGCTGTCCCTGGCCATCGACCACCAAGGCATCTATTACGACCCCACCCAGCCCAGCGAGCTGGAAACGCTTCTGGAAACCCACGCCTTCGATGCGCCGCTGCTCGAACGCGCCGCAGCGCTGCGTGAACGCCTGGTGGCTCTCAAGCTCTCCAAATACAACGTCTATGGTCAGGCCAAAATAGACCTGCCCAGTGGCAAGCACATCATCCTGGTGCCCGGCCAGGTGGAAAGCGACGCCTCGATCGCCACCGGTTCTCCCCAAGTCAGTACCAATAGCGCCCTGCTGCGCGCCGTGCGCCAAGGCCACCCGGACGCCTTCATCATCTACAAGGCTCACCCAGACGTTACCAGTGGTGCGCGGGTCGGCAAACTCGATAGCGACGCCAAACAGTTGTATGATCTCGACGGCAGCCACATGGAGATCACCGCCCTGCTGGAGCGGGTCGATGCCGTGCACACCATGAGTTCATTGACCGGCTTCGAGGCGCTGTTGAGACATCGTCAGGTACACACCTATGGCCTGCCCTTTTATGCCGGTTGGGGGCTGACCCGCGATGCCATGCACTGCCCAAGACGCACACGCAAGCTGACCCTGGATGAGCTGGTGGCAGGCACCCTGCTGGTATACCCCGGCTATGTCGACCCAAACACGGGTCAGCTATGCAACGCTGAAACCGTCGTCGCGCTACTGGAACAGACCAAGACGCGTCAGCATCACTCACAAAAACATTTGCTTACATGGAAGCAGCGGCTATATCGCAGCTATCGTAACGTATTCATTGGAAGACATTGAGTTGAAGCAGAAGCGCGCATTTTTATTCCTGCAGGGCGTATGCTCGCCCTTTTATCAGCGTCTGGCTCGGCGTTTGACCGATGACGGCCACCGTGTTGTCAAAGTCAACTTCAATGCAGGTGACATTCTTTATTGGCAGCGCACCCATAGCAAACATCATTTATTTCGTGGTCCGTTAACGGTACTACCTGAATACATCACATCGCTTTGGAAGCGCTACGACATTACCGACCAAGTCATGTTCGGTGATCGGCGCCCCGTCCATCGCTCGGCTATCGAACAAGCCGACAAGGCCGGGGTGCGTACCCATGTTTTTGAGGAAGGTTACTTTCGCCCTTTCTGGGTCACGCTTGAGCGCGATGGCGTCAATGGGCACTCTCTTTTGCCGCGAGACCCTGCTTGGTTCTATGAAACAGGGAAAACATTACCTCTGCTACCAAAGCCAGTGCGCTTTCGTTCGGCTTTCAAGATCCGTGCTTTGCACGATGTTGCTTACCACACAGCCGGATTGCTCAACCCGTTGATCGCCCCACGCTACCGC
Source organism: Vreelandella hamiltonii (assembly GCF_014651775.1). Classification (GTDB taxonomy): domain Bacteria; phylum Pseudomonadota; class Gammaproteobacteria; order Pseudomonadales; family Halomonadaceae; genus Vreelandella; species Vreelandella hamiltonii. The sequence continues at coordinate 11,117 of NZ_BMXN01000027.1, forward strand.
AACCATTCCCCCATCACGGCACCAGTGGAATACGCGGGTTACATCAAGCGCTTTACACAACTGAAACAGTGGAAAAAACGCGACGCCCAGCGCATCAAGGCGTTGATCGAAAGCGGACGCTCGTATTTCATGCTGCCGCTACAGCTCAACACCGACGCCCAGATCCGTGACCACTCCCCCTATCAAAACATGGAGGAGGTCATGGACCATGTGATGGGCTCTTTTGCGGTCAACGCTCCACAAGGTGCCCAGCTATGCATCAAGAACCACCCGCTAGACATGGGGCTAGTCGACTACCCCGCCATCATCCAGCGGCTGGCCGATTTTTATGGTCTTCAAGGGCGGATCGTTTACTTAGAGTCAGGAGACCTCAATCGACTGCTCAAATATGCAGCAGGCACGGTAACAGTCAACAGTACCGTCGGTATCGTTTCCCTGGAACACAAGTGCCCCACCTTTGCACTGAGCGACCCGATCTATCATATGGCAGGCCTGACCTATCAAGGCAGTCTCGACGAGTTCTGGCACCAGCCGCCACCGCCCAGCGCCCAGCTGTTCGACTATTTCCGTAACACTGTCATGTATGCCACCCAGCTCAACGGGGGGTTTTACTGCCAGCCCGGCATCGACCTGGCGGTCAATAACGCGGCCCAGGTACTCGAAGCCTGCCCCTCCCCGCTGGAGAGACTGCTGTGAGCACCTCACCCCAAACAGGCCACCGCTGCGTGCTGATCACCGGCGCCACCGGAGCCATCGGCAGCGCCCTGGCCAACGAATATGCCACCCAAGACACCCACCTGATCCTCCACGGCCGAAACCTCGTCGTGCTGGAACAGGTAGCCGAAAACTGCCGCGCCCAAGGGGCCCAGGTCACGCTATCGAACATCGACCTCGGTGATCAGACCGCACTGGCCAACTGGCTGGGCGAGCTATGCACCCACCACCTGCCCGATATCGTGATCGCCAATGCGGGCAAGAACACCCACCCGCCCCAAGCGGGCGAGCTGGAACCCTGGCCAGACGTTCAGGCGCTGCTGGACATCAACCTGACCACCCCCATCGCCATGGCCCACCATCTGGTGCCCGCCATGCGCGCAAGGGGCAGTGGCCAACTGGTGTTCATCAGTTCCCTGGCCGCCTGGCACGGGCTGCCCAGCACGCCCACCTACAGTGCCAGCAAAGCGGCCATCAAAGCCTACGGGGAAGGCCTGCGTGGGCTGCTCGCACCGGCCGGTATCGGCGTCACCGTGGTCATGCCCGGCTATGTCACCTCGCCCATGTGCAACGCCATGCCCGGCCCCAAACCCTGGGAGTGGCCACCTGAGCGTGCCGCACGCGTCATTGCCCGGGGCATCGCAGCCAACCGGCCACGGGTCAGCTTCCCGTTTCCGCTCAACTTCGGCACCTGGTGGCTGGCCGTACTGCCCGCGTCGGTGTCCCAGTGGCTGATCAAACGGCTGGGGTTCGACCACCTGGAGGGCGGTTCATGATGCTGCTCTCAGGTGCCGCAATGGCCGCCATGGCCCTCGCGCTGGTCACCGGGCTACTCGGCAGCCTGCTGGCTGAAGCGCTGCTGCGCCCCCAGCCACGCCCTTTCTGGCAGCGCCGTCTGGCCGCCAATGCCGTGCACCTGGGCAGCTGGCTGCTGCTGTTTGGCGTGTTCACCTTGCTGCTGCAGCGCCCCTGGTTTGCCGTGGTGTTCATTCTCTCGCTGCAGTTGGTGGTGGTGCAGTCCAGCAACACCAAATCGGCCACGCTCAACGAGCCTTTCATCTGCCACGATTTCGAATACTTCTGGGATGCCATCTTGCACCCCAGGCTGTACGTGCCCTTCTTCGGCATCGGGCTCGCCATCGCTGCCAGCAGCGCTGGGGCCGTGGCCATCGGCAGCTTCTTCTATTTCGAGCCGTCGTTGGTGGGCCAGTGGGGCTTGATGCCTTGGCTCTTCAGTTGCCTGCTGCTGATACTGGCGGGTGCGCTGCTGCTGGCGGCCAGCCTGAAGCGCTTGCCCCCGCCCACGCTAGCCCCCACACACGACCTGCATGAAACGGGGCTATACACCAGCCTGTGGAGCTACGGCGTCGCGCTGATGCGCTCCCGTGCGCCTGGCCCGGAACGCTCACCGTTCCAACCGTTCAGCCAGCCGCTCGGCGAACCGCAGTGCCCGCCTGACGCCACCACCGTCGCGCCCACGAGCAAGGGCAACACACTGCCAAACGTGATATTGGTGCAGAGCGAGTCCTTCTTCGACCCCCGCCCGTGGTGCCAGGACGTGGCGCCAGGGCTGCTCAGCCAGTTCGATGCCACCGCCGCCGAAGCCCTCGAACAGGGCGAACTGCACGTACCCGCCTGGGGAGCCAACACCGTGCGCACTGAATGCGCAGTGCTGACAGGCCTGACGCCCAGCGACTGGGGGCCGCGTCAATTCAACCCCTACCGTACGCTGTCACGCCACCCTCTCGCCAGCGTGGCCAGCGCATTCAAGGCCCAAGGGTATCGCACCGTGTGCGTGCACCCGTACCCGGCCACCTTCTACCTACGCGACAAGGTCATTCCTCTGCTGGGCTTCGACACGTTTATCGATCTCAGCGCCTTCGAAACCCAGGAAAAGCACGGCCAATACATCGGCGACCAGGCCGTCGCACGAAAGGTTGGACGCCTGCTGAAAGATGACGATAATAGGCCGCTATTCGTGTTTGTGATCACCATGGAAAATCACGGCCCGCTGCACTTGGAAGCACCCCAGCAGCAGCGCCTCGCCGAGACGCTGCCCAACGCCCCATGGCCGCTGCCGAACCATTTGCGAGACTTGGCAGTCTATCTTCACCATCTGGGCGAAGCAGACCGCATGCTGGGGGGGCTCAAAACGGCCTTGACGGAGGCGCAAAGGCCGGGGCTACTGGGATGGTACGGCGATCATGTGCCCATCCTGCCCGCCGCGTATGGATATTTTGGCGCCCCTACGGGCCGCACGCCATACATGATATGGTCAACGCAACGGCAACCGTCTGACCCACCGCCTGCCGAGCACATGCCGCAGGGAATAGCAGCAAACGAACTTGGCGTCCGACTATTTAAACAAGTGTTTGGACGCGATATAAGTAGTGATGTGATCAAGGCAGAACCAGAACCTCAGGAGCAAGAATGACTAAACGCGTGGCCATTATTGGTGCCGCCCATCGTTTCCCAGGCACCACCCCTGAAACGTTCTGGCAAGACCTGCAAGCTGAAAAAGACCTCGTCACCCAAGTAGCGCCCGACCGCTGGAGCCACGATGCGTTCTGGCACCCCGACAAGCGCCACCCCGGCACCAGCGTGACGTTCGCCGCCGGTAGCCTGGGCGATATCAGCGGGTTCGACGCAGAGTTTTTCGGCATCTCCCCCAGGGAAGCAGCCAACATGGACCCCCAGCAGCGCATGCTGCTGGAGCTGGCTTGGGAAGCCATGGAAAGCGCGGGCATCGTGCCCAGCACCCTGCGTGGCAGTCAGTGCGGTGTGTTCCTTGGTGTGGCCAGCCTGGATTACTCCTATCGGCTTGCCGACGACATGGCGGCCATCGACGCCTCCACGGCCACGGGCAACACGTCCAGCATCGCCTCCAACCGGCTGTCGTACATTTTCGACCTGCACGGCCCCAGCATGTCGCTGGACACCGCCTGCTCGTCTTCCATGGTTGCGTTCCACCAGGCCTGCCAATCCATTCGCAGCGGTGAAACTCCCATGGCGCTGGCAGGGGGCATCAGCCTGCACCTGCACCCCTACGGCTTCATCATTTTCTCCAAAGCCAGCATGCTGTCGCCCACCGGGCGCTGCCAGGTCTTCGATGAAGCAGGCAATGGCTACGTGCGCTCGGAAGGCGCGGGCCTGTTTCTGCTCAAGGACTACGACTTGGCCGTCGCCGACGGCGACAACATCCTGGCGGTGGTAGCAGGGTCGGCGGTCAACACCGACGGCCACAAATCCGGCCTGACCGTGCCCAACCCCAGCGCTCAGGTTGCCCTGATGCGCAGCGCCTACGAGCAAGCGGGCATCTCCCCCGATGAGATCGACTACCTGGAAGCCCATGGCACCGGTACCGCCGTCGGCGACCCCATCGAAACCCGTGCCATCGGCGAAGCCCTCGGCCAGCATCGCAAAACGCCGCTGCTCATCGGTTCGGTGAAGAGTAACGTGGGCCACCTGGAAACCGCCTCCGGCGTGGCCGGGCTGGCCAAGGCGCTGTACAGCCTTCAGCACCGCGAAGTGCCCGCCACCATCGGCATTCGCAAGCTGAACCCGCGCATCAAGTTCGACGAATGGAACCTGCACGTGGTCACCAAGGCCCAGCCGCTCAAGCCCGAGGGCAAGCTGGTCATTGGCGTCAACTCCTTCGGTTTTGGCGGCGCCAACGCCCACGTCATTCTGGAAAGTGCCCCGGAAACGCCCGCCGCTGAGCGTCAGGTGCCGGACACCCGTCTGCCCATACGTATCAGCGCACGCAGTGAAGCCGCCCTGGCCGCCAGTGCCCAGGCACTGGCCAACCACCTGCAGGCCACCGAGCAGCCGTTTTACGACATTGCCCACACCCTGTTTCACCACCGTGAGCAGCACAGCCACGGGGCGCTCTGCTTTGCCAGCAGCGCAGCAGAAGCCGCTGCCGCGCTTGGCCAGTTTGCTGAGGGCGATACTCGCCAGCTCACCACCCTGGAGCGCCTCACTGACGCCAAGGGCCCGGTGTTCGTCTACGACGGCAACGGCTGCCAGTGGGCCACCATGGGCCACGACCTGCTCGACACCGCACCGGCCTTCAGCGACGCCATCGACCGCGTCGATGCACTGTTCCAGCGCCACGGCAACTTCTCACTGCGCGCCGAGCTGGCAGGCCTGAACCAGCAAGCCGGCGAAGAAGAACGCTTCGTCAGCACCGAAATTGCTCAGCCAGCGCTATTTGCCCTGCAAGTGGCGCTCACCGAATGGCTCAAGGAGCAAGGCATTACCCCCGCCGCCGTGTTCGGCCACAGCGTGGGTGAAGTCGCTGCCGCCTGGGCATCGGGTGCCCTGAGCCTGGAAGACGCGGTGAAAGTGATTTACTACCGCAGCGACTTCCAGGGCAAGACCCGTGGCCAAGGCGAAATGACCGCCGTGGCCATGAGTGCCGACGACATCGCCCCTTGGCTGGCCAAGCCCGAGTTCGGCCGAGTCAGCCTGGCCGGTATCAATAGCCCCAAAGGCATTACCCTGGCAGGCGATAAAGACCAGTTAAGCGAACTGGAAGCGGCGCTCAGCGCCCAAGAGGTGTTTGCCAAACGCCTGCCGCTGGATTACGCCTTCCACAGCCCCGCCATGGACAGCATCCAGGAAGGCGTGGTGGAAGCGCTGGCCGGTATTCAGCCGCAGCCCACTCGAATTCCGTATTTCTCCACCGTCACCGGAGCCTTGGCCGAAGGCACGACGCTGGATGCCCACTACTGGTGGCTGAACATCCGTGAACCGGTACTGTTCGACGATGCCGCCACGCAGCTGATTCAACAGGGCTATAACGTCTTCGTCGAGGTCGGTGCGCACCCCATCTTGCGCCGCTACCTCAACGAGTCGCTGCGCCAGCAAGAGCACAGCGGCCTGGTACTGGGCACCGTTGAACGCCACAAACCCGGTCTCGAAGGGCTGCAGCGCACGCTGGGCCAACTGCTGCTCAGCGGGCTTTCCCTGCCCAGCGGGCACTACTTCCCCGTGGAAGGCCAGCGCGTTCTGCTGCCTCGCTACCCATGGCAGCGCACCCACCTCTGGGTGCAAGGTACTCAGGATGGCCAAGGCCTGCTGTCGCGCTACTACCAGCACCCGCTGCTGGGCTACCCGCTGGCCCAGCAGGAGCACACCTGGGAAAGCCAGCTGGACACCAAGCGCCAGCCCTGGCTGGCCGACCACGTGGTGGGCGAAGGCGCCGTCTTCCCCGGCGCGGGCTTCATCGAGCTGGCCCTGGCCGCCGCCATGCAGCAAAAAGACACCCCGCTGCTGGATATCGAAGAGCTGGAAATTCGCGCGCCGCTGCTGCTGGACGGCCCCAACGGGCGCACCATGCGCCTGACGCTGGACCCCGATGACGGTCGCCTGGAAATTCACTCCCGGGAGCCCGCCACCGGCAGCGAATGGCAGCTCAACACCGTGGCTCGCCGCATGCGTGAAAGCCGTGGCTTCCTGCTCAATCGCCAGGCCCCGGCACTGCCCAGCCGCGCTGCCGACTACACCCTGGAGCAGCACCTGGCCATGGCCGAGCGCATCGGCCTGCACTACGGCCCCGCCTTCCAGGCCATTACCCGTGGCTGGATCGAGGGCGACAGCGTCATCGGCGAGATTCACCTCTCGGAAGCCGTCACCGCCCAGCTCGACACGCTGCACGTGCATCCCGGCATTCTCGATAGCGCTTTCCAGCTGTTCATTCCGCTGCTGGCACGCCAGGCCGAGTTTGCCTCGCAGCTCGCCTTCGTGCCCGTGCGCGTAGGCCGTATTCAGGTCAATGCCGAAGCCGGAACCCCCGTGCTGGCCCGCGCCGTCATGGGCAAACGGGCACCGCACTCCTTCACCGCCGACTTCGAGCTCTACGATGCCGAAGGCCGCGCCGTGGCCGTGCTCAGCCAGACCCGCTTCAAGGCCATTCGCCTGAACCGCGCGCACCACCAGCACTTCAGCTACCTGGATATCGAACTCACGCCCGCGCCGCTCAGCGCCGTCACGCTACCCATGCCAAGCGAGGCCCTGCCACGCCTGATGGGGCTAAGCGATGCCTTCAGCGCCAGCACCGGCCAGCGTTACGCCCAGGAAGTCGCTCCGCTGCTGGACAGCCTCAGCGAAGCCTTCGCCCAGCAGGGCCAGCCTGCCGAGCCCACCGCACCCGGCGACGATGCCGCCAGCGACGAGGCAGCGCCCCTGCCCCCGGAAACCATCTGGCAACTGCTGGTACAAGACTACCCGGACTACTTCGCCCCCATTCATCTGGTGGGCAGGCTCGGCCTGCACAAGGAAGCCCTGGCGCGTGGCACCGACACCCTGGAAAGCCTGGGCGTCACTCACGAACACCTGGCAGGCATCAACCGCGTCCTGATTGGTGAAAGCGGCTGGCAAGTACTGGCCAGCGAGCTGGGCAGCCTGATGGAAGCAGCCCTGGCCGCCCTGCCCGAAGGCCAGCGGCTGGCTCTGCTGGAAGCAGGCCCCTGCGCCCCCGCGCTGGGCCAACGCCTGCTGGAACGGCTTGCCCATCACTCACCCAAAGTCACCGACAGCTACCGCTACCGTGCGCTGACCACCAGCGACACGGCGCGCCATCAAGCGGAGCAGCTGCAGGAACGCTACCCGCTGATCGACGTTCAGCCGTTGGAAGAGTCACTGCCCACGCTGGCAGAAGCACAAAAAGCCCAGCTGGCCTTCATCAGCGCCGATGTCACCCAGCCCGAGCGCACCCGCCAGCTCATCGAGGCCTTGCCTTCGCAGTTGGCACCGGGCGCACAGCTCATCGTGGTCGGCATTCATCCCAGCCGCTGGCTGGACGACCTGCTGGCCACCCCCGGCATCGGCCAGGCCGCGCTGGAACAAGCCACCCTCATCGAGTGGCTCTCCGCCCAAGGGCTCAGCGTGACCGCGCCCATCGAGCTGGAAGAGAACGGCGCCTACCTGCTGCACGCGCAAGCCCCCAGCGAACAGCCGGGCAGCGCAGCACAAGCGCCCCAGGCACATACCCTGGTCATTGCCGACGACACCCAGCAAGCCCTGGCCAACGCGCTGGCGGCAGCGCTGGACAACGTCACCTTGCTCAGCGATGGCGAGCCTGCGGCCCTGCTGGCCGAGCAGCTGCGCCAGCACGAAACGCCTCCCGCCGCGCTGAACGTGCTGGACCTGCGCGGCCTGGGCCAAGACACTACCGCCGCACAGACCCAGCGCTGCCACCTGGCTCAACAGTGGTCGCTGGCCCTCGAACACAGCGGCCTGGAAGCCCAGGGCAGCCGTGTCACGCTGTGGCTGCTCACCCAGGGTTACCAGCACGGCGACGACGCCGCGCTCTGGGGCTTTGGCCGCTCGCTGGCCAACGAAGCCGTAGGCCACAGCGTTACTCTGCTGGAACTGCCCGAGCAGCCCAGCAGCGAGGCCCTGGCCTGTATTGCCGATTCCGTGACCCACCCGGATGCGGAGAACGAGCTGGTCATTACCCAGGCAGGCACCCGTTACGCCACCCGCCTGCGTACCCTGCCCGCCCCGCACCCGCACAAGGCCAGCCAGGTAGCGCCGCGCCAGGCCATGACGCTGGGCTTTGCCCTGCCCGGCCAGCTGCGCCAGCTACAGTGGCGGCCACGCCAGCTCCCCGAACTGGGTGCCGACGAGGTGGAAGTGCGCGTCAAGGCCACCGGCCTGAACTTCCGCGATGTCATGTACACCCTCGGGCTGCTCTCCGATGAAGCCATCGAAAACGGCTTTGCCGGCCCCACGTTGGGCCTGGAGTTCTCCGGGGAAATCGTGGCTGTCGGCAGCAACGTCACCCACTTGGCCCCCGGCCAAGGCGTGGTCGGTTTCGGCCCTGCCAGCTTCAGCGACCGCCTGGTCGCCAGCCAGCACGCCGTGGCCCCGCTGCCCGAAGGCGTCAGCTACGCCGCGGCCGCCACCATTCCGACCACCTTCTTCACGGTCTACTACGCGTTGAAGCACCTGGCACGCCTGCAGCCCGGTGAAAAGGTGCTGATCCATGGTGCCGCCGGGGGCGTGGGTATTGCCGCGCTGCAAATTGCCCAGTGGATGGGCGCCGACATCTACGCCACCGTGGGCTCGGAAGAGAAACGCGACTTCCTGCGCCTGATGGGCGAGGCGCGTCTCTATGACTCCCGCTCGCTCACCTTCGCCGAAGAAATCCTCGAAGACACCCAGGGCGAAGGCGTCGATATCGTGCTCAACTCCCTGGCAGGTGAAGCGATCAACCAGAACCTGCGCGCACTGCGCCCGTTCGGCCGCTTCCTGGAGCTGGGCAAGCGCGACTTCTACGAGAACACCCACATTGGCCTGCGCCCGTTCCGCAACAACCTCAGCTACTTCGGCATCGACTCCGACCAGCTGATGAAAGTGCAGCCCGCGCTCACCCAAACCCTGTTCAGCGAAATGATGGCGCTGTTCAACGACGGCACCCTCAGCCCGCTGCCGTTCACCGCCTTCAGCCACAGCCAGGTCATCGATGCCTTCCGCTACATGCAGCAGGCTCGCCAGATCGGCAAGGTAGTCGTCACCTACGAACAGCCTATTGCACCACCGCGCCAGGAACAGCTGGGCAGCGGCAGCCTCACCCTGCCCGCCAATGCCAGCTACCTGGTCACGGGTGGCCTGGGCGGCTTTGGCCTCAAGACGGCTCAGTGGCTGGTCAGCAAAGGCGCACGGGAACTGATCCTGCTCAGCCGCAGCGGCCCTGCCAGTGAAGAAGCCCAGGCCTCCATCCGTGACTTCGATGCCCAGGGCATCAAGGTCATGGCCGCCGCCTGCGACATCACCGACCGCAACGCCCTGGCCAATGTGCTGGAACGCGCCAAGGCCGAGCTGAGCCCGCTGCACGGCATCGTCCACGCCGCCACGGTGATCGACGACGGCCTGATCCGCAACCTGGACGCCGAACGCATCCATAAAGTGCTGGCCCCGAAAATCGATGGCGCGCGCCACCTGGAAGCGCTGACCCAGGAAGCCCCGCTGGACTTCTTCGTGGTCTACTCATCGGCCACTACGCTGTTCGGCAACCCTGGCCAAGGCAACTACGTAGCTGCCAACCACTGGCTCGAAGCCTTCGCTGCCCGCCGCCGCGCTCAGGGCCTTCCGGCCACCTGCGTACGCTGGGGTGCCATCGAAGACGTCGGCTTCCTGGCCCGCAATACCCGCACCCGCGACGCCCTCCAAGAGCGTTTGGGAGGCTCGGCGCTGCGTTCCGACGACGCTCTGAAGGTGCTGGAACAGATGCTGCTGACCCCTGGGCCAAGCCTGGGCGTGCTGGAGCTGGAATGGGGCGCACTGGCGCGCTTCCTGCCCACCTCCGACACCCCGCGTTTCGACGAAATTGCCCGCGCCAGCGATGACGACGGCAGCCTCGACCACGACGACGACATCAGCGCCCTGCTGGCCGACCTCTCGCCGGAAGAGCTGCACAGCACCATCACCGAACTGCTGCGCGCAGAGCTGGCCAGCATTCTGCTCATCGACGAAGAGAAGATCGACGTCAACCGCTCGGTGTACGACATGGGCTTCGACTCGCTGATGGGCGTGGAACTGATGACCGCCATCGAGAACCGCCTGGGCGTTCAAGTGCCGGTCATGGTCCTCAGCGAAGCCTCCACCCTCGACAAGCTGGCAGGCGTGCTGATCCAGAAGCTCCACCAGCACGATGAAGACGTTGAAGAGTCGCCGCAAGATGCGTTAGCCTCTCTGGCCGCCCGCCACGGTGCGGACGGCATTACCAGTGAGCCCGCATCCTCCCCAGCGACAGAGACACCATGACCGCCAAGCGTTCAGAACTAAAACGCCAGCTACTGGAACAGGCGCGCAAGCGCCCTACCGCAAGAGCCAGCCAGCCCACTGCCCCTGCCACCAGCGCAGGGGCAACCCGTTCCGTGCCCGAACGCTTCACCCGCTTCGATGCCCACCCAGGCTATCAACAGCTCTCGATGATGCGTCAGGGCGCGCAACAGCTGGGCTTGCAGGTGCCGTTCTTCAAGGTGCACGACGGCCTGGCCGGGGCCACCAGCGTCATGCAAGGTCGCACCTGCATCAACTTCGCCAGCTACAATTACCTGGGCTACTCCGGCGACCCGCGGGTCATCCAGGCCGCCTGCGAGGCCGCCCAGCACTACGGCACCTCGGTATCTGCCAGCCGTGTGGTCTCGGGCGAGCGCCCCATTCACGGCGATCTGGAACAGGCCATCGCCAAGGCGTATGCCGTGGAAGATGCCGTGGCCTTCGTCAGCGGCCATGCCACCAACGTCTCCACGCTAGGTTACCTGCTGGGCCCCAAGGATCTGATCCTCCACGACGAGTACATCCACAACAGCTCGTTGGTCGGTGCCCAGCTCTCCGGGGCCAAGCGCATGTCGTTCAGCCACAATGACCCCGACGCCCTGGACGCGCTGCTCGCCCAGCACCGCCACCAGTTCGAACGCGTGCTGGTGGTGATCGAAGGGCTCTACAGCATGGACGGCGACATCCCCGACCTGCCTCGCTTCATCTCCATCAAACAGCGCCATCAAGCCTGGCTGATGGTCGACGAAGCCCACTCCTTCGGCGTCATGGGCGAAACAGGCCTGGGCCTGCGGGAACACTTTGCCATCGACCCCACCCAGGTAGACATCTGGATGGGCACCATGAGCAAAACGCTCTCCGGCTGCGGCGGCTACATCGCGGGCAACCAAGCCCTGGTCGAAACCCTGCGCTACTTCGCGCCCGGCTTCCTCTACAGCGTCGGCATGCCCGCCCAGGTCGCCGCCCCCTCGCTCAAGGTACTGGAACTCATGGCCCAGGAACCCGAGCGGGTCGCCAAGCTACAGGCCATCTCCCGTTACTTCCTCGAACAGGCGCAAGCACGCGGCATGGACACCGGCCACAGCATCGGCTCCGCCGTCGTCCCCGTCATCGTCGGCAGCTCACCCCTGGCCGCCAAGCTCTCCAACGCCCTGCTCGAAAAAGACATCAACGTCCAACCCATCCTCTACCCCGCCGTCCCCGAAAAAAGCGCCCGCCTACGCTTCTTCCTCTCCTGCGAGCACACCCAAGCCCACATCGACGAAACGTTGGATGTACTGGAGAAGCTATTGGCCGAGGGAATGTGAGGAGTGAGGAGTGAGGAGTGAACCGTAGCGCGGCGTAACGATAGAGCGAGAGCAACGAGCGAAAGAGGCACCCGCGAAGGGCGGCACCCGCCGCCCCGATCACGCCACCGCGACCCTCTGTGCCCCCATCGGCAACGCTAACGCATTGCTTCGCGGGTGCGCTCCGCTTACACCGCGCTACGGGGTACCCACCACCGCCTATCACGCCACCCAGGGCAAAAAAAGGTAACCGCATGGTAATCGCAACACCCCAAACCAGCACCGCCCACTGGTACGTCATCCAATGCAAAGGCAGTGAATCCTTCCGCGCCGCCGAACACCTCGCCAACCAAGGCTACGAGGTGTTCCACCCCGTGCTGGACGTCAAACGCAAACGGCAAGGCAAGCTCACCACCGTCGCCGAACCCCTCTTCCCCTACTACCTGTTCATCCAGCTAGACCAGGTCAGCAGCAACTGGCGCCCCATCCGCTCCACCCGAGGCGTCCTGCGCCTGCTCACCTTCGGCAACACCCCCATCGCCGTGCCCGACGCCCTCGTCGCCACCCTCCGTGCCCAACCCCACCGCCAGGAAGGCAACCACAGCATCTTCACCGCCGGCGACAAAGTCACCATCACCGAAGGCCCCTTCAAAGACCTCGAAGCCATCTTCACCCGCTGCAAAGGCGAAGAACGCGCCATCGTCCTCCTCAACGTCCTCCAACGCCCCCACCCCGTCGAACTCCCCGTAGAAAGCCTGGAAAAGCGGTGAAGCGAATGGCGAACGGCGAACGGCGAACGGCGAATGATGGTAAACGGTGAATGATCAACCGTAGCGCGGCGTAACGACTGAGCGAGAGCAACGAGCGAAGGAGGCACCCGCGAAGGCGGCGCCAGCCGCCCTGATTGAGCCACCACCACCCACCGCGCCACCGCCGCCCATGTGCCCTCATCGGCAACGCTAACGCATTGCTTCGCGGGTGCGCTCCGCTTACGCCGCGCTACGGGGTCATCGCCCATATTGGGGATGGGGACATAGACATGCCCACGGGCATGGGGAATGGGCACGGATACCCCGTAGCGCGGCGTAACGATTGAGCGAGAGCAACGAGCGAAGGAGGCACCCGCGAAGGCGGCGCCAGCCGCCCTGATTGAGCCACCACCACCCACCGCGCCACCGCACACCCATATGGCCTCATCGGCATCCCTAACGGGATGCTTCGCGGGTGCGCTCCGCTTACACCGCGCTACGGGGTCATCGCCAACATCGGGCATGGGGAATGGTCATGGGCACGGGCATGGGCACCCCCGTAGCGCGGCGTAACGACTGAGCGAGAGCAACGAGCGAAGGAGGCACCCGCGAAGGCGGCGCCAGCCGCCCTGATTGAGCCACCACCACCCACCGCGCCACCGCCCACCCATATGGCCTCATCGGCATCCCTAACGGGATGCTTCGCGGGTGCGCTCCGCTTACGCCGCGCTACGAGGTCATCGCCCATATTAACCGTGGCGAATTGGCGTGGGCATGGACATGGGCACGGATACCCCCGTAGCGCGGCGTAACGATTGAGCGAGAGCAACGAGCGAATGAGGCACCCGCGAAGGGCGGCGCCAGCCGCCCCGATCACGCCACCACAACCCACCGCGCCACCGCCGCCCATGTGCCCTCATCGGCAACGCTCACCGCGTTGCTTCGCGGGTGCGCTTCGCTTACACCGCGCTACGGATACATCGCCCATATTGGGCGAGGGAAATGAGCATGGGCACCACCGTAGCGCGGCGTAACGATTGAGCGAGAGCAACGAGCGAATGAGGCACCCGCAGCGGCGGCCCGGCGCGAAGGCGGCGCCAGCCGCCCCGATTACGCCACCACAACCAGCCGCGCCACCGCCCACCATCACGCCCCCCTCACCACCACCCGCACCCCAACATCACCCCCGATCCCCCCACACCACAAAAGGCGGGTTCAGAGTTTGAGAGGGGGTGGCGTAATGCAGCGGTTGGCCGTCCAGGGTGACGATGCGCCCTCCGGCCTGGTGGACGATGGCGTGGGCGGCGGCGGTGTCCCAGAGGCTGGTGGGGCCGAAGCGGGGGTAAACGTCGGCTTGGCCTTCGGCGATCAAACAGCTTTTCAGCGAACTGCCCATGGGGTGCATCTGATAAGGCCCCAACGCTGCCAGCCAATCGGTGAGCGCGGGGTCGTGATGAGAGCGGCTGCCCAGCACGCGCCACATGGCACCCTCGGCGGGCCTGCCCGACACTTGCAAACGGGTACGCTGGCCATCCGGCGCTACCTTGTAGGCCCCCAGCCCCTCTGCCGCCAGGTAAGCAACGCCTGTTACCGGAGCGGTCACCACGCCCAGGATCGGCGCACCGTGTTCGATCAGCGCGATGTTCACGGTGAACTCCCCGTTGCGCTTGATGAACTCCTTGGTGCCATCCAGCGGGTCCACCAGCCAGTAGCGGCCATCGTCACCCACTCCTGAAAAGCCTTCCACATCCTCTTCGGAAAGAATGGGATGCCCCTGCGGCAGCGCCTGCAAACCTTGCCGAATGACGTCATGCGCCGCTCGATCTGCCTCGGTCAGCGGGCTGTGGTCCTGCTTGATCATCACATCGAAGGCGCGGCCATACACCGCCATGATGGCACTGTCCGCCGCCTTGGCAATGGCCAACACCTGTTCCAGTAATTCGCGCATGGCACCTCCCAAACATGAAAAAACCGCCCACGGGGGACGGTTTTCGAACACGCAGCCTGCAACAGGCCGTTAAACGTCGTAACCCGCTTCACGGGCCAGCGTGGTATTGGCCTGCAGCCAGCCTTCGATATGCCCGCAGTCGAACGTACGGCCATGCATACGGTACGCCTGCACCGACTTGCCTTCCTGCATCAAGCGGTCGATGGCATCGGTGAGCTGGATTTCGTTGCCCGCGCCGGGCGGCTGGTCGCGCAGCAGCTCCATGATGCGGTAAGGCAGCACGTAGCGGCCAATCACGGAAAGGCGCGAAGGCGCTTCTTCCGGCTTGGGCTTTTCCACCACGCCTCGCATGTTGGCGCTTTCGCCTGCCGCAGGCTCATCGCAATCCACGATGCCATAGCGGTACACCTCTTCCTGGGGCACGGCTTCCACCATGATTTGCGATGCGTCGTTGGCTTCCCAGCGCGCCACCATGCTGCCCAGGTCACAGGCACTGCTGCCCAGCTGCGGCTTGACCAGCACGTCGGGCAGAATCACCGCGAACGGCTCGTCCTGGTCCAGCAGGTGGGCCGCGCAAAAGATCGCATGCCCCAGTCCCTTGGCATTTGGCTGGCGAACACTGGTCACCTTCAACTGCTTGGGAGAAATGGCCGACAGCGTCTCCAGCAGCACATCCTTACCCTTGCTGGCCAGCGAATGCTCAAGCTCGAAGTGGGCATCGAAATGGTCTTCGATGGCCGATTTACCCGCACGTGTCACCAAAATGATCTCGTTGATGCCTGCGGCCAGCGCCTCTTCCACCACGTGCTGAATCAAGGGGCGGTCGACCACCGGCACCATCTCCTTGGGGATCGCCTTGCTGATGGGCAGCAGGCGGGTACCAAACCCCGCCACCGGAATAATCGCCTTGCGTACTTGAGTCATTCAACACTTCCTTTTTCGTTACGTTGCTTGCGCCACTCACTCACTTTACGCAGCAGCTGAGCAGTACTGGGATCTTCTACATTCTGGTGCTCGATCGGCAAACCCGCCAACGTCTGATACAGGCTGGTGGCCAGCTGCTTGCCCAGCTCCACGCCCGGTTGGTCGAAGGGGTTCAGGTTCCACAACACCGATTGAACGAACACTTTATGCTCGTAAAGTGCCAGCAGCGCGCCAATCGACCACGCATCCAGCTCGCGCACCAGTATAACCGAATTGGGCTGGTTACCCCGATACCCCTGGGCCATATACCCCCGCAACGCGGGCGGAATGGCATCGTCCCCCAGCGCAAACAGCTGGGCCTGGGCCAGGCAGTTCGCCAGGGTCAGGGAGTTTTGCGCCTCCAGCGCCTCTGCCACCGGCGAAGCCACCTCGGCGCGGCGCTGGGCCACGGCCACGAAATCGGCGCTCACCGTATGGCTACCCTGATGCAACAATTGATAGAACGCATGCTGGGCATTGGGGCCCACATCGCCCCACAGAATCGGGCAGGTAGCATGATTGACCGAGCGGCCATCGAGCCCCACGCTTTTACCGTTGGACTCCATCTCCAACTGCTGAAGATAGGCCGCGAGGCTCTTCAAACGACCATCGTAGGGCAGCACTGCGTGGGTCGGGATATTCAAGAACTGGCTGTTCCAGGCCCCCACCAGTGCCTGCAACACGGGCAGGTTCTGCGCCAGCGGCGTCTCCAGAAAGTGGCGGTCCATGGCGTGTGCACCTTCCAACAAGGCATCGAACTGCGCCACCCCCAGCTGCATGGCCACGCTCACGCCAATTGGCGACCACAGCGAAAAGCGCCCGCCAATCCACTCCTTGAACGCCAGCTGATGCGCCTCGGGAATGCCGAACTCGGTCATTTTTTCCGGCTTGGAAGAGACCCCCAACAGCTGGTAACGGCGCACCGTGGCCTCATCCACTTCCAGGGCGTCGCTCAACCAGGCCAGCGCCGTGCGCAGATTGAACTGCGTATCGGCCGTGGTGAACGACTTCGAGGCCAACACCAGCAGCGTGGTAGCCGGGTTCAGCGTTTCCATCAACGGCAGCAGCTGCGAGCCATCCATGGTAGACACATAGTGCACGCCCACCTGCGCCTGGCTCGGGCAATCGGCCAGCGCCTCGCTCACCAATTTGGGGCCTAAATCCGAGCCCCCCACCCCAATATGCACAATATCGGTGATCGCCTGGCCCGTGGCGCCAAACCACGCCTGCTGATGAACACGGGTCACCAGCTCGGCCATTTTCACCCGCTGCTGCTGGCAAAACGCGGCGGCGGCCTCCATGCCCTCAGGGGCAGGCGTCGCTTCCGGCCAGCGCGCCGCCATGTGCAACGCCGCCCGGCGCTCGGAGTGATTCACCTTGGCGCCTGCAAACAGCGCACTACGCCGCGCTTCCAGCCCACAGCTCTGCGCCCACGCCACCAATAACTGCAGCGTTTGCTGGGTCAACCGCTGTTTGCTGAAATCCAGATGCAGCGTGCCAAATGAAAACGCCAGAGAATTCGCCCGCTGTTGAGCAGACTCAGAGTTCCCCAACAGGTCGCTCAATGACTGAGCCTGCAGCTGGTCAGCATGCTGATGCAATGCATTGAAAGGCGTGTAGGTACGCTCGTTAACAATGGATAGTGAACTGTTCATGTGTCGTCCTTGATAAAAGGTGGCATGACAAAGAGAAATAAGCATTTGCCACGCCAACCTGCATCACTTCAGTGTTAACCATAAAGTTTACAGTAAGATGATGGGGGAAGGTACACAGCCAAAAATGAATAATACGTGGAAATTGAGACACCAGAGAGCAGCGCAGCGAACAATAGCCATAATACTGTGCCACTATTAACTACCTTCCCCACTCCAACGAAGCGACGATCGAAAGGAGTGGGGATATGCCTTAACAGAGTTCTACGCGGCCAACACGCCCGAAAGTAATTGCTTGGCGCTGTCGATCAGTTCGTCCAGGTGTTGGGGGCCTTTGAAGCTTTCGGCGTAGATTTTGTAGAGCGATTCCGTGCCGCTGGGGCGGGCGGCGAACCAGCCGTTGTCGGTGGTGACTTTCAAGCCGCCAATGGCAGCCTGGTTACCGGGGGCCTTGACCAGTACAGCGGTGATGGGGTCGCCCGCCAGGGTGGTGTCGGTAACGCTGGCGGCGGTGAGCTGCTTGAAGGCGTCCTTCTCTTCCACGCTGCAGGGCGTGTCCACACGCTTGTAGCAAGGCTCGCCAAAGCGCTGGGTCAGCGTCTGGTAATACTCGCTGGGCGTTTTGCCGGTCACGGCCAAAATCTCGGCGGCCAGCAGGCACAGCGCAATGCCGTCCTTGTCGGTAGACCACGCCTTGCCGTCGCGGGTCAGCAGGCTGGCCCCGGCGCTCTCTTCGCCACCAAAGGCCAACCAACCATCGGAGAGGCCATCCACGAACCATTTGAAGCCCACCGGCACCTCGTGCAGCTCCCGCTCATGGGAAGCCACCACCCGATCAATCATGGAAGACGACACTAGCGTCTTGCCAATGCGCAGCTCCTGGCTCCACTCGGGGCGGTGGCTCATCAGGTAATCCACACACACCGCCAGGAAGTGATTGGGATTCATCAACCCATTGGCATCCACGATACCGTGGCGGTCGGCATCCGGGTCGTTGCCGAAGGCGAGATCGAAGCGGTCCTTGATGTCGAGCAGGTTGGCCATGGCCGCCGCGCTGGAACAGTCCATGCGAATCTTGCCGTCGTGGTCCGGCGGCATGAACGCAAACCGGCTATCGAGGGTGGTATTCACCACTTCCAGATTCAGCCCATAGTGTTCAGCCACCGCCTGCCACACCGGCAGCGCCGTACCGCCCATGGGGTCTGCCCCGAGGGTCAGGTTGGCCTTCTGGATGGCATCCATATCCACCACGCGGCCCAGCTGGGCGACGTAATGGGCCGTGAAATCGTACTCCTGCACCTGGGCCAGCGCCTCTTCCAACGACACCAGCGTAATATCGCTCAACTGGCGCAGCAGGTAGGCATTGGCGCGCAGTTCGATCCAGCGGGTCGCTTCGGTATCGGCGGGGCCACCGTGGTACAGGTTGTACTTGATGCCGCCATCTTCCGGCGGATTGTGCGAAGGCGTGATGATCAACCCATCGGCCTTGGCAGCAGGGTCACCCAGCGGGTGCTGAGTGTTGTAATGGATGATGGCCTGGCTGACCAGCGGCGTCGCCGTGTAGCCATGGCCCTTCTCGACCAGCACCGGCACACGGTTGGCCACCAGCACCCGCAGCGCGCACTCCCAGGCGGGGCGCGAAAGCGCATGGGTATCCAACCCCAGAAACAGCGGCCCCTGGTAGTTCTCTTCCTTGCGGTAGTCCACCACCGCCTGGGTAATCGCGATGATATGTGCCGCGTTGAACGTACGCTCGGTGGCGCGGCCACGGTGGCCAGACGTACCAAAGGCGATGCGTTCCTTCACGACATTGGCATTCGGCGTTTGATCATGAAATGCCTGGATAATGGCGTCCATTCTACTTACTCCCTGATTGATATACGGAAAAACGAGCCTGCCGTGCCTGCCAGAACTGTATCGCATCGTCAGGTTGGCCAATGCGCTGCGCATCTATAGCTGCCTGACGGGCCATGGCCGCGGCCTCTTGGGGATGATGAATCAAGAAGTGCAGTGCAGCCTGCCACTCCTCAGGCGTGTCACCTACCAGCAAGCCGTTGCTACCGTGGGAAACGACATCAGTGTAAGGGCCCCGACGCGAGTAAACACCCACGCCACCCATGGCAGCAATATCTAAAAACTTGATATACGACTTACCCCGGTTAAACGGTGTAGGCCATAGCGGAGCCAAGCCAATATGCACCCGATGCTGAGATTGGTAGTGACGAAACGCCTGCCAAGGCAGTGGTTCTGGCGTAGTCACACCTGGTAACTCAGCCAATTCGGAAGGCGTATGTCGCCCCAGCATAATTTCCAGCTGTGTACCCACTTGAGCGTTCTGAATTGCCTTAAGCGCGGGAGCGATATGCTGCAGGTCGCTCAAATGGGCGCGCGTCCCATGGAAGCCTATTCGCCAAGGTAAGCCTGGCGAAGGCGGTTGTCTGAAGTGGTTCAAGTCTTCAGGAAGGGCGGCGATCAATGGAGGGGGCAACACCGACACATTGGCATGGTCTGAACGGAATTGTTCGGCTAACGCTTCACTGCACGCGACCACCTCATCACACAAGGCCAGCAATCCTGTCTGGCTATCGGCAATACCTGCCATGCGTTTACGGTAAGCATCGGGGAGTGATACATCGGCGGCAGCGGCAGAGATATCATCATCGATCAAATACACGACGTAGCCAAAGACACGACGATGACGTCTTAGCCAGCGTATCCATGCGGCAGGCAGGGAGCGGCACACGACCAGATTGGCCCCCGCATAATGATCCAGAAAATCTCGCCCCAGCAGCCACGGCGCGGCAAACCACCTCGAAGCCATCACGCGCTCAATGCGCAAACCCTGTTGGCGAAGCGCCGGTACAGCAGATTCAAGAAAGTAGATATCTTCCGTCGGCCTGCTGCCGTCGCTAAAAACAACCCAGTCTGCTTTCGGGGTCATAAGGCATCTTGCAGGCACACAAAACACATGAGCACACCATGCCGTGAAGCTGGCCAAACAGACATGGCGTTACTCACAGGTATCACCAGCATGTTAACGGAGTGAGAAATCTTCATGCACCAGCGTCAAATTAGGGTTGTAAGCAGGGTCATTATCCAACTGTTTGGCCCAACGGCGGCGCATATAAGCAACTTCGCTCAGCCACCGTGCGCGTTTGGTAGGCGTGTCATCTGCACCACGGGAAATAGACTCGTGATGATACAGCTCTGCATAAGGTGTCCATAAATTGCGGTAACCTGCCTCTCGAACACGCAAACACAAATCGACATCGTTGTAAGCAACTGCCAACTCGCGCTCGTTCAGGCCCTTCACTTTATTAAAGACACTTTTTCGCAATAACAAACATGCGGCAGTAACAGCAGAAAGATTCTGCACAACTTTCAAACGCCCGTTATAACCATCGCTTTCCCGCGGGAAGAAGCGATGCGCATGACCCGCCACATCGCCTAACCCAAGGATGACCCCACCATGTTGCAACATTCCATTAGGATAGTAAAGCTTAGCGCCAACGCAGCCGATTTCAGAGCGACACACTTGGCCGACCATTTCGGTTAGCCAGTGCTCGTTGATGGGTTCAATGTCGTTATTTATCAGCCCAATAATCGAGCCATGCGCGTGCGTTGCACCAAAATTATTGATGGCTGAATAATTGAACGGGTGATCCCACCGCAAAACTCGCACGCGAGCATCACGCTGCTCCACTTCGTTCATATAGGCCAGCGCCTCCGGGCAATCACTTTGATTATCCAGAATCAGCACTTCAAAATGGGTATATGCCGTACGAGCAAGAATGGCATCTACACAAGGCCGCAGGATATCCACCCCATTACGGGTAGGAATCAACAGACTTACCAATGGCGCAGGGCGCGGAATCGGCCACTCGATACGCACGCTATGCTCCAGCAAACCAGGGTGAACAACCGCATGATTACTGGCCACATGCTGTTTCAATACGTGCGTTACCAGCTGTATGGCATCCGCTTGAGAAAGTGAATAGCGAAATAGCGTACTACGGTGATACAGCATTGCAGGTAAATGATGAACCGAACGCTCACTCCCATGGACACTCTTCCACATCAAAAACGTCAACGCCAAGGCGTAGTCGACAGCCGCTCGGTTAGTCAGATGTGACAACAGGTCTGCTTGCTCGGTTTCCAGCTGCCATAGCAGTTTACGCTTGTAGAGTGCCAGGCGACCAATGTAATTGGTAGACAGCAATAAATCAGGGTTCCAATCTGGCTTGAAAACCGGCTTGCTACGCTCGCCATTTTCATTAATGGCATCTTCATCGCCATAGAACAGCTGCGCATCCGGATACTCGTTCCATGCCCTGGCCAGTTGGCTCAGCGCCTCTGGTGATAGCTGGTCGCCAACGCTAATCCGCAACACGCCATCCCCTTGGGTTTGAATAAACCCCTGGTGATCCAACTTCGCATAGGTGCGGTGATAGCTCCTGATCAGATTGATACGGCTGGTAGAAGGAATATAACGCTCAAGACTTCGCCTTTGTGCATCGGTAATCTCAGCCGACAACACGATGAATATTTCCCAAAAGAAATAGCTTTGCGCCTTGAGCGAATTGATCGTGGCAACAAAATGTTTCTCGCCTTTTTCAAAATCTTCCAGAGTCACGGGCATGATCAGCGAGAACAAAGGCGCGTGCGCCAGCCTGGAAATAAAGGCCTGAGCATCAAGGTGAGCAGAAGGCTCTTTGACATCGATCCAGCGCACATAATCATCGTTGATGTGCTGCTTCGCATGTGTCTGGTCATAGGCAGTAAGGGCCACTTTACGCCAGGAGCACCCTTCCGCCACAGACGCGACATGCAATTGCCGGATCACCTTGCGAGTACGCAGCCCCTTGAAGTCTTCATGGTTATTGATAAGCCGGCGCGCCAAGCGGTTATGTGCAAACCAAGGCGTCAACCACACCCATCGCAACGTAGCCGACTGCAGCGCCGCCTCGGAAGCACTGAAAGAAAGCGTAATACCAACAACGCCCAGCGGCACCCAAACAATCCGTTTAGTCGTTTTACCAGGACGTAAAGAAACAGAGGATTCAAGCTCCCCCTGCCGCGTATGAAGCACCAAAGTAGCAGCACCGTGAGCATCACCCGCCAGCCCATCCAGCTCGATCATATTCCAGCCTGGCCAAGGCTTGTCGCCGACTACCTCGCAGTCGACAGTACCGTTTTCGCGTTCATATTCGACTGCTTCATCAAGCGCCGAAGGCGTATTTCTGATATTCAAGACAGGCTGACGCCGCCAGATAGGCGGCATGTCAATCAAACGACCCAGCGCGGCCATCCATTCTTTAAAGCGAACTGTATGCTGCCCCATTCACACCTCAACCCAATTCTTTGACAAGGCAACCTTCATGAAATAAGTGCCCGAGCCGCCTGCGCCCAAGGCAGAATGCCCACCGTTTGCAGGTACTCATCCTCGGCGATGATACGCCGTTCCAGCACACCCTCAAGTGCTTTCTCGTCGAGCTGGGACGACTTGCTCTGCACCATCTCCTGTAAGCTATAGGCCACTGTAGGTACTTGAATCACAAAGCGCGCATTGGTCTGAGCGGCCAGATAAGCAGGGCTGACAGCCTGCACCAGAGCAGGGTCAACATTACCTGCGCTATGCACGAACACCACGCGCTGAAAAAGGCGGCACAGATAATTGAACATGGAATAGCTGGACGAGGAACCAAACAGCAAGCACGTGCCAGGCATCAGCGCTTTCGGGTACTCCATCACCATCAGACGGCCAAAATTAGGCAGGCCATTGTCATAAGTCTTGTAGCGGGTATGCGTAAAAGAAGTCAGGACCTCCACCACGGACGTCTGTTTGGGCGCCAACTTATTGCCCAAGTCCCCCCCCATGGTTCTTTTCTTGTAGCGATCTTTGGCAAACACTGACGCACACGACGACGCATCCAGCCCCAAGCGCTCGGCAAAAGCCAGCGTTGCGGTCATCGCCCCCTGATGCGTCCAGTGCGTATCGGTCGGGATAAAAGCACCGTCTCCCAATGATTTCAGCGCCGCCACGGGGTACACCAACTCAGCAGCTTCTGGCAATGCCAATACCTGCTGCATGGGACCTGTCTCCCCGCCCTGTTGAGGGTGATACTGCTCGCCCATGACACTCTCTTTGGAAGGCGCCACCAACAACGCGCAGGGCACCTGGCCCGCCACCTCTGACAATTGGCGCAGATACGCCTGCCACCCCTCCACGCCAGCCTGGGTCAGCTGCATCCGTCCCGTAAATTGGTCTACGCTGCCATTGGTATCATTATCCAGAAACAGCCACCCTTTTTTACCTTCGAGGACTTTCAATGGCTGTGAAGGAGCAACATCCTGAGTATCCACGTGAACGTCTTGCAACAGCCAGCGCTCATCACCCAACGCAAGCCACAGTGAAAACTCTCTCAACAAGGGCGGCACCGTAAAGCGAAAACCGCACCGCTGCTGAGCGTGCCCTTCGGCGGCTACGCTCAGCACATTCTCGATGACATCAGGACGCTCGATATCCAACGGATAACACAGTTCGTAGACGGGCAACCAGCGAGCAACGATGCGAACCTGAGCTCGCATGTCCTGTAGATGCTCAGGCAGCAGCAGCCACCCTTGTACCACTCGTCCAGAAGGCAGAAAACGCGACCCGCGCTGCGGTGAAGGATAATCCAACGACCAGCGTTCAATCGGGGTTCGTTCATGCTCTGGGGTAGCATGAGTCCACTCCTTCACACGGCGCGTTAGCCAGCGCTTCAGGTCCTGCCCTGCCGAGCGCTCGTCGGCATTTTCTGTTACGTCATGTTGCTTATCTGCAAGCTGCTGCAACCATTTCATTTTCTGTTTAACCTTAGGCGCGAATTGAGCGGCCACATGACACTCAACATCGTTACGGTCATGGCGCATAAAGTAGTCACGCTGCTTTTGATAATGGGGGGTGGCAGCACTGCCACGCTGAGCCTTGCCCAGCACAAACTCTTCTACCGACTTGACCAAATAGTGGTTTATCCGCGCGCCGTCCCAGCAAACAGTGTCGCTCAACCCCTGGCTAACCGAGCCATTCGGCCCCTGACGTGCAATCAGCGGCGCCCCATGGCTATTGAGATAGTGGCCATGGCGCAAGCGAGCAATATGCGGGTTGATAAAACACTCGACATCACGCGGCCTGACCACACTTTTTATGTGATGGTTAGGCCCGAAGTCCTGCCGGGCACGCCGAGTGAAGCGTTCGATGACCAGCCCATCCTCACGAAACCTGGCACCAGCAGAGCCAAAGCAGGCCCAGTTCAGCCCCAACGCACTTACCTCAGGGTCAGAAAAGCGCGTTTTCAACCACGACAACAAAGGATACTCGTCATCTTCTAGGGTTTCAGTGGTGGGTAGCAAGAACTCATCGACATCAATAAACGCCAACAGATCAATAAGTTGAGGGCAATGATGCAACAATTGCCGATACGCCTGCAACTGAGGCGGCTGCCCCTCGGTGGGCACAGACAGCAAGGTCACCAGCCCTGCCTTTTGCATAGGAGCCAGCCACTCATACGTGCCATCATCGCTTTCATTATCGGCAATCAAAAAGTGGCTAACGCCTACCGACAAATGAAACGCCATCCACTCGGGAAGGCTCTCTCGTTCATTCTTGACGATAGCAGCAATGGCAAGCTTCAAGCATGTCCCTCCGCTGGATCTGTATGGTTTTGTCACGTAGTCGATGTCACGTAATCAATGCCACGTAGTCGATCACGGTGTATCTGCAAAGGCAGACACACCGGTTAACCGATACGCCTTGCACAATGCACTGCCCAGCTCAGCCGAACTAAACCAAGTCACCGCTCGCTGCTGTGCAGCCTGACCGAAGCGTCGGCATTGAGCGGGCGCAGCGGCCAACTTTGCCACCTGCTGGGCTGCCGCCGCCGGGTCGCCATACGGCACGAGATACCCCGTTTCACCATCAACGACCAGCTCGCCCAATGCGCCCCACTGATAAGCCACTACCGGCCGTCCTGCCGCCATGGCTTCGAGTACAGTACGCCCAAAAGACTCTTGAAAGCGGGATAGGTTCACCACGATATCAAGCTGAGCCAACGCCTCTTCAGGGCGTTCTACGTAACCCGCAAAGCGCACATTGGAAGGCGCACGGCCCTGCGCCTGACGCGCCAATAGCGCTTTTATCTCAGGGGTGCAGGCCCCAAACACCACCACCTCAGCAAAGGGCGACAAAGCTTGCAGGTGACGAGCCATGGTGGCCAGGTCATCGATGCCCTTTTTGGCAACATTGCTACTCAACATGCCCACCCTTACCCCACCCTGACGCTCGCCGGGTGAAAAACGCACGGGCGGCAGCGCCAATAATGGCGGCATATGGATCGTATTAGGCACCACGCACACGGGCGTTGAAGACGGCAGTGCAAATGCCTCGGCAGCGCAGCGTGAGTTGGCGATCACCACATCGGCTTGTGCATGAACATGGGCCACCACCGCCTCAGGCTCAGCGCCCAACAAGGCACACAAGCCTGGATCATGACGCGGCAATTCACGAACATGCACCAGCGTTGGTAACCCCGCTCGGCGTGCCGCCACATAAGGTTCCAAAAGCACTGCTGTATTACCGTGTATCGCATTGACCTTGTGGCGCTCGATCAATGTTTCGAAATGAGCAACCGTCCTCTCGACCGGCAACCGCCCTGCCTGCCACCAGCCATAGGGGAGTACGGCCAACACCCGGCAACGCTTCAAAATGGCCTGCTCATACTCGGCATTCATGGCCTCAGGCAAGGTAACCACTACATTCCAACGCAGCTTGACCATGGCATCCAGCACATCCAACAGGCTACGCTCAGCGCCAAACAGCGTCTTACCCGCCTGATGCGCGCACAACATGACGGTTGGCCGGTTAGAAAACGCCTGCTCCCCCTCCCACTCTGGCAAGGCTGAAAAGTCGTGTGCGTACCCCGTCTTTAAAAAATGAGTCAGCGGCTGACAAGGAAGTTGAGCCACCTCCGGGTAATAACGTAAATATCCAGACGTAGAAAAATCGGGCCCTGGATCTCGGCCTTCGGCGGCGCCCGCCTCCCAGAAATGCAGCAGCGGCTCGGTTGGCGTATTCAGCAAATCCGGGTAACGGGCAAGGTACCACCCAGCATCAAACAGCGTGGATTCGCAGACCCGCTCGAAATCGGTCAACGGCCCATTGGCAGGCGACTGCTCGCGCAGCATCGAAAGCGGTGCTGCAAATGGCCTTGACTCAGGCATAAAAGGCATCAACAGCGCCGTTCTGCTTTCTGCTGCCTGATGCCACTGGCGAGCCATCTGCATATAACGGAACCGTGCTCCACTGAACTGACTTACCAAATGCGTGCTGGTATGCTGGCTTAATGACCCTTTATCACTCAAGCCAAATGACAGGGGCACACCTGGCAGCACCTCAGCCACACTTTCCGGCCCAAAAGCCGCTTCCACACGATACCGGAACTCGGTATCGGCATTGACGTTCACGCGATCCCAATAGCCCAACGCCTCGAACGTCGAGCGCCGAAACATCAACGAAGACATATTCGGATAGACCCACCCAAACTCATCCAAGCGCCAGCGGTGGAAGTGCAAAGACGGCGTAACACGTACCCAATGCGAAAGGCAGGCCTGCACCTGCGGCTGCGCCACCAGCGCCTGACATTGGTGCCACAATTTCTGAGGGTGAGACCAGTCATCACTATCGTGGGTAGTAATGAACTCACCACGCGCCACTTTCAGCCCAGTATTACGTGCCGCATAGGCCCCCTGGTTACGCTCGTGGCGCAGCAACACCAGCTGCACATGGGAGGGAGCCTCATGCTGAAGCGCCTTGACTACCGCAGCACCGTCATCCGCACTGGCATCATCTACCACGATGATTTCAAGGCGCACGCCAGATTGCGCAAACAGCCCGCGCAACGCCGTGGCAATGGTGCGTTCAGCGTTATAAAGCGGAATAATGACACTCACCAATTTCAACGGAATGACATTATTGACCTCTTTATTGCCCGTGCCCCCAGCAAGCTGCAAAGCAGACAGCGCAAACGAAGACGCATCATCACCCAGACCAACGGGAGCGAGATCATGCGCCTCGAACATGGCATTCAAAACACCCAATGACGATGCGGAAGGCTCATTCAACCATTGCTGCATGTTACAGCGTGCCAGAGCGGTGTCGGCCAAATGTGGGTAATGGCTCTCTAAAAACGTCAGCACCTGCTGAGCTGCCCCCCTAGTGTGACGAGCCACCTTACCCCGACAACACGCATCAATGACCAACAGCGCCGGCCCAGGGGACGAAAAAGCCTCCCACCGCCCTTCCGGCATCAGGCTATCCAGCACCGCATCCCAACGCTGCTGCCAGGCATACCAGCGTGCTAACGCCCAACGCGCCGCCAGCCGCTCGGTAGCATTGGCAGAAGACGAGGAAAGCAGCTGCGCTAAACGAGGCAGCATGACACGATCGGCTCCTCGCCATAACGCATGCTCCCAGCCCACCACTCGGTTGCGAAAAGGCTGCCGGCCCTCTGCCCGGCCATGGCGCTGATAATGCTGCCACGGGTCCAACCCCGCCTCAGCCACATCGGGATAAGCGTCGAGATACCACTGAGCATCGAAATCAGCCGCGTCATCCTGCCGTAGCGGAGTGGCGTGAACAGCATCTTGGGCCGATGAAGGCCGACCCCACCATTTAGCCAGAAAAGAAAACATGGCAACCCATTAGCGAAAAGTGAAATCCCAAAACCCTACATACAAAAAAGCCGTCAAACCCTGGGTTGACGGCCCTTACATGCATTTATGGGCAACACGTTTTTATAAATAAAACCGAGGCCTAGCGGCAATATAGCATACCCGAAGCGTTAAATTTCCATGGGCTCGCTCAATCGCTGCCAAACAGGTCACGGGTATAGACCTTGTCCACCACATCCTCCAGCTCAGGCACCATGCGGTTTGCCAAGATCACATCTGCCTTCTGTTTGAAGGCGTCGAAGTCGCGCATCACCACAGAACCAAAGAACTTCTCTTTATCCAAGGCAGGTTCGAACACCACCACTTCGATGCCCTTGGCCTTAAGACGCTTCATGACGCCCTGCATGGCACTGGCACGGAAGTTATCGGAACCGGTTTTCATGATCAAACGGTACACGCCCACCACTTCCGGCTCACGGCGCAACACCGACTCCGCGATAAAATCTTTGCGAGTGCGGTTCGCTTCCACGATGGCCTGAATCATGTTGTTGGGCACATCCTGATAATTCGCCAACAGCTGCTTGGTATCTTTAGGCAGGCAGTAGCCGCCATAACCGAAGCTGGGGTTGTTGTAATGCTTGCCAATGCGCGGGTCCAGCCCTACCCCTTCGATAATCTGTTTGGCATCCAACCCATGAGTTTCGGCGTAGGTATCCAGCTCATTGAAATACGCTACGCGCATGGCCAGATAAGTATTGGCGAACAGCTTGATTGCCTCTGCTTCCGTGCTGTTGGTCAACAGCACATCGACTTCCTGCTTGATGGCACCCTGCTTCAACAGCTCGGCAAAAGTCGCCGCCCGCTCCGAACGCTCGCCCACAATGATGCGCGAAGGGTACAAGTTATCGTGCAGAGCCTTGCCTTCACGCAGGAACTCAGGCGAAAACAGCAGATTCTGCGTGTTCAAACGCTCAGCAGTTTCCTGTGTATAGCCCACCGGCACGGTGGACTTGATGACCATGACCGCATCCGGGTTGATCTCCATGACCTGCTGAATCACGGCCTCAACGCTTTTGGTGTTGAAATAGTTGGTGTCCGGGTCGTAGTCGGTGGGCGTGGCAATAATGACAAACGCCGCCCCCGCGTAAGCCGCTTTGGCATCCAGGGTTGCCGTGAAGTGCAGGTCTTCCCGGGCCAAAAACGCTGAAATTTCCGCATCCTCAATCGGTGATACGCGGTTATTCAGCATCTCGACCTTTTCAGGCACGATATCGACCGCGACCACCTCATGGTGCTGGGCCAACAGCATCGCGTTAGAAAGGCCAACATAGCCCGTACCGGCAACTGCAATCTTCATCCTTAAGGTTCTCCAACAAGCATCGTTGCATCAGTCATCGCCAAAGCGACAGAGTCGGCGCGATTGTAACAAACTACGCGCCCATCGATTCATCATAACCATCACATTCACCAGAAAGTTCCCTACAAAGGGGGATGCCTTCCTAAGGCAGTATGCATGTTATCGCAAAAGACGGCCTGGAAAGCTCAGCGCCCACTCCCCCAGGCCATCGCCAACTCAGTCCGCATCAGTTCAAGTAAAACACTTCCCATGCTTTGCAGTTTTTCTTGAAGCTCACTTCGCCTGAACGCTCTGCAGACAAATAACGCTCTGCACCTTTCACTACGATCGCGAGCCCGCGGCCATTACGCTTGAAAGCCAACGGTTTACAGCCATAGGAATCATTGGTGGAAAAGACATTTCGGTTATCGAGAAACAGCTGCTTGCCTGTTTCACTGAGGGTCAGTGCGTGCTTTTCACGATCAAAGCAGACCAGCTCATCGTCATGGTCCAGCACCACATCGCGGGGGTGGCAGTGATGGATTTCTTCACTACTGTGTGAGTACACCAAGACACTTTTATGATGGGTCACCAAGCAAGCAGCAGAAAATCCCTCGCCCAGAAAATCAAGCTGCGGCAACGTTTCAAGCGCCACTGCATTGCCTTCACGCAAGAAGCAGAAGCGCTCAGCTACTGTACTTTGGCCAGCCGTCTTGGCTGCACGTGATTTTTTCAACTTCTGCTTGAACTGCTTGGCAAAAATGTCACTGCCCGGATGTACCGTGCGCACGTACATAGGAAAGCGTGGATTAACCACCAGCGGATGCTTTTCATCCACCTTGGTGTGATTACCCAAGCTATATACTGAGAGTAACCGTGGAGGAGAGGAAGGCCGATACACTTGCACCAAAGACAGGCCCATCGCAATTTTGGGGCTATGCCGTGGCAAAAAAGAAGAATATCCGCCCTCTTCATAGATACCTTCATAACCATTTGCAAACGTAATGGCATGGCCTTCGAATTCAGGCGAAATATAATGGTATAGCTGCTCTTCAAAATCATCCGCCAGCGCATCATCGTCATCCAGGCGAACGGTGGCGTAACATACCTCACCGCCAAATGCTTCCAAGCGACTCAGCAGGTGCTGCTGCATTTTCGAGATAACCCCCCCTTTGCTGGAAAGAGGCACGATTTCAAGATGGGGGCAGGCTTGCTGTGCTCGCTGTAATTGCTGCATGTTCTTCTCAGGCAATGCTTCTGACGTAAACACCAATACCGTTGTCTTGTCAGGCGACATTTTCTGCAAGGAAGGCAGCGTTACGTTGAAGAAAAGCTCTTCATGTAACGACATGCGCTCATCAGAGAACAGCTCTTTTTTATAGGCTTCAAATTCGTTATCACGACCAATGACCCAAGCAGTGTTGTTTTCAGACAAAACGCTATAGCGGATCATGACAAACATGTGCTTTTTCATTGATTTTCTCCTGATCACCGGCTTGTCCAACAATGGAAAAGCACGCCACCCCAAGAAAACCACTCAAAGCAATACGACATGACAATATAACAACACCACGCCAACTGCCTTTAAACAGCTTCATGGGAGTGGCGTGATATCGTTATTATTGGACTTACATTTTAAAACATCTATGAATTCTTATGATACAAAGGTATAGCACATCGTCACTGTGCAGGACAAGACCTTGCAATCAACCCACTGTCTATTTAATTAGCATGCTAAAATCATCGAAGAAGGCACAGTCTGTCTTGAAGGCCCCCGTGCTGTCTCTTGGAGCCCACTCAGGGCTGCTGCCCCCATGAAACGTACTGAACATCAGCCGCTGAATCAGACTCTGATCGTTTTCGACATCTCGAAAGCGCAAACCGGTATGCTCGATGACCAATGCATCATCCACCCACACCAGCACCTGCCCATTATTCGCAGAGGAAGGGGCGTTCAAGTCTACCTGCATACGCACATGGTGGTACTGCCCTGGCGTAAACTGGAACGCCTCTGCACGGCGTGTATCACCATAACGCCCTGCCATATCCTGGTGGTAAACATAGGTTTGCAAGCCGCCATCGCCGCGGAACATCAAACGGGCGCTCCACTGGTCGGCACTGGGTTCATTGCCACCCGCCACCGGGCTGGCAGGCCCTAGCCCATGTAACTTGCCACCTCGAGCGAAATCAAACCCTTCACAGAACTGAACCCAGAAAGAGAGCTCATACTGGAGTGCAGGATCAATACGAGGCGACACCACTACCCGACGGCTGCCGCGCTCGTATCCTTCATAGTCAACACGCAACGCAGTACTGCCATTGACCCCATGGCCGGGTGCTAACTGGGTACGGGAGTGCTCGACAAGACTTTGCCCCTGAGAGGAAAAAGTAGGGTTATCGAATGTTTCGATGGCCTGCTCAGAGGTGGGCGGCGCTTGAATGCCAGACCACCAAAGAGCGAACAGGACCACTAGGGTCAGCCCAAGCGTCCAAAACCTAATCAATGCTGCTGGCTCCTCGAGTCATGGAATGCACCCATCGTTTGTGACATCAAGTGATGGAGAAATTATCCAGGACGCTGACACTCCCTCCATCCGTTACGTTAACGTAACTGACCAGTGCTTTGGCAGGCCCTTGATTCGCCGCACGTACCAGGTCAGAGATCGCAGAGTCGCTGCCCTGAACCATAGCGACTACAGAGCCATCTTTCTGATTGGATACTGTTCCATATATAGAGCGCAGTCTTGCCTGACGGGCCAACCACTTGCGATAGCCTACGCCCTGAACCTTCCCGCATATCGTTAATTGACGCCTTACAACAGACGCAGGTGATGACTCTGGGAAAAGATTTTCAAGAATTGCCCCCGCTGCATCACGTGGCTCTCCCCGCGTAGGGAAGTGATGCATTGCTAAATCACAGTTAGCATTTACTTCAATAACGGCATAACGTTGTGCGCCTGATGAGCAACTGATATCTTCCGTAATAAGGTCCAAACCACAGAATGCAAGATTTTCAAATGCGCCATAAACACGCTCAGCGATTTCAATAAAGTCAGCGTGCACAAGCTCCGTCACATCCTCACTATCGCCCCCTGCACCGATATTGGCAATAGTTTGCAAATACAACACTTCTCCAGCGTCAAGAATAGACTCAGGAGAATAGCCTTTACTCGAAATACGTTCGATGACAGCTTGATCTAACGCTAGCAAATATTTGCCAGTATATGGATTATGTCTTCGAACTTTGTTCTTTGCATTTACGAGCATTGATACCGTAGAGACACCATCACCTACAACGTGTGCAGGATGTCGTTTAATGGCATACTTGAACTTACCGCCTACTACAAACAAGCGATAATCAAAACCATTGATATGCTCTTCTAATACAGCATCGTCATCGTCCAAGCCAGCAAGAGCATCAAGCATCACTTTCTTTGATGCGATACCCGAAGTAACTCCCTTTCCACCCGAACCATTATAAGGCTTAACAACCACTAAAGGACTGGAACCAAGAGAATCAAACCATTTTTCAGCAGCATTGAAATCCGATTGCTTAACCCTAATACCGGAAGGCACATGGATACCATATTTAGACAGACGCTGCTTGGTTTTCTCTTTATCATTTGTGAGGGCCCTTGTAGCATAAGACGTTTGGGCAGGCATATTCTCACGAAAAACAATAGACCGTTGAGCACTGGTAATAGACCAACGCTTGCTTCCCTTCTCAGTGCTCCAAGTGTCAAAAAACAAGCCTCGGGAATGGATCTCTCGGCGTAACACCAGCCTATTACTATTTGAAAATGAGCTCAACTCCTTAAACTTGAGATCATTAACTGAATCAGAGGTTAATGGATAGCGATTAACCCCAGGATCCAATAATATTCCTGTATCATTCTTTCTAGACAAATTGACGGATTTTTTTATGTCGCCAATTCTGCCACCAATCACATATTTTATCTGAGTGGTCGGAAAAAGGGCACTGACCAGTGCGTCTGCAATATTTCTGCCTTTCCCATCATCAGGCATAAGCAAAGAACTCAACTGTGGCCGGTTATTCGCCTCAATCAGATAACAGCTCTCTTCATTGACAATAACATCCAAGCCTGTACATAAACTATCGTTAAAATAACTCCCTAGCTTATCTATTTTTTTCAACACCCAGCCAGGCATTTGATGAGAAACATCGTACACATCTCCACCTGAGGAGCGACCCAGCACATTAGTTAAAGCAACAAACTCACCATCAGCTGGCACTACATCAACGCTTTTCCCTTGAGCAGATAGGAAAGCCAACGCGCTTTCCTTTTTGATCAGAGGGTGATGTTTTTGCTTTTTTAACGCATTTTTTTGCTTAATCAGTTGCTCAACTGTCATCACGCCGTTACCTACAACATTGGCAGGCACTCTTTTGACAGCACCAAAGTACTTACCTTTTACAAGGTAAATACGATATTCATCACCAGACACTTGTTCTTCTACTACCAGATCATCAGACACACTATTCTCTATTGCTACTTTTAGTGCACTAATGCTTTTCAAATCGAGAACAACGCCCTTTCCCATGCTTCCGCCAACCGGCTTCAACACAACGGGAAACTTGATACCGTTTTTTTCAAGCAGCTTAGATGAGAACTGATTCTTTTTAAAAAAAACACCCTTGGGTGAATCGACACCTAGATGCTCACTATCTTTCAATGCTTTCTTTGAAAAAGCAGGCGGCAGTTTAGAAAGTAGAAACTTGGTCTTATTAACAAGATAGGTTTTATCGCCATAGGTCAATGAAAAAACTTGCCCTACACCGTAATAACTTTGGCGAAACTTCAGACCGTGCGTAGCGCATATTTTTTTAATCTCTTCAGCAGAATAGATATAAACCTTAACATCACGAGCTAACGCACTTGCCATTATCGCATGGCAGCATAGCGAGCTACTATGGACATTGCAGCTCTTAACAGATTCAAACAAAGCAACATCGTGTTCATTCATCATTGCCTGAGCCACCAAAATCACTTAAAAAGATCCGCCGCCCGCTTATGAGCAAACATATCTTCAATATCATTGACATTCTCAACGACATTATTTAGAACGTTTGCCCAAAAACCCCTTGGAGCTGTTTTATGTCCATCGCCCCAATCACCATTACACGTCACTAAGTGATCGTTATGTTGATGCGCCCCTGCATTCAGCATGGGTTCAACACCAAGCGACTCCAAGAATGGAATATAATGACGATTTACATGATGCAAATCTTTTTGGTTTTGCATGTAAAGCGTTTTGTTCTTAAGAGAACCATCGTAATATTTCAACAAATTGGTAACGGTGCCACGCGTCAGCTTTGAATTAGCTCTAACAGCATCCACACTCTCCACATCAAAACCATACTTCAAATAACGATTAACGTGTGATTTGTAATATCTAAAAATTGATGTTTGAGGATTTGATGTTATACAAATAGAATCCGGGAACTTTGAAGCATAAAACAGGCTGGCAAAACCTCCCGCAGAACCACCCACAAAGACAATCTTGCTGGCTGAAAGAAGAGATGCAACTTTACTTACAATTCTCGGTATAATATCTTTTTGCAGAGCAATCGTTTTAGTGCCTGCGTACCAACCCATAGATATATCATCTGCGAGATACAAGGCTGGATCATTAATGGAAAGCCGACTTGCTTTACCTGAAGGCGTTACCTTAGCACCGGAAAAAATAGGAAGCTTCGTACTATCCTCTCTATTTTTAGCCCCATTGAAAAAAACCAACAGAGGCCCAGCACTTGCAGCTTCTACATTAATATCAATCAAAGCGCCACTTTCATAAATCGTGTAGCAGCCATCAACTAAACTATCCACGGATTCAAACTGGTCTAACGAAAAGTAAATATCTTTTACTCCACCCCAACGAGCAAATGACCTTTCATCACCAACATAACGAATTGACCAAGACATTTTTTATTGAAACCTCAGAACGACGATAAATGAGAAAGACCTGAATCCGTGAGACCGGCCCCCGGAAGCACTTCTAACCCACTGACCTGCATGGCAATATAGCCATTATCGCCATTCACCCAGACAGTGCCATGCCCAACATA
>NZ_BMXN01000028.1 GCF_014651775.1 Vreelandella hamiltonii
GATGGTCATATCGCCGCATAGGTGTGCCGAATGATGCTGTGCACTATGCCAGAAAAATCAGGTGGTTGTCGACAGGCTATCCGCAACCACCTGAATAGTTACGAACTAACAACAGATTCCCATCGTCGTGTTTGCGGTGTATTTACTTGCCGTGATGAACAACGCCCTAGCGCACCAGTGAGTCTCTATTACACAAACCCTGTAGGAAGCTGGGGTAGCGTTTCAACAGCCGGTCTTCCACTCGTAGACAGCTTGCGCCAGCGCGGTATTCCTAACTGGGGAGCACACGTATTATCCCTCCAACTCAATCAACTCGAGTGGCGAACCACATCGTCACCTGGACTCGGTTATTTACATGTACCCATTGGTGGACTTAATGACGATGGCACGCTGAACATCGATCACTGGACAGCCATTGAAACCAAGCTCAGCCCACAGCGCCATGAGTGGGATGGCCGCGGCAACCCCATGACAGACCCAAGCTGGCCCCTTATCTCCGCTGGCTTGACCCCTATCGAAGGCACCATGTACACCGCGCGTGATTACTTCTTGAACAACAGTGGCAGCGGCAGTGCGTTTGGCACCAACCAGGGGCGCCGTGCAGGCATCTCGATTCCCAACCTCAATAATCCCGACGCCCAGCAGTGCTTGATCAATGCCAATATCTGGCTGACCGATGGCTTACCTTCAGTGGACCGCTTTGGCAACTCGCTGGGCAACAACGTCAGTGGCGCATTGGCCAGCGCAGAAGCGGCCATCAAACGGCTTTATGACGACACGGGGGCACAGCTCTCGAACCCTGTGCGCACCTATGTAGTCGGCTTCAACCTGCCGCCGGACATCGCCAACCTCCCCAATGTCTCGGACGACCCGCTGGGCGACCTGGCCCGCGCCGGAGGCACCGAGCGTGCCTACTTTGCCAACGACGAAGCCTCGTTGAATCAGGTGATGCAGCAGGTGCTGGGCAGCATCATCGCCGCGTCTCAATCCAATACCTCGGCGGCAGTCAACAGCGACGAATTCGGCGTGGAAGACGGCAATCTGCTCTATACGGCGGGGTTTAGAAGCGAGGACTGGTCAGGCCGCCTGGCGGCTTTTGCCGTTCAAGCAGATGGCAGCAGGAGCAGCCGCTGGAATGCCGAAACGCAGCTTGCCCAGCAGGCAGGCAACCGCCGTTTGCTGACGACTCGACGGCTGGAAAACGGCAGCCGCGCAGGCGCCCTGCTCAGCGCAGAGACCAGCGGCCTGACCAGCGCCGAGGTGCGCTGGCTGCAGGGCGAAAACGTGCAGGGGTTACGCACTCGGCAGTCGTTGCTGGGCGATATCATCAACGCCAATCCGGTGCTTCTGCAAGGGGCTGGCAGCCGCCCGCCGCTGCTGATGGTGGCCGCCAACGACGGCATGCTGCATGGTTTTCATGCCAACACGGGACAGGAGCTATTCGCGTATCTGCCGTCAGAGTTGACACAAGGGGAAGCGCCGCCCATCCGCTCCCTGACGCGTACCGACTATAACCACCGCTACTTCGTCGACGGCACCCCAGCCGTTCGCGACGTCAACATTTCCGGTGGGCCTTCAGCCGTTGCCGTCGGCACCATGGGTGCAGGTGGCCGTACGGTGTTTGCACTGGATGTGAGCAACCCCGCCAACATGGGAGCCAACAGCGTGCTCTGGGAGTTCCGCCATCCGGAACTGGGTACAGGGGTCAGCCAGCCCACCATCACCCAGCTCACCGACGGCACCTGGGCGGCCATCTTCGGCAATGGCTACAACAGCGTTGGCTATCAGGCCTCGCTGTTTGTGGTCAACCTCACGACCGGGCGCCTCATTGCGCATCTCAAAACCAACACCGGTAGCGAAGCGGCCCCCAACGGTTTGGCAACGCCCACCGTCACGGCCTGGCCCAGCTACAACGGTGCACGCTTTGCTTACGCCGGCGACCTGGCAGGCAATATGTGGCGCTTCCCGCTTACGGCAGGCAGCAGCGTCAATCGGCTTTACCAGGGCAGCGCCAGCCAGCCCATTACCTCTGCCCCAGCGGTGACGCTGAGCAGCGGCTCCCCCGATACGCTGATGGTCATGTTCGGCACCGGCAGCTATTTCCGCTCGGGCGACATTGGCAACAATGCCACGCAGCAGTTTCTGGGCATTCAGGACCGTGTCGGCCGCACGACGACCTATGGCACATCGGACCTGTTGACCCAGCGCATTAGCGGCAATGCGTCGCGAGATGGCTTCAACCTGCGGGCGAGCACCAACCTTGCGCCTTCCAGTAACCAGCGCGGCTGGCGCATCGAACTGCCTCCCGGCGAGCGCGTGATTGCTGCACCCTCGATTTCGAGCAGCCTGCCGCGCCGTGTTCGCTTCTCGACGCTGCTCCCCGATGAATCCGACCCCTGCGGCGGCGGCCGGGAAGGCTTCTTCATGTCCTTGCTGGCCGATACCGGCGGCAGTGGTGGCATGACCACCTTCGACTTCAAAGGCGATGGTCAGCCAGACAGCGACGCCACCATCAACGGCGATGCCATCACAGGCCTTCAGGCAGGTACCGGCGAGCGGCTGGTCGGAGTCAACGATGGCCAGGTAGAGCGCCTGTTCGTGGGTAACCCCGACGATCCCAGCGCATCTCCCAATGGCGATGGTTCCATCACCATCGGCTTCAACGCCGACCACCTGGGCCGTCGCGCCTGGCGGCAGCTCACCGAAGAAGAGACCGACGGCTGACCAACCTGCCAACAAATCGGGGAGCCCATGGGCTCCACGAGTTCATCTTCCAGCGTCACTCATCCTTCGACCAGCGGTAGCAGGGCATTCACGCTATCCCGTGCATCGCCGTAGAACATTCGCGTGTTCTCCTTGAAGAACAGCGGGTTCTCGATGCCCGAGTAGCCGGTGCCCTGGCCACGCTTGCTGACGAACACCTGCTTGGCTTCCCACACCTTGAGTACCGGCATGCCCGCGATGGGGCTATTGGGGTCCTCTTCGGCGGCGGGGTTCACGATGTCGTTGGAGCCGATGACGATGACCACGTCGGTGGTGGCGAAGTCGTCGTTGATTTCGTCCATTTCCAGCACGATATCGTAGGGCACCTTGGCTTCCGCCAGCAGCACGTTCATGTGCCCCGGCAAACGCCCAGCCACCGGATGAATCGCAAAGCGCACGGTTTTACCCGCAGCGCGCAGCTTGCGTACCAGGTCGCTGACCGCCGCCTGCGCCTGCGCCACGGCCATACCGTACCCGGGCACGATGATGACACTATCGGCGTCGTTCAAGGCCGAGGCAACGCCGCTGGCATCGATGGCCACCTGCTCGCCTTCGATCTCGGCGGCAGGCCCCTGAGTGCCCCCAAAGCCCCCCAGAATCACGCTGATGAAGTTGCGGTTCATCGCCTTGCACATGATGTAGGAGAGAATGGCACCGGAGGAGCCCACCAGGGCCCCGGTCACGATCAACAGGTCATTGGAGAGAGTGAAGCCCACTGCCGCCGCCGCCCAGCCGGAGTAGCTGTTGAGCATCGACACCACCACGGGCATGTCCGCCCCGCCGATGCCCATGATCAGGTGGTAGCCAATGAAGAACGCCAGTGCCGCCAGCAGGAGCAGTGTCCAGAAGCCCGCGCCATTGAGGTACAGGATCGCCAGCAAGAGCGACAGCGCCGCCGCCCCGGCATTGAGCCTATGCCCACCGGGCAGTTGGCGAGGTTTGCCATCTACCTTGCCAGCCAGTTTGCCAAAGGCCACCACGGAGCCGGTAAAGGTCACCGCGCCGATGAAGATGGCGAACACGACCTCGATCTGCAGAAAGGTCAGCTCGTCCGGTGCCTTGGTGGCCACCAGCGCAGCAAACGCAGAAAACTCCTGCATCACGCCATCGGCAGCCCGCGCGGCCATCACCCGGCGACGCTCCAGGTCGGCACTCCAGGCCACGAACACCGCCGCCAACCCGACAAAGCTGTGCAGCGCCGCGACCAGCTGAGGCATTTCGGTCATCTCGACCTTGCCCGCCACGTAAATCCCTATCCCGGCGCCGATCACCATCATCGGGATCAGCCACTCATAGCCGCCAATACCGGGGCCGAAGGCGGTGAACAGCACCGCCACCGCCATCCCGACGATGCCGTACCATACGGCACGTTTGGCCTTTTCCTGGTTGCTCAGCCCACCCAGCGAAAGAATGAACAGCACGCTGGCCGCAATGGCCGCGGCAGATACGAACCCTTGTCCTAGCATATCGTTTCTCCGCCGCTCAGGATTTCTGGAACATGGCCAGCATCCGGCGTGTCACCTGGAAGCCACCCACGATATTGATAGACGCGATCAGTACCGAAATCGCCGCCAGTACGCTCACCACACCGCTCCCCGACCCCATCTGCAGGATGGCCCCCAGGATGATGATCCCGGAAATGGCATTGGTCACCGCCATGAGAGGCGTATGCAGCGAGTGGCTCACGTTCCAGATCACCTGGAAGCCAATGAAGCAGGCCAGCACGAAGACGATGAAATGCTGCATGAACGACGCTGGCGCGACTTGCCCCAGCAGCAGCATCACGGCACCGCCTGCCGCCAACAGGCCGACCTGGCGTTTGGTCTGTGCTTTGAAGGCCGCCTGTTCGGTGGCCTTCTTCTCTTCCGGAGAGGGCTGCTTCTCTTTCTTCTTCGGCTTGGCCGCGCCAATGGCTTTGACCTTGGGCGGGGGTGGTGGAAAGGTGATTTCCCCCTGGTGGGTCACCGTGGCCCCACGAATCACGTCATCATCCATATTGTGGTGGAGCACGCCATCCTTCTCCGGCGTCAAGTCACTGAGCATATGGCGAATGTTGGTGGCATACAGCAGCGACGCCTGGGTGGCCATGCGTGAGGGGAAGTCGGTATAGCCAATCACCACCACGCCGTTATCGCTCACCACGCGCGCATCGGGCTGGGTGAGGTCGCAGTTGCCGCCCTTTTCGGCGGCCAGATCGACGATCACCGAGCCGGGTTTCATGGCCGCCACCATGTCGTCCAACCACAGTTTGGGCGCGGGTTTTCCGGGAATCAGCGCCGTGGTGATGACGATGTCCACCTCGGGCGCCTGCGCGCGGAAACATGCCAGCTGCTTTTCCCGAAACTCAGGGCTGGAGGGCGAAGCATAGCCACCGCTTTCCGCGCCGTCCTGGGCGTCTTCGAAATCGAGGAACAGAAACTCGGCGCCCATGGACTCGATCTGCTCGGAAACTTCCGGGCGCACATCGAAGGCGCGCACCACGGCGCCCAGGCTGGTAGCGGTACCGATTGCCGCCAACCCCGCCACGCCCGCCCCGATCACCAGCACCTTGGCAGGGGGCACCTTGCCCGCAGCGGTCACCTGGCCAGTAAAGAAGCGGCCAAAATTGTTGCCCGCCTCGATCACCGCCCGATAGCCCGCAATGTTGGCCATGGAAGAGAGCGCATCCATTTTCTGGGCCCGAGAAATACGCGGCACCATGTCCATGGCGATCACGGTGGCGCCTTGGGCTTTGCAGGTTTCCAGCAGCGCCGCGTGTTGGGCTGGCCAGAAGAACGCGATCAGCGTTTGGCCTTCGCGCAGCCACTGCGCCTCTTGCTCGGAGGGCTCCCGTACCTTGACGACCACGTCGGCTTCTTGCCATAGCGCCTCGGCATGTTCGACCACGGTGACGCCAGCCGCCCGGTACGCCTCATCACTGAAGCCTGCCCCAGCCCCCGCACCCGCTTCTACCAGGCACTCATGGCCCAGCTTATGGAGCTGCTGTGCGCTGTCCGGCGTCAGCGCGACCCGCGCCTCGCCTTTAGCACTCTCTTTTGGTGCGCCTATTTTCACACGCGTTCTCCCTGGTTAGCCCGCCCTGCGCACGCCTCTCCCCGTGTATTGCCAACCTCAGAAGCGGGTACGCCGTCGTGTCATGGCAACGTCATGGCGTTGCTCGTTAGCAGTTTAGGATCTAACGCCAAGCCCGCCAGTGGCCATTCAACCTTCGATTCAACCCGGTTGTAGAGCGACGACATCTTAGGGCACTGCTAGCGGGTGCTGCTGCTGGCAAAGGCCATCAGTTGATCGGTGAGCCACACGTTGGCAGGGGCATTGAGGTAAAGCTGATGCTGGATCAGCGTCATGGTGAGGGCGGGCAGCGCGGCGGGCGGCGTCACCATGCGTACCGGCAGCATGGCCACGAAGCGCTCGGCCATCTGGCGTGGCAGGGTCATGATGGCATCGGTGAGGGCAACCACGCGGGCAGCGGCAATGTAGTTCAAGTTCTTGGAGATGACACGGCGCGTCAACCCGTGCTGAGCCAGGCAGTTCTCGATGGGGCTGGGCAGCAAGCCGCTGATGTCGGCCAACTCGACGTGCGCCAGCTGAGCAAACGCCTCCAGCGCCAGCGCATCCCCCACGTGGGGGTTGTGCTGCGCCACCAGGCACACCAGCTCCTCATGCAGCCAGGGGGTTTGCACCACGCCACTGGGCAGCGACGATTGGCGATCCAGCCCCACCACCATATCCACCTGGCGCTGCTCCAGCGCCTCGTTCAGCACGTCGGGGGTAATCAGCTCTATCGAAAAACTGAGACCGGGCGCACTGCGCAGCAGCTGGCTCAAAAACGCCGGGTACATGACCTCCTCGAAATAATCCGTGGTGGCCAGGGTGAAGCGCCGCGTACTGGTGGCGGCTGCAAAGGTCGCGGGGGGCGCCAGCCCCGCCTGCAGGGCGGCCAGGGATTGCTGCACGACCGGCAACAGTGCCAAGGCACGAGGGGTCGGCTGGAGCCCTTGCCCGGAACGCACCAGCAGCGGGTCATCCAACGCTTCACGCAGGCGCTTGAGCGCATGACTCAGGGCAGGCTGGCTCAAATGGAGCTTTTCCGCCGCACGGGTGACATGGCGCTCGCGCATCAGCATCTCGAAGACGAGCAGCAAATTCAGGTCAAAATGGCGTAACGAACGCATGAGGGCTCACTATCCATAAGATGAATGATTTCATTCTAAACATTCATTTCATTCATCGCCAAAAATTCCTTATCGTCGCGCTTTCTCGCCTCGCGAACCCACGTTTCCCCCGCTGCACGCTGATAGGAGAACACATTAGGTGAACCCATCGCAGATCATGCCGAGCCTGTTTGGTGACGTCATCTCCACCTTCATGGGGGTACCCAAAGCCACCGACCCAAGCGCTACCGACGCCGAGGTCGTGGTCAGCGGTGTGCCGTTCGATCTGGCCTGCTCCGGCCGCTCGGGCACGCGCATGGGGCCTAATGCGATTCGCCAAAGCACGGCCAACCTGATTTGGGAAGGCAAGCGCTGGCCGTGGGATTTTGCGTTGGAAGAGCGCCTGCGGGTGTGCGATGCCGGCAACCTGGACTACGCCTATGGCGAACCAGAAAGCCTGATCGACAACCTGGAAAGCCACGCCATGCGCTGGCTGAAAGCGGGTAAAAAGATGCTGACGCTGGGTGGCGACCACTACATCAGCCTGCCGCTGCTGCGTGCCCATGCCCGTGAACACGGCCCGCTGGCGCTGATTCATTTCGATGCTCACACCGATACCTACGAGCAAGGCACACGCTATGATCACGGCACCATCTTCCATCATGCACTGAAGGAAGGCCTGGTCGTCCCGGAGCATTCACTGCAGATTGGTATTCGTACCAGCTATGACCGCCACAACCACCCTTACGAGGTGCTGGACGCCGACTGGGTGAACGACCACGGCCCGGCGGCAGTACTGGAGCGCATTCGCGCGCGGGTAGGTCATCACCCCGCCTACGTGACGCTGGATATCGACGGCCTCGACCCGGCCTTTGCGCCCGGCACCGGCACCCCCGTGTGCGGTGGTCTCTCCACGGACCTGATGCTCAAGGTGGTTCGCGGCATGGTCGGCATGGAGCTGGTGGGCATGGACCTGGTGGAAGTCAATCCGGCCTATGATCACGGCGACATTACCTCGCTGGCCGCCGCCACGTTAGGGCTGGAATTCCTCTACACGCTGGCGGCTTCCAAGCCCGTCAAGTGATGGCAAAGCCGCCTGGGCCATCGCTCAGGCAGCTTTGTTCAGCCAGCGAATGACCTGCTCGGCGACGGCGTCCGGGTGGGTCATGTGAATACAATGCCCTTTGGTCGGCATGACGCAAAGCTGGCTGTTGGGCATCAGCTGATGCACGAACTCGCCCACGGCCACGCTGGCCAGCTTGTCATCTTCGCTTTGCAGAATCAGCGTCGGGTGTTCCGAGATGGGCAACAGGTAACGATAATCGGAAAAGAACGTTGCCACGGCAAAGGTCTTGGCCACGGTCGGATCGGTGGAGCAGAAACTCTCCGACAGCTCGCCGACGAGGTCTTCAGTGCCCTCTTCCCCCACCACGATAGGCGCCAGGTACTCGGCCCAGCCGGTATGGCTGCTCTCCATCAAGTCGATCAGCGCATCCAGGTCGGCCTTTTCGAACCCACCGAAATAGTCGGGGGGCATGTTCAAAAAGCACGGCGAAGGGCACACCATCACTTGCCGGGTAATGCGTTCAGGCGCCTGCGCGGCAGCCAACAAACCGATATTGCTGCTGACGGAGTGGCCGACAAACACCGCATCGGTCAATTCCAGCGCTTCACACACTTCGATGACATCTCGGGCATAGCCATCCAGCGTGCTGTAGCGTACCTCGTTGAAGTCGGATTTCAGCGAATCCCCCGACCCGACGTAATCGAACAGCACCAGGGTATAGGTGTCTTTCAACCTGGGTACCAGGTACTGCCACATGTTCTGATTACAGCCAAACCCATGGGCCAGGATCAGCGTGGTGTCGCCGTTTCCCAGGATCTTCACGTTATTACGAAACATCACCCGCTCTTTGGTCAGCATAGGTCCTCACCTGGTGGCACACCGTGCCATACCAAAGGTCACTCCAGGGCCTGATCCACCTTCCTGCCGGTCATGCCCGCCATCGTTCATACTCTCGTCTGTGCCATCGTTACATAACGAAATGGCGATGGACACTCCGAAATCGTGAACGATTGTTTCTCACGAGCCACCACCTGCCACGAGAAAATATCCTCGGCCCACCGCACAAGCAAAACAGTCGTTATTGTTAATGATTGGCATTAATATTAATATCGGTGAATCATTACGGACGATGCGTTCCCATCGCTTCGTGGGCGTGGCCCTCATCCGTTGCCCACCATGACACGTGCCGACCAGACTGCCGTCATTGGCCCTCTCGACCAAGGTAAGCATCGCCCCCGACAGGAGACAGCGAGATGACCCGGGCTGCCATTGATCGGATCACCGTTGCGGATTTTCTCGATTACGGCCAGCGCTACTGTATCGAATACCGCTTTCCTGCGTTGGCATACCCACTGGAGCGAGCCGGCCAGTTGCCTGTCGCCCAAGGGCGAGTCGAGGAAAGCCTGCTGTTTCCTGGCGTCAAGCTGGTGCTCTCTGACATCGAGGTCGTGCACCCCTATGCCTCTCACTCTCTGGGCACGGCTGCATGTCTGGTCATCGTCGTGATCGAAGGGCGTGTACGCCTGGGAACCGACAATGAATGGCACTGGCTGACCGCAGGACAAGCCCATACTGTCTGCCTGA
Source organism: Vreelandella hamiltonii (assembly GCF_014651775.1). GTDB lineage: Bacteria > Pseudomonadota > Gammaproteobacteria > Pseudomonadales > Halomonadaceae > Vreelandella > Vreelandella hamiltonii. Next base: position 9,568 of record NZ_BMXN01000028.1, read on the forward strand.
GCGACCAACATTTTCTCGACGCCTACCAGCCAGAAGGGCAAAGGCTTCGCACCCTCTCGCTCTCCCTTGATGCCACTGCTTTGCAGCAGTGGTGCGGCGAGCCGCTGCCCACCCAGTCCATCACCTGGTCTCTGCCGCCTGCCCTGCACCTGTCGTTGGAGCATGGCGTTCAGTCGCCCTTGACGGGCCATGCCCGACGCCTATTCTTCCAAGGGCTGGCCCTACAGCTAATGGCTCAGGGGCTCTCCCGCCCCCACCAAGCGCCGCTTCAGGCCACGGCTTCTCCTGGCCGCTTAGCGGCTATTCGGCGCCTGCTGGAGGAATCCCCCGAACACGAGCATCGACTAGAGGTATTAGCCGCCAGGGCGGCCATGAGCCCCAGTACATTAGTGCGTCACTTCAAGCTGGCTTATGGCTGTTCACCCACCGACTACCTGCGCCGATTGCGCCTGAACCGAGCCCGCAAACTGTTGCTCGATGGGCACACCATCCAGCAGGCAGCACACTTGAGCGGTTATCGTCATACCAGCAACTTTACGACCGCGTTTCGGCGCGCTTTTGGCGTTTCACCAAGCGCTCTGACGAAACCCTCACCTTGAGCGCCGCCTGCTGGCTATGCATAACGAATTGCTCAGCTTGCATAACCCAACGGGACGTTTAAATGGAATAATTCTCATTACCAAAATAATTCACGTCGAGAATTATCCATGCCCCCGTTAAATCGCCTTTCCCTAGCCGTCGCCATGGCCTCCGTCACACTTTCCATGCCGCTTCAGGCCGATACATCGCTGGAAACCCTCACCGTGACCGCCAGCGCTGCCACGAAGACAGACACACCTTTCATCGAGACGCCACAAGCGGTTTCGCGGGTCGAGCGTGACGATTGGGAGGCCCGTGGCGCAGAAACCGTTCAGCGAGCAGCCGACTACACTTCTGGCGTCTTCACCAACCAGATCGGTGCTTCCAACCGCTACGACTACCTGGTGCTGCGTGGTTTCGCCGACGGCAGTATCAACAACACGTTCCTGGATGGATTGAAGGTCATGAGCGATGGGGGCTCCTATAGCTCACTCTCCATCGACCCTTGGTTTCTAGAGGCCATCGAAGTCGTCAAGGGACCTGCCTCCGTGCTTTACGGACGCGCCTCGCCTGGGGGATTGGTGGCCCAGACCAGTCGTCGACCCGAATTCGAACCAGGTGGCGAGCTACGACTGCGCGTGGGCAATAACGCTCAGCGCAGCGCCGCATTTGACGTGACTGGCCCACTGGATGCCGAACGGCGTGTCGCTTTCCGCCTGACGGGGTTGGCGGGGGCTTCCGACACGCAGTTCGGCCCTGTCGAAGAGCAGCGTTATGCCATTGCTCCGCAGTTGAGCTGGGATATCAGCGACGATACCAGCCTGAACCTCCATGCCTACTTGCAGCGAGACCCTGAAGGAGGCTATCACTCTGGGCTTCCTTACGAAGGCACGGTGGTAGACCGCAACGGACGACGTATCTCTAATGCCTTCTTCGAAGGCGAGGATACCTTTGAAAAATTCCGCCGCGATCAAACCATGGTCGGTTACGAATTCGAGCACCGTTTCAACGATGCACTCAGCGCCCGCCAACGGCTGCGCTACACCGAAACCGATGTCGAGCTGGATCAGGTATATGCCTTTGGCTGGGCCTCGGCCACCGAACTCGCGCGCTACTACTCTGGTGGCGACGAGTCGCTTGATGCCCTCACCGTCGACAACCAGCTGGAAGCCAGGCTGTCCACCGGTGCTTTGAACCATACGCTCTTGTTCGGCCTGGACTATCAGCAACGCGACAACGACGTGACCTAGACCTCAGGCGCCTTCCCGACCATCGATGCGTTCAACCCAACCTACGGCGCAGGCCCCAGCGTCATGTACCCAGAGGTGCGCCAGCACCGTGCGCTGGAGCAAACCGGCGTTTATCTACAAGATCAGATGTCCTACGGCCACTGGCACGCCAACCTGGGCCTGCGCCACGACTGGGTCGACATCACCAATACCGACCAGGACAGCGGTGACACCAGTTCACTGAATGATACCCAGTCGAGTGGCCGCGCCGGGCTGCTGTATCGCTTCGACAGCGGGTTCGCGCCTTATCTCAGCTATACCACATCGTTCAGCCCCAACAGCACCACCGACCAGAACGGCGACCTGCTGGCCCCGTCCGAAGGCGAGCAGGTGGAGCTGGGGGTGAAGTATCAACCTCCTGGCACTCGCGACCAGTACAGCATTGCCCTCTTTGATATCACCCAAGAGAATGTGGCCACCAAACTGCCCAATGAAACCTTCCATCGCGCCACCGGCAGAATCGAGTCCCGTGGCGTCGAGCTAGAGGCGCACCATCGGTTCACCGACGCCCTCTCCGTGCAGGCTGCTTACAGCCACACCGATGTCACGTTAGCCAAGACCGACGATGCCAATGAAGGCAACCGCAGTAATCAGGTTCCCCGACACCAGTTGGCCGTGTGGGGCAACTATACCTTCCAGTCAGGTGCCTTGGCGGGTGTGGACACAGGTCTTGGCCTTCGCTACCACGCAGATATCCAGGCCGATGATGCCAACACCGAAAAAGTGCCCAACTACACCCTGGTCGATGCCACCTTGGGCTATGACCTGGGTCGCGTGGGCCTCGACAACATGTCAGCGCGGCTCAATGCCACCAACCTGCTGGATAAAGAGTACGTGGCCTCCTGCTACGACCTGAATTTCTGCTATTTCGGTGCCGAGCGCAGCGTCACAGCCTCGTTCCACTACTCGTTCTGAACGACCCTCTCCCGCAGCCTCATGACATGAGCGGCTGACTGACAGTCAGACATCCAGCCGCTCGCTATCATCGAGTGTTGCTTTCAAGGCAACAAACTCACCCTGCCAGGCACTCGTTCCTGCCCGTCAAGTCGCTTAGCGTTATAGAAGCCCATAACGATACAGACAACGGCACCAGAGGACAGGAAATGCCTTATTCCCCCTTTTTCAATGACGCACAGATCGAAGCAGCAGTTGCCATCCGGCACCAGCTGCACCAACACCCAGAGCTGAAGTTCGAGGAAATGCAGACCGCCCGCCTCGTGGCCCAGCGCTTGCGCGACCTGGGGTATCACGTGACCGAAGGTTTGGCGACCACCGGCGTCATGGCCGAGCTGGACACCGGCCGCCCCGGCCCCGTGATTGCCTTTCGGGCCGATATGGATGCCCTGCCCATCAGGGAAGCCAACGCGTTCGAGCACCGCTCCCAGCGCGACGGGCTGATGCATGCCTGCGGCCACGACGGGCACACCGCCACGCTGCTGCTGGCCGCAGAAGCCATCATCGCCCAGCGCGACCAGCTTTGCGGCTACATCAAGCTGCTGTTTCAACCCGGTGAAGAGGGCGGCAACGGTGCGGATAAAATGGTCAAGGCCGGCGTGCTCCAGCACCCGCAGGTAGAGGCCATTTTTGGCTACCACAACCGCCCAGGCTTTCCCGCAGGGCAGCTGTTCGTCAAACCCGGCCCGGCCATGGGCGGTAACGATACCTTCAAGATCACCTTGTCGGGCGTATCGGGCCACGCTGCCATGCCGCATCTGGCGGTCGACCCCATTTATGTGGGGGCGTCGCTGGTGCAGCAGTTGCAAGGGCTGGTGGGCCGCCACAAATCACCGTTGGAAGCTGGCGTGATCACCGTGGCCGCCTTTCATGCGGGCGATGCCGCCAATGTCATTCCGGGCACGGCAGAGCTGCTGGTCAATATTCGCAGCGACCGTGAAAGCTCGCGCAACTCTCTGGTGGGCAAACTGGAACAAGTGGTGGCCGGGGTGTGTGCCGCCCACGGCGCCCACTTCTCGATGGAGCATCAGCACCAGATTCCGCCGCTGGTCAACGACGACGAATGGTCACGGCAGGTGCTGGCCATCGCTACCGAGCAGGGGGTCAGCCCAGACATCCAACAGCTGGATTACATGCCCACCATGGGCGCCGAAGATTTTGCCTTCTACCTGCAAGAGGTGCCTGGCTGCTTCTTCTTCGTGGGCAATGGCGACAGCGCGTACCTCCACAACGAACATTACGACTTCAACGATGCCATCTTGCCGGTGGCCGCCGGGATGTTCGTCGCGCTGGCCCGTTCACTGCTCCAGCGCCGTTGAGCGACACCTCCAACACGATTGCAATAACAACGTCTCAACAAGGATTCACTCATGCAAGGTGTTCTGACTTCCATTGAACGGGTGGGCAACAAGCTGCCGCACCCCTTTATTCTGTTTACTGTGCTCGCCGCCCTGGTGGTCGTGGTCTCGGCCCTGCTGTCGGCACTGGGCGTCTCGGCCATCAACCCCCAAACCGGCGACGAGGTCGTCGTGCGCAGCCTGCTATCGGCCGAGGGGGTCGAGTTCATGCTGACCAGCGTGGTCAGCAACTTCGTGAACTTTCCGCCGCTGGGGCTGATTCTGGTGGTGATGTTCGGTATCGGCCTGGCCGACAAGGTGGGCTTGATGTCGACGCTCATGCAGGTCAGCGTGGCCAAGGCTCCCCCGTCACTGCTGACGTTTTGCGTCTTCATGGCAGGCATTTGCGGCAGCATTGCATCAGATGCCAACTACCTGATTTTGATCCCCCTGGCGGCCATGGTCTATTACTCCGTTGGCCGCCACCCGGTGGCCGGGGCCGCGGCGGCCTATGCCGCCGCCGGGGCTGGCTTCGATGCCAGCCTGTTCATCACCGTCGGGGATGCGCTGTTCGCGGGCATCACCACGGAAGCAGCGCGGCTGGTCGACCCCGAGGCGTATGTCTCGCCCGTCGACAACTACTACTTCGTTGCCTGCTCGGTCTTCGTGCTGGCGATGGTCGGCACCTTGCTGATCGACAAGGTCGTGGAGCCCCGCCTGCAGCGCACGCTGCCCATGAGCAAGGACTTCAAGACCGACGTGGTAACCCCTGAGCTGACCGCTTCGGAACGCCGGGGCCTCAAGCGCGTGGGGCTGGCAACGCTGGCGTACATCGCGCTGGTGTTACTGGCCGTGTTGCCGGAGGCCTCACCGCTGCGCAACGATGACGGCGGTTTGATTCCCTCGCCGTTTTTGAGCTCTCTCGTTCCGCTGATGTTTCTCTACTTCGTGACGATTGGCCTGGTGTATGGCATCACCACGGGCAAGATCACCAGCAGTCGCGACGTTCCGCAGCGCATGGCCGAATCTGCCAGCGACCTGGCCCCCACGCTGGTGCTGTTCTTTGCCATTTCCCAGTTCATCGCCTATTTCGGCTGGTCGGCACTGGGGCAGTATATCGCCATCGAGGGCTCCAACATTCTCCAGAACACGGGCTTCACCGGGCTGCCGCTGGTGGGCGCGTTCATCGTCATGAGCGCCACCCTCAACATCTTCATGACCAGCGGCTCGGCCCAGTGGGCGCTGATGGCACCGGTGTTCGTGCCCATGCTGATGATGATCGACTTCGACCCGGCCTTCGTGCTGGCGATGTTCCGCATCGGCGACTCCAGCACCAACATCATCTCGCCCATGAGCCCCTACTTTTCGGTGGCACTGGTGTACATGCAGCGTTACAAACCGGACATGGGGCTAGGCACCTTGATCGCCACCATGCTGCCCTTGGCCATGGGCTTTTTGCTAGCCTGGTCGGCGTTTCTGATGTTCTGGTTGATGATGGGCTGGCCCATCGGCCCAGGGGTCTACATGATGGCGAACTAGCCTTACTGCATCGCTTTCATCAGCTTCCACAAATAGTCGGCAGCGGGCGACAGCCTTCTGCCGACGCGACGTACCAGATTGCCCTGGCTACGGGCGGCCATGGGGTGATCGATGGGCACCGCCTGCAGCAACCCTGCCTCGATCTCGCTGCGCGCCGCCGCCGCCGTCATGAACGCGACCCCCACCCCCGCACTGGCCATGCGCCGGGCCACCGAGTGCAAATTGCAGCGATACGCAGGCGTGGCTGGCTGCCCCGCTGCTGCAAACAGGGCATTCACGAACTGCTGCGACCCGGACACCTCCGGCAGGAAGATCAACTTCTGCTGCAACAGCTCTGCCACGCTCACGCTGGACTGCCTGGCCAAAGGGTGAAACGGCGCCACCAGCGCACACAGCGGCCCCCGCTCGAACGAGTGCACCACCAGCCGAGGGTCCGAAATAGGGCCATAGGTAATGGCGATGTCCACTTCATCGTTCGCCACCATGTCATGGGGTTCACGCGGGTAGTAGATGCCGGTCTTGATCTCGATCAGCACCTCAGGGTAATGCTCGGCAGCGCGCCGCATCACGTGATTGATGAAACTGTCCACGAACCCATCCCCCACCGACACCACGACCTTGCCCGCCTGCAAATTGCGCAGCCGCGCCAGCGTATCGGTCAGCTCGGCATTCAAGCGCCGCTGGGCCAGAAAGCCTTCCACGACCAACTGGCCAGCCTCGGTAAGCATCACATGACGCCCCTGGCGCTCCAGCAGCGCCATGCCCAGCGCCTGCTCCAGCGAGCGCACCTGCCGACTCACCACGGAAGGGTTCAGCTGAAGATGCTCGGCCGCCGCGCGAATCCCCCCACAGCTACTGACTTCCAGCAGGTAGAAGGCCCGTTTATCGAGAAGGGTCATAGGCGTCACCAGAATCGTCTCCAGGCGTGGAAAAGGCGCTCTTTCGTTGCAATTAAAACAACACCTTCAGGATTGCATAGTCAACACGACAACCTCTACGCTGCTTGAGAGGCCCGTGACTGCCAGCCTATTCGTTTAACTGACAACTCACAGCAGTTTACTCGGCTCATGACTTATTAAAAAAAACAGCGTCACAACAACTTCCCGTCGTCATCTCGCACGGGAACACAGGAGACGAACATGATGTTTGATGCATCTCGCAAGTCGATCAAAACACTAGCCACTGCCTGCCTGGTGGGTAGCACCATGATGGCCACACAGGCCATGGCGCAAACCACCATCAACCTGGGTTACAACGGCGCACCGGACCCCGATAAAAATGCGGTACATGTGTTTGCCACCAACCTGCAATCACTGGTCGAAGAGAAAACCAATGGCGAGATCCAGCTTCGCCTTTACCCCAATAGCATGTTGGGTGAAGAGCAGGAGCGCATGGAGCAGACCATGAGCTCGCCCATGCTGAATATCGCGTCCTTTGCAGGCGTGTCGCCGATTGCCGATGAAATTTTTGTCAGTGCCATCCCGTTTCTATTCGATGACTTCGATGCTGCACGCGACTTCTTCGATGAAGGCAGCTATTGGCAGGAAGTCGAGAAAGTCGTCAAAGAGCGTTCAGGCATCGACATGTTGGCGGTCGTTGAAGAGGGCGGCTTTTTAGCTTTTACCAACAACAAGACGCCTATCTCTCACCCTGATGACTTCGCAGGTCTGCGCTTTAGAGCCATGGACCCCAGCCAGGTCGCCCTGTACGAAGCCTTTGGCGCATCCGGCACCCCCATCCCGTGGACTGAAGTGTATATGGCGCTGCGTACGGGCGTCGCCGATGGCCAAATGAATCCCCCCATGTACATCATTCTGGGCAGCCTGCATGAGGTACAAACCTACCTCACGCTGGCCAACATCCAGTACTCCAATCAGTTTCTGGTGGGTAACGGCCAGATGATCGAGAGCTGGGAGGAAGAGACGCGCAACGCTTTCCTGGAAGCCGTCGCGGAAGCCAACCAGCAGGCTCGCGAGCATAATGAGGCCCAGGTCGAAGAACGCATTGCCTACCTGGAAGCGCAAGGCATGGAAGTCATTCGCCCCTCGGAGGAAGAGCTGCTGGCCTTTCGGGAAATTGGTCAGCCCGCTTACCTCGAATGGCTCAGCGAACGCGGCATTGACCAGCACTGGATAGCACTGGCTCTGGAAGATGCCGGGCAAGAAGAGCTGCTCGACTAGCCTCTCGTACTGCGCTCATCCACTCAGCGGGGACAATGGTCAAGCCGTCCTCGCTGACTTCACCTTGCGGACAAGACTCTCATGCACGCGCTTCGAACTCGCATGCTGGCGGTGACCCGCCCGCTTTCCCTGACGGTGGCTGCCCTACTGCTGCTCACCAACCTGGGGGTCATCATTTATGGCGTCATCATGCGCTACTTCGTCGGTGGAGCCCCCATCTGGACTGACGAACTTTCCCGCTTTCTCATCATTGGTACGGTACTCATCGCTGCCGGGGCCGTGTGGGTCGAAGGCAGCCATATGCGTGTCGCATTGATGGAGCGCCTGCTGCCTGCACCACTGGCACGTTTGCTCAACCTCTATCAATGGCTGTTGACCCTGGGCGTGGCCGTGGGGGCTGCCTGGGTAAGCTATCGCTATGCGCAGTCGGTCAGCATGTTTACGACGTCAGGGTTAGGCGTAAGCCGCACCCTGCCGCTCATGTCCATGCCGATTGGGTTTTCGCTGTTGGCCTGGCACGTCTTTTGGTATGGGCCCGCGCCGCTGCCAGGCCTTCTGGAGCCCACTCCCCAAGAGCAAACCGATGCAGGGGAACCGTCATGATTCTGGCCATGTTGGGCGTCTTTCTGGTACACATGCTGCTCGGGCTACCGCTGTTCATCGCGCTGCTCACGACGGCACTGGTCGGCTTTTTATTCGTTGACCCGACCATGATCCCACGCATGATGCCGCAGCAATTCTTTGGCGGTATCAATGCCTTTTCTCTCATGGCCATTCCCCTTTTCATCCTGGCCGGCAACCTGATGAATGCCAGCGGCCTGACCGAGCGGTTGATGGGGCTGGCCCGCTTGCTGGTCGGCCACCTACGCGGAGGCATGGGGCATGTCAACGTGGTGTCCAGCGTCTTTTTTGCAGGCGTCAATGGCTCTGCGGTCGCGGATACCTCGGCACTTGGTTCACTGTTGGTGCCCGCCATGGAAAAAGAGGGCTACTCACGCGCCTTTGCCGCAGGCCTCACCGCCGGTAGTTCGCTCATAGGGCCGATCATCCCTCCGAGTATTTTCATGATCCTGTATGCGTCGCTAACGAATACTTCTGTCGGTGATCTATTCCTGGCGGGCATTATTCCAGGCCTGCTGCTCGGCGCCGCCTTCATGGGCATGAACGCCTGGTACGCCTGGCAAGTGGGCCTGCCGAAAAGCGGCAAACTGCCCAGCGTCAAAGCGATTGGTCTGGCCACGCTCGTCGCGCTGCCAGCGCTCATCGCACCGGTGATCATTGTGGCGGGTATCGTCCTGGGGATCGTCACTCCAACGGAGTCTGGAGCACTCACTGCGCTCTACGTGGCGCTGTGCGGTGTCGTGCTAGGCGGGCTGAACATCACTCAGTGCTGGCAAGCCATCAAGGATACCGCCCGTTTGACCTCGGCTATTTTCCTGATCATGGCCGCCTCGGCCACGATCAGTTGGTTATTGTCCTACGCCCAGGTGCCTCAGCAGTTCGTCATGCTGCTCGCCCCCTATGCGGAGAGCCCAGTCATCATCTTGCTGCTGCTCAGCGCCATCACCTTCATGACGGGCATGTTCATGGAAGAAGTGTCTGCCCTCATGTTGCTGACACCCATTTTTGCCCCCGTCGCCATGATGGCCGGTATCGATCCGGTGCACCTTGGGGTCATCATCACGCTGAACATCACGATTGCGCTCATCACCCCACCCATGGGTGCCTGCGTCTTTGTGGCAGCCGCCGTGAGCCGACTGGAAATCGTCTCGCTGTTTAAAACCATCTGGCCCTTCGTGCTCACTGCCATTGCCGTATTGCTGCTACTGATTTTTTTCCCATCGTTGACGTTACTTCTGCCTAGACTACTTGGATAACCGAGATGCCCACTGCTTCAGCCACTGCTTCGACGGCCTTGACGGCCATTCCCGGTCAGCCCTCACCCGACTGGAGCACCGTCAGCCGTATTGCTATTCAGGAGTGTCACGAACGGCTGCTTCCCATGAGCCTGGCACCTTCCCCTATCGTGGTATTTCCCGCCTACGCCCGTTTGGGCATTCCCGGCGCCATTCCTGAGTGCTTCGTACGTGAAGGGGTATATCGAGCCTTGCTAGCCGTGGCGCGCGCTCTCCCTGAGGGCATCAAGCTACTGGTGCTCGATGGATGGCGACCCTGGCGTGTTCAGCAATACCTGTTCGATACGCTGCATGAAGCGATTCGGCATCAGCACCCTCAGGCAGAAGAGGCAGAGCTACTGACCCGAACACGTGAATTCGTTTCCTTGCCCAGTCGTGACCCTGCTGCGCCTAGCCCCCACCTCACCGGAGGCGCGGTGGATGTCACGCTCTGCGATGACGATGGCATCCCGTTGGACATGGGAACGCTGTTCGACGAAGCAGTGCCCGCGTCACATACCGACCACTACGAGCACCTCGACACGTCATCCACAGAGCAAAGGCACGTACGCGACAACCGTCGGCTGCTTTACCATGCCATGCGCCAACAAGGCTTCACCAATTTGCCCAGCGAATGGTGGCACTTCGATCTGGGTGACCAGCTATGGGCTCATTATGGAGGTCACCCGCACGCCCGTTACGGTCCGGCAGAGCTCGATACCATCGAAAACCGCTGGCGACGTCACATCCGTTAACACAAGCGAGGGGCATCGGCAGAGAAAAAACGCATGCCCCGACGCAGGTGCTCGACACAGGTAGTCGCGGCGACGGTCAGCTGGCGGCCTTCCAGACTCACGATCTGTGCCCGCGCACCGCTCATGATCGGATAGGCCATGGGCAGTGCAGTGATCTCGCCTCTGGCTATTTCATCGGCAACCGTCAATTCAGGCATGAAGGTCACCCCGATGCCTGAACGCACGAAGTTCTTGAGAACCGACACTGAGTTGGTGTGCAGGCGAGCATCCAGATAACGGCGCTCCTGATGGGCTACCATGTTGACCATCTGACGCATACCAAACGGGTTATCCATCAGGGCCAACGGCCAAGGCTCGATATCGCTCAAGTGGGCAGCCCGTGACAGGCGCCCAAGGGGGTGCTCTGGTGGCACGATCAGGTCCAGCGGTTGCCGCGTTTCCACATGGCAATGTATCTGCGGGTCTACGGGGGGCGCATAGAGTAACGCCAGGTCGACCTCCATCTCCTTCACCAGGGTCATGGCTTCATTGACGCCCGCCATGCGAATTTCCACCTTGATACCCGAAAAACGCGACATGAACGCCCCCAGGGGCGCCGCAATCAGGTCAGCAATAAACCCTTCACCGACGGCAATGCGCACCTCACCTCGAGCCATTTCCTGAATGGCCATCAATTGGGACAGCACGGCCTCTTCCGACAACCGCTGAGCATGATAGTGTTGAATGAGCAGCCGCCCTGCCTCGGTAGCCCGCATGCCGCCACCGTGACGCTCGCATAGCTGCACACCCAGCTCCTCCTCCAGGGCTTTCAACTGTCGGCTGAGTGCCGAGGCATCCACATTGATATGCGCGGCGGCCCTCCGCAATGAGCCACGGCGTACCACCTCGTTTAGATATAACAGCGCACGCTGGCTAAGCATGTGTAATCCTTGAATATAAAATTCAGCAAGAACTGGTGCATTGATCGCGCCGTAGCACAATCCATCATGCACACCTCTCAGCACCAGCTCAATGGATTCGATATCAAGGAAACCGCATCTTCATGCGCTAAAGGTTGGGGAGGTCATGAACCTGCAAAGACGCTCAAGGCTCTACCTTTGCCTGAGCAGAGGCCGTAATAATCTCGCCACCATGATCGGTCTTGCAGCCCAGGTAAGCCGTGGGCAGTTCACCGGGATGTGGAGTGGCAAGAGACTTCAGTGATGGTGGCTGCTCTTAAAAAAGCCCAGGCAAGCGCCTGGGCAAGGAGGATATACGGCGTTGCGTTACTCTAACGACTCATAGGGTAGTCCAACGTAATTTTCCGCAATGGTAACAAGGCCCGCGTCAGAGCTTGTCACGTACTCCAACTCAGCGAGCTGCATGCGGCTGTTGAAGTCTTCTTCATCCGAAAAATTGTGCAGCATCGAAGTCATCCACCACGAAAAGCGTTCTGCTTTCCAGATACGCTTCAAACACGTCTGCGAATAACGTTCGAGCAAGTCCGTTCTGCCTTCCTGATACACCTTCATCATTAACCGATAAAGTGTATGGACATCGCTGGCGGCCAGATTGAGACCTTTCGCCCCGGTGGGGGGCACAATATGCGCCGCATCACCAACGAGGAAGAGCCGCCCATACTGCATGGGCTCGACAACGAAGCTGCGCAGTGGCGCAATGCTCTTTTCGATGGATGGCCCCGTTACCAGTTGGTCAGCGACCTCTTGGGGTAAGCGACGTTTTAGCTCTTCCCAGAATCGCTCGTCAGACCAGTTTTCCACTTTTTCGTCCGAGGGGACCTGCAGGTAGTAGCGGCTGCGAGTGGCGGAGCGCATGCTGCACAGGCTGAAGCCGCGCGGGTGCCGAGCGTAGATCAGCTCTTCAGATACCGGGGGGGTATCAGACAACACACCCAACCAGCCAAATGGGTATACCTTTTCAAACGTTTTGAGGCGGTCCTGAGGTATCGACTGCCGCGAGACGCCATGGTAACCGTCACAACCTGCAATGTAGTCACAATCGAGCCGGACCGTTTCCCCATTTTTCTCAAAGGTGATGTACGGCTGGTCGCTTTCCAGGTCATGGGGTTGGACGTTTTCCGCTTCGTAGATGGTTCTTGCGCCAGCTTTTTCCCGGGCTTCCATCAGATCACGGGTCACTTCCGTCTGGCCGTAAACCATGACCTTCTTGCCACCTGTCAATTCATCAAGCGCAATGCGTACACGTCGGCCATCGAAAGCCAGCTCGAAGCCGTCGTGTGGGTATCCCTCTGCCTTCATTCGCTGGTCTACCCCGGCTTCCTCCAACAGGTCTACCATGCCTTGTTCCAGCACGCCGGCGCGGATACGGCTCAGCACGTACTCACCGCTACGGCGCTCCACAATGACGTTGTCAATGCCTTGACGGTGTAATAGCTGCCCAAGCAGTAAGCCAGAAGGTCCTGCGCCAATGATGGCCACTTGCGTCTTCATGGGGATGCCTCTTCGTTATCGTTATCCTGATACCTATGACTTGTATTTTTCAATGAAACAAAAGCGAATATAAGGCATCTTAAATATCAATTATTGGACTTTTACAATATTATTACCCAACCTTAGTAGTAAATATCGCTTTACGAAACGAGCAAGGGATTCAGGATGACGGCCTCTTCTACTCCACCGGTACCAGTCTTCAAGCTTTATGGTGAGACACAGCACTGGCCCACGCCGGACCTGCTGCACTGCGAGTCCATCGCGGAGCGTAGCCAGCTACATGACTGGCACATACGCCCTCACCGACACGTGGATCTTGTTCATATTCTATGGGTGCGCGAGGGGTCCGTTACGCTGGAACTGGAAGGCACGAGTCACTCATTACAAAGCGGCACGGTGATTATCGTGCCCGCCATGTCCATCCACGGCTTTCACTTTTCGCCCACTGTTCAGGGGCACATCATCACGCTGGCCAAACCCTTGGCAGACCATTTACACGCACTCATGGGTGAGCATAGCGCGCTCAGAAAAGCAGATTTCTACCCTTTGTCGTCCTCACACCAGGCGCAACGCATTACCACGCTGGTCAATCAGATCGACGAGGAGTACCAGCACCCCGCACCCTCCCGCCACAGGCTGCTAGAAGCCCTCATTCAAGCGTTGACGGTCGAGCTTTCACGCCTATGCCCCCCTGCCAATACGACGAAGCGCCCCGCTCTTCGGCAAAGCGATAAAGGGCAGCAGCATCTGGAGCGTTATCAGGCACTGATCGAGTCGCACTACCGCAGCCAACCCAATATCGAGCATTTGGCAGAGCAGATCGGGGTGAGTAATGCGCACCTGAACATGTTGTGCCGACAGATCGCTGGCCGCAGCGCGCTGCAGCTGCTTCACGAACGCATACTGTTAGAAGCCAAGCGCCAGCTCACCTATACCAACATGACGATTGGCCAAGTGTCTGACAGCCTGGGCTTCTCTGAACCGGCTTACTTCACGCGCTTTTTTAAGCGAAATACGGCACTGTCACCGCGCGAGTTTCGGCTGCGCCAAACAGCGAGTGACGAGACGCCTAAATAGGGTAGTGACGCGGCCCCAGCTGCATCGTCATCCAGCGCAGCTCGGTGAACTCTTCGATACCCGCCTTGCCGCCAAAACGGCCGTAACCACTGGACTTCGTGCCACCAAACGGCATCTGCGGCTCATCGTGTACCGTGGAGGCATTGATATGGCAGATACCCGTTTGCAAGCGGCTGGCCACTTTCATGGCACGGGCACTGTCTCGGCTGAATACCGCCGATGAAAGGCCGTACTCACTGTCATTGGCGATGCGAATGGCCTCTTCGTCGCCGCTGACACGCATCACCGCCACGACAGGGCCAAACGATTCTTCGCGATACAACCGCATGTCGCGGGTCACACCATCGACCACGGTAGCCTGCATCACGACGCCCTCGGCCTTACCACCTGCCGCGACACGAGCACCTTTTGACACGGCATCATCCAGCAGGCTATTCAATTTCTCACCGGACTGCGCGTTGATCAATGTGCCCAGAGCATTGCCTTCATCACGCGGATTGCCTGCTTTCAAGGCCTGCGCACGAGCGGCAAACTTGTCCACAAACGCATCCGCGATGCGGTGATCGACCACCACACGCTCGGTGGACATGCAAATCTGGCCTTGATTGAAGAACGCACCAAAGATCGCGGCATCCACGGCAGCCTCGATATCCGCATCCTCCAGTACCAGCAACGGAGCCTTTCCGCCCAATTCCAGCAGTACTGGCTTCAAGTATCTGGACGCTTGCTCGGCGATGATTTTGCCCACACTGGTCGAACCAGTGAAATTGATCCGCCGCACGGCGGGGTGGGCAATCAGCGCACTCACGACCTCCGCCGCGTTATCCGGCGCGTTGGTAATCACATTGACGATACCGTCGCCAAACCCCGCTTCTTGAAGCACTTCGCCGATAAGATGATGGGTCGCGGGGCACTGCTCCGAGGCTTTCAAGATCACGCTATTGCCGCAGGCCAAGGGGGTGGCGAGGGCGCGTGTGCCCAGGATGATCGGCGCATTCCAGGGCGCGATGCCCACCACCACACCACAGGGCGTGCGCACGCCCATGGCCATGCTGTCCGGCACGTTAGAGGGGATGATATCGCCCTGAATCTGGGTCGTTAGCGCTGCCGCTTCGCGCAATACATCGGCGGCCACTTTGACGTTGAACCCAGCCCAACCCACGGTAGCACCGGTCTCTTCTACCATGCGATCGATGAAGTCACCCTGACGGGCCTCCATGAGCTCGGCTGCTTTCAGCAGTTTGGCACGACGCTCGCCAGGGCCTGTTTGCGACCATGCATCAAACGCCTGGCTCGCCACGTCAGCAGCCCTCTGCGCATCACCTGCACTTGCTGCCGCCGCCGTGGTGACAACCTCACCACTCAAAGGGTTCGTTCGGGTAAACGTGGCTTCGTGCTCTGCGGCCGTTGCTTCGCCTGCGAGCAGTAGCTGGATGGTCATCATGGTATTGGCTCCTTGTCAGCAAAGTCCTACAGCAGAAATACCGTGCTCAAGATGGGGAAAGCGATTAACAGCGCCAGACGTATCAAGTCTGAGACCACAAACGGCGCGACGCCTTTGAAGATTTCTCCTAAGCGCACATGCGGAGCCATGGCTTTGATCACAAAGACGTTCATTCCCACGGGCGGGGTCATAAGCCCCAGCTCCACGGTCAGTACGGTCAGAATACCGAACCAAACCGGGTCGATGCCCATGGCCTGAATGATCGGGTACACCACCGGAACCGTGATCACCAGCATGGCGATAGAATCCATAAACATGCCCAACACGAAGTAGAGCGCCAGAATGATGAGCACTACCACGAGCGGGGAAAGATCCAGCCCGTAAAGCATGTCCGTAATGGAAAATGAAATACGCGACACCGAAATGAAGTAACCCAGCGTTTCAGCCCCTACCAGCATGAAGAACACGACAGCAGATAGCGCCAGCGTCTCCTGCACGCTGCGCCACAGCTGAGCACTGCGCATGCCTTTTACGAGCGCATAGATCAAGGTCGCGAATGCCCCCACGCTGGCCCCTTCGGTGGGCGTAAAGGCACCAAAATAGATGCCTAGAATCATGACCAGGAAAACGCCAAAAAAGGGAACCAGACCAGTGAGTGACACCAGCTTCTCTTTCCAGGGCGTGGGCTCCCCGGCGACCGCTAGAGAGGGACGCAAGCGCATTACGACCGAGACCGTCAACGCGTACATGACCAGGCCCATCAAGCCCGGAATCAAGCCTGCCATAAACATATCGCCCACCGACTGCTCGGTCAGAATGGCGTAGATCAGCAGTGCAATACTGGGCGGAATCATGATCCCCAGCGTGCCGCCCGCAGCGAGCGCGCCTGTCGCCAAACCACGGTGATAGCCGTAACGCTCCATTTCTGGCAACGCGACCCGAGTCATGGTGCTGGCGGTCGCCAGCGATGACCCGGAAATCGCCGAAAAAATCCCGCACGAACCAATCGCCGAAATCGCCAATCCGCCCTTCCAACCGCCGCAAATGGTTCGCGTCGAATCAAATAGCTTACCGGCCATGCCGGAGTGAGCAGCCAGAACCCCCATCAGAATGAACATCGGTACAGCGCTGAAACTGTAGTTGGAGAGCACTTCGACCGGCACCGTTTTAAGCTGCGCAATCGCGGCATCCCAGCTAATGATGCTGGCAAACCCGACCACGCCAACCACTAACATGGTCAACGCGACCGGTACGCGCAAGATCATCAGGACCAGCAAACAACCAAGGCCAATCGCACCGATCGCTTCACTCCCCATGAGTCGCCTCCTCACCCCGGCCATAAACGATGCCTAGCAGGGCATGAAGGAAGCTGCGCACCCCTAACAACAGACTTAGCGCAGCAGCCATTTGATAAATGGGGCCCATGGGCAGTCGCAGGTCTTGCGTGGTGGTGCCATGACGGGCCGCCGCCGAAGCCGAGTCCAGCAGACCTACGAACAGGATCAACCCGAGCGCCATGAAACCAAGAAAATAGAGGCCTTGCAGGCGGTTCTTGATGGTTTGAGGCAAGCGGTGTGAAAAAGCTTCTACCACTACCTGGCTTTTCTCGACATTGGCGGCCATCGCCGCTAATAGCGCAAACAGCATTAAATAGCTGACTAACTCGACGCTTCCGGAGACCCGCAGCGAAATCGCGCCTTCGGTCACACGAGCAAGATAGCGAGTACTGACGTCGGCAATCGTGACGGCCAGCAAACCAATCAGCGCGATACCGGCAACCAGGCGGCAAACAAGGGCCAGCCAATGGCTGGCCCTGTCGAGAACGTGCTGCAAGTGAAGAGTAGACGTCATGAGACCTTATCCCTGTTGGGCACCACAAGACTCGCTCGCCGCCAGGGCAGCTTCATACACCTCACGGGCTTGGCTCAAACCGCGTTCTTCCAGTTGAGTCAAATAGCTTTCAATGCCCGTTTGCAGCGGCGCTTGCCAATCCGGGTGCTCAAGGGGATTCTCAATTTCACGGATAGTGTGTCCGGCGTCGACAGCTTCCTGCTTACCTTCTACGTCAAGGCGATCAAACACTTCACCGGCCTTTTCGGCCCACTTCATGCCTGAGTTGTTGTCGATGACGGCTTGCTGCTCTGCAGAGAGACTGTCATAGGTCCTCTGATTCATGGTGGCGACAAAAATCAGCGTATAAAACGGTACTTCGGTGTGATAACTGACCAGCTCATTCACGCGGAATCCTTTTAGACCTTCCCAAGGGAAGCTCAGGCCATCAATGACCCCGCGCTGCATGGAAGTATAAATATCTGGGGCAGGCATCCCCACCGGGCTCGCTCCCATGTTTTCGAGCATTTCTCCCGCCACGGCGGTGGGACGCCGAATGCGCAGCCCTTGCAGGTCAGCGGGCGTCTGCACGTCGGTGTCAATGGTGTGGATACCGCCTGGGCCGGTGGTAAACATGAAGAGGGGACGCGTATCTTCATACTCGGCATCCAGATGCCCATCATCGTAAAGCGTCTGCAAGACGCAAGCCCCCTGAGTAGCCGTCGAGGCTATCCCTGGCAGCTCGACAATTTGAGAAAGAGGAAAGCGGCCTGCGGTGTACCCTTGGGCAGTGGCCCCAATATCCGCGATACCGTTGGCCGCCGCCTCATAAATGGAATCGGGTTTGGCCAAAGTGCCAGATGGGAACATCTGGATAGTGAGTTCGCCGTTGGACTCTTCGGCAATCGTATCCGCCCATGCTTGCAGAACATCTTCATTCACTCCCGAAGCACCGGGCCAGAAGTGGGCCATACGTAACGTGCTGGCCTGAACAGAGCTTGCAACAAGGCCTGTAATAGCAGCCACAAGGAGGCATTTGGAAAAATGTTTGTTCATGGGGGCTCCGGCTTATTCTTGGACTATTTGTGGTTCGCATAGCGAATTCAAGTTCGCCACAACCCACACATTAGTCCACTATTCCACGTGAAGCCAATCGACATTCGTCTATGTCAAATGCGGCACAACGGTGCCATTTCATGAACAAAACCAGTGCCCTGAATACTCCTTAAAGAAACGGATATAAAAAGCACTTTGAGCAAACAAAGTTGGACTTTTCAAATATTTCCGAGTTGTTATCAACATCAAAAAAAGCGCTGCGTAACAACCCGCAGCGCTTTTTCGTTAAAAGACCAGTCAACGAGGTGATTTAAAAATCAAAAAACACTGTCTCCCCCTCACCCTGCAGGCGGATATCCAGCCGGTAACGCACCTTGCCGTCCACCTCTTCGCGCTTGGCGATCAGCGTTTGGCGGCGCGCCGGTGATTCAATGCGCGATAGCACCGGACACTGGTCGTTCGCGGCCCCTTCGTCATCGAAATAGAGCCGGGTCTGCAGGTGGATATTCACCCCCCGCGCAAAGATCGCCAGGTTGATATGCGGCGCCATGCGCTGGCCGCTGGGGTGCTTTACCGCGCCGGGTTTGATGGTGGTCAACGACCACTCGCTGCCACGATCAAAGGTGGTGGCCGTGCGGCCAAAGCTGTTGAACGGCTTGCTCAGGTCATAGTCGGCCTGGTAATCGCCGTTCGCATCGGCCTGCCACGCTTCTAAAAACGCATCGCGTACCAGATCGCCGTTGCCGTCAATGACGGTGCCCATCACCTCGATATGTTCACCCTGGGCGTCAGACCTGGCCATCTCGTTCCAGATCTCTTCGTCCCGCGTCGGGTTACCGGCAGCCGCGAGGGCAAGGCCGATATGTACGTAAGGGCCAGCGGTTTGCGAGGCGGTTTCGCGCAGCATGAGTGCACTGGTCGGCTGACTATTGGGTTGAATCACAGGTTGCTTCATCCTTCGTCCCCTGACCTTATTGATTTTCAAAGAAGGTTTGCAGCTCGCCGCGTACCACAATATCAAAGCGGTAGGCGAGACAGTCCATGGGTTTGCTGTGGGCCATGTCGAGCCGCCCAATCATGGTTTCCACGGCGTCAGGATCTTTCAATGTGTGGACGATGGGACACAGCGGAATCAGTGGGTCACCCTCAAAGTACATCTGGGTAATCAACCGGGTGGAGATCGCAGGCCCCGTGACCGACACATGGATATGCGCAGGCCGCCAGCTATTCATATCATTCGGCCAAGGGTAGGGGCCGGGTTTGATGGTGCGGAACCGATAAATACCCTGTTCATCGGTCAAGCAGCGCCCTACCCCTCCAAAATGAGGATCCAGCGGTGCCAGATACTTATCGTTTTTATGGCGATAACGACCACCGGCATTGGCCTGCCACATTTCGACCAACGTGTGGGGCACGGGCTTGCCAAACTGATCGACGACGCGACCAAACATCATGATCCGTTCGCCCTGGGGCAGCCCTTGACCGTGGCTAAAGTTCATCAGCAGGTCGTTATCGTGGGGACCCATGCGCAAGTGGCTAAAATCGGGGCCGGTCAGCTCGGAGACGGTAGGCTGCTGCATGCTCACCAGCGCTTGCTGGGGGGAGCGGGCAACGGAAGTCTTGTAACCCGGCGCGTAAGCGGGTGGATGCCAGCTGCGGTCGCGGGCCACAAAGCGTTTATTGTCGTGGGTCATCGCCTTTACCTCTTGTTTGTATCGATGTTTCTCATCGTCACTAGGCTACTCGCCCCAGCCCAGCTCTTTAGCGAGGGCAAAAGCGTGATTGGCTGCCGGCACGCCACCGTAAATCGCCACGTGCATCAACACCTGGCGCAGCTCGGCTTCTGTCAGCCCAATGCGTTTGGCAGTCTTCAAGTGCAGCGACAGCTCTTCACGGCCGAGGGCAGCGAGAATGCCGGTGGTAATCATGCTGCGCTCGCGGCGGGTCAAGTCATCGTTGCTCCACAGCTCTCCCCAGGCAAAGCGGGTAATCATTTGCTGGAAAGGCGTATCGAGGCTATTGGCGTTGGCGGTAGAGCGCGCTACATGCTCTTCTCCCAATACCTGTTTGCGGGTTTCCAGCCCCGTGGCGTATGCCACGCCCTGGTTCGCCACATCGCCCAGGTCCGTAGCCAGCAGAGCAAGAAGCTTTTGCGCGAACAGCACTGGGGCCTCTACCGAGGGCACGTGGCCAACGCCGTCCAGAATCTCCAAAGGCGCACCATCGAGCTCCGTGGCCAGCGCTTTTAGTGTCGCAGGCGGGGTGGCCATGTCTTCACTGCCGCCCAATAGCTGTACCTTGACCTTTTGCCCCGAGAGCTTGCCGGTGAAGGTATCACGCCCCAGCATCTCGCAAAGCTGGGCATAGGACTCGTCGTCGCCACGCCCCATCTCGGTACACCAGCCTGCTTTAAGTGCGGGGCTTGCCTCGAACGCTGCCGGGGCGAACCAGCGCGGCACGATCTCTTGAGACATCGCCGCCAGGCCTTCCTGACGAACGCGCTCGGCCCGCGTATTCCATAAATCAGGATGACCAATCACTGCGCCAGTATTGGTCAGGGTGGCCGTCAATAATCGCTCGGCATGCGCGGCGATCAACTGCTGGCCCACCACACCCCCAATCGAGGTACCCACGAAGTGAAAACGCTGAGCACCCGCCAGCGCAGCCAAGGCCAGCACCTCGTCGGCCAGCGCTGCCGGTGTCACCTGGCGGCCGCTCACTGCCTGGCTGGCACCGTGGCCAGGCAGATCCCAGGTCAGTACGCGGTAGCGGGGCAGCAGCGCGGGGATTACGTCATCCCATACGGCCTGGCTCATGCCCAGCGGGTGCGCCAGCACGATCAGCGGGTTCACTTCTGACCCCATCAGGCGATAGGCGACGCTGCGGCCATTGAGGGTATGAAAAGCCATGCTTGCCTCCGTTAAACGCGTTCGATCAGCGTCGCAATGCCCTGCCCCACGCCGACACACATGGTGCACAGCGCATAACGCTTGCCACTGTTTTGCAGTTCGTGGGCCGCCGTCAGCAGCAGCCGCGCGCCCGACATCCCCAGCGGGTGCCCCAAAGCGATGGCACCGCCGTTCGGGTTGACGCGTGGGTCATCGTCGGCCAGCCCCAGGTCGCGCATACAGGCCAAGGCCTGGGCAGCAAAGGCCTCGTTGAATTCGAACACATCGATATCGTCCATGGCGATCCCCGTGCGCTCGAGCAACTTCTGCACGGCGGGCACCGGACCGTAACCCATGATGCGCGGTTCGACACCGGCGGTGGCCATGCCGATGATTTTGGCCATCGGGGTCAGGCCATGGCGTTTGACCGCGGCTTCGCTGGCCACCAGCATGGCCGCCGCTCCGTCGTTGACGCCCGAGGCGTTGCCCGCCGTGACGCTGCCCCCATCACGGAAAGGCGTCGGCAGGCCCGCAAGCTTCTCCAGCGTGGTTTCCCGCAGGTGTTCGTCCTGGTCGAAAAGCAGCGCTGCCTGCTTGCGACGCGGAATCTCGATGGCAGTGATCTCCTGGGCAAAGCGACCGGCCTTTTGGGCCGCGGCGGCTTTTTGCTGGGAGCGCAGCGCAAAGGCGTCCTGGTCTTCCCGGGAGATGTTGAACTGCTCCGCGACGTTTTCGGCGGTTTCCGGCATGGAGTCCACCCCATAGGCCTTCTTCATCGCAGGATTGATAAAGCGCCAGCCGATGGTGGTGTCTTCGATGGTCTGGCTGCGGGCAAAGGCACTGTCGGCCTTGCCCATGACGTAGGGCGCCCGAGACATGGACTCCACACCGCCCGCCAACGCCAGCTCCATTTCGCCCGCCTTGATGGCACGGAAAGCGGTGCCCACGGCATCCATCCCCGAACCACACAGGCGGTTCATGGTCGTGCCGGGAACCGAGGTGGGCATGCCCGCCAGCAGCGACGCCATGCGCGCCACGTTGCGGTTGTCTTCTCCCGCCTGGTTGGCGCAGCCCATAAAGACTTCTTCGATGGCCGCCGGGTCCAGGTTCGGCGCGTCAGCCAGTACTGCCTTGAAAATCGCGGCGGCAAAGTCGTCGGGACGCACGCTGGCCAGGGTGCCGCCAAAGCGACCAATGGCGGTGCGACGGGGATGACAAAGATAAACGTCACTCATGGCAAACTCCTCATGCGCCCGCGTGGGCCCGCTCGGTGCGCGCTTTCAGCTCACGCAAGATGGTTAATTCGTGTTCGCTGGGCTCCGGTGTGCTCTCGAGCTGTTCGGCAAAGCGAATCTCCCAGCCGGTGGCCTCAATCACATCGTCACGGCTCACGCCCGGATGCAGCGATACTACCACCAACTCTTTGGTGTCCGGGTCGGGCTTCATCACGCACAGGTCGGTGATCACACGGGTGGGGCCCTTGCCGATATTGGGCACGTTATCGCGCCCCTTGCCATCACGGCCAAACCCGAGCGTCGTTACAAAATCCACGCGCTCTACGAAGGCACGCCGAGAGTGCTTGAGAGTGATGAACACCTCGCCCGCGTTGGTGGCAATTTCCGGGGCACCACCGCCGCCCGGCAGGCGCACTTTGGGCTCACGATAATCACCAATCAAGGTGGTGTTCAGGTTGCAGTAGCGGTCGATTTGCGCGGTGCCCAGAAAGCCCACGTCGATCTTGCCGCCCTGCAGCCAGTAGCGAAACATCTCAGGCACGGCCACGGTGGTCAGCGCCGTCTCGGCCAGCTCACCATCCCCAATGGAGAGAGGCAGCACATCGGGTTTGGTTTGCAGGGTGCCGGATTCGTAGATCAGGACCACTTCCGGGGCATGGGTCAGGCGCGCCAGATTGGCCGCTTCCGAGGGGAGCCCAATGCCCACAAAACAGGTCATGCCATTTTCCAGCGCCCGCGCGGCGGTCACCGACATCATTTCAGAAGAGGTATATTCCAGACTCATCAGGCTTGGCCTCCTACGGGATTGCTGGCAGTGCGGTACACGTTGTCGTCGAGCCACTGGGTGAAGGTATCCCGGTCACGGGCAATGGCATCCCACTCTTTATAGAAACGGTTACTGCGCCCGTAGTAGCCGTGAGTATAAGAGGGCAACGCCCCTTTTTCGGCGACGGCAATCGCGCTGATCGCCCAACTGGGGATCACACAGGCATTCGGGTGGGCGTTCAGGTCATCAACGATCTCTTCCACCGTGACGATGCTCTGCCTGGCCGCCAACACGGCTTCTTTCTGCACGCCGACGATTCCTTCCACCAGTACATTCCCCTGCCGGTCGGCCCGCTGCGCGTGGATGATGGAAACATCGGGGCGCACGGAGGGCACGGCGGCCAAGCGCTCGCCGGTAAAGGGGCATTCGATGAACTTGATCTGCTCATTGACGCTGGGTAGCTCGCTCCCCACGTAGCCACGCAGCACGGCCAGCGGCAGGCCAGCGGCCCCTGCTTCGAAGGCACAGGCCATGGCGGCGTGGCTATGCTCCAGAATCTCGACCTTATGCGGCCAGCCTTTCTCAACGGCATCGCGCAGGCGATGCAAGGAACCCACGCCCGGATTACCGCCCCAGGAAAAGATCACTTTCCTGGCGCAACCCGCCCCGATCAGCTGGTCGTAGATGATATCTGGGGTCATCCGAATCAGCGTCAGGTCGCGCTTTTTCTGGCGGATCACTTCGTGACCTGCCGCAAAAGGAATCAAATGGGTAAACCCTTCCATGGCCACGGTAGCGCCGTCCTGGACGTAGCGCGCTACCGCGTCATGCAAGCTGAGAAACTCGGCCATTGTTGGTTGCCTCTTCACTGGACGTTGGCGTACTTATTCGTATTGGCGTACTAACTCGTTATGTTCGTTAAACGAACATAGATTCTCTATACGAACAAGTTACTGTCGAACGATAATGGGGTCAAATGGCTTCTTCACTGAATGCCTCGCGGGCATGATGAAAGGCATTCTCGAAAACCCAACAAAAATATTAAATAACAACAACTTACAGTTTTAAAAGCCAATTTTTTGCGCGTATCACCTGCTCCTCGCTGCTACCAAGGTATAAAGCGGGGTCACACACCCGGCTCAGCTCTTCAGGCGTTAGTTGACGGTTAACGTCAGGATATTCGAGCAGGACTTCCGCGTAGGGTCGCGCCTGAAGACGGGAGGTTTCTGCCGCTTCAGCACTCAAGGCCTTCGCGCGCTCAGGCCCGAGGCAGGCCGTCAGTAACTTCGCCACGGGCTCTGCCATGATGCCGCCGCCCGTCGCCCGCAAGTTGCGCTGCATGCGCTCTGGATACACTTCCAGCCCTTCGAGCAACACCACCAGCTGCTCCAGCGCACCTTCCGTGAGCAGCGCGCTTTCGATGAGCGGCGCCCATTCGGCATGCCACTCCCCCAGCCCCCTCTCCAAAGGATGGGCGGCAGCATTCAACAGCACCGAGGCGTGACCATGTACCTGGCGTGCAGCCCCGCGGATCAAGGCACTGCGTACGGGGTTGCGTTTATGGGGCATGGAAGAGGACTCCCCCATGCCGGGGGCAGAGGGCTCAGCGACTTCGCCCACTTCTGTCTGGGTCAGCAGGGAGACGTCCAGCGCTACCTTTTCTGCAGCGCCGACCACGGCATCCAGGGCCGTACCAAGCGCGTGAACAGGGTAACGATCGGTATGCCAAGACAGCGTTGGAGCTGCCAAACCGAGATGCGTTGCCAACGCATCCATCCACCCAAGGCCCTGAGCATCCCAGCCGGAGTGCACTCCCACGGCACCCCCAAACTGCACAGGAAGCTCGATGGCACCCAAACGACGCCGGGACCGCTCCAGGCCGACGGCCCAATGCGCGACTTTTACCCCAAAGGTCATGGGCAGTGCCTGCTGCATTAACGTTCGACCGACCATTGGCGTTTTTGCATGGGCCTCCATCAGCGCCAGCGCCGCTGCACGGCACCGCAGCAGTAGCGTATCCATGGCCGCTAGCCGAGGCTTCAGCAGGAGCATGATGGCTGAATCGACCACATCCTGACTCGTGGCGCCGACATGCCAGTAACGCTTCAGGTCATCGGATAAACGCTTTCGCCCCTGCTTGACGAAAGGTATCGCCGCATTGCCGCCGCTCGCGATACCTGCAGCCAGCTCATCCATATCAAACGTCGCGTTTGCTAACGCCTCGCGCATTTTCTGGCTCACCCCGGGCGGAATGGCGCCGCTCTCCTCTTGCACCCTGGCTAACGTAAGCTCAAAGGCCAACATGGCCTGTAACATGGCCGAGTCATCGCAGGCACAGAGGCCGTGCTGGCTCATAAACGGATGCTTTAGAAATGCGGAAGGCATATCAACCTCGCTGTTTGAAACGGTAGGTAGCGCGCAATAAACAAACGTACAATTGTTCGCAATTCGAACGCCATGCTAAATTGGTCTGATAAGTAGGGCAATGCTCATTCTTTCACTGACCGCCAATCCGAGATCTTATGCTCGCCATTCTTGCGATTACCACGCCCATATTTTTACTCATCAGTGCTGGTTATATCGCCCGCTGGAGCGGGGTGATTGAGCGCGAGCAGATGCAGGGGGTCGCCATTTTCGTGCTCTACTGTGCCCTACCTGCCCTGATCATCAGAGCGTTGACCCAGCACCCGCTGGAAGAGATTTTTCAGCTCAATTATCTGATCGCTTACGGAATAGGCTCTTTGCTGATCTTTGGCGGTGCGCTACTGCTCACCTGGCGGTATCAGCACCAACCACCTCATGTCAGCTCGATACAAGCACTCGGCATGGCCGCGGCCAATAGCGGCTTTGTTGGCTACCCCGTGGCGGCGATGGTCATCGGGTCACCCGCGGCGGTGCTGCTGGCGCTGAACATGATCATCGAGACACTGCTGATCATCCCCATGGCGATCATTCTCGCAGAGATGACGACACAACAAGGGAGCAGTGCATGGAAAACCGTCACGAAGACCGTATCGAGCCTCGCTAAAAATCCCGTACTCGTCGGCTTGTGTGTGGGTATTTTGCTGGCGGCGACCGGTGTCACCATCCCCTTGCCCCTGAGGAAAGCCATTGACATGCTGGCCAATGCAGCTGGCCCGGCCGCCCTGTTTGTCATCGGCGGCACTCTTTTTGGCCTGCAGATCAAAGGCATGGCGCGCGATGTGAGCCAGATCGTGATGGGCAAACTCATCCTGCACCCCTTGGCCATCCTTATCGTCTTTTTGCTGGTACCCGGCATCGAGCCTATCTATCTCGTAGGGGCACTGCTGTTCTCGGCGGCCCCGATGATCAGTATCTACCCACTGCTAGGGCAACGCTATGGCCTGGGGGGTGTCAGCGCGGCGGCCATGCTGGTAGCCACGGTGGCCTCCTTTTTTACCCTTAGCCTCATTCTCTGGCTGGTCAGCCTTACCCAATGGCTGGCTTTTTGATAGCGCCAATGATGTGCGCTTCGTGACGGTTAGAGCCGCCCTTATAGGAAGCGGCTCGTCATCAGGCGCGATATGGCTCCCGCGAGTGTTACTGATCGGCAGCTTTCATCACCGCGTCCAGGGCCGCCTGGTAGCCTTGAGTGCCCAGCCCGG
Organism: Vreelandella hamiltonii; assembly: GCF_014651775.1. Taxonomy (GTDB): domain Bacteria; phylum Pseudomonadota; class Gammaproteobacteria; order Pseudomonadales; family Halomonadaceae; genus Vreelandella; species Vreelandella hamiltonii. The sequence goes on from NZ_BMXN01000028.1 coordinate 36,468, forward strand.
CGATCACACCATCGGCCCGCAGTGAGACATAGGAGTGGTGGCGAAAGCGCTCACGCTTGTGCACATTGGAAATGTGCACTTCAATCACCGTGCCCTCGAAGGCATTCAGAGCATCCAGGATAGCCACAGAGGTATGGGTGTAAGCGGCAGGATTGATAATGATCGCCTGGGTGCCATCGAGCCGTGCAGCGTGGATGGCATCGATCAGGGCGCCCTCGTGGTTGCTCTGCAGGCAGTTCAGCGTCCATCCCGCCATGACCGCTTTTTCACGCAGCGCGTTATTGACGTCTTCCAGCGTCTCGTAGCCGTAGATTTCCGGCTGCCGGGTGCCCAGCAAATTCAGGTTGGGCCCATGCAGGACAAGCACTTTAGCCTGGCTCATGCATCATTCTCCTTCAGCAGTTGGCGGCGATAGTGGGCAAATAGCGTGGCCGATTGCTGTGCTGCTGCCTCGCGTTTAGCGTCATCTTCACAAAAAAACTTGAAGGCGTCGACGCCTTGAAAGACGAACAGGCTAACACCGCTCACCACCGCAGCACCGACCTGCTTCGCCGCCGCAACAAACTCGGTGACGGCGGGCACGTACACCGCGTCAAAGATCCAATGGCGTGCCTCTACCAACTCGGCGGGCAGCTTGCGCAATTCTTTATTGAGACGGTGGGGGCACCCCCTGATAAAGCCACTGGTTTGGGGCAGCTGCTGGTCAGACAAGGCCATGCGGCAAAGCGCACGGTCATGATTGGCGACTCTTACAATGACTACCGCGCGGCTCGCTCCAACGGCACGCGATTCATTGGCGTCGCTGCAGAGCCCCACCCATCCCCTTTCCCTGCCGATACCGTGGTCATCAATGACCTGCGTCAACTGGAAGAGGCGCTGCTGAGCCTGGAATAATTGTTCGGCATTCGAACAATATGCTACATTGTTGCCTGACCAAGCATCCACCAATGAGAATGCAACATGGCAGATATTCTACAGGCAGATGCCCTGCAGCCTGATGACAGAGACTTTGTTACCGCCTTGGCCAGCGGCCTGGAAGTCATCATGGCGTTTGACGATTCACACCCCAGAATGACCCTCAGCGAAGTGGCTGCGCGTACCGGCATGAACCGCGCAAAAGCACGTCGATTTTTGCTGACGCTACATGCGCTGGGATACGTTAGAAAACAGCAGCGTTACTTTGAGCTGTCTCCCAAAGTATTACAGCTCGGTTACTCTTTTCTCTCTGCCAACAATTATCGCAGTGTGATCCAGCAGTATCTGGAGGATATTACTGCGCAGTGCGGGGAATCGTCATCACTAGGCATTCTGGATGGCGATGAGGTGATTTATGTCGCACGCTCCGCCGCCCCCCATCGGTTGATGTCTATTTCGCTCTCTGTGGGCACACGCCTGCCTGCGGCCCACACATCCATGGGCCGTGTGCTGCTTGCTCAGCTCTCTGAATCGGCACTGGATGCCTACTTATCGAGAATTGTACTCGAGCGCCATACTGAGAAAACGATTACCGATAAAGAGTACCTTAAAAAATGCATCAACAAGGTTCGTCAGCAAGGCTATGCCATCTCTGACCAGGAGCTGGACCCAGGCTTGAGGTCGTTGGCTGTCCCTGCATTTGATATGAATGGAAAGCTGCTGGGCGCCATCAATATCAGTACCAATGCGGCCAGGGTCGATATGGAGACGCTGCTTAAACACCACCTGCCGCTCCTGCAGGAAAAAGGGCGTTTGATCCGCTCGACGATCAGTGCCTAGCATTGAGCTTCAAGCTTCGTGAAGCAGTCGAGAAAAATGCGCGCACCGCCAGCTATCTTTAAAATATTTCATTCATTTTCATGAAGATAGCTGAGCAAAGCATATAACTGCTTGTGCTCAACTTTTGCACAAACATCGGCTAGCTTCTACATTGAGCACAGTATATGAACTAAGGATACACCTATCTCGTTAGCTCATGAGGAGCTAATCTTCACAATCAAGGAGAGATAACATGTTGAAATTTCTGGCAAGCACCGTCGGCATCATTTTCATGATTGGCCTACTGGTCGTCATAGGCCTATTGATGCTGATTTTCTAGGCTGAGTGCCATATTGCTCATTTTTAATGAATTGATGCCCTCCTAAACAAAGCACTGATATTTCAAACCATACTGTAAAGCAAAGGGTTGCCAAGAGGAGTAGGTATTCTGCAGACCTCTTGGCACACTTGAGTTTTTGTGGCCTGATTAAAACCATCGTGCCGCAATATGCTCATCCAAGACTCTTCTATAAGTTCTCTCCCCGCCTAACCTGCTCCACCCAACCACGCCAGCACGGCCTCTTTCGAGCGCTGTTCGCGTTCGGCATACAGCCCCAGCTCATCCTGCACCGGGGCGCCCAGGGCGGCTTCGAAGGCGTCGCGGTTTGCGTTACCGGCGTAAGCGCCGTTTTCACTGCCGCCCAGGTTGGATTGGAAAATACCGGCGGCACTGACGGGCAGAAAATCTTCATAGGTGATCGGCTGGGCCTCGACCCACCCCTGGGCCAGCAGCGATTCCAGGTCGGCGTGCTCGGCGCGGCCCTTGGCTGCCCGCCCGGCGTCGGTCAGGTGATAGTGGAAGTAGGCCAGCTGCTCGGTGCGAATCGCCTCGTGGTGGTCCGGAAACGCGGCGAACACGCGCTCCATGATGGCCTGATGGGCGTCATTATCCAGGCCAGCGGTCTGGGCACGCCCCTGGTTCAGCAGCTCATCATAAAGCGCCCGCCCTTTAGGGGTCAGCGCCATGCCGCGCTGCTCGATTTCGCCAAAGCGGGCGGTATGGGTGCCTTGATCGTCTCCGGCAAAGCGAATCGACTCTTCTAGCGCCTTAAAACTGGTTTGGCGCAGCAACATGGGGCACTCACGGCGGGGCGGCCCTTCGATCACCGCCTTGGGGTTCATGCCCATGCTCGGCATGCGACGCTGTGCTTCGTCGATATCCAGGGTTCTGGGCGTCAGGTGGTTGATGTGCGGCCCCTTGAAACACACCACATCGGCAATCAGGCGATGCTCGTCGTGCAGCGCCTGGTAGGTTTCCAGATCGACGGTCGCTTCCTGATGCCAGCGGAAGGTTTCCAGCGCCTCGCTGACGAACTGGTCGGCCTCTTCACTGTTCAACCCGCCCTGGGTTTCGTGGCGCTGAATGAGCGCCCGCACCGTTGGGGTAAAGATATCCCGCTGGGCCAGAATCTCCTCGGCGCGACGGCGCAGCGCCTCGCTCTCGATCAGCTCCAGGCGCAATAAAGAGGTAAAGACCCGGAAAGGGTTCAGCGCCAGGGCTTCGTCTTCGATGGGCCGAAACGCCGTAGAGTGCACCGGCACGCCCGCTTCCGAGAGGTCGTAATACCCCACCGGGTACATGCCCATGACCGCAAACAACCGGCGCAACATGGCAAGCTCGGCCTCGGTGCCCACCCGGATCGCCCCGTGGCGCTCAACGCTCAGCCGAGCCAGCTCGCCCTGCGCCTCCAGCCGGTGGCGCAGCGCGGGCTGCTGTTGAAGGGTTTCCTGGTTCACGCGCTCGACCAGTTCCAGCAGCGCACCGTACTGCGGCACTTCCGCTTGATACATGGCCGACATCGCTTTGGAGAAACGGTCGCGTATTGCATCAGTAGTGATAAAGGACATGTTGTGGCTCTCTGGGGTCGATAAAGAACGGCAAGCGTCGCCAGCCTCATGGCCTCTTTATGACACGTGCTTGCGTTGCGTTCTATCAAACCGACTCGGGGAGCGAACCACAAACGAAAAAAAGCACTCAATGCATGCCAAAAAGGAATGCTTGAAGGCTTTTATAAAGAGCGGCTAGCACTGGGTACGCAACAGCATGGCGCCCAGGAGTGCCCTTTGGTAGGGTGGGATTCCTTACCGTCATTCCGTTGAGTGACGCTTGCCCAGGAGCGCCCGCGTTCACCATGCGCAATCTTCCTTCCATCACCGCCATGCAGTGCTTCGAGGCGGCCGCCCGTCACATGAGCTTCACCCGGGCCGCCGACGAGCTGAACCTGACCCAGAGCGCGGTCAGTAAACAAGTGGCACAGCTGGAAACTACCCTGGAGCACAAGCTGTTTCGCCGGGTACGCCGCAGCCTGCTGCTGACCCCCGAAGGGGCGATTTTTCTGAGCGATGTGCGCAAGGTGCTGACCCAGATCGAGATGTCCACCCAGGCCATCATGACGTACAGCGGCCACAGCGAAGTGCTCAACATCGCCACCCTGCCCAGCTTCGGCAGTCGCTGGCTGGCCAACAAGCTGCCCTCATTCATGGCGGCGCATCCTGGTATCAGCCTGGCGTTTCATGACCGCGTCGAGGATTTCGACCTGGAGCAGGAGAACATCGACATTGCCCTCTTGTATGGGCACGGCAGCTGGCCCAACCTGGCCTGCCACAAGCTGGCCGACGACCTCATGGTCGCCGTCGCCTCCCCAGCCTGGCTGGCCCAGCACCCGATTCATTCACTCGACGATTTGACCCAGCGCCCACTGCTACACCTTTCGACCCGCCCGGATGCCTGGCACCACTGGTTTGCCAGCCAGCACGTCATGACCGAGCGCAGCTACCACGGCACCCGTTTCGAAACCTTCCCCATGCTGGTCAGGACCGCCATGGCAGGCGGCGGCGTGGCACTGGTGCCCCACTTCACCGTGGATGAAGAGCTGGAGAGCCAACGGCTCGCCCTGGCATGGCCATACCAACTGCTCAGCCGCAACGCCTACTACCTCGTCTACCCCGAACACCTAGGAGAACTCGCCAAGGTGCGCCGCTTTGTTGAGCATGTGGTGCCGTTTGGGGAGGGATAGGCTTTGATGAGGCTGGGCAGATGTATGGAGAACAGCCTCCAGCCCGCCCCAAAATAGCCTTAACAGCACAACCCCTTACTACAAGGAACTGCGTAACATCAGGGCAGCCACCAGCTCCCGCGCGAAGCGTTGCGCAGCAGGCAGCGCGCCAAAACTCCATACCGGCGGTAAACGCAATAGCGTGGCGTTTTTAACGCTGGGTAAGTGCTGCCATAAACCACTTTTTGCCAGTGATGCTTCGACCCCGGCGGGCAGCGGCTCGACCACGACCAGCGTGGCCTCGGGGTAGTCGTAGAGCGCTTCGATCCCCACCAGTGAAAATCCCCAGGCGTTAGTGGGCCGATCCCAGGCATTGGCCAAGTCGATCTGCTCCAGCACGGCGTGATAGAGGCTGTTGTCGCCAAACACCCTGACATGACGGGCATCCATGAATTGCACTATCAGTAGCGGCGGCGTATCGGGGCGCTGTTGGCGAAGTGTTGCCAGCAGCGCCTGCGTTTCGTTGATGAGCTGCGCGGCCTGCTCTCGGCGGTCGGTCAACTCCCCCAGCTGGCGGGTGAGTGTGTGTATCTCTTGCCAGGTATGGGTGCCGGGGGAATAGGGGTAAAACGACGTGACCGGGGCCACTCGTTCCAGCCGCTCCGTCAAACCGGCGAACATCGGTGAAATGAACGTATGCGCCGGGGGCGACTGGGCCATGAGTTCGAGGTTGGGCTGCGACCGCAGGCCCAGGTCTGCAACGCCATCGGGAATTCCTGGCTCCCCTACCCACTCATGGTAGCCCTTGTGTTGAGCGGTACCGCTCAGCGGCGCGTCGATGGCCAGCAGCGTTTCGGCAATGGTCCAGTTGAGGGTGGCCCACTGCGCGTGGGCACTCGACAAGGGCAGCCAGCAAGCGGCCATCAAACAGCAGCGAGCCAGGAAAGAAAGCATCGACCGGTGGCACATGGCAGCGAGAGCATCAGAAAAGAGAGACCACATTTAGACGTCAATAGGCACTTTTTGCAAGGCATCACGAAAAAATCACACCCGCATATGCTAATGCCTCTCATTTTGTTTATCATATAGATCCACATCGGGCAGGTGGCCGTGGCGCCAACGCCAGGCGCTGCCGTACACAAAACTGGATCGATACCATGCCTCTCGGGAACACCTCCAACACAGCGGCCCAGCGCCGCAAAGCACGGCTGTTGCGCGCGATGACACTGCTCGCAATGGGCATGACGCCCGTGGCCACCTGGGCACAAACGAGTGCCGACACCCAATCCCTGGATACCGTCACCGTCACGGGCACCATCCCCACCTACGGCGATACGCCGCCGCCAGCCTTCGCCGGTGGCCAAATCGCGGCAGGGGGCCGCGTGGGCCTGATCGGTGAAAGGGACGCGATGGACGTGCCTTTCAACGTCATCAGCTATACAAGTGAGCTGATGGAGAACCAGCAATCCCAGACGCTGGGCGATACGCTGCAAAACGATGCCTCGGTATCGGTAGGGCTGGGCTTTGGCATCTACGGCGAAGCGTACAAGGTGCGCGGCTTCAACCTGACCGGTGACGACGTGGCCTATGGCGGCCTCTACGGTGTCCTGCCACGGCAGATTATCAACAGCGACCTGGCCGAGCGCGTCGAAGTCTTCAAAGGCGCCAGTGCCTTTACCTCGGGCATTCCCATCGGCGGGAACGGCGGCATTGGCGGCACCGTCAACATCGAGCCCAAGCGTGCAGGAAATGACCCGATGCTCAACCTCTCCAGTGGCTATCGCTCCGATGGCTACGGCGAAGTGGGCGTCGATGCCAGCCAGCGTTATGGTGAACAACAGCAATGGGGCGCGCGGGTAAGCGCCACGCGCGGCCGGGGTGATACCGCCATCGATGACGAAAACCAGCGCGATACCTCCGCCGTCGTGGGGCTCGACTACCGTGGCGAACAGGGCCGGATACTGCTCGATGTCGGCCATCAAAAGCTCACCCTGGATAATGGCCGTTCAAGCGTCAACACCGGCGTGGCCACCCAGGTGCCCGCTGCGCCGGACGCCTCCTTGAACTACACCCCCTCGTTCGGTGGAACCGCACTGGAAACCAATTTCGGCATGGTCCGGGGCGAATATGACCTCACCGACTCCTGGACCGCGTTCGCGGCCCTAGGCGGTAATCGCACGCTCGAAGGCATCGTGTCGGCCACTCCGCGCCTGACCGATGACGCGGGCAACGCCAGCGTCAACGACTTCGAAACCAGCAACCACATCGACAACATCGCCAGCCAGGCAGGGTTCCGTGGCTACGTGCTGACCGGCCCGGTCAGCCACGACATCACCGTTGGCTACTCCAGCGCCTATCGCAAGTTCGACACCGACTGGAGCTTCCTCGCGGCAGGCACCACCAACATCTATAACCCGGTCGATTTATCCCGCCCGGAAGGCACGCCGTTCGTGGGGGGGAGCGTGACGCGCACCCGCTCCCAAGGGGTCACGCTGAGCGATACGCTGGGCTTCATCGATGACCGGCTGCTGCTGACACTGGGCGCACGCTATCAGGAACTCGACATCGACGAGCGCCCCAATGCCGATAGCAGCAACCGCTATGCCGACCGTCGGGTCACTCCCGCCGTGGGCGCGGTGTTCAAGACCACGGAGAATGTCTCGCTCTACGCCAACTACGTCGAAGCCTTGCAGGATGGCGGCACGGTCACCGATACCACTGCGATGAACTTTGGCCAGCACCTGGGCATTGCCCGCGCCGAGCAGCACGAAGTGGGCGCCAAGTTCGACTACGGCAACCTGGGTGGAGGCATCAGCCTGTTCCAGATCGAGTTGCCCTCGGCTGCAGTCGTCGATGGCGTCGGCAACCTGGATAACGAGCAGCGCAATCGCGGCCTGGAACTAAGCCTTTACGGCGAGCCGACCCCCGGAGTACGCCTGTTCAGCAGCGCGACCTGGATAGACGCCAAACTCACCAAAACCCAGGATGGCAACGAAGGAAACGACGCCACGGGCGTGCCTGAGTACCGATTTGTATTCGGTGGCGAATGGGACACGCCCTTCATCGAACGCCTCACGGCCACGGGTCGCGTCCTGCACACGGGCTCCCAGTACGCCGATGTCGCCAACGACCTGCAGCTGGACTCCTGGACACGCCTCGATCTCGGCCTGCGCTACACCACCCCGCTGGGTGGCGCTGACTGGGTATGGCGCGCGGGCATCGACAACGTGACCGACGAAAACTACTGGTCCGGCGCCTCGACCTCCTTTGCGAACTACCTGGTCCAAGGCGAACCGCGCACCTTCAAGCTGTCGGCGACGGTCGAGTTTTAAGGAACAGCTGAACAATTCGTCGCTGAGCAGCTGATGCACTCAGTGCGGTCAAATCAACGAAGCAGCGGTCATTTTCTGCCCCGTTCGACCACTGGTTTCCCCTGCCAGCTGAATTATCCGGCTGGCAGGGCAGACTCAAGGCGCACTGGCCCCGTCAACTCGCCCCTAGCATCGTGTCGCCAGCACTAGGTTTTGTACGAAAAGTCATATCTGCTAAATTTGCCTATGCGATAGCTGCATAGGAGAACCGTCATGGTCGAACGTTATGAAGTCTCTGATAACGGCTGGGC
>NZ_BMXN01000029.1 GCF_014651775.1 Vreelandella hamiltonii
AGGGGTGGCGGCGCATACCGCACTGGAGCAACTGTTTGCGGGGGAGGTGCCAGCCTTCATGCAGCAAGAAGCCCCGACTCAGCCAACCGGTGCTGAATAGTTACATAATTTTAACATTAACGCCAGCCCGCACGACCCACAACGTCGGTATGCCACCTCTCGTGGCACCGTAACAACCTTTGTTGAGGCTTTCATGACCGCTTTATCCCCCTCTCACGTTTCTTCGCTCGTCACGCTTGGCGCTGGCGTTTTCCTGGCTGGTGCGCTGGCCGCAGCTCCGGCCGTTGCCAATGACGCAGCGAGTGGCCCAATGACCCCGCACTGGTCGTTTGCCAACGTTTCCCTGAACTACCTAGACTGGTCCAACGGCACCGAAGCGCGCACGGCGAGCAATGCCGCCAAGAGCGACTTCACGTTCGTTGAAATCGAAGGCGGCGTCGGCTTTAGCTGGGGCGAGTTCTACGGCTTCTTCGATTTCGAGAACCCGACCAACGACCAGTTCGACGAAGCCAGTGGCGGCAAGGACAACTTCCGTACCGCAGGCAAAGTGACCTCGCACATTTACCTGGGCGACAGCCCGCTGTCGCTTTACGCCCACGTTTATGACTTCCGCGACTACGGCTTCAATGGCCGCGAGCAGGACCAGATTCTCGGCCTGGGCTACCGCACGACGTTCGCCAACGGCCTGTGGTTCAAGCCCTTCATCGGTGCTGCCAGGGTTCAAAGTGATGGCTACACGGGCATGAACGGCTACATGGCTGGCTGGGTCGCGGGCTATGACTTCACCGCGCTGGACCAGAACTTCAGTGTGACCAACTGGCACGAGCAGACCTTCGGTCGCGACAGCGACTACCTTTCCCAGAACTACGTCAACGGTACCGCAGGGAGCGTGGGGACCAACGGCGCATTGAGCCTTTGGTGGCACCCGTCTGACTTGATCACCACCGGCGTGCAGTATCGCTACTCAGAGAACAAGCTGGGTACACCCGACGCCTATCAGAACGCGATGATTTACTCAGTCAAGCTAAACTTGCTGTAATCGCTCCCACTTCTCACGCTCCGAAGGTACTCCCATGACCCTCATCATGAGCCTGGTTGGCATGGTCACTCTGGTGGCCATTGCGCTTGTTTTCTCCTATGACCGCAAGGCGATTCGCCTGCGTACCGTGCTGGGTGCCTTCGCGATCCAGGCGGGTATCGGTGCGTTCGTGCTCTACGTACCGTTTGGCCAGGCCGTTCTGCAGGCCATTTCGGCAGGCGTCAGCCAGGTGCTGGTTTACGCCAATGACGGTATCGGCTTTTTGTTTGGCGGGCTGGCTGACGTGGACAATGTCGGCTTCGTCTTCGCCATCAAAGTCCTGCCGGTCATCATCTTTTTCTCCTCGCTGATTGCCGTGCTCTACTATGTCGGCATCATGCAGTGGGTCATCCGGATTCTGGGTGGCGCATTGCAGAAAGCACTGGGCACCTCGCGCACCGAGTCGCTTTCGGCCACGGCCAACATCTTCGTGGGCCAGACCGAGGCACCGCTGGTGGTACGTCCGTTCATTGCCCGCATGACCCCTTCACAGCTGTTTGCGGTGATGTGTGGTGGCCTGGCTTCCGTGGCGGGTTCAGTGCTGGCGGGCTATGCCGCGCTGGGCATTCCCATGGAGTATCTGGTGGCGGCCTCGTTCATGGCGGCGCCTGGCGGCCTGCTGTTCGCCAAGCTGATCATGCCGGAAACCCAGAACGTGGAAGATAGCGACAGCGTTTCCAAGGTCGATGAAGAGCTGAAAGAGCAGGACGACAAGCCCGCCAACGTGCTGGATGCAGCGGCCTCTGGCGCGACTTCCGGCCTGATGCTGGCGGCCAACGTGGGTGCCATGCTGCTGGCCTTCATCGGCTTGATCGCGCTGGTCAACGGTATTCTGGGCGGCGTGGGCGGCTGGTTCGGTTTCGAGGCATTGAGCCTGGAGCTGATTCTGGGTTGGCTGTTTGCCCCGCTGGCCTTCCTGCTGGGCGTGCCCTGGGAAGAAGCCACCCTGGCGGGCTCGTTCATCGGCCAGAAGCTGGTGGTCAACGAGTTCGTGGCCTTTATCAACCTGGCTCCCTACATTGAAGGGGAACAGGTGGTGGCTGCCACGGGTCAATTGATGACGCCCCACACCATGGCCATCCTGTCATTTGCCTTGTGTGGTTTTGCCAACCTGTCGTCGATTGCCATTCTGCTCGGTGGCCTGGGCAGCATTGCCCCGACCCGCCGCAAGGAGATTGCCCGGTTTGGTGTGAAAGCCGTGCTGGCAGGCACGCTCTCCAACCTGATGTCTGCCTCGATTGCCGGTTTCTTCCTGGCGTTGAGCAGCCTCACCGCCTGACGCAGCGAGTACGCGATAACGCAACGGGCGCTGCTTTAGTACGCAGTGCCCGTTTTGTCTTTTACCGATTGATGAGAACTTCATGACTGCCACCGCTTCCCCCCAGCTTATCCAGGCCGCCCGTCACGCCCTGACGTTAATGGACCTCACCAGCCTGAACGACAGCGACACCGACAGCGTGATCGAAGCGCTGTGTCAGCAGGTCAAGACCCCCTACGGCCACCCGGCAGCGGTGTGCGTTTACCCCTCGTTCATCGTCACGGCAGCCCGCGCGCTGGGCGCCCACAAGCTGGATGATCAGGTCAAGATCGCCACGGTCACCAACTTCCCCCATGGGGGCGATGACATCATGGGCGCGGCCCGTGAAACCCGCGAAGCCGTGGCATCGGGCGCTCATGAAGTCGACGTGGTGTTCCCCTACCGCGCCTTGATGGCAGGCGATGAAGAGACTGGCCGCGAGCTGGTGGAAATGTGCAAGGCCGCCTGTGGTGGCCAGGCATTGCTGAAAGTCATCATCGAATCCGGCGAACTCAAGGACCCTGCGCTGATCCAACGTGCCAGTGAGCTGGCCATCGAAGGCGGCGCGGATTTCATCAAGACCTCGACCGGAAAAGTACCGGTCAATGCCACGCTGGAAGCCGCCGAGATCATGCTCAAGGCCATCAAGGCCAGCGGCAAAGACGTTGGCTTCAAAGCCGCCGGCGGCGTACGCAGCGCAGAAGAAGCCGCTGAGTACCTGGCGCTGGCAGCCGACATCATGGGGCCGCAGTGGGTCACTCCGGCACACTTCCGGTTTGGTGCCTCCAGCCTGCTGGGCAACTTGTTGAACACACTCGACGGTGGCGCTGACGCGGCGCTGCTCTCCCCCACCAACGGAGGCTACTAAATGTCGTCCAACGCTTCTCACCACGCGCTGCTCCCTCAAGAACTGATTCGCCTGAAGCGCGACGGCCAGCCGCTGCCCGCTGAAGAGATCAAGGCATTCGTGCAGGGCATCGCCGATGACCGCATCAGCGATGCGCAGATCGGCGCCTTCACCATGTCGGTCTTTTTGAATGGCATGAGCCGCGAAGAAGTCGTGGCATTGACCACCGCCACGCGCGATTCTGGCCACGTCATGCAGTGGGATTCGCTCAACCTGCCCGGCCCCATCGTGGACAAGCACTCCACCGGCGGTGTGGGCGATCTGGTGTCGCTGGTGCTGGGCCCGTGGGTCGCGGCCTGCGGCGCCTTCGTACCGATGATTTCCGGCCGTGGCCTGGGCCACACCGGCGGTACCCTGGACAAGCTGGAATCGATCCCCGGCTACGACCCCTACCCCGCCCCCGAGCGCTTCAGTGAGGTGGTGAAATCCACCGGCGTGGCGATCATCGGCCAAACCGGCAACCTCGCCCCGGCCGACAAGCGCATCTACGGCGTGCGTGATGTCACCGCCACCGTGGAATCCATCCCGCTGATCACGGCCTCGATTCTGGGCAAAAAGCTGGCCTCTGGCCTGGACGCCCTGGTAATGGACGTCAAAGTGGGCAGCGGCGCGTTCATGCCCACCCCGGAAAAGTCCCGCGAACTGGCCAAAAGCATCGCCAACGTGGCCACCCAGGCAGGCACACCCACCACCGCCCTGCTCACCGACATGAGCCAGCCGCTGGCCCCGTGTGCCGGTAACGCGGTAGAAATCGTCGAAACCCTGGCGCTGCTGCGCGGCGAGCGAGCCAACAGCCGCGTGATGCAGGTCACCCGCGAACTGGCCGTTGAAATGCTGATTGCGGGCAAGCTGGTGGCCAACCGCGAAGAAGCCCTCGCCAAGCTGGACAAAGCGCTGACCTCTGGCGCGGCGGCAGAAGTGTTTGCCCGTATGGTGCGCGAACTGGGCGGCCCCGCCGACTTCATGGAGCGCTCGGACAGCTACCTGGCCACCGCCCCGGTCGTTCAAGCGGTCTACCCCGAGCAGAGCGGTATCGTGCAGCGTTTCGATACCCGCGCCGTGGGCATGAGCGTGGTAGAGCTGGGCGGCGGCCGCCTGCGTAACGATGCCAGCGTCGATCACAGCGTGGGCTTTAGCGACATCGTCGAAATCGGCGACCGCGTCGACAGCCAGCGCCCGCTGGCCATCGTCCACGCCCGCACAGAAGAGGCCGCGGCCCGTGCCGCTGCTCAGCTCCGTGCGGCGGTCACCATTGGCGATGCCGACGCCACCGCCGACACCCTGTTGCAAGAGACCTTCCGAGGAGAAGCCTGATGCGCCGCGCCATCGTCCTGGTACTCGACTCTTTCGGGATCGGTAGCGCCCCCGATGCCGCCACCTTTGGTGACCAGGGGTCAGATACTCTGGGCCACATCGCCGCCGCTTGTGCCCGTGGCGAAGCCGACACCGCCGAGCGCTCCGGCCCACTGTCGCTGCCCAACATGGCCGCGCTAGGCCTGTTCCACGCCCACCGCGACGCCACTGGCAGCGTGGCGGAAGGTGTCAGTTTGCCCGACCAACTGACGGGCGCTTACGCCCACGCCAAAGAGATCTCCAGCGGCAAGGACACCCCTTCCGGCCACTGGGAAATTGCCGGTGTGCCGGTGCGTTTCGACTGGGGCTACTTCCTCGATAAAACCGACAGCTTTCCCCTGGAACTGCTGGACGCCATCATTCGGGAAGCCGAGCTGACCGGCGTGATCGGCAACTGCCACGCCTCAGGCACCGAGATCATCGCTCGCCTGGGCGAAGAGCATATCGCCACCGGCAAGCCGATCGTGTACACCTCGGCCGACTCCGTGTTCCAGATTGCCGCCCATGAGGAGCACTTCGGCCTGGAGCGCCTCTATGCGCTGTGCGAAACCGTCCGCGAGCTGCTGGAGCCCTACAACATTGGCCGCGTCATCGCCCGCCCGTTTATCGGCGACGACCGCGAAAGCTTTGCGCGCACCGGCAACCGCCGCGACTACAGCGTCGAGCCGCCCAGCCCCACCGTGCTGCAAAAGCTCGCCGATGCCGGGGGCGAAGTGGTGTCGATTGGCAAGATCGCCGACATCTACGCCCACTGCGGCATTACCCACAAGGTCAAGGCCAGCGGCCACGATGCCCTGATGGATGCCACCCTGGCGGAAGTCGCGCGCACCGCCAACGAGACCAGCGACCGCCCGACCATGATCATGACCAACTTCGTGGATTTCGATTCGGTCTACGGCCATCGCCGGGACGTACCGGGCTACGCCGCCGCGCTGGAGCACTTCGACGCCCGCCTGCCGGAGCTGCTGGCAGCCCTCGATGACGACGACCTGCTGCTGCTCACCGCCGACCACGGCTGCGACCCCAGTTGGGAAGGCACCGAGCACACCCGCGAATACGTGCCGATCATGGTACGCGGCGCAGGCTTCGCCCCCGGCCCGCTGGGCGAGCGCGGCACCTTTGCCGACATTGGCCAAACCCTGGCGGCGTTCTTCGCCGTAGACGCCATGGCCGACGGCGAGAGCTTTTTACCTGACGCGGCCTAAGCGCCGATAACGCATCACTGGCACGTCAACGTGCACGGCCTGAACCCCGCACGGCGGGGTTCAGGCTCCCTGTTCAGAGAGGAGAGTTTCATGGCTACCCCGCATATCAACGCCGAAATGGGCGATTTCGCCGATACCGTCCTGATGCCTGGCGACCCGCTGCGCGCCAAGTACATCGCCGACACCTACCTGGAGAACGTGCGCCAGGTCAACGACGTGCGCAGCATGTTCGGCTACACCGGCACCTACAAAGGCCGCGAGATTTCCGTCATGGGCCACGGCATGGGCATCCCCTCCGTGTCGATCTATGCCAAAGAGCTGATTACCGATTACGGCGTGAAGTCGATCATCCGCGTGGGCTCCTGCGGCGCGGTACGTGACGATGTCAACGTGCGCGACGTGGTGATCGGGCTGGGTGCCAGCACCGACTCCAAAGTGAACCGCATGCGCTTCAATGACCACGACCTGGCCGCCATTGCCGACTTCGAGCTGGCCAGCCACGCCGTGGCGGCCGCCAAAGCGCAGAACGTCGCCGTGAAAGTCGGCAACATTTTCTCGGCGGACCTGTTCTACAACCCGCAGACCGACATGGCCGAGCTGATGAAGCGCTACGGCATCGTCGGCGTCGAGATGGAAGCCGCAGGCCTGTACGGCGTGGCCGCCGAGTTCGGTGCCCGTGCACTGACCATCTGCACCGTCTCCGACCACATTCTGAAAGGTGACTCGCTCTCCAGTGCCGACCGCCAAACCACCTTCAACGACATGATGGTGATTGCCCTCGACACCGTTCTGCGCGATGACGCCGCCAAGGCGTAATGCCCGGCGTCTTGAGCCCATAGACATCCTGAACACAGAGAGAGAATAGCGCCATGAGCCACGCGGATCAGGCATTGGTCGACACGCTGCTGAGCACCCTGGGCAACGCCTACGCGCCCTACTCCAACCACCCCGTGGCGGCGGTGATGGAGTGCCCCGACGGCCAGCAGTTTGCCGGTAGCAACGTGGAAGTCGCCCACTACAAAGGGCTGTGTGCCGAAGCCTCGGCGATTTCTGCCATGGTTACCGCTGGACAGCGCGAGCTGGCCAAGGTCTACGTGATGGGCCCCGGCGAGCACCTCTGCACGCCCTGCGGCGACTGCCGCCAGCGCATCCGCGAATTCGCCACCCCCAGCACGCAAATCATGGTGCTCTCCAAACAGGGTGAGGTGTTGAAAACCTACACCATGGACAGCCTGCTGCCCGACGCTTTTGGGCCGGAGCAGCTGCCGGGGCGTTAAGCAGTTTCCCGCAGCACCAGCGCCACCGGCAGCGACACGTGCCGGGGCGCTTTTCCTGCCAACGCATCGCCCAGCAGCTCCACGCTCATTGCCGCAATGGCGGCAATGTCCTGGCGTACCGTGGTCAACCCCGTGGCCAGGGTGGGCAGGTCGTCAAAGCCGGTGACGGCTACCTCGCTGGGCACACGAATACCGCTGTCTTCCAGAGCGGCCACGCAGCCCAGCGCCAGCTCGTCGGTGGCACAGACCAGCGCGTCGAAGGGCAAGAGTGCGTCTGTGCGCTCCTTGAGCAGGCGGTTGAGCTGGCGACAGCTGGTCAGGGAGTCCGAGGTCAGCCGATGCGGCAGGCTGATCAACTGCTCGCTGAGCCCCGCTTCGGTGACGGCACGCTGATATCCGGAAAGGCGGCTGAGAGGCCGCGGCACGTCCAGCTCTCCCCCCACAAACGCAATCCGCGTTCGCCCCTGTTCGATCAGGTGCTGCGTCATCTGGTAAATGCCCGAGACATCGTCCGGGGCCACCGAAAAGCCGTCTCCTGCGTTGCCAATTCGTACGAAGGGAACGCCCGCTGCCTTCAGAAGGCCTGGCCTGGCATCTTCTGCCGTTTCGCCCAGCAAGATCGCGGCTCCTGCCCGCTCGGGCAGCTCATGGGTCTGATCGTGGTGAAAAAACACCGGTACCATGCCTTGCTGGTGCAGGGCCACGGTCAGGTGCTGGTAGAGCAGAATGTAGTAAGGCCGCAGCTCGATATCCTGTCGCCCAAGGGAGATCCCCACCACCGCCGCCTTACCGCTGATCAGTTGACGGGCGGCGGCGCTGGGTTGATAGGCCAGCTCACGGCTGATGGTCAGAATCCGCTCGCGCAGCGCGTCGCTCAGCCCGGGCTTGCCGTTCAAGGCTCGGCTGACCGACGCGATGGATACCTCGGCACGCCGGGCAATTTCGCGGATGGTCGCCGCCGGTGCGCTCGATGTGTGCTGTTTCATGCCTGGCCTCAGCCGCCGTTGGGGAGCTTGATTGTACAAAAAGCGGGGCGGAAAATCGCCGCCCCCTGCGCAAGCAACCCCGTGCCAGCCAAGCCCTTGCGTTACCAGCCGCGTCTTCCCAGGCGCGAGAGTTCTCCCTCCAGCTGCTGCACGGCCTGCTCCGCCGTCATGTTGCCCGATAGCGCATCGTGCATCCGGTTGAACACGGCATTCGACACCCGTGGGTAAGCGCTGCCGGTCACGCTGGCGGGGCGCGGCACGCCCTTCATGACCGTCTCGTAGAGCTCGCCAATGAAGGGCTGCGCGGCCAGCACCTCGTCATCCTCATACAGTGCCGGGCGCGTGGGGTTACGGCCAAACTCGATAGCGTGGGCTTTCTGCTGGGCTTCGGCGGTCAGATAGGCCACCAGCTCAGCGGCCACGTCAGGGTGCGCCGAGTAGCGAGACACCGCCCAGTTCCAACCGCCCAAGGTGGCCACCGACAGGCCTTCAGGCCCACTGGGCAGCGGCGCCACGCTGAATTTGTGCTGGATCGGCGTTCCGTCCGCCTGGCCCAGCGACCACACGTAGGGCCAGTTGCGCATGAACACCGCGTTGCCCGCCTGGAATACGCCTCGCGCTTCCTCTTCCATGTAGTTGCGTACACCTTCCGGGCTGATATCACCTATCCAAGAAGCCGCCAGCGCCAGCGCTTCCACGGCCTGAGGATTGTTGACGGTGACCTGTCCGTCGGCATCCACAAAGGTGCCACCGCCGTAGCTGGCCACCCACTCCAAGGCGTTGGTGGTGAGCCCTTCGTAGGCCCGCCCCTGGAAGACGAAGCCATGCATGCGCTCATTGCCAGCCTCCCGCTCGGCGTTTTGAATACGCCGAGCGGTGTCGGTGAACGCTTGCCAGGAGTGCGGCACCTCTTCACCGTACTGCTCCAGCAGGTCATGGCGGTAGTAGAGCAACCCGGCATCGGTAAACCACGGCAGGGCCACCAGCTTGCCTTGCACGGTATTGTTGTCCATCAGCGAGGGAATGAACCCTTCGGTGGCGCCTTCCGGCAGGTACTCGTTCAAATCCACCAGGTGCTCTGCCAGCAGCCCCGGCCAGACGATATCCACCATCAGCACATCGACATCCCGAGACTGGCTGCCCAGCAGCTGTTGATACAGCGAAAGCTTTTCCGTGGGCGAGGCTGGCGTGGTGACGATATTGACCTGATGGCCGTTGGCTTCTGCCCAGCGCTGGGCAAGCGCCGGGCAGAAATCCGCCGCCCCGCCATCGCCACAGGCCACGGTGATCTCGGCGGCCAGAGCAGGCAATGCGACAGGCAGTAACGTCATCAGCAGCAACGGTGTTTTCAATGTTGAGCGCATCGTGGAATCCTCATCTTGTTATTGGGTGTCTTGCGGTCAGAGATGCTCGATGAAATCTGCTGATCAACTGGCAATTGCCAGGCTGCGGTCCTCCAGGCTGGAAACGAAACAGGCATCCAGCACGGTTTGAATGGCCGCGCCCCGGGCAAAGTCGGGCTGGTCGTTTTCCCCAGTGCGAATGCTCTCGATAAAGCGCTGGTAGATGCTGGGCGTGGGCGGCGCCTTGACGGTGCTCCAGCGAGCGGGATGCACGTCATCGTTCAGGCACACCTGAACGTCATCCTTGGAGGCGTCGAGATCCACGCGGATCGCCCCCTTGTCGCCGTGAACGCTCAGCGTCAGCGAGTTGTGGTGCCCGGTTGCCCAGCGGGTCGCCTGAATCGTGCCCATGGCGCCGTTGGCAAAGCGCACGCGCATCAGCGCCGTGTCGTTGGCATCCAGCAGGTAGTCGCCGATGCGGTTGTCCGGGGCTTTGTCGAAGCAGGTGAGTTCGCAGTTGACGCGGGTGATATCGCCCACCGGGAAGCTGGCAAAATCGACGATATGTACGCCCACATCGCCCAGCACGCCTTTGCTGCCGTGGGCTTCCGAAAGCCGCCAGAGCCACTGGCTATCCTCATCCCAGCGCCCCCAGGCGTTGCTGACCAGCCAGCTCTGGCGATAGCTGGCATCCACGTGGCGAACGGTGCCGATGGCGCCGCCGGTAATCAGCGCTCGGGCGTGCTGAATGGCGGGGGCGTCACGGTAGCTCAGGTTGACCATGTTGATGACCTTGGCGGCCTGGGCGGCAGCGACCATCTCGTGGGCATCCTCCGCATTGGTGGCCAGGGGCTTTTCACACAGGATGTGTTTACCCGCCGCAATGGCTGCCAGCGACGTGGCCTTATGCACGCCATCCGGAGTGACATTGCTCACCGCGTGGATATCGTCGCGGGCCAGCATGTCGTCCAGCGACTGGTAAACATCGGCAATGCCATGGCGCT
This sequence comes from Vreelandella hamiltonii, assembly GCF_014651775.1. Taxonomy (GTDB): domain Bacteria; phylum Pseudomonadota; class Gammaproteobacteria; order Pseudomonadales; family Halomonadaceae; genus Vreelandella; species Vreelandella hamiltonii. The sequence continues at coordinate 10,451 of NZ_BMXN01000029.1, forward strand.
CGGCGAAGGCCTGCGCCTTGGGGAAATCACGGTCGCATACGGCAACCACTTCGACGCCCTCGAGTCGGCCATAGTGCTTGGCGTGCTCCCCCGCCATGCTGCCCGCGCCAATAATCGCGATACGGATCATTTGAAGCCCTCCTCACCGGGTTTGTGCAGGCTTTCGCCCTTGATCTCGACCGGGTTGGGCGCCTGGTCGGCGGGGACGTTGGGGCAGCTGTCGACCCACCGGGAGCCTTCCGGCTGCGCCCAGACCACGGCGTTCTTGAGCACCCGCTTTACCTGCTCGTCGTAGTAGATCGGGTAGGTTTCGTGGCCGGGACGGAAGTAGAAAATCTTGCCGTTACCGCGCTTGTAGGTCAGGCCGGAGCGGAACACTTCGCCGCCTTCGAAGGCACTGATGAAAATCACCTCGTCCGGGTTGGGCACCGCAAAGGGTTCGCCGTACATTTCGGTATGGGGCAGTTCGATGTAATCCCCGAGCCCTTGCACGATGGGGTGGCCAGGATTCACTACCCAGAGCCGCTCACGCTCACCGGCTTCCCGCCATTTCAGTGAGCAGGTAGTGCCCATCAAGCGTTTGAAGATTTTCGAGTAGTGGCCGGAGTGCAGCACGATCAAGCCCATTCCCTGCAGCACGCGCTTTTGCACGCGGTCGACGGTCTCTTCCAGCACGTCGCCGTGGGCGGCGTGGCCCCACCACAGCAGCACGTCGGTATTCTCCAGCGTCTCTTCGTCAAGCCCCTGCGCCGGGTCTTGCAGCGTGACCGCCGTGGCCGTTAGCGCTTCCGCTTCATTCAACCCATCGGCGATGCACTGGTGCATGCCGGTAGGGTAAATACGCGCCACTACGTCGTTGGTTTGTTCGTGGACGTTTTCGCCCCATACGGTGACTCGGAGTGTCATGTCGTTCTCCTCAGCGTTGATAGGTACTTGCTCACGAGCGTGAGCGCTGAGGAGAAAAGTAAACGTTTACTCAAAAAGAGTAAACGTTTACTTATTGGATTTTAGTCGAACACCACCGACGCGCTGGCGTCAGGTTCTATTGCTTTTCAGACCGGGGCTTCGTCGGGGCGATTCTCGGCGACGCGCTCGACATCCACGATGCCCGAGCGGCTGACCACGACTTTCCAGCGCGCCAGGTAAGGGGCATCTTCGCTGCCCGTTTCGCGCACCACCAGGTTGAACAGGTGGCGGCGCTCGACGCTTTCCCGCACCGCCTGCCCCTCTTTCAGGCGATAGATATGGTGCTTATCCTTGCTCATCAGGCGGGTCAGCATGGAGAGGTCTATGCTCAGGGTTTCGCGGGTATGCTCATAACCACTCAAGAAGCGTGTGGGGGACATGCGCGAGCTGGAGCGATAGTGCATGACCACCTCTTCACGCTGGGCCACCGTGCGCCGCCGCATCTGCTGTATGTCCTGGTCGAGGGCGGTATAGCGCTTGTAGTCGAACCATTCGAGCTGCCGTCCGACCAGCGCATTGCGGGTAGGGTCGATGTATTGTCGCCGCCACTTGGGTCGGCCTCTTCTCAGCCATCGCCATAGGGTATTGCGCAGGTCGTCCTTGAACACTTCGCGCATGGCGTAGAGCAGCGCCATGGCCAGCACGAACAGTGCGGTGATGTCGCCAATCACGTCGCGCAGGTGCAGTACCCCCAGCGACACGAAGGCCATGACCACCGCGGTAGCCAGGGCCTTGACGGCTTTCTGTTCGCCGCTACCCAACTCCAGCGCACGCTGCTTGAGCGTGATCGGGTACTCGATCAGCCGTCGCAGCAGGCGCATCTTGTTGGACATGCGGGTGGGGTCATCGCGTACGCGCTCGGCGTTGTACTCCTGCTGCTCGCGGTATTCACCTTCACGGTGGCAGATGGTCACCAGGCGTCGTTTGACCTCGCTGAACGACCCTCCTTTCGGCATATGCGCCACCAGCGCCAACAGCTGCTGCTCGGTGAACCAGGAAAGATAGTTGTCGATGTTGGCAAAGTACTTGTATAGCCGCTCATCGGTGGGCGGGTTACGCCGCAGGCGTTTGAGAATGCCGTCGCTCAGGTCGCTCATCTCGACCAGCTGGTCGTAAAGCTCGCTCGCCTTGTCGTGGGTATTGCTCTTCTCCTCACCCTGCAGGCGGCGCAGTTTACGGGCCGTGGAAAGCATGCCCTGGGTGGTGCGCTCCAGCGCCACCACGTACTGGTAGGCGTAGAGACTGAGGCTCAAACGGTAGGAGTCGCTGCCCAGCTGGTTACGACTGGCCAGGCGGCTATGCACCAGCGGCAGATGGTACTCGTCGCTGTAGTAAGTGCGCGAGACGTTGATGGCAGCGTGATAAAATGCTTCTTCGGAGATGATGTGCGTACTCAGCCCCAGCTCCTGAGGCACGAACAAGTACACATCCAGCGTATGTGAGGTCTCTTCCTTCAGCCGTCGAGACAGGCGCAGTTGGAAGCTATTTTTACGTTCAACGTTGATCACCCTCACTTATCTCCTGCTTTCATGCCAGACTCGATGATATACCATGGTGAGCTCGCGAGTACGGCTGGCAGAGCGTCGTCTGCCAGCGCACCTTGATACCACAGAGCCATACCATCAAGACTGCGCCATGAGGACTGTACCATGAGGACTGTGCCGTGAAGACCGCGCCATGAAGCGCATGGCATGGATCAGCGCTTTACTTCTTCGCCTTGGAGCCCAAGGATGCCCATCGCCCGTTTTTCACCCTTTGAGCTGCTGCTGCTAAAAAGTCGTAGCCAAGTGGATACGGCCACGCTACTGCTGCTTGGCTGGGTGCTCGTGCATCGCCAGCACGTTTCCGAGGGGCAACGCCGACGCCGGCTGGCCCAGGTCAGCGCGCAGTTTCGCCATGGGCACGAGCTGGGCCCGGTCATGAGCATTGCCCATAGCCAGGACCTTCACGCCATTCAACTGGCCGCCGAAGTCGTGCGCAAGGAGTGCTCCAGGGAGCGCAGCCTCAGCGTGATGCATCAAGCCATCACGGTGGCCACCGACGATGGCGAGCTGTCGCTGGCCAATCACTATATCCTGCGCTTTCTGGCCGACCTGCTGAACGTGGTACCCGCCACCTTGAACACCCTTTTTCAGGAACTGACCGGCAAGCCGCTGCGAGCCCCGGAAGACCCCAGCCGCGATGCCTACTGGCAGGTGCACGACCCGGCGTATTACACCCACAAGGCCGAGCAGGAAGCCCAGGCCGCCGAGCGAGAACAGGCCGCCCAGGCGCAGGCCGAACAGCAGCAGCGCGCCAAGGCCGACAAGCAGCACGCACGCGCGCAGCGCCAACAGCAAAAACAGCAGCGCAAGGAGGAAGCGCGTCAGGCCAAGCAGCGTGCCGAGCAAGCCCAGGAGCACGCACGTGCAGAGCAGCAGCGCCAGGAGCAGGCTCGCGCCGAACAGGCTCGTCGTGAGCAAGCCCGCCGACAGCAGGAGCAGGCCCGGGCAGAACAGGCACGCCGCGAGCGTTACCAGCGCGCGACCAATCCTCCGCCACCGCCCGACCGCACCACCCGAGCGCTGGCCGTGCTGGGGCTGATGCCAGGCGCCAGCAAGACAGAAGTGCGCAAGGCCTACCGGCGCATGGCGCAACTGCATCACCCCGACCGGTTCTATTCGGAAAGCGAACATCAGGTGGCGCTGGCCTCGGCACGTTTTCAGCGCATCAAAAACGCGTATGATTATCTGATGCAAACTTACTAAGCGTCACGGGGCAGCGACGTATGCTGCCCGCCATGCTGAAACCACGACCTTCCACTGTGTCCATTGTGACGAGACCGACGCCGGATTATGCGCGACCTTTATCAACGCCTGAGCCTGCCCCCCAATGCCAATGAGCAGCAGATCGACACCGCCGTGGCGCGCTGCCCCAACAGCGCCCTGCGCCAGGACGCCACCTCGGTACTGACGGTGACCCCGCACCGTGAAACCTACGATGCGCTGCACGGCACCTTGAGCGACATCGGCCGCCTGCGCGCGCGCCTTGGATTGACCCACGGAGCACACTGGCAAGGTGACGTGGCCAATGATTTCTCGCTGCCCCCTGACCACGCCATTTCACGCCATGACGAACTGGTCGACCGAGTCAGCCACGCCGTCTCGCTATATAACCGTTGGCGAGGGCTGCGTGGCCCCTGGCTGCTGGTCACGCTATTTGCGCTGGGCACAGGCCTGGGGCTGGCCATTGGCATTGCCCTAAGTCTGGGGCTTGGGCTGGGATCGAGATAGCGGCGGCGCAGTCGTTGAGCCTTCAGGGCGCTGCCGCTCGTCACGGCGGATTTCGGCCTCGGTGGGCCTGGGCGCTGGTTTAGGGGGCTCAGGGGTATGCTGCGGCGCATCCAGGTCGCCCTGCTGGCGGTGCTGCAGCGTCATGTCGGTACCATGGGGCTCGTCACCACGGGCCTCGGAGCGAGCCTCCATGCGCACGCTGAGCCGCGGTACACCCAAGTCGATTTCCTGGGCTTCCATGCGCTGCTTCAGCAGCAGATTGAAGGCGCGTGACACGTCCCACTGCATTTCAGGAGCGGTGCGGAAGCGCATCCGTAATATCGGGCAGCCATCTTCGAAGGCCTGTACCCCCTGCATCTCCAGCGGCGACCAGATGTAGTGACGCATCATAGGGTCCTTGCGCAATTCCTGAGCCGTTTCCTGCATCAGCGTGATGGCGTCATCGATTTTCATGTCATAAGGAATGCGAATCCGCATCAAGGCAATACCGAACTGGCGCGACATGTTGTGGATCGATTCGATACGACTGAAGGTGATGATGTGCAGCACGCCGTCCAGGTCACGCAGCCTGACCGTCCGCAACGTCAGCCCTTCGACGGTACCCATGTGCGTATTGATGGTGACGAAGTCATCCACCGCCAGGGAGTCCTCGATGAGGATGAAGATGCCGGTGATCAAATCCTGCACCAGGGTTTGCGCGCCAAACCCCACCGCCAGACCGATCACACCGGCACCGGCCAGCAGCGGCGTGACGTTGACCCCAAGGTTGGCCAAGCCAGCAATCACCGCAATGATCAGGATGGTGACGAAAATCACGTTACGGATCATCGGTGTGATGGTTTGTGCGCGAGCCTGGTTGACACGCCGCCCCCGTGAACGCGCGGAGGAAGTCAGCGCCCGTTGAATGGCGGTATCGGCAAAAATCCACACCAGCCATGCCAACAGCACGGTGGCCCCCAGGCTGACCAACGCCTGGCCAATACGCGCACTGGCCACGGCCTGCTGGCCAAGCCCAAACAGCGAGCCTCCCCATACCTGCATGGAAAGCTCGGCAAAAATCATCCAGGCGCTCAGGTGCGCCAGTACGAAGCCAAACCGCTCGAGTCGCTTGCGATATTGGCTAAAGCGGCGGCGATGGCGCCGCTTGCCCAAGCGCTCTTCCTGGCGACGCAGCAGCCCGGTAATCACCAGGGTCAGCACCAGCAGACTGGCGGAAATGATCGAGCGAGCCAGCGCCGTGCCCACATCCCCGACGGTAATGAAAATGGCCAGCAGCGAGCCGCCCACCATCAGCAGGGCAGGAATGTGCCATAGCCCACCCAGCGCACGGATCATTTCCACGGCCGTACTGGCATCGCGGCGCTGCTTGTAAGGCCGGTTACAGATGAGATGACGAATGGGGCGCTGGAATTTGAAGATGAAACGCGCCGACAGCAGCGCCGCCAGCATGTTGGCCAGCACCGACACCAGCCCCGACAGCTCGGTCCCCAGCAGCTCCATCAGGCGGGTAGAGTTGACGGCATCTCCCAAGGCAATCAGCGCGCCGATGACGAACAGCCCCCGCAACGCCTTGTGCTGTAATACTTGCACGGCGGTAAAACGGTGCCCGCGACTAAAGAACGCCACCACCGTTTCGAACACCACCGACAGCGCTCGGCCACACAGGCAGATATAGGCCACCACCAGCACCAGGGCACGGCCAGGACTGTAGGGCAGCAGTTGACCGACGCCCAAGGTAATGACGAAGGCCAGTATCCAGGGAAGCATGCGCCGCAAGAAGTGAACCGCCAGCAGCCAGGCCTTGGGGTCTCGAGGCAGGTCCAGCGGCCAATCGCGGCGGGTGGCCACCACCCGCCCAAAGGCAATCATCGTGACCAGCAGGCCGCTCCAGATCACGGCCAGCAAGGCCCCTTCCGCCACGGCCCGGATGGCGTCGCCCTGGTCAGCCCCGGCATTCAGGGCGCGCAGGTCTTCGACGCCCTGGACCAGCTGCCGTGACCACTCGTCGATGGGCGAATCTCCGGCTTGGGCATGCTCACCGATGTCGGAAAGCGTATCGGCCAAGGCGCCCAGCAACCCTTGGCGCACCACGCCTTCGTCTTCCACGGCCTCGGTACTCAGCTGCAGCTCTCGCAGCGAGTCCAGCAGCGCACGGCGCTGATCCTCGCTTTCGAGCATGCCAATGACGTCGCTCAGGGAGCGCTGGAAATTTTCGCTGGTGACGTCCGGCTGCTCTTCGCTGTCACTACTGCCCCCCAGCGTGGGAAGCGAGACGCTCTGGGCGTTTGCGGTGACGCTGATCATCAGGCTGAGTAGCGCCCCTAGAACGATGCTGGTTATCCAGTGCTGTCGCACGCGTGACTCCCGTGGAAAGTGACTGTTGAATCGTGTCCTTCTCTTGCTCAGCCTAAGCGTGTGATTATGATAGGCTAAACGTACAAACGTTCACCTCCAGGACATCGAGATGACGCTGCAGGCTCCTCCCCAACGCTTGAACCCGGACGGCCAGACCCGACGCGTAGGCGTCGAAATCGAGTTTGCCGGGCTCCCCCCTCGCGAGACGGCCGAGGTGGTGCAGGCACTGTTTGGTGGTGAGCTTAACGTGGTCAGCCCCCATCGGCTACAGGTGGCCGACACACGCTGGGGAGCGTTCGAGATCGAACTGGATACTCAATACGCCCATCCAGACCAGACGTTGTTGGACGCACAGCAGGACAGTGACAGCGAGTGGGCTCGCCAACAGCATCAGCGACGGCTGGAATTTCACCAAAAGACCCGTGAACTGATCGGTGACATGGTGACCGGCCTGGTGCCCACCGAAATCGTCTGCCCTCCCATCCCCTGGGAAGAGCTCGAAGCGCTGGACACTCTGTTCGACACCTTGCGGGAAAAAGGCGCCAAAGGCACCGATGCCAGCCTGCTGTACGGCTTCGGCCTGCACCTGAACCCTGAGATCGAGCGCGGCGAGGTCGATTACCTGCTCGACATGCTACGCGCCTACCTGCTGCTGGCCAGTTGGCTACGCCAGGAAATCAAGGTGGATATCACCCGAGAGATGCTGCCGCACGCCAACCCGTTTCCCAAGGAGTACGCCCGCAAGGTGCTGGATCTGTGTTACCAGCCAGACCTCGACACCTTCATCGACGACTACCTGGCCGATAACCCTACCCGTAACCGCGAGCTGGACCTGCTGCCGCTGTTTGCCCACCTGCGCCCGGAACACCCTCATCCGCTACTGCACGGCCAGTTGACCAAGCCACGGCCCACCTTCCATTATCGGTTGCCCAATGCGCAGCTGTCGCAGCCGGGCTGGGGCAGCGTGATGGAGTGGAACCGCTGGGTGGAGGTAGAGAAGCTGGCCCACGATCAGGACAACCTTCACGCCCGCTGCCAGGAGTACATGGCCGAACAGCGCCAGCCCTGGTGGCAGCGCCTCAAGCGCAGACTGTTTGGCCATGCCTAGACCCCTGATCGGCATCACGACCTCGGACTACAAAAGCCAGCTTGCCTGGTGCTTCGACTGGTTTGCCGTCTGGCGTCACGGCGGCAGGCCGCTACGCCTTTCCCCTTCCCGCCCTTTGCCGGAGCATCTGGACGGCCTGATCATTGGCGGCGGGGACGACATTCAAGCCCACCTGTACGGCGGCGAAGTGCAGCTGGACGTGCGCCTGGACCCGGCTCGTGACGAGCTGGAACTCGACCTGCTGAAGCGCTTCATACCCCGCCATACGCCAGTACTCGGCATCTGCCGAGGTGCGCAGCTGATCAACGTACATCTGGGCGGCAGCCTGGACCCCGACATTTACACCACCCACGAAGGCTTGAAGCGCCGCCGCACGGTACTGCCCCGCAAAACCGTCGACATCGTGGGCGACAGCCAGCTCTATCGCTTGCTGGGAGTGACCTGGTGTCGCGTGAATAGCCTTCATCATCAGGCGGTCAATCGGGCAGGCAAGGGCATTCGTATCGTGGCGCGTGACCGCGATGGGCTGGTGCAGGGCATCGAGTCCACGGAGCATGCGTTCCTGATAGGCGTTCAGTGGCACCCGGAGTGGCTGATTTTCAACCGCCCCCAGCAGCGTTTGATACGTGCGCTGGTGAAGGCGGCCAAGGCGCCCCGCTAGCCTTTCAGCGCCGCCAGCGCCGCGTCGTAATCAGGCTCGTTCTTCAACTCGCTGACCAGCTCGCTGTGCAGCACCCGATCCTCGGCATCCAGCACCACCACGGCACGCGCGCAGAGCCCTTCCATGTTGCTGTTGCATAGCGCCACGCCCCAGTCCTGCTGAAATTCGCGGTGGCGGAACGTCGAGAGCGTCTCCACGTTGTCCAGCCCTTCGGCACCGCAAAAACGCTTGGCCGCAAACGGCAAGTCGGCAGACACCACCAGCACCACGGTGTTGTCCAGCGACGAGGCCAGCTCATTGAAGCGTCGCGTCGACGTTGCACAGGTAGGCGTATCGACGCTGGGGATGATGTTCAGCACCTTGCGCTTGCCTGCATAGGTCGCCAGGGTAACGTCTTCCAGGCTGCCGTTGGTGAGCGTCATGGCCGGTGCATCCTGCCCCACCGCCGGTAAGGTGCCCGCCACATCCATGGGTTGACCTGCCCGCGTAATCTGTTGCATATCAAGCTCCTAATGTATGGTAAAAGGGGAATGACGATCAGTGGCCCAGCTTACCGTGGAACTCCCTGATTCGGCTATCCCTCATCCATCGCGACACGCTAGCGAGAACACCATGGCCTCTGTAGTCATTATCAAAACCGGCGACGCCTTCCCCGAAGTGGTGGATCAGCACGGGGATTTCGAACAGCTGTTCATCGACCAGGTGCAGGACACCCTGCCCGACCACCTGACCCTCGACGTATGGGATGCACGCCTCACCAGCCAGCCGCCGGAGGATATCGTGGCAGCCATCATTACCGGCTCCCACAGCATGGTCAGTGAGCAGCTCCCCTGGAGCGAGGCGCTGAAGCCCTGGTTACAGCAGGCACTGGCGGACGACCTGCCGCTGCTGGGCGTATGCTACGGCCACCAGCTGATGGCCGCTGCATTTGGCGGTGTGAGTGATTACCACCCGGCGGGCCGTGAATCCGGCACACGCAGCGTACGCCTGACCCAGGCAGGCCGCCAGGACCCGCTGTTCGGCCAACTCCCGGAGTGTTTCGTGGCCCACTTGACCCATGCCCAGGCGGTCATGCAGCTTCCCCCCGGCACCAGCATCCTGGCGCACAATTGCCACGATGCCCACCAGGCGCTGCGCTATGGGCCACGCCAGTGGAGCGTCCAGTTCCATCCCGAGTTTTCACCGCCGGTGATGCGCGCTTATATCGAACGCCAGCGCGCTGCCTTGCGCGACCAAGGTGAAGACCCGGATCAACTGCTGCAAGACGTCGCGGAGACCCCCGACGCCACGCGCCTGCTGACCCGGTTCATCGCGATGCTGTAGTGCGCGTTTGCGATGCTGTCGTGCGCTTTTGATCGCGCCGCGATGCCAGTCGGTCGGCCAGGCGGGTTGGCTCTGGCAGCTTGGTCTTGCCCAGGCAGCGCATGACCCAGTCCAGTGAGGTCGCCAGCGACAGCCGATGCCCCGGCGACACGAACACTGACTTGACCTGAGCACGGGAGCGCAGCACGGCACCGATCACTTCCTGCCCGGCCATGAGCGGCACCCAATCGCCTCGGGCCTCCCCCACGTCGGCATGGCGCCCAGTGAGGCGCGACTTGGCAATCCCGATGGTCGGCAGGTCCAGCCACAGCCCCAAATGCGCTGCCACGCCCAGCCGCCGAGGGTGAGCGATTCCCTGCCCATCCACCATGACCAGCTGCGGGCGTGTTTTCAATTTGGCAAAGGCTCCCAGCGCCGCCGGAATTTCCCGAAACGACAGCAGGCCCGGTATGTAGGGCATGCGCGTGGGTTCCCGGTGAACCACCTGCTCCACTACAGTCAGTGGCGGCGCCTGCTCCGGCGACCACGCCAGCACGACCACCGCCGCCCGGGTAATGCTGCCGTCTTCTTCGAAACCGATGTCGACCCCCGCGATGTGCGTCACGGGGTCGATACGGTCGTCGGCTTCCAATTGCTTGGCAAGCTGGGACTGGAGTGCGATGGCCTGCTTGGGAGTCAGGTTCCAATCGTGTAATGCGGCGTCCATGCGGCCTCCTTGCGGGTGGTTCGAGGTTGGCGCCCAGCAGACGCTGAGCCACCAGGATGACTTTCAGGATAGCCAAAAAAAATCCCCCCATGCCAAGGGCATGGGGGGATGGTAGCCAGGGCGACATCAATCGCCCGGCAGGCGTTTACGCACGTTCGCGACGACGAACCGGCGCATCGCCATCGTCACGACGACGGCGCGGTGCACGCTCGGGTGCACGGTCTTCGCTGATTTCCAGCGGGCGACCGGCTACACGGGCACGTGCCATCTTGGCCAGAATGGTAGACGGCAGGCCGCTGGGCAGCTCGACCACCGAGAAGGCGTTGCGAATATCGATACGGCCGATACGGGCACCTTCGATACCGCCTTCATTGGCCAACGCGCCAACCAACTGGCCAGGCTTGACGCCATCTTTATGGCCTACCGATACACGGTAGCGGGTCATGCCTTCGCTGGGCGCACTGGAGCGCTCGCGACGAGCACCAGCTGGTTTGCCGGGGGCACCCTCACGCGGAGCACGCTCTTTGCGCGGTGCTTGCAGACGGCCAATCGGCGCTTCGTCAGCACGGGCCATGGCAGCAAAGGCACAGGCCAGCTCGACGGCGTCGTGACCTTCTTCCACCAGACGCTCGACCAGCGCGCGCTGCTCTTCGGCACCCTTGGTCAGAGCTGCCACGACGCGATGGTGGAATACTTCATCACGGTGCGCACGGATAGCGGCTTCGTCAGGCAGCGGCATTTCGGTCATTTTCTGACCCGTTGCCTGCTCCATCCAGCCTACCTTGCGGCCTTCACGGAAGCCCGCGAAGGTAATCGCGATACCGCTGCGGCCCGCACGGCCAGTACGACCGATACGGTGCGTATAGGCTTCGGCGTCCTGGGGAAGATCGTAGTTCACCACGTGGGTGATACGCGGAACGTCCAGACCACGAGCGGCGACGTCGGTCGCGATCAGGACATCGACCTTGCCACGCTTCAGGCGAGTGATGGTGCGCTCACGCAGGCTCTGGTCCAGGTCACCCGACAGGCCAGCCGCGTTGACACCGCGCGCCGTCAGCTGCTCTACCAGCGTGGTACAGGCAGCACGTGTACGTACGAACACGATGGCCGCATCCACTGGCTCCACTTCCAGAATACGCGCCAGCGCTTCCAGCTTGGCACCACCGTCCACACGCACCAGGCGCTGTTCGATGTTTTCTCCCGTCGTGGTGCGCGATTCGATCGCCACCTTGACCGGGTTGACCAGATAGCGATTGACGATGCGCTCGATTTCAGACGGCAGCGTGGCCGAGAAGAACACGCGCTGGGCATCTTTCGGGGTATCGGCAACCACGCGTTTTACGTCGTCGATAAAGCCCATGCGCAGCATTTCGTCGGCTTCGTCCAGCACCAGCGCAGACAAACCGTCCAGCTTCAGGCTGCCGCGATCCAGGTGGTCGATGATACGACCGGGCGTACCGACCACGACCTGAGCGCCGCGCTTCAAGGCGCCCAGCTGCTCACGGTACTCTTGACCACCACACAGGGTCGCCACTTCGAGCCCCTGCAGGTTTTGACCATACTTGCTAAAGGAAACCGCAACCTGCTGAGCAAGTTCGCGGGTAGGCGCCAGCACCAGTACCTGGGGCTCGCGACGCTGCATGTCGAGACGCGACAGCAGCGGCAGTGCAAAGGCAGCCGTTTTACCGGTACCCGTTTGTGCCTGACCCAGCATATCGCGGCCTTCCAGCAGGGCTGGAATGGTCTGCGCCTGGATGGGCGAAGGAGTTTCGTAGCCCTGCGCTTCTACAGCAGACAGAACGGCAGGCAAAAGAGCCAGATCACCGAAGCTCGGCGAGGTGACAGAAATCGAGGTCATTAATCACACCTTGGTAGGCCGGTATCACCGGCAAAAAACATCGTAAGCGTCTCTGACTCTGTCATATGCCGCACGTCACGGTGCGCAGCAAAAGAACAAGGCTCCGCATAGCGGATATCGTCATCAGTGGAGTCGGAGACGCCGGTCGCACCTGGCATTCGGCTGGCAGTACCGCACGCTGCGGGCCAACCGCTGTGGCGACCTTACTGCGCCGATTTCACCCGTCTGGTGAAATGCTGGAGGCGCGCCATCTTCACAGCAATGAACATCCAGTCGAGGGGATGTTCCTGCAAACGTTTCGGCTTGGTGCCACAAGGCCACCGAATCAACGCTTGCCGTCGTGATGGAGGGGTCAACACATGCGAGGAGCGCGCATCCTACCACCCCACTGGTGAGCTGACCAGCTTTTTTACTTTAACCAATATCATCCTGAAACTTGCACTTGTTCACTATTGGTCTAACCTGAGAGGTGCCTCACGTTGTTCACGAACTTCAAGGAGTGATGCATATGAACTGGGATCAGATCGAAGGCAAATGGACCGAAGTAAAAGGCAAGGCGCGTTCCAGCTGGGGCGAATTGACCGATGATGAGCTGACGCAAATCGGCGGCAAGAAAGACCAGCTCGTGGGCAAGCTTCAGCAGAAATACGGGCTGGCCCGTGAAGAAGCCGAGCGCCGTGCAGACGAGTGGGCCGACGGCCTCTGATCATTTCGGCATTGGCGCTGTACAGGCAGGCCAATGCGTATCCATTTTCCAATAGATGACTATTTGGCTGATTCAATAGCAACATGGAGAGAAGCTATGCGTAAATCACTACTGACAACGGCTATCGGCACGGTACTTCTGGGCAGCATGGCAATGGGCGCCCACGCACAGACCGAGCCACAGGGCATGTATTCAGCCGAAGACATTCTGGATGCTGACGTCTACTTCGCGGGCGGTTCCGGCGAAGAGATCGGTGAGGTAGAAAACATTCTTTTCGATGAGGAAATGCGCATCACTGCACTCGTCGTCGAAAGTGGTGCCGTACTGGGCCTGGGCGGACGTGAAATCGTCGTCGGTACCGACCACTTCACGCTGGAAACCCACACCGAAGCGGATGGCGATACCGAGCACCGGATCATGCTCCAAGCCACGTCCGAAGAAGTGGAAGCCTTTCCTACTTACAACCACGACTGGTGGGAACAAACCAAGGCAGGCGCACGCGATGCATGGGAAACCACGCGTGATGGCGCGCAAAGTGCCTGGCAGTCCGCCCGTGACGCCGTTAACTCCAACTGATATGTTTCCCGTCTAGCGATACGTACGCAATGGCCACCCCATCGGGTGGCCATTTTCGTGAGTGGTCGCACGGATTCAGCGACGGCGTACTCCCTGCCCTGGCAGGCGCTCACGGTCATGGGGGCGCTGAAAGTCCAACGCTGGCCCGGCGGGGACGATACGAGTCGGGTTGATGGTGTCGTGACTGTAATAGTAGTGGCGCTTGATGTGGTCCAGGTTGACGGTGTCGGCAATGCCCGGCCACTGATAGAGCTCACGCACGTAGTTGGACAGGTTCGGATAATCCTCGATGCGTTTGAAATTGCACTTGAAGTGGCCGTAGTAGACCGCGTCGAAACGCACCAGCGTGGTAAACAGACGAATATCGGCTTCGGTCAGCCATTCTCCCGCCAGGTAACGCTGCTCTCCCAGGCGCTTTTCCATGCGGTCCAGCGCGTCGAACAGCGCAGTGACATGCTTCTCGTACACCTTCTGCTCAGTGGCAAAGCCTGACTTGTAAACCCCGTTGTTGATGTGGTCGTACACATCGGCGTTGACCTCATCGATGACAGCACGCAGGTCGGAGGGATAGAAATCCAGCGTATTGCCGGTCAGCTCGTCAAAGGCATGGTTGAAGATGCGCAGGAGTTCAGCCGACTCATTATTGACGATGGCGCTGCGCTGCTTGTCCCACAGCACCGGCACGGTCACTCGCCCCGTGTACTGCGCGTCGGTCATGGTATAGAGCTGGTGATGAAACTCGACGTGATTGATCGGGTCGCCGCTGGAGCCCTCGTCCTGGTGATAGGTCCAGCCCTTGTCCAGCATGAGCGGGCTGACATGGGAGACGCCGATCAGGGGCTCCAGGCCTTTCAGTTGACGCATGATCAACACACGGTGTGCCCAAGGGCATGCCAGGGAGATATAAAGGTGGTAACGATCCGCCTCGGCAGGATAGCGCTGGGTCTCGCCCTCCAGCACGCTGCCACTGTCGGCAGGATTTCCTACCCAGTGACGCAGCTGTGCCGACTCACGGACGAATTCCCCGCCGTGCTTTTTGGTGTCGTACCACTGATCGACCCACTCGCCGTTGACCAATAACCCCATGGTGTTTCTCCCGTTGCGAACGTATGAAATGGCATGTTTACAGCATACGCTCGACGGGAGAGGGCTCAAGCGGATGTTTTACCGCCTTTCATTCGAGGGAATCGAATGTTGGCTGCACGTCTCCTTGACGGACTGCCTCAACGCAGCGGCCATGGCATGAGCCGCAGGCCCTGCCCGGTCACGATCACGGAAGATAAGCTGCACCGGGACTTCCCGCACGCCTCCTGCACTCAGCGGCAGCGGCTTCAGCGCACCACTGGTCAGCTCTTCGAGGATACGGGTTTCAGGTATCCAGGCGAACCCCAGACCACGCTTGAGCATGTCCAATGACGTGCCCACATGGCTGACCGTCCAGCGCTGCTCGGCCTTTAGCCAGCCTGCATTGGTCGATTGGCGCAGCGCCGAGTCACGCACAACCAGCTGGCGATGCTGGGCCAGGTCACGCAGATCCAGCGCGCGCCCCAACTGATGCAGCGGGTGGCGCGGATGAGCGACCGCCACAAAGCGCACATTGACCAACGGCTCGCCGAGAAACCCCTGGGCTTCGATGGCGGTGACCACCAGGTCGGCACGTCCGTCATAGAGCATTTCGGTGCCGCCATTGAGCACGCTCTCATGCAGCTGTACGCGCACTTGAGGATACGTTTCCGAAAAGCGCTCCAGCGCCCTGGCCTGAGCCGCTGCGGGAAAGATCTGATCGATGGCGACGACGATTTCCGCTTCTAGGCCTGCGGCCAAACGCGAGGCCACGTCCTCCAGCGACGCCGCACTCTCGATCAATTGTCGCGCACGGCGCAGCAACAGTTCGCCTGCTTCCGTCAGCCGCACTTGCCGCCCCACGGGCTCCAGCACCTGGATACCCAGCTGCTCTTCCAATTTGTGTACCGCATGGTTGAGCGTAGAGGGGCTTTTATGGATCGCCTCTGCCGCCCTTGCAAAGCCACCGTGGTCGACCACGGCGGCGAGCATCTGCCACTGTGCAAGTGTTACCCGAGACATTTCGATTTCCTCGACGCTAAACAGCGAAACAAACCGCTTCACCTTCGAAAAAACAACACATAGGATGCCAGTAAAACGTCGAGAGTACGTGGCCTGACAGCAAATTTTGCACCAAGGGCTAATACGCGGGCTCACAGGAACATCGCCGTGTTTCAAAAAACAAACATACAGAAACAAAAAAACACATTCTAAATATTAGCAATTACCCTCAAAAAGCCACGTTTGCGAGGTCGGAGGGCGTTTTGGGCGATGCGCTTTCCTGGCCCGTGAAAAACGTCCGTTTCAAGCGCTCATTTTGGTCGGTAAGTGCTTAAAATGCCGTTTTAATTAGACACAACTTACGCACATCTTTAATAACCCTTCATTTGCGTCTATGGTTAAGAAGATGATCACGCCATGCGGCGGTCATCGAAGGCAGTTTACGCCGTTACTTTTGTTAGCGAACGGCGTTCGAGAGCGGTTCTCATTGTCGAATATTTGCATATTTCGACAGAAGTATGTTTTGTGTATGGATATACAGTCTATTCACCCCTGCCTCCTTGGGGTATGGTTCCCGAGTTTGCTCACTTTCTTGTTACGTTTACTTCACAAATTCGGCGGTCCATTTACCCATGTTGCGAATCCTCCATTCGCTGCCCCGCACGCATAAATTGTTACTATTACCAGTGGCCACCATGGTCACTGTGCTGGGCGCACAAAAGCTGGTGACGACGTATAACGACCTGAATCAACCTCACACACCGCTGGAGAGCGTACTTGTTCCTCTCCCCAGCGACTCTGCTCCTGGTGTCCCCTCGCTGCGGCAAGAGCGAACGCCTGTTGCAGAAGCGATCGATCGCGCCTCCCGCGCCCTCGACGCCACCCGTGACCATATTCCCCTCAGCGAATTGGCAGCAACCGAGATCGTCGACCTCGACGTGATCACCAGCGCCGAAGCCTCCATGGCCAGCGTGCCTCCCCTGGCCGTTGCGCTCGATGACGGCGCGCTGCACATGGCCGTGATCGTGGGCACTCTTGCAAGCGGCATGCTCAATACCGACCCGACCGTCGACATTGCTGATGCTACTTCCTACGAAGATTACGATATCGAGCTGTTCGACGATATTTCCTTTCTCGAGCGCGAGCTGGCCGCTGAAGAGCCCTTCGTGCCCGAGTGGCAGACGCATATCGTCGAGTCTGGTGAAACCTTTGCCGTGGTTGCTCAGAACGAGCTGGGGCTAGGCTACAGCGAAGTACTGGCGCTGCTGGAAGACATGCCCGACCAGCGCCTGCTGACCAACTGGCGCGCCGGCAACAGCTTCGATTACCAGCTGGATGAAGAAGGCCGACTGCTGTCGCTGCGCATGATGCGCAACACCCGCGACGGCATTTTGCTGGAACGAGACAGCGAACACTTTGCTATCACCACCATCGAACGCCAGGGCGAGCCGGTACAGCGGCTTTACGCGGGTAGCGTGAGCGGCAGCTTTGCACGCTCTGCCCAGGCTACCGGCCTGAGCAGCAGCTCGGTCACCGAGCTGACCCGCCTGTTGGAGAAGAAACTCGATTTCCGTCGCGACAGCCGCCGGGGGGATCAGTTTCAGGTATTGGTCGAGTCTGACATGATCGATGGCGAAACGCTGGATTCACGGGTGCTGGCGGTCAAATATGACGGCGAGCGCATGGATCTGACCGTGGTGCGCAACCCTTCCGACGACAACTTCTACACCCCGGAAGGCAACAGCCTGGACCCGGCCTTTGCCCGTCGCCCGTTCGAAGGCAACTATCGCCTGAGCTCTCACTTCAACCCGCGCCGCCTTCACCCGGTGACAGGGCGGGTCAGCCCGCATAACGGCACCGACTTTGCGATGCCGATCGGCACGCCGATCATCGCGCCTGCCAACGGCCGCGTGGAGCGCGTGGGCAATCACCATGCGGCAGGACGCTATATCGTGATTCGCCATGATAACGGCTACCGCACGCGCTACCTGCACCTTTCGCAGCCGATGGTGAGCCAGGGCCAGCGTGTCGACATGGGTGAGCGCATTGCCCTGTCCGGCAATACGGGCCGCAGTACCGGCCCTCACCTGCATTATGAGGTCATCGTCAACAATACGCCGGTCAACGCCATGACCGTCGAGCTGCCTGAGAACACCAGCCTGAGTGGCGATACCCTGATCGCCTTCCAGCGCCAGGCAGAACCGGTATTGGCAGCACTGGAGAGTGGCGAGACCGGCACCATCAGCGTGGCTAGCAATCAGAGCAGTGACGACGATAGCGACACCGTTCAGTAGTTCTTTCTTTCGTAGCTCTTTGACTCACCGTGTTAAGCCGTTCGACAGGCCGCCCCAAGGGGCGGCCTGTCGCTTATGTAGCATACGTGGAAGGGGGATCAGGCGTCGCGAGCGGAGAGCGCCGATAGCAGGGCCGGGTCTCGGCGGTAGATATCATCTCGAAACTCTACCTCCCCCTGGGGGTTGGGCCAGGCGGTGAGGTAATGCAGCGCCACGGGAATGCGCTGAGGCAGGTTGACGTTCTGATCGCTGCGCCCACTGTTCATCAGCGCATTGAGCTGATGACGACTGCCGCTGTCCTGTAGCAGCATCTGGGCGAACTCCGCCACGCCTTCCACCCTGACGCAGCCAGAACTCAACGCCCGTTGATCCCGCTGAAACAAGCCGCGTGCCGGCGTGTCGTGCAGATAAATCATGTCGTTATTGGGAAAGCGTACCACGACCCTCCCGAGAGGGTTACGGCTACCCGCCACCTGACGCAGCATGACGCCTCCAGGGCGCTGCCAATCGATGCTCTGGGCATCCAGCGCTTCTCCTGAGGGGCTCAACACCTGGATGTTCTGCTGGGCCAGATAACCGATATCCTCACGTACCCGTGGCAACACGTCTTCCCGCATGATGGTAGGCGGTATGGTCCAGCTGGGGTTGATGGTCAGATGACTGATCGTGGAGTGAATGACCGGCGTTTCACGACGCGGTGTGCCCACGACCACTCGCGCATCCCACTGCTGACCGTCAGGCCGCAAGTAATGCAGCCGGTAGCCCGCAATATCGACCCACACCCGAGGCTCGCGCTGCAAGGAGGGGCGTATCCAGCGCGCACGTTCCAGGTTGACCCGCAACTGATCGACCCGTGAAGCCACCGGCATGTTCAGCGCCAGCCGGGTACGCTCCCCCACGACACCATCTTCCTGCAACTGGTGGCGGCGCTGAAAATGCTTCACTGCTTGCACCAGGGTGTCATCGAACAGCTGCTGGTCACGCTGCGCCCCCTGCACGCCAATCATCGGGTAGGCGCCGCTGTCGGCTCCCAACAGCCCCGAGGCACCCCACAGGGTCAGTCGTTGGCGCAGCGTGACCACATCCGGGTCTCGGTCGCCGGGGCGCAGCGAAACCTCTCTGCCGGGCAGGTAAGGCACGCTGCCTTGCTCAGCCAAGTGACGGTAGGTGCTCAATGCCTGACGAAGCTGGGCGTACTCGGGTGAGCTGGGCCGGGCCATGGCCAGCGCCGACTCGACATCGTGGCGCTCCACGGCGCTCAGTACCCGAGGCAGCGCATAACTGCGCTCTGGGCGCGAGGCATCCCAGGGGGAGCAGGCTCCGCTGCCACCGCCAGCAAGGGGCCGGGCAGGACAAGGCCAAGCAGAGCGCCTATCGCCCATTGTCTTAGTCGCGGATGATCGTTCATCGCCTCTCCTTGCGTTATGATGCAGCGCTGTACGGCGCTGATGCCCAATGATATCGGCAGTTCCCATTACCGACCGAATAGCCTGACGCTCCCTTTCAGCATAGCTGCTTGCGCCTGTTCGTGGTCGTTTCTGGTGGGGGCTTATCGCACTTTTGGCAGGATGACACTCGATGCTCTCACGCTTGTATACCCGTTTCCGCTCTGATACCCCCCGTTTTTTGACCCTGATGACCGCCACGAGCCTGTTACTTGGCGCTTCTCCACTCCAGGCTGCCAGCTTTTATACCCAGGTCTCTTCCCAGCCCCCCATCGGCGTGTCGCCCCTTCATCATCAGTTGCAACAACTGGCGCCTGGCGCCTCCGGTGAGGCGCTCCGCCTGGCCGCACAAGCCATCGCTTGTGCCGACCCCTACGCCGAGCGCCTGGCCGTCATCGACTACTCGCTGCCCTCCACGGAGCCTCGCTTGTGGGTCTTCGACCTGCACCAGCACGCCTTGCTGTTCGAAGAGCTGGTGTCCCATGGCCGAGGGTCGGGTGATGCCGTGGCAGAAGTGTTTTCGAACGTCCCGGAAAGCTTTCAATCCAGCATTGGGCTGTTTCGCACCATGAACAGCTATTACGGGCGCAATGGCTACTCGCTGCGCCTGGAGGGCCTGGAGCCAGAGGTGAACGACCTCGCTTTCCAACGCGCGATCGTGATTCACGGGGCAGAGTATGTGAGCGAAGAGTTCATAGCCCAGACGGGACGACTCGGGCGTAGCCATGGCTGCCCTGCCGTTCGCGAAGACATCACCTACCCGCTTATCGACAGCCTCAAGGAAGAGCAGTACGTATTTGCCTACTATCCCGATGAAGAGTGGCTGGCGACCTCTTCCTTCCTGCGCTGCGGCCAAGATGACCACCTGCAGCTCGCACAGATGAGATAACCCGTTACGGCCAGACGACCCGCTTACTCCTTTATGGCGCCTAAAGCGTGATTTTCATCGCGAGACACGCTTTTTCCCAGGCAAACAGGCCATCTCCTGCAATAATTTGATACAAAAGATCACAAACCATTGCACGGCAGGTGTCTCATGTTTGCCTTCATGCACCCTTACCAAACCATCCGTCGTCTGGAACAGGAAAACGCCGCCCTGCGGGCCGAGCTGGCCATTGCTCGCAGTGCTCAAAGCTGCCGCACCCTCAGCTTGATGACGCCTTTCGAAGCCATCAGCCTGCTGCAAACCAAAGGGGCTCGCATGCTGGAGTCTCTCAGCAAAGGGGCTGCCGATCATGCTCAACAGCTCGCCAGTGAGCGAGCCACGCTGAACGATATGTTCGAGCAGCTTCATGTGGCCGAACAGACAACCCAGACACTGCACCAACAGCGGCAACGCCTGGCGCAGGCCGATGCGCATTATGCCGCGCCGTTTGCCAGCGAAGCCGCACTCCAGTCCCTGCGCAAGATTGCGGTGGAACTGGCGCGCAGCGCTGGTCATGCTCATGCTCTATCGGTCAACGCCTCACTGGAAGCAGCCCATCACCCTGCCTCAACGCAGCCAACGCCGGTATGGCCGGTGATTGCTCAGGACATACAGCATATCTCCGAGCAAACTCAGCGGCTTGCCCAGCAGTTGGAGCAATGGCTGGAACAGGCAGGCCACAGCCTGAAAGAGGACGCCCGAGTACTTGCCCATCAGCGGGAAGTGGCCAATGCCCTGGCCTGCACGGCCGACACAGCCGAGCGTGTGATTACACAGCTCAGTGACCGTGCTCGGCATCTCTATAAAGTCATACATCACGGCACCACCACGGCTTGTCTGGAGGCCGCCAAGCTGGAACACGCCGTCTGGAAAAGTCATATCTACCATCAACTGCTGTCAGCCAATGTCGATGAACACCCGAGCGACCACCAGCACTGCGCCCTGGGCTGCTGGTACTTTACGGGCGAAGGCCAGCGCTATCAGCGGATGGACGCCTACCGCGCCTTGGCCGTCCCGCACCGGCGCTTCCACGAAAGCGGCCTGGAAGCACTGCGGCTGGCCAGGCAGGGAGACCACACGGGACAGTTGGCCGCTCTGGCCCTCATGGAAGAAGCGAGTATCACGTTGGCCGAACAGCTGGATCGGCTCATGGAAGAAGCGGTCTATGACACGCCCTTGCCCTCCCCTACGCCATTGACGGGAATGCCATAACCGATACCAGCGTGGATAGCCAGGCTACCGAACGTGCTCATTTATGCCATGCTTAGGGGCAGGTTATTAGCCACTATGGGAAGGATCACATGGCATCAGCAAAAAAGCTCGACCTGGCGCTTCAAGGCGGCGGTGCTCACGGCGCTTATACATGGGGCGTGCTGGACCGACTACTCGAAGATGACCGAATCGACATCGAGGGCATCAGCGGCACCAGCGCGGGGGCCATGAACGGCGTCGTCATGGCCGACGCGCTGACTCGGGGCGGCAAGGAGACGGCTCGGCAAGCGTTGCGAGATTTCTGGAAAGCCGTCAGCCGAGCCGGCATGGCGAGCCCCATCCGCCGCTCCCCCATGGACGTACTGACCGGCAACTGGAGCCTGGATAATTCACCGGGCTATGTCGCCATGGACCTGATGACCCGCCTGGTATCCCCTTATCAGCTCAATCCGCTGAACCTGAACCCCTTGCGAGACATCGTGGCGTCGCATATCGACTTCGACCGTGTGCGCCAGTGCGACCAGCTGAAACTCTTCGTCGCGGCGACCAACGTCCGTACCGGCAAGCAGCGCGTGTTTCGTCGTGAAGAGATGAGCGTCGATGCCGTCATGGCGTCGGCATGCCTGCCGTTCATGTTCCAGGCCGTCGAAATAGACGGCGAAGCCTTTTGGGATGGCGGCTACATGGGTAACCCTGCGCTGTTTCCCTTGATGGAAGAGTGCAGTGCCCGGGACATCCTGCTGGTACAAATCAACCCCATCCGCCGTGACGAGCTGCCCACCACGGCCTCAGCCATCATGAACCGGCTGAACGAGATCACCTTCAACGCGGCGCTGATCAAGGAAGTCCGCATGATTGCCCTGCTCAAGCATGCACTGGAGGAGCAAGGCATCGAAAACTGCTACCAGCAGGCTCTGTTTCATCGCATCAGTGGCGACAAGGCACTGGAGAGCCTGTCGGTATCCAGTAAGCTCAATGCCGAATGGCCGTTCCTGTGCCACCTGTTCGACCAGGGCAAAGCGGCTGCAGAGCTATGGCTCAACGAGCACTTCGAGGCGATTGGTGAGCGCTCGACGCTGGATATCGACGCCGTGTACCTGCATGGCTAGTCCTTCAAGAGCAGGCACCCTCTGATATTGCGCCAACTTGGCGCACTCGACTCGGCGCTACTGCCCCAATCGAGTGCGCCCCTGCTCACTCCCCTTGGCACCACACCCCCAGCGCACCCATCGTTATTCATTAAATCAATGTTTTATATTTAAAAAATGGCTAGTGGCGAATTATTTGCTTGGTGATTTCCAGTGTTATAGGCGTGGACCAGGCCCAGCCGGGTACGAGTGCGTCGAACCTGACCTTCAACGATGAAGGCATGTTCCCGTCTCTGTGCAGTGCCCTTGGCGTTGTGCGTTGACGAACTCGTTCCATGCTACCCGAGGCCACCCATGAACATCCGCCACAAAGCCAACCGTATTCGGCTGCTCGATTTCTCCACGCCACAGATGCGGGCATTCCACATGTCCTGGTTTGCCTTTCATATCTGTTTTTTTGGCTGGTTCGGCATCGCCCCGCTGATGGCTGTCGTACGTGAAGACCTGTCTCTTACGCAAACCCAAATCGGCAACACCATCATTGCTTCCGTGGCGATCACCGTGGTGGTCAGGCTGCTGATCGGGGTGCTCTGCGACCGCATCGGGCCGCGCAAGACCTATACGGGACTGCTGCTGTTGGGCTCCATTCCCGTCATGGGGATCAGCCTGGCCAACAGCTTTGAAACCTTTCTGCTGGCTCGTCTGGCCATTGGCGCCATTGGTGCGTCTTTCGTGATCACCCAGTACCACACCACCATGATGTTCGCCCCCAATGTGGTGGGCACCGCGAATGCCACCAGCGCCGGATGGGGTAACCTGGGGGGCGGTACGACGCAAATCCTGATGCCACTCATCTTCTCCGGAATACTCATGCTGGGCGTCAACGAAGCGCTGGGCTGGCGGCTTGCCATGCTGGTACCAGGGGTCGTGCTGTTTTTGACGGGTATCGCCTATTGGTACTTTACCCAGGATGCCCCGGATGGCAATTTCAGCGAGTTGCGTGCTCGTGGAGAGCTACCGGAAGCCAGCGGCGAGTATGGCGCAGCGCAGAGCTTCATGGCTGCCGCCAAGGATATTCGTGTCTGGGCGCTGTTTGTAGTGTACGGGCTCTGCTTCGGAGTAGAGCTGACTATCAACAACATCGCCGCCATCTATTTTTTCGATACCTTTGATCTCACTCTGGCCACGGCGGGGCTCATTGCAGGCCTGTTCGGGCTGATGAATATCTTTGCCCGCACTCTGGGCGGCGTCTTTTCCGACCTGTTCGCCAAACAGGCGGGCCTCAAGGGGCGTGTGCGCTGGCTCTTCATTGCTCTGATCTGCGAAGGCATTGCGCTGATTGCGTTTTCGCAGATGCACGTGCTCAGCATGGCGATTGGCATCATGCTGGTGTTCAGCCTGTTCGTGCAGATGGCGGAAGGTGCCACTTACGGGGTCGTCCCCTTCATCAACAAGAAGGCGCTGGGAGCCGTGGCCGGTATCGTTGGTGCCGGGGGCAACATTGGTGCCGTCTCCGCCGCGTTCTTGTTTCGTAATGAAAGCCTCAGCTACCAGCAAGGGCTCTTTTATCTGGGCATTACCGTACTGCTGCTGGCTTCTTGCGTGTTGGTGGTACGCTTCAGCGATGCCACCGAGGCCGAGGAAGCCAAGGCCTACCGTGAGGCCGCCGGTGATCGTCATGAACAGGGCGCTCTCTCTTTACGCTAGCAGTTAAGCAGGCGCGTCTCTGGTCATCCAGTGAGGCGCCGTCTTTTCAGGCGGCGAGTAACAAGGAACTACTATGTCTTCTGCCCAACAGCTACTCTTGACCGCGCTGCGCTGTGATATCGACAACCTTCATCATTTGGCCACCACCGCCGATATCGTCAGCGATATCAGTCAGTTCATCCACGTTCTGCAGCGCGAACGGGGCGCTTCGACCATTTATCTGGCTTCCCAGGGGAAGCGTTTCAAGGCACGCCGCGCCACCTACCTCGAACATAGCCAAAGTGCCGAGGCGGCCATGCGCCAGCGGCTGGAAGCTCTGGGCCAGGAAGTTCGCTCACAGGCAGAGGCCAGGCTGCTTCGCCGCATAGCGGGTGTGTGGCAAGCCCTGGATGAACTTCCGGCGCTGCGCCGCGCCATCGATCAGTTCACGATTTCGCCGGATGCGGCCACGCAGGCATTCAACCACTTGATCAGCGGGTTGCTGGCCATCGTTTTCGAAGCCGCCGACACGGCCGTAGACCCCGACATTACGCGGGCACTGGTGGCCATCTTCCATCTGATGCAGGGCAAGGAGCTGGCCGGGCAAGAGCGCGCCTGCGGCGCCTTCGGGTTTACGCTGGGGCACTTCGATGACGCGCACCGTGAACTGCTCAACCAGCTGATGGCCGCGCAGCAGCGCTGTTTCGACACCTTTGCCGAATTTGCCACCGCCGAGGCGTTGGCCACCTGGCAGCAGGCGCTTTCGCCCAAGACGTTGGCGGGCATCCGCGAGCTTCGCGATATCGCCTGCCAGCGCGCCAACGCGCCCATAGGCGTCAGCGACTCGCTGGGCGAAACCTGGTACGAACTCACCACGCTGCGGCTGGATACCATCAAGGCGGTGGAAGATACGCTCAACACGCAGCTGACCGCCCTGTGCCATCTCAAAATCGCCGAGGCCCGCAGGGCTCTGGAGCACGCCACCAGCACCCCGGGCCATCCGCTGCCCGCCCCCTGCGAGCAGCTGCTCATGCTGGCCCCCTCGCAACCGCTGGGCGACCTGACGGCCAGCGCGCTTCACTCGCCGCTCAGCCGGTCGCTGATCGAGCTGGCTCAGGCTCAGTCCAGCCGGCTGCAGGGCTTGAGCGACGAGCTGGAAAATACCCGCAAGGCCCTGCGAGAACGAAAGCTGATCGAGCGTGCCAAGGGGCTGATCATGGCCCACCAGGGCATGAGCGAAGAGGAGGCGTACCGTTTTCTACGCAAGACCTCCATGGACCAGAGCCGTAGCATGGCCGACATGGCCCAGTCGATTCTCGACCTTTCAGCGATGCTGCAGCGTAAAGATGACAAGCGCCAGCGCCATTGATGGCCGTCTGGCACCTTGCAATTTGCCAGGGGCACCCGCATAAACGGTGTATTCGAAAGCGTGCTAATAAATCAAGCCGCTTGACCATGACCGTTTAAGCAGGTGTCACCATGAGCCAACTTGCCAACACTGCGCTGTCTGTTCTGGACCTGGCGCCCATTCGTCAAGGCGGCAGTGCCGCCGAGACCTTTCAAGACAGCGTGGCCCTGGCCCAGCACACGGAGCGGTTGGGCTACCAGCGCTACTGGCTGGCCGAGCATCACAATATTGCGGGTATCGCCAGCGCCGCCACGGCCGTGCTGATTGGCCACGTGGCAGGGCAAACGTCCACCATTCGCGTTGGCAGCGGCGGCATCATGCTGCCCAACCACCCCCCACTGGTGGTGGCCGAGCAGTTCGGCACCCTGGAGACACTCTACCCCGGCCGGATCGACCTGGGGCTGGGCCGTGCCCCTGGCTCGGATGGCGCGACCATGCGTGCCATTCGGCGGCACGCCCAGTCGGGTGTCGATGACTTTCCAGAACAGCTGGAAGAGCTGCGCCGCTACCTGGGCGAAGCCCAGCCCCAGCAAACCGTCAAGGCCGTGCCGGGCCAGGGCACCCATGTGCCCATCTGGCTGCTCGGGTCCAGTGGCTACAGCGCCCAATTGGCCGCCAGGCTAGGGCTCCCCTTCGCCTTTGCTGCGCAGTTTGCGCCGGGCTATCTCTTCGAAGCGCTGCGCCTGTACCGCGACCAATTCCAGCCCTCCGAGCATCTGGCAGAACCCTACGCCATGGTAGGATTACCCGTGATGGCGGCCGACAGCGACGACCTGGCCCACTATCTGGCCACGACTGCCCAGCAGAAGTTTCTCAATTTGATTCGCGGCCGTCCAACGCAGTCACAACCCCCGGTCGATCATCTGGACTGGAGCCCCATGGAGCGCGCCCAGGTCGCCCAGTTTCTTGGCGCGGCCATCATTGGTGGCCCTGAAACGGTCAAGGAGCAGCTGGCCGACTTCCAGGCACGTACCGGGGCCAACGAGCTGATGATCAACAGTGACTTCTATCAGCACGCGGACCGCCTGCGCAGTTATGAGATCGTCGCGTCAGTCGTCAAGGACGCCTGACACGTTCACCTGGTGACTTTCAGCCTTTGGCAATCAAGAAAGCACCTGCCGCCAGCATCAAGGAACCTGCTGTGCGGTTGGTGCCCTTCTGGGCGCGTTCGGATTGGAAAAAGCGCCGTGCCGACGAGGCAAACGACGCCACCAGCATCAGCCCCATCATCAAGCCCACCAGGGTAAGCCCAACCACCAGCAGCATGTCGCCATGGTTCAGCGTGGTCAGGTCGATGAAGGTGGGTAGAAACGCGATATAAAACAGGATGACCTTCGGGTTGGAGGCCGAGATCAGGAACCCTTGGGTCAGCCCCTTGAGGGCCTCACGAGCGGATGTGGCCGCCACGGGCGCACCGCCTTCCAGGCTCGGGGGCGTGACGCTGGCCGTCCACATTTTCCAGCCCAGATAAAACAGGTAAGCCGCGCCCACATAGCGCAACACGGTGAAGGCTTCACCCCAGTTTTCTGCCAAGGCAGCCAGCCCATAGAAGGCCAGCATCAGATAGATGACATCACTCACGGTCATGCCCAACGCCAGCGGCCAGCAGGCGCGCACGCCTTGGGACATCCCCTTGGCCAGCAGCGCAAAGATACCGGGGCCAGGAGTAATGGCGAAGACGAAGATCGCCACGAAATAGGTCAGGGCACTCTCGAGGGTCATGTGACGGCTCCCCATCTTTCGGTTGACGCTTACAGGCATCCGCTTATGCTAGCGTATGCCATGTCTTGTATGCAGGAATACTCATGCAGCGTTTTGCATTTACCCCGATGACCCGCGACGATTTCGCCCTGTTCTGGCCAACGTTCCAGACCATTGTAGCGGCACAGGAAACGTACGCGATAGACCCCGACATCACCTTTGATGATGCCTACCACCTATGGTGTACGCTGCCGCTGCACAGCCTGGCCGTCAAGGACAAGCAAGGTCAGCTGCTGGGGGCTTATTACCTCAAGGCCAATGCCGCAGGCCCCGGCAAGCATGTCTGCAACTGCGGCTATATGGTGACACCCCATGCACGCGGCAAAGGCGTGGCCCGCGCCATGTGCGAACACTCTCAGGTGCTGGCCGGTGACGCTGGCTTCGAGGCGATGCAGTTCAATGCCGTCGTGGCCAGCAATCACGTCGCGGTCGCCCTGTGGCAGCGGCTGGGGTTTGCCATTGTCGGCACCGTACCCCAGGCGTTTCGCCATCCGTCGCAGGGGCTGGTGGACACCTATGTCATGCACAAGCGGCTGGTGAAAGATGCCTAGTACAGTGGGCCAGCC
Organism: Vreelandella hamiltonii; assembly: GCF_014651775.1. Classification (GTDB taxonomy): domain Bacteria; phylum Pseudomonadota; class Gammaproteobacteria; order Pseudomonadales; family Halomonadaceae; genus Vreelandella; species Vreelandella hamiltonii. Next base: position 38,431 of record NZ_BMXN01000029.1, read on the forward strand.
AGTTTACTTCGCGCGGATGCTTACGATTTGAGCTCTATCCCGTATTCACGGGGGTGAACCACGCCTTCCAGCTTGCCTATTTGCGGCATGTCCTCCTTCCCCATCACGGTATGCATATTGGTATCGGGGAAACGCAGGTTCTTGACGACCTGAACCTGGGTGGGCATGCCTTTGCCATCGATGTCCATGATCCACGCCAGAAAGCCCCCCGAGAACTTCGCCAGACTGCCAATGGGATACAGGCCGTAGGCCTGAATATACTCCACCAGAATGGTTTTATCGTACGCCCTGTCCGCTTCATAAATCATGCGATAGGCGTCCAGAGGCGTTCTGGGTGGTATGCCATTGCGACCGTGGGTCAGTTTGTTGACGGCCTTGATGACACTGAGCAGGCGAATCAACTCGGATAACTGATCGCCGCGTTTACCCTTCGGGTAGCCGGAACCATCCAGACGCTCGTTGGCATTGTCGATAATCTCCTGACACACCGGACTGGGGCTCCAGTCGAGCTCCATGAGCCTCTGGCGCAGTGCCGACACATGCCCGCGCAGAATCTCCTTCTGTACAGGGTTCATGTGTACTTTCAACGAGGGCAACTGAGGCCCCACCAATAGCGGTTTGCCCATGTCATGTATCAAAGTGCCCAGCATCGCTTCGCGAATCTGGGGGTCATAAGGGTCTCTGGTCAACAGCATATCGGCCAACTGGCAAGCCGCTTGTACCGCATGGCGCACCCATTCGGGTTCATCTCTCAAACAGGCAAGCGCAAACATCAGAGCCTTGCGGTCCAACTCGATCAGATAACGCAGGGTGTCAACGCAGTCGTAAAGCACCTCACCGGGGAATGCATCATGCGTCTTGGTATACATCAGCCCCACCTGCATATGATGCGATACGTCGAGCACGCCTTTTTCCATGGGCGTCTGGCGTGAGCGTTTGTCTCGCTCCAGGGCCTCACGCTGCTGAATTTTCTTCTCTTTGGCACCGGCAATGAACAGCGTCGAATGGTAATCCATCTTGTCGTTTGCCCCTGTGCGGTAACCAGCTTCGTGTTCGGCTTCGGTCACGTATCGAAACAAGGCCTCCGACTGGGCTGCCGAAAGCCGCACGAATTGAATCCCTATCGCCGCATGGCCATGATGCCCAAAAGGGCGAATGTGACGAACACACCCTTCTGCAAAAAAACTTTCGCCATTGGGAAACTCGAGGGTGACACCAGGAATCTCCTGATCGACGCTCAACGCCAGACAATCCGTCAGACGCGTATCGACCAGACACCCGCCCACCGACAGGTTGCGCACACGCCCATCGATACTGAGCTGATGGGGATAAACTTCGAGATTGACGCGCGCCTGCATGCCCAGAATGAACGGTATGCGCATGGCACCTCGGTGATCATGAATGAACACCGACTCAGGTAGCTGGCACTCGAAACGGTAATGAGCTCGATCGGTCTTGAGCAACTTGGCAGCCACATTGGAGAGGCTGTAGGCCTCGCGTTCCAGCAGGTACTGCCCTTTCACGGCTTCGATATCGAGATTGACACAGCCCTGCCCAAGATAGCGCTCGATATGCTGGCCTGCGTACTCGGCTTCCAGCACCAACCTTCCCGTCAGGAGATCCAATTCCGAGACGGCGGCGATCAGGGGGCTCGGCATGCCGTCAGAGTGAATGGAGAGCTCATGGGTATGCTGGAGCAAGGCGCGAATGACCTTGGCAGAAGGAAACTCATAACGGCTCTGGAGTAGCATGGGACACCTCTATTATCAGGGAGGTTTTTTCCATGTAGACAGCCCGAAAAATTAACTCTTTGTTTTTATTGAATTATCACCAGCTTCCAAATACTGCTGAGCACCGCTGACACGACACAATTTTTCACATGGGCTGATTACCCTAGCGTAGGCCAAGCGGAGAAAAACCACACGCATCATTCAAGGCAATAAGGGCATGAATGTGGACACCATAAGCCCTTTTTCGGTATCCATGGTTGAGCACATGCCTGCATCGTTAAAGTAGCCCTTCCTAAAAAAGACAAACTCTATAGTGCTTATAAAAAAACCTCACACATTACCCAAATCCATTAAAGCAAATATAAGTTAGCCAACTAAATATCAAACCAAGACAACACTACATAAATTATGACAATAAAAATCAAACAATTACCAAAAGAAACAAATTCACTAAAATACGCCGACAAGCTATAGCACTTTATAGTTTAAAACAAGAATTTTAATTTATGTTAAAACCAATCAAACAACTGCTATCTTGAAGCACCCACATTAACGTCACTTCAGGCGTTGGGTCACAAAAGGAAAGGGACATGCAAAATCTATCGGTCAAACGGCTGATCTCAGGGGCCTTGGTAGCGCTGCTGATCATGCTGGTGGTGGTAGGTGGCTTGGGCTACAAGGGAGAGCGCGAAGCCGCTTTCAGTCTCGAAGAAATAAATCAAATCAGTGCTCAGCAGTCTAGCGCGGCAGCGCGAGCAGAAGCCAATCTGATGGAGATGCGCGTTCGCCTGGAGCGTCTGTCGCAACACTACGCAAATGGCCTGGAGAGCCGCGTAGCGACTGCGTTGGGCCATGCTCAGGCGAGTCTGTCGGTTGCCGATACACGGATGGCAGGACTCAATAGCGTGCCCACGACGCCTGGCACGCAGCGGCATACGTATTTAGCCGCCATTAATGAAGCCTACAACAATATAACTCGCCCCGAGTTCAGAAGCGATTTGGCCAATGGAAATTATAGCGAGCTAATAAATTACAAAGAAACGATCAACGACGGCTTCGTTGCCTTTGGAGATGCCGTCAGCAACTTCAATAACTATGCGCTCGATCGAGGAGAGGAAGTCACCAGTGAAACATTACGAGATAGTCAAATATTGGGAATCACTGTCGGTATTCTAGTGCTCACGGCACTCGGTATCTATGCCGTGATGCAAGTGACCATCAATCGACATTTGGTATCGCCACTACAGCGGGCTGTACAGATTTGTGAAAACATTGCCAAGGGCGACCTGACCAGCCATATCGAAGCCCGCGGGCGCAATGAGATGGGCCGCTTGTACAGCGCCATGGACGACATGCAGGAGCGTCTGGAAGAGATGATTGGCACGCTGAACCAGAGCAGTTCCGCCGTGGCCAGCAGTTCACAGCAAATTGCCAGTGGCAGTCAGGACCTGGCGTCACGCACCGAGCAGCAGGCGGCGGCACTCCAGCAAACCGCCGCCAGCATGGACGAGATCTCTTCCATCGTGCGCCAGAATGCCGACACCGCCAGCCAGGCGGAGCTGTTGACCCAGGACGCATCACGCAAAGCCGAAACGGGCCAGCATAAATCGCAGCAAACCAGCCAGTTGATGCATGGGCTGGAAGAAAGCTCCAAACGGGTCAATGAAATCATTCAAGTGATCGACTCCATCGCCTTCCAGACCAATATCCTGGCGTTGAATGCCTCCGTGGAAGCAGCCCGTGCAGGCGAACATGGTCGTGGCTTTGCCGTCGTGGCCAGCGAAGTGCGCTCGCTGGCCACCAAAACCTCCAACTCCTCGAAAGAAATTCGCACCATGATCGAGGACATCTCCCAGCGTATCGTGGAAGGGGCCAACCAGGCCCAGGAAAGTGGCGAAAGCATGGAGGAGATCAACCAGGCGATTCTGCGCGTCACCGACATGATGCAGGAGCTGGCCCTCTCGGCCAAGGAGCAGGAAGCCGGCATCAGCCAGATCAGCACCGCCGTCTCGCAGATGGATTCCGCCACTCAGGAGAACGTCTCTCTGGTAGAAGAGACCAGCACTGCCTCCGCCTCATTGCAGGACGAAGCCTCACGACTGGCCGAGCTGGTCAGCGAGTTCAAACTCAAACGCGCCAGCGAGCACCACGCCAACACCGGACTCCCGCTGTCGGTACAGCGAGCGTTCCAGGTCGCCTCAGCGCCTAAACTAGCATCTCCTACCCACCGCTCCACCACCCCGGAATGGGAAGCGTTCTGACATTGGCTATGTTACTTAGCCCTATACAGTAATACTTGAACAAAGAGAGCCCTTGCAGGCTCTCTTTATCCTGAATCCGTGAAGCCGGCGCCGACACTTTCCCTATCACCGCCAGCGAGCACTTTTTGATCATTCGCCCCGTGCAAGTTGGCTTTCGCAAGCCCGTTATTG
>NZ_BMXN01000030.1 GCF_014651775.1 Vreelandella hamiltonii
GCTTGCCTTGATATTAGGTGATGATTCACCCTCATCGGCAAGCGCCCACATGAATTACCTGATCAAATTGTTAAAGAGCGATACTACTGTCATCATTTCGCTGTGACTGGCTCGGTGACCTGAACCGTGTTGCCTCAGCGAGGAAGGCGTATTCTACGCATTCCGTGGTGTTTGTCAAGGGCTGTTTTCAGCGAGTGAAGCGAGCGATCAATCCAACCAACAGATGACGCTAACCTCCTGACAAACCGAAGGTTTTTCAACCTTTTTCACCGCTGGCAACGCTTGGCGTCCCCGGCAGCGGATGCGTACTTTACGGATTCGCTGCCGGGTTGGCAAGGGCTATTTTGAAAAAGTTTTCGTATAGCCGAGATAAAAAAGCGGCAGGCAATGCCCGAGGGCAGACCTGCCGCAAACCACCGATCAGTACCCTGACCAGAGAGTGCCTGGCAAAGGCATGGGCTCAGATCTCGAAGCCCAGGCCAAAATCTTCGCTGGAAATCGCCATCAAGCTACCGGCACCTGCCTGGATCATGGCGGCGTGCGCCCTGGTACGTGGCAGCAGACGCTGGTAGTAGAAACGCGCGGTATTCAGTTTGGCCGTGTAGAAAGCGGCATCTTCACCCCCCTGTGCGCTAGCGGCCTGTTTGGCAGCGCGAGCAAACAGATAGGCGACGGCGACATAGCCGGAGTACATCAGGTAATCGACGCTGGCAGCCCCTACTTCTTCACGATCCTGCATGGCCTTCATACCGATACCCATGGTGAGTTCACCCCACTGGGCATTGAGCCTGGCCAGCGGTTCGATGAATTCCTTGAGCGCAGGGTTGTCGGCTTCAGCCTGGCAGAACTTGTGAATCTCCTTGGTGAAGACCTTGAGAGATTCACCCTGGCTCATCAGCACCTTGCGGCCCAGCAGGTCCAGTGCCTGGATACCGGTCGTGCCTTCATAGAGACGCGTGATACGCGCATCACGTACCAACTGCTCCATGCCCCACTCTTTGATGAAACCGTGACCGCCAAAAATCTGCACGCCTTCATTGGTACACTCGAAGCCCACTTCCGTCAGGAAGGCCTTCACGATCGGCGTCAGCAGGCCAAGCAAGGTCTCGGCACGCTCCTTCTCTTCGCCTGCTGCGCCATGCTCGACCACATCCAGCATCTGGGCGGTGTACAGCACCAGCATGCGCCCGCCTTCTGCAAAGGCTTTTTGGGTCAGCAGCATACGACGCACGTCGGGATGGACAATGATCGGGTCGGCGGCTTTATCAGGGGCCTGAACACCTGAAAGGCCACGCATCTGCAAACGATCACGGGCATAGCTGAGCGAGTTCTGGAAGCTGGCCTCCATCAGACCAAGCCCTTGAATCCCCACGCCCAGACGGGCCGCATTCATCATGGTGAACATGCAAGCCAAACCCTTGTTCGGCGCGCCTACCAGGTAGCCCGTGGCACCATCAAAGTTCATGACGCACGTTGCGTTGCCGTGAATACCCATCTTGTGCTCAAGAGAGCCACAGCTGACACCATTGCGCTGCCCAGGATTACCCTCGGCATCGGGCAGGAACTTGGGCACGACGAACAGTGAAATGCCTTTGGAGCCTTCGGGCGCATCCGGCAGCTTGGCCAGCACCAGATGAACGATGTTCTCGGCCAGATTGTGCTCACCGGCAGAAATGAAGATCTTGGTGCCGGTGATCTGATACGCGTCACCCTCTGCAGGAACCGCACGGGTCTTGATCAGCCCGAGATCGGTACCGCAATGGGGTTCGGTCAAACACATGGTGCCGGTCCATACACCTTCGACCAGCTTGGTGAGGTAAGTGGCCTTTTGCGCCTCGGTTCCATGATGACGCAGCGCGTCTGCGGCGCCGTGGGAAAGCCCCGGATACATGCCCCACGCCAGGTTGGTGGCGCAAATCATTTCGGAAAGCATCATGGCCAGCGAATGCGGCAAGCCTTGCCCGCCCTGCTCAGGGTCCGCCGCCAGGCTTGGCCAACCCCCTTCGACATACTGTTGATAGGCTTCCTTGAAACCATGAGGAGCCTTGACCTCGCCACCTTCCAGCAGGCAGCCCTCTTCATCACCGCTCTGGTTCAGTGGCAATAGCACGTCACGAGCAAAACGGGCGCCCTCTTCCAGAATCGCTCCGACGACATCGGGAGACGCTACTTCACCGTTGGGAAGTGCCGCGTAGTGGCTAGGGTAATCAAACATTTCGTTCATCACGAAACGCAGGTCACGCAGAGGGGCTTGATAGCTGGGCATGTCACTTCTCCTAAACGGGGGGCTGAAAGAGCGGGTACTCAACAGGCGCTTTCAAACACATGTTTGAAAATTAGCGCGCACGCCCGACGCCGTCAAGCAGTCGTTTGAATTAAACCGCAAAACCGGCTACAACTTTGGTCTTTACCTTATTAACACCATGTTTTTTAAAATAAAAAACCCTGCCCAAAAACTACGGGCAGGCTGTCCATCAGAGCTTACTGAGCGCGGATCACTGCATTCTGATACCACCGTCCAGGCGAATCACTTCACCATTGAGCATCGGATTGGTAATGATCTGCTCGGCCAGCAGCGCGAACTCGTCAGGCTTGCCCAAACGCTTGGGAAAAGGCACCGCAGCGGCCAATGCCTGGGCAGCTTCGTCCGGTATCTCGCTCATCATGGGGGTTTCGAATACCCCTGGCGCAATGGCCATGACACGAATGGCGTGACGCGACAGCTCTCTGGCGGCAGGCAAACTCATGCCCACAACCCCCGCCTTGGAGGCACTGTAGGCGCACTGCCCGACTTGCCCATCGAACGCGGCAATCGATGCGGTATTGATGATGATGCCCCGCTCACCCCCTTCGTCTGGCGGATTGCTGGCCATGGCGGCGGCCGCCAGACGCATGACATTGAAGGTACCTACCAGATTGATCTGAATGGTGCGCGCATAACTCTCAAGGTCTGCCGGGTTGCCTTGCCGATCCACCAGCTTGGCCACGCTGACCACGCCCGCACAATGAACCACTCCCGAAAGGCCGCTTTCGCCCCCCAGCGCAACGGCCTTGTTCACCGCCACCTGCATGTCGTCGGCGGAGGTAATGTCGGCGATGCAGGCGTGCGCCTGAGACCCCAGCTGCTCGGCAAGGTCCGCAACACGATCACTCATGTCGCACAGCACCACCTTCCCACCCGCCTTTACCAGTCGAGCTGCCGTCGCCGCCCCTAGCCCCGAGGCCGCCCCGGTAATCAAAAACGTACGATCCTTTACCTGCATGGCACTCTTCCTCTGAATGATGTCCTGTGAATCATGAGCTGTGGCGCACTTGCTCGGCGGCTTGAGCACGCAGTTTGAAGCGCTGAATCTTGCCGCTGGGCGTTTTGGGCAGCTCATCGACGAACTCGATGACCCGAGGGAAAGCGTGAGTAGAGAGCCGCTCGCGTACCTGCTGGCGAATCTCCTCCGCCAGCGCATCGCTGGGCTCGAAGCCATCGCGCAGCACGATGTACGACTTGATGACTTCGCCACGAATCTCATCCGGCTGCCCCACGGCGGCGGACTCGGCCACCGCCGGGTGCGTCATGACGCTATTCTCGACATCCGTTGGCCCCACTCGGTAGCCCGCCGTGGTAATGATGTCATCATCACGGCCAGCAAACTGGAACGAACCATCTTCATTACGAATGACCACATCGCCGGTCAGGTAGTAGCCGTTGACGAAGGGGTCTTTCTCCTGCCAGGTATAGCCTTGGAAAAAGTGGGCTGGCGAGCGCTTGATATCCACTGCCAGTACGCCAGGCTCGCCAGGCGGCAGCTCGTTGTATTCGGCGTCGAGAATGGCCAGACGATAGCCCGGCATCGGGACGCCCATGGCCCCCACGTGCTTGGGGTGGTCCAGGGAGTGGTGGTTGTTACAGGTCATGCCCGTTTCTGTCTGGCCATAGTGATCCATCACCGGACAGCCCAATGATTTTTCCACCCAGGTGACCACCTCGGTATTGAGCGGCTCTCCGGCGGAGCTGGCCGCCCGTAGCGTCAGGGTCTGGTGAGCGTCATCGAACAGGCCAGACGCCTTCATGAGGCGGTAGGCCGTCGGCGCGGCAGCGAAATTGGTAATCTGATGACGCTTCATGAACGCCAGCGCGCCTTCGGCACTGAAGCCCGCTTCGCAAAAGTGTGTCGTTACCCCCAACAGCAGCGGCCCGGCAATGGCGTAATACAGGCCATAGGCCCAGCCGGGGTCGGCCATGTTCCAGAAACGATCCTCCTCGCGCAGGTCGACCGCCAGCTCCATGTAGAGCGCAAAGGCCGTCATACCCGACAGGGGCACGGCAACGCCTTTGGGCTTGCCGACCGTCCCCGAGGTAAACATCTGCAGGAACGGCTGATCCGGCGACAGCCGGGGCGGGGTATCGCTGATTGACGTATAGGTCAATGCCGCCTGCCAATCATGATCCTGGGCATGCTCGCGGGTAGCGCCACCCACGGCCAGCACCGGCGGGCACTGGCTCAGGCCATCGAATTTATAGCGGTTGGCGTGATCGGTTATCACCAGCCTGGTATCTGCCCGCCCCAACCGATAATCAACCGCATCGGGCCCAAACGCGGTAAAGAGCGGCTGGTAGACCGCCCCAATCCGCCAGGTGGCGAGCACGGCCACCAGCAGCGCTGCCGAGCGCGGCAGCATGCAGGCAATGCGGTCACCCTCCCCCAGCCCCTGGCTTTTCAGCCACCCTGCCAGATGCCCACTCAGCTGCTCCAGTTCGGCATAGGTCAGCGTGTGGGTTTGGCCTTGGGTATCCTCATGCACCAGCGCCAGCACATCACCACGGCCCTGGCGTAAGTGCCTTCCACAGCAAGCCTCGTAGGCATTCAGGCACCCATCGTGGTGGTCATCCAGCCTGGCGACGACGCTATCTATTGAAAAATCCTCGAGAAATGTCGAATACGCGGGAAGTGAGGTTGCTGCTGATGTCGCTGTCATGACGGCTCTCTTGTGTTGTTGGTCGTGAGCACTCGGACAGGCAGGATTCCACGTAGTATTGGTGTTATTGTCCGTTTACGTTAACGGAAGCCTACCGAATAAACCAACGCTAAAAGCATTTACTCAAGAGCGCAAGCCGCAAGCTGCTCGACAGGGTTAGACGTTGGTCGATCAGACAGCGGTTGGAGAAGCCAGAGGGGCCTAGAACTGTCGAGAAAAGATCAGCGAGAAAGGAGCATCAAGACAGAATTACCGAGACAGGATCATCGCGACCAGCTCATCGGCCAGGTCGTCCGGGGTGCGCGGGCCATTGGGATCATACCAGCGAACGGTCCAGTTCAAGGCGCCAAGAATAAAACGTGAAACCAGAAAGCGGTCGCCATGAATGAGCCCTGCTGCCAGAGCATCGTCGATCACCTCGACCCACATGGCCTCGTAGGCATCGCGCAAATGGCTCAGGTGAGCGCTGGCCGCAGGGTCCAGGCGACGCCATTCGAACAGCGCTACCACATGGGCATTACGGTCGGCAAACAGCGTGTCGAGGTGCGCGCGCGCCATGGCATGCAATCGCGCCTCTGGCTGATCGGGGCACGCCTGTAGCGCTGCTCTGGCGATGGTCAGTGCGTTCTGCGTGCCCTCCTCGATCACCGCTGCCAGGATTTCCTGCTTGTCCTTGAAGTGGTGAAACAGACTGCCAGACTTGATGCCCATTTCCTGGGCCAGCATGCGCACCGTGGTGCGGTCAAAGCCCTCTTGAACGAATAGCTGAGCGGCTAAGCGTGTCAATTCCTTGCGGCGAGGAGAGGCATTCATTACATTCATGTCATTTACACTAGCGCTTGCTTGGTTACCTAGGAGAAGACCACAGCCCCGCCAGCGGGTCAACGCATCGCTAACCGCTCAGCACGATAATCACAAAAAATCTATCAGGAGATAGGCCATGAGTAACGCTACCGACATCGTCTTTTTATCCGCTACCCGCACTCCCATGGGGGGCATGATGGGCAGCCTTTCCACCTTGAGCGCACCGGAACTGGCCGCTGTGGCCATACGCGCCGCCATCGAGCGAGCAGGCATCGACGCTGCGCTCGTCGAAGAGGGCATCATGGGCTGCGTTCTGCCTGGCGGAGTCAAGCAAGGTCCGGCACGCCAGGCCATGCGACAGGCAGGCATTCCCGATGCCAATGGTGCCACGACCATCAACAAACTCTGCGGCTCTGGCATGAAAGCGGCCATGTTGGCCCATGACCTGATCAAGGCAGGCAGTGGAGAAATAGTGCTGGCGGGCGGCATGGAGTCCATGTCGAATGCCCCCCATGTGCTGACCAAGGCACGCGGCGGCTATCGTCTGGGCCACGGTGAGCTGAAAGACCACATGTTTCTCGATGGCCTGGAAGATGCCGAAACCGGCAAGCTGATGGGGGTCTTTGCGCAAGAGGTGGCCACCGAGCGTGGCTACACCCGTGAACGGCTAGACGATTTCGCGATTGCCTCGCTGGAACGGGCCATGGCCGCCACCAACCATGGCAACCTGGATGCCGAGATGGCGCCCGTCACCGTGACGACCCGCCAGGGTGAAACCGTGGTGTCCCACGATGAGCAGCCCTTTCAGGCCAAACTGGACAAGATTCGCCAGCTGCGCCCAGCGTTTGCAAAAGATGGCACCATTACCGCCGCAAATGCGAGTTCGATCTCCGACGGCGCCTCGGCGCTGATTTTATCGAGCCATGAAGCAGCACAGCGTCACGGTGTCAAACCGTTGGCCAGAATGCTGGGGCATGCAACCCACTCGCGTCATCCCAGCGAATTTACCATCGCACCGGTAGGAGCCATCGAGAAACTGATGAAAAAGCTTGGCTGGGGCGTCAAAGATGTGGACCTGTTCGAAATCAACGAAGCCTTTGCGGTCGTCACGCTGATGGCCATGGATGATCTGGGCCTGCCTCATGAAAAGGTCAACGTGTTTGGCGGCGCCTGTGCACAGGGGCATCCTATCGGCTCTACCGGCTCACGCATCATCGCCACGCTGATTCATGCTTTGCGCCAGAAAGGCGGCAAACGCGGCATCGCCAGCTTGTGCATTGGTGGCGGTGAAGCAACCGCCGTGGCGGTCGAGCTGATCGACTGATTCACAGCGCGCTTCATGGCGGCAGCGATGAAGCGCGTCCAGCCTGTGGTCCATGGCTGGCAAAATGATGTGTGTTGCCACAAAAGATATATGAAAATTCATATATCAATGCCAAAATGAAGGACATCGTTTTAACGGACCTTCACATGGCATCCTTAGACACCTTACCCAACCTCGACCCTGCCCTGTTCAAGATTCCCAGCCCGGAATCCCTGGGGTTGACCAGCAACGACCTCCCCTCCCCCAAAATCCTGCTGCTGTATGGCTCGCTACGCAAACGCTCCTTCAGCCGTTTGGTCGTCGAAGAAGCTGCGCGCCTGCTCGAAGCCATGGGGGCTCAAACACGTATCTATGACCCCAGCGGACTGCCTCTCCCCGATGCCGAGGATGCCAGCCATCCCAAAGTGGAAGAGCTGCGCACGCTGGCCCAGTGGGCGGAAGGCATGGTCTGGTGCTCCCCCGAACGACATGGCGCCATGACCGGCATCATGAAGGCACAGATCGACTGGATTCCTCTGGCACTGGGGGGTGTCAGGCCCACCCAAGGCAAGACACTGGCGGTCATGCAGGTGTGTGGCGGTTCCCAGTCGTTCAATACGGTGAATCAGCTGCGTATTCTGGGTCGCTGGATGCGGATGCTGACCATTCCCAACCAATCCTCGGTGCCCAAGGCCTTCATGGAGTTCGATGACGACGACCGCATGAAACCCTCCCCTTTCTATGACCGCATCGTGGACGTCATGGAAGAGCTGATGAAATTCACGCTGTTGACCCGAGAGCGCAGCGACCTGCTGACCGACCGCTATTCCGAGCGCAAGGAGAGTGCCGAAGAGCTCTCCCGACGGGTCAACCAGCGCGCCATTTGAACGAGGAGTGAACATGACACAGCCACAGCCAGCCACCCCCAGCAGCGCCGACATGGGACTTTTCGAGCGCTATTTGTCGCTCTGGGTGGCCATTGCCATCATGGTCGGTATCGCCGTGGGTCAATGGGCGCCCCAGATACCGGAAACCCTGGCGCGCTTTGAATATGCTCAGGTGTCGCTGCCCATCGCCGTGCTGATCTGGGCGATGATTTTCCCGATGATGGCCCAAATCGATTTCAGCGCGGTCGCCGGTGTGCGCCGTCAGCCCAAGGGGCTGACCATCACCACCACGGTCAACTGGCTGATCAAGCCATTCACCATGTTCGCGCTGGCCTGGCTCTTCTTCATGGTGATTTTCCGCCCGTTCATCCCTGAAGCGTTGGCCAACCAGTATCTGGCCGGAGCGATTCTGCTGGGGGCCGCCCCCTGCACGGCCATGGTGTTCGTATGGAGCTACCTGACACGGGGCGACGCGGCTTACACTCTGGTACAGGTAGCGCTGAATGATCTGATCATGCTGTTTGCCTTTGCCCCCATCGTGGTTCTGCTGTTGGGCATCTCGAACATCCAGGTCCCGTGGAACACGGTGCTGCTCTCGGTCGTGCTCTACATCGTCATTCCCCTGGCCGCTGGCTATGTCACTCGCAAAGCGCTGATGGCCAGAAAAGGCGCCGAATGGTACGACAAGGTGTTCATGAAACGCCTGGCCCCGGTCACCCCCATGGGCCTGATCGTCACGCTGGTCTTACTGTTTGCTTTTCAAGGCGATGTCATCCTGAGCAATCCGCTGCATATCGTGCTGATTGCCATTCCGTTGATCATTCAGACCTTTCTTATATTCTTCATCGCCTATGGTTGGGCCAAGGCGTGGCGCGTACCACATAATATCGCCGCACCGGGGGCGATGATTGGTGCCAGCAATTTTTTTGAACTCGCCGTGGCCGCCGCCATCGCGCTGTTTGGCCTGCAGTCTGGAGCAGCCCTGGTCACGGTGGTCGGTGTGCTGGTAGAAGTGCCACTCATGCTGGCCCTGGTGCGTATCGCCAATAAGACCAGCGCGCATTTTCCTGCAGCCCAACCCTCCTGATGAGGACCCCGCCATGATCGTGATCTATCACAACCCTGCGTGTGGCACGTCGCGTAATACGCTGGCCATGATCGAAGCATCGGGAGAAACGCCCCAGGTGATCCACTACCTGGAAACGCCGCCCAGCCGAGAGCGGCTGTTGGCACTGCTGGCCATGATGCAGCTGCCCCCCAGGGCGCTCTTGCGCCAGAAAGGGACGCCTTATGATGAACTGCAGCTCGACGACCCGACGTTGAGCGATGACCAGCTCATCGACGCCATGATTGCTCACCCGCTGCTCATCAACCGGCCCATCGTCAGTACGCCCAAGGGCACGCGATTATGCCGCCCATCTGAGCAGGTATTGGCACTCCTGGACCACCCTGTTGCACAATTTACCAAGGAAGACGGAGAGACCGTCTACTATCCCCCCACCTAACGGCCCGGCATGGGCAGCCAGGAGCGTCATGCGTCAGGTCATCGAGATGGAGCACCCTGCCGTGGCATTCATCCAGCAGCACGGAGGCGTGGTGACGGTACGCCGTTCACCACGTCATGGCTGCTGTGGCGGGACGGCACATATCGCCGTGGCAGAGCTGGGCGCGCCAAGCGACACATCGGCCTTCGAATATCATCAGTTGCCAGAGGCCGGCCTCTGGATAGAGCCGTCCCTTGCCTGGCAAGGCCTGCGATTACGAGTGGAAGGATGGTGGAAATTCAGGCGGCTGTTCCTGGATGGCGCCCCGTTAACGCCGGGGAGCCGGGATACTCAGCAGCGCTAGCGTGGCTGCCAGCATGAGCAGCGACGTCAGCCATAGCGCGGATGCGCCCCACTGGTCGATCAGCAGCCCAAACAGCAGCGGCGCCAGGGCCTGCAAGGCCCGAGCGGGCATCATGATGAGCCCCTGCCTGCGGCCAAACCCCTGCGGGCCAAACAGTGCCAGGGGCAGCGTCCCCGAGGCAATCGTCATCATGCCGTTACCCGCGCCATGCAGCAACGCAAACCCGGCGGCCGGCATGCCGAAAAACGTCAGCAACCCGGCGCCCACGGGATGCAGCGTGGTAGCGATCCTGCCTGCGAACAAGGGGTGAAAACGGCGCAGCAAAACGAACTCCCCCATGCGCGCCGCTACTTGCGCAGGCCCCACCAGAGCAGCCGCTGCAATCGCCACCGACAGAGAAACGCCACTCTCCTGCAGCAGCCTGGGAAGGTGGGCGGCCATGGCCGTGGAAACGAACCACCCCGCCGCGAACACGTACGCCAGCAGCAGCAGGGTAAAACGCGGGCGTTCAGGCGCCTCAGACGCAGGGCTCGACACGCTGGAGAGCGCTCGCTCGGCCTTGGGCAAGCGAGCGTTCAAGGGCATTCCCAACACGACATGGGCCAGCGCCCAGCTGGCGCAGGCAGCACGCCAGCCCCACTCGCTCTCGATGAAGGCAGTGATGGGCCAGCCAAGAGTACTGGCAAATCCTGCCACCAGGGTCACGCCGGTAATCGAGGCCCTGGCGTGACTCCCCAGCAGCCGCCCCAGCGTGGCAAAGGCCGCATCGTAAAGACCCAGCGCCATGCCCACGCCCATCAGCAACCATGCCAGCACCAATGTCACCGCCCCTTGTGCCAGCGCCAGTGCCAGCAAGCCCACCGCCATGATGGCGTTCGAAGCCATCAGCACACCGCGCCCACCCTGGCGATCGATCAGACGCCCGACGCTGGGTCCCAACATGGCGACCAGCAGCAACGCAGCCGAGAAGGCGCCAAATACCCAGCGAGTGGACAGCTCCAATTCCAGCGCCATGGGCACCGCCAGAATGGCGGGCAGATAGTAGCTGGATGCCCAGGCAAGGGTCTGGGAACTCCCCAGGGTGAGCGTCAGGCCAGCGCCAGGCGAGCGAATCACGCCACCTGCCTGGGCAACGCCAGTGCCATGAGCGCGCTGGCAGCCACCAGCGCCGCCGCCACCCACAGGCACGCGCTCAAACCATAGGCCATGTAGAGCCACCCCGAGAGCAGTGTGCCGACCAGGCGGCCCATGGCGTTGGCCATGTAGTAGAAGCCTACGTCCATGGACACGCCATCGGCACGGGCATAGTGGACGATCAGATAACTGTGCCAGCTGGAGTTGACGGCAAACAGCACGCCGAAGGCCAGCAGCCCCACTACCAGCCACCCCACCTGTGCCAGGGGCAGCAGAGCCAGCAGAATGGCGAGCACGGCAAGCGCGGCGGCCCAGCCAGCCGTGAGCATCCGAGCGTCTCCACGGAACAGTGCGGTGAGCCTGGGCGCCTGGGTCTGCACCCCGCCGTAGCCAATGATCCAGGCGGCCAACAGCCCTCCCACGGTCCAGTGGCTCCAGCCATGTTGATCATAGAGGAATACCGGCAAGGCCACGACAAACCACACGTCCCGGGATGCGAACAGGCAGAAGCGCGCCGCCGAAAGCACATTGATGGCGCGGGACTTGGAGAAAATCTCGGAAAACTTTGGCTTGACCTTCTGTTTGCCGAGGTCTGCCTTCAACCGCCACAGCGACAGCCCCAGCACGGCACCCAGCATCAGCGCCATGGCCACCACCGCGCCGCGAAAGCCGATCAGCGTCAACAGCACGCCGCCTACAAAAAAGCCCAGCCCTTTCAGGGCATTTTTGGAGCCGGTCAACATCGCTACCCAACGGTACAAGGCACTGTTGGCATTGGCGCTATCAGCCGGCACCAGCACTTTCACTGCGCTTTTGGCGCTCATCTTGTTCAGGTCTTTGGCAATACCCGACAGCGCCTGGGCCGCCATGACCCAAACGACGGTGAGCATCCCGGCAGGCACCATGAGCATGGCAAGCGCCACGATCTGCAGCCCCAGCCCCACGTTCATGGTGCGGTTGAGCCCCAACCGCGCGCCCAACCACCCTCCCACCAGATTGGTCACCACGCCAAACGCTTCGTAGAACAGAAACAGCATGGCGATTTGCAGAGGCGAGTAACCCAACTGGTGGAAGTACATCACCACCAGCATCCGCAGGGCCCCATCGGTGATGGTAAACGCCCAGTAGTTGCCCGTGATCAGCATGTACTGGCGCACTTCGAAAGGCAGTGCGCCGATGCGTGCCCTGAGCGACTCAGCCACGGCGCGCCTGCTCCTTGCCCACCTTCCAGGCCAGCTCTGCGGTACGGTTGGCATACCCCCACTCGTTGTCGTACCAGGCGTAGAGCTTCAGCTGCGTACCATTCACGACCATGGTCGAGAGCGCATCGATGACCGAGCTGCGCGGGTCGGTGCGGTAGTCGATGGACACCAGCGGCCGCTCCTCGTAACCCAGAATCCCCTTCAAGGGCCCCTCTGCGGCCATCTTGAGCGCCTGATTGACCTCCTCGACGGTCACTTCGCGCTCGAGCTCGAACACCATATCGGTCAGCGAGGCATTGGCCAGCGGCACGCGAATCGCATGGCCGTTCAGCTTGCCGGTCAGTTCGGGAAAGATGGCGGTGATCGCCTTGGCCGAACCGGTGGTGGTGGGAATCAGGCTCATGCCGCAGGCGCGCGCCCGGCGCAGGTCCTTGTGCGGTGCGTCCAGAATCGTCTGGGTATTGGTAATGTCGTGCACCGTGGTCATGGAACCATGACGGATGCCAAACGTTTCCAGAATGACCTTGACCACGGGGGCCAGACAGTTGGTGGTGCAGCTGGCCGCAGTGACGATGCGGTGCGTAGCGGGGTCGAACAGATGGTCGTTGACGCCCACCACCACGTTGAGCACGCCCTCCTCCTTGACCGGCGCACTGACCACTACACGCTCGACCCCCTGATCCAGATAGGCCTGCAGCTTCTCCGTGGTTTTCATCTTGCCGGAGCATTCGATCACCACATCACAACCGGACCAGTCACCTTCGGCAATCGTCTTGTGGGCGCTGAAGGCGATGGTACGGCCATCGATGGTGATCGCCTCCGGGGTAGCGCCAATGCCCTGCTCCGGCGCCCACTGGCCATGAACCGAGTCGAACTCCAGCAAATGGGCAAACGTCGCCGCATCGCCGCCCGGGTCGTTGATGCGCACCAGGGTTACCTCGTCGGCAGCGACTCGCGCCCACAGGCTGCGCAGTGCCAGACGACCAATACGGCCAAACCCGTTGATACCAATGCGTAGTGACATGCTGAACCTCCAGAGCCAAGTGAACCGTCAATATATGAAAAATCATATATTAAAAATCAAAAAAAACCAGCCATCGAACCCGCAGGCGGCCATGCCCCCTGCGGGTAACCCGTGATCAGTACTGCGTGATCACCCGAAGCGTCCCGTGATGTAATCGTGGGTACGCTGGTCTTGCGGGTTGGTGAAGATCTGGTCGGTGCTGTCCACCTCCACCAGGTCGCCCATGTGGAAGAACGCCGTACGGTCGGCCACCCGTGCGGCCTGCTGCATGTTGTGGGTCACCATGACGATGGTATAGCTCTCGCTGAGCTCATCGATCAGCTGCTCCACCTTGGCCGTCGCGATGGGGTCGAGGGCCGAGCACGGCTCATCCATCAGGATGATGTCCGGGCTGACGGCCACGGTGCGGGCAATGCACAGGCGCTGCTGCTGGCCACCCGACAGCCCGGTGCCCGGCTGATCCAGTCGATCCTTGACCTCTTCCCAGAGCCCGGCACGGCGCAGGCTGCTCTCGACGATGTCGTCCAGCTCGGCCTTGCGCTTTGCCAGACCGTGCAGGCGCGGGCCATAGGCGATGTTTTCATAAATCGACTTGGGAAACGGATTGGGTTTCTGAAACACGATGCCTACCTGGGCACGCAGCAGTACCACATCGCGATCCGGGGCATAGATATCCTTGTCATCCAGGGTGATCTTGCCCTCGACCCGACAGATGTCGATGGTGTCGTTCATGCGGTTCAAGCAGCGCAGAAAGGTGGACTTACCGCAGCCAGAAGGCCCGATGAATGCCAGCACTTCGTTTTCGTACACGTCCAGACTGATACCGTTGATCGCCTGGCTGGCACCGTAAAAGACCTTGACGTCCTGGGCGCTCATCTTGACCTTGTCGGTGGCTTTACTGGTGCGGCTCTCGCCAGCGCCTACGCTCACCAATGGGGATGTCTTGGGCTCTGTTGAAGTATTCACTTACCACCTCGTCTCGAATTTTTTACGCAGCCAGATTGCCAGTGCGTTCAGGCTCAGCATCAACCCCAGCAGTACAATAATGGCCGCTGACGTACGCGCCTCGAAGAAATTACGCAGCTCGTTACCCTGCCATAGATAGATCTGTACCGGTAGCGCAGCCGACTGCTCCAATGGCGTGCTGGGCACGTTGGACACGAACGCATTCATGCCGATCAGCAGCAGCGGCGCCGTTTCGCCCAGCGCCTGGGCAACGCCCAGAATGGAGCCCGTCAGGATGCCCGGCAGTGCCAAGGGCAGCACATGGTGGAAGACCGTCTGCACTTTCGATGCGCCGATCCCCAATGCCGCCTGGCGAATGGAGGGCGGAATCGAGCGCAGCGATGCCCTGGTAGCGATGATGATGGTCGGCAAGGTCATCAGCGTCAGCACCAGCCCGCCCACCAGCGGGGCCGACAGCGGCATGCCCAGATAGCCGATGAAGATGGAAGCCCCCAGCAAGCCGAACACGATGGAGGGCACGGCTGCCAGATTGTTGATATTGATCTCGATGAGATCGGTCAAACGGTTCTTGGGCGCGAACTCTTCCAGGTAGATGGCGCTGGCTACACCGATGGGGACCGAAAGCGTGATCACGATCAGCATCATGAACAGCGACCCCATGAAGGCCCCTGCCAGACCCGCCGACGCAGGTGAACTACGCGAGTCGGTGTTGAGGAACAGCGACGTGCTGAAGGAGTTGCGGATGACGTTCTCGTCGTAAAGACGGTCGGCCCATTCACGGGTCTGAGCGCTCAACTGCTGACGTGCATCCGGCAGCGAGCGGTCGATATTGCCCTTGATCCAGACGTCGACGTTGGCCGCCGCCAGCATTTTCACTTCCACGGTCTGGCCCAACAGGGAAGGGTCCTTGATGAACTGCTCACGCAGCGAGAAACGCTCACCCGATGCCACCAGGGCACGCAGATCACGCAGCTGTCGAGGCTCGACCTCGACCCCCAGCGCCTCTTCCATGGCGCGGTCGATCAATGACTGCCAGTTGACCAGTCCTGCCTGGGTCAGCCACGCGGAATAGCGTTCATTGAACGCCGACTGGCTTTCACCGCTGGCGCGCACCGGCTTCTCTTCCAGCTGGATCACTTCGGGGTCGAAGTACACCTCCGGGTAGAGCGTCGCTTGCCAAAACGCCGGCACACCGCGCATCAGAATACTGATGAACAGAATGGCGACCAGGGTCAGGCCGGTCACGACGGCGGCCAACCCGGCAAAGCGAAAACGCTTTTCCTGACGATGACGTCTTGCCAGCGAGTTTTCGATCGTTGTCAGGCGATGCTGACGGCGCTGCTCAATCGTAATAGACATGGTCGCTTACTCGTATTGCTGGCGGTATTTACGCACCACAACCAGTGCGATGACGTTCAGGCCCAGGGTAATGACGAACAGCGTCAAGCCCAGAGCAAAGGCCACCAGCGACTGCGGGCTGGCAAAATCCATGTCCCCGGTCAACTGGTTGACAATGGTCACGGTGATGGTCGATACCGCCTCGAACGGGTTACCGTGAAGTACCGGGTTATTACCGGCCGCCAACACCACGATCATGGTTTCGCCGATGGCGCGGCTGGCCGCCAGCAGAAAGGCACCGACGATACCCGGCAGCGCCGCAGGCAATACCACCTGGCGAATGGTCTCGGACTTGGTTGCCCCCAGCCCCAGCGCACCATCGCGCAGTGACTTGGGCACCTGGGTAATGATGTCGTCAGAGAGTGACGATACGAACGGAATGATCATGATGCCCATCACCAGGCCCGCGGTGAGCGCGCTGGTGGTACGAATATTGATGCCGACCATATCGCCCAGGCTGGAAAGGAAAGGCCCGATGACGATCAGGGCAAAGAAGCCGTACACGATGGTCGGGATACCGGCCAGAATTTCGATGATCGGCTTGGCCACGTTACGCAGCCAGGGGGGCGCATATTCGGCCATGTAAATCGCCGTCATCAGCCCCACGGGGATCGCCACCAGCAAGGCAATGATACTCACCATCATGGTGCCCCACAGCAGCGGCAGCAGGCCAAACTCACCCTGTGCATCGGTTCCCGACGTGCTGAAACGCGGATTCCAGGTCGTGCCCAGGAAGAACTCTGCCGGGCTGATGAAGCTGAAGAACTTCAGCGCTTCACCCAGCATCGACAACACGATGCCCACCGTGGTGAAAATCGCGATGGCGGAGCAGGAGGCCAGCGCAATGGAGATGACGCGCTCGACATGATTACGCGCCCGCCACTGAGGGGAAATACGCCGCCGGGCAAACACCAGCCCGACCACGGCCACCACGGCCATCAGCGCGATCAGCGTGGTGTTCTGGAAGGTCTGCAGGCGCGCCATGTGTGCGGCCGCGGCCAACTCCTCGGCGCTTCCCCCCCCAGCCACGTTACGTTCATTGGCCAGCGCGGTGATACGCCGTAACAAGGTATTCATTTCACGTTCGCTCATGCCTGCCACCAGCTCAGGGGGCAGTTGCTGAACGACCAGCATGTCAATCAACTGTGGTGCCAACAGCGACCACAATACAAACAGGGCAAGCGCTGGCAGCCCACACCACAGGGCCACCAACGCTCCATAATAACCGGGGCGCGAATGCATTCTGACATCGTGCTCTGCCGCAACCGCGCGACTGCGTGTCAAACCCAAGTGGTAAGCCAAGGCCATTATCACGAGTAGCGTGGCTATCAAGGCAATGTTACTCATTCTCTCTCCGCCCATGATTTCCTACGTTCAAGCGCCAGCACCATTTCCATGATGCCGGCGCAATACCTACCTGATCACCGCGGTTAAGCGATGGCGGCAGTCTTACTCTTCAACGCTTACCACGGTACGGGCCTGGAACTGAGCCAGTGCTTCAGCACGCTCTTCTTCGCTCATCGGGATCAGACCAGCGTCTTCCAGCGGGCTGCCGTAACCAGAGATCATGTCGTTCAGGAAGAACTCGGTGTACTCGGCCAGACCAGGAATCACGTCCAGGTGCTCGCCCTTCACGTAGAAGAACAGCGGACGAGAAACGGGGTATTCGCCAGAACCGATGGTTTCCAGGCTGGGCGTTACGCCATCCACAGTAGCCACTTGCAGGCGGTCACGGTTCTGGTCATAGAAGCTCAGACCGAAGACGCCAACGGCATCGGCCTGGGCATCCAGACGAGCCAGCGTTTCGGTGTAGTCACCCGCGATCTCGACGATACGACCATCGCCACGCAGTGAGTTACAGGCATCGCCTTCTACGTTGGCATCGCTTTCACAGCCAGCGTGGATGACTTTCTCTTCGAATACTTCACGGGTGCCGTGGTTGGAAGCCGGAATCACCAGCACGATTTCCTGGTCGGGCAGGCTGCTGTCGATTTCGTTCCAGCGGGTGTAGGGGTTGTCGACCAGCTGACCATCTTGTGTGACTTGAGCGGCAGCGGCTTTGAATACGTGCTCAGGCGTCAGAGCGAACTCTTCACGGTCGATACGCGATGCAAACACGATACCGTCGTAGCCGAACATCACTTCGAGGATGTCGTTGACGCCATTTTCGTTACAGTTGGCCACTTCGCCACTGCGGATGGCACGAGAAGAGTTGGCGATGTCGATGGTGTTTTCACCAACGCCCTGACAGAACTGGCGCAGACCGCCACCGGAGCCACCAGAGCCTACCACTGGGGTGTTGAATTGAGAGTAGGTGTTACCAAACTCTTCCGCCACGATGCTGGCAAACGGCAGTACAGTTGAAGAACCTGCAATCTGCACGGTGTCACGAGCAACGGCAGCCGTCGATACGCCGGTAGCCAGTGCGGCAGCAACTACAACACCAAGTGTCTTTTTCGTTACTTTCATCGTCGTGTCCCCTTTGGTTTCATGCCTGGGCTATTCGATTTGAGCCGTTCGGCAATGTTGGCGATTGGCCTTTCACACCGAGGAGTTTGCACAGCGACGATTGCAGAAATATGACAGCGGTAATTTTTTTAGCGAGGAATGTTAACGAAGCGTTGGCCTGGGGCCCTATCACAGCAGCAAGCCCAGCGCCGCCAGCGTACACAGGGCCAATGAACAGCGTTGTAGCAGCACTTTATCCAACCGATGGGCCACCGCATCGGCCAGCGCATTGCCGATCAATACGGCAGGCAGAAACGTCAGCGCCAGCTTGAAATGCCAGATGCTGAGCTGCCCCGCCAGGGCTAGCGTCGCCAGGGTCAGCAGCGAGGTGATGACGAAGAAGGCCGCCAGATTGCCGCGCATGCGATCCGGCGAAAAGCCGTGCATCAACAGCACGATGGGCGGCCCACCAATGGCAGCCACGGTGCCGAAGATGCCCGACAGTACACCGGCCACGAACAGCGTGACGCGATTCACCGGCACATGAAAACGGCACAGCGTCACGCCTACCGCAAACAGCACGATAGCGGCAATCAACGTTTCCAGCACGGCCATGGGCGCCGCCAGCAGCAGCCAGATTCCCAGCCCGTTCCCCGGCAGCCGCCCCACCAGTGCCACGCTGATCTCGCGCAGATGCACTTCGTGCCAATAGCGCCGCACCATCATCAGCGAAACCGTAAAACCGAACAGCACCAGCACTACCGGCACCAGCCGTGGCTCCAGCATCAGCAACAGCGGTGCCCCGACGACCGCCAGGCCAAACCCCGTGGCACGCTGTACGAAGGCCCCCAGCAGCAGCACCCCGGCACAGGCCAGCCATGTCGCCAGAGAAATTCCCAAGGAGAGCTCCATGGTGAGTCCCAGCCATTCGAGCACCGCCACGCCTAGACCGCCTGGGTGAGCTTTCTCACCCCGATGTTACCCAGCAGCGCCGCACCTAGCATGGTCAGCACCATCGGCCAGAGATGCTCTACCTGGAAGAGCCCCACCAACACACCCGCCAGCGCGCCACAGCTGAACTGAATGCCTCCCAGCAGCGCCGTGGCCGTGGCGCTGATATGGCCGAAATGATCCAGCAGCGACGAGATGGCGTTGGGTGTGATCAGCCCGATCATGCCGGTAAACAGCATCACCAGCGCCACCACGACCGGCAGCGTGGCCAGATCGAAGGCCGTTGCGGCCACCAGTGCCAGCGCGGCGCATAGCTGCACCGTCAAGCCAAAGCGCAGGTTCTGCTGGGGTGTGCGCTTGCGCAGCAGGTGGATATTCAGCCGGTTGGAGAGCGCAATCATGACCACGTTGACCCCAAATACCAGCGGGTAAACGCCTGGAGAGAGGGAGAAGTAATCGAGATAAAGAAAGGGCGACGCCGTCACGAAAGCAAACAGACCCGCAAACGAGGCTGCCACGGCGCAAATGTAACCCATGCCCTCTCGGTGACGCAGCACGCTGGCGTAGTTACCCAGCACCTTACGAGGGGTTGCGGCGGGCAGGCCGGGGTCGCGGGTTTCAGGCAGGCGCGTCCCCAACAGCCAGAGCAAAAAGCCTGCATAGACAGCCAGAAACACAAAGATCAGCCACCAGCCTGCAATATGCAGCAGCAGGCTCCCGACCGCCGGCGCCACCAGCGGTGCCAGCATCATGATCATGGCCATGGTGGACATCACCCTGGCAGCCTCACGCCCGCTGAAACAATCCCGTACGATGGCCGCCGAATTGACCACGCAGGCTCCCCCGCCCAGCGCCTGCACGAACCGCCATGCCAGCAAGGATGTCAAGCTATCGGCGGTGGTGATCATCAAGCTGGCCAGCATGAAGACCACCAGCCCGCTGAGCAGCACAGGTTTGCGCCCCATGCGGTCCGACAGCGGGCCAAAACAGAGCTGCCCCAGCGCAAAGCCGAACAGAAACATGCTGATGGAAAGCTCAGTATGGTGAATGCTGGCACCGATACTTTCCGCCAGCACTCCCATGGCAGGCAGGTAGGCATCTATTGCAAAAGGGGCCAACGCCGTATTGGCCGCCACCAATAGCGCTACGCGACGCGGATTGAGTTCCATACATCTCCTTGAAAGCTACGCTGGTTGGCCGCTCGCTGGCCACTTAGATAGGACGCTAATCATACACACAACCCCAGAATCGCGCATCGCCCACTCAGAACTGAAACATTTGCCCACTAAGCTGCCCGTCATGATTCAAATGACGCTGTCCTGGGGGCCACGATGATACTCAAAAAGCTGGAAAACATTTCGCTACGCAATCTGAGCCTTGCCGCGCTGCTATTGATGGCAGGCTGCCTGCTGATGTTCGCCGCACTGGCCTGGCATATCATGCAGCAGAGCCAGCGTGACCTGGCTTCGCTTGAGCAGGTCAATGTTCAGCAAGCCTCCTCGCTGAATCGGTTGCACATTGCCAGCCTGGAAGGTCTCAATCGCATGGACCGTGCCCTGGAGCGCCAATTGCGTCCGTCGCTCGGGGACCCCATCGCAGCGCTGGAAGCCGTCGAGTATGAATTGAACGAGATGTCCCAGGCGCTTGAAAGCTTCCTGCAGGCCACTCAGGACAGCCCCTATTCAGCGTTGCGCGACGCCATTGGTGAGCGCGCCAACCAATTGCTGGCCAGTATGGATGCCCAGCGCAACGCCATTACCACCGGTGACCGCAGCGGCTATCGGCAAATCACCCTGGAAGCCATGGATCATAGCGAGGCCCTGGCAGGCCATGCTCGGGCGTTTTACCAGGTAGCCGATCAGCAGGGTGTCAGCCTGATGC
Source organism: Vreelandella hamiltonii (assembly GCF_014651775.1). GTDB lineage: Bacteria > Pseudomonadota > Gammaproteobacteria > Pseudomonadales > Halomonadaceae > Vreelandella > Vreelandella hamiltonii. The sequence continues at coordinate 20,818 of NZ_BMXN01000030.1, forward strand.
AGGACGCCGAGCAGCGCGCAGGTATGGTGGCCGCTGGGCTGGCGTTGGGCATGGCGGTCTCCCTGGCCCTGATGGGCGCCTTGATCTGGCTGGGCCACTTCCAGTTGCTACAGCCCATCCGCCACTTGATCGGCCACTTTCGTCATATGGCCGAAGGAGACCTGAGTGCCGAGGTTCCAGCCCGTGGCAACAACGAAATCGGCCAGCTCTATGCGGCCCTGGGGGTCATGCAAAACTCCCTGATCGAGACCGTCAAGCAACTGCATGACAACAGCCAGCACGTGTTCCAGAGTGCTCAGCGGCTGGCTCTGGGTAACGAGGACCTGGCCACGCGCACCCATCAGCAAACCACCTCACTGGACAACACGGCCACCAACGTACATACCCTGACCGATAGCGTGGCCCACACCGCCGAGCATGCCCTGAAGGCCAAGGAACTGACCGAACACGCCACGACACAAGCTCAGCAGAGCCACCACACCATGGAAGCCTTTCTGTCGACCATGGAAGAGATCGATGCCCACGCCAAGCAGGTCAACGACATCGTCAACGTCATCAATGGCATTTCGTTCCAGACGAACCTGCTGGCCCTCAACGCGTCGGTGGAAGCGGCCCGTGCGGGCGAACAGGGTCGTGGCTTTGCCGTGGTGGCCGCTGAAGTGCGTTCACTGGCCACCCGCAGCGCAGAAGCTGCCACTCAGATTCGCAGCCTGCTGGCCTCTTCCAATACCAGTATCGAGCGCGGCAACCAGCTTTCCCGAGATGCCAACCAGCAGTTCGAGGAGATGGTCGGCTCGATCTCCACGACTCACCGATTGATTACCGATATTGCCGAAGCCGCCCACCTGCAGCACCAGAACATCGAAGAGATCAACGAGACCCTGCAGGAGCAGACCCAGGTAACCCAGGCCAATGCGCGTCAGGTGGATGCCACCGCACAGGACGCCATGTCGCTGGAGTCGGCCGCCGAAGGCATGCGGGAGCAGGCGGCCCGGTTCAAGATCAGCCAACGGCCGCAGGCCGTCGGCTATCAGTGGCGAGCAGCGGATTCTTCATCATCGTCACCGATCAAACATACTCAACGCGAGCCAGCCTTGTTAGAGTAACCATGACTCATACAAGGAGCACTGCATGGCTACTAGCCTATTAAGCCAATTGAAAGAGATGACCACCGTGGTGGCCGATACCGGGGATCTGGAAGCCATTCGTCGCTTCCAGCCCGAGGACGCCACCACCAACCCTTCGCTGATTCTTCAGGCGGCCCAGCAGGAGGAGCGCCGCGCTCGCCTGGCCAGTATCGCCAAGGAGAGCACCGACCTGGATGACGCGGTCGATCGGGTGGCAGTGGATATCGGTAGCGAAATCAGCAAGCTGGTTCCCGGTTATGTATCCACCGAGGTCAGCGCGCGTCTCTCTTTCGACAAGGAAGCGACCATCGCCAAGGCCCACTCGCTGATCGAGCGTTATGCCGAGTACGGCGTGGGCCCCGAGCGTATTCTGATCAAGATGGCCTCGACCTGGGAAGGTATTCAGGCCGCTCACCAGCTGGAGCGCGACGGGATTCGTACCAACCTGACCCTGCTGTTCGGCTTTGCCCAGGCCCAAGCCTGCGCCGATGCTGGCGTCACGCTGATCTCGCCTTTCGTGGGGCGGATTCTTGATTGGCACAAGGCGCGCCAACCTGATGCCGACTTCAGCGGCGCACAGGACCCGGGCGTACAGTCGGTCAAAGGAATTTACGAGTACTACAAAGGCCACGGCTACCCCACCATCGTGATGGGTGCCAGCTTTCGTAACATCGGTGAGATCCAGGCGCTGGCAGGCTGCGACCGCCTGACCATCTCCCCTGCCCTGCTCAAGGAGCTGGACGAGATCGAAGCCGACCTGCCCCGCCAACTCAGCCCCCTTGGCGCCAGCAGCTCACCGGAAGAAGCCTTGGCACAAGCCGATTTTCGCTGGGCAATGAACGAAGACGAGATGGCCACCGACAAGCTGGCCGAAGGGATTCGTAAGTTCATGGCTGACCAGCGCAAGCTGGAAGAACTGCTGAGCACGCTGAGAAAGGGCTAGGCTGCGACTTTTGCACGCCTGCTCACCAGGCGTCTTTGAACAGCCCTCTGGCGCATCACTGGCCAGAGGGCTTTATTTTGCAGGAGCCCCCTGGGCTTCCAGCATCTCCACCAGCGGCTGAAACTGCTCGCGGTTATGCTCGTTCATGTGCATCAGGATACGGTGCGCTTCCAGAATACGGCCGCGCAGCCCCTCTTCGTCAGCGGGCTCCTCGGGCAGATCTTCCAGTACCGTCTCCAGCGGTGCCGACGGCTGAATCGGTGCCGACATCAGCGTAAAGAAACGCGCAAAACCCATCACATCCAGCATCTGCCGGACATCCGGATTATCCGCGATGATGGTTGGGGGCTGTTCCAGACGACCTTTGACGGCCATGGCCACCTTGGCGAGAAAACCCAGCGCCGTCGAGTCGACGTTCGTGGCCTCACGCAGGTCGATCATCACGGCACGCAGGCCTGGCGTTTCCGCTAGACGCTGTGCTTGGGTATCGAGTGTGGCGCAGAGCGTGAGTCTTACATCACCACACAGCTTTAAAACAAAAACACCGGAGTCGAACGCCGCCTTGATGCGGCCCTCTTCAATCAGCATGACCAAATCCGCTCACCATCATGATTGTCAGGTCATCGGGTAAAGCATCGCGGTCCTGGTTCGCCTCATCTTCCTCGTCGCCCCCACTCAGGAGCGAGTTGGTGTTGGCTAGCCGGTCTCGCAGCTGCTCAAGCGTGACACTTTCGCTTACTAGTTGCTCAAGTTCCGTGAGCCGCGTGTCGAGCGTCTTACCCGGCAAGCATTCCAATACACCATCTGAACACAGCCACAACCTGAAGTCGGCTGGCAGCGGACAGCTAAGCGAAGGATACTCCACATCAGGGAAAAGGCCTACAGGCATTCCTTCCCCCGCCAAACGCGTCAGGTTGCCATCCGCCATCAATAGCGGCATGGGAAGCTGGGCGCCGAGCGAATAGTGCAGAGTCTTTTCCTCATGGTCAATAACACCGACAAATAAAGTGGCGTGTTTGCCGATGTCGGTATCCTGAAGTTCACGGTTCAGGGCCGATAACCAGCGGGGCGGCAGCGCCTGAGGGTCCTGACCGTCCCACTCGTTCAACCAGCGGTTGCAGAGATATTTCAGCAGCACGGTCACGAAGGCCGAGGAGGCCCCGTGGCCGGATACATCGGCAAAATAGAACACGCTGAAGCGGTCGTCGTAGCGCTGGTAGTCAAGAAAATCGCCCGACAGATAGAGCGACGGCGCAAACCAGTAATCGTAATAGACGCCGCTGATCACCTTGGGCCTTGGCGGCAGCAGACGGCGCTGGATATGTCCACCACTCTGCTGATCCATTCTCAGCAGGGCCAGATGCGTTTCCAGGCTTTCGTTCAGCTCCGCCAGCCGTTGCCGGTCACGATCACGCTCCTGGGCCAGTTGATGCAGCTCGATGGCCTTGCGGATCATCCTGCGCAGCAATTCGGTATGCCTGAGCGGGTGGACGATGTAATCCACCAACCCGGCGTCGATCGCCTTGATCAAATCCGCATCCTGACGGGTATCACTCACGACCAGTGCGGGCAGGCGATGGGCCAGCTGCGACCACTGCTGCCTGGGCACTGCTCTGGCATGGGCAACGATCAGCGCGGTGCCCACCGGCAGATGATCGATATTGTCTGCGGCAAACACCCACATACCATCACAGGTAATCGCCTCGGCCAGCGCATCACGCTCGCTACCGGGCTCATCGATTACCGCGATCAACTGCTTTGCGTGATCCATGTCTAGCCTCAGTCGGCGAAGTCGTCGTCACCAAAGTCGCTATCGTCGAACTCGAAATCGTCCATGGCAAAGGGATCGTCGCCCAGCTCACCATCATTGATCTCGAACTGTCGACGCTGCAAGTAAGCATCGCGAATGAATCGGTAGCGATCCCCACGAATCAGTGACTCCTGATCCAGCAGGCCCGCCCGCAAGTGCACGATATCGAGTGCAGTCAGGCCAGCACGCAGCTGGTGATCGTCCATGTAGGTGATGGGGTGCGCCGCGATATCCAGCGGGAAACCCGACGCATCGCGCAGGGTACGCGGCCCCAGCAGCGGCAACACCAGATAACGTGAATCTTCCCAACCCCATACGGCCAGGGTCTGGCCGAAATCTTCACGCTCGGCGGTGATCTCCATATGCGTCGCGTAATCCAGCAGCCCACCGACCCCTACCGTGGAGTTGATCAGGAAGCGTGACGTGGCCAGCCCCGCATTGGCGGGCTTGCCTTGCAGCAAGCTGTTGATGGCCGTGCGAATTTCCCCCAGGTTCGAGAAAAAATTACCCACGCCAGTCTGCACCGGTTGAGGGGTGATGGTCTTGTATCCCGTGGCCACAGGCTTCAGCGCATAGCGGTCGAGCACGTCATTGAAAGCAAATACGCGCCGATTGAAGCCTTCCCAAGGGTCTTCCGGATGCGCTGACTGCTCAACGACACCCTCTCCGCTCGCGTCGCCGCGCTCCTGGGTAGACGTGCTGGCACATCCACCCATGGTCAACGTGGCCAACAACAGAGCGGGGAGCCAGGGGCGCCACGTCCCAGGCGCCGTGTCTTGCTTGGCAAACAACCTCAGCATGGGGTTTCCTCTTTTCACTTCATCAACGCAACTTCAGGGTGTACAACGCCAACGATTCGCCGCTGACGTACTTATCTCAAGTACTTAGCCTTCCCGGCGAAGGATCACACTTCCCGCGCTGTACCCTGCGCCAAACGAACAGATCACCCCGATATCGCCATCCGACAAGTCTTCGCGATGCAGATGGAAGGCGATGATGGACCCCGCCGAGCTGGTATTGGCATAGCGGTCCAGGATGATCGGTGCCTGCGACACATCGGGCTCCTGGCCCAGCACCTTGCGGGCAATCAGATCGTTCATGTGGCGATTGGCCTGATGCAACCACATACGCGAAAGGTCCTCACCGCTCAACTCCAGGGAGGCCAGGTGCTCGGTGATCAGCTTGGCGACCAGCGGGCAGACTTCCTTGAACACTCGCCTTCCCTCTTGCACGAACAGCTTGTCCAGGGCCAGCGGGTCGCTGTCGGTGACTCGATTGAGAAAACCGGCATTGTTACGAATCGCGTTGGAAAATTGAGTGACCAGGCGTGTCCCCAGAATCGCATAACGCTCCTTGGCCACCGCCACCTCACTGCTTTCCAGTACCATAGCAGTACAAGCATCGCCGAAAATAAAGTGGCTGTCACGGTCTGTAAAATTCAGATGTGCCGAGCAGATCTCCGGATTGACGATCAACGCACGCTTCACCCGCCCCGCTGCAATCGCATTGGCCGCGGTCTCCAGCGCAAACGTGGCGGAGCTGCACGCCACGTTCATGTCAAAGCCGTAGCCCGACGTGCCCAGCGCTTGCTGCACTTCCACGGCCACGGCCGGGTAGGCGCGCTCCAGGTTCGAGCAGGCCACGATGACCAGCTCGATATCCGCCGCCGATACCTTGGCTGACGCCAATGCCTGACGCGCAGCTTCGGTCGCCATCTCACACTGAATCGACGGCTCGTCGTTGGCACGTTGTGGCAGTTTAGGCCGCATTCGCTCAGGGTCAAGAATCCCGGCGGCATCGAGTACGTAACGGCTCTTGATACCCGAGGCCTTCTCGATGAACTCGGTACTCGAATAGGCCAGCGCTGCCCGCTCACCCTGGGCAATGGCCTCGGCATGGCGCGCGTTCTCGCGATCTACCCATGCATTGAAGGCAGCGACCAGCGCTGCATTATCGACCGCGTGTTCCGGCGTATAGAGTCCTGTTCCGGTAATCACTGCCTGTGTCATGCCAACCTCCTTCATTGAATGCCTTGCCCGCGGGTGATCTCTTCCCAACGCTTCTCCAGGCGTTTTGCCGATACCGGCATGTGCGTGCCCAACTGCTGCGCAAACAGCGACACTCTCAATTCCTGTATCCACCAACCGAACGCTACCAGCGTCGGGTCTTCGGCCGCGCCACGGCGCTCGCTCTTGCGCCGTGCGTCAAAGCGCGCTTCGAGGGCTTGGACATCCTGCATCAGCATTTGGTCCCTGCCCCGCTCTCGGGCGGCCTTTTCCAATCGAATCAAGGCGGCTTCCATGTAGCGTGGATACTCCGTGAGCCACTCGTCCGCATCACGAATGAAGCCTGGGTAAACCAGCCGCTGCATCTGCGCACTGACATCGCTGTAGACCAGGGCCAGTGCAAAATTAAGTTTCCCTTTCAGAATCTTGCTGACGGCAAGATGGCCTTTCAGTGCCTCTTCGACACGCCCCAGCACGGTCTCGGCATGGGCCACCAGTTGAGGTTGGGTCGTTGCCAGTCGCTCGGCCAGCTCACCGGCAGAACGCGGTAGCGGATGCTGTGCCACGACCTGTGTAAATACCGCCAGCAGCAAATCCTCGACCAGGGCCTGCTTGCTGCCTACCTTGGCGAACAGCAGCGCGCACTTTTCGACCCCAGGTAGCCGTTTGATGGCTTTGACCTGCTCGGGCAGCTTGGCAATGGCCAGCCGCGCCACCCCTTCCTGATGCGCAAACTGCGCCTTGGCGGGATGATCGAACAGGCTGACCTTGAAGTGCCCGCCCTCAGCGACCAAGGCCGGGTAGGCTTCCACGCGAATGCCGGCCTGGGTGGTGACACGAGATTCAGGCAGCGGCGATGCGGGCAGCTCTTCCAGCGTGGGTGCCTGGCTGGCCTGCTCGGCCAGCGCCTGGGCGCCGGCACTGGCGGCTTCCTCGAAGCGCCGCTCCAGGGCACGTACATCACGCCCTTGCCCCAGGGTCTTGCCACCATGATCGACCACCCGCACATTCATGCGCAGGTGGGGCGGCAGCAGGTCGAGGCGCCAGTCGTCGGGGTGAACCCGCGTGCCGGTACGCCGCCGGATGAACTCACCAAGCGCCTCGGTCAGGGGGCGCTCGTCCAGCACCAGCGTTTCCAGGGCGGCATCGACCCAATCGGGGATGGGCACCACCTGGCGGCGCAGGCTTTTGGGCAGCGACTTGAGTAGCGCAATACACTTCTCGCGCAACAGGCCGGGCACCAGCCAGTCGAGAGCAGTGGCAGGCAGCTGCGGCAGCATCGCCGCGGGCACGGTAAGGGTGACGCCATCGTCCTCGGCATCCGGGTCGAAGTGATAGCTCACCGGATAGGCCACGCCCGCCAGGGTGAGGTGATCCGGGTACTGCGCCTGGGTCACGTCATGGGCATCACGAGCCTTGAGCGCCTCGAGATCGAACTTCAATAGCTCGGGCTGTTGCTGCTCGGCCTGCTTGCGCCAGTGTTCGAAGCCCTTGCCATTGACGATGTCCGCCGGGATGCGCTCGTCGTAGAAGGCGAACAGGCTCTCTTCGTCCACCAGTATATCGCGCCGTCGGGCACGATCTTCCAGCGCTTCGACCTCTTCGATCAACGCCCGATTATGGGCAAAGAACGCGCCTCGCGTCTGGAATTCGCCTTCGACCAGCGCACGACGAATAAACAGCTCCCGCGACTCCTGGGGCGCAATGGGGCCATAGTGCACCCGGCGCCGCGCAACGATAGGCAGGCCAAACAGGGTCACCTGCTCGAACGCCACCACCTGGGCGCGCTTCATTTCCCAGTGGGGCTCGCTGTAGCTGCTTTTGACCAGATGCTGCGCCTGCGGCTCGATCCACTGGGGGTCGATTTTGGCCACGGTGCGTGCAAACAGCTTGGTGGTTTCGATCAGCTCGAACGCCATGACCCATTTGGGGCTCTTCTTGGCCAACCCGGAGCCGGGATGGATCATGAATTTGCGGTTGCGAGCGCCCAGGTATTCGCGGTTCTCCAGCAGCGTTCCCAAATTGGACAACAGACCCGACAGCAGCGCCTGGTGCAGCTTGCCAGAAGTTTTACGCCGCGCCTGCTTGGCCTGCTCTTCGCTTTCGTCTTCATCGCGAGGCAGCGGTGGCGGCACCTCGATATCCATGTCACGCAGTAGCTGACGCAGTTGGCGGAACGTATCGTGCCACTCGCGCATGCGCAGATAGTTGATGTAGTGCTCGCGACACCAGCGGCGCAGCTGATTGCCCGAGAGCGCCTCGCGAGCATTCTCGATGCCGTGCCATAGGTTGAGCAAAGCGACGAAGTCGGAATCCGGGTCGTGCCAGCGCTGATGCGCCTGGTCGGCCGCCTGACGCTTGTCGGCAGGCCGCTCTCGCGGGTCCTGAATGGCCAGCGCCGAGACCACCACCAGCACGTCGCGCAGGCTGCCCCGTTCGGCCCCTGCCAGCACCATGCGCGCCAGCCTTGGGTCGATGGGCAGTTTGGCCAGCTTACGGCCCAGCGGGCTCAACTGATGCTTGTCGTCCACCGCACCCAGCTCGAACAGCAGCCGGAAACCATCCTTGATGAAGCGGCCGTCAGGCGGGTCGACAAACGGAAAGTCTTCGATGTGCCCCAGCTTCAGCGCCAGCATGGACAGAATCACCGACGCCAGGTTGGTGCGCTGAATTTCGGGGTCGGTAAACGCCGGGCGAGCCAGAAAGTCGTCTTCATCATATAGCCGAATGCATACCCCTTCGGCCACACGGCCACAGCGCCCCTTGCGCTGGTTGGCGCTGGCCTGGCTGATGGGCTCGATGGGCAGCCGCTGGATCTTGGCACGGTAGCTGTAGCGACTGATACGCACCAGGCCCGGGTCGATGACATAGCGAATTCCCGGTACGGTCAGCGAGGTTTCCGCCACGTTGGTGGCCAGCACGATACGTCGCCCGCGATGGGGGGCGAACACGCGATTTTGCTCTTCGTTGGACAGCCGCGCATAGAGCGGCAAAATGTCGGTGCCTTTCAGGTCGGCACGGCGCAGCGTATCGGCGGTTTCCCGAATGTCACGCTCACCGGGCAGAAACACCAGCACGTCCCGGGGGCCGTGGAGCCAGCCTTTCTGGCGCTCGATGGTCTCGATTTCCTGCACGGCATGAAGAATACCCTCTTGCAGCGTGCGGTCTTCCTCGTCCTCTTCGCTGCGCACCAGCGGGCGATAAAGGACATCCACCGGGTAGGTACGGCCCGAGACTTCGACCACCGGAGCCGGCGCGTCAGGCGTGCCGAAGTGGGCCGCAAAGCGCTCGACGTCGATGGTGGCGGAGGTGATGATCACCTTCAGGTCCGGGCGTTTAGGCAGCAAACGCTTCAGGTAGCCCAGCAGAAAATCGATATTGAGGCTGCGCTCGTGGGCTTCATCGATGATCAGGGTGTCGTAGCGCAACAGCAGCGGGTCGTGCTGGGTTTCGGCCAGCAGAATCCCGTCGGTCATCAGTTTGACCAGCGTCGTGGGCGTGCTCTGGTCATTGAACCGTACCTGATAGCCCACCTGCTCACCCAGTGCCACCTCCAGCTCATCGGCAAGCCTGGATGCCACGCTGCGTGCTGCCAGCCTGCGCGGCTGAGTGTGGCCAATCAGGCCCTGGCGTCCGCGCCCCAGCTCCAGACACATCTTGGGCAACTGGGTGGTTTTACCCGAGCCGGTTTCACCGGCCACGACCACCACCTGGTGCTCCCGAATGGCCGCCAGAATGTCCTCGCGACGCTCGACGACGGGCAGCTCATCGGGGTAGTTCAAGGCAACACGCAAGGCTTCCCGCTGGGCCAGCAGCTGCGTGGCCTTTGCCATGTCGCGGCGCAGCTCGTTGACACCACGGTCGACCGGCTTGTTGTCACGCTGCCGTCGCTTCAAGCCCGACACACGCCGGGCCAGGCGCTCACGGTCGCGAAGCATGACATCACCCAGCGATGCGTCGAGTACCGCCAGCAAAGCAGCAGGATCTTGCGGGGATTCAGTGCGAGAAGAGTGCGTGTCGGTGGTCACGTTAGGCTCGGTTTCCATCTCAGAATAAAACGTCGGCCCACTCATGGAGTGGGCCGACCATTGTACCGCTTTCAATCACGTGACGCCTAACGCCAGCCAATATGGCAATGTATCAGGCCTTGCTGGCTTCCTGGTCGCGCAGCTGGCGACGCAACACTTTACCTACATTGGTCTTGGGCAGCTCATCGCGGAATTCAACGTACTTGGGTACTTTGTAAGCGGTCAGCTCCTTTTTGCACCAGGCGCGCAGCGTCTCGGCATCCAGCTGACTGTTTTTCGACACGACGAAGAGCTTGATGGCTTCGCCGGCATTTTCATCGGCCACCCCGACGGCAGCCACTTCCAGCACGTCGGGATGCGCGGCCACGACGTCTTCCACTTCGTTGGGATAGACGTTGAAACCGGACACCAGAATCATGTCCTTCTTGCGATCGACGATCTTGATATAGCCATCGTCTTGAAGGATGGCGATGTCACCGGTGTGGAACCAGCCCTGCTCATCGATGGAATTACGCGTTTCGTCTTCACGCTGCCAGTAGCCTTTCATGACCTGAGGCCCTTGCACGCACAGCTCCCCTGGCTCACCAAACGGCACGTCGTTGCCCTCGCTGTCCACCACCTTCACCGCCGTACCTGCCACGGGTTTGCCGATGGTGCCCAGTTGAATGGCGTCGTTGGGGTTGAAGCTGACGATGGGAGAGGTCTCTGTCAGCCCGTAGCCCTCGGCAATCGGGCAGCCGGTGGTCTCTTCCCAGCGCTGAGCGGCTGCCTTGGTCAAGGCCATGCCGCCGGAAATGGTCAGCTTGAGTTTCGAGAAGTCGAGCTGGCGGAAATCATCACGGTTGCACAGGGCATTGAACAGCGTGTTCAAACCAATGAAACCGGTGAACGGCAGCCCTTTCAACTCCTTGACGAAGGCTGGCAAGTCACGAGGATTGGTAATCAGCAGCGAGTGGTTGCCGGTTTCCATCAGGAACAGGCAGTTAACGGTAAACGTGTAGATGTGGTACACCGGCAGCGGCGCAATGACCAGCTCTTCACCGTCGGTCAGATGCTCGCCAATGGCCGAGCGAGCTTGCAACATGTTGGCCACCAGGTTGCGGTGCGTCAGCATTGCCCCTTTGGGCATGCCGGTGGTGCCACCGGTGTACTGCAGCGCGGCCAGATCTTCCTGGGTGCGATCTACCGGGCGATGGGTGAGCGAAGCGCCCTTCTTCAGCGCATCGCGAAAACCAACTGCGCTGGGCAGCGAGTAGGCGGGCACCATTTTCTTGACGTGCTTGACCACGGCATTGATCAGCCAGCGCTTGGGCACGTCATGCAAGTCCCCCAATTGAGTGACCAGCACGTGCTTGATGTCGGTCTTGTCCAGCACCTTCTCGAGCTTGTCGGCCATGTTGGCCAGAATCAGGATGGCCTTGGCGTTTGAGTCCTTGAACTGATGAGCCATTTCACGCTCGGTGTAGAGCGGGTTGGTATTCACCACCACCAGACCAGCACGCAGTGCGCCGAAGACGGCCACCGGGAACTGCAGTACGTTGGGGAGCTGGATGGCGATCCGATCCCCCGGCTCCAGATCGGTTTCATGCTGCAGCCAGGCGGCGAAATCCGCTGACAAGCGGTCCAGGTCGGCAAAGCTGAGCGTCTTGCCCATGCAGGTAAAGGCTGGCTTCTGGGCGAAGCGCTTCACTGCCGAATGGAATACATCGGTGACCGAGTCGTACTGCTCCAACCCTTCAAGCGCTGGGCCGCGTAAAATGGGGGTGCTGGCGTGTTCGCTCATGGGGAATCTCCGCTATCCGTGTCGATGCTGTACCGACCTTGTTATTGTGGCGAGGCTATCAAGTGGTTCATGAACGCCAACGATATACGACGTCCAGCAGACTGTAAAACGAACGATTGAAACTTGCGTTTCAACTTTAGCTTAAAGCCCGTCGACCCTCACCACCGTTCTGGTCATGCCATTTCTTTAGCATAGTCAGGATTTTGGACCATAACGGGCACGGATTTCTCCCCCACGCCATACCAACAGTTCACCTGGCGCCATACGCTGCCAGGCTTCATTGTGGGTCAGAGGCTCGGTGGCCACCACCGAAACGATATCGTTGGGCGTGGTGTGCTCGACGAAATTGACCGTCATCTCGGCATCCGAGAGCTCCGCCTGCCCAAACGGTGCCCGTCGAGTGATGTGCGCCAGTTTGGTAGAACAGTAGCAATAGAGATAGACACCGTCCGAGAGCAGCAGGTTGAACACCCCCAGCCCGCGCAGCTGTTCGCAGAGCGCATGCAGCCGCTCCCAAAGTGGCTCTGGCGATTCAGGAGGCGAAGGAAAATGGCGCCGCAGCTCGCCCATCAGCCAACAGAAGGCGTGCTCACTGTCGGTACTGCCCACGGGGGTGTAGAGCCCCAGCGGCAGTTTTTGCCAGTCACTCAGTTGACCGTTATGGGCGTAGCACCAGGGCCGCCCCCACATTTCACGGGTAAAAGGGTGCGTATTGGCCAGCCGAACGCCCCCCACGTTGGCCTGACGGATATGGCTGATGACCACGTGCGACTTGATCGGGTAGTCGCATATCAACCGCGCGATAGGCGAATCCACCGAAGGGTGAGGGTCGCGAAACTCGCGATAACCGCCCTCTTCATAAAACGCAATGCCCCAGCCATCGCGGTGGGGCCCCGTACCGCCGCCCCGATGCAGAAAACCCGAAAAGCTGAAGCAGATATCCGTGGGTACATTGGCGCTCATACCCATCAACTCACACATGAAGACGCCTCCCCGGCCAGTTTGGAGATCAACGGATCACCGGCTCACGACGGCGGACAGGCTGAGGCTCTTCGACACTCTGACGGCGTGCAGGGGCTTCTTCGACCGGCATCGGACGCCGCCACCACCATAGCGCAATCCCCACGCAGGCGCCCAGCGCAATGCCCAGAATCGCCCACAGCAGGCCATTGCGCAGACCACTGGCGCTATGTTCGAAAAACGCCACCGCCGCGACCATGGCCGATGGCGCCCAGCCGGTATAGAACTCACCCTCTTCCACCAGCGGCAAGCGGTAATTGGCCGGCATCCACATGACGCCCGCCACGCCCCAGGTAATGACAAGACGAGGCAGGCGCGGCAACCAGGCCAACGCAAAATAGATGGCCAGCACGACCAGCAGCGAAAGTCCGTAATAACTTAGCCACAGCAGTGACATTGAGTCAGCAAACAGCATAATACCCCTCATGTGGGTGGAAGCACCCGACGTTGATTTCCCGTTATGGTACCTGTCAATTTATGAAAGCACAGCCTGGTATGCACGAAGGCTCGCCCGTAGCACGCTATTATCGCGCCGATGACCCTGAATGGCACTGGTTGGAATCTCGTGACGCACCAGACGTTCAACCTTTTTTAGCCGACGCCAACCAGCAGCATGCCGACTGGTTTCGCCCCTTGGCGCCGCTGGCCGACGCCCTCTACCATTCACACTTGGCACGGCGCGAGCTGGCGGTCAAAAGCCTGGCCACGGTATTGGATCACTTCACCTGCTGGAGCGAAACGGGAGCCGACGACGACTACCCCTGCTGGTGGCGACATCCCAACGGCCAGCCCCAGCGTGCCGAGTGCTTTCTGGATGTGCGCGAGCGTGCCGCAGAGCAGCCGTTCTACGATATGGGGGACATGGCCCTCTCCCCCGACGAGCAGTGGCTGGCCTGGACCGAAGACACCCAAGGGGACGAACGCTACACCCTCTGGCTGAAAGCGTTGCCCAGCGGCACTCCCCGCCAGTTGCTCGAAGACATCGGGCCGTCGGTGTGCTGGGCAGAGGACCAGACAACCCATGGCGCGACGCTGCTGTTTACCCGCTTCGACGACACCCAGCGCCCCGATAGCTTGTGGCGACTGTGGGTAGGGCTCAATAGCGACGCCCAGGTAGACACCGACGCTCAGGCTAGCGCACCGACACTGATCCTGCGTGAAGACGACCCGGAGTTCTGGCTGGGCGTTGGCAAGACCCGTTCGCGTCAATGGCTGATCATCGAGAGCGGCTCGAAAGATACCACGGAGGTCCACGCCCTGCCCGCCCACCAACCCGCCGCGAGCCCAGTATGCCTGCATGGGCGCACGAATGGCGTGGAGGTCAGCATCGACCATCGGCCGGGGGCTTTCTACCGGCTACACAATCAGGCAGGGCCACACTTTGCCCTGGATACGCGTGCCGACACGCTGGAAGATACGGGCTGGAAAAGCCTGCTGCCCCCGCGGGAGGACGCCACGCTGGAAGGGGTAGATGCATTCGCCTGGGGGCTGGTCGTGGCCGAACGCAGTCATCAGGAAGCTCAGGTGCGGTTGAGGCAACTGAGCCTGGCCGAAGATGGCCATACGTTCATCGAAGATCACTACCTGGCGCTACCCGACACGCCTGTCTCGCAGCTTCTGGAGGACATGCCCCACTTCGATGCACGCACGCTCCACCTGCGGGAAGAATCTTTTACCCACCCGCCCCGCTGGTTTGCGCTGAACCTGGACAGCGGTGAGCGCACGCTACTCAAGCAAGTACCGGTACACGGCAGCCTCTCCCCTGAGCAACTGGTCAGCCGACGGATCTGGGCCACCAGCCACGACGGTGAACAGGTGCCCGTTTCCGTGGTCATGCGTGCCGATCTGGTCGGGCAGCCTCTGCCGACGCTGCTATATGGCTACGGCGCCTATGGCGAAGCGCTCGACCCCTGGTTTTCGATTGCCAGGCTGGAGCTCCTGGAGCGTGGCGTGGCCTTTGCCGTGGCCCACGTACGCGGCGGCGGCGAGCGCGGCGAACCGTGGTACCTGGCAGGCAAGATGGCCAACAAGGAAAACAGCTTTCATGACTTCCTGGCTGCCCGCGAGGCACTGGTGTCCGAGCAGGTCAGCCAGCCTGAACGGATCGTCGCCTGCGGTGCCAGCGCGGGCGGGCTGCTGGTGGGTACCTGCCTGAACCGGGCACCAGAGGCGTTCTGTGCTGCCGTGCTCGACGTACCCTTTCTGGATGTACTGCGCACCATGCAGAATCCCGAGCTGCCGTTGACCACCGCCGAGTACACCGAATGGGGCAACCCTGAGAGCAACGACGTCCGCGAGCGGATCGCTGGCTACTCTCCCGTGGATAATATTCGCCCTCAGCGCTACCCGGCGCTATGGATCGAGGGCAGCTGGTTCGATACCCGGGTCAGCTATTGGGAGCCCGCCAAGTTCTATGCTCGCGTGACCCAGGCTCAGCAGGGAAGCGCCCCGATTCTGCTGCACACCGACATGACCAGCGGTCACGGCGGCGCCTCCGGCAGATTCAAGGCCTGGCGCGATGCGGCACGCCAGGATGCCTTCATTCTATGGGCGTTGGGTCTCGTGACAAGGCCTGAATAAAGCCCTCGAAGGCCTGCTCGGCCCCTTGGCGCACACAAGGCCAATCGGGTTCCGGGCAGGCCGCTTCTGCCTGGCGCCATAACGCGGCCCAGGTGTCAGCCGCCAGCGGCGTGGCACCAAAAAAGCGACACGGCACCGAGGAGCCCAACTGTTGGATCACGCAACGCGCGATCACCTCCCCTCCCAACCGAGACCCTTCCAGCACGTACAGCATACCCACCATTTCCGCCTCGTTATGCGGTTCAGGGAATCGCCAGCGGGCAGTCAGTGGCTGACCAAGTGCTTGCAGGTCCTGCTCTAGCAGGGCCGCACGCGTCACCAAAGGATAGCGCCAAGACCATTCGCCAAGCGCCGCCGCCAGCGTTTGCTCCAGTCCTGATATCGCCGGGTAAAGGCGGGTCAGTGCCTGCCCATAGACCTCCAGGCTCAGCCCTGGTCGAAGGAGAGGGCTGAGCACAGGGTGATGATCAACGCGCTGGTGAGCCGTACGCGTCGTGTTCTTGAGCCACTGGGCCAACGTCGTGGCAGCGAAGGGCTCACGCGTCATCTTTACCCCACGGCAAGCTCTTGGCCTGCTGAAGCAAGGCACGCAGTTTCAACAGGTAGAGCCGGGTGCTGGAAGACCAGGGGCGGCTGTGGCCTACCCGCTGCTCCACCCACGCTTCGAAGGAGCGGCGGGGCGACACCGTGCTTTGACCATCACGGTAGTCGACGGGCTTGTCCGGATTCCCACCCCAGGTAACTTCGTACAAATGCTCGACACGGCACAGATACAGATTGACGCGATGATGGGAGTCCAGCGGCAGATCTCCGATCACTGCCACCCCCGCGACCTCACTAAGCGGCATGGATGCACAGTCCCGCTGCAGGCTGTCGCTTAACCAGACATTCGAAGGCTCGCTGACGACCTGTTGGCTAATCGCCTGAATGGCGGCGGGGGTCAGTCCAACGCCGCTCAGGTAGTATTCGTCATCCATCTGCAACAGCACACCATCCACGGCAAACGTCGTCATCAGCCAGGCGCTGAGTTCATCCCAGGCGCTCTCCAGACCACCATGGCGCATCAGGACTGCCTTGGCCTTGTCGAAGTGCCGCTCCATGCCATCGAGTATCTGCAGGCGCCGACGCGCCTTGAAGTCTCGCAAACGCAAGTTGAACGCTTCGCTCACGGCGGCCATCTGCCGAAGCTGACTGACGGTGAGTTGGCGCGGCGTGGCACAGTGGCAGGAAATCAACGCCTCCAGCTCGCCTGACTGAATGATGGGTAGCGAAATGGCGCCTTCCACTCCCATGTTGGCCATGTATTCAAGATGCACGGGCGAAGCGCTGCGAAGATCGACGTAGCCAAGATCAGGCACCGCCCCGGCCGCCAGGGCATGCACGGGCACAGGGGAGGCAGTGGCATCCGGTATGGTACGCCAGGGGTTCTTGAGATAGAGCTGCCGCGCGATATAAGGGATATCGCTGGCCGGGAAGCGAAGCCCTTGATAGCTGCCCTTGATGCCTGGGCGCCGCGCTTCGCAAAGCACTTCGCCATCGCCTGCGGGGATGAAACGGTAGTAAAGAACACGGTCAAAGCCGCTCATGGTCAACAGTTCGTCCATCAGTTGCTGACACTGGGCATTGAGCTCATCGCTGCTATCAGGCACGGCGACAGAGGCACCGGTCATCGTCATGGTGTCTCCGTGGGCATCCACTGGATAGAACTCAAGCGCCACCCCCTCGCCGTGCGCAGTGGCCACGAGATCGAACTCCTGACGTTCGCTATGACACTGGCCGTAGTGCCGCTCACCCTCCGCCAAGGCAGGCAAGCTCAGCAAGTAGTCCCGAAAATGGGCAGGCAAGCGCTGTCCCAGGCGGCACGTGCCCTGGGCATCGTCCAGTCGCTCGCTGTTGGCGGACAGATGTGTGATGCGGCCTTCGACATCGACGATGACCAGCACTCCATGGGGCTGTATCGCCCCCGTCAGGTGCAACGCCTCTTGTTCACACTGGTGGATGAAACCACGCTCGTCAGTCATTGAGGTAAATCCGATGAAAGAAGTTCGGCCTTGCCATTCAAACGTATCAGCTCAGCATAGGCGTCCAGGGCAAGAGGCCGTGAAAGGTAATACCCCTGAACGAAGTCGCAGCCATTTTCTACCAGCCAGGCCAACTGCGCGGCCGTCTCGACGCCTTCTCCCACGGTACGGATCCCCAGCGCGCTGGCCATGCCCAGGATGGCTAGCGCAATGGCTTGATCGCTCTCGTCTCTGCCGCCCAGGCCATCGACGAAGCTCTTGTCGATTTTCAGCTCTGCCAGTGGCAGACGCTTCAGGTAAGCCAGCGATGAATAGCCCGTTCCAAAATCATCCACCGCCAGCTTGATGCCTGCCTCGCGCAGCTTTTCGATATTGCCCAGCGCCGAGCTGGAGCGATCGACCAGCGTGCTTTCGGTGATCTCTACCTGAATGAGCGCGTGAGGGACGCGGTACTGTTTCAGACAACCAAACAGGTGGGTAATGAAGCGCTCTTCTTGAAAGCTGCGTGCCGAGACGTTCATGGCCACGGGCAGCGGCTGCAGCCCTTGCTCGCGCCATTGGGCGATCTGCCTGATCAGCATCAGAGCAACATGGCGATCCAGGTCCAGAATCAGCCCGGTGGCTTCCGCCACGGGAATGAAGTCCACGGGGCTGACAGCGCCCAGTACAGGGTCCTGCCAGCGCAGCAGCGCCTCGGCCCCCGCTAATTGGTGGCCATCTTTGCAGGTATATTTGGGCTGATAGACCAGATGAAGGCGCCCGTGCTCCATACCTTCACGCAGGGCCTGCCCAATCGCCACATCGCGCATCAAGCGAGCCTGCAGCTCGGGCTTGAACAGTTCGAAGCGGTCACGGCCATTCTCCTTGGCACGGTACATGGCGGTGTCGGCAGCTTTGGTCAACCCTGCCACGTCATCGCCATCGTCAGGGCAGAAGGCCAACCCGATGCTGGACGTCACGAACAGCGTGTGGCGTCGCACATCGAAGGGCTTGGCGATGGCCTCCACGATGCGTTTGGCCACTTGTTCCGCCCCTTCGATGGAGGTTTCCATGAGGATGATGGTGAACTCGTCCCCTCCCAGGCGCGCCACGGTGTCCATATCGCGTACCAGCTCTTTCAGACGACTGGCTACCTGGATCAGCAGCTCGTCGCCCACGTCGTGCCCCAGGGTGTCATTGATACTCTTGAAATTGTCCAGATCAAGGAACATCAAGGCACTGAGCTGGTCACTACGCTTGGCTGCAGCAATGGCGATCTGTAACCGATCCTGAAACAGCGTCCGGTTGGGCAAGCCGGTGAGCGCATCATGGGTGGCCAAGTACTCCGCCTGCCGCTGGGTATCCTTGATGTGGCTGATATCGGAAAACACCGCCACATAAAGGGTTTCTTCGGGCGTCTCGGCCACGATCCGGTTAAGCGTCAACCATTGGGAAAACACCACGCCGTCATGGCGTTTGTTATAGACCTCACCCTGCCAATAGCCCGTCTGCTGCACGATTTCCCACACCACCTGACAGCCACCCGAGCAGGAATGGTCAGACGGTGTGTTGTCCTCACAATAGAGCAGTGGCAGTGCGGGGTGACCGACGACCTCGTCTGAACGGTAACCGGTAATGCGGCTGAAGGCTGCATTGACAGACTGCACCTCACCCTGCGCAGTGATGACGACAATGGCCTCCCCTGCCTGTTCGTAAACCTTGGCCGCCACCTGCATGTCCCGCTCGGCGTACTTGCGAGCCGTGATGTCTTCCGACTCGGTGAGGATCAAATAGGGGTGGCCATGCTCGTCGCGGAGCAACTGGTGAACGCACGTGAGCACACGAGGGTGGCCCTCTTCCGTGGGCAACACATGCTCGGCGCTCACCTTGTTCTGATAACGCAGTGCTTCGAGATCTTTCGCCCATACCGAGCCCGCATAGGTATCCGGAAAAAGTTCGAAAACATTACGCCCGATCAGCTGCTCCTGGGTCAGCCCGAACGATTCCAGAAAGCGAGGGTTGGCAAAGGTATAGCGCCCATTCAAATCCTTGAGAGCAATCATGACCGTACTGTTTTCCATCAACGCATGGAGCTGGGCCTGGGACTGACGCAGCTTGGCCTGGACATGGCTAAGGTCTGTCACGTCCATCAGCGTCACCACCAACAGCTCGACGCTCCCCTCCTGGTTGATGCCAGGGGTCACCAGGCGCTGCAACAGCCTGCCCTCGAGCTCCAGGATACTTTCGACCGGCGATGCCTGCTCACCGACCTCCAGAAGAACATCCTCCAGATCGTTAAGCACGGCAGGCAGCCGCAGCCCGGCCACATGGCGCTGCAAGGCCGTGGGGCGCAGGCTGAAATAACGCGAGGCCGGGGCATTGTAGCGTTTGAGACACAGCTCGCCATCGAACACCAACAGCGGAAAATCGAGCGCGTCATAGAGGTAGGCATACTCATCGTTGAGCTTGCTCAGCTCGCCCGTTTTCACGTTGAGTTCTTCGTTGAGGCTGATCAGCTCTTCGTTGGTGGCCTGCAACTCCTCATTGGCAGCTTCCAGTTCCTCGTTGGTGGCCTGCAGTTCTTCATTGGAGGCTTGCGCCTCTTCGTTCAGCGACTGCATTTCCTCATTTGCCGTGGCCAGCTCTTCGATCAACGACTGCAAGTGCTCTCGCGTGGCTTCAAGCTCGTCTTCCAGGCTATCGATACCCTGCAGCTCTGGCAGCATGAGTTTGTCCAGCGACGCGTCCGGTGTGCGCTCGCTCTCCAACGAGGGTGCCAGTACCACGAGAAGACGATGATCGTCAGCCTGTTCGGTCAGACCGCGAACACTCAACTGCCACCACTCGCCTTCGAAACGCCGACGCCTACCCATTTGCGTCGCGTGGGTCTTGTGAAACTGATGCAACAGCGACATCAGCTCGCCGCGAAACAGATCACTGACCACATCCTGAATACCGACCTGAGTACGACCAGAAGGGAAGCGCAAAAAGCGTTTGACGTCACCAGCCGTATGCTGGACGTTGCCCTGTGCATCGCACAGCACCACCGTGACGCCGACATGCGCCACCAAGGCATCCAGCAGTTGCTGCATGTCTCGATCACGTCGCTTCAAAGGCGATACATGTCGCAGCATCGCCGAGGAGTGCTCTACCACTTCCGCGCTGTTGCCCTGCTTGACGAACAGGCGCTCCCGCCGATCGAGAGGTTTGAACAGCGCTTCGGAATGGGCAATGCTCTCCGAGCGCCCCAAAAACAGCACACCTCGCTCTCGCAAACCGAAATGAAACCGTTGCAGCACTCTTGTCTGCAAATCATTATCGAAATAGATCAGAACATTACGACAAGTAATCAGATCAAGACGCAGGAAGGGAGGATCATCGACCAAGTTGTGCTTGGCAAACACGATCATGTCACGCAAGGTCTTGCTGACCTCATAGACATGGTCGTGGGCGGTAAAGTAGCGTGACCACCACTCGTCGGGCAGTGCGGCCAGCGCCGCACCGATGTAGCGACCTCGGCGCGCAATTTCCAGCGCATCGTCATCGATATCCGTGGCAAACAGCTGCACGACCGCCTGACTTTCCAGCTGCCGTTTGGCCTCTGCGACCAGCAAAGCAATGGAGTAGGCTTCCTCGCCTGTGGCACACCCCGCCACCCAGATACGCAGGGGGCCGCTATTGGCTGACTCGACGATGCCTCTGACGGCTTTTTCCACGGCCTCGAAAGCGCTGGTATCCCGAAAAAATGCCGTCACCGAGATCAGGATGTCACGACCCAGCTGTTCGAGCTCGGCCGGGTTGCTCTCTACCAGCTCGATGTACTGCTGCATGTCGGACACGTTGCTCGCCACCAGTCGACGACGAATGCGCCGACTCAAGGTTCCTTGCTTGTAGCCCGAAAAATCAAGCTGTCGACGCTCCTTGAGCAGCGTCAACAGACGCTGGGGCACCGAGACCTGATTTCCTTCCAGGCTGGCACACTCCAGGCGGGCAAGCTCTGCCAAACGCCCTCCCATCTCCTCCACATCCAGAATGTAGTCGATGACACCCGCATCGATGGCCGACTGCGGCATGCCGTCGTATTTTGCTGTGTGCGGCGTCTGCACCATGGTGACGCCCCCTGCGGCCAGAATGGCACGCAGCCCAGCCGTCCCATCGGAGCCGGTGCCAGAAAGCACGATGCCCACGGCAGATTCGTGGGCATCGCTGGCTAAAGAGGTAAAGAAATCGTAACTATTCAGGTGGTTGCGGATAGCCTGTCGACAACCACCTGATTTTTCTGGCATAGTGCACAGCATCATTCGGCACACCTATGCGGCGATATGACCATCA
>NZ_BMXN01000031.1 GCF_014651775.1 Vreelandella hamiltonii
CAATAACGGGCTTGCGAAAGCCAACTTGCACGGGGCGAATGATCAAAAAGTGCTCGCTGGCGGTGATAGGGAAAGTGTCGGCGCCGGCTTCACGGATTCAGGATACTAAAAAGGCCTTGGCAGTAGCCAAGGCCTTTTCTATTGCTTGCGAAGATCAGCGTTTAGTTACGCTCATACTCTTCGGCAGCTTCCAGTGCATCTTGTGATGCATTGACGCGAATGACGTAGTCGTCGCCATCATCGTCTTTGGTGAGCTCAAGAGAGTCCCACTCGATGGCAACATCTTTCTCACCCATGCCCAGGAATCCGCCTACACCAACGACAACGGCCTGGATTTGACCATCTTCATCGATGATCAGGTCAGAGATGGTGCCGATATCCTCATCATCTTCCACGGTGCTTTTCACGTTGTTGCCGGTCAGCGAATCAGCGTGAAACGTGTTTTCAGGTGCCGTGGTCAGGTAGGTGGCTTCGGCTCCCATGGTTTCCTGAGCGCTGACCGAGCCAGCGGCAAACATGAAAGCAGGCACCATCAACGTACCGAGGAAAGCAGGTTTGATCATTTTCATGGCTATTGCTCCTTGCGCTTGCATTAGGACACTGTGTGGTTGCACCGGTGTCTAAACAAATTAACGCTCATGGTCCATCAAGCAACATGGCTTGATAAAAGCAGCCTGTGACTGCTTTGCGCTATTCCGATAACGCACACCATCGACGTTACTCCTGATGCGATTTCCCATGTGGTTAACGTTAGATCAAAACGAATGTAGACGATGTTTTAATAAACGTTGGTGTTAAGGAAAAAGCGATGTTTCATCTTGCGCGTCACTGCGTCAAGACACTTATCAAGGTAGACGCTCTATAATGTTTTGCAAGATGAATGGCCATCTTTTTGCCATGAGTCGACTTTAAAGAAGAGGCATGGGCGGGTCGAGAGCCCCTGCCCATGCGACAGTCTGTCGGATTGACCCATCGGTAGCCAGTCGGCATATTAACCGTAAAAAAGGAGAACCCATGACGACGACGACGCATCACCCTGCCGACCGGCGACTCAAACGCTCTTGTCTAGGCAGCCTGGCGGTCAGTGCCTGGCTGTTGATGACCAGTGCGTTGGCCAGTGCCAGCGAGCTTCCCAAGGGGCACTTTCTGTTGCCCGAAACAGGTAACATGGTCGGCGAGAACTACACGGTCACGGCCAGTAATGAAGATACGCTGCTGGATATCGCCCGGGCTCACAACGTGGGCTACGAGGAGATCCGCATGGCCAACCCGGATGTCAGCATCTGGGTACCCGGCGAAGGTACCGAGGTGACCATCCCCGGCCAGTTCATCCTGCCTGACGCGCCGCGTACCGGTATCGTGATCAACGTCGCCGAACTGCGCCTCTACTACTACCCCGATGTGGCGTCTGGCGAGCCAGCCGTGGTCGAGACCTACCCCATCGGCATTGGGCGTGATGCCTACAACACGCCTCTGGGCATCACCAAGACCACCATGCGACTCGAAAATCCGGCCTGGTACCCGCCGGCATCCATCCGTCGCGAGGCGGCCGAACGGGGCGACCCACCTCCTGCCGTCGTCCCTCCCGGCCCGGATAACCCGTTGGGGCAGTTTGCCATCCTGCTCGATATACCGGGCTATCTGATTCACGGAACCAACCAGCCGGACGGCATCGGCATGCGGGCCAGCCGAGGTTGCATCAGGATGCACGGGGACGACATCGAGTCGATCTTCTGGCGTGTGCCCGTCGGTACCCAGGTCAATATCATCGATGCCCCTATCAAGCTGGGCTGGGGCGAGCAGGGCAATGCTTATATTCAGGCGTTTGCTTCCACCGACGAGCAGGCATTCGGCATGGACACTCTGCTGAACGTGATTGGCCTGATCGAAGAGCATAACGGCCAAGGCAGTGCCAACTACGAGCAGGTCAGCCGCGTGCTCGAAGAAGCCAACGGTCAAATCGTACCTCTCAGCTAATGCTCAGGGCGGTAGCGCAGCCACCAGGCCCAGCGCTACCGCCTGACGCACCCAGTCTGCCACATTGCCCGCCTGCATCGTTTTCATGGCCCTCAGCCGATAGACTTCCACGGTTTTAGGGCTCACCTCCATTTGCTCGGCAATTTCCCGGTTGGTCAACCCATGTGCCACGTGGGCCATGATCTGCTGCTCTTTCGGCTTGAGCGACCCGTAGCGCGCCTTCAGGCTAGCCACTTGCGCCTGTGCCTGATGCCGTTGGCGAGCGTGTTCCAGGGCTCGCTGCACGATTTCGATGATCTGCTGGTGGTTGAAGGGCTTCTCGATGAACTCGAACGCCCCGGCTTTCAGGGCGGCCACCGCCATGGGAACATCGCCGTGGCCGGTCATCATGATGATCGGCAGGGTGTCCTGTTGATCCAACAGCGCCTGCTGTACCTGGAGGCCGCTGAGGCCGGGCATACGAACATCCAGTAGCAGGACGGCTATGTGATCGCGCTGGGCCGCCAGAAACGCGTCTCCACTGGCAAAGGGCTGGGCAGTCAGGCCGACCGACGACAGCAGCCACACCAGGGATTCGCGCAGGGCGGTGTCGTCATCGACCACGGCAATGGTGGAAAGGGGCGGTTCCATCAAGTGTCTGTCTCCGTACGTAGCAGTACCTCAAAACAGGCCCCTTTGGGGCAGTCGCGAAGCGTCAGGGCGCCGCCCATGCTTTCCAGCAGGGTTCGGCTGATGGCCAGGCCCATGCCCAGCCCATCGTCCCGAGTGGTGTAAAAGGCATCGAAGATATGCGGGCGCTGGGTGTCGGGCACGCCTGGCCCTTGGTCTTCAACGCTCAGGGTCAGCTGCCGATGCCCGCTGGGTCGCGCGGTGATCACCACGCCAGGGCGGTCGGGCATGTCGCGGCTGGCGGTCAGCGCATTCAGCAGCAGGTTGACCAGCACCTGCTCCAGCGCGATGGGGTCGCCGTAGACCCTGGGGAGTTCGTCGGGTAGCTGGCGCTGCAAAGGAATGGCAGCCTGCTGATACTGCCACTCGCAGAGCTGGCAGGCCGCCTCGATCACCGGAGCCAGCGCGACCGGATACACACGATGGCTGCGTTTGCGTACGAAGCTGCGCAGATGTCGCAAACGTTGCGCCAGGCGTTCGACCTGCTGGTTGATACGTTCCAGCGGCAGGCGCAGCGCTTCGGCAGAGGGGGCAGGTTGCTGTTGGCACTGCATCAGCGCGCCGCTGGCGTAGTTGGCGATGGCGCCCAGCGGCTGGTTCAACTCGTGGGCAATGTTGGACGCCAGCTCACCCGCGGCCGCCAGCCGGTTGGCATGGGCAATTTGCTCCTGATGGCGGCGCGCCTGGGCTTCGGCCTGCTTGCGCGCGCTGATATCGCGGTTGATGAGCGCGAAGTGGCCGGGTTCGGCGCCCTGAGCGCGGTGGGCCAACACGACGCTGAGCACGGGCAGCAGGGCATCTGGCGCACGTATCTCCAGCTCGCCACTCCAGGAACCGTAACGCTCGACGGCAGGAAAGACCACCTGCCGGAGCAGCCGCAGCGACTCGCAGGAGTACACGGTGTCCAGGGGGACTTGCAGGGCCTCGGTGGGTAGCGCCAGGCAGCGCCGAGCGGCTTCGTTGGCGCTGAATACCCGCTGGTCAGGCCCCAGAAACAGCACGTAGTCGGTGGTGGACTCGACCACCTTTGCCAGGCGCTCCCGGGTGGCTTCGGCTTCGATGCGACGCCCCACATCCCGGGAGACGCAGAGAATGTCCAGCAGCTCGCCCGTGTTGGCGTCTCGTCGGGTCCGGCTGGTGGTTTCAAACCACACGTAATGGCCCGCCTTGGCGCGAAAACGATAGGTCTGCTGGTAGAACCCATCATGGTAATAAACCCGTGGCGACTTGTTGAGCAGCGCGCTCAGGTCGGCGGGATGAAAGAGCTGATAAGCCGAGACGCCAATCAACTCCTCGGGCGCGTAACCCAGCAGGTCGCGGGCGGCTTGAGAGGCATACAGAAACGTACCGTCTCGGGCATGACGAGAGATCAGGTCGGTGGTGCTTTCCGCCAGCCACTGGTAGTGGCGCTTCTCCTCTTCCAGGGCGGCATTGCGCGCCTGCAACGAGGCGATTTCTGCT
Organism: Vreelandella hamiltonii; assembly: GCF_014651775.1. Classification (GTDB taxonomy): domain Bacteria; phylum Pseudomonadota; class Gammaproteobacteria; order Pseudomonadales; family Halomonadaceae; genus Vreelandella; species Vreelandella hamiltonii. The sequence continues at coordinate 4,108 of NZ_BMXN01000031.1, forward strand.
TGCAGGCGAGCTTCCAGCGGCGTGGTCATGGCGTTATCGCGCGGGGTCCAGCACGCCACCCAGCGAGGCATTGCGGCGGAACCAGCCAGCAATGCTGGTGCGCGGCAGGCGCGTGGGCAGCACTTCGTGGGGAATGGTTTCCGATAAAAAGCAGGCGAACGTTCCCGCTTCGGGCACGACCCGGGCCACTTCCCGGCTGGGGTCATCGGGGTCGTAGATGACCATTTCGCCTCCGCCATCGGCGGGCCAGTCGGGGGTGAGGTAGCCGACGGTCGAGATGACACGATTGGCCCGCCCGCGAAAGCTGTCCAGATGGCGTTGGTAAAAAGCCCCGGCAGGGTAGTGGGCAAAATGCGCCTCGTACTCGAACAGGCCAAGAAACAGCGCCTGATTCAACGAGCGCTGCAGCTCGGCCATGGCATCGAGATAGTACCGCTGGGCTTCGCTTTCACGGTCCAGCCAGTGGATGGCGTCGCCGCGAATATCCTTGCGCAGCAGGTGCTGCTGACCGCGCCCAATGCCTGCTTCATCGAGCGCATCGTGGGCCGCCAGATGCAGCAGCTCGCCTTGCAGCGCCTGGCACAGGGCCGGGTCGATGACCCCCCGGCCCACGTACCAGCCCTGTTCCACCAGGGCGTCGACCAGGGCCACGTGGGCCTCTGGGGCAAGGGCATGGGGGCGGGTGTCCATGGAAGCGATCATTTGGTGTGTCTCGTGACTGGCTTGTCGTTGCGATTGACGGCGGCTGGGCGCTGAGGAGAGCGCCTTTCGGGGTAGTGGCGCAAGGCGCCGGCCGGGCGGCGGTAAAGGTCGATGTCCATGCCGAACCCTTCGGCCAGCAGCTCCACCAACATCATGGCCGAGAGCCCCCAGATCACGTGGCTGTCTACTCGGTAGCTGGGCACGTAGTGAGCGACGCCATCCACGGTGATGACATCGGTATGGGTGCGCTGGTCCTCCAGAAAATGGCTGAGCGGCACTTCGAAAATGGCATCCAGCTCCGCCGGGTCTGCCACCAATGGCAGGTCGGGGGGGATCAGGCCTACCCAGGGGGTGACCCGTATCCCGTGCAGCGAAATCACATCGGACAGGCGCCCCAGCGGTTGCACTGCCTGCGGTGCTAGCGCAATCTCTTCCTGAGCCTCCCGCAGTGCGGTGGCGTAGAGGTCTGCATCGGTGGCTTCGCGCTTGCCGCCGGGGAAAGCGACCTGGCCGCTGTGGGTATTCAAGTGGCCCGCGCGGCGGGTAAACAGCAGCGTCGGCGACGGCCGCTCGACGATGGGCATCAAGACGGCGGCCTCAGGCAGAGTAACGTGGTCCAGCCGTTGAGGCGTATGCAGTTGCAGCTGTTTGCGCAGTTTCTCTAACATAGGGGATTCCCGTGACTTTGTTCTCTTTTACCCAGCCATGACGATCAGCGTCAAGCGCGTTGATAGCTCGCCCTTCCAGCCATAGAGAAAACGCGATGAACTTTTGTAGTCAGTGTGGTGAAAAAGTCCGCTTTGCGGTGCCTGAAGGAGATGACCGCCCCCGCTACCTGTGCGATGCCTGCGGTACCATTCACTACCAGAATCCGCGCATTGTGGCGGGTACGCTGCCGGTGAGCGGCTCGAAGGTCTTGCTGTGCAAACGCGCCATTGCGCCGCGCAAAGGGTACTGGACGCTGCCGGCAGGCTATATGGAAAACGCCGAAACCACGCAACAGGCCGCATCCCGGGAGACCTGGGAAGAGGCCTTCGCCGAAGTCGCGTTGGGAGACCTGTACACCTTGATCGACCTGCCGCACATCAATCAAGTCTACATGATTTTTCGTGCCGACCTGGTGGGTGGCTTCAGTGCCGGACCAGAAAGCCTGGAGGTGGCGCTTTTCGAAGAGCACGAAATCCCCTGGGACGCGCTGGCCTTCCCCACTATCGAGCGGACCCTGCGGCACTACTTCGAAGATCGCCAGCAGGCGGAATTTCCGCTGCACATCAGCAAGATCACACCCGAAGACCGCGAGCGCTACTTCGGCAGTGCCTGATGGGGCAGGGGAGGCGGCGCCTACAGGTTGGCCAGCTGCCACACGTCGTAGGCCACTTCCTCGTAGGGGTGGGCCAGCTTGAGGGCGGCAATGGCCGCCTGGATGTGCGCGTCGTCACAGACCAGCTCCACCTTGAACTCTTCCACCCGCTCCAGGGTGCCTACCTGACCGATATGCGGTTCGGCGCCCTCCATCGGCCGAAACTGGCCGGTGCCGCGGGTCTGGAAACAGACGTGCTCATAATCACCGATACGCCCCGCACCCGCATCGAACACGGCGCGCTTGACGCTTTCGACATGGTCCACAGGAACAAAAAAAGCGAGTTTATACATGACAATAAGCCTCTATTCGGGGAGCCTGACAAGGTGCCCATGTTAGCGGATAGGACACTACTGGTCTTGTCTTGAGCTTTGTATGATGGCGTTTTTTGAGCATGAGGTGGCGAGCATTCCATGGATAAATTCGAGGTGAAGCTCGACCAGGCCGCCAGGGCGGCCTGGATGTCTTACGTCGGCGGCATGACCCAGGACGACATTGCCATCCAGTTGGGAGTCTCCAGGCCAGGCGTGCAGCGCTTGTTGGCGTTGGCTCGCCAGGAAGGGCTTGTGAAAGTGCATATCGATCACCCCATTTCGACCTGTATGGCCTTGGGCAGTGCGTTGCGATCACGGTTTGGCCTGACCTACTGTGATGTCGTGCCGGCCGATGCGCAGGCACCGGAAGGGGCTGCCTATTACCTGGCCGTGGCAGGCGCAGAGCGCATCGCGCGGTTGGTCGAGCGCAGCGAACCGCTGACACTCTCGTTGGGCACGGGCCGTTCGGTGCGGGCGGCGGTGGAGGCGCTGAGTCGTGTGGAGCGTCCTCAGCACCGTTTCGTCTCGCTGGTGGGCAACGTCGCGCGTGATGGCTCGGCAAACCGCTATGACGCGGTCATGGTGCTGGCGGACAAAACCGGCGGCGAACGTTTTCTACTGCCCGCCCCGGTCGTGGCGGAGTCGTTGGCCGAGAAAGAGGCCATGCTGTCCCAGCGGCTGTTCAGGGCCATTGCCGATGTGGCACGGGAGTCGGAAGCGGCCTTCATCGGGATCGGGCGCATCGACCGGCAAGCTACCCTGTTCCAGGACCACTTCATCAGCGAGAGCGAGCTGGACGAGCTGCTGGGACGTGAAGCCGTGGGTGAGCTGCTGGGCTGGCCCCTGGACCGCGACGGGCAGGTGATCGACTGCTCCATCACACGGCGGGTGACCAGCCTGCCTCTGGAACGGTTCGGCAAGCACCTGATGGTGGGCATTGCCGGTGGCCAGGACAAGGCGCCTGCCATTCTGGCGGCGCTGCGGGGCGGCTGGCTGAAGGGGCTGATCACCGATGAGCGTGCCGCCAGGCACATTCTTGCGGCATCCGAGGCTGGCTGAGTGTGCAGGTGCAACATGCAAGCCATTGAATGAATTAGCGTAAAGTCTAAGAGGTCAGGCTTTGCTTTTTTTTGACCTGCGTACGATCATTTGTTCGGTCGATGATCAATATGATCAAGGTAACAATAATGCCAATACCTGCTACAAGGAGAATCTCATGCGTCTTGCGCGACACTTGCCCATCACGACCCTGGCAGCCGCTATCGCGGTAGCGGGGCACGCCCATGCTCAGACAACGCTCACCGTGGCGACGGTGAACAATAACGACATGGTCATCATGCAGAGCCTGACCAGTGCCTTCGAGGAGGCGCATCCGGATATCTCTCTGGACTGGGTGGTGCTGGAGGAGAACGTGCTGCGCCAGCGCATGACGACGGATATTGCCACTGGTGGCGGGCAGTTCGACGTGATGACCATTGGCACCTATGAAGTGCCGATCTGGGCAGAGCGGGGCTGGCTCGAACCCCTGGTGGACCTGCCCGACGACTACCACGAAGACGATTTGCTGGCATCGGTGCGCGATGGTCTGAGCCTGGACGGCACGCTGCATGCGCTACCGTTCTATGCCGAAAGCTCGATGATGTACTACCGCACCGACCTGTTCGAACAGGCCGGTATCGAGATGCCCGAGCAGCCCACCTGGGAGCAGGTGCACGACTGGGCCGAGCAACTGCACGGCAGCGAGCCGGGGTTGGCGGGCATCTGCCTGCGTGGCAAGCCGGGCTGGGGTGAAAACATGGCCTTCGTCTCGACGCTGGTGAACACCTTCGGTGGCCGCTGGTTCGATGAGCAGTGGAATCCTGAAATCAATTCCGAAGCCTGGAACGACGCCGTCGCGTTTTATGTCGACCTGCTGGGCAATTACGGGCCGCCTGGCGCCAGCTCCAACGGCTTCAACGAAAATCTGGCGCTCTTCTCCCGGGGCAGCTGTGCCATGTGGGTCGATGCCACCTCGGCTGCTGGCAAGCTCTATGACGCGAATGAATCAGACGTCGCCGACGTGCTGGGTTTTGCCCCTGCGCCCATTGCCGAAACGCCCAAGGGCTCGCATTGGCTGTGGTCCTGGGCTCTGGCTATCCCTGCCTCTTCCGAGCACAAGGAGGCGGCGCAGTCGTTCATCACCTGGGCCACGTCACAAGAGTACATAGCGCTTGTGGGTGAGACCAACGGCTGGACCAACGTGCCCCCGGGTACCCGTGAGTCCACCTATGCCAACGCGCAGTACATCGATGCAGCTCCTTTTGCCGACTTCGTGGTGAATGCCATCAAGGACGCCGACCCCACCGACTCCAGCCTGGAGCCCAACCCCTATATTGGCGTCCAGTTTGTCGGCATTCCCGAGTTCCAGTCGATTGGTACTCAAGTGGGCCAGACCATCGCGTCAGCGCTCACTGGCGGAACCTCCGTGACGCAAGCCCTAGATAACGCTCAGCGGACTACCGAGCGCGCCATGCAGCGTGCGGGCTACATCCAACGCTAAGCCCTGAAGGTGACAGCGTTTTCTCCGTATGGGGGAAACGCTGTCCAGGCTTCCGGCGGGGCCGTTTTTTTGCAGGTATTTTCATGAATAGAACACGTGCTTCTGGTCGAACGGTCGGCGGGCTCAGGACGCTATCGCTTCAGGCACCCGCAGTGACTCTTCTGCTGCTCTGGATGATCGTGCCGTTGGGCATGACAGTCTGGTTCTCCTTCCAGCGCTACAACCTGTTGATGCCGGAAATGACCGGCTTCGCGGGGCTGGAAAACTATGAGTATCTGCTCACCGACCCCGCGCTGTGGACAGCCATGGCCAACACGCTGCTGCTGGTGGGTTGGGTACTGGTCATCACAGTGGTGGGCGGCACGCTGCTGGCGGTGCTGTTCCAGCAAGAGTTTGCCGGGCGGGGCATTGCCCGGGTGCTGGCGATTTCTCCTTTCTTCGTCATGCCCACGGTCAGTGCCCTGGTCTGGAAAAACATGATGATGCACCCCTCCAATGGGGTGTTGGCCTGGCTGTCGCAATCGCTGGGGCTTCCCGTCGTGGACTGGTTCTCGGCGCTACCGCTGACGTCCATCATCATCATCGTCTCATGGCAGTGGCTGCCGTTTGCGCTGCTGATTCTGCTGACCGCCATGCAGTCGCTGGACGAAGATCAGGTGGAAGCCGCACGCATGGACGGAGCGGGGCCGCTGGCGATTTTCTTCTTCATCACGCTGCCGCACCTCAAGCGTGCCATCAGCGTGGTGATCATGATCGAGATGATCTTCCTGCTGACGATTTTTGCCGAGATCTTTGTCACTACCTCGGGTGGGCCGGGGCTTGCTACCACCAACCTGGCGTATTTGATCTACATCCAGGCGCTGTTGGATTTCGATGTGGGCATGGCCTCGGCGGGTGGGGTGATCGCCATCATTCTCGCCAATATCGTCGCCATCTTCCTCGTCCGAATGGTTGCCAGAAACCTGGAAGATTAACGTCGGCTCTTTGGGCCTAGGGAGTCTCTGTATGACCCTGCATCGTAACGCCTCCGCCAACGCACGTTCGTTACCGCTGCGGCAGCTACTGCTGACCCTGCTGGGCTGGTCCGTGGCCTTGGTGATCTTTTTTCCCATCCTGTGGATGGTGCTGACCGGATTCAAAACCGAAACGGCGGCGATCGCCGACCCCAGCTTTATTTTTTCGCCTACCCTCGAAAGTTACCAGGCCGTTCAGGCCCGCTCGGGCTATGCCCGCTTTGCCTTGAACAGCGTGGCCGTCGCGTTTGGCTCCACGTTTTTAGCCTTGCTGATTGCCATTCCCTCGGCTTACGCCATGGCCTTCTTGCCCACCAAACGCACCAAAGGCACGCTGCTGTGGATGCTCTCCACCAAGATGCTGCCGCCGGTGGGGGTTCTGGTACCTATCTACCTGATTTTCCGCGATGTCGGACTGCTGGATACCCGTACCGGGCTGATCATCATCTACACCCTGATGAACCTGCCCATCGTGGTTTGGATGCTCTACACCTTCTTCAAGGACATGCCCAAGGACATCCTCGAAGCGGGCCGTATGGACGGCGCCTCTACCCTGCAAGAGGTATTTTTCCTGCTGCTGCCGCTGACCTTGCCGGGCATCGCTTCTACCGGGCTGCTGTCGGTGATCCTGAGCTGGAACGAGGCGTTCTGGAGCCTCAATCTCACCTCGTCGAAAGCGGCACCGTTGACCGCTTACATTGCCTCCTTCTCGAGCCCTGAAGGGTTGTTCTGGGCCAAGCTGTCGGCGGCGTCCACCATGGCCATTGCGCCCATCCTGATGCTCGGCTGGATGACCCAAAAACAAATGGTGCGCGGCCTGACCTTTGGTGCCGTCAAGTAAAGGAATTTTCCATGGCAACCTTGCAACTGAAAAACATCACCAAGCAGTTTGGCGACACCCAGGTCATCAAGGGCATCGACCTCGATGTCAATGATCGTGAGTTCGTCGTGTTCGTGGGGCCTTCCGGCTGCGGCAAATCCACGCTGATGCGCATGATCGCCGGGCTGGAAAGCGCCAGTGACGGCGATATTCTCATCGATGGCAAGCGCATGAACGAGGTGGGCCCCGCCGACCGAGGGTTGGCCATGGTGTTTCAAAGCTATGCGCTTTACCCGCACATGACCGTCGAGGGCAACATGGGCTTCAGCATGCGCCTGGCTGGGGTGCCCAAAGAGGAGCGCCGCGCCAAGGTGCTGGAAGCCGCTCGGATCCTGCAGCTCGAACCGCTGCTGGACCGCAAGCCCAAAGCACTCTCGGGCGGCCAGCGCCAGCGGGTCGCCATTGGTCGCGCCATCGTGCGCAATCCCAGCATCTTCCTGTTCGACGAGCCGCTCTCCAATCTGGATGCGGCGCTGCGGGTGCAGATGCGTATCGAGCTGGCTCGGCTGCACGAAGAGCTGGACGCGACGATGATTTACGTCACCCACGACCAGATAGAGGCCATGACCATGGCCGATAAAATCGTCGTGCTCCACGATGGCGTGGTAGAGCAGGTAGGCTCGCCCATGGAACTCTACCACCACCCGCGTAACCGGTTCGTGGCAGGGTTCATTGGTTCGCCCAAGATGAACTTCTTCAGCGTCGAGCAGCGCTCCCTTGGTGATGATGGTGTCACCGTGCGCCTGCCCGGTGGGCGACTCTGCACCATTCCCGTCTCAGGTGAACGGCTCGCCAGCGACGAAGCGCTGGAGCTGGGCATTCGCCCGGAGCATCTGCAGTTGGATGAAAACGGCCCTTTGAGTGGCCAAATCAAGGTGCTGGAGCGGCTGGGTGGGCAAACCTCGCTGTACGTGCAAATGGGCGAGCTGCTGATCACGATCATGGCCGACGGTGACGTGGCCTACCGTGTGAACGATACCGTGACGTTTGGTTTCGATGCGCAGCGCGCGCATCTCTTCGACGCCCAAGGCCTGGCACTGGAGAGCCTTTCTCGCCATCCGTTGGCCAGCCTGACACGCCAGGACAACCGTGCCGCCAGCGAGCCAGAGCTACCCGGAGGGCACGCATGAAGACACTGATCTTTGACTGTGACGGTGTTCTGGTGGACAGCGAGTTTCTCGCCGAGCAGACCCTGGAAACCTACCTGACCCACTGGCTGCCAGACCTGGATATACCGACGCTGCTGGGGCAAGCCCTGGGCATGACGACGGCCGATATTCTGCACCATCTCGAGCAGCAGAGCCGTCACGCGCTGCCAGCGGATGCATCTGAGCAGGTGGATGAGGCCATCGAGTCGCGGCTGCTGCGTGAGCTGACGGCCATTGAGGGGGTGCATAGTGCCGTGAGAGAGCTCAGCCTGCCCAAGGCCATCGTCTCCAACAGTCGTCGCTGCCGTGTGGAAGCCTCCCTGGCGACCACGCGATTGGCTGATGTATTGGGGGATGTACCTATCTTCACCGCCGAGCAGGTCGACCACCCGAAACCAGACCCGGCCATTTATCACCTGGCCGCGAGCAGACTTGGCTGCCCTCCTGAGCAGTGCCTGGTGGTGGAGGATAGCGTGGCCGGAGTGACGGCTGCCCGGGCGGCAGGCATGCAGGTGATTGGCTTTGTCGGTGGCAGCCATGTGGATGACCGCCAACAGGCGCGACTGCTGGCCGCTGGCGCCTGGCGAATCCTGCTACACATGCGTGGGCTGCATGCCTTGGTCGATGAGTGGCAACTCTACCTGCAAGGACACGATCACAATGAAACTACGCGATAAACGGGCCGTGATTACCGGCGGCGCCCGGGGGATAGGGCTGGCCATCGCTCGGCGCTATCTTCTGGAAGGATCCAGCGTCGTGGTGGCCGACATCGATGCCCGGGCCGTCGACGAAGCGCTCATCACGCTCCAGCAGGATGCCGACGCCGAACGGGTGATGGGCGTGGTGCTGAACGTATGCGACCAGGCGTCCATCGACGCCATGGTGAGCAAGGTCTCCGAGCGCTTTGGCGGTATCGACATTCTGGTCAACAACGCTGCGGTCTTCGACATGGCGCCCGTGCTGGAGGTCACCGAAGCCAGCTTCGACAAACAGTTCGCGGTGAACACCAAAGGCATGTTTTTCACCTTGCAGGCCGTGGCTCGCGCCATGGTGGCACAAGGGCAGGGCGGCAAGATCATCAACATGGCCTCGCAGGCAGGTAGACGAGGCGAGCCATTGGTGAGCGTTTACTGCGCCAGCAAAGCCGCCGTGATCAGCCTGACCCAATCCTGTGGGCTCGATTTGATCAAACACCGCATCAACGTCAACGGCATAGCCCCTGGCGTGGTGGATACGCCGATGTGGGAAGAGGTCGATGCGCTGTTTGCCCGCTACGAGCACCGCCCGCTGGGAGAAAAGAAACGGTTGGTGGGTGAAGCCGTGCCCTATGGCCGCATGGGAGTGCCGGAAGACCACACGGGAGCCGCTGTCTTCCTGGCTAGCCAAGATAGCGATTACGTTGTCGCCCAGACTCTCAATGTCGATGGTGGTAACTGGATGAGCTGAGATGCCAATGAGCCCTGATGTTGTTTCGTTGAGCCACCAACTGCTGGATGCCGCGCAAGGCCAAGCGCGCTATATGGTTGCCCTGGCCGGGCCGCCTGGTGCTGGCAAGTCTTACGGGAGTGCCCTGCTGTGCGATGCGCTCAATCAGCGCCAGCCAGGGGTGGCAGCGGTCGTGCCCATGGATGGCTATCACTTCGATAACGCTGTCCTGGGGGAAGAGCAGCTCCCGCTCAAGGGAGCGCCGCATACGTTCGACGTGGACGGCCTTCGCCACGACCTGGCGCGTATTCGTCGCGCTGACCGTCCGGTGGCCGTGCCCATTTTCGATCGCCCGCTGGACCTGGCGAGGGCCGGGGGGCGCTTGATCACGCCCGACCATCGCATCGTGATCGTGGAGGGCAATTATCTGCTGCTCGACCAGGAGCCCTGGCGAGCGCTGCGCTCTCTGTTCGACTGGACGCTGTTCATCGACGTGGAGGATGCCGTGCTGGCCGAGCGGCTGATCCAGCGCTGGCTGTGCATGGGGCAGGACCTCGCGGGTGCCATGGAGCGAACCCACCAGAAAGACATGCTCAACGCGGCTCTGGTGAAAACGCGCAGCGTGTCACCTGACCAGCGCTGGCGACCATCCCTGTCCACCTTATCGGAGAGTGACCATGACCTCGTTGAATAACCATACGCTGGCGGCCTTCGGCCAGGCCGTACAGAGACCTGCTTACGACCGACAGGCACTGACCCCCGGCATCGTGCATATCGGGGTCGGGGGCTTTCATCGTGCTCATCAGGCGATGTACGTGGATGCACTGATGAACCAGGGCGAAGCGCTGGAGTGGGGGATCGTGGGGGTCGGGGTCATGCCCGGCGACAAGCGCATGCAGCAGGTGCTGGCGGCTCAGGATTTCCTCTACACCCTGGTGGTGAAATACCCCGATGGCGAGTATCGGCCCCGGGTGATTGGCAGCATGGTGGATTACCTGTTTGCCCCGGAGAACCCCGACGCGGTGATCGAAACAATGGCGGACCCCGCCATCAGAATCGTGTCGCTCACGGTCACGGAGGGTGGCTACAACTTTCATCCGGTCAGCGGAGAGTTCAACCTGGACGCCCCCCAGGTGCGCGACGATCTCGCCCATCCAGAGCGCCCCTCCACCAGCTTTGGTCTTGTGGTGGAAGCCTTGGTGCGCCGCCGGGCACGGGGCATTGCGCCGTTTACGGTGATGTCCTGCGACAACATTCAGGGCAACGGCGACGTGGCCAAACGCATGTTCAGCGCCTACGCCCGCGCCCGCAGTGCAGAGCTGGGTGACTGGCTGGCTGCCGAGGTGGCGTTTCCCAACGCCATGGTGGACCGTATCACGCCGGTGACCGCGCCTACGGATATCGAAGAGCTCGCCCAGCGCTTTGGCGTTGAAGACGCCTGGCCCGTGGTGTGCGAGCCCTTTACCCAATGGGTGCTGGAAGACCACTTTCCCTTGGGTCGCCCGGCGTTCGAGAACGTTGGTGTTCAGGTCGTCGATGATGTCGAGCCCTACGAACTGATGAAACTGCGCCTGCTCAACGCCAGCCATCAGGCGCTCACTTATTTTGGTTATTTGGCGGGCTATCGCTACGCCCATGAGGTGTGCCAGGACCCGCTGTTCGTGGAGTTCTTGCTGGGGTACATGCGCGAAGAGGGTACGCCGACGCTGGCCCCCGTGCCGGGGGTAGACCTTGCAAGCTATCAGTTGACGCTGATCGAGCGCTTTGCCAATCCTCAAATCAGAGACACCCTGGCGCGGCTGTGCGCGGAAAGCTCGGATCGTATTCCTAAATGGTTGGTGCCGGTGATTCGCCAGCAGCTTGCCCAGGGCGGCGAGATCCAGCGCAGCGCTGCCGTGGTGGCCAGCTGGGCACGCTATGCCGAGGGCGTCGACGAGCAGGGCAACCCCATCGAGATCGTGGACCGCTTGCGGGAGCCGTTGATGGCCATTGCCGCCAATAACCGCACCCACCCGGCGGCCTTCGTGGAAAACCGCGAGCTGTTTGGCGACCTGGCAGAGCAGCCCCGCTTCCTTGATGCCTACCTGGAGGCGCTGAAGTCGCTGCATGAGCGGGGCGCACGGGCTACCCTTGAAGCTCTGGTCGCGTCGAAAGGAACCGTGTGATGTATATCGGGGTGGATTGCGGTACGCAGAGTACCAAGGTCGTGGTGGTGGATGTGGAGCGTGGCGTCATCCTGGGGGAAGGCAGCCGCCCGCACCGCCTGGACGAAGGCGAACACGGCCGCCGCGAGCAGTCGCCCGCCGAGTGGTTGGCGGCGCTCAAGGGGGCGTTTTCCGAGGCCATTCAGCGGTCGGGCATCGATGCCCGACAGGTACGCGGCATTGGCGTTTCCGGTCAACAGCATGGCATGGTGGCCCTCGATGCCGACGGCGTGCCGGTGTATCCCGCCAAGCTGTGGTGTGATACCGAAACCAGCGCGCAAAACAGTGCGCTGGTCGAGGCGTTGGGCGGTGAAGCGGGCTGCCTGGCGAAGCTTGGCCTGGTGCTGCAAACCGGTTATACCGCCTCGAAAGTGGCTTGGCTTCGCGAGCACCACCCGGACGCCTATCAGCGTATCGCCACGCTGCTGCTGCCCCATGACTACCTGAATTTCTGGCTGACCGGTGAGCGGGTCACCGAGGCAGGCGATGCCTCGGGCACCGGTTATTTCGACACCCGTACCCAGCGCTGGCAAAAAGAGGTGTTCGCCGCCATTGCGCCAGAACTCGACCCTGAGCGCGTGCTGCCACGCCTCATCGAGCCCCGGGAGCCCGTTGGTCGAGTCCGCCCATTGGTAGCGCAAGAGCTGGGGCTGAGCGATAGCGTGATCGTCTCTTCCGGCGGTGGCGACAACATGATGGGGGCGATTGGCACCGGCAATATTACCCGTGGCTTGATTACCTTGAGCCTGGGAACCTCCGGCACGGTATGTGCCTACTCACCCGAGCCCGTGGTCTGCGACAGCGCCATGGTGGCCAACTTCTGCGCCAGCCACGGTGGCTGGCTGCCGCTGATCTGTACCATGAACGTCACTTCGGCAACCACCCGCGTGCGCGAGTTGTTCGGGCTGGATCTGGCGGCCTTTGGCGAGCGGGTGGCCAGCGCCCCGATTGGCGCCGAAGGCGTGACGGTACTGCCGTTCTTCAACGGGGAACGGGTGCCCATGTTGCCGGATGCCTCTGGCGACTTTCTGGGCTTGACCAGCGTGAACATGACCCAGGCCAACCTGTGTCGTGGGGTGATGGAAGGCGCTACCTTTGGCCTGCGCTACGGGCTGGAACTGTTGGGAGAACTGGCCGCGGGTACCCGCCAGATTCGGCTGATCGGCGGCGGTGCGAACAGCCCCGTGTGGCGGCAAATGGTGGCCGACATGACCAATACTCAAGTGATCTGCCCTGAGATCACCGATGCCGCCGCTCTGGGCGCCGCCATTCAGGCGGCCTGGTGCGACCTGGGCCCCGAGGGCGTGAGCCTGGCCTCGCTCTGCGAGCGGTTGGTGCACCTGGACGCTGCCTCACTGGCAGAGCCGGAACCCCAGCGTGTGGCCGCGTACCATGAGGCGTATCGGCGCTACCTGGCGCTGTTGGCGCAGCGTCACTCGCTTTAATACCCATTGCTGCAAATGCCGTTCACTCTATGCACCATAACGCCAGCGCCTGTCTCATCGACAGGCGCTGGCGTGGCAGCAGGACGGGGTGGGCCCAGGCGGCTTACCAGGACTTATAAGGCAGGAACTTGCCGTTCAGGGTGAGCAGCACGCGGTCGCCCTTGGGGTCTTCGATCTTTTCCATCTCCATGGTGAAGTCGATGGCGCTCATGATGCCGTCGCCAAACTTCTCCTGCACGACATCCTTGAGGGTTTCACCGTAAACGCCGACCACTTCGTACAGGCGGTAGATGAAGGGGTCCTGAGGAATGGCCTCATCCCACGCCTTGGTGGGGAAGGCGGTCAGCGCGGTGGCCACGTCGCCATCGACTTCCAGCACGTCACACAGTTTATGGGCGACATCGGCACTGGCACTGTTCATGCCGTAGCAGGCTGACGCCACCCAGACCGGCGACATGCCGACCGCGCTGGCAATCTCGTCCCAGCTCATTTGCTTGCGTGCCTTGGCGGCCAGAAGGGTGTGACGCATTTCAAGCTTATCCATGACGGATCTCCTTGGGAGTAAATGTGACCAGCTTTTCTTGGGGCGGCACCGTCGTCGGTGCCGGAGTAGAGACGGGCGTGGCGCTGCCTTCTGCCAGGGTCACAGGGTTGACCGGTGTGGGGTAGCGCAGGCCCTTGCCGTCGAATTCCTGGGTACGTAGCTCACTGGAGCGGTTTACCAGGAAGTCGACGAGGTAGTTGCGAATCGTATAAAAGTGGGGATGCTTGACGATCTCCGCCCGCTGGCGCGGCCGTGGCAGGTCGATTTCGACCGCTTCGGCAATCCGCGCCTGGGGGCCGTTGGTCATCAGGAAGATACGGTCGGCCAGCAGAATGGCTTCGTCCACGTCGTGGGTGATCATGAACACGGTCTGCTGGTCCTGGCTCCAGATCTTGACCAGTTCGTCCTGGATGACGCCACGGGTGAGGGCATCCAGGGCCCCAAAGGGCTCATCCAGCAGCAACAACTTGGGCTTGGTGGCAAACGCACGCGCGATGCTGACCCGCTGGCGCATGCCGCCAGAGAGCTGGGCGGGCTTGCGGCCGACCACTTCTTTCAAACCCACCAGGGTCAGGTATTTCATGCTGTGTTCGGTGATCTCGTGCTCGCTCCAGGCGGGCCAGCGGGCACGTACGCCAAAGCGCACGTTGTCCAGCGCGGTGAGCCAGGGCAGCAGGCTGTAGTTTTGAAACACCACGCCACGTTCGAGACTCGGCCCATGGATCTCCTTGCCATCCATGACCATGGAGCCTTCGGAGAACTGATCCAGCCCGGCCAGCGCATTCATGATGGTGGATTTGCCACAGCCGGAGTGGCCGATGATGCAGACGAACTCGCCCTTCTTGAGCTGAAAGCTGATGTCTTCGAAGACCGTGAGCGGTGCAGCGTCCTTGCCAGCGCCGGGGAAGCGTTTGGCGGCCTTCTGCACCTCTACAAAGGCATGACTCATGACAGGCTCCTTATTCGGCGTAGGTGACGAAACGGGCGACATAGCCCAGCGACATATCCAGCAGCATGCCGACGACGCCAATCATCAGGATGGAAAAGATCACGCTGGTCAGGTCCAGGTTGTTCCACTCGTTCCAGACGTAGTAGCCGATGCCGGTACCACCCACGAGCATTTCTGCGGCGACGATGACCAGCCAGGCAATACCGATGGAGATGCGCATGCCGGTCAGAATGGTCGGGGCCGCGGCGGGCAGAATGACCTTGAAGGCCGTTTGCAGCGGCGACAGTTCATGGGTGCGTGCCACGTTCACCCAATCGCTGCGCACGCCAGCCACGCCAAAGGCGGTATTGAGCAGCATCGGCCAAATGGAACAGATAAAGATCACGAAGATGGCCGAGGCTTCGGCATCCCGAATGATGAACAGCGCCAGAGGCATCCAGGCCAAGGGAGAGATTGGCCGCAAGACCTGAATGAACGGGTTGAGCGCTTTATATGCCAGCGGTGACATGCCAATCAGAAAGCCGATGGGGATCGCCACCACGGCGGCCATGAGATAGCCGCTGAGCACACGATAAAGGGAGTAACCCAGTTGGATGCCGATCCCCTTGTCGTTGGGGCCTGCATCATAGAAAGGGTTGGAAAGCTGCTCCCAGGCCCGCTCGAAAATCGCCGACGGCGGGGGAACGCGGGCCGTTTCATCGGCCCCGCCCAGCAGCAGTTCGTACTCGCTCAGCTCTTCCGTGCCGCCCAGTAGCGGCGAGCGGTCGAGTCCTTCCCATAGCCCCAGCAGCACGGCAAGCAGGACGAAGGCCAACAAGGCAGCCCGTGCATTCAGGCTGATGTTCCAGTCGGTGGTGGTACGGTCCATGATTAGCTCCTGCGGATATCAAAGCTGGCCAGATACCCTTCGGGGTCGGTGTAGTCGAAGGTCTTGCCCATGATCTGGTAGTTGCGCGAGGTCTCTTCGGGGGCGTCGTAGCCCAGCTCGTTCATCACCGTGCGTGCTTCGCTGGCCAAAAAGACATCCCGGGCAATCTGCTGATAATCGACGCTGCCCTCGATGTAGCCCCAGCGCTTCATCTGGGTCAGGATCCAGACGGCCATGGAGTGCCAGGGGAAGGGGTCGAAGTCGATCCGGTCTGGCACGTTCTGAACATTGCCCAGGCCATCGGCAAAGCGTCCTGTCAGCACCTGCTCGATCACCGTGACCGGCTGGTTCAGGTAGTTGGTCGGGGCAATGGCCTCGGCGATTTCCGAACGGTTGGCTGGGTCGGAAGAGTATTGGGTGGCATCGATGATCGCCCGCAGCAGCGCGCCGTAGGTGTTGGGGTTTTGCTGGGCAAAGCGAGCGCTGGTGGCAAAGGCGCAGCACGGGTGGCCGTCCCAGATCTCCTTGGTGAGCAGATGAATGAAGCCGATGCGCTCGAACACGGCGCGCTGATTGAACGGGTCGGGGGAGAGAAACCCATCGATGTTGCCTGCGCGCAGGTTGGCGACCATTTCGGGGGGCGGAATGACGCGAATCTGAATGTCCTGATCCGGGTCCAGGCCATGCTCGGCCACGTAGTAGCGCAGCAGGAAATTGTGCATGGAGTACTCGAAGGGCACGCCGAAGGTAAAGCCTTTCCACTGCTGCGGGTCACGCTTGTCCTGATGGTCGTTGTGCAGCACGATGGCTTGCCCATTGACGTTCTCGATGGCAGGCGTCACGAAGGCCCGCTGGGTCGAGCCTGCCCCCAGGCTCATGGCCAGCGGCATGGGGGAGAGCATGTGAGCGGCATCGTACCGGTCGTTCAGCGAGTTATCGCGAATCAGCGCCCAGCCAGCGGTCTTGATCACATTGACGTTCAGGCCGTAACGCTCATAAAACCCCATGGGGTGGGCCATGATGATGGGCGTGGCGCAGGTGATCGGAATGAAGCCGATGTCCAGCTCGGTTTTCTCCAGCGGGCCGAGGTTCTCCTTGATCGCCGCCTTGATCGACTCCATGGGCAGCAGCGTGGCCAGGGCAGCCGCCGCGGTGCCGCCACCCACCAGCTTCATGAATTGCCGGCGGTGCATGTCGCTATGGCCAAAGATGCCACGAACCAGCGCGCTCTCCACGACTCGGTCCATGATCTGTTCGGCATTGCTGGGCGGCGCTTCGCCACCGGCCAGGGTGGCCTGATGGGAAGGTACGCTGGGGCGGGCAGGGTGGCACTGGTGGCAATCACACTGGCGGCCATGGATCAGCGATTGACGGTGATCGAAAGGGTTGCCGAGACTGCTGTGGTCATTGTTCTCTTTCATGGGCGTTCACCTCTCAGGAGCAAATGGGCTTCTAGCTGCGCCGTCTTGGTGCGAAACAGAGCGTTGCGGCACTGTTTCGGTAGTGCGACTTGTGTGCCACAACCGTCCGTTTTGTTTAAAGATTCATAAATTCAATGAGTTATGGTATTTGGTGGAATCTTGGAGGCCATGCTTGAAAACAACGATTTTTCGTTAATAACGATATTTCGTTGTTTAAATGACGAAATATCGTTATTGGCCCGTTGTTTGTATGGGTAGTGGGTATGTCGACGCCATCGCCAGGAGATGCAGATGCCCCCCATGCCCATGACGACCGAGCCGTTGATGAGCGAGCCGTCGCTCAAGCTCATGGCCAGCCATGCCCCGCTGGCCATGCTGGTGATCGACCCGCTGGCCGATGAGCTGGTGGCTGCCAATGCGGCGGCCTGCCAACTGTTGATGCTGGAAGAGGGCGATTGGCGGGCGTCTCCGTTCAGCCATCGGTTGAGTGCCTCCTTGCCGCTTTGGGTCAGCTTTACCGATGAGGTATTGACTACCGGGCAGGCGTGGTCGGATGACCTGGTGGTGCTGGACAGCGTGCGTCAGCCACGCCGGGTAGAAGTCTTCGGTGAGCGTTTGCCGGACACCCCGCGGCTGTTGTTGACCCTGATCGATCGGCAGAAGGCCGAGCAGCGGCGCGCCCGCGCCGAGCTGGGGCGTCAGCATCGCCAGGGGGATGTAGGGTGGCAGCGCGTCGAGCAGGTGTTCGAGCGAATCGAAAGGCAGAACCAGCTGATTCTCAGCGCCGCCGGAGAGGGCATCTACGGGCTGGATGCGCAGGGCAGAACCACTTTCGTCAATCCAGCGGCCGAGCGTATTCTGGGCTGGAGCACCGAGGATATGGTGGGCCACGATGCGCATTTGATGTTTCACCATACCCATGCCGATGGCTCTCATTTCCCGGTGCAGCAGTGCCCCATTCATGCCTCGTTCAGCGATGGCCAGGTGCACCACGTCGACGATGAAGTGTTCTGGCACAAGAACGGTGAGGCGATTCCCGTCGAGTATACGAGCACCCCCATTTTCGAGATGGGGCGGCTGGTGGGGGCCGTGGTGCTGTTTCGCGATATCCGCGAACGCAAGCGGGCAGAGCAGCAGCTGCGCGATGCCCTGGAGGAGGTCGAGTCGCTGAAGCGGCGGCTGGAGCTGGAGAACGAATACCTACAGGAGGAGATCAAGGCAGAGGTCAATCACCGCAATATCGTGGGCAACAGCCCGGCGGTGGCCAAATTGATCCAGCAGATTGCCATGGTGGCACCGACCGGGGCCAACGTCTTGATCAGCGGTGAGTCCGGCACGGGCAAGGAGCTGATTGCCAGGGCCATTCATGCCGGGAGTGGGCGCAGCGACCGGCCGCTGATTCGGGTCAACTGTGCCGCCATACCGCGAGATCTGTTCGAAAGCGAGTTCTTTGGCCATGTCAAAGGGGCCTTTACCGGGGCGATGCAGGATCGTCCGGGGCGTTTCGAGCTGGCCCACGGCGGCACGCTGTTTCTTGACGAGGTAGGAGAAATTCCGCTGGAGCTGCAGAGCAAGCTGCTGCGCGTATTGCAGGATCAGCAGTTCGAGCGAGTGGGGGACAACCGCACCCGCGAGGTGGACGTGCGCGTGATTGCGGCCACCAACCGTGATTTGAAAGAGATGATCGACGCTGGGCATTTCCGAGAGGATCTCTATTTCCGGCTCAACGTGTTTCCCATCGATTCAGTGCCGCTGCGCAAGCGCATCGAGGACGTGCCCTTGCTGGCGCGACATTTTCTGCACCGCGCCTGCTTGAAGTTCAACAAGCCGGGCGTGCGTATTCCTCCGGCTCAGTTGGAGCTGCTGACCCTCTACCCATGGCCTGGCAATATCCGCGAGCTCGAAAACGTCATCGAACGACAGGTGATCGTGACCCAGGACCGCCGACTCTGCTTCGACGACCTGTTGCCGCCGGAGCCCAGTGTGCCGGGGCAGGTCATGGCGGAGCGTGACAAGGGCGCCGAGCCTCTTGCCGAGACACCGATGACCGAACAGGCGCTACAGCAGCACCAGCGGGACAACGTGCTGAAGGCGCTGGCAGCGACACAGGGCAAGATCTCTGGCGCGGGCGGGGCGGCGGAGCTATTGGGCGTCAAACCGACGACGCTGGCCTCCCGGCTGCAAAAGTGGGGCATCGACCCGCGTCGATTCAGGCGTCGTGAATGTAAAAAGCCCCCTGCCAACGGTGCATTGGACTAAGGTAAAAGGTGCTGGGCTGGGCAGGCACTTTGTACACACAAATTCGCCAAGTTCAAGGCTAGCATACATACATGAATGTAACTATAATGCCCACTCTTTCAGACTGGCGCTGCGCGTCTTCCAACGTTGACACCTAGAGGCAATCCCATGCGACTAGCACACTGGGCAGTCAATGCCCCTTTACGCCCCTTGCTACTGGCCGTGCTGACCTCCTCCTTCATTCTGCCTGCCCAAGCGGCCGACCTGGTCACCATCACCCGCGATGCGTTGAACAACAATGCTGCCCTTGCCTCGGCACGCGCCGAATTTTCTGGCGTGGAAGCGGGCCGGGACGTGGCGCGCGGCGGCTTGCTGCCTCAGGTGAATGCCTCCGGTAGTGTCGTGCACAACCAGCAGTACGAAAGCCAGGGTTCTGCGCGGGGGGCGGGTGTCGGCGTGGGTGCCGACCAGGCCGCGGTGGGGGTCAGCGATGACCGTTACAACACCGCATCGCTGTCGTTGGAAGCGACCCAGGCGCTGTTCAATGCCGTGACGCGCCAGGAGCTCAACCAGGCCGAGCGCCAGATCGATCAGCAGGTCTACCTTTTGGCCGCGACGGAACAGCAGCTGCTCATCGACGTGGTCAGCGCCTACTTCGATATTCTGCGTGCCCATGAGGTTCTGGAAGCGCGTCAGGCGCAAGAGCGCGCCATTGGCCGCCAACTGGAACAGGCCCGCGAGCAGTTCGAGGTCGGGCTGATTGCGATTACCGAAGTGGAAGAGGCGCGGGCCAGCTTCGACCAGTCTCGGGCCGACCGCATTGCCGCCGAGAGCAGCCTGCAAGTGGCGTTCGAAGCGCTGGAGCAGTTGACCGGGCAGCGTTACGCCAACATCGATGCCTTGGGCGACGCCATGCCGATTGCGCTCCCTGCGCCCACCGACCGTGACTATTGGGTCGACCAGGCACTGGAGCGCAACCCGCAGGTACTGGCCCAGCGGGCAGGTATCGAGCTGTCTCGGGCCGGTGTGGAAATCGCCCGGGCAGGGCGTCTACCCACCGTGCAGGCGTTCGCCAACTATCAATACTCGGAAAGCGACAGCGATGTGGTCAGTGGCTACAACTCTTCTAGCCAGGTAGGCGTTTCCGCCAACCTGCCGATTTACACCGGTGGCAGCACCAGTGCGCGTATTCGCCAGGGCACCTTCCAGCTCGAAAGTAGCCAGTACGACTTCGAGTCCCAGCGCCGCACCACGATTCAACAAGTGCGCTCGCTGTACACCCAGGTCAGCAATAACGTGGAAACCGTGGATGCTCGCCGCCAGGCCATTGTGTCTACCCGCAGCGCTCTGGAAGCGACACGCGCAGGCTACGAGGTGGGTACCCGCAATATCGTCGATGTGCTGAATGCCGAGCAGAACCTCTATAACGCCATCGCCAGCTACGCCGAAGCGCGCTACGACTACGTGGTGAATCTGATGTCGCTGCGCCAGCAGTCGGGCATGCTGGACGTGGCGGCCATCGAGGAAGTCAATGCCTGGCTGACCGGTGACAGCGTCAACTTCACCCTGCCTGAAAGCAACGCGCCTGATACTTACCAGCGCGCGATGGACATTGGTGCTCCTCCTACCCCAGGCGCCTGAGAGCGGCCAATGGGGGCACGCCTGCGATCCGTCAACGTACAGAAAAAATGAATGGGAATTCGACGCATGAAAAGAGTGATGCACTCCACCCGGGCGAGCCTGGTGACGCTGATCGCCGTGCTGGCGCTGACCGCTTGTGGCCAGGAACAGCCGTCCCAGGAGCAGCAGGGCCAGCAGGAAGCGCCACCCCACGCGGTGGAAGTCGCTGAAGTAAGCCGTCAGGACATTCCGCTCAACAAGTCCTATCCTTCGCTGCTGCGTAGCGACAGTGAAGTCACGCTGGTGGCGCGGGTCAACGGCTTTCTGGAAGAGCGGCATTTCGAACCCGGGCAAATGGTCGAGGAGGGAGATCGCCTCTACACCATCGAGCCGGACTTGTACCAGGCCACGGTGAACCAGCGTGAAGCAGACCTGCAGAGCGCCCGGGCAGAGCTGGCACGCGCCCAGCGGGATGCGCAGCGTTTCGAGCAGCTGCTGAGCCAGAACTCGGTCAGCCGCCAGCAGTACGACCAGGCGCTGGCAGAGCAGCGGGTTGCGCAGGCCAGCGTGGCACAGGCGGAAGCAGCACTCACCAGTGCCAATCTGGACTTGGGCTACTCCAACGTCACCGCGCCCGTGTCGGGCATGATCAGCTTGAGCCAGATCAACGTGGGCAACCTGGTCACGTCAGGCACTGAGCTGGCCACCATCACACCTCTGGACCCGCTGGAAGTGCGTTTTCAGCTACCCCAGCGCGATGCCTTCGAGCTGCGTCGTCAGTTGGCTGACAGCGCCGGTGACATGTCCTCCATTACCGCCCATCTCAGCGTGCCCGGGTTAGCGGGTAGCGCCGGCGGTGAGCTGGCGGGCCGCCTGAATTTCCTCGGTTCCCGCGTGGATACCGGCACCAGCACGGTGCAAGCATCGGCCACGTTCGACAATCCTGACGGGGAAGTACTGCCGGGCCAGTTCGTGCGCGTACGCCTTGAAGGCCTGAAGCGCTTCGACGTCATGGCGGTGCCTGAAATTGCCGTTACCCAAGGGTTGATGGGCCCTCGTGTCTTCGTGCTGGACGACGAAAGCAAGGCGCGTGAGCGGACGGTTCAACTGGGCGATGTGGCTGGCCCCTGGCAGATCATCCTGGATGGCCTGGAGCCTGGCGAGCGCGTTGTGGTAGGTGACCCGGCGGGTATCGAGCCGGGCATGGAGATCGACCCGGTGCGTTTCGATGGCGATGCAGAACAGCTGGTCGATGACGTGGAAGAAGCCGAAGCGCAGGAGCAGCAGGAGCAGGCCGAAGCGGCTGCCGAGATGTCCGAAGGCGCCGGTGATGCGCCCGCGGAAGGGGAAGAGGGTGCTCAATAATGAATTTCTCTAACTTCTTTATCAGTCGTCCGATATTCGCCACGGTGCTGGCGATTATCCTGACGCTGGTAGGCGCGATGGCGATGCGGATATTGCCCATCGAGCAGTATCCCAGCGTGGTGCCGCCCACGGTCTCGGTACAGGCGCAGTTCCCCGGTGCCGATGCGGAGACCGTGGCACAGACCGTGGCCGCGCCCCTGGCGGAAGCCATCAACGGCGTGGAGGACATGCTGTACATGACCTCCAACAGCGCCGACAACGGCCTGATGAGCCTGAGCGTGGCGTTCAACATCGGCACCGATGGTGATATCAACACCATCAACGTCAACAACCGCGTGCAGGGGGCCTTGTCCCAGTTGCCAGAGGCCGTTCAGTCTCAGGGTGTCACCGTGGAGCTGCGTTCCGACTCCATTCTGATGCTGGTCGCGCTGACCTCGCCCAGCGGTGACTACAACAACGTTTACATGCAGAACTATGCCACGCTCAACATTCTCGATGAGCTGCGCCAGGTGCCTGGCGTGGGCAACGCCGAGGTGCTGGGGGGCGGCGAGTTTGCCATGCGGATCTGGATGGATCCCGACAAGCTGGCCCAGTACGACCTGACCCCGAGCGAAGTGGCCAGTGCCATTCGCGCTCAGAACACCGAAATTCCGGCCGGTAATCTTGCCGCGACGCCCCAGAGCGAGCCGCGTGCCTATACCTACACCATTACCGCTGGCGGGCGCCTTTCCAGCCCGGATGATTTCCGCAACATCTTCCTGCGCACCAATGCCGATGGTTCTTCGCTGCGCCTGGAAGACGTGGCGCGGATCGAGCTGGGCGCCTCTTTCTACGGCGTGGATGCGCGGTTGAACGGCGCGACCATGACGCCCATCATCATCAACCAGCAGCCGGGCGCCAACGCGCTGGAAACGGCCAACTCGGTTCGGGCGACCATGGAAGATCTGGCTGAACGCTTCCCGCCGGGGCTCGAGTACGTGACGCCTTACGATACGACGCTGTTCATCGATGCGTCCGTCGAGACGGTGCTCAAGACGTTCATCGAAGCGTTCCTTATCGTTATCGTGATTCTGTTCATCTTCCTGCAGAACTGGCGCTTTACGGTCATCGCCTTGTCGGTGGTGCCGGTCTCGGTGATTGGTACCTTTGCCGGCTTCTACCTGTTCGACTTCTCGATCAACCTGTTGACGCTGTTCGCGCTGGTGCTGTCGATCGGTATCGTGGTGGATGACGCGATTCTGGTGGTGGAGAACGTCGAGCGGGTGCTCAGCGAAGAGGACGATATCAGCGTCCGCGATGCCACCATTCGCGCCATGAAAGAGGTCGGTGGGCCGGTCATCGCCACGTCGCTGATCATGGCGGCGGTGTTCGTGCCGGTGGCCTTCATGGGCGGCTTCACGGGCCAGATCTACCAGCAGTTCGCGATTACCGTGGCGATCTCGGTGGCGTTGTCGGCGCTGATGGCACTGACCTTCACCCCGGCGCTGTCCGCGATCTTCATCAAGCACAACCTGCACAAGACCCGTCAGTCCGCTTTCAAGCGTGCCATTACCACGCCGCTGCGTCTGTTCGATCGTTTCTTTGCAGGCTTCACGGCGCTCTACATGTGGTTCGTGAAGAAGCTGGTGCGCTTCTGGGTGCTGGCGCTGGCGCTGACCGTGGCTGTCGGGGCGGGCTCTTACTGGCTGTATGCCAATACGCCCTCCACGCTGGTGCCCGAAACGGACCAGGGGATCGTGCTGGTCAGCGTGTCGCTGCCGGACGCTGCCTCGCTGGATCGTACCCAGAACTACATGGCCGAGCTAAGTGCTGCCATTGAAGATATCCCTGGCGTGCAGTACTCCTCGGCGGTGGCGGGGTATGACATTCTGTCCAGCGCGGTAAACACCGCACGCGGGATCATGTTCGTCAACATGCAGCCTTGGTCGGAGCGCGACCTGACCGCCAATGAGCTGGTGGGCCGTATCATGCAGCTGGGTGCCAGCATCGACGGTGGTTCGGCCATGGCCTTCAACGTGCCGCCCATCATGGGGCTGTCGACCACTGGGGGCTTCACCGGCTACCTGCAATCCTTCGACGGCGCATCGCCCCGTGAGCTGTATGAAGCTTCGCTGCAGATCATGGGGGCGGCGAACCAGCACCCTGCGCTGAATCAAGTATTCTCCACGTTCAACGTGAACGTTCCCTCGTTCCGGGCGGAGATCGACCAGCAGAAGGCGTTGAGCTACGGCGTGGCCCTGGAGAATATCTCTTCGGCACTTTCCAATACCTTTGGTAATGGCTTCGTCAACTTCTTCAGCTACCAGAACCGTAACTTCCAGGTGTATCTGCAGAACGAGGACGAGTTCCGCAAGACCCCCGAAGACATCAACAATGTCTACGTGCGGGGCGGCAACGGTGAGCGCATTCCGTTATCCGAGTTCGTGACGCTGGAGCGCCAGGTAGGGCCTTCGGTAGTGTCACGCTTCGGGGTGTACACCGGGGCGCAGTTCCAGGGCGGGGCGGCTCCGGGCTACAGCTCGGCACAAGCCATCGCGGCCATGGAAGAAGTCGTGCTGGAAACACTGGGGCCGAACTGGGGCATGGGCTGGACCGGTACCGCGTATCAGGAGGCCAACCTGGGCAATACCGCCATGCTGGCCATCGTGTTCGGTATCCTGATGGTGTTCCTGATCCTGGCGGCCCAGTACGAGAGCTGGTCCTTGCCGCTGGCGGTCTTGACGGCCACCCCGTTTGCCTTCCTCGGGGGGATTGGCGGTATCGTGCTGCGCGGGCTGGATACCAGTGTCTACGTGCAAATCGGTATGCTGGTAGTCGTGGGGCTGGCGGCCAAGAACGCGATCCTGATCGTCGAGTTTGCCGAGCTGCAGCGTAAAGAGCAGGGCAAGACGATTCGTGAAGCCGCGATCACGGCGGCCGAGCTGCGCTTCCGGCCCATCGTCATGACCTCGCTGGCGTTCATCTTTGGTACGCTGCCGCTGGCCTTGGCCACCGGGGCCAGTGATGTCAGTAGCCACCATATCGGCACCACGGTGGCCGTGGGCATGGCGTCCGTCGCTATTCTGGGCAGCCTGTTCATTCCCAGCTTCTACGCCATGATTGCCACTGTTTCTGACTGGCTCTACCGCAAGCGTCATCCTGAACGCAAGGAGGATGAGCAGGCGGCGCTGGGTCACGATCAGACCTGACCTGATCGCCAGCGATCCACCAGACGGGTACCCCACGGGGTGCCCGTTTTTTGTGGGCGTCGGGCCAAAGGCTGACACGGGTCAATGCCCGAGCTACTGACATGGCTAAGATGAGCTAAGCTGAAAGTGACCATCGTTTTAGCCTGAGTAGCACAATAATGGTCGACAATAGGCTCAGGCGAGAACAAGACCGGGCAACTTGCCCGGAGGAGAACACGCCATGCAAACCTTCATGTCTGCTGCTCTGCAGTTTCCTACCATCGTCTTTGCCCTGCTGCTGATACTGGGCATTCTCTATTGGCTCCTGGTGTTGTTGCGACTGGCGCCGTTGGAGCTGTTCGAACGCGATAGCCTGCGCGATGACCACATGGCGAGCACGCTCGTCTCGCTGGGCTTTGCGGGTGTGCCCGCCTCACTGGCGCTGAGCCTGCTCGTTCTATTGGCAGGCGCCATCTCGCTGGCCGTCGAGCTGCTGGTGCTGCGCTGGCTACCGCTGGGCATGCTGAGAGTGCCCGTGGGCGTGCTGGTGCTGTGGGCTTCCTTTGCCGTTGCTTCGCCGCTGGCGGCTGCCGTGTGTCACGCCCTGCAGCGTGGGCTGCATCGCTACCCGCCGTTCCAGCGCCGTTGCCTGCTTGGCGCCACGGCGGTAGTGGCCGAGCGCGACCAGCAGGGCGGTGCCACTGCTCGGCTGCTCAATGAGCCAAACAGCGTGGTGCGCCTGCATTGCAAGGCGGGGGATTGCCCCCAGCTGGGTGAGCATCGGGTCTTGGTCAAATATCTGGCCAGTGAAGGGGCCTACCGCAGTGTCATGGAGCAGGACTACCTGGATACGCGGGTACGCCTCAACAAGCTGCGCTTGCAGCACAAGCACCACCCCAACGGCTACCCGACGTAACCAGCCCTATCTACCGCCTCTCAGGTAGCGCCACACATCTGCCAGCCACTGGCTGAACGTGCCAGTTGGCTGGGCAGGTGTTGCCGTGGAAGAGGCGGATAACGGGGTCGTCAGAAAGTGCTGTATGGGCTTGACCTGCTGGGCGTCATTGAGCATCGGCGCGTGCCCGCAGCCCGGCACGGTCATGGTCACCAACGACGGCTGTGACTCGGCCATTTTGGGCAGCGTTTCGGCGGCCAGCAGGGTAGAGGTTTCACCGCGAATGACCATGAGCGGGCAGCGTATCTTCGCCCAGTCGGCCCAGGTATCCCGTGGTGTATCGTGAATAAACTGCTCGCCTATGCGTGGGTCGAAGTGGTAGGTCCAACTGCCATCGGGCAGGCGTCGTGCGCTATTGAGCGCCAGCTCGCGCCACTCCGCTTCGCTGGTGATGCCGAAGCTGGCATAGTGCTTGACCAGCTCTGCCTGCAGGTTGGCAAAGTTGTTGAAACGGTGGGTGACGCCAAAGTAGCTCGACAGCGCAATCAGCCCTTCCTTGTCGAGCTCGGGCCCAACGTCATTGAGGACCAGCCGCGCAATGCGCGCTGCGTGTTGCTCGTCGGCGGCGATCAGCATACCAAGCAGCCCTCCCATGGAGGTGCCCAGCCAGTCCACCTGCTCCAACTGGTAGTGGTCCAGCAGCGCGATGGCAACGGTGACATAGTGGCTGTAAAGGTAGTCATGGGCGGGAAACAGCGACCAGCTCGATAGGCCGCGCCCTGGGGTGTCCGGGGCCAGTACGCGCCATTCGCTACCGAGCTCGCGGGCCAGGGCGGCAAAATCACCGCCGTGACGAGCCAGCCCGTGCCAGGCAATCAGGGTTCGTTTGGCGTCAGGGTTCCAGATGCGAACCGCAATCTCCAGCTCACGTACGCGTACAAACTCCAAGGCATCCATACACGGCTCCTGTCATGTGGTGCCTGTAGTATAGATGCAATGCTGCGGTGCAGTAGAGCGTTTACTTGCGCATCATGCGGATCAGCGTATCGATGATTTCTGCGCCGCGCTCGGAGACAGAAAAAGCATCGGGTGTGCGCAGCCAATCATGAAACAGGCCGCCGAGCGCGCACTGCATCAGGCGGGTGGCCGTTTCCGGGCTGATATCTTCGCGCATATCCTGCTGTTGCTGGGCCAGTTGGAACACCGGCAGCATTTCGTCGAAGCACTCTTCGCCGATTTCATCCTGCATGGCAATGGGGTTGATATCGCTGAAGAATTCACAGCGATGGAGCAGGATCGACAGAATACGCTGATGGGAAGGTTGTTCGATACGCTGCAAGCCCGCGTGGCAGGCCAGGCGAATGGCTTCCAACGGCGAAACGTGTGGGTCGGCGTTATTGACTTCATCGATCAATGACTGGAAGGGCATGCGCACCCGCTCCACCAGCGCCATGAACAGATCGCCCTTGTTCTTGAAGTGCCAATAGACGGCACCGCGGGTCAGCCCCGCATGGCGGGCAATCTGCTCAAGCGAGGTGCGAGCAACGCCTTTTTCGAAAAACACCTCTTCAGCCGCATCCAGCAGCGCTTCGCGCGTTGCCGCAGCCTCCGCTTTGGTTTTTCTTGCCATGGAACCTCACCTCACTCTCGACACGTATGCGGCGTATTTTATATGAACTCGCCGGTTTTTTACATTCAAAAGTGTATGGTTAATCAGAGAACTTCATAGCGTGCGTTAACAAAGATGTCGGATAATGCTAAATAGAGTTTTCAGACATCAGATTTTCCAACCTTTTAGCTACTGCACGATGCTTGATCGAGGAGTTGTCATGGCGCGAGCGCCTTTTACGCTAGCCGGGCATACCGTACTGCCCGGCCAACGGTTACAGATCGATGTGCCGGTGGCACGCCTCTACACCCACACACCGCTGCATATTCCCGTCGAGGTGGTGCATGGCCGCAAAGAGGGGCCGGTCATGCTGGTCTGTGGCGGTATCCATGGGGATGAAATCAACGGCGTGGAAATCGTGCGGCGCGTGCTGCGCTCGAAGTCCATCAACAGCCTGCGCGGAACGCTGATTGCCGTGCCGGTGGTCAATGTGTTCGGTTTCTTGCAGCAAACCCGCTACCTGCCCGACCGCCGCGACTTGAACCGCTGCTTTCCAGGCAGCGAAAAGGGCTCGCTGGGGGGGCGTATTGCCGCGCTGTTCAGAGATGAGATCGTCGATCATGCGACGCATATCATCGACCTGCACACGGGGGCGATTCATCGCACCAACCTGCCGCAAATTCGTGCGCAGTTGACCCCTGGCAGCGAAACAGAGCGCATGGCCGATGCCTTTGGAGCCCCGGTCATTCTGAATGCCGAACTGCGGGAAGGCAGCCTTCGCCACTATGCCCAGAACCTGGGCATTCCCGTGCTGACCTATGAAGCCGGTGAGGCACTGCGTTTCGACGAGTGGGCGATTGCGCCTGGCGTCAAGGGCATTCTCAGAGTCATGCGCCGCCTGGGCATGCTGAGTGGCGAGCAGCGCCGCCGTGCGCCTGCCCCCGCCGAGTTGGCCAATGGCTCCAGTTGGGCGCGTGCGCCTATCGATGGCATTTTACGGCCCCAGGTGCGCCTGGGGGCGCGCGTGGCCAAGGGCGAAGTGCTCGGCAAGGTAGCGGACCCCTTCGGCAATGATGAGGGCGAGGTGCTGGCCATGGCCGATGGCATCGTGATTGGCATGAGCCGCCTGCCGCTGGCCAATGAAGGCGAAGCGCTTTATCACATCGCTCGCTTCGATGAGATAGAAGAAGCCGAGACGGCCATCGAAAGCTTTCAATCCAGCCTGGAACCGCCTCCCGACTCCCTGTATTGAGCTTTTTTGATAGCAAATATTGATCGCTTCAATAGCCAACGTTAAGGCGCCATGGATGGCGATATGCCTGCTTGTTGACTATACCTGTGGGGGAGCCAGCCAGCGCAAAGGCGAAATGCCTCGTGCGCTGTGGGCCATTTCCAACGACGCAACGGCGTCTGGTCGAATGTGACAAGGAGGAAGCGCCATGAGTAGCCACCAGCACCCCACCACCAATGAAGCCGGTATTCCGGTTGCCAGCGACGAGCACTCGCTTTCGGTAGGGGCCGATGGTCCCATCGTCATGCATGACCACTATCTGATGGAGCAGATGGCGGCCTTCAACCGTGAAATGATTCCTGACCGTCAGCCCCATGCCAAAGGCAGCGGGGCGTTTGGTCATTTTGAAGTGACTCAGGATGTCAGCCAGTACACCAAGGCTGGCTTTCTACAGCCGGGCAAGAAGACCGATGTGCTGATCCGCTTCTCGACCGTGGCAGGCGAGAGCGGAAGCCCGGATACTTGGCGAGACCCCCGCGGGTTTTCCATCAAGTTCTACACCGAGGAAGGCAACTTCGACATGGTGGGTAACAACACCCCCGTGTTTTTCGTTCGCGATCCGATGAAGTTTCAGCACTTCATTCACTCCCAGAAACGCCGGGCTGACAACGGCCTGCGAGACCACGACATGCAGTGGGATTTCTGGACGCTGGTACCCGAGTCGGCCCACCAGGTGGCATGGCTGATGGGAGACCGGGGCGTTCCTGCCACGTGGCGGCACATGAACGGCTATTCCAGCCATACCTATATGTGGGTCAATGAGGCAGGCGAGCGGTTCTGGGTGAAGTATCACTTCAAGACCGACCAAGGCATCAAGTGCATGACCCAGGAGCAGGCCGATCAGATGGCTGGTAGCGATGCCGACTACCACCGTCGCGACCTCTTCGAAGCCATCCAGCGGGGGGATCACCCTACCTGGACTCTGAAGATGCAGATCATGCCCTTCGAAGATGCCAAAACCTACCGCATCAACCCTTTCGATCTGACCAAGATCTGGCCCCATGACGACTACCCGCTGATTGAGGTGGGCAAGCTGACGCTGGACAGGAACCCTACTGATTTCCACAGTGAAATCGAGCAGGCCGCTTTCGAGCCCAACAGCATGGTGCCGGGGACGGGGCTGTCGCCGGACAAGATGCTGCTGGCAAGGGCGATCTCCTATGCCGACGCACACCGTGCTCGGCTGGGGGTGAACTACAAGCACATTCCGGTCAATACGCCCAAATGCCCGGTGCACAGCTATGGCCAAGGGGGCGCAATGCGTATTCGTCACGCCACCGATCCTACCTATGCACCCAACAGCAAAGGTGGCCCCAAGGCGGATGGGCAGCGCTTCCCGGAAGACGCCGTGTGGTCGACCGACGGGCAATTCATACGGACGGCCTACACGCTCAGAAAAGATGACGATGACTGGCGCCAGGCCCACGCGCTGGTGCGCGACGTGATGGACGACGCCCAGCGCGAGCGGCTGGTGTCCAATGTGGTCGGGCATCTCTCGGGAGGCGTCTCTGAGCCGGTATTGGCCCGGGCGTTCGAGTATTGGCGCAATATCGACCAAGAGGTGGGAGAGCGTATCGAGCAAGGCGTTCGCGAACAGTAGCCTCTTGAACGAAAACGCCCAGCGATCAGCTCGCTGGGCGTTTGCTCGGAACAGCCCGTTGGCCGTCAGGCCACGGGCTGTTTTGTTGTCTGCTCATCCACTGGCGGTGTATCGGTATCCGGCTCGCGCACCAGGCCGAGCGCGTCATCGAACAAGCGTAATCCCGCACCCTCTTTATGGGCGTGTTCCGACAGGTGACGGCGGAACCGGCGCCCGCCCGGGCAGCCCTGAAACAGCCCCAGCAAATGCCGCGTAATATGATTCAGTTTGGCGCCCTCATCCAGGCGCTGCTGAATATAGGGGCGGAAGGCCGTGGCCGCTTCCAGACGCGTGCGGGCCGGGCCGGGCTCACCAAACAGCTGCTCATCGACACCGGCCAGTAGCCACGGGTTCTGGTACGCCTCGCGGCCTACCATCACGCTGTCCACATGCTCCAGCTGCGCCTGGCACTCGGCCAGGGTTTTAATCCCGCCGTTGATGCCAATGTGCAGCTCGGGGTGGCTCTGTTTCAAACGATGCACCCGAGGGTAGTTCAGCGGTGGAATGTCACGGTTCTCTTTCGGGGATAACCCCTGTAGCCAGGCTTTGCGGGCGTGAACGGTAAACACGCTGCAGCCTGCCGAAGCCACGATATCAATGAACCGCGCCAAATCGGCGTCTTCATCCTGGTCATCGATACCAATACGGCATTTCACCGTCACCGGAATCGACACCGCCGCCTGCATGGCCTTGACTGCGGCGGCCACTTTTTCGGGGTGGCCCATCAGGCAGGCGCCAATCATGTTGTTCTGCACCCGGTCACTGGGGCAGCCCACGTTCAGGTTGACCTCGTCATACCCCCACGCCTCAGCAATCGCAGCACACTCCGCCAACTCTCCCGCATCGCTGCCCCCCAACTGCAGGGCAATCGGATGCTCCACCTCGCTGTACCCCAAAAAGCGCTCACGCGGGGAGCCGTGCAGCACCGCACCGGTGGTCACCATCTCGGTATACAGCAGTGCACGCCTGGTCAAGGTGCGAGCAAACGCACGGTAGTCTCTTGTGGTCCAGTCCATCATGGGGGCCACAGAAAACAACCTACCCCTGTCGGCACTGTTGTTGCTAATAAAATCAGTCATTTAATAAATTCTGTAACTGTATGAATATACACATATGTTGCCACCTGATACCGTTAAAAACCGCCCTCAGTGTACCGCCAGTGTAGCCAGTGGCGGAAAACGCCCACTTTCCAAAAATCCGGGTACACCAATAGCGAGTTTTCAGAAGCGGCAAGGGGAGTGGCGGACTATTGTACGGAAGAAAGGCCATCGCTCACAGAGTAAAACGTGCAGCACCAACGCTCGGGCTCAGAAGTGGGCAGGCCAGGTCGAGGATTTCATCACCGTGCTATCCGGTGGAGAGGATGTCTTGTTTGCCCTGTGCAATACCGCGCAACATCAGCAGGCGAGCAGGGGCCTTCCTGGAAAGCACTTCAAGCTGTTGAATCCGCTTCATCTCGGCACATGCGAGCTTGTTGAGGGAGGTCATCATGGGCTGCTGGCAGCCTCACGTGGCATAATTCAGCTTAGGGTTAATGGTGTTGTGAGGGTTCATGGGTTAGGCTCTAAATATCAAAAACGATGTAATTTAACCCGCAGCGCTCGTGCACATGTGCCAGCTTGCGCTGAAGGAAGCGCTCGTCAACGTGCAGCGATTTGATGGACGGTACCTTGGCCGATGGCGATTGGGTGCTGGTGGATTGGAGCAACAGCGACCCGAAGTAGGAAGGGGGGTTCTTGCTGCTGGTGAGTGGCGAGCGCCGGATTAAGCGGGTGCAGCGACTGGCGGGCGGGGCGCTGTATCTGATTAGCGATAACGACCATTACCAGCCGGAAATGATCAAGCCGCAGGATATGCATGATGTGGAGATTTTGGGGCGGAGTGAAATTCGGATTGGGCGGGTTGTTTGATTGCAATTTTTCTCGTAAGTCAGTTGTTTTGAATGATCTTAAACGATTTTTTATTCTTGCTGGCTTAATGCTAATATAACTAACTCTCAGGGTGGAGCGATGAGTTTAAATGCCAGAAAAGTACAAGATAAAACTGCAAACGACTCAGGTGAGGAGTACGTTGCTAAGACTGAGTTGCATCATCTTATTACTCATGAGCTTATAAAGAGTCAATATGTAAAGGATAATGTTAGTGTTAGGGCTAGGTCTAAGCCCTTAGCTAAAACACTGCTTGCTCAGAAGTTGGTTGATCGATTATATGAGGCATATTCTTCTAAGCCATCTAAGTCTTTTGGCTCTTTTAATGGAAACACTGAAGAAAATCGTTCGCAAGTGTATGTGAGGAGTTATTTTATTGATAAAAAAACTGACTTTAAGTCTTTTAGTTTAGAAATGGCAGATGCCTTAGCATCTGAATCTAAAAGATCAAGTGCATCCTCAGGTGGACATGTTTTTATAGCGCAGTTCACGCACTCTAGTAAAGATTATTTGCTAGTGGCTGTTATTAATGATGAGTATGCAATTGCATTAAACGAGGAAGAAGATAAAGGTGATGAGTTAGAGGAGGTTGGCTTTCTAAATCTTAAGGGTTTGCGTTTTGCGGGACAACTCAATGTGACCGCCTGGAAAAATAATGAGGGAAGGTATTTAAGCTTTTTAAAGGGTACTGGAGACGTTGCAGATTATTTTAAGAGGTTCCTAGCTTGCGACTCTTCTATCTCTAATTTAAGTGATACTCAGTCCCTGACTAAAGTGATAGAGGATTTTGCTAATTCTGTAAAGATCGATGGGGCTCCACTTTCAGATAAGCAGCGAGACGCTTTTTTTAAAAAGGTAGATGAATACTGCAGGGAAATGGCTGATTCAAGTTTAGAGTTGCATTTAGAAGAGTTTTCTAACGTTGTATGGCCTCTAAATCCTGATGCGCTAAAAAGTGCTTTGGCTCAAAGTGAAGAGCCTATTAGCGATGGTTTTGTCCCTCACAAGAAGGGGCTTCTAGGTCTGGTGAAGTTTAGTGGTAAGTCGCAGCACTGGAGCCTTAGTTTTGATAGGGAAGCTATCGCAGAAGGAAATATTCAATTGCTTGAAGATAATAGTATTAAGCTTTCTGGTGTTCCTTCTCACCTGATAGATAGTTTGAGAAGAGAGACTTCGGAGTCTTGATAATGCGAAAGGTTATGTTTGATGACCTTATTTTGCTCTATAAACTGTTAGGTATTAGCAGTAGGGATAAAGGTACTCAACCGCAACGGTATGAGTTGCCGCTTGCTGAACAAAGTCAAGTGGAGTTGTTAAGAATAACCTGAATCCGTGAGACCGGCCCCCGGAAGCACTTCTAACCCACTGACCTGCATGGCAATATAGCCATTATCGCCATTCACCCAGACAGTGCCATGCCCAACA
>NZ_BMXN01000032.1 GCF_014651775.1 Vreelandella hamiltonii
ATCATTTCGCTGTGACTGGTTCGGTGACCTGAACCGTGTTGCCTCAGCGAGGAAGGCGTATTCTACGCATTCCGTGGTGTTTGTCAAGGGCTGTTTTCAGCGAGTAAAGCAAACGATCAATCTAACCAACAGATGACGCTAACTTCCTGACAAACCGAAGGTTTTTCAACCTTCTTCACCGCTGGTAACGCTTGGCGTCCCCGGCAGCGGATGCGTACTTTACGGATTCGCTGCCGGGTTGGCAAGGGCTTTTGTAAAATAATTTCACAGCCTTGCAGCACTGTATCTATTAGCGCCCTGACGGCGCAGGCCGCGCTGTCCACAGCTACTCTTGCGGCAGCACCCGCAGAGCATTCGACACCAGCGACTCAGGCCCGAGATCTGCAATGGTACGCGCCCCGGTCAACGTCATGGCAACGCGCATCTCTTTTTCAAATAGCTCGAGCAGGTGGGTCACGCCAGCCTCTCCCGCTGTCGCCAGCGCATAGATGAATGCCCGACCAATAAGCACTGTATCCGCCCCCATGGCAATCATCCTGACGACATCCAGGCCACTGCGTACCCCAGAGTCTGCCAAAATCGCCAAGTCTCCTTTGACCGCATCCGCGATAGCAGGCAGGGCACGCGCCGTGGACGGCACGCCGTCCAGCTGACGACCGCCATGGTTGGATACCACGATACCGTCTGCGCCAAATCGCACCGCATCCCGCGCATCCTCCGCATCAAGAATGCCCTTGATGATCATGGGCCCATCCCACTGCTCTCGAATCCACTCAAGATCCTTCCAGGAGATAGAAGGATCGAAGTTGTTGCCCAGCCAGGCAATGTAATCCTCGAGTTCGGTTGGCTTACCGCGATAGTCGGACACATTCCCCAAGTCATGCGGACGACCATTGACACCCACGTCCCAGGCCCACAAGGGATGCAACGCCGCTTGCAGAATACGCCGTGTCGGGCCGTGCCTGCCGCTCATGCCGGAGTGAGCATCACGATAACGCGCTCCGGGCACTGGCATATCCACGGTAAAGACGAGCGTCTTTACGCCAGCCTCCTTGGCGCGATCCAGCACATGCTTCATGAACCCACGGTCTTTCAGGACGTAGAGCTGAAACCAGATGGGCCGGTCGACCGCTGCCGCCACTTCGGCAATCGGACAAACCGACACAGTCGACAAGGTAAAGGGCACGCCTTTTTTGCTGGCCGCTCGGGCAGCCTGCACTTCACCCCGCCGCGCATACATACCTGCCAGCCCTACCGGCGCCAGCGCCAGCGGCATGGCAAGCTTTTCACCAAACAGCTCGGTTTCCAGAGAAAGCGAGGACATGTCCTTCAGCACCCGCTGACGTAGCGCAACATCACGCAGGTCATCCACGTTGCGACGCAGAGTGTGCTCTGCGTACGACCCTCCATCCGCATAATGAAAAAGGAAAGGTGGAAGGCGACGCTTGGCAGCCTGGCGATAGTCCGTGGAGGCAGAAATGATCATGAAGCACCCTGTGGAGAAATTGCGCTGTTATTGTTACGTCAGCAAAAAAGCCATGCTTACATGCACTTGCGTACCTACGACTCTTTGGCATGCCAGCACTTTAGCCAGAATATAAATTGGTTTTACCAATTTACAAAAAAACAGAAACAACATTAGAGAGGCCTGTCTATCGTGTCAAACATAAAACATGAATCACGGCCTCAACGCCCACCATACTTTAGTTCAAAGAGCCAATTTCCGACGAGATTGATGTACTACCTACGCTTGAGCAGAACACTTAATTTGCTTATTCTTGGTCTTACCAATTATTGGAGCTACTGTTCATGTCTTACCCGCCGCTCCGCCAGCAGCGCCTTGCCGATGTGATTACCGAACGCCTTGAAGGCATGATTCTGGAAGGAAGCCTGAAACCCGGGCAGCGCTTGCCCCCTGAAAGAGAACTGGCTGAGCGTTTTGGCGTATCCCGCCCCTCCTTGCGAGAAGCCATTCAGAAATTGGCTGCCCGCGGGTTACTGAGCAGTCGCCAAGGCGGCGGCACCTTCGTCAACGAGACGCTCAACAGCGGCTATACCGACCCCTTGCTGGAAATGCTTTCCCGCCACAAGGAGTTTCACCTGGATCTGCTGGAGTTTCGCGATGCCATGGAGGGCATATCGGCCTACTATGCTGCACTGCGCTCGACACCCGCCGACAAAGCCGTGCTGATACAGCGCTTCGAGGAGTTGGACGGCGGTTTCGTCGGCGCCGACCCTGCACAGGAAGCCAAGCTGGACG
Source organism: Vreelandella hamiltonii (assembly GCF_014651775.1). Taxonomy (GTDB): domain Bacteria; phylum Pseudomonadota; class Gammaproteobacteria; order Pseudomonadales; family Halomonadaceae; genus Vreelandella; species Vreelandella hamiltonii. The sequence goes on from NZ_BMXN01000032.1 coordinate 2,261, forward strand.
CCGCGTTTCATTTGGCGATTGCCGAAGCAGCGCACAATGTCCTGCTCTTGCACACCATTCGCGGTATCTTCCATCTCCTGGAGCAGAGTATCGTGGATAATCTGGCGCACCTGTTTGCCAAGCCAGACTCCCGCTCACAGTTGATGAAGCAGCACCGAGCGCTTCTCAATGCCATCCTGGATGGCCGCGCAGAAGATGCCCGAGCCCGCGCTCATGAACATCTGGTGTATGTGGAAGAGGGGTTACTCGAAATGGCCCGCGCGGAAACCCGCGCTCAGCGCGCATTACGCCGTGCCCAAGGCACGCGCACCTCCGCATGAGCTCATCCGGCCCACGCTGGCGGCTTGCCTGGCTGCTGATCCTGCCGATGGGGCTTGCGCTCTGCATGTGGCAAGCCGCACAGCTGGCGCGAGAGCAAGCGCTTGGCAATTTGCGTGACGACGCTGAAAACGAACTGCGCCTATCGGCAGCCAACTTGACGGGCTACCTGTCCCGTTATGATTACCTGCCCCAAATGCTCTCTACCCGAGAAGGCATCCAGCGTTTCCTGGCTGCGCACGAAGGTCAGGACCCCATGTCGCTGAACCTGCTGCTGGACCGCTTTCGCTTTACGGCAGGTGTGTCGGACGTTTATCTGCTGGATCGCGACGCCTACACCATTGCGGCCAGCAACTGGCATCGCCCCAATACTTTCATTGGCCATAACTACGCCTTCCGCAGTTATTACACCGATGCCATTGCCGGTGGGCAGGGGCGTTTTTACGGTCTGGGTACGCAGTCGCTGGAGCGGGGATACTTCTTTTCTGCCCCCGTATGGCTGGACGATACGTCACCCGACGCTACACCGGATGGTGTGCTGGTCATCAAAGTGCTGCTCGATGAGGTCGAAGAGAGCTGGGCACAGCAAGATGCGGAGCTGTTTGTCACGGACAGCGACTCGATCATTTTCATGGCCAGCCAACCCGAGCTGCGCATGAATGCGCTTTACCCCCTCAACGAAGCGCAGCGCGAAAGCCTTCGCGCAACGCGTCGCTATGCCATCGAGCCGCTCGACCCCTCCGGCATCGAGGTAGAGGCCCCCTATGGCCCCGACAGCTACCTTGTCAGCTTTGCCCATGGCCCGCTGCAGGGAGAGCGCTACCTCAGCTTGACGAGACCGCTACCGGAATTTGGCTGGCAGATGCATATTCTCAAGCCATTGAACTCGGTGATCAGCGCCCAATGGGTGGCCGCCTTGATGGCAGGAGGCCTCTATGGCGTCGTTGCACTGGGCGCGGGCATCGGCTGGCAACGTTTACGGCTACGCCGAGAGCGGGAAGCCTTTGCCGAACGTGAACGACAGACTCTGGCGCGCGCGCGCGATGAGCTGGAAGCCAGCGTGGAGCGTCGAACACGCGATCTGGTGGCCAGCAATCAACGCCTTTCCGATGAAATCGAAGAGCGCCGCCGGGCAGAAGCCAATCTTCAGCAAACCCAGAACGAGTTGATACAAGCCGCCAAGCTGGCCGTATTGGGCCAGCTGGCGGCAGGCATCAATCATGAGCTCAATCAGCCGCTGGCCGCCATCCGCGCCTATGCTGAAAATGCGCGCCGCTTCATCGAATTGACGCGCATCGAGAAAGCCGATGCCAATTTGGCGCAAATCGTCGAGCTGACCCAGCGCATGGCCGACATCAGTGCTCAGCTACGGCAATTTTCTCGCAAGAGCAGCGAACGGCACGAAACCATCTCTGTTCAGGCCTGCATCGAATACGCCCTCCGGCTGTTTCATAGCCGCCTGCGCGATGGCAATATCCAGGTCACGCCGCAGTGGCCGTCCGAGACTCTATGGGTAGAGGGAGATCTGGTACGCCTGGAACAGGTCATCGTCAACTTGATTGGCAATGCCATTCAGGCAATGAAAGACGCCGCCCAGCCCACACTCACACTGCAGGCCGAGGCCACGCCCCATCACGTGCATATCCATGTCATCGACAATGGCCCCGGCATCGCCGAACAACATGTCTCGCGAATCTTCGAGCCCTTTTTCACCACCAAGGCACCAGGCAGCGGCCTGGGGCTAGGACTTTCCATCTCATCGCGTATCATGGAAGACTTGGGCGGCAAGCTGCAGGCCAGCAACCGAGCCGAGGGAGGCGCGTGCTTCACGATCTCCTTGCCGCGCACGCGTGTGCCGCCCCCCAGCGAGCTGCAGAGAGTAACGGAGAACAATAACCATGCATGAACCGTCGACACTGCCGGTCATGGTGATCGACGACGAGCCACACCTGCGTATCACCGCGAGCCAGACCCTGGAGCTGGCCGGCTACACCCCCTACTGCTTCGAATCCGCAGAGCAAGCGTTGGCAGCGTTGCCCGACGACTTTCCAGGCGTCATCGTCAGCGATATCCGCATGCCTGGCATGGATGGCATGGCCCTGTTGCATGAACTACACCATCGCGATGCCACCCTGCCGATCATTCTGATCACCGGCCATGGCGACATCTCGACGGCGGTAGAAGCGATGCGCGCCGGTGCATGGGATTTTCTGGAAAAGCCTTTTGCGGGCGATCAACTGCTGGACGTCGTCAGACGCGGCATCGAAAAGCGCCAGCTGAGCCTGGAAAACCTGCGCCTGAAAGCCGAACTCGAAGTCCAGCACGCAGCACTCGGGCCTCGCCTGGTCGGCCGCACGCCAATCATTTCGCGCTTGGCAGCCATGATCCAGCGCATCAGCCAGGTAGAGGCCGATGTCTTGCTGTTTGGCGAAACTGGAACGGGGAAAGATCTGGTGGCTCGTGCGATCCATGAACGCAGTGCCCGCCGCAATAATCCGTTCATGGCCATCAACTGCGGCGCCGTGCCGGAAAACACCATCGAATCAGAGCTGTTTGGTCACGAGAAAGGCGCTTTCACGGGGGCCGTGGAGCGGCGTATCGGCAAGTTCGAACATGCCAACGGCGGCACGGTGTTTCTGGACGAGATCGAGTCCATGCCCATGGCGCTGCAGGTCAAACTGCTGCGCGTACTGCAGGAACGCAGCGTCGAACGCCTGGGGGCCAACGAAGCCGTGCCGCTCGATATTCGCGTCATTGCCGCCACCAAAGTGGATCTCAAGGTGGCCGCCGACGACGGGCTGTTTCGCGAAGACCTCTACTACCGCCTCAATGTGGTCACTCTGCCCCTGCCCGCCCTGCGCGAACGGCGAGAAGACATCCCGCTCCTTTTTCAACACTTTGCCGTGGTCGCCGCCAACCGTAGCGGGCTGGAAGCGCCGACGCTGGACAGCCCGGCCATTGCCGCCCTGCTGGCCCACGACTGGCCAGGCAACGTGCGCGAGCTGCGCAACTTGGCAGAACGTTACGTTTTGCTGGGTGCGGCTTTCGACTATCGTCTGGACGCCTTGCTGGAGGGCGTCGCCGCAGATACCCATGAACCATCGCTACCGCGCCAGGTAGAACTGTTCGAAAAGAGCCTCATCAGCCAGTCACTGGCGCGCCACCATGGCCGCGTAACGGAGGTGTGTCGCCACTTGGGCATCCCGCGCAAGACGTTCTACGACAAACTCAAAAAACACGGTTTGAGTGCTGACGATTATCGCCACAGCAGTGATCCCTGATGCATCAACTCCAGCAGCACTCCCCAGGGCGGCACCCAGGGTATCAACACCAGCATGGCAATGAGCATCAATAGATTGGAGAGAGGGCGCCGGCTGTCACCCAGCTTGAGCGCCGTACCAAACGAGCGCTTCAGCCGCGCCCCCTCCAGATCGACACTGAACAGCTCATCCAGCCCCAAGTGGATGATGAAACCTATCAGTACTGCCGCCCCGTGCGACCAGGCCAACCAGGCGGGTTGCTCCAGCAGATGAAAGCTGAGCGCCGCCGTCGCCAAGGCGCACAGCCCTGCCGCCATCAGCGAATGCCAGATACCTCGGTGAACGGTCAATCTGGAGAAAAGAATCGCGGCCAGGTAGCGCACTGAGAAATAGATACCGCCACAAGCCACCAGCAGCAGTCCAGGCGTCAACCAAGGCTGCAGCATCAACACCCCCAATACCAGGGTAGGCACCGACAACAGGTTGAAAATCAGACGGATAGAGCGAGAGCGGTCTGCGTCTATGTCGGGCAGGATGCCGCCGAAGGCAACCAGCGCAATGATCAGCAAGGATTGCGACGCGGGCCACCACTGCGCCTGCCAGCCCATATAGGCCATGAGTGTGCCGCCTGCGGCGGCCACCGTGATGTGCGTGCGAAAGTTGGCCATGTCGTGGCACTCTGAAAAACTGGATAAATTACCAGATTATCGAAGACTACAACACGGCCTGATATAAAAAAAGCTGCCGTTTACCAAAGGTTTAGGCTAACCACTTTGCTGTGCTAGAAACTCGTCCTTCAATTTGACGTAGTTGCCTGCCGTATAGGGGAAAAAGGCCCGCTCTTGCTCTTTCAAAGGCCGCAACGGCTTGGCAGGATTGCCCGCATATACATGGCCACTTTCCAGCCGTTTGCCCGGTGTCACCACCGCTCCCGCCGCAATAATCACCTCGTCCTCCACCACCGCGCCATCCATGACGATGGCGCCCATGCCCACCAGAATGCGGTTACCCAACGTGCAGCCGTGAAGAATGGCCTTGTGACCGATGGTGACATCGTCACCGATTGTCAAAGGAAAGCCCTCCGGGTTGAAATCGCTGGCGTGAGTGATATGCAGCACGCTGCCATCCTGCACGCTGGTGCGCGCCCCGATAGTGATCCTGTGCATATCGCCACGGATCACGCTCATGGGCCATACCGAGCAGTCGTCGCCCAGAGTGACGTTGCCGATCACGACACTGGCCGGGTCGATATAGACACGCTCGCCCAACGTAGGGGAGTGTGCGTGAAACGCGCGTAAGGCATTGCTCATGAAGACTCTCCTGTTAGTGACACAAGAACCACTATAGCAATCCACCCAGCAGGACGATGAAGGTCAGCGGAATGGAGACCCAACGGACCAGACGTTGCCAAAGCAGGAAGCCTCGCTCACCCACGCCCAGGGTGCGCATCACCAAGGGCTGTGGCATTACCCAGGCCGCGAAGATGGCAATCAACAATCCCCCCATGGGCAGGAAGATGTCCGGAGGGATACTGCTGACCAGCTCGAACACGTTGCGCCCAAACAGCGGTCTAAACTCCGCCAGGTGAGAAAAGGAAAAGGCCGACAGCAGCCCCAGCAGCCAGACACTGATCGCCACGACGGCCGTGGAAACGCTGCGCCGCCAGCCAAGGCCCTGCAGCGTGGCCACCATGGGCTCCGCCAGATTGATGGCTGACGTCCACGTCGCCAGCAGCAGCAGCAAAAAGAACACGCTCAGCCACAGGGAGCCCCAGGGCAACTCAGAGAAGGCAATGGGTAGGGTCACGAACATCAACCCCGGCCCGTCCGCCGGGTCCATCCCTTGGGCAAACACTACCGAAAAGATCGCAATACCCGCCAGCAGCGCCACGCTGATATCCAGCACGGCTACCGCACAAGCGGCTTTCGGCAGGCTCTGTTCATCCGGCATATAGGCCCCGTAGGCCATCAACGCACACGCCCCTACGGCCAGGGTGAAAAAAGCGTGTCCCATGGCATGCAGCACCACCGACGCGGTGACGTTTTCGAAAGACGGCATGAACAGCCAGTGCAGCGCCGCCCCAAAGCCGCTGGTGGTCATGGCGTAGAGGGCTAATAGCACCAACAGGCCATAGAGCACCGGCATCAAGAGATTATTGAGCCGCTCCAGGCCTTTCGCGACGCCAGCCGCCACCACCGTCATGGTCATGAACAGGAACAGTGAATGGTTGAAAATCAGCAAGCCTGGGTTGGCCAGAAAGGCGTCAAAGCCAGCGCCGATCTCGGCGGCACTGGCCCCGTCAAAGTTGCCATTGATGGAGGCCACCAGAAACTCGATCGACCAGCCAGACACCACGGAATAAAACGACAGAATGCAAAACACCGTCAGCGCGCCGAACAGCCCCAGCCAGCGCCAGTGGGGCGAGGCACCCGCCTGTGTGGCCAGTACGCCCAGTGACTGCATGGGACCTCGACGGCCAGCGCGGCCAATGAGAATTTCCGCCATCATCACGGGCAGGCCCAGCAACAGGACAAACGCCACGTAAATCAGCAAGAAGGCCGCCCCGCCGTTTTCCCCGGCCACATAGGGAAACCGCCAAATATTGCCAAGCCCTACCGCGGCACCGGTCACCGCGAGAATAAAGGCACGCTTCGACCCCCAACGCTCCAGCGTTTCACTCATCTTCTGCTCCTGCCTTGGTGGCACTCGATTCGACGTATCAAAAGGCGGCAAGACTAGCAGGCGCATGCCTCCAGGCCAATGCCGCCATTGAAACTGACCTTGGCTGCCCGCACTGTGTCATTATCCACGGACGCTTTACGCGCCCGCATGAACCAACCTGCCGCCATAGAGGTGCCTATGTCCCGCAACCCGTTGCTAGAGAGCCATGAGCTCCCCCCTTTCGCCGACATTCGTGCCGAACACGTGGTGCCCGCGGTAGAACAACTGCTCGATGAGGGTCGCGACGCCATCGAGCGCCTTGCCCAACAAGCCGCTCATCAACCGCCTACCTGGGACAACTTTGCCGCGCCCATGGAAGCCGTGAACGACCGCCTGTCTCAGGCCTGGTCGCCGGTGTTGCACCTCAACAGCACCATGAACAGCCCGGAACTGCGTGACGCCTATCAGGCCTGCTTGGAGAAGCTGTCGGCCTTTGGCACCTGGGTGGGCCAACATGAAGGGCTTTTCAAGGGCTGGCAGGCGCTCAAGGAAGGCTCCGCTTGGCATGACCTGAGCACCGCCCAACGGCGCACCGTTGATAACGCGCTGCGCGACTTCCGCTTGGCGGGCGTGGACCTGCCAGCCGACAAGAAGGCTCGTTACGGCGACATTCAAGCGCGTCTCTCCACGCTATCCAATCAGTTTTCCAACCATGTGCTGGATGCCACACAGGCATGGCACAAGGACATCACTGATCCTACGCTGCTGGCAGGCGTGCCGGAAAGCGCTCTGGAAACGCTGAAAGCACTGGCAGAGGCAAAGGGCGTAGAGGGCTACCGCATCACGCTCGACTTCCCCAGCTTCTTTCCGATCGTCAGCTATGCCGATAACCGCGAACTGCGCGAGGAAGTGTATACCGCCTTTGTGACGCGCGCCTCAAACCAGGGCCCTAAGGCAGGCCAGTTTGATAACGCCCCCATTCTGGAAGAGACGCTGGCCCTGCGCCAGGAGCTGGCCCGCCTGCTCGGCTTCGATACTTACGCCGACTACTCGCTGGTCACCAAGATGGCCGACTCCCCCACCCAGGTACTCGACTTTCTCGAAGACCTGGCCCAGCGTGCCAAGCCGCAAGCCCAGCAGGAGTTTGCCGAGCTCAGCGCCTACGCCCGTGATGAGCTCGGGCTCGACACGCTGCAGCCATGGGATGTCGCCTATGCCAGTGAAAAGCTGCGCGTGGCTCGCCATGACCTCTCCCAGGAGCAGTTACGCCCCTACTTTCCCGCCCCCCATGTGGTCAACGGGCTGTTTCAGGTCATTGAGCGCCTCTACAACGTACAGGTAGCGGAAGATGCCAGCGTGGCCAGCTATCATGACGATGTGCGGTTTTTCAGAATTACCGAGCAAGGCAAGCCGATTGCGGGTTTCTACCTCGACCTTTACGCCCGGGAGGGCAAGCGTGGAGGCGCCTGGATGGCGGACTGCCGAGTACGCCGCCAGACGGAACATGGCCTGCAACTGCCGGTCGCCTTCCTGACCTGTAATTTCACCGCCCCGGTGGGCGGCAAACCTGCCTTGCTGACCCACGACGAAGTCACAACGCTGTTCCACGAGTTCGGCCACGGCTTGCACCACATGCTGACCAAGCAGGACATCGCCGATGTTTCCGGCATCAACGGCGTGGCCTGGGACGCGGTCGAACTGCCTAGCCAGTTCATGGAGAACTACTGCTGGGAAAAAGAGGGGCTAGCGCTACTGTCCAGACACGTGGATACCGGCGAACCGCTCCCCGATGCACTGTTCGAGCGCCTCCAGGCGGCTAAAAACTTCCAGTCCGCCATGGGCATGTTGCGCCAGATAGAGTTTTCGCTCTTCGACATGCGCCTGCACCATGAATTGGAAGCTCCCAGCGCCGACGACGTACAAGGCCTGCTGGACGACGTACGCCGCCACACCTCAGTGGTTCCCGTGGTGCCCTTCAATCGCTTCCAGAACAGCTTTAGCCACATTTTTGCAGGGGGCTATGCGGCGGGATATTACAGCTACAAGTGGGCCGAAGTGCTCTCTGCCGACGCCTGGAGCGCCTTCGAAGAAGCGGGTATTTTTGACCCTGCCACCGGCCAGCGCTTCAAGGAAGAGATCCTTGAACAGGGCGGCGCCCGCGATGCTGCCGAGCTGTTCGTCGCGTTTCGTGGTCGCGAGCCCAGTGTGGCACCGTTGCTGCGCCACAGCGGTATTCGTGCCGCCTGATCCACCCTTTATCTCTGCGCGGCAGCCCTGCTGCCGCGTATCGGGAGTCTTGTCATGTCGAGTATCAAACGCTTTATTGCCGGGGTCACATGCCCACGCTGCGCTGCCATGGATCGTATTCGTGCCTGGGAACAGAATGGCATTCGCTACCGTGAATGCGTCAGCTGTGATTTCTTCGAACAGCTGCCGATCGAGGATGACACATCGCCGGAGCTGGTGACTCGGGTCAATCAGGTACGCGACGAGCAAAAAGTACAGGATGTACAGCCGGTGCGTATTCTGGATCCCGGCAAACCAAAGTAGCGACGCAGAGATGTCGCTACGAGAGAGATCGTTCTCACCATCAAAAGTGTGCGAAAAACCGCACACTCATTTTTCGCTTTCGTGCGTAAAGCCAGCCATAACGCATCGAGCGACTTTCAACCAAAGTTGAATAAGATTTCTATAAGCGATTGTATTCCAATAAAAACTCAGCTATTGGCATGACAATCGCTCTATATAAGCTGCTTATTAGAACAAGCACTGGCCACACTCTCGATATGCCAGACGATAATCCCAATAACAGCTTAGGAAATCTCGCCATGCGTAATATGATGCCCAAGTCTCTTGCCCTGCTGGCTGGCGGCGCGCTGGTCGCTGCGACCACCGCCCATGCGGAAGTTGATCGTGACGGCTGGCCCTCCAGCTTTACCGTAGGTACTGCCAGCCAGGGCGGCACCTTCTACATCTACGGTTCTGGCTGGGCTAACCTGATTGCCGACCAGTTGGGTGGCATTACCGGCGGTGGTGAAGTCACCGGTGGACCGACTCAGAACCTGGCACTGGTTCACGCGGGTGAGCTGGCCTTCGGCCTGACCACACTGGGCCCCGCAGATGACGCCATGAACGGCCGTAGCCCGCTGGCACCGGGTGTGGTCATGGATAACGCCTGTGCCCTGTTCCCGATGTATGAGACGCCATTCTCCATCACCGCGCTGGCCAGCACCGGCATTACCTCCATTTCCGAGATTCCGGACGGCTCGCGCATTGGTTTTGGCCCCGCAGGCTCTACCTCTGACGTTTACTTCCCTGCCATCCTCGAAGAGCTGGGCGTCAATTTCGAGCGCCGTAACGGCGGCTGGTCTGACCTGGGCGGCCAGTTGCAGGATGGACTGCTGGACGTCGTTGCCTTTGCAGCGGGCGTACCGATCCCGGCCGTCAGCCAGCTGGAAGTTCAAACTAACGTCAACATCATCGAGTTCACCGAAGAAGAGCAGGCCAAGATCGTCGACGCCTTCCCGGTCTCTGAATTCATGATTCCGGCCAACACTTACGAAACGCTGGAAGAAGACGCCCGCGCTGTTTCCATGTGGAACTTCGCCATTGCCGGCTGTGACCTGCCTGAAAGCCTGGTGTATGAAGTCACGCGCATCACCATGGAAAACAACGACCGGATGGTGTCTATCCACCGCAGTGCCGAAGAGAGCATTCCCGAGAACGTCAAGTACAACACGGTCATGCCTTACCACCCCGGTGCTGCTCGCTGGTTCAATGAAAACGGCTATGACATTGCCGACGACATGATTCGCCAGTAAGCGCTGACGCACCAGGACAAGAGCCGACTCTTTACAGGGTCGGCTCTTGCCGCTCTGGCCATGAATAAGCACTTCCTGAATTACCCAAGCACCTTCGCTGACGATCCATCCCAAGGGTAACCTCCATGAGCAACAACACCGGCAGCCCCAACCCGGCTGCACCCGCTAGCGACCCCGTTGAGCAACAGGACGCCAAGGCCATACTCGCCGAAGGTGTCGACGAAGAGGTCGTCGAGTCAAACCGTCGTCTGTTTACCGGCTGGCAGTGGATGCTTTTCGCCGGCGTTGCCATCGCCTACTCGCTGTTTCACCTGATTACGCTGAACGCGATTCCCATGGAAACATGGACCTACCGGATCATTCACGTGGCAGGCGCCCTGATCCTTGGCTTTGGTCTGTTCACTGGAGCACGATTTGCCAGCGACGCCAGCGATGAGTCGCCCAAGTGGCTGACACTGCTAGGTGCCGCGCTGCTACTGCCTGCAGGCTACGCGCTGGTACAGGCTTTTCTGATGTGGCAAGCCCTTTCCGGGGGCGCCATGCGTATCGACCCTCACGTGGAAACCTGGCACTTCGGCTACCCGATGCTGCTCGCCACGGTAGGGGCTATCTTGCTGTCCTGGTTCTATCGCCAGGAGCGCTCCAAATTCTCCATGCCTGACCTGGTGCTGATGATCGTCGCACTGGCCAGCGCAGGTTATCTGATCACGGTTTACAATACGCCACTGCGTATGTCCACGGGCACCTCTTTTGCCCCGGTTGGCATTACCTACGCCGCCATGGCCGGTTCGCTGCTGATTCTGGAGCTGACCCGCCGCGTAGCAGGTAATGCACTGGTCATCATTTCTGCCATTTTTCTGGCCTATGTGTTTGGCGGCCCTTACCTGCCTGGCTTCCTGAGCTACCCGGGCCTGTCGGTCAACCGCTTCTTCAGCCAGCTCTACACCGATATCGGGGTGCTCGGGCAAACGACGGCGGTCTCCTCCACTTACATCATTCTGTTCATTATTTTTGCAGCGTTCCTGCAAGCCTCGAAAGTGGGCGACTACTTCGTCAACTTCGCCTTTGCCGCTGCAGGGCGCTCGCGGGGCGGTCCGGCCAAGGTGTCGATTTTCGCTTCTGGCCTGATGGGCATGATCAACGGTACCTCAGCGGGCAACGTGGTCTCCACCGGCTCTCTGACCATCCCGCTGATGAAGAAGGTAGGTTATCCGGGCCGTAGCGCAGGGGCGATCGAAGCCGCTGCCTCGACCGGCGGCCAGATCATGCCGCCGATCATGGGCGCAGGTGCCTTCATCATGGCGGAAATCACCGGCATTCCCTATCGCGAGATTGCCGTTGCCGCGCTGATTCCGGCCGCGCTGTACTTCCTGTCGGTCTATTTCATGGTCGACCTGGAAGCCGCGAAGAAAGGCATGCGCGGTATGCGCAAGGATGAAATCCCGCAGTTCCGCAAACTGGCCCGTCACGCGTACCTGTTTGCGCCGATCATCATCCTGATCTACGCCCTGTTCATGGGGTACTCGGTCATCCGTGCGGGCACTCTGGCCACAGCTGCGGCTGCCGTGGTGAGCTGGATTTCACCCAACAAAATGGGCATTCGTGAAATCCTCAAGGCCCTGCAGCTGGCAGGCACCATGTCGATCCAGATCATTGCCGTGTGTGCCTGTGCAGGCCTGATCGTGGGCGTCATTTCCCTGACCGGCGTGGGCGCACGTTTCTCGTCGCTGCTGCTGGGCATGGCGGGCGTGAGCCAACTGTTGGCTCTGTTCTTCGCCATGTGTATCTCGATTCTGCTGGGGATGGGCATGCCCACCACGGCGGCCTATGCCGTGGCGGCTTCCGTCGTGGCGCCTGGCCTGATCAACATCGGCATTCAGCCGCTGATTGCGCACTTCTTCGTCTTCTACTTCGCCGTCATGTCGGCGATCACCCCGCCCGTGGCACTGGCCTCTTATGCCGCTGCCGGTATTTCTGGCGATAACGCCATGCAAACCTCCATTACCTCGTTCAAGGTAGGGTTGGCGGCCTTTATCGTACCGTTCATGTTCTTCTATAGCCCTGCCATGCTGATGGAAGGCACGCCGCTGCAGATCGTGCGCGTCGCGATTACGGCGTCGATCGGTATCTTCATGCTGTCGGCCACGGTACAAGCATGGTTCTTTGGCTCGATCCAGGTATGGCAACGGCTGGTGCTGATGATCGGCGCGCTGTTCCTGATCTACGGCGGTATCTTCACCGACATTGCCGGACTAGGTATCGGTGTGGCCATGTTCTTGATGCAGCGCAAGCTGCACGGACCGAAACCGGCTCCCACCGCCGCCTGACAAGCCATCAACGCAAAAGGCCGACTCATGAGAGTCGGCCTTTTTGTCAGCGCACGCCTAATGCAAACCACCCAGCCGCTACCAGCATCGATAACAGCGTCACCGGAATACCGGCCTTGGCAAAGGTGAGAAAGCCAAGGTGAACGCCCTGCCTCCTAGCCCCCTCTGCCACGATCAGATTCACCACACTGCCAATCAGCAGCAAATTACCCGCCAACGTCGACATGACCGCCAGCATGACCAGCGTGGCCTCCGGCAGTTGCGGGAACAGCCCCAGTAGCAAGATCACAAAAGGCACGTTACCGATCACGTTGCTGGCCACCAGAGAGATCCCGGCCATGCGCCAAGGGTCATCCGGCACACCTTCCGCCCCCAGCCACTGGTTGACCAACACCCCCGCCTCCGGCAAGGAAGCGACACTGCCGGTGACAATGAAGAGCCCCATGAACAGCAGCAACAGGTTCCAGTCCACCGCCTGCACATATCGGTGGCTGGCGACGTGGCGCGACATCATCAATACCAGCGCTACCGCGAGCGCCGACCATTCGCGAGGCAGCGGGGTCGAGAACAGGACCAGCAGCGCCATGGCTGCCAGCAGCGGTTTATAACGCAGGCTTTCCTGGGACACGCTCAGCGGCATAGGTGCCGCCCCTGGCTCGTTCAACACCCAGCGGTGACGCCACATGGCCCAGATGACGGCGTAGGTGATGCCCAGTGCGGCAACGGCAGGCACCAGCGCCTGCAGGCTGTAGGCCCAAAAATCGAGCCCGCCGACCTGCCCAATGAGAATGTTCTGCGGATTACCGATCAGGCTGGCAGCCGAGCCTGCGTTACACGACAACGCCAGCGCCAATAAATAGGGGCGAGGATCCAGGCCACGAACCAACAGCGCCTGACAGAGCAGCGGCGTCATCGCAAAGGCCACGATGTCATTGACCAGCAGTGCCGACAGCACACCACCCAGCAGCACGACGCCCAGCAACAGGACGCTGGGACGCTCGGCGTGGCGCATGATCAGCGCAGACAAACGCCCGTAGACGCCGGAAAAGCCGAACTGTGCCGATACCAGCATCAGCGCCAGCAGCAGCACCAGGGCACCTACATCGATATGCTGACCAACGTCCGCCAGGCTCACGGTGCCGGTCAGCAGCAGTACACAGGCGGCAGAGAGCGCTATCCAGGCACGGTCCACCTGCAAACCGGGTAGCCGCCCCACGGCCATTCCCACATAGGTCACTGCGAACATGGCAGCTATCAGCCACATCGTTTCCTGCTCCCGTCACGGTTCAATGAGCAGGCATCATACGGTGGTTAGCCATGCCTTGCCCACTCTCCAAGCCGGGCCTTCCACGCACGGCGCCTGTGGCACCCCCATCAAAAAAACCGACCTGCGCCAGAGGGCGCAGGTCGGTTTTTTTGATGGGTCACATCGGCAGCAGGTCAGGTGAGATTATCGACGACCTTCATGACCGGCGCGGCCTGATTGAGCGTATAGAAGTGCAGTCCCGGCGCGCCACCATCCAGCAGGCGCTCGCACAGGCGCGTCACCACCTCGGTGCCAAAGGCCGCGATAGCCTCGCTGTCATCGCCATAGGCTTCAAGCTGCTTGCGAATCCAGCGGGGGATTTCGGCACCGCAGGCATCGGAAAAGCGCGCCAGCTTGGTGTAGTTGGTGATGGGCATGATGCCGGGAATGATCGGCTGCTCGACACCCAGCGCCCGCGCTTTGTCCACGAAGTGGAAGTAGGCATCGGCGGTAAAGAAGTACTGGGTAATCGCCATATTGGCGCCCGCGTTCATCTTGCGGGCAAAGTTTTCCACATCCTTGTCGAGGCTGGGAGCCTGTGGATGAGATTCTGGGTAGGCCGCCACGGCGATATCGAAGTGATCACCGGTTTCGGCACGGATGAACTCGACCAGCTCGTTGGCGTAGCGCAGCTCGCCGATACTGCCCATGCCAGACGGCATATCGCCACGTAGCGCCACCAGGCTATCCACGCCTTCCGCCTGATACTGGGCCAGCAGGTCACGTAGCTGGGCTTTCTCGCTGCCGATACAGGAAAGGTGCGGGGCGGTGGTAATACCGCTCTCACTCACGGTACGCACGATATCGCGGGTACGCGCCTGCGTGGACCCGCCAGCCCCGTAGGTCACCGAGAAGAAGCGAGGGTTACATGCGGCCAGCTCATCGCGCACGTGAATCAGCTTCTCCCGGCCGGCATCGGTATTGGGCGGAAAAAACTCGAAGCTGATACCTAACGGATGTTCCTGGCTGCTCATGGTGTATCCTCGCAGTACAACAAAGTGATCATTATGTGAGGTATTCTCGCTGCTTACCCGCGTGGCGGCCAATGAAAGATTTCACGCACGATCTTCAATTCGGCTCATGTTGAACGGCAGACAACATTCAAGGAGGAGAAATGGATTTAGCACCCGCTACGTTGATGGGGCCACTGTTGATGCTGCTGGGCTATGTCGGGTTAGGGTTCCTTGCGGCCCAGCGGCTCAAGATCGACCCCCGCCCGATTGCCACGCTGCTGGTCTATCTCATTGCTCCCCTGACGATTTTCCGCGCGCTGATGAACGGCGGCCCTACGGCAGCCTATCTGACCCTGTCGCTGGCCATGTTTCTGCTGGTCAGCGCCATGGCGCTGCTGGTACATCGCTTGACCCGCCATCGCTTCGGCCCCCAGGAGGGTGCTCTGCTGGCCTTTTCCTCCGGCACCGGCAACACCGGCTATTTCGGCCTGCCCGTGGCGCTGATCTTGCTGCCGCCGGAGGGCGTCACGCTGTACCTGTTCTGCATGCTGGGGATCAACCTGTATGAATTTACCGTGGGCTTTTACCTGAGCGCGCGAGGGCACTTCTCAGTGCGCCAGAGTCTGATCAAGATTGCCCGCCTGCCGCTGGTCTATGCCTTCCTGCTGGCCCTGCTGCTCAGCTCGCTGGGTGTAGTGCTCCCCGAGCCCATGATGAACTCGCTGGCCGTCTTTCCCGCCACGTACACCCTGCTGGGCATGATGATCATTGGCATGACGCTCAGCCAGGTGACGCTGGCCGCCTGGGATACGCGCTTCGTGGCAGCCTGCGTGGGGCTGCGCTACGTGCTGTGGCCACTGGTCATGGTCGGTGCCGTGCTGGTGCTGCAACAGCTGACGCCGCTGGCACCGGAGCTGGCCATGGCGCTGCTGTTGCTGGGGGTGGTACCGATGGCCTCCAATGTGGTGGTCGTGGCCATGGAGCTGGGCATTCAGCCCCAAAAAGGCGCCCTGGCCGTGTTGACCACGACGCTATTGGCGCCACTGCTGATCCCGTTCTATCTGGGGATGATGCTCTACCTGACCGGGCTGGCCTAGGCTCTGCCTGAAAACTGGCTGTGCTCGACCATACGGCGTTAAAAATCGGCTCAAAATACTCATTTACAGCATGTAAACTCCGTTTTTTCGCCGATTTTTGCCTTGTCTGGTCTTCGCTCGCCTACTTTTCATACACAGCCTAGAAGCCCTCCACACCCGCTTGCTGGAGCTGACGTGCCATCCGCTGGATCTCGGGATGGCCAAAGAACGCCACTAGCGCTTCGGCTCGGACGGGGCCCACCCCAGGCTGGGCCTGCCACTCGGCGCGGGAGAGCCCTTCCAGCGTTGCCCACTCCCCCAGCTCGGCGCTGCCGCCCGGCGGTACGCCCAGCGCACGTACCCAGGCGGCATAGGGCGCCTGCCGTGCCGCCGCAAACTGTGCCGCCAGCGAGGCGGCCGTGGCGGGGCCAATACCATGGGCCTGTTGCAGCTGCGCCTCCGACAGCGCCAGCCAGCCCAGCAGCTCCGTCACGACCCCGGCACGTATCAAGGCCTGCCAGGTGCCTTCGCCGATGCCGCGCATGCCCAGCTGATTCCCCAGATAGGTCAGGCGTGCCAATAGCTGGGCGTCACAGTCTGGGGTCAGCGTCAGACAACTCAACAGATCATAACGCGCTGGCGATGGCACACTGAGCGGCGCCCGCTCAGCACTCTGCCAGACTACGCTGGTGACTTGAGGAATCGTCAGCCCTGCCAGCGTCACGGCCACATGGTCTCCTGGGCGAACATCCCAGGCCTGCCACTGCTCAAGCGACCCTAGCGATACACGACGAATGCTGCGCCCTTCCAGGCTCACGGGATACAGCCATAACACGGGCGTCACTCGCCCAGTGCGCCCCACCCGAAACTCGATACCACGCACCTGGGCCAGCGCTTGCTGCGCGGGGTATTTCCAGGCGATGGCCCACTCCGGAGGCGACGCCGACCAGTGACGAATGCCAGGGCGTTCGGCCTGCTTGAGCACCACGCCATCGGTAGCGAAGGGCAGCGGCTCGTTGAACCACCGCTCGCGCCATTCGGCCGCTTGCTGATGGCCCGCAACCGGGTGCGTGTACTCGGCCGTATCGAACCCCAGTGCCGTCAGTCGCGCCAGCCGCTCCGTCATCTCGGTAGGCCCATCGGGCCAATCCCACACGAACAAGCCTACGCGGGAAAGCGTCGCCTCACTGGGTGCCTGCTGCGCCATGGCCCCGGCCACCGCACCGCGCGCGCCAATCTCGGGAGCTTGCGACTGGATATGCCGATCAAGCTGCCAATAGAGCTCGCCTTGGAACACCGCCGATAGCGGCTCGGGCAGCGAAGCAGGCACATCGGGCAGTTGCCGAACGCGCTCGGTCCAGTCCTGGCCGCGCTCCCCATCGCCGCGGCTGACCGCTTCGACCAATTCCCCTTGCCGATAGCGCAAAGTCACCGCTACACCGTCCACCTTGGGCTGGATCCATAGCCCCTGGCGACGACTGGTAAAACGCCGCACTCCGGCCTCGTCGGCCTTGTGGAGCCCGGTTTGTGGAGCCGCGTGAGTCACCGTGCCATCGCTACGGGTGGATCGGGTCAGGGGACGGTGGGGCGTGGTATCGTCCAGACAGGTTTGCCAATGCGCCAGCCTCGCCAGCGCCTGATCGTAAAGCTCATCGGCAATCAGCGACTCACCCGCGTCATGGTAGGCACGGTCCCACAGCGCGATATGCTCGGCCAGCGTCTGGCGCTCTTGAACAAGGCGCTCCTGTGGCCATGCCGGGCACTCCTCGGCCTGCGCCGTCAGCGCCAGAGCGCACAGGCCACTCAGCCACCCTGCTCTGAATATCCACCGCCACCCCATCGCCGCCCCCCTGATGATCAGCAAAGCCATCGGTGCCTGCACCACCGCGCCTGAACCACCGTACTAACGTTAACTTAACTCAAACTGGGCGTGATGCAACAACGCAACATCAGCGCCGGGGCTGCCGCTAGCGGGCAAAATGGATATGCGGACGCGCATGATGCGGGGAGGTTTCGATGTGGGCATCGACGGAGAAGACCTCGCGCAGCAGGCGCTGGGTCAATACGTCCTGAGGGGTGCCTGAGGCAACGATCCGCCCCGCTTGCATGACGATCAGGCGATCACAGTACATGGCGGCGTGATTGAGGTCATGGAGCGCGATGATGCTGGTCATCGGCAGGCTGGAAATCAACCGCAGCAGGCTTATCTGGTGCTGCACGTCGAGATGGTTGGCCGGCTCGTCGAGGATCAGCTCGCTGGGGGATTGAGCCAGTGCCCGCGCCACATGGGTACGCTGCTTTTCACCGCCAGACAAGCTTTGCCAGGCATCATCGCGCTTCCCACTCATGCCGGTACGCTCGAGTGCCTCGTTGACCGCTCGATCGTCTTCACGGGTCCACCCCGAGAGCATCGTGCGGTGGGGAAAGCGCCCCAGCTTGACCACGTCGATGACCTTGAGGCTGGCGTTGGTGGTGGCGTGCTGCTCGATGAAAGCAACTCGCTGGGCGATGGCACGACGCCGATAGGTGGCGAGGTCCTGGCCGTCCAGCAGAACTCGTCCGGCGTGAGGATTCTTGAGCCTCGCCAGCAACCGTAGCAGGGAGGTCTTGCCGGAACCATTAGGGCCCAGCAAGCCCAGCAGCTTGCCCGGCTCGGCCTCGAAGGAGACCCCATCGATCACCGTTTTAGGGCCAATTTTCCAGATCAGATGTTCGGCCTTGATACTCATGATGTGCGCTGCAACCGATAAAGAATGACCGCAAAGAACGGTACGCCTACCAGTGCCGTGACGACGCCGATGGGTAGGGACTGCTGGGGAATCAATACTCGTGAGGCAATGTCCGCCAAGACCATGAAAATTGCCCCCACCATGGCACAGGCAGGCAGTAGCCGTGAGTGGCGTGGCCCGACCACGAAGCGGGCCGCGTGAGGCACCACCAGCCCCACGAAGCCGATCGTGCCCACCATACTGACGATGGCCGCCGTCATGACGGCGGTAAGGGCGAACAGGACGAGCCGCGTTCGGCCGACGTTGACCCCCAGCGAAGCGGCAGCCTCATCGCCGAAGGCAAAGGCATCCAGCACCCGCGCATAGCATAGGCAGGCCACCAGCCCCAGCCCGACCACCACCGACACCAGCAAAAAATCAGGCCAGCGTACGCCACCGAAGCTGCCAAGCAGCCAGAACATCACGTCTCGGGCCTGCTGGGCATTGCCAGCGGTGGTAACGAAATAGGAGGTCACCGCGTTGAACAGCTGCGAGGCCGCGACCCCGGCCAATATCGTGCGATCGGCACCGCCCCGCGCCCCGTTCGAGAGTAGCGCCACGAACAGAAAAGCAGCGAAGGCGCCCACGAACGCCCCCGTGGATAGCGACACCGCGCCAGCGCCCAGCCCCAGCATGACGACCAGCACAGCCCCGGTGGATGCTCCGGCAGAGATACCCAGCACATAAGGCTCTGCCAGCGGATTGCGCAGCATCGATTGCATGATGGCGCCAGCCAGTGCCAGACCCGCACCACAAAAGGCCGCCACCAGCGCCCGGCTCAAGCGGTAATCCCAGACGATGGCTTCGTGGATGCGATTGAGTTCGAAGGACGTCCAACCGAGCTTGTTGGTGATCACCGCATAGGTCGTGGAGAGCGGGATCGGCATATCGCCGATCCCGACGCTGATGCCCACGACCAGCCCGATCACCAGCAACGAGCTGAGCAGCACGCCTGCTACCCACACCAGGCGTGGCAGACGCTCAGCTATTTGCGGCATGCCAAGGGTGGCGCTCATCTCAGACCCAGCGCCTCGAGCTGTTCCGCCACTTGCTCAGCCCCAAAGATCGTTCTCACCGTCGGATCCATGGCATGGCCATCCATGACCACGATGGCTCCGTTCTGCACCGCTCTCATTTCGCGGGTGGCGGGGTCCGAGTTGAGGAACTCGATCTTGGCCTCTGCGTTGTCCAGATCCCAGCGATTACGATCGACGCGGGCGACCACGATGACATCCGGGTCGGACGCGATGATGCTTTCCCACCCAAGGGCTGGCCACTCCGCATCAGCGTCGATGGCATTGGTACCGCCCAACACGTCGGCGATAAAGCCGGAGGCACCGTTCTTGCCGCCAAGATAAGCGTCCGCAGACGGCGACGGGCTGGAGAACCAGAAGACGAAAGAGAGCGGTTCGCGACCTTCGGGGGTGGCGGCCCGCAGGGCGGCTTCACGCTGCTCCAGATCCTCGATTAGCGCCTGGCCTCGGTCGTTGACGTCGAAGATTCGGGCAATCTCATTGATCTCCTGATACAGGCCGTCCATGCTCCAGCGCTGGTCGCGACTGCCGTAGCCGAACTTGTCCTGGGCCGCCTCTTCGGCAACGCAAGTATTGGGAGACAGGTAAGTCGCCACCCCCACGCTGTCGAAGTCTTCCCGGGAGGCCACTCTGCTGGAGGGGCCTATCAGGCTAGGCAGGGCCGCCGTCACGAGGTCCGGCTCCTTGGCCAGAAGAGACTCGAAGGTAGGAAATTCGACCGTCAATACCTCTACCTTGGCATTGGCCTCGGCCAACTGCGGCAACACCTGGTTCGGCCAGAAGGCAGTGCCCACCATCCGGTCTTCCAGGCCGAGCAACAGCATGATTTCGGCACTGGCTTGCCCCAGGCCAATGGCTCGCTCGGGTGCCTGGTCGAAGGTGACCTCAACGCCACAGTTGTTCAGCGTCAAAGGATACTGCGTGCTTTCCGCCAAGGCAGAGAACGATGCCAAGCTCAGCAGGGTACAACATCCGGTCACAGCAAGAAGACGTATCATGGATCACTCATCACGATGGGTAGAGGCGTCATAGGCAGCGCCGTATAGAGACTGATACTCATTTACGCGCGATCGCAATATAAGCGCAAATCATTCGCGTCGCAATCCTCGGTTCTGCCAGCCCAAACAAAAACGCCCCTGGCGGTAAGCCAGGGGCGTGAGGACAGCATCGAGCCAATCCGTGTTTACAAACCAGCCGCCTTGCGCAGCGCGTCGGCCTTGTCGGTTTTCTCCCAAGGGAACGCCGTAAACGTCTCGGTATGCTCTTCCCCTTTGTCGTCCGTCCAACGGTAGCTATGCTCGAACGGCTCGCGACCAAAGTGGCCGTAGGCAGAGGTCAGACGATACATCGGGTGCAGCAGGTCGAGCATGGTGGTGATCGCGTAGGGGCGCAGGTCAAAATGCTCGCGCACCAGTTCGACGATTTTCGCATCGTCGATCTTGCCTGTGCCGAAAGTGTCGATCGACACGGAGGTGGGCTCTGCCACGCCGATAGCGTAAGACACCTGGATCTCGCACTTGTCGGCCAAGCCTGCAGCAACCACGTTCTTCGCCACGTAACGGCCTGCGTAGGCCGCGCTGCGGTCTACCTTGGACGGATCCTTGCCCGAGAACGCACCACCGCCGTGACGGGCCATGCCGCCGTAGGTATCGACGATGATTTTACGCCCCGTCAAACCACAGTCGCCCACTGGGCCACCGATCACGAACTTGCCGGTCGGATTGATATGGTATTGGGTATTCGCATCCAGCCACTCTGCGGGAATCACCTGCTCGATGATTTCGCGCTTGACCATCTTGCGCAGGTCTTCCTGGTCGATTTCAGGGTCATGCTGGGTCGACAGCACCACGGCATCCACGCCACAGGGTTGGCCTTCGGCATTGTAGCGGAAGGTGACCTGACTCTTCGCATCCGGACGCAGCCAGGGCAGCAGGCCATGCTTGCGCAGCTCGGCCTGACGCTCGACCAGGCGATGGGAGTAGTGAATAGGGGCCGG
Source organism: Vreelandella hamiltonii (assembly GCF_014651775.1). Lineage (GTDB taxonomy): Bacteria > Pseudomonadota > Gammaproteobacteria > Pseudomonadales > Halomonadaceae > Vreelandella > Vreelandella hamiltonii. The sequence goes on from NZ_BMXN01000032.1 coordinate 23,781, forward strand.
CATGAAGGAGTCGGTTTCGTTGGTGGCGTAACCGAACATCAAGCCCTGGTCACCCGCCCCTTGATCTTCGGGTTTGGTGCGATCAACGCCCTGAGCAATATCCACACTCTGTTTGCCGATCAGGTTGATCACGCCACAGGTGGCGCCATCGAAGCCTACCTGTGAGGAGGTATAGCCGATATCGGTGATCACATCACGCACCAGCGCTTCGAGATCGACCCATGCCGAGGTGGTAATTTCACCCGCAATAATGGCAACACCCGTCTTCACCATCGTTTCACAGGCAACACGCGCCTGCTTGTCACGGGCGATAATGGCATCCAGCACCGCATCAGAAATCTGGTCAGCAATCTTGTCAGGATGACCTTCGGAAACGGACTCGGAGGTAAACAGGGAATATTCGCTCATCGCGCACTCGACCCTCTGTATGACGGCTGCTTCGTTATGACCGCAGCATCAGCAGGAAATCATGGCAGGAGGATCCCTGCCCGTATATAGAAGCAGAGCCTTTTCACTACTACTTCGGGAGGCAGAGTCTACACGCTGTTGGGGGTTCTTCCCAGAACGCACCCCGAGAATTTGCCGCCGCCGAGGAAGTCAGCGACAATAGCGCCTTTATTCTTTCCGTTTTCAGGCGAGGAGCACCCCATGCCGTCCCGTTTTGAGCTGGCCAATGCCATTCGCGCCCTTTCCATGGATGCCGTTCAGAAGGCCAAGTCTGGCCATCCCGGCGCCCCCATGGGCATGGCTGATATTGCCGAGGTGCTGTGGAATGACTACCTCAAGCACAACCCCGAAGACCCCAAGTGGGCCGATCGCGACCGGTTCGTGCTGTCGAACGGCCATGGCTCCATGCTGCTCTACTCGCTGCTGCACCTGAGCGGTTACGAACTCAGCCTGGAACAGCTGCAAAACTTCCGCCAGCTGCACTCGCCCACGGCAGGCCATCCTGAGTACGGCTACGCTCCCGGCATCGAAACCACCACCGGCCCCTTGGGCCAGGGCTTCGCCAACGCCGTCGGCTTTGCCATTGCCGAGAAAACCCTCGCCGCACAGTTCAACCGCCCTGGCCACACCATCGTTGACCACCACACCTGGTGTTTCCTGGGCGATGGCTGCTTGATGGAAGGCATTTCCCATGAAGCGGCGTCCCTGGCCGGCACCCAGCAGCTGGGCAAGCTGATTGCCCTGTACGACGACAACGGCATCTCCATCGATGGCGAAGTCGAAGGCTGGTTCACCGACGATACCGCCAAGCGCTTCGAGTCCTACGGCTGGCACGTGGTGCCCAACGTCGACGGCCACAAACCTGAAGAAGTCAAAGCCGCCATCGAGCTGGCAAAAAGCCAGGACGACAAGCCGAGCCTGATCATCTGCAAAACCATCATCGGCTTTGGAGCGCCCAACAAGCAGGGCAAAGAAGAAGCCCACGGCGCACCGCTGGGTGATGATGAAGTAGCGCTGGCGCGCAAGCAGCTAGGCTGGGAGCATGCTCCCTTCCACATTCCCGAGCCCATTTACTCCGCCTGGGATGCTCGCGAAGCGGGTAAAGCTCGCCAGCAGGAGTGGGAAGGCCGCTTCGCTCGCTACACCGAAGCATTCCCCGAGCAGGCTCGTGAGTTCAAACGCCGCATGAAAGCGCAGCTGCCCACGGAGCTGGCCACCGAAGCATTGATGCAGCAGGCTCAGGAAAAGGGCGAAAGCATTGCCTCGCGTAAAGCGTCGTTTGAAGCGCTGAACGTGATTGGCCCGCAAATGCCGGAACTGCTCGGCGGCAGCGCTGACCTCGCGCCCTCCAACCTGACGTTCTGGAAGGGCGCCAAAGCGATCACTCCCGAAGATGCCAGCGGCAACTACCTGCACTACGGTGTGCGTGAATTCGGCATGGGCGCAGTGATGAACGGTATCGCCCTGCACGGTGGTTTCGTTCCTTATGGCGCGACCTTCCTGATCTTCATGGAGTACATGCGCAACGCCGTACGCATGGCGGCGTTGATGGGCCAGCAGGCCATTTACGTGTTCACCCACGACTCTATCGGTCTGGGCGAAGATGGCCCGACCCACCAGCCCATCGAGCAGCTCACCAGCCTGCGCACCACGCCCAACCTGAACACCTGGCGTCCCTGCGATGCGGTGGAGACGGCGGCGTCCTGGGATGCGGCCATCAAGCGTCACTCCGGCCCCACTGCGCTGGTACTGTCGCGTCAAAACCTGCCGCACCAGCCGCGCACCAAGGCCCAGTTGGCCGCCATCCAGCGCGGCGGTTACGTGTTGAAGGATTGCGACGGCACGCCCGCGCTGATCCTGATTGCCACCGGCTCCGAAGTGGCGCTGGCCATGGAAGCCGCGGCCACGCTCGAGCAGCAGGGCAAGGCCGTGCGCGTGGTGTCCATGCCGTCTACTTACCGCTTCAACGGTCAGGACGCCGACTACCGCGAGAGCGTGCTGCCCAAAGCCGTGACCAAGCGCATTGCCATCGAAGCGGGCCACGCCGACTACTGGTACAAGTACGTTGGTCTGGAAGGGCGCGTCATTGGCATGACTACCTACGGTGAGTCGGCCCCGGCAGACGAGCTGTTCAAGCACTTTGGCTTTACGGTCGAGAATATCGTCAAGCAGGCCAATGAGCTGCTCGGCTGAGCTTGTCTCAGCCTGCCTGATCACGCCTGCACAGGCAGCGCGGGCCTATAGATGCCCGCGCTGAACGGCCTGCTTTGGCTGATCGGCTACTGGCTGGTCGGAGAAGCCGTGGTTCACTTCTCCGGCTTGCCCATTTCTTCTGGCGTGGTCGGCATGTTGCTGCTGTGCGTCACTCTGGCCCTTATCGGCCGTGTGCCCACAAGCCTTGCCGCCGCCGCCCAGCCCCTGATTGCACTACTGGCCATGCTGATCATGCCTGGGGTGGTCGGGGTCTTTTTCATTCTGGATCAATTGGCCGGACAGTGGCTGGCCATCCTGGCGGCACTGCTCCTGGGCACGCTGCTCAGCGTCTTGACTACGCTGTGGTTGCTCAAGCGTCTGATGGGACGTGAACATGGCCAGTGACACGCTCACCTTATTGACCGCAACGCCCTTGTTTGCCGTGGGCCTGACGCTCGCGGCTTACCTCTTGGGCACCGCGCTGTTCCGGCGGCTGGGCAACCCTGCCTGGCTACCCGCCATACTGATTGCCGCCTTGCTGCTGGCGGCCACGCTTGCCGTGCTGGGCTTGCCTTACCCCATTTACCAACAGGGGGCGACCTGGCTGACCGTACTGCTGGGGCCTGCCACCGTGGCACTCGGCATGCCCCTTTATCAACAGCTACCGCGTATCCGTGAGCTATGGCGCCCCTTGGCGGCTTGCCTGCCCGTGGCGGCGTCTCTGGCCGCCTGCTATTCCCTGGGGATTGCCTGGCTGCTCGGCGCCAGCCCAGAAGTACTCGCCTCCATTGCAGCCAAGTCCGTCACTGCCCCGATTGCCATCGGGATCACCGAACAGTTGGGTGGCAGCGTTGCCTTGTTGATGGGCGCGCTGCTGGTCACTGGCGTCGCCACCATCCCGATGGTAAGCCTCGCTGCCAGATGGCTGAACATTACCGACGAGCGCCTGCTCGGCTTCGCCCTGGGGCTCAACGGCCATGCCATTGGCACCGTCAGGGCCTTTGAGATGAGCCCCACTGCCGGTGCCTTTGCCTCCCTCGGGATGAGTTTGACGGGCATATTCACCGCGTTGCTGCTGCCGCTCGCCTGGGGTCTGGTGGGGGCTGGCAACTGAGCAACGGGCGCTGAAGTACGTTATCATCTAGCCACTTTTTTTGGGGCCGCTTCGCGACATGGCTAACGCAACCGCTAAGTTTCGCATTGCAATCAATGGGTATGGACGTATCGGCCAGTGCGTACTGCGTGCACTGGTGGAGCGTGGCCATCCCGATCTGGAAGTGGTCGCCATCAACGAACTTTCCGACCTGGCTACCATCACCTATCTCACCCGCTACGACACCACCCACGGGCGTTTTCCTGGCGAGGTCGAGAACGAGGGTGATGCCTTGGTGATCAACGGCCAGCGCATTCAGGTGCTATGTGAACGCGCCCCCGATGCGCTTCCCTGGAAAGCCCTGGATATCGATCTGGTACTGGAGTGCTCAGGAAGCTTCAAGGATCGCGCCACGGCGGAGCGGCACCTGAAGGCCGGTGCACGGCAGCTGCTGTTTTCCCAACCGGCAGAAAACGACGTGGATGCCACCATCGTGTGGGGGATCAACGAGCATGAGCTCAGCGGTGCACAGCGCATCCTCTCGGCGGCGTCCTGCACCACGAACTGCCTGGTGCCCTTGCTGACGATACTGGATGAAGCGCTGGGGCTGGAGCACGGTGTCACCACCACGATTCACTCGGCCATGAACGACCAGCCAGTCATCGACGCCTACCACCAGACCGACCTGCGCCTTACCCGCTCGGCGATGCAGTCCATCGTCCCGGTCGATACTGGGCTTGCGGTGGGCATCAGCCGTCTGATGCCAACGCTGGCAGGCCGCTTCGAATGTCTGCACGTGCGCGTTCCCACGATCAACGTCTCGGCCATGGATGTCTCGCTTACCGTACGCCGCGACACCGATGCCCAGCAGGTCAATTCACTGCTACGCGAGGCCAGCCAACAGCGGCTGGCGGGCGTGCTGGGCTATACCGAGGCCCCCATGGCCTCCATCGATTTCAATCACGACCCTCGCTCTGGCATTCTGGACGCCACGCAAACCAGAGTGGCAGGCAAGCGCCTGCTCAAGCTGCTGTGCTGGTTTGACAACGAGTGGGGGTTTGCCAACCGTATGCTGGATATCAGCCAGCGACTGGCAACGCTACGCCAGCGGGTATGACCGCCACGACCTTTCATTCGCTTGAACACGAGGAAACCGCTCACATGAACGTGCAAAAGATGACCGACCTGCCACTGGATGGGCAGCGCGTACTGATTCGTGAAGACCTGAATGTGCCGATCAAGAACGGCCGTGTTTCCAGCGATGCTCGCCTGCGTGCTGCGCTGCCGACCATACAAGCTGCCGCCAAGGCGGGCGCCAAAGTACTGCTCATGAGCCACCTGGGCCGCCCCACGGAAGGTGAACCCGCTGACGAGTTCTCGCTGGCCCCTGTCGCCGAGCACCTGGGCGAACTGCTCGGCAGCCCCGTCAAACTGGTCAACGACTACCTCGACACCGCCCCGACGCTGCAGAACGGTGACGTGGTACTGCTGGAGAACGTGCGCTTCAATCGTGGCGAGAAGAAAGACGACGAACAGCTTGCCAGGCAGTATGCCGCACTGTGCGACATCTTCGTCATGGACGCCTTTGGAACCGCTCACCGTGCCCAGGCCTCTACCCATGGCGTCGCGCGCTTTGCTCCCCAGGCATGTGCTGGCCCTCTGCTTGCCCAGGAGCTTGATGCCCTGGAGAAAGCGCTGGCCAATCCCGCACGCCCCATGGCAGCCATCGTCGGCGGCTCAAAGGTCTCTACCAAGCTGGACGTGCTGAACGCACTGTCGGAAAAATGCGATCAATTGATCGTCGGTGGTGGTATCGCCAACACCTTTATTGCGGCAGCAGGCTATAATGTGGGCAAATCGCTCTACGAAGCAGACCTGCTCGACCAGGCCAAGGCGCTGATGGCCAAGGTGAAGATTCCGCTGCCTACCGATGTAGTGGTGGCCACCGAGTTTTCCGAAGCAGCAGAGGCAGTGGTCAAGCCCGTCGATCAGGTGGCAGACAACGAAATGATTCTGGACATCGGCCCCGATACGGCAGCCCATCTGGCCAGCCTGCTCAAGGATGCTGGCACGATTCTGTGGAACGGCCCCGTAGGCGTGTTTGAAATCGACCAGTTCGGCAAGGGGACCGAGGTCATTTCCCGAGCCATTGCCGACAGCGCCGCGTTCTCTATTGCTGGAGGTGGAGACACCTTGGCGGCCATCGACAAGTACGCGATTGCCGACCAAGTCTCCTATATCTCGACCGGTGGCGGAGCATTTCTCGAATACGTGGAAGGCAAGCAGCTGCCGGCCGTTGCCGCGCTGGAAGCCGCTGCTCAGCGCTGACACTTAGAACCCTGAACATACAACCCAATAAGGTGACCCCATGGCTTTGATTAGCATGCGCCAGATGCTCGACCACGCCGCCGAATACGGCTACGGCATTCCCGCGTTCAACGTGAACAACCTGGAACAGATGCGGGCCATCATGGAAGCCGCTGACGCGACTGACTCGCCGGTGATCGTGCAGGCATCTGCTGGCGCACGCAAATACGCTGGCGCCCCCTTCCTGCGCCACCTGATTCTGGCGGCGGTGGAAGAGTTCCCGCATATTCCGGTCGTCATGCACCAGGATCACGGCACCAGCCCGGCCGTCTGCCAGCGCTCCATTCAGCTCGGCTTCTCCTCCGTGATGATGGATGGCTCCCTGGGCGAAGACGGTAAAACGCCGATGGATTACGACTACAACGTTGACGTGACCCGTCGTGCCGTTGAAATGGCCCATGCCTGTGGCGTCTCTGTAGAAGGCGAACTGGGCTGTCTGGGCAGCCTGGAAACCGGCATGGCCGGTGAAGAAGACGGCATTGGCGCCGAAGGCAAGCTGGATATGGAGCAGATGCTCACCGACCCGGAAGAGGCTGCCGAGTTCGTCAAGGCGACCCATGTGGACGCCCTGGCCATTGCCATCGGCACCAGCCACGGCGCTTACAAGTTCACCAAGCCGCCCACGGGCGATACGCTCTCGATCCAGCGTATCAAAGAGATCCACGCTCGTATTCCGGATACCCACCTGGTCATGCACGGCTCCTCCTCGGTGCCCCAGGAGTGGCTGGAAGTGATCAACCGCTACGGTGGTCAGATCCCGGAAACCTACGGTGTACCGGTAGAAGAGATCATCGAGGGCATCAAGCACGGAGTGCGCAAGGTCAACATCGATACCGACCTGCGTCTGGCCTCGACCGGCGCCGTGCGTCGTTTCATGGCCGAGAACCCATCAGAGTTCGATCCGCGCAAGTTCCTGAAAGAAACCGTCACGGCCATGCGCGATCTGTGTATTGCCCGCTATGAAGCCTTTGGCACCGCAGGCAACGCGAGTAAGATCAAGCCGATCAGCCTGGAAGCCATGTTCCAGCGCTACGAGCGTGGTGAGCTGGCGCCCAAGATCAAATAAGCAGCGCCTCGCGACGACATCAAGGCGGCCTTCGGGTCGCCTTTTTTATTGCAATGCAGCAATAATGAGCTATTACTAAACAACACCGCCCATTTCTTCACCAGGTAGCCTTCTCCATGAAGCACACCCCTCTGCCAATGCTGACACCGCCCCTGATGTTCCTTGACCTGTGGAAAGCAGGCATCATGGGCATGGAGCTATGGAGCTCTTCGCTCTCCACGATTTCCATGCGTCAGCAACTATGGCAAACGCAGCCCTTTTTCAGTCCTGCCATGATGCGTGAAAACCAGCGCATGGTGACTGAAAAGATCGAGGCCAGCGTGGAAGCTGGCCTCATCATGCAAAAAGTCTTGTTCAGCGCCATGCGCGGTCAGTACGCGCCATGGTGGACAACCAGTCAACAAGCCATGAAGCCTTATCATCGGCGCAGCAGTGCCAACTCACGACGCTTGTCGCGTTAAGCGGCATCGCATTACTGATCGCTGCTTTGCTCTTCACTGCTCTGTTCGTCTTCACCTTGCAACATGGCGTCATCGGCACTGCCGGTGCCCCCAGTGCCGCCTTCGGCATGCTCTTCATCATCGTCGCCAGCATCTTCCTGCGCTTGTGAGGCGGGCTGTTCGTCGCGTCGGACGGCCCCCGCCTTGATACCGTACGTCTCTTCCAGCGCCGCATCATCCAACGCTTCGTGCTGTCCATTCTCAGCCGCGGTGTCTGCCCACGCGCTGGCCGCGACTACACACAAGGATGCACTCAAAACCCAAGGTAATAGCCAAGGGGATACTCGCATATCAATCTCCTTTTTCATGATGCATGTCGTTGCACCTGTTCACTATAGCCGCTCCGAGGGATAAGCACCTGCCAGGGGCTTTCCCGACGTGCAGCGACTCCGCCATCGACGAAAACGTAAAAAATTATCAAACAGTGTTCACAAAGGAGCTAAAATCCCGTTCAATAGCAAGATGGTCGGCTTACCCCAACATGCGTAGTGCTTCAGGTACTGCAAGGAACTGACATGCCGCTTCCACTTTTGTTGTTTGACTGTGATGGCACGCTCGTCGATAGCGAACCCCTGCTTGCCGAAGAAATGGCACGCGGCCTCAATACGGTGGGGCTTCCCTTCGCTGCCTCCGACTATATGGGCGAATTTCGTGGCGCCCGCTTTCGCAGGATCGTCGCCGAGCTGCAGGACCGCCATGGTCAAGTCGACATCGAACAACTCGAGCGCATGGAGCACGATATGCGCGCCAACCTGGCCACGCGACTGACCAACGAACTCACCACCATTCCCGGGGCACTGGAAGCACTGGAAGCCTTGTCGCACTACCCCAGCGCGGTGGTTTCCAACGGCCCGGAAACGAAGATACGCGCGGCGCTGAAAGCAACGGGCCTGACCCATTACTTCGATAATCGCCTGTTCAGCGGCTATACCGCCAACTGCTGGAAACCCGAGCCGTGCCTGCACTTACATGCGGCCAGCATCATGGGGTTTGCTGCCGCACAGTGCATTGCCATCGACGATGCGCTGGTCGGCGTCAGGGCAGCACTTCAAGCGGGCATGACGGTGATTCATTTAAACCGCTTTCCAGATGCCGAAAATACCCCGGAAGGCGCTATCATGATCAGTAACATGTATCAGTTGCCTGCCGTTGTGGAGCGTTTGACCCGCGAGCGATGGCACACGGCAATGCCGCATCACTCGACAGCGAAATAACCCTCAGCAGAGACAAGACATGGCTTCATTACGTGACCAACTGGGTGGTCTGGTGTATTCCACCGAGCATGGCAAGACATGCCCCCAGTGCCGTGCCGCGATTGACGACTGCCACTGCGAAGACGCCAGCGAACAGGCACGATTGGCTACGTTGGATGGCATCGTGCGAATTCGACGAGAGACCAGTGGCCGCAAAGGCAAGGGTGTGACCACCATCAGCGGTATACCGCTGGCCCACGCGGAGCTGAAAGCACTGGCCAAGACCCTGAAGCAGCGCTGTGGCACCGGTGGCGCCGTCAAGGAGGGCGTGATCGAAATCCAGGGAGATCATCGCGAAACCCTGCGTGACGCGCTAACCTCCATGGGGTATCAGGTAAAATTGGCAGGCGGTTGAAGTATTGATGTAGCACCAATCGCTCTACTTCTGGTAAACGGCTCAAGGGCAAGGCATCGCAATGGTTTGGTTGGAATACCTGCTACCTCTCATTTTCCTGTTTCCGATGGCGGCAATGGGCGGTATCGTGCTGGCGCTGCGCAGTCTGCATGATGCGCGCGTGCAGTCTCCTTTCGATGCCCCGCTTCACGAGCCTGGGCAGGCACTGCGTTACCGGCTGGATCAAGCATTCTCGAGCCTGTTTCTAAACGGTACGCTAGGGCCTTTGGTGAGTCTGGCGCCCTTGGTCTACGGCATGGGCCGCATGCTGTTCGTGGAGCAGCAGGACTGGGTGGAGTGGGCACTGTACGGGCTGCTCAGCACGCTGCTGGTACTGGCGTTTTCACTGCTGCTGGTACGCGATTATCAGCGTATCCGTCGCCTGAAGCTGGGGCTGGCCTGCGAGCTGGCCGTTGGCCAGGAGCTGGAGCGACTCATCCGCCCGGAGGCACACCCTTACTATGTGTTTCACGACGTACCTACCGACAGCTTCACCATCGACCACGTGGTCGTGACGCCCCATGGCGTCTTTGTCGTCGAAACCCGCGCCAGAGCGCTGGCGATAGGTTCGGATGGCCGCGAGCTCAATAGCGTGGCCGTCGAACGCGAACGGCTGCGCTTTCCCCATTGGCAGGAGCGTCGCCCACTGCACAAGACGCGTCAGGGGGTCAATTGGCTCACCCAGTGGCTGGAGCGACGCTGTGGGGTGCCTGTTCCCGTTCGAGGCGTGCTGGTGCTGCCTGGCTGGCAAATCGATACCAGCGAGGCAGCTTCGGACATTCTGGTGGTCAGCGGAGAGCGGTTGTCACGCCAGTTGAGCGAGCTTAAACCGGGCCATATGAGCGACGTCATCCATGACAAGGTCATCCATACCTTGCTGGAACGGGTACGGCTGATGGAGCTAAAACACTTGCGCCACCCGTCGGTTTAATCCCCGCGCAGCCGCCCGCCCATCTCCTGGGCAAGGTCCACGGCGTAGTGGTCGGTCATGCCACCAATGAAATCCAGCATACGACGGTAGCTGTCGTAGAGCGTCCAGGAGGGCAGCGGCGTGTTTTCACCGATCAGTGCCAGCACGCGCTGATGCTTGAAAGAGCTCTGCCCGGTATGGTGTAGCTCATGGGCAGCACCAATGAACGCCTCCAGCAGAATCCCCAGCGTGGTGTAGGCACCGATTTCCAGCTTGGCCTTGCGCTCGTTCTGGAAAATGCGTTCTCGAGCCAACTGCTTGGCAGACTGCACGCCCCAGCCCAGATCCGGATGGCAAAGCTCCAGCAGGTCATCGCTCAAGGTACCGCTCAGCAGCGCCTGCTCATGCTGAACAAACACGGCCGCCACATCATTGACCGCACGCTCCATGGCTGCCCCCCGCAGTAGCGCGATACGGCGGCGCTGCGAGACACTCTTGCGCTGCATCTCTTCATACTCAGGGGGAAATTCGCCAGCAATCTGACGCAGTATTTCGACGACTTCTTCGTAACGCAGAATCCCCATTTCGAGGCCATCTTCCAGATCCAGCAGCGCATAACAGATGTCATCCGCTGCTTCGACCAGCCACGCCAGTGGATGACGGCACCAGCGCTGCTCGCCCTGAGGAATCAGACCCACGGCGTCAGCGACTTCCTTGAGCAACGCCTGCTCGGACTGATAACAGCCAAACTTGCCAGCGCGGCCACCATAGCGAACGGTCCAGGGATATTTCAACAGAGTCCCCAGGGTTGCTGCAGATAACCGCATGCCGCCGTTGAACTGGTTGTACTCGATCTGCGTAATGACACGAAATCCCTGAGCATTACCCTCATAGGTCAGCAGATCCTGGCGCTCCTGTTCGGAGAGCCCCTCCAGCAAGCCACTCCCCTCGGCACGGCGAAACCAGTCACGAATGGCATATTCACCGGCATGGCCAAAGGGGGGGTTACCGATGTCGTGCCCGAGACAGGCCGTTTGCACGATGACGCCCAGGTCAGCTGGGGTGATCCACTCCGGCAGCCGATCACGCAGCAACTCGCCGACGATCATGCCCAACGAGCGGCCCACACAGCCGACTTCCAGGGAGTGGGTCAACCGCGTATGGATATGGTCATTTTCGGTAAGGGGATGCACCTGCGTCTTGCGCCCCAAGCGACGAAAGGAGCCTGAGAAAACGATGCGGTCATGGTCCTTGTGGAAAGGAGTGCGCCCTATTTCGCGGTTACTGCCGGGGCGCTTGTCATGTAAGCGCTGAGGGGAAAGTAACTGATCCCATTGCATTTGTGTCATCGGCACTCCTCCTTGGAGCCTTCATTCTGACATAAAAGCACCAGGTGTAGACAAATTTAACGCACAGCAAAAAGCCCCGAACACAGTGTGCTCGGGGCTTTCTACGATATAAGTGCCTGACGATGATTCACGCGTGCTATGGTCGTCAGGCGTAACAGGTAATGCATATCATGCTGAGGTGTTCTTGACGTGTATTGTGTGCGTCTCCTGTCAGCAAGCGCTCTGGCTCACTGCCGCGTATCCGGTGTTGCGAGTGCGTTCGCACTCTTCGTTATCATCACGACCAGACCCCTTGGGTGTTATAGGGTCAAGCCTCACGGGCCATTAGT
>NZ_BMXN01000033.1 GCF_014651775.1 Vreelandella hamiltonii
GGGCGTGTTGGGTTCGATGGCTTCATCGGGGCGGCTGGCGCCGCCCTTCGCGGGTGCCTCATTCGCTCGTTGCTCTCGCTCAATCGTTACGCCGCGCTACGGGGGGCTCGATTCACCGTGGTGACGTATTCGGGTTGGTGTTGGCGATGTGATCGGGTGATTTATGCGTTGGTGTGATGTGGGCGCATATCGTAGCGCGGCGTAAGCGGAGCGCACCCGCGAAGCAACGCGCAGAGCGTTGCCGATGAGGGCGCCGGGGGTGGCGGTGGCGTTTTGTGGTTCGAAGGCGCGTTTGGTTTGGTGGTGCCATCAGGGCGGCTGGCGCCGCCTTCGCGGGTGCCTCATTCGCTCGTTGCTCTCGCTAAATCGTTACGCCGCGCTACGGGGCCTCGATTCACCGTGGTGACGTATTCGGGTTGGTGTTGGCGGTGTGATCGGGGGGTTATGCGTTGGTGTGATGTAGGCGCATACCGTAGCGCGGCGTAAGCGGAGCGCACCCGCGAAGCAACGCGATGAGCGTTGCCGATGAGGGCGACGAGGGTGGTGGTGGCATATTGTCGTTCGGTGGCTTCATCTCTGTGGGAGGCCAATTTCATTGGGCGACTGCCTGAATAGGCTGGGAGCTTGAATCATCGCGGGCTGAAGCCCCCTCCCACGCACTATTACAGCAACGCGAGGAGCGTTGCCGATGGGGGCGCAGGGGGTGGCGGTGGCGTTTTGCGGTTCGAGGGCGTGTTGGGTTTGGTGGCTTCATCGGGGCGGCTGGCGCCGCCCTTCGCGGGTGCCTCATTCGCTCGTTGCTCTCGCTCAATCGTTACGCCGCGCTACGGGGGGCTCGATTTGCCGTGGTGACGTATTCGGGTTGGTGTTGGCGGTGTGATCGGGGTGGTTTATGCGTTGGTGTGATGTTGGCGGCATACCGTAGCGCGGCGTAAGCGGAGCGCACCCGCGAAGCAACGCGATGAGCGTTGCCGATGAGGGCGACGAGGGTGGCGGTGGCATATTGTCGTTCGGTGGCTTCATAACTGTGGGAGCCCAATTTCATTGGGCGACTGCCTGAATAGGCTGGGAGCCTGAATCATCGCGGGCTGAAGCCCCCTCCCACGCACCATTACAGCGGCTTGATGAGCCGGGCAGCCACCCAAGCATAGTGGTGGTGGCGTCAGCAGATTTCCATGCGGTTGCGGCCGCGGCGCTTGGCTTCGTAGAGGGCTTGGTCGCTTTGGGCGAGGAGGCTGGACAGGTCTTGGGTGGGCTGGGTGAGGCGTGTGACGCCCAGGCTCAAGGAGACGGGGGCGGGGGTGAGGTAGGTGTGCGAGGCGACGGTGTGGAAGCGTTGGCGTAATTGCTGGCCGATGTGCAGTAATTCATCGTCGTTCACGTCTTTCAATAGAAAGACGAACTCATCGCCACCCAGGCGGGCCAGCAGCGCGTCCGTGGGGAGCGTTTGCCGAGCAATGTCGGCCAGGGCGAGCAGCAGGTGGTCTCCCGCTGCGTGCCCATAGAGATCGTTGATCTGCTTGAAGTTGTCCAGGTCCAGCAGCAGTAGCGCCCCTGGTTGGCTGGGGGAGATACGCTTGAGTACGCGCGGCGCCTGGGCTTCGAAGCCACGACGGTTGAGCAGCGAGGTCAGGGCGTCGCGTTCGGCGAGGTGGGTAATGTGCCGCTCCCGCTGATAGCGCACGGTGCCCGTCATCGAGAGCGCAATCAACAGGATGGCCATGGAGCCTTCCACCAGCGAAATACGAATGATGGCACCTTGAAAAGCCATCAGATCAACCAGCGTGTTGGGGGCCAGCGGTAGCAGCCCTTTGGCCACATAGAACAGGCCATGGATCATCAGTACATAGTGCAGTTGGCGCGTGCCGAGCGTGGCGGCGTCGGATTCCAGCTTGAGCGCCCAGCTGGCGCGCAAGGCCAGCAGTCCTACCAGCAGGGAGTTGAGCGAGAGGTAGAGCTTGGAGCTGGTCAAGGGCTCGGGGAGCAGCAGCAGTCCGCACCAGATGACCACCAGCAGCCACCAGGCGCGGCTGGGGCGTTGACCCACGAAGCGCAGAACGCCCAGCAAGAACAGCCAGTGAGCCAGGATCAGCAGGCCATTGGCGAACCAAACGCCTACCAGAAAGAAACCGTTGGCGCGTAGCAGAGATAGGCTGGAACCCACCGTCACCGTGGCGAACCCCGCCGCCCATAGCAGCAGGGCCTGTTCGCGGGCACCGCGCCACTCCATCAACAGGTACAGCGCCGCAGCGGCGGCGATGGCAATGGTCAGCGTCAGCAGGGTAGGTGGGTCGAACGCCATTAATCCCGTAAGCTCATGATGCGCCAATGGCGCGCCTCGGCCACTTGGCGAAGAGTATCATCAGGGTCTACGGCAACGGGGTTGTCGACCACTTCCAGCAGCGGCAGGTCGTTATGGGAGTCGCTGTAGAACCACGCGTCATCGAGGGTGCAATCCTGGTCTTCCAGCCACGCTTCCAAACGGGCAACCTTGCCTTCCCGGAAGCTGGGCACCCCGGCCACACGTCCGGTGTAGCGGCCATCGACCATCTCGGGGTCGACGGCAATCAGGTCATCCACGCCCAGCCGCTCGGCAATCGGGCCGGTGATGAAGCGGTTGGTGGCCGTGATGATCAGCAGCGTATCGCCCTTGGTGCGGTGGCGGGCCAGCAGCTCTTCGGCCTTGGGCAGAATATGCGGCTCGATCTTGCTAATCATAAACTGTTGGTGCCAGGCAGCAAGCTGTTCCGGGCTGTTGTCAGCCAACGGTTTCAGCGCCAGCGCCAGAAACGCCATCATGTCCAGCGTGCCGGCGTTGTAATCGGCCAGGAAGCGCTCATTGGCCTCGCGGTAGGCCACCGGGTCCACGGCTCCTTGCTCTACCAGGAACTCCCCCCAGGCATGATCGCTATCGATGGATAGCAGCGTATTATCCAGGTCGAAAATGGCCAGACTCACGGCGCTCCCCTTGATGGTTGATGTTGGTGAGATGTGCGCGACACAAAGCGCCGGATTATCGCAGAGTCGCCTGGCTTTCACCACTTGGCGTTATATTGTATTGATACGGTTGACTCCCTTGTGGAAAAATGGGGACAACTGAAAATTTATGAAGGTGATGTCCGTGATCGACGCTGACGGCTTTCGCCCCAATGTTGGCATCATTATTGCCAATAGCCAGGGGCAACTGCTTTGGGCGCGTCGTGTAGGACAAAATGCGTGGCAATTCCCCCAGGGAGGCATCAAGGCAAGCGAGACACCACAACAAGCACTTTTTCGTGAGCTTCACGAAGAAATCGGCCTGACCGCCGACGATGTTGATATTGTCGCCTGCACCCGGGGCTGGCTGCGCTACCGTCTGCCACGACGCATGATTCGTACCCACTCCAGGCCAGTCTGCATTGGCCAGAAACAGAAGTGGTTTTTATTGCAAATTCGCTGCCAGGAAAACCGGATCTGTATGACGGCGACACCCAAGCCGGAATTCGATGGTTGGCGATGGGTCAGCTACTGGTACCCGCTGGGTCAGGTGGTGCCCTTTAAACGAGAGGTTTATCGACGCGCGTTACGAGAGCTGTCTCCCCGCGTTCAACGGTTGGCACAAGATAATGAAGGATGACGTGCGCGTCACTGCTGGAAGCCGGCAGTGGGCTATAGCCGGACACTTCCTCAGCGAGGCAAACAACAGTGAATAGTAAAACGTCGATGCTTGAGGTGCTGCGACGCGTGATTCAGGAAGTGAATGGCGCGCGCAATCTCGATGCCGCGCTGTCCACCATGGTACGTCGTATCCGCAAGGCCATGCAGACGGACGTCTGCTCGTTCTACCTGTATGACAAAGAGCTGGAGTCGCTGGTACTGATGGAAACCATCGGCCTGCGCACCCAGGCCGTGGGCCGTGTGGTGCTGCCTCTGGGCGAGGGCCTGGTGGGGCTGGTGGCCAAGCGCAGCGAACCCCTCAACCTGGAAGATGCGCAGTCACACTCGCACTTCCGCTATTTCGAGGCCACCGGGGAAGAGCGCTACTGCAGCTTTCTCGGGGTGCCGATCATCCACCAGCGCCACATGCTCGGCGTGCTGGTGGTGCAGCAGGCGGAAAAACGCCGTTACGATGACGAAGACGAAGCGTTTCTGGTCACCATGGCGGCCCAGTTGGCAGGCGTGCTGGCCCATGCGCTGGCCACTGGCCACCTCAACCGGCCCGCGCTGCCCGGTGGCCAGGCCATGTTCAAGGGCGTGGCCGCGTCGCCTGGCATGGCCATGGGCGAAGCGGTGGTCATCACCCCGCCCGCCGACCTCAACAGCGTGCCAGACCTGATCCCCAGCGATCAGGAGTATGAAATCGCCCGCCTGAAAGAAGCTATCGGCAAGACCCGCGACGAAATCCGCGCGGCGGCCGAGCGGCTGGTCAACCGTATCTCTTCCCAGGAGCTGGCACTGTTCGATGTCTACCAGCAAATGCTGGGCGAGGCGGCGCTTTCGGAAGAGGTCGAAAAACGCATCCGCGAAGGGCAGTGGGCGCCAGGGGCGTTGGCCGATGTGGTGCGCCGTCACGTGCAATACCTGGAGCGGGTCGATGACGACTACCTGCGCGAGCGGGCGGCGGACATCCGCGACCTGGGCCGCCGCGTGCTGGCGCATCTTCAGGAAGACACGCCCGCTACCCCGGAAACCTACCCGGACGACGCCATTCTGGTGGGCGATGAAATCAGCGTGGCCATGCTGGGCGAAGTGCCCCGTGACAAGCTCAAGGGGCTGGTCTCGGTGCGTGGTTCCAGCACCTCGCATGTGGCCATCGTCGCCCGCGCCATGGGTATCCCCACCGTGCTGGGCATGATGGACTTGCCGCTGCCCCGCCTCAACGGCGCCCCCGTGGTGCTGGACGGCCACCGTGGGCGGCTGTTCGTACGGCCCATGGCCGAGCTCAAAGCCCGCTATGCCAGCCTGATTGCCGAAGAGAAAGTACTCAGTGAGGTGTTGGCCCACGAGCAGGATCTGCCCAGCGAAACCCCGGATGGCCACGGCATCCCGCTGATGGTGAACACCGGCCTGGCGGTGGATGCGTCTGCCATGCTGAAAAGCCGGATTGGCGGGGTAGGGCTCTATCGCACCGAAGTACCGTTCATGATCACCGAGCGCTTCCCCGGCGAGAAAGAGCAGATGCGCATGTACCGGGAGCAGTTGGCAGGCTTTGCGCCGCTGCCGGTGGTCATGCGCACGCTGGATATCGGCGGCGACAAGGATTTGCCCTACTTCCCCATCGAAGAGGCCAACCCGTTCCTGGGCTGGCGCGGCATGCGCGTCACCCTCGACCATCCCGAAGTCCTGATGGTGCAGCTGCGCGCCATGCTCAAGGCCTCTCAGGATCTGAACAACCTCCACGTTCTGTTCCCGATGATCACCAACGTCGAGGAAGTGGACGAAGCGATTCGCCTGCTCGACCGCGCCATCATCGAGCTGGGCGAAGAGGGCATCCAGGTGGCGCGGCCCAGCGTCGGGGTCATGATCGAAGTGCCCGCCACCATCTATCAGATGGATGCGCTGGCCAAGCGGGTGGACTTTTTCTCGGTGGGCAGTAACGATCTCACCCAGTACCTGCTGGCGGTAGACCGCAACAATGCGCGGGTATCCAGCTTGTACGATGCCCTGCACCCGGCACTGCTGGGTGCGCTGGTCGAGCTATCCCAGGATGCCAAACGGCTGAACAAACCCATTTCGCTGTGTGGTGAACTGGCAGGAGACCCTGCAGGGGCGCTACTGCTGATGGCCATGGGGTTCAACAGCCTCTCCATGAACGCTCCCAGCCTGCCCAAGGTGCGTGCGGCCATTCGGCGTGTCACCCTGGCTGATGCGCAAACGCTGCTCAAGGAGATCATGCAGCTGGATACGCCTTCCCAGGTGCATGCCCATCTCAACCAGCGCTTCGACGAGTGGCAGCTTTCCCACCTGCTTCCCCCCAGGGATTAATCCCCCCTGCGGGCGGGCGTTGCCAACGTGGTCTCACCCTGAAAACGGCCGAGCGGCCCAAAGCGCTGCTCGGTCAGGGTGACGTCTCCTTGCTCGCTCAGTGACAGCCATGTCGTGGCCCGCGTGCCGTAGGCCTCCCCCAGAATGAACGCAGCAGAGAGCTGACGTTCCAGCGTCAGCCCCACGCCGGTATCGGGTAGCGTGGCATCCTCCGCTAGGCTGGCATCGTGAAGCGCCTGGCGAGTTGCTCGGCGCCAGAGCGTCGTCTCATGCTGGCTCAGCGCGTGGCGCACCGCCTGGAGCTTGGGCCACGCAGTGTTCAGGCTGGCGTTGGATAGCCCGTGAACCCCCTCGGCCACCTCCGTCAGCGTCACATCAATGCGCCCACGGTGCAGGTGCCAGCAGTGGGTGGGCGTCGCCACCAGCAGATTGAAGCCGGCATAACGGGCTGCGCCGTGCTCGGCCATCTCCCTCAGCCACTTGGCCGGGTTCTCACTGGCCAGCACGTTGGCGACCAGCTCGCCCCGGCTGGGCGGGTGAGCAGGGGGCGACAGCCGCGTATCCCGCACGTTGGTCAGCGCGGCTACCACCCCTTGCCGATTGGCCGCCAGCCAGGTGCCCCCGGCCTCCAGGTCGCGGCCGCCCAGCAGCGGCTTGTCGTCCCAGTGGGCCAGTGGTGCCGTGGGACGGGCATGAAATTCATCCCGATTACCGGCCAAACGCAGTGGGAAACGACTCCCAGGGCGCCATGAAAAGGTGATCAAACACATAAACGACCCCTGTTGGTCACGAAATCCGACTCCTGGCGGTGTGCTGCATGACAGCATCCAAGAGTGGACGTACACTTAGCTTAAAAGCTAAAGCAATAAGGCGGTTCACCTGCCGCGACAGAGCCTCATATCAACGAGGAAGACGCACACTATGCAACGTGATCAGCGAGAGCACTTCTGGAACGCCATCATCTGGCCCGTTCTGTGGCCGCTGCTGTTAGTGCAAGCCGCACTCGTACTGCTCTGCCTGTTGATGGGAGTGGTGATCTGGGTGATGTCGCCAGGCCAGGCCTCCTGGTCGACCACGTTATGGCTTACCCTGGCCCTGTTGCTGGGCAGTTGCATGAATGTAGGCGCTTTCTTGATGTTAATCAAAGCCCGGGCCAGATATAAGGATGCCCGTTTCATGCAGTGCCTGGTCGAGCTGGAGTGCCGTGTCGCCTCCTTGGGGCAGAAGGTCGCTCCCAGCCAGCCATGGGCGGCGGAAGAAGGCACTCATCAGCGTCCCCTCAAGCGCCTTACCCATGTCAACGATCGGCTGGCCGCCATGCTGGAACAGCTGGAAAAAATACCCACGGTGACGCAAGAGAGCGCGGGCCGGGCCGACCAGGCGCTGCTCGAAGACCTGCATCACCAGCAGAAGCAGCTGAAGCACCTGATGGCAGGCAGGGAGCGGGCGCGGGAAGAGTCGCGGCTGAAGTCAGGCTACCTGACCTTGATGCAGCGTGAAGCCGACAGCTTGTTCGAACACCTGGGCAGCATGATCAAGGAAGACACTACCGAGGCATGTCGCCAGAACGTCACCCATGTGCGCGAGCGGCTGGCCGACATACGCTCGCTGCTGGCCAATTTCGTGCAGCAGAGCGTCAACGAAGCCACCACCTACGATGTGCTGGAAACCGAAGGCTATCAGCCTCGTGTGCTGGTCGTCGATGACGGCCCCGTCAACCTGATGCTGGCACGGCAAATGCTGGAATCTCAAGGGCTTCAGGTAGAAGGTGTCAGCAGTGGCGAACAGGCGCTGGAGCGGCAACAGTCCACTTTTTACGATCTCGTGTTCATGGACATCTTCATGCCCACGCTGGATGGCCTGGAAACTACCCGCCGCTGGCGACAGTTCGAGCGGCATAACCCCGCCCATCGCAGTATCATCATTGCCCTCACCGCGAACGTGGACAACGCCGGGCGAGGCACCTGCGAAACGGCAGGCATGGATGATATCCTAGCCAAGCCCTATCAACCCGAAACGCTGCAACGCATGCTCAAAAAATGGCTGCCTGACGCTTTGGAGAAGCCCGCACAATGACATTTGCCGCCATTTTGGCCAGTTATCTCGTACTCGGTGCCGCCGCAGGCACCATGGCAGGACTGTTTGGCGTAGGGGGCGGCATCATCATCGTACCGGTGCTGGTGTTCGCTTTTGGCCTGCAAGGCATCGCGCCAGAAATCACCATGCATCTGGCAGTGGGCACGTCGCTGGCCACCATCGTGGTCACCGGAGCCTCTTCGGCCCTTGGCCACGTGCGTCGCGGCAGCGTACACCGCCCCTGGTTCATGGCGCTGTTGCCGGGGCTCATGCTCGGCGCGATTGCCGGGGTCTTCATTGCAGGGAATCTCTCAGGCACCGTGCTGGGCACACTGTTCGGCGTGTTCGTGCTGCTGCTGGCCGCCAAGATGGTCATTGGCTTGAATCCCAAGCCGGGCAGCGTTGCGCCCGGTAAAGTGGCGATGTCGGTGGCCGGAGGTGTCGTGGGCGCCATTTCGGCGCTGTTCGGTATTGGCGGCGGGGCCATGACGGTGCCCTGGCTGTCTCGCTCCGGTGCCACCATGACCCAGGCCGTGGGCACCTCCGCCGCCTGTGGCCTGCCCATTGCCGTCGTGGGTGCCATCACCTTCATCATCGTCGGCTGGGGCAACCCTCTATTGCCGCCGTGGGCCACTGGCTTCGTCATGTGGCCCGCGTTTATCGGCATCGTCGTCACCAGCGTTCCCTTTGCACGGCTAGGGGTGCGGCTGGCGCACGTGTTGTCTGCCCACGTGCTGCGCTATGGTTTTGCCCTGCTGCTCACGGTGGTGGGGCTGCGCTTCATCCTGGCGTAATCGCCACCCGGCACGCTGTCACTTCTTTTGTTCACGTAGAGAAACGGAATGATCAATTACCCCACGATAGACCCCGTCGCGATTTCGCTCGGCCCCCTGCAAGTGCACTGGTACGGTTTGATGTACGTGGTCGGTTTCGTTGCTGCCTGGTGGCTGGGCTGCCGCCGTGCTGCGCGGATCGGGCTCACCAAGGATGATATCAGCGACCTGCTGTTCTACTGCGCCATCGGTGTCGTGGCCGGTGGGCGATTGGGCTATGCGCTGTTTTACGGCCTGGGGCAGTGGTCTGCCGACCCGCTGTGGATCTTCCGCGTCTGGGATGGCGGCATGAGCTTCCACGGCGGGCTGATCGGCGTACTGCTGGCGGCCTTGCTATTCGCCCGGCGCAAGCAGCTGGCCTTCTTCACCCTCACCGACTTCATCGCCCCGCTCGTGCCCATCGGCCTCGGGGCAGGGCGCATCGGCAACTTCATCAACCACGAGCTGCCCGGCCGCGTGACCTCGCTTCCCTGGGGCATGCCCTTTCCCGGCATGGGCCCAGAGCCGCGTCACCCCTCGGCACTCTACGAAGCCGTATTGGAAGGCGCCGTGCTGTTCGTCATCCTCTGGTGGGTCTCGGCCAAGCCTCGCGCGCGCGGGTTCGTCTCCGGCCTGTTCCTGCTGGGCTACGGCGTCTTCCGCTTCATGGTCGAATTCGTCCGCATGCCCGACGCCCACATCGGCTACCTCGCCTTTGGCTGGTTCACCATGGGCATGCTCCTCACCCTGCCCATGATTATTCTCGGACTCCTCCTGATGCTCTGGTCAAAAGGCAAGCCCATCGACGCCAAGGTATAGAAAGCAGTACACCCCGTAGCGCGGCGTAAGCAGAGCGCACCCGCGAAGCAACGCGAGAGCGTTGCCGATGAGGGCACGGTGGGCGGCGGTGGCGTTTTCCCGTTTGGAGGCGTGATCGGGGCGGCTAGCGCCGCCTTCGCGGGTGCCTCCATCGCTCGTTGCTCTCGCTCTGTCGTTACGCCGCGCTACGGGGGCATAGCTTGCGGAGGAAAACGTAGCGCGGCGTAAGCAGAGCGCACCCGCGAAGCAGCGCGAAAGCGTTGCCGATGAGGGCACGGTGGGTGGCGGTGGCGTTTTCCCGTTTGGAGGCGTAATCGGGGCGGCTGGCGCCGCCTTCGCGGGTGCCTCCATCGCTCGTTGCTCTCGCTCTGTCGTTACACCGCGCTACGGGGGGCATAGCTTTCGGTGGAAAACGTAGCGCGGCGTAAGCGGAGCGCACCCGCGAAGCAACGCGAGGAGCGTTGCCGATGAGGGCTCGGTGGGCGGCGGTGGGCTTAACGTAGACGTTGCCTTTAGGGGAGCCTAGAATACAGCCTCATATTCGCTGTTAATCTGGAAACCTTGTGACTGCTACAACGCCTTCGCTTACCACGTCGAACGAATTGCCTGCGCTTGAGCAGCCTTACCTGGACTTGATGCGCACTGTGCTCGAACAGGGCGTTGATCGCGGTGACCGTACCGGTACGGGTACGCGCTCGGTGTTTGGCCACCAGATGCGTTTCGATCTTTCTCGTGGGTTTCCGCTGCTGACCACCAAGAAGCTGCACTTGCGCTCGATCATTCATGAGCTGCTGTGGTTTCTGAAGGGCGATACCAACATCGGTTACCTGAAAGAGCACGGCGTGCGTATCTGGGACGAATGGGCCGATGAAGCGGGCAACCTGGGGCCCGTATACGGCTACCAGTGGCGTAGCTGGCCGCACCCCAAAGGTGGCAGCGTGGATCAGATTGCCAATGTGCTGGAGCAGATTCGCCATAACCCGCAGTCGCGCCGTTTGATCGTCTCGGCCTGGAACCCGGGGCAGGTGGAGGAAATGAAGCTGCCGCCGTGCCACTGCCTGTTCCAGTTCTACGTGGCGAACGGTCGCCTTTCCTGCCAGCTGTACCAGCGCAGTGCGGATATTTTCCTCGGTGTGCCGTTCAATATCGCCAGCTACGCGCTGCTGCTCAGCATGGTGGCGCAGGTGACCGGGCTGAAGCCGGGTGAGTTCATCCACACGCTGGGCGATGCCCATCTCTACAGCAATCACCTGGAGCAGGCGCAGGAGCAGCTGGCGCGTACGCCCATGGCGCCGCCAGCGCTGGTGCTCAATCCGGCGGTCACGGATCTGTTCGACTTCACCTTCGATGATATTCATATAGAAGGTTACCAATCGCACCCCCACATCAAGGCAAAGGTTGCCGTATGAGCCAATCTCTCCCGACTGACGAACTGCTGGTGCCGGTGGCGATGATCGTCGCCATGGCGAAGAATCGTGTCATTGGCGTCGATGGCAAGCTGCCCTGGTACCTGCCGGAAGACCTGAAATTCTTCAAACGCATGACCCAGGCCAAGCCGCTGGTCATGGGGCGCAAGACCTATGCATCCATCGGCAAGCCGTTGCCCAATCGGCTGAATATCGTGGTGACCCGAGACACGGCCTTCACCGCCGAGGGCACGCGTATCTGCCACGACCTGCCGTCTGCCTTGGCGCTGGCCGACCAGCACGCCACTATCGAGGCGGCGGAGGAGATCATGGTGATGGGAGGCGGCGAGATCTACCAGCAAGCCTTGCCCTTTGCCCAGCGGCTGTATATTACTGAAGTCGATATCGACGTTGCGGGCGACGCAACGTTTCCTGAATTCTCGGCAGACGAGTGGCGTGAAGTGCAGCGCGTACCCGGCCAGCCAGCGGAAGGGCAGCCACGTTATGATTTCGTGGTATATGAGCGTGTCAACGACTGAGCAAGGAAAGGAGGAGGTGATGGCTGCCAACGTACTGCAACTATTAGAACTACTCGAAACACGGCTCGACCAGAAAAACGCCGAGCTGGAAGCATTGCGTGCCGAAAACAGCCGCCTGAAGCAGCAGCTGGCACGTGGGGAAGCAGCGCCACCCCAGGTAGCGTCACCCCAGATAGCGCCAGCGCCGCTGCCCATGGAAGAGTGCCAGCCCCAGGCAGCGCGTCAGCACCAGGAAAAGCCCCCGGTGGTAGCCGAGCAAGTGCCACCGCAGGCAGAAGCAAACGAAACGCCAGCGCCTGCCGTTGAACCTGCTGCTGAAGCGCCTCAGCCCCCCTCGCCCCACGCATTGTTGAAACAGTGGTATCAGCGCTATCCCAATGCTTTCTTCAAAGGGCATACCAAGCCGCTGAAAGTAGGGATTCATCACGACCTGGCCGAGCGTGAGCCCTGGTCGGGCAAGCTGGTGCGTCGTGCGCTGGCCAACTACGTCAATCTGCCGCGCTACATCAAATCCATGCGGGAAGGCGTAGAACGGGTCGATCTGGAAGGCAATCCGGCAGGCAAAGTCGACAAGGAAGCGGCACAGCACGCCAGTGCGCGGCGCCACGAAAGCCAGGCGACCACAGCAACAGAAACAGCGCCGACCCCGCGTGCCAAACCTGCTCAACGAACGCCGCCGCCGAGGAAGGAAAAACGTCAGGAAGTGCCCCGGCAGGAAAAAACCGAGCAGGCAAAACCGCTTAGCCTTGAAGATAAGCTCAAAGGCTTGCAGCAGAAATTCGAAGGCCGCTGAGACCGGTTTTGTTTGGCTGGGTTCCATAAAAAAACACAAATCATAAAAAAACACTGTTTTTTTCTATTGCGTTCCTTGGAATCCCAGTATAGAGTTTGACCTGCGAGCATTGGACTATAACAAGGCTTTGTTGAGGACATGTCGCATACCACCGGGAAAAACCGGCGGATGAGAAAAAGAGCATGGCCCGCAAGCCACTTACTGGCTTCTACGAAGGCCAGTAATAACGATCGAAACAGTAAGCTAGTTAAAGGAACCTACATCATGAAAAAGACACTTTTAGCGACTGCCATCGTTGGCGCCCTGGGTGCCTCCGCTGCCGCTCAAGCAGCTACTGTATATGACCAAGACGGCACTCGTCTGGACGTATACGGCCGTATCGCCATGGGTATCGCCGGTGGCGGCCCCGAGTTCGATTCTCAAGACCGTGAAATCGACAACGGCGCTGAGTTCGTAGACGTGTTCTCTCGTCTGGGTCTGCGCATGAGCCAGCAGGTTACTTCTGACCTGAGCGCTTTCGGTCACCTGGAATGGCGTTTCCGTGCTGACGAGCGTCGCAGCGACGAAGCTTTCCGTGAAACTCGTCAGAGCTACATCGGTCTGAAGAGCGAGCAGTACGGTACAGTTGTCGGCGGTAACTTCGACAGCTTCTACAGCCAGTTCGTTTCCAAGCCGTTCGACGTCTACATCGACCAAGGTCTTGAGTTTGCTGGTCACCCGACACAGTCTCGCGGCGACTCTATCGGTTACTACACGCCTGACCTGAGCGGTTTCACTGCCTTCCTGCAGCTGAAACACTACAGCGAGCGTGGCCTGCTGGAAGGTATCGAAACTACTGAGCAAGGTGAAGTTGTAGCCTCTCAGGGTGGTGTTCGCTACGCTGAAGGTCCTGTGACTGTTGCTGTGGGCTTCGTTGACGACGTAGTTCGTGGCGGCGGCAACGGCGAAATGCTGTACGGCGTAATGGGTTCTTACGACATCACTGACCAGTTCACTGCACGTCTGGGCTACGAAGGCCGTGACGACAGCACTGAATTCGGCGGTGGCTTCGACACCGTAGGTCTGGGTGGTACTTTCACCACTGGTCCTTGGGCGTTCAACGTTGACTACTACAACATCGAGCGTGACAACGATTCTACCAGCAACGCCTGGGCTGCTGGCGCATACTACAAAGTATCCAGCAACTTCGACGTATTCGCTGAGGTCGCTGACGGCGATGCGCCGAGCGTCGATCGTGACACCACTCTGGGCGACCTGACCGACAACGTATACTGGCTGACTGGCGCTCGTTACCACTTCTAAGCCTGGCTTTTGCCAACGCTTGAATGGATAACTGCCTAACAGCAGATAGAACCGGCCCTCAGGGGCCGGTTTTTTATTTGATGGCCTATGGTCAGTGAGTGAACAGGTTGGCCAATCGCTTGGCCGTCTGAAGCAAGGTACAGTAGCCTTATCAGTATTTACTAAACACATC
Source organism: Vreelandella hamiltonii (assembly GCF_014651775.1). Lineage (GTDB taxonomy): Bacteria > Pseudomonadota > Gammaproteobacteria > Pseudomonadales > Halomonadaceae > Vreelandella > Vreelandella hamiltonii. The sequence continues at coordinate 13,884 of NZ_BMXN01000033.1, forward strand.
TCATTGCTATTGACAATGGAGGAAATAGGCAAGATTTATGAATCCTGCTTCCACCTTGTTACATGCAGGCGCCGAAAAGGGTATGATTCATACCTTAGGCTAAGCACACTTACATTAGTGATAACGCTTATCAGGTAGTGGCGTTCTATGGCCATGCCTTTCTGAATTTACGCGCAAAGTCAAAGAGTTGACTTCTCCAAGAGTCACGGATGATAAAACGAATTCTGCAGAACCAACTGCTCACCACGCTGGCTGCGCGTGGGATTGCCGCAGGTGGCACCTTCCTGCTTTCCTATGTGTTGGCCACGTTCGTCAGTATTCAGGCCTTTGGTGCCTTCATGCTGTGTCTGTCGATCATGATCGGCATGCAGGTCTTTGCCAGCCTGGGCACCGACCGGGCCACGCTCAAGTACATGGGGGTCGCGACCTCCAATAATAACCGCCGTGAAGTCGCCTGGATTTACCGGCACGCCATGACGGTCAACGTACTGGTCGGCGTGCTGCTGGGCGTAGTGCTGTGGGTGGCGGCGCCCAGCGTGGCACAAATGCTGCTCTCCTCGACAGACAATGCGGTCGAGGCCCTGCGAATGACCGCGCTGTTGTCGCCGGTGTACAGCGTCATTTACCTGTGCAATTTTCTGATGAAAGGGTGGGGCAGGGCCAACGTTTCCTGCCTGTTCGAAATAGGCTGTATTTCCATCGTGCTCAGCGGGGTCGTGCTGGTGTGTGCCTGGCTGGGGATCTCGCTGGGGGCACTGGCGCTGATGACTGCGCTGGGTGTGATTCTGGGGCTCTACCTGCTGGTGGCGCTGTGGGCCGTCTGGTGGCTGTACCGCCGCAGCGCGCTGGTCGAAAGTGACAGCGTCAGCTTTACCAAAGGCTTCTATCGCCACCTGCCCGATTTTTTGCTGGTAGGCATCATCTTCTACTACACCCAGTGGGGAGTTGGCCTGGTGTTGGGCGCCTTCCATAGCGAAAGCGATGTTGCCTTGTTCAGCCTGGGGCTACGGCTGGCCATGATCATCGGCTTCATCCTGACCGTATACGACAGCATTCTGGGGCCGCGTTTCTCACGGCTCCAGCATGAAGGCAATGGCGAAGGGCTCAGGCTGCTTGCCCAGAAAAGTGCTTTTCAAATGACCTGCTTCGCGCTGCTGCCTGCCTTGGTGTTCATCATCTGGCCCAACGCCGTGCTGGCGTTGTTTGGCAGTGATTACACCGGTGCTGCCAGCGTCGTGAGAATTCTCGTGATCGGGCAGCTGGTGAATGTGATGACCGGCTCGGTCATTTTGCTGCTTTTGATGGCCGACCAGCAGCGTGCAGCGCGGAATATACTAATCTGGTCTGTGGTGGTGGGGGGCATTGCCTCGCTGCTACTGATTCCGCGTTACAGCGCAGAGGGGGCGGCCTATGCGCTGCTGCTGTGCCTGCTGATTCAGAATGGCGTGGCGGTCTACGTGGTGAAGAGAAAGTTCGGTTTCATGATGACCGACTGGCGTTTCGTCATGACGCCACGAAGCCGAGCCAACAATGATGGTGAACCAAGATGATTAGACTCGAAAGGGAGTTCCACCTGGAAGAAGGGATCGATTACAGCTTCATCAATCCGTTTTCTCTAGGGGTCGTGGCGCAAAGCCTAAGCGAGCAGGAGTGCCGACAGATTCGCTTCTACGCCGATGGCATTGCCGTCGTGCTCTATGCCCGGTTGTTCAAAGGCAAAAAGATTCAGCGGACCAGCTTCGACGACACCTCGATTGCCCCGGTGGTACTAGGCCATGCCCAGGCCACACAGAAGCGCGTTGCGCTGGTGGGCGGCACCGAAGAAAACGTCCGTCAGGCGTCGCAGCTGCTGGCACAGAAATACCCTGGGCTCGAGATCAGCTACGCACGCTCCGGCTTTTTCAGCAGTGACGAAGAGCGCCAGCAGAGCTTAGTGCAGGCAGCCAATGCCGACATCGTCATCGTGGGCATGGGCGCAGGCAAGCAGGAGCGCCTGCTGCTGGACCTGAGGGCTGCGGGCTGGCAAGGCACCGGCTTTACCTGTGGCGGCTATCTGGATCAGTTCGTGGAGGCCAAGGGGCAAGACTACTACCCAGCCTGGGTAGACCGTCTCAACCTGCGCTGGCTGTACCGAATGATGAAAGAGCCGAACCGGCTGTTGAAGCGCTACCTGAAAGACTACCCCCGGTTTTTGATCAAATACGGCAACAAGATCGAGTAAATCATGATTCCTAAAAAGATCCATTTCTGCTGGTTTGGCGGTAACGCCATGGGCACGCTTTATAAAGAGTGCCTCGCCACGTGGAAAGAAAAGATGCCCGACTTCGAGATCATCGAGTGGAACGAGTCCACCATCGATCACGACAATCCGTTCATCAAATACTGCCTGGAAAACAAGAAGTGGGCCTTTCTGTCCGATTACGTCCGTATGGCGGCACTTCATGAGCACGGTGGCATCTACCTCGATGTGGACATGGAAGTCGTACGCTCGCTGGAGCCGCTGCTGGAAAGCCCCTGTTTCCTGGGCTATGAAGATGAAGGACGGCTGAACACCGCCGTGGTGGGCGGGGTGGCAGGGCATCACTTCTTCAAGAATGCCATGACGCTGATCGAAGCCCGTCATCAACAGAAAAAGCCGTTTCTGATTGCCCCGGAAGTGGCCAATGCCTGTGTCGAACAGGATGCCAGTGATATCGATCTCAAGCCCTGGCACTTTTTCTACCCCTATAACCCCTATGCCAAGGCGCATGATCGCAAGCAGCTGATGTACTGCTATATCGAAAGCGATACCTACCTGATCCACCACTGGGGAAAAGGGTGGAAAATGGGGCTGGTGGAAAGAGTATTCAGAAAGTTGTTCAAGTAGGCCATCGCGGTAAAGGGATTCAATTTAGCGAGATCGTTTGGGAGCAAGGAATGCAAGGTCATTACCCATGGGGCAATACTCTGTTGGCTTATCGCCGCAAGGCTCAGCCGTTGGCTGCGATGCTGCTAATGGCCGTGATCGTGGCACTGGGCGTCGTGGGCGTGATGTCGCCCTGGCACTACAACATTCTGCCTGCCGTACCGCTACTGGAACTGGCTGTGCTGGGCATGTCCGTATTGGTGTTTCCGCCGAAAAGCCGCTCTGCGTGGCTATTCATGCTGGCGGCGGGTGGCTACCTGGCCGTCACCCTGGCCATTGCACTGCTGATGAGCGGCAGCCATATTCTCGATTACGTGCAGGCGTACAAGGCATTCTTCTACGTCCTGCTGCTCTGCTCGTTCATCGGTCAGCCGCTATTCAAGCAGGCCCAGGTCGTCAAATTCTTCTACGTGCTATTAGCGCTGTTCTTCCTCAAGTACACCTACTCGCGGCTGATTGGACTGGACGCTTGGGTCAGCCAACGGCCGGGTATCTTCACGGAAAATAATTTCGAACTGGTGCTGCTGATTCTGCTGCTGTATCTGGTGCTCCCTGTGATGCGCTGGCGGTTCGTCTCGTTTGTCGCCGTGATGCTGATCATCTTTTTATCAGGGTCGCGCAGCGCGTTCCTGTGTTTTCTGGCGGTGTATTTTTTCAGCGTGTTCCGGGTAGGCAAAGGGTTTATCAAGCCCTGGCTGCTGCTTTTTCCATTACTGGTGGCATTGGCTTACGGCATCGTGAACGATCGCATGGATATTTCGCTGGGCAGTAGCGAGGGAGCTGCAAACGAGCATCCCAGCATGCCCGCATTAGAGGAGCAAAGAGAGCCCGAAGTGATTCTGGACAGCCAGGGTGAACTCATCGAACCGCCGCTCACCTTTCGCTCCCTGCTGGAGCGAGGCGCGTCCATCGACCGTGTTCGGTTCCTGCTCTACTTCCTCGACGACGTAGAGGGTTGGCAGTGGTGGAACGTGATGTTGGGTACCCAGCCCCTGACGCCGATGTCTACACAGACGTGCGAAGCGCTCTCCTACTGGAGCGACATGTACAGCTTCTCTGGGGATGGCACCTGCTATTCGGTCATTTTGCACTCTTATATCATTCGCGTGCTTTACGACCATGGCGTGCTGGGGCTGATCTTTCTCGTGGTATTTACCGGCTATGCGCTGCGCAAGAGCGGCTATGGCTGGGTCGACACGCTGTGTGTGCTTGGCGTGCTAATGGCCTCATCGCTCTCCGTTTCGGCATTCAATAGCGTGTTTGCCATGCTTTCCATGATGTTCTATCTCTCATATGGGCGAACGCAACCAGCCCCGGCGCCCTCGGTGGAAGTCGCCAGCAATAGCACGACCTGAAAGTAGCCTGGAAAGCCCATCGCAGCGCCCAATAATTAGATCGTAGAGTAGAGACCGTACTATGCACTCAGACAGTAAGCTGGGAGCCGCTCAGAAAAGAGGCGTGATCTTTTCCGAGCGCTATCCGCCCAAGATCATCTTCCCGGTATTCGACTTCGTCGTTGTCGTGTTCTCGGGGGTAATGGCGTACCTGTTGCGTTTCGAGACCTTTCATTTGCATGAGCGCTACGTTCTGGCGCTGGCCTGCATGGCCTTGCTGGTGGTGGTGGCCAACAGTTCCACAGGTAGCTATAAACGCTGGCGCATCTCGTCCACGTTTTACATCATCACCAAGTTGATGCTGGTCTGGCTGGTGATCGGCATCATCGTCACCTCCATCATCTACTTTGCCCACGCGGCAGAGCGCTACTCACGGCTATGGGTGGGGCTGACGCTGCTGTTCTCGTTCGTGCTGGCGGCCAGCGCCAGGGCGCTGGTGCAATACGGCTTGCGGCGCATTCGCATTCGTGGCGGAGCGCGGCGCCCCGTGTTTCTGGTGGGGCCTGCCAAGAACGTACTGCACGTGGCGCGGGGCATGCGGGCTGCCTCCTGGGAAGGGCACTCCATTGCCGGGGTCGAGCGCCTTCCTGATGGCTCGCTCGATCAAGAACAGTTGGAGCGCATTGCTGCCCGGATAGGCGACGCAAACGCGTCCGAAGTGTGGATCTGTGTGCCGCTGGAAATGGGCGACACCGTGCATGGCCTGTTTTACGCGCTGCGCAACCATACCGAAGAGATCCGCCTGATTCCGGAATTCAAGGACATGCGCCTGCTCAATCATCGCACCAGCGAAGTAGCGGGCCACCTGGCCATCGACCTCAGCGTATCGCCCATCAACGGCATGGCCCGAGTGGTCAAGCGTGCCGAAGACATCATCGTCGGCAGCCTGATCTCGCTGATGATTCTGCCGGTGTGCATTGCCATTGCGCTGGCCATCAAGTTCACCTCGCCTGGCCCCGTGCTGTTCAAGCAGCACCGCACGGGCTCCAACGGCAAGGTGTTCAAGGTTTACAAGTTCCGCTCGATGAAAGTGCATCAGGAGAAAGAGGGCGTCGTTACCCAGGCCACCAAGAACGATAACCGCCTGACGCCGATAGGGGCCTTCCTGCGCCGTACATCGCTGGACGAGCTGCCGCAGTTCTACAACGTCCTGCAAGGGCGCATGTCCATCGTGGGCCCACGCCCCCATGCGCTGGCTCACAACGAGTACTACACGGAGCTGGTAGAGTCTTACATGCGCAGGCACAAGGTGAAGCCCGGCATTACCGGCTGGGCTCAGGTCAATGGGCTGCGCGGCGAGACCGATACGCTGGAAAAAATGCAGCGGCGGGTCGAGTATGACCTGTGGTACATCGACAACTGGTCGGTGTGGCTCGATCTGAAGATCATCTTCATGACCGTGTTTAAGGGCTTTAAACACGCCAACGCCTACTGACCGGAGCCTCTGATGATTTTAGTGACAGGTGGCACAGGCTATATCGGCTCGCATATCGCCGTCGAACTGCTGAAGGAAGGGCACTCGGTGGTGCTGCTGGATGACCTTTCCAATAGCGTGGCCTCCGTGGTGCCGCGTATCGAAAAGATCACTGGGCGCGCGGTGGCGTTCTACCAGGGCGACGTGCGCGATGCTGCGCTGCTGGTGAGCATTTTCGAGCAGCACCCTATCGAGGCGGTGATTCATTGTGCAGGCCTGAAGGCGGTAGGTGAAAGCGTGACCCAGCCGCTGGCCTATTACGATACCAACGTGCATGGCTCCATCGGGCTGTGCCAGGCCATGGCCAAAGCGGGTATCAAGCGGCTGATTTTCAGCTCATCGGCCACGGTGTATGGCGTGGAAGCCATACCGCCCTACGTGGAAACCATGGGGCGGGGCAGCTGTACCAGCCCCTACGGCACCTCCAAGGCCATGGTCGAGCAGGTGCTGGAAGACCTGTGCGCCAGCGACCCGGAGTGGTCCGTGGCCATTCTGCGTTACTTCAACCCCATTGGTGCGCACCCCTCGGGCCTGATTGGTGAATCACCCCAAGGGGTGCCCAACAACCTGATGCCCTACATCAGCCAGGTAGCGGCAGGCGTGCTGCCCGAGCTGAGGGTCTACGGCAACGACTACCCGACCCAGGACGGCACCTGCGTGCGCGACTACCTGCACGTGGTCGATCTGGCGGTTGGGCACCGCGTTGCGCTCAAGGCGCTGGAAACGCCGGGCGCCAGCCATTACAACCTGGGCACGGGGCAGGGGGTGTCGGTCAAGCAGATGATCGATGCCTTTACCCAAGCCACCCAGGTGCCCGTGGCCTACCGCTACGCCCCCCGGCGCGATGGCGACCTGGCCGCCTTCTGGGCCAGTGCCGAAAAGGCGCAGCAAGAGCTGGGCTGGCAAGCCACCAAAACCCTCGACGACATGATGACCGACACCTGGCGCTGGCAGCAGCACGCCAGCGCATGAACGTATGCTCGCCAGGTGAGTGCCTGGCAAGCAGTCTCGTTATCGGTAAGCCCCTGTTGCCTGTGAGCCTATGCTATCCCTGAGAACAGGCTGTCTGTGAGAACAGGCTGCCTGTGCTACTATCGGCTTCCTCAACGATTTGCCGCCCCAGGGCCATGAAAGGAAGTCTGTTTCAATGTTGGCAACGCACTCCCCCTCATCACACGCAGGCACTCAGCCCCCCCAGCTATTCACGGGCGTGGCCGTCTTTCTATTGGCCGCCATTGCACTGGTGGTGCCCAGCGGCTACTCGCTAGGGGCGTTGTTGTTGCTGCTGGCGGGGCTGGGGCTCATCGCCCTGCGCCGTTTGCCTACGTTGACGCGTCAGGATGGCGCCATCATGGCCGTGCTGCTGGCCTATGCGGCCATCACCATGCTGGAAGCGTGGCTGGATGGCCAGGGCAGCAAGGGCTTCGACAAGCCCAGCCGCTTCATTCTGGCCATTCCGGCGCTGTTCTGGGTACTGCGCTACCCGCCCAATCTGGCCTTTCTGTGGAGCGGTGCCGCCGTGGGCGCGCTCAGTGCGGGCACCTGGGCCGGGTGGCAAAAGCTGTTCGAAGGCGTAGACCGCGCCCAGGGCCATACCCATGTGATTCAGTTCGGTAACCTCAGCATGCTGCTGGGCGTACTGTGCATGGCAGGCCTGGGGTGGGCCGTGGTGCAGCGCCAGCGCCAACTTTGGGTCGCCCTGCTGCTGGCGGGGGCGTTGGGCGGCATACTGGGCTCGCTGTTTTCCGGCAGTCGTGGCGGCTGGGTAGGTTTCCCCATCGTGCTGCTGGTGCTGTACCGAGCTTATGGCACCCAGCTTTCCAACCGCCTCAAAGTAGCCGTCGTGGCGGCCGTAGTAGTGGGTGGGCTGGCGGTGTATTCCGTGCCGCAAACCGGCGTGCAGCACCGAGTGCATCAGGCCGTAACCGATGTGTCGCTATATATCACGGGTGAAAACCGCTCTTCTTCCGTGGGGTCGCGGTTCGAAATGTGGCGCGGAGCCGCCATGCTGATTCAGGAAAAACCGCTAACGGGGTGGGGCAGTACCGGTTACGCCGAAGCTATGTACGCCTTTGGTGAAGAAGGCGTCATCAGTCGTGAAGCGGCTCAATATGGTCACGCTCACAATGAATTCGTCGATGCTTTCGCCAAGCGCGGCATTCTAGGGCTGGTGATTTTGTTGGCACTTTATCTGGTGCCCATGCGAATGTTCGCCCGCGATTTGCAATCCCCCGATCTGGCCGCTCGCGCCGTGGCCACGGCGGGCGTGCTGCTACCCGTCACGTTTCTGGATTTCGGGCTCTCCCAGGTTTTTCTGGAGCATAACAGCGGCGTCATGATGTACGCCTTCCTGCTGGTGGTGCTGTGGGGCTGCCATCGGGGGCAGGGCGCTGCGATTTCTAAACCGTAGGCGCTTATATCTAAATAACGTTATGTTTTTAAACGTATATTCCAAACGGCCTTGAACAGGCCGTTTTTTTATAAAAATAGAAGATAGTTATTGCACTAAATAGATTTAATTGATTGTACAAGGCTTGTTGACGTAGAGCTGGCACTGTTAATCCCTTACAATAGCCGAGCATTTTTATATCTCAGGTTAACCTTCTATTCATCCGCACAGCGTAGGGCAAGGGAATGCGCCCGTATGAATCCCTGGGCGGTAGCGTGCCTTTTTGATGGAATCTACTATGTCGAATACCCCCACTTCTTTTTCGCGGCCAGCTCGCATGCTGTTGGCGGCGGTCAGTTTGACCCTGCTCAGTGGGTGTGCCACGCAATACCCTTCTGGCAGCGGTCAACAATCACCGCAATACGTACTAACCGACGATGCGGCCAAACTTCTGGAAGATGAAGCACTCAATCGCTTCCTCACCCAATCGCCTGCCAGTGGTGTGCACACAGCTGCCCGCACCCCCTGGGGTGACAACGTAGAAATTATCGCCGATGCCCCGTATCTGGCCGCCAGCGGGCGCAAATGCCGCCAGCTGCAAGTGATGGAGCCCGGTGGCAGCGTACGCGCAGCACTCGCCTGCGAAACCGAAAGCGGCTGGGTACATCAGCGTCTGGTCACTCAAGCAGGAGGGCGCTAACATGCAGTCATCTATCTCCTCACCCACCGTTGCGTTGGTTCCTCTTAAACGCATGTTGGCGACAGCAGGATTGGTATTTGCAACATTGACTGCGGCGCCTGCCATAGCCCAGTCCCTCAGCCTCTCCAACGACATTCTTCCCCAACAGGGTAGCCAGCAAGGCGGCCAGCAGGGGCAGCAAGAGCAGGTGGAGGACACCCCGCGCGCAGACTGGCGCAGCGGCACCTACGGCCCCATTGCCACGCCGCCCCAAAACCCCGATGCCTTGCCGCCCTTTGGCGCCAACCTGTTCACCGGGGGCTTTCGTGGTGCCATGGGAGACGGCCTGAACGCCGATTACCGCATCAAGCCCGGCGACCAGATCACCGTGCGCGCCTGGGGCGCGTTCGAGTTCGACCGCGTGCTGCCCGTGGATGCCCAGGGCAACATCTTCATTCCCGGCTCCGGCCCGCTCAACGTGGAAGGGCAGAACAGCCAACAGGTCGATGGCAGCGTACGCAGCGCCATTACCTCGGTGTACCCCGATAACGTCGAGGTCTACACCAACGTGCAAGGCGTTCAGCCCGTGGCCGTGTTCGTCACCGGCTACGTGGAAAATCCGGGCCGCTATGCAGGCACCCCCAACGATTCGCTGCTCTACTTCCTCGACCAGGCAGGCGGCATCGACCAGGACCTGGGTAGCTACCGCCAGATTCGCGTCGTCCGTGACGACCGCACCGTGGCCACCGTCGACCTCTACGACTTCCTCATCAACGGCACCATCGCCCGCCCGCAGTTCCAGGATGGCGACACCATCGTGGTGGAAGAGCGCGGCCCTGCCATTGCCGTGGTCGGTGACGTACACCGCGAACACCGCTACGAACTGATCGGCAACCAGCTCAGCGGTGCCGAAATCATCAACCTGGCCCGGTTGAGAAGCGGAGTTTCACACGTACTGCTACGCGGCGACCGAGACGACGGCCCGATTGCCCAATACTTCCCCATCAACCTGTTTGCAGGCCAAACGGTACGCAGCGGTGACGAAGTGGTGTTCAGTGCCGACCAGCGTAACGAAACCATCGTGGTGGAAATCGAAGGCAGCTACTACGGCCCCTCGCGGTTTGCGCTACCCCGCAATGCGCGCCTCAGCGAACTGCTCGACGCCATTGCCGTACCCGAAAACATGACCGCCGTGGAAAGCATCTCGCTGCAGCGTGAAAGCGTACGTCAGCAGCAGGCGCAGTCCCTGCAGGACAGTCTGCGCCGCCTGGAAACCACCTACCTGGGCGCCTCCTCGCGCACCGATCAGGAAGCCCAGATCCGCCTGCGAGAAGCGGAGCTGATCGAACGTTTCATCGAGCGTGCCCGTGAGCTAGAGCCCAGCGGCCGCTTGGTGGTTGCCTCCAGCGAAGGTATTGCGGATATACGTCTTCAAGATGGTGACATCATCACCATTCCTGAAATCAGCGACTCGGTGCTCATCAGCGGTGAAATCCTCGTGCCCCAGGCCGCCGTCTACCGCCCCGGCATGAGCGTCATCGACTACGTGGAAAGCGCCGGTGGCTTCACCGAACGTGCCGACCGCGACCAGATTCTGCTGGTACGCCAGAACGGCGCCGTCGAACACGCCCGTAACACGCCGCTGCGCCCTGGCGACGAAATCCTCGTCATGCCCAAGGCACCTACGCACAACCTGCAGCTCGCCTCGACCCTCACTCAGATCCTGTTCCAGATCGCCGTCACCACCCGTGTCGCCCTGGACCTGTGATGAGACCACAGCGGCGGCCCGGCGCAAAGGGCGGCCTTAGCCGCCCCGGTCACGCCACTTCTCCCTTTACGTTCCCGACATCAAAAGAAACGGAAACATGGATAACACAAGCAGCGCTCCGAAAGGGGCGCGAACACCTTGGCAGGTGACTCGCAGCGTGTGGTACGCCATGTTCGTACGCGAGGCGCTCTCGCGTACCATGGGCGACCGCATGGGCTGGTTCTGGATGATCTTTGAACCCGTCGCCTTTGTGGGAATTATGGTGGCCATGCGTAGCTTCATTCGCGGTGGCCGTCTGATCGTCAACGCAGAGTTTATCCCCTGGCTCATTGCGGGGTTGATGGGCTTCATGCTGGTAAGAGAAGGCATGATGCGTGGCATGGGGGCGATTGACGGGAATAAAGCCCTGTTCGCCTATCGGCAAGTGCAGCCAGTCGACCCGGTGCTGGTGCGCAACTTCCTGGAAGGAGCGCTACGCTCACTGGTATTTCTGATCTTTATCGGCGGCGGCCTGATGCTTGGCCTGGACATGTACCCCGACAATGCCGTGCGTGTCATGGCGGCCTGGCTATCGCTCTGGAGCCTGGGGCTGGGGCTGGGGCTGGTAACATCGGTTGCGGCAACGCTGGTGCCTGAAATAGGCAAGGTTATTCGAATGTTATCGCTACCGCTGATGATTTTGTCGGGTGTCATTATCCCGCTCAACAGCCTGCCCCATTGGCTGCTGGAATACCTGATGTTGAACCCCATCCCCCATGGGCTTGAAACGCTACGCTTAGGTTTCTTTGAAAAATATCAGGTCGTGCACGGGACCAGCATGCTGTATTTCTGGTTGTTTACGCTCACGCTCATCTCAGTGGGGCTTCTGATGCACCTGCGCTTTGTTGATCGTTTAAAGGCAAATTAATTCATGCACGCTTCTTTTGGTCGTTTTATCAAAACCTCACCCCACTGGGCCGTTGCCTTTTTAGCCATTCTGGTGGTTACCTTTTACTGGTTCGTGTGGGCAGAAGAACGCTATGTATCGCGTGCCACTGTCGTGCTGGAGAGCCCCCAGGTAGCTCCTCCAGAGTTCAGTCTTTCTTCACTCATGGGGGGCGGCGGAGGAAACACGCACGACCTGTTATTGTTACGCGAGCACCTACTCTCAGTAGACATGCTGCGTTTGCTGGACCAACAGCTCGGCATTCGCCAGCACTACAGCGAAAATGGCGATTTTTTTGCTCGGCTGCGTGATCCGGCTGCACCCATTGAAGATCTGCATCAATATTATTTGCGTCGGGTAGAAGTAGAGCTGGACGAATACGCCGGCGTACTGAATATCCAAGTACAAGGTTACACGCCAGAGTTTGCGCAAAATCTGGCCACGCTTCTGCTTGAAGCAGGCGAAAACCACATGAACGAAATGGGCCATCGGCTCGCCGATGAGCAAGTACGTTTTCTTGAGCAACAAATGGTGCGTCTAGAAGAGCGCTTCAATGATACTCGCGCACGCCTGCTGGAGTTCCAGAACGAATTTGGCTTGGTGTCTCCCACCAGTACGGTAGAAAGTATCAATCAAGTAGTGGCCACGTTGGAAGCAGACCTCGCGCGTTTCCAGGCGCAACGTAATGCCCTGGCAAGCTTCCAAAGCGCCCAATCGGCCGAGCTTCGTCAGGTCGAGCGCAACATAGAAGCCCTGCGAGACCAGATAACCCAACAGCGCGATCGGCTGGCACAGGCCACCGGCAATTCGCTCAACCGGGTATCAGCAGAGTATGAAACCCTGGAGCTGCAGGCACAGTTTGCTCAGGAAACCTACTCAAGTGCCCTGGCTGCACTCGAAAACACACGCCTGGAAGCCGCCCGCCAGCTCAAACAAGTCAGCGTGCTACAAAGCCCGCTGATGCCCGAATACCCCACAGAACCAAACCGACTCTATAACAGCAGCGTGTTTGCCATCATCACTATCTTCCTGTCATTCATCCTCAGCATGATCATCATGATCGTCAAGGATCACCGGGATTAGAGTGGGTGAGTGGTGAGTGGTGAGTGGTGAGTGGTGAGTGGTGAGGGGGAAGGCGTGCCACCCCGTAGCGCGGCGTAACGAAAGAGCGAGAGCAACGAGCAAAAGAGGCTCCCGCGGAGGCGGCGCCAGCCGCCTGATAACGCCACCACACGCCAAAACGCTCAAAGAAAGCACGCTAAAAAAGCACGAAAAGGAATTCCATGCTCGATATTACACACCACGGCGGGGCAACGGGCGTGACGGGGAGCTGTCACCAGCTCATTCTCGATAGCGAACACTCACTGCTGATCGACTGCGGGCTTTTTCAGGGCGAAGACACCACCGAAGACACTTTCCAGCAGCTCCAGATCGAATTCGATATCAGCACCGTCAAAGCGCTGGTCATCACCCACGTACATATCGATCACGTAGGACGCTTGCCCTACCTGCTGGCGGCGGGATTCAAAGGGCCCATCATCTGCTCCATCCCCTCGGCCAAACTGCTGCCGCTGGTGATCGAAGATGCCCTGAAAATCGGCTTCACCCGTAACGCCCAGCTCATCGAACGTTTTCAGCAGCAGTTGGAAAGCCAGATCATCAGCGTGCCCTACGGTAAATGGCACACCGTGTTTGAAAAAACCGAAGCAGGCGGCATCACCACCCGAGTGAAGCTCAAGCGGGCAGGGCACATACTGGGCTCCAGCTACGTGGAAGTAGCCCACCAGCACCCCAGCGGCGAAAAGGAACGGGTCATCTTCAGCGGCGATCTAGGCGCTCCCTACGCACCGCTACTGCCCGCGCCCCAATCGCCTTATGGCTGCGAACAATTGGTACTAGAAAGCACCTACGGCGACCGCCAGCACCCTGACCGCCGCCAGCGCCGCGCCACGCTGAAACAGGCCATCGAGCAAGCGCTCACTAACGGCGGCACGGTCATGGTGCCCGCCTTCAGTATTGGCCGAACCCAAGAGCTGCTCTACGAGCTGGAAGGCATCATTCATGAAGCCGAGCGCAACGCCAAACGCGGGCTGCCCAAAAGCCTATGGCAAACGCTGGAGATCATCGTCGATTCGCCGCTGGCCGCCCGCTTCACCCAGGTATACCGCGAGCTGAAGCCCTACTGGGACGACGAAGCCCAACGCCGCCTGCGCAGTGGCCGCCACCCGCTCAACTTCGCCAACCTCTACACCGTAGACAGCCACGAAGCCCACGAGCGAACGGTCAGCTACCTGGCCAGCACAGGCCGCCCAGCGGTGGTCATCGCCGCCAGCGGCATGTGCGCAGGCGGGCGCATCATGAACTACCTCAAAGCCATGCTGGGCGATGAACGCCACCAGGTACTGTTCGTCGGCTACCAGGGCGCAGGCACCCCAGGCCGCGCCATTCAGCAATATGGCCCGCGTGGCGGCTGGGTCGAGATCGACAACCAGCGATACGATATCAAAACAGGCGTCACCTCCATCAGCGGCTACTCCGCCCATGCCGACCAGAAAGACCTGCTCAACTTCGTCAAACGCATGCGCCGCTGGCCCCACACCATCCACCTGGTGCACGGCGAACAAACCGCCCGCAGCGCACTCAAACGTGAGCTGGAAGCGATGTACACCCGTAAAGGAAAGGGTGTGACAGTGGTGAATGGTGAATAGCACCCCCTTGCAAATCGTAATGGCCAAATGAGGCAATGACCCCGTAGCGCGGCGTAACGAAAGAGCGAGGCAACGAGCGAATGAGGCACCCGCGTTGGCGGCGCCAGCCGCCCCGATCAAGCCACAGTGATCGAGCAAAGCTCATTGGCCTCATCAGCACCCCTCACGGGGTGCTTCGCGGGTGCGCTTCGCTTACACCGCGCTACGAAACACCGCCATCATTGGCAACGTGCCCAGTAGCGCGGCGTAACGAAAGAGCGAGAGCAACGAGCGAAAGAGGCACCCGCGTTGGCGGCGCCAGCCGCCCCGATCAAGCCACAGTGATCGAGCAAAGCTCATTGGCCTCATCGGCACCCCTGGCGGGGTGCTTCGCGGGTGCGCTCCGCTTACACCGCGCTACGAAACACCGCCATCATTGGCCACGTGCCCCCGTAGCGCGGCGTAACGAAAGAGCGAGAGCAACGAGCGAAAGAGGCACCCGCGTGGGCGGCGCCAGCCGCCCTGATTGGGCCACGGTGGTGGAGCAACCCTCGCTGGCTTATTCGGCACCCCCGACGGGGTGCTTCGCGGGTGCGCTCCGCTTACACCGCGCTACGAAATACCGCCATCATTGACCGCGTGCCCCCGTAGCGCGGCGTAACGAAAGAGCGAGAGCAACGAGCGAAAGAGGCACCCGCGTTGGCGGCGCCAGCCGCCCCGATCAAGCCACGGTGATCGAGCAAAGCTCATTGGCCTCATCAGCACCCCTCACGGGGTGCTTCGCGGGTGCGCTCCGCTTACACCGCGCTACGAAATACCGCCATCATTGGCCGCGTGCCCCCGTAGCGCGGCGTAACGAAAGAGCGAGAGCAACGAGCGAAAGAGGCACCCGCGTGGGCGGCGCCAGCCGCCCTGATTGGGCCACGGTGGTGGAGCAACCCTCGCTGGCTTATTCGGCACCCCCGACGGGGTGCTTCGCGGGTGCGCTCCGCTTACACCGCGCTACGAAATACCGCCATTATTGACCGCGTGCCCCCGTAGCGCGGCGTAACGAAAGAGCGAGAGCAACGAGCGAAAGAGGCACCCGCGTTGGCGGCGCCAGCCGCCCCGATCAAGCCACGGTGATCGAGCAAAGCTCATTGGCCTCATCAGCACCCCTCACGGGGTGCTTCGCGGGTGCGCTCCGCTTACACCGCGCTACGAAATACCGCCATCATTGGCCGCGTGCCCCCGTAGCGCGGCGTAACGAAAGAGCGAGAGCAACGAGCGAAAGAGGCACCCACAGCGGCGGCCCGGCGTGAAGGCGGCGCCAGCCGCCCTGATCGGGCCACGGTGGTGGAATAACCTCATTGGCATATTCAGCACCCCTAACGAAGCCACCGCATACTTGCCCAGCCCAGCAGTTGAATCAAACGTTGACAGAATCGGTGAAATCAATGCACCCCACGAACGCCCCATTCAACATTTACCCCTCACCATTCACAAACCCAAAATGATTGAAATAAAGAACCTCTACAAGCGTTACCACAACCATCACGGTAGCGACTGGGTGCTGAAAGATATCAATGTCACGATCCCCCAAGGGGTGAGCGTAGGGTTGATTGGTGCCAACGGAGCGGGTAAATCCACCTTATTGCGTCTTATCGCGGGCATGGATTCCCCCGAGCGTGGTGAAGTAATTCGCCACAGCCGTGTTTCCTGGCCTGTGGGCCTTTCCGGCGGCATGCAAGGCAACATGACCGGGCGCCAGAATGCCAAGTTCGTCGCCCGAGTTCAGGGCAGTGGCCCAGAAGAAGTCAAACGCGTCATCAAGTTCGTAGAAGAATTCGCGGAAATAGGCCCCGCATTCGACGAACCCATTCGTACCTACTCCTCCGGTATGAAGTCACGCATTTCGTTTGGCCTTTCACTCGCCTTCGACTTCGATGTGTACATTTCAGACGAAGCTACCGCCGTAGGTGACCGCGCGTTCAAGGCAAAAGCCAAAAATCTTTTTCAATCCAAGATTGGCGTGTCATCGCTGATCATGGTCTCGCACTCGGAAGGGATTCTGAAAGACCTCTGCCAAGCCGGTTTGTACATCAAACAGGGTCAAGCGCATTGGTACGACGATATTCATGACGCCATTGCCGCTTACCATGCCGATATCGATCATAAAAAGCGCAGTGCCGAATTGCCCAAAGATGCCAAGGGCGCGCGCCAATACCTGCAAGCCTGCCATGCCGACCTGAAAGCCGCGCAAGAGCGCTTGAACGATGCCAAAGAGCAGGGCGACAAAAAAGAGATCGCCGCTGCTAAAAAAGCCGTTCAAGAAGCCGGTAGCCGTGCCAAAGAAGCGCGATTACACCTGGAGTCCCTTGAGTGAACGGGCCTGGTCGCTAAGCACTGGAAAATTAGAACGTCATGCAAAAAACATTGTTTATTACCGGTGGAGCAGGGTTTATCGGCTCCGCCGTGGTGCGTGAATTGATCAACAGCACCCAGCATCAAGTCGTCAATATCGATAAGCTCACCTACGCAGGTAATCTGGAATCCTTGGCCAGCGTGGAAGCCAGCGAGCGCTACACCTTTGTGCAAGCCGACATTGGTGACGCCGTGGCCATGCAGCAGCTGTTCGCGCACCACCAGCCCGATATCGTCTTGCACCTGGCCGCCGAAAGCCACGTAGACCGCTCTATCGATGGCCCCGCCGAATTTATCCAAACCAATATCGTGGGCACGGCAGTGCTGCTGGAAGCCGCCCGTGGCTACTGGAAAGCGCTACAAGCCACCAACGCCGCCAAGGCGGAAGCCTTTCGCTTTCACCACGTCTCCACCGATGAAGTATATGGTGACCTGGAAGGCACCGACGACCTCTTCACCGAGACAACGCCCTACGCTCCCAGCTCACCCTATTCCGCCAGCAAGGCAAGTTCCGACCATCTGGTACGTGCCTGGCAGCGCACCTATGGCCTGCCCACGCTGGTCACCAACTGCTCGAACAACTACGGCCCGTACCACTTTCCGGAAAAGCTCATTCCGCTGATGATCCTGAACGCCCTCGCCGGTAAAGCGCTGCCTGTCTACGGTGACGGCCAACAGATCCGCGACTGGCTCTACGTCGAAGACCACGCCCGCGCGCTTATCAAGGTAGCCACCGAAGGCCAGGTAGGCGAAACCTACAACATTGGTGGGCACAACGAAAAAGCCAACCTCACGGTAGTCGAAACCCTCTGCGACCTGCTGCAAGAGCTGGTGCCCAGTGAAAAATCCTACCGAGACTTGATCACCTTCGTGACCGACCGCCCAGGCCACGACGTACGCTACGCCATCGACGCCAGCAAGATCGAACGCGAACTCGGCTGGAAGCCGCAGGAAACCTTCGAGACCGGCCTGCGCAAAACCGTGGAGTGGTACCTTGCCAACGAAACCTGGTGGAAACGCGTACAAAACGGCAGCTACCAAGGCCAACGCCTCGGCAGCCTGTAGAGCCACTGCTTTTTGCCACGGAAAACACGGAAAGCACGGATAAAACCAAGATATGGTTTGTAACTATTCAGGTGGTTGCGGATAGCCTGTCGACAACCACCTGATTTTTCTGGCATAGTGCACAGCATCATTCGGCACACCTATGCGGCGATATGACCATC
>NZ_BMXN01000034.1 GCF_014651775.1 Vreelandella hamiltonii
TGGTCGTGAACAACGTCCAGTTCAAGGACGGCGAACCCTTGACCGATCAGTCAGACAGGACTGCCGCCTGACCGGCCATACACAGAATTTGACAATAACTCGGTGCTGGGCGAGTTCTCACCCCATGTAGAGGTGTATTCCATTGATGAGAGTTTTGTCGGGTTTCAGGGATTTGAGGTAGACACCCTGGAGCAACGAGGCCAAGCTCTGCGGGATACGGTGAAGCAGTGGACAGGTATACCTGTGTCAGTGGGTTTTGCGCCGACTCGGGTGTTGGCCAAGGTCGCCAATCATGCCGCTAAAAAACACCCTGCATATAGAGACCAAGGTGTATGCACGTTGCTTGCAGAAGGCGCGCCTACTAAAGCGTTGTTGAAGCAGTTGCCTGTCACCGAACTATGGGGCATTGCACGCCGCACCAGCGAGCGATTACGCGTCATGGGCATTGAGACTGCCTGGGACCTGCGAGAGGCAGACCCGAAACATATCCGTCGGCAATTTAGTGTGGTGCAGGAGCGCATTGTCTGGGAGTTGCGGGGGCAACCCTCCATTCAGCTAGATGACATGGGCCAGCCTAAACAACAGATCATGGTGTCTCGTTCGTTTGGGCGGCTTACCAACGATCCCCATCAGTTAAGGGAGGCGCTACGGCATCATGCTGCCAGGGCGGGCGAAAAACTTCGTAAGCAGCAAAGCGTCACTAGCGCCGTCATGGTGTTTATCCGCACCAACTCGTTTCGTACGGATTTACCCCAATATCGTCAACGAATGGTCATTTCTCTGGATCGGCCCACTGATGATAGTCGTGAGATCATCGCCGCTGCGGTACAGGGTTTGCGTCGTCTCTGGCGAAAAGGGTACGCCTTTCACAAAGTGGGTCTCATGCTGCTTGATCTATCGCCTAAAGCTAACCGACAGCTCACTCTCACTGAAACCCTTCAGACTGATGAAGAAGACAAACGTAGCGAACGACTGATGAACACTATGGACATGCTCAACCGTGAGCTAGGCAGAGGTGCTGTGCAAATTGGCTTGGCGCGCTCTAACAACGCATGGTCACTGCGAAGCGAGCGACGAACGCCGCGTTACACCACTCAGTGGGGCGAGCTGCTAATAGCAAGGACTGGATTCAAAAAATTAAGAACACCTTAGCCATCAGGGAAGCTCTCAGCTCCATGCCATGATATTTCTTTAGAGTCTATCTTTAGATTCGTTAAGATGAGAGCCCCTGCGATCAGGAGAGTCTAGCCCATTGCATTGATCACCGACTGATCAAGTCTGTTAGGCTGCAAATGAATTGCATGATGGAGTACCTCAACAGCCGTACTAGCGACGTGCTGACGACTCGTCGCTAACTTTAGGCAGAAAATCTGGAGCATACGCGACAAGCGATACTGCTAGCTGATCAGTCACCCTGCCTTGTGGAAAGTGCTACATCATCAATCGCCGATCACGGGGATGAGGAAATGGCAGGCCGAGGGCCTCGGGTTATTTGCCAAGCGGGCAGGCAATCACATAGGGCCCTACAGCTATGGCCTTGGAGGGAGCTTCTCTAGACCAAATGGGTAGTATATTGGGTAGTGAAATAATTTTTTTTATGTTTTTTTGTAATAGTTAATTGATTTTTAAGATATTTTTTTATAGATCAATATTAAGATACAGAATATTGAGTGATGAACATGAGTCGAGCGACAGCTTGGAGTGCAATGGAGGTAGAGGCAATCGTTGCTACCTACCGGCAGATGTTAGTAGCGGAACTGAGTGGGCAAAGTTATAACAAGCGCGCACTTAACCGAACACTGATGGCACAGCTTGATGGCCGCTCGGCCGGTGCCATTGAGTTCAAGCACTGTAATATCAGTGCAGTGTTGCGCGATGCTAACTGCCCCTATGTCGAAGGCTACAAGCCTCGTAGTAACTATCAACAAAGCCTAGTTGACGTTGTCGAGGAGCTGTTGCTAGGCAACGAGCTCGTTGATCGCGCGGCACGTTTGGCTGCTGATCTCCCGGTGGTGGATACCGTTGGCATCGTCGATGAACGTATCATTGTCGAACCTCCTAGAACGACACCACCGCAACAAGGTGTTCGCGAATTTCATGCTGATTATTCGGTCCGCCCGCCGCAAAAACGCGACTACCTGGCTCGGGAAACCCGCAATCGTGAGCTAGGGCTTGCAGGTGAGCACCTAGTGATGCGGTTTGAGTAGCATCGGCTGCTTCAAGCCGGGCTGGATAAGCTGGCTGAGCGGGTAGAGCACGTCGCGGTGACTCAGGGGGATGGATTAGGGTTCGATATCCGCTCCTTCGAGCCTGACGGCCGTGACCGGCTGATCGAAGTCAAAACAACCGCGTTTGCCAAGGAGTGCGCGTTTTTCATCACACCTAACGAGCTAAACTGTTCGCGCGCCCATTCTGAAAATTATCATTTGTTCCGCCTGTTCAACTTCCGTAAGGGCCCGAAACTATTTTTTCTGAAAGGCGATCTCCACGAACAGTTCTGGCTGGAGCCCGATAGCTACCGCGCGGGAGTGCGTTGAGCCAGATGGTTGAGTAACGCGATCAGCTTAATTCGTTGATGTTCAATTGCTGCTCAAACTTATAGACCCTCTTTGAGCACCTCTTCGATGGAGGAGGGTTGTTTAGCGGCGAGGGCATCGGGTTGCGTCAGCGCATAGAGCCGTGCTAGGTCATCCAGGCTTTGCCAGAGCAACAGCAGTTGGCGGAGAGAAATTTGCCCGGTGAGCTCGAATTTCTTGATGGTCGGGGCGGGCACACAGCTGCGCTGCGCCAGCGCCGCACGGGATAGCTTGGCCTGCTCGCGCAACCTGCGTAGGTGGGCAGCAAAGGCCTGCTGAACATCGGTATCGTCCAACAACAGAAAACGGGGCATAAGCTCACAGCCCCAACAACTCCTCAACCGGCAAGTGGCTGGTCGCCTTCATTTCTCGCAGCGAGAGGTTGGAACGGATGCTCGATACTCCGGGCAGTTGGCGCAGCACCGTTTCGACGAAGTGGCTGTAGTCGTCCAGGTCTTTGGCGACGACTTGCAGCAGGAAGTCGGCCTCGCCGGTGGTGTTGTGGCAGCTCAGTACGCGGGAGCTGGCCTGGATGAGGCGCTCGAACTCTGCCGTCGCGGCTTCGCTGTGCTGGGTGCAGGTGATCTGCACGAAGGCCAGCACGCTGGCGCCGACTTTGCGGCGGTTGAGGATGGCTTGATAGCCCTTGATCACGCCGAGCGTTTCCAGTCGTTTGTGACGCCGCCAGCAGGTGGCTTCGCTCAGGTGAAGATGCTCGGCCAGCTGCGCGTTGGAGACACGCCCATCGGCTTGGAGCAACGCGGCCAATTTGGCATCCTTTTTATCCAATTCGCTCATGTTGAAAGCTCCTTTTGATTTACCCCTTTGACAAGAAAGAGTGATTCAAAAAGGCCGAGAATGTCCATGAGAAAGAAACGTAATTTCGGGCGTGGCTCGCTATAGTGGGCGCACGCCATTTGCCGCTAACGCCTTCGGGAGATACCCATGAAAGCCGTCGTCTTCGAGCAGTTTTCCGCCCCGCCCAGCATCCAGCAGGTGCCCGACCCAGCGCCAGCGCCCCACGGGGTGGTGGTCAAGGTGATGGCCAACGGCGTATGCCGCAGTGATTGGCACGGCTGGATGGGTCACGACCCGGATATCCAGCTTCCCCATGTGCCGGGGCACGAGCTGTCCGGCGTGGTGGAAGCGGTGGGCAAGGACGTGACGAAGTGGCGGGTCGGGGATCGTGTGACCGTGCCGTTCGTCGGCGGTTGCGGCACCTGCCCGGAGTGCCATGCAGGCCACCATCAGGTGTGCGATCACCAGTTTCAGCCAGGATTCACCCACTGGGGCTCGTTTGCCGAGTATGTGAGCATTCACTATGCCGATGTGAACCTGGTCGCCCTGCCGGATACCCTGACGTTCGATACCGCCGCCAGCCTGGGCTGTCGGTTCGTGACCTCTTTTCGTGCGGTGGTAGACCAGGGCCGCGTGTCGGCGGGCCAGTGGGTGGCGGTGCACGGCTGCGGCGGTGTGGGGCTGTCGGCCATCATGATTGCCAGCGCAGCCGGCGCCAACGTGGTGGCGGTGGATATTTCCGAGCAGGCGCTGGCTTTGGCGCGCCAGCTGGGGGCGGTGGCCACGGTGAACGCCAACCAGGTGGCCGACGTGGTGGAGGCGGTGGTCGAGATCACCCAAGGCGGCGCGCACGTCTCGCTGGACGCGCTGGGCCACCCCACCACCTGCTTCAACTCCATCAGCAATTTGCGCAAGCGCGGCAAGCATGTTCAGGTCGGGCTGATGCTGGCGGACCACAGCACGCCCGCCGTGCCGATGAGCAAGGTGATCGCCAACGAGCTGGAAATTTTGGGCAGCCATGGCATGCAGGCGCATCGCTACGGTGCCATGCTGGCGATGATCCAGTCAGGCAAGCTGGCGCCTGAAAAATTGATTGGCCGCCGTATCACGCTGGAAGAGTCCGTGCAGGCGTTGGTCAACATGGACAAGTTCGAAGGCGCGGGGGTCACCGTGGTGACGAAATTCTGATAAAAGAGGGGAAGACCGTTCTCATCAGAGGGTTTGCCCATGTTCACCCTGCGTATCTTCGCGCTGTGCATGCTCTCGGGCCTGCTTGGCCTTGTGCCCCTTGCTGCTCAGGCCAATACCGCCACTTGGCAGGCGCTGCAGCAGGGTGGGTTGGTCATTCTCATGCGCCACTTGCTGGCGCCGGGCATCGGCGACCCGCCGGGGTTTGTGTTGGAAACGTGTGCCACCCAGCGCAACCTTTCCAGTGAAGGGCGTGCTCAGGCCGTAGCGGCGGGGCAGGCGTTGCGGCAGCAGGGCGTGGCGATCGATGTGGTTTACAGCTCCCAATGGTGCCGTGCACTGGAAACCGCCGAGCTGATGGCGTTGGGGCCGATAACGTCTGCGACGTGGCTGAACTCGTTCTTTAGCGGGCGGGGGGATCAGATGGCCATTACCCAGGCGGCGCGCAGCCGTATAGAGGCGTGGCAGGGGCCGGGCAACCTGCTGATGGTCACGCATCAGGTGAATATCACGGCGCTGATCGGCGGCGGTGTCAGTTCCGGGGAAATGGTGGTCGTGCGCCCCCAGGAGGATGGGTTTGCGGTGGTGGGGCGGCTGAGCATTCCCAGCCGCTGAGGTTTTGTGCATTTCCTTCAATGAACCAAGGCAAATTATTCGCTCCTCATCGCGTCGCTGAGGTTTTACGCTGGGCGTATTGATAAGGAGGACGTCATGTCATCACCCCATACCCCATCCGTTCGCCGCGTGGTCGCTCAGCACCCTGCCCATCGGGACGATATCGGTGACCTGGTCACCCGCCGGCCGCTGCCGGGGCCTGGCGTGGATCAGCTCGATCCGTTTCTGTTCCTGAATCACCACGGCCCGCAGGTGTATCCCGCCAATAATCGTGGGCTGCCGTTTGGGCCGCACCCCCACCGGGGGTTCGAGACGGTCACCTTCATTCTGGAGGGCTCGCTGGCCCACGCCGACAGCGCCAAACATCAGAGCGTGATTCATGCAGGCGGCGTGCAGTGGATGACCGCGGGCAGCGGCATCGTGCATGCAGAAATCTCGCCCCCTGAGTTCCTGCGCGAAGGCGGGCCGCTGGAAATCCTCCAGCTGTGGGTCAATCTTCCGTCGCGGCTGAAGATGAGCGAGCCGCGCTACGTGGGCTTGCAGCAGGAAGGCATTCCCGCCGTTCCCCTGGCGGGCGGTGGCACGCTCAACCTGATTGCCGGGGAGTGGCAAGGGCAGTCAGGCCCGATCGAGTCGCTGACCGGCGTGTTCATGTCCACACTCGCGCTGCCTGCGGGTGCCAATGAGCAGCTTCCCGTGGCCCCTGGGCGGCAGGTGTTTCTGTACGTGGTGAGTGGTGACGTGACGGTGGGCGGCGAGCCTGCCAAAGCGCACCATTTGATTGAGCTCGACCGTGACTGCGAGAGCCTTGCCATCGAGGCAGCCAGCGATGCGCGCCTGTTGTTTGGCCATGGCGATGTCATCGATGAGCCGGTCTATTCCCACGGCCCCTTCGTGATGACCACCCGCGACGAGATCGTGCAGGCGGTAGAGGATTACCAGAACGGCAAGTTTGGCGGGCTGACGCTGTAACCGCCGCGCTAAACCGGCTCGCCGCGATAGTAGTGCCATAAAAACAGCGACCCCACGCTGCGCCAGGGGGCCCAGGGTTCCACCAACTGGCGGGCCTGCTTCGGCGTGGGTTTGTCCTCCATGCCCTTCAGGCGGCCCAGCGCCACTCTTAATGCAAGGTCGTCGGCGGGGAAGATATCGGGGCGTTTGAGCGAGAACATCAGGTAGATCTCGGCGCTCCAGCGGCCAAACCCACGCAGCTGGGTAATCGCGGCAATCGCCTCGTCATCGCTGAGGTGCGCCAACCCATCGGAGCTAAAGGTGCCCGCCAGCTCCGCCTCTGCCAGCCCTTTGGCATACTCGATCTTGCGCCACGACAAGCCTGCATCCCGCAGCGCCTGGCCTTCCACCTCCATCACCGCTTTGGCGTGCAGCTCCGGCAGCAGCGTATTCACTCGGCCCATGATGGCCCGTGCGGCCTCGGTGGAGATCTGCTGGCTGACGATGGTCGAGAAGAAGGTGGCAAACCCGGGGTCGCGCTGGCGCGGGCTGGGCGCACCCACCAGGGGGTAGGCGCGCGCAATGTCGGGGTCGGCATGGGCCAATGCCTGCATGGCGTGCTCGATGGTACTGGGAGTCATGACCGTCTCACTTGATGAACAGAGCATCGTAACATCCTAGCAGTTGCTTCTTTGATGATGACGCGCACGTGCAGAATGTCTTTCCCTTTGCATGCTAACTTTTTTAGCGCGGCATGTTTCTACTTTCGTCTAATCCTGCCATCATTTGCGACTATCCAGGATCGTTTCGTGAACAGGCGCGTTATCCCGCGCCTGGGGAGTGAGGTATGCAAGCATCATCAACGGGGCTGGCGCGGCATCCGCGGTGGGCGGAATTCGTGCTGGCGCTGGGCGGGTTCGGCATCGGCACCAGCGAGTTCGTCATCATGGGGTTGATGAACCGCGTGGCGGAAGACCTGGCCGTGAGCGTGCCGCAGGTAGGCTATTCCATCAGCAGCTACGCCCTGGGGGTCGTGGTGGGGGCGCCGCTGATTTCGGCGCTGGCCGCGCGGGTGCCCAAGCGAGCGCTGCTGATTGCGCTGATGCTGGTGTTTGCCGTGGGTAACATTGCCAGCGCCATGGCGCCAGGGTTCTGGTCGTTCGTGGGGCTACGCTTTCTGGCCGGGCTGCCCCACGGGGCGTACTTTGGCGTGGCGGCGCTGGTGGCAGCAGGCGCCGTGCCGGTCGATCAACGAGCGCGGGCCATTGCCCGGGTGATGATGGGGCTGACGGTGGCCATTCTGATCGGGGCGCCGCTGGGCACCTGGGCAGGCAACCTGTTTGGCTGGCAAATTGCCTTTGCCGGGGTGGGCGTGATTGCTCTGCTGACGGCGCTGTTGATTCGCCTCTGTGTGCCCGTGCAGCCCTTCGATGCCCAGGCCAGCCCGCTGCGTGAGCTTTCCGCGCTGGTCAAGCAGCGTGTGCTGGTGACCATTGCCATTGCCTGCATCGGCTGTGGCGGCATGTTCTCGATTTTCAGCTACGTGATGCCCACCTTGACCCAGCAGGCGGGCATGCGTGAAGCCTTGGGCCCCTTGGTGCTGGTCATCTTTGGCCTCGGCTCCATCGTGGGCAACCTGATCGGTGGGCGCATGGCCGATAAAAACCTGATGCGGGCAATTCCCGCCATCCTGGTGTGGTGCGCGGTGGTGCAGGGGCTGTTCTACTTTGCCGCCAATCAGGTGTGGAGCGGGCTGCTGTTCGTTGGCCTGGTCGGCACCAGCATGGCCTTGGCGCCTTCGCTGCAAACACGCTTGATGGACGTGGCGGAAGATGCCCAGACCATGGCGGCTTCCATGAATCATGCGGCGTTCAACGGGGCCAATGCGCTGGGGGCGTGGCTGGCGGGGCTGGTGATCAGTGCCGGGTTCAGCTGGTCGAGCACCGGGCTGGTGGGAACGGGGCTGGCGCTGTGCGGGTTGGTCATTTTTGCCTGGGGGCGCTGGCTTGAAAAGCGCGCTGAAGCCCCTGGCCAAACCGTGGCGCAAGGCTATAAATAAGCGTTTTCTCAAGCAAGACAAGGGGCATTAAAAGTGGCAAAAAAGCTGGAGTGTTCCTAGGGTGTAAGATGCAACCCATAAGGAGGTGACCCATGCAAAGCCCATCATTGAACGTCTCGCGTAGCTTGACCCTGAGTGCCATCGCGGCGCTGACCCTGGCCCTGGCGGGCTGTGGCGCAACCACTGGAGAGCGCGCCACCAGCGGCGCAGGCGTAGGTGCCGCCGTCGGTGCTGGCGCAGCAGCGGCCACTGGCGGAAGTATTGGCCGTGGCGCGGTGATTGGCGCAGGCGCAGGTGCTGCGACCGGTGCCCTGACCGATGAAGAGGACATCAGCCTCGACTGACGTTGGCACAGGCCACTAGCGGCACAGCCTGAAACCGCGCATGCCCAGATGGAAATGATCGGCATGCGCGGCATTGTAATCCGGCCCCAGCACGTTGCCGAAGGTATCGCAGGCGCCATCCCGCGCTGCCCGCAAGAACTCTCCTACTTCTCCCTCGTCATCCCAGTCGCGAATCAGCGTAATCTGACGACCATTCTCGAAGCGAAAGCCCACCACATCCAAAGCTTCAGCCGTGGCGTGCTCGCTGCGTCGACCGCTTTCGCGTCCGTAGACATTCCGGCAGGCAAAGCTGCCCACATGGTCCACCTGGGCGACCGGGCTGCCCATGATGGCTTCGGCAGCCGGTTGCAGGGCATGGCGTTCGTACATCACCCAGGCCAGTGCCAAGGGGCAGGTGGCCACGAAGCTTTGGCTGAAGCGCACGCTGCTGGATTGCATGCGCACCACGTTAGTCAGCGGGCAGCTGGCGGTGGGGGAGTAGTCGGCCAGCGGCGTATAGCTCAGCCCGCCCTCGGGGACGGTGTCCAGGGCGGCCAGGCAGGCCTCGCGGTCGTCGTCGAGGCGCTTGAGCTTGAGTTGGGTGACGGGCGTGACCGGGTCGTCCACGTGCAGCGGTGCCCAGGGCGCCCAGTGGCGCGGGATGACGATGATGTCCTTGTAGATGGCAACGCCGACCCCGACCAGCAGGAGCAGGAAGAAGAGAGTGCGCATGGTGACCTCCGTGTGGTGTTCTTGAACCCCTACAGTCCCTGCCAGGGGTATGCGATACTGCGCGCTATTGGCGTGGGCCGTCACCCGCGCCCATTTTTGATCAACAAGGGAAGCGCTGCATGTCCCAGGGTACGCTTTATATCGTTTCTGCCCCCTCTGGGGCGGGTAAAACCAGCCTGGTTCGCGAGCTGATAGAGAGCCTGGATGGCATTCAGGTATCGGTGTCTCATACCACCCGTGCCAAGCGCGAAGGCGAAGTGAACGGCGTGAACTACCACTTCACGCAGATTCCCGAGTTCGAAGCCATGATTGCCCGCGGCGATTTCTTTGAGTATGCCAAAGTCTTCGACAATTACTACGGTACGTCACGTCAGGCCGTGCAAACGCTGCTGGATGCCGGGCAAGACGTGATTCTGGAAATCGACTGGCAGGGCGCGCGCCAGGTCCGCGAACAGATGCCTGCCGCCGTGTCGATCTTCATCTTGCCGCCGTCGCGCAGTGAGCTGGAGCGCCGCCTGTCGAGCCGTGGCACCGATGAGCACGCGGTGATTGCTCGGCGCATGCGCGATGCTGTCAGCGAGATGTCCCATTACGATGAATACGACTACCTGGTGATCAATGATGACTTCACCACGGCACTGCAGGAACTGCAGTCGCTGGTGATCAGCCACCGCCTGACCCTGGCCACCATGCAGCAGCGTCATGCGCCCCTGCTGTCTGCGCTCTTGTCACAGGCGCCTGGCGTCGAGTAATCTATCGGGTCGTATGACTACTTTTTTCGCTGGGTCGGCGGCGTTTTCAGCCCTGCCGGCCCAGCGTCGTTATTACAGGATGGCCCCATGGCTCGCGTAACCGTCGAAGATTGTCTCGAAAACGTAGAAAACCGCTTCAAACTGGTGATGATTTCTACCCAGCGTGCCCGTCAGCTGGCGCGTGGCTCCCGTGATGCCCAACTGCCCTGGGAAAACGACAAGCCCACCGTCATGGCGCTGCGTGAAATCGCCGCAGGCCTGGTCGACCATACGGTTCTGGATGAGCCGGTCGAAGCGCCGGTGCGGGCGCGTCCTGCCATGACGCCCAGCGCTCAAATCGACGACTAAGCTAGCACCGATCAGGGGCGCGGTACATGTTCACCATTGATGACCTGGCCGACCGACTTGGCGGCTACTTACCCCCGGACGAGATCCAGCAGGTCAAGCGCGCCTTCTATTACGCCGAGCAGGCCCACGACGGCCAGCGCCGTCGCTCGGGCGAGCCCTACGTGACCCACCCGCTGGCGGTGGCCAATATTCTCGCCAACATGCACATGGACCATCAGAGCCTGATGGCCGCCATGCTGCACGATGTCATCGAAGACACCGGCGTTTCCAAGAAAGCCCTGGCGGCCCAGTTTGGCAAGCCGGTGGCCGAGCTGGTGGATGGCGTCTCCAAGCTGACGCAGATCACCTTCGAAGACAAGGCCGTTGCCCAGGCGGAGAATTTCCAGAAGATGGTGCTGGCGATGTCGCGGGACATCCGCGTCATCATCGTCAAGCTGGCCGACCGGCTGCACAACATGCGCACTCTGGGGGCTCTAAGGCCCGACAAGAAGCGCCGCATTGCCCGGGAAACCCTGGAAATCTACGCCCGTATTGCAGGGCGACTGGGGATCAACACCATTCGTGTGGAGCTGGAAGACCTCTCGTTCCAGGCGATTCACCCCATGCGGGCCGAGCGCATCAAGCGTGCGGTGGCCAGCGCCAGAGGCAACCGCCGCAGCGCCATGCGTGAAATCCAGGCCTCGCTACAGCAGAGCCTGGACGACGAAGCGCTGCAGGGCACGGTGATTGGCCGCCAGAAGCATCTGCTGTCGATCTACAAGAAGATGCGCGACCAGCGCAAGCCGTTTGCCGAGATCATGGACGTCTTCGGGTTCCGTATCATTACCGAAGACGTGGCCAGCTGTTACCGGATTCTGGGCGTGGTGCACAACCTCTACAAACCGGTACCGGGGCGGTTCAAGGACTATATCGCGATTCCCAAGGCCAACGGCTACCAGAGCCTGCACACGACGCTGTTCGGCCAGCGTGGCATGCCCATCGAAGTGCAGATCCGCACCCGCGAAATGGAAGCCATGGCCAACAACGGCATTGCCGCCCACTGGCTTTACAAGGCTGGCCAGACCGCGCATCCGATTGCCGAAGGCAGCCACGCCCGCGCCCGCGCCTGGGTGAAGGGGCTGCTGGAAATGCAGCGCCACGCGGGGGACTCGCTGGAGTTCATCGAGCACGTCAAGAACGATCTGTTCCCGGATGATATCTACGTGTTCACGCCCAAGGGCGACATCATGGAGCTTCCCCAAGGGGCCACGGTGATCGATTTTGCCTATAGCGTGCACACCGATATCGGCAACAACTGCATTGCCTGCCGAATCGACCGCCACCTGGCGCCGCTCTCGACACGGCTGGAAAGCGGCCAGACGCTGGAAATCATCACCGCGCCCGGCGCGCGCCCCAACTTGGCCTGGCTGAATTTCGTCACCACCGCCAAGGCGCGCTCGGCCATCCGTCACGCGCTCAAGCACCAGCAGCAGGCAGAAGCCATCATGCTGGGGCGCCGTTTGCTCAACAAGGCGCTGGCCCCCTTCGAGACCAGCCTGGAAGAGCTGGACGAAAGCGTGTTCGAACAGGCGCTGAAAGAGCTGGATGCCAGCTCCATGGATGCGCTGCTGGAGTCGATGGGGCTGGGCAATCGCATGGCCCACGTGGTGGCTCGGCGGCTGGTGGACGTGGCCCACGGCGAGAGCTTCGACAAGACGCTGGCCGACAACAGCGACAAGGCGGTGGTCATCAGCGGCAGCGAAGGCATGGTGATCAACTTTGCGCGCTGCTGCCACCCGCTGCCGGGCGACCCGGTGGTGGGGCACCTTTCTGTGGGCAAGGGGCTGGTAGTGCACCGCAGTGAGTGCAAGAACCTCTCCGAGCGCAAGAACGACCCGGAAAAGCTGTTTGCCCTGGAGTGGTCGGAAAATATCGACGAAGACTTCCCGGTGGCCCTGCGCATCGAGATCGAAAGCCGCCGTGGCCTGGTCGCCGAGCTGGCCGGGCTGGTGACCGATGCGGACGCCAACATCGAGCGGATCGGCATCGAAGAGCGTGACGCACGGCTCTCGACGGTCAACCTGACCCTGTCGGTGAAAGGGCGAGTCCATCTGGCGCGGATCATCAAGCGGATCCGCAACCTGCCCAACGTCGGCAAGATTACCCGTACGGCCAATTAAAACGACCTGGTACCCGCCGCTGGCCTGTCAGGCTGGCGGCGTCAGCCATGGCGATCATCATCCATCGATGCATTCTTACAGGAGCAAGAGACGCAATGAGCAATAAAGCGGTTATCAACACCGAGAAAGCCCCGGCGGCCATTGGCCCCTATTCACAAGCCATCAAGGCGGGCAACACGGTGTATCTGTCGGGCCAGATTCCCCTCGACCCGGACACCATGGCGCTGGTCTCCGACGATTTCGAAGCCCAGGCGCGTCAGGTGTTTGCCAACCTGCAGGCAGTGTGCGAAGAGGCGGCGGGCTCGCTGAGCGATATCGTCAAGCTCAACCTCTACCTGGTGGACCTGGACAACTTCGCCATCGTCAACAAGGTGATGGAAGAGTTCTTCTCCACGCCTTTCCCGGCCCGTGCGGCGGTGGGCGTGAAGGCGCTGCCCAAGGGCAGCCAGGTAGAAGCCGAAGCGGTCATGGTGATTGGCGACTAACGCCAAGGCTTGGTACGGCACAGCAAAAAGCGAGCCGTGGAGCTCGCTTTTTGGGTAGTGGTCAAGAGGCTAGTGGTTCACGAAAGCTCGCGCGGTAGCGTCAGGCTTTTTGCAGTTCCAGAAACCCGCCTTCCTTGAGCACCTGCAGATACCCCTCCTTGTAGCTGGGGTAGCGGAAGGTGTAGCCGGTTTCACGAATACGGCGGTTGTCGCAGCGCTTGCTGGCCCGGCGGCGCAGGGGGGACTGCATGGTCTCGGTGGACTCCACCTTCAACTGTTTCGCCAGCCACGCCATCACGTTGTGCATGGTCACCGGCTCGCAGTCGCTGCCCAGGTAAAGGTCTGCCAGCGGCGTACCGCTCTCCTGACAGCGAATCAGGTGCGCCAGGATGCCGGTGCAGTCGTCGCGGTGAATCCGGTTGGAGTAGATCACCGGCGTCACGGCGGCAATGCGGCCTTCTGCCACCTGGTGGATCAGGCGGTCACGCCCCGGGCCATAAATGCCCGAGAAACGCACCACGGTGCCAGGCAGCGGGTGGTTGAGCAGTGACTGCTCGGCTTCGCACATCAGGGTGCCGGAGAAGCTGGTGGATTCAGTGGGGCTCTCTTCATTGACCACTTCGCCTTCCTGCTGGCCGTAAACGCTGGTAGAAGAGACGAAGAAGATTCGCTTGGGCGGCGTGTCGTGCTGTTCCAGCACGCTCAGCACACGTTTCAGACCGTCCGGGTAAGCGCTTTGATAGGCACTCTCTTCGAAACGGTCGGCGCTGACGGTGTAAATGACGTAGTCCGCGCTGGGCAAGGCGTTGGCAGGTGCCCCTTCCAGGTCGTTAAGGTCCAGGGCCAGCGGCTCGATGCCCGTGTTGGCCAGTGCATCGGCCTGGCGGCGCACGCCGATCACGCGGTGCCCTTCGTCCAGCAGCTCCTTGCCAAGCGTGACGCCGATATCTCCACAGCCGATAATCAGTACCGTTAGCTTCACCTTGCTCACCCCTCTTGATAAATATTCCCTATTAGATACAAAGTCCCTATGAGATGTGCCATCTTCAATAGGGCTTGTCTGTCCTTTTCCATCTCGCTAATTACGATTACCAGTCACGAGCTGCAACGAGAGGATGCCACTGGCACCACCATGACTTTAACAGAACTACGCTACATCGTAACCCTTGCACAAGAGCGCCATTTTGGCCGTGCCGCTGAACGTTGCCACGTTTCACAGCCCACCCTGTCGGTGGCGGTGAAAAAACTGGAAGACGAACTGGAAGTGGCGCTGTTCGAGCGCTCCAAGTCCACCGTACAGGTAACGCCGCTGGGTGAAAAGGTCGTTGCGCAGGCGCAGCGCGTTCTGGAACAGAGTGGGCTGATTTTCGAACTGGCCAAGGCAGGCAAGGACCAGCTGGCCAACCCCCTGCGCATTGGCGCCATCTACACCATTGGGCCCTACCTGTTTCCCCATCTGGTGCCTGCGCTGGCCAACGCTGCGCCACAGATGCCGCTGTACATCGAAGAGGGCATGACCGGCACGCTGCGCGCCAAGCTGCGCAATGGCGAGCTGGACGTGATCATCGTGGCGCTGCCCTTCACCGAAACCGATGTAGTCACCAAGCCGATCTATGACGAGCATTTCGAAGTGCTGATGCCCGCCAGCCATCCGTGGGTAGCGCGTGAAGCCATCCACAAGGAAGACCTGCTGGAAGAGCGCCTGCTGCTGCTGGGGGAAGGCCACTGTTTCCGTGACCAGATTCTGGAAGCCTGCCCGGCCATTACCCAAAAGCTGAACAGCCCCAACAACACCCTGATTGCCGAAGGCGGCTCGTTGGAAACGATTCGCCACATGGTGGCCTCCAAGCTGGGCATTACCGTACTACCCCAGTCGGCGCTGGGCACCGACCAGTACGAAAACGCCATGCTGGTCAGTCGTCCCTTTGTGGAGCCCGCGCCTTCGCGCACGGTGGCGATTGCCTGGCGCGCAAGCTTCCCCAGGCCCAAGGCCATCGATGCCCTGGCCCAGGCGATTGGCCAGTGCCAGCAACCGGACCACAAGGCCCATACGGACTCATGAGTGAACTGGCTGCTCCGGTCACGGCGCTGAAGGGCGTAGGCGACGCGCTGGCCATCAAGCTGGCGCGGCTGGGGGTCGAGCGCGTCAGCGACCTGCTGTTTCACCTGCCGCTGCGCTACCAGGACCGTACGCGACTGACGCCGATAGGCCATCTGCGGGCGGGCCAGGAGGCGGTGGTGGAAGGGGAAGTGACCGCCAGCGACGTGGTCAAGGGGCGGCGGCGCAGCCTGCTGGTGCGGCTGCGCGACGGGAGCGGCATCCTGAGCCTGCGGTTCTTTCACTTCTCTCCGGCTCAGCAGCAACAGCTGCGCCCCGGCGCCACCGTGCGTGCGTTCGGCGAAGCCCGGGCAGGAGCCACGGGGCTGGAAATCTACCACCCGGAGTATCGCCTGAGCGGCAGCAGCGAAACCCCGGTGGAGGAGTACTACACGCCCATCTACCCCACCACGGAGGGGCTGCATCAGGCACGTCTGCGGGCCCTGGCCCAGCAGGCGCTGCGCCTGCTGACGCAAGCCCCTGAAACGCTGCCGGACGTGATCCCCGACATCCTGCGCCAGCGCTTCCAGCTACCGGGGCTGCATGCCAGCCTGCAGCTCTTGCACCAGCCACCACCGGACGTGGACCTGGAGCAGCTTGCCCAGGGGCTTCACCCCGCCACCCGGCGGCTCGCCCTGGAGGAGCTGCTGGCCCATCAGCTTAGCCTGCGGGAAGTGCGCCTGCGCATTCAGGCCGATGGCGCGCCGACGCTGCCCTCCGGGCGTAGCCTGCAAACCCGCTTTCTGGCACAGCTGCCGTTTGCCCTCACCGGAGCCCAGCGCCGCGTGCTGGAGGAGATCGCCCTCGACCTGGCACGCCCGGCGCCCATGCTGCGGTTGGTGCAGGGGGATGTGGGGTCGGGCAAGACGGTGGTGGCGGCCATGGCCGCGCTCTCGGCGCTGGCGGGCAACTGCCAGGCGGCGATGATGGCGCCCACGGAAATTCTCGCCGAGCAGCACTATCGTTCGTTCAAGGCATGGTTCGAGCCACTGGGCATCGACGTCGCCTGGCTGGCGGGCAAACTGAAAGGCAAGGCGCGGCTGGATGCCAAGGCCGCCATCGCCGATGGCCGAGCGCGGATGGTGGTGGGCACCCACGCGCTGTTTCAGGACGATGTGCATTTCCAATGCCTGGGGCTGGCGATCATCGACGAACAGCACCGCTTTGGCGTGCACCAGCGCCTCGCCCTGCGTGAAAAGGGGGAGGCCGGTGGGCTGACGCCTCACCAGCTGATCATGACCGCCACGCCGATTCCCCGCACCCTGGCCATGAGCGCCTACGCCGACCTGGACGTGTCGGTGATCGACGAGCTGCCGCCGGGGCGCACGCCGGTGAAGACCGTGGTGGTCTCGGACGAGCGCCGCCCGGAAGTGGTCGAGCGTATCCGCAATGCCTGCCGCGATGGCCGCCAGGCCTATTGGGTCTGCACGCTGATCGAGGAGTCCGAAGTGCTCCAGTGCCAGGCGGCGGAGGTCACGCGGGACGAGCTCACCCAGGCGCTGCCGGAGCTGGCCATTGGGCTGATACATGGGCGCATGAAGGCCGCCGAAAAAGCCGAGGTGATGGAGGCCTTCAAGACCGGCGAGCTGGACCTTTTGGTCGCCACCACGGTGATCGAGGTCGGCGTGGATGTCCCGAATGCCAGCCTGATGATCATCGAAAACCCGGAGCGCCTGGGGCTTTCTCAGCTCCACCAGCTACGCGGGCGTGTTGGGCGGGGCAGCACCGAAAGTTTTTGCGTGCTGCTTTACCACGCGCCGCTGTCCAAAAGCTCCCGAGAGCGGCTCAGCGTGATGCGCGAAACCACCGACGGCTTCCGCATTGCCGAAAAAGACCTGGAAATTCGCGGCCCCGGCGAAGTGCTCGGCACCCGACAGACCGGCCTCGCCCAGATGAAAATCGCCGACCTGGAGCGCGATGCCGACCAGCTGGAGCGGGTCACCGCCCTGGCTCAGGCGCTCCAGGGCAACGCCGAAGTCACCGCGGTACTGGTGCGCCGCTGGCTGGGCGAAGCCGCCGGGCGTTATGGGCAGGTGTGAAGGCCGGTGTGAGGCTGCAGGTGTAAGAGGCCGGTGTGCGGGAGTTAGCGTAGCGCTTCAGCCGCGTCGGTTTGAAGGCTGCCGGGCGCCACCAGTCGCCCAGCCGCCTCGCTGAGCGGGCCCAGTTGCTCGGCGATCAGACGCAGCTGGCTCTGGATGGGGCGGTAGTGGGTCATGGCCTTCTCATCCAGCGTATTGCTCTGCTCTTCCAGCAGCGCCAGCAGCTCCTGGGCCTGGGCGGCCAGCGGCTCCACCGGCAGGCGTCTGTCCAGCTGTGTGGCCAGCTGTTCCAGCAGGGCGCTGATGCGTTTGGCCAGCGGCACCAGGGTGGCGTCGTCTTCGTCGTCGGCCAGCCGATGACGGTGCGCACCTAACGCCGAAAGGTGGCTGAGCAGCGTGTTGGAGAGCACCAGGAAGCGCAGGCCGTTGTCGGCGTCCTGTTTGCGGTAGTGGCCTGGCTCGTGGAGCATGTTGGTCAGCAGGGTCGAGAGCGCCGCATCGGCGTTGTGGGCATTCCGCCGGGCCAGGCGGTAGGCCAGGTCGTCCTGTTTGCCCTCTTCGTACTGGTGCACGATCTCGTCCAGGTAGTGACGATGGTTGGTCAGCACCTTGCCCGCCTCAAGGTAGAGCCGCCGCCCTTGCCAATCCGGCAGGATAAAGAACACCGCCAGCCCGGCAATCAGCGAGCCAATCAGGGTATCGAACAGCCTGGGCCAGATCAGATCGAAACCATCCCCCACCTGATTGAAGCTGCACAGCACCAGCAGGGTGATGGAGGCAGTGGCAATCACGTAGTGTTTTTCCCGATTGGCGAAGAAGGACACCCCCGCCGCCACGGCGATCATGCTCTGGACCAGCGGCTGGGGAAACAGGCTGATCGACATCCAGCCCGCGGTCAGGCCCAGCACCGTGCCGAGGATACGCTGAGATAAAAAGCGCCGCGTGGTGGCAAAGTTCGGGCGGCACACGAACAGCGTGGTCAGCAGTATCCAGAAACCCTGCTTGGGGTCCAGCCACTGCAGCAGCCCATAACCGACCACCAGGGCCGTGGTCAGGCGTACCGCATGGCGAAAGGTGGGCGAGCCCAGCGTGAAATTGAGCCGCACGCGCTTCCAGGCTTCCAGCAGGCTGGAAGGCGAGCGGTCGTAGAGGGCGCTGTCGCGGCGCTCTTCATCGGCGGCAGGGTTATGGGCGCTGGCAATTTGGGCTTCCAGGGTAGTGAGGTTATCGGCCAGGGCGGTCAGCGGGCGAATCAGCGGCCGCCACTCGGGCTTGCCGCGTTCGCGGAGGTTCTCGATGGAGGCGCGCAGGTCGGCTAGCGCCTGCTCGCTCTGCTCGTGACTGAACGGGCGATTGAGCAGCAGCGATTTGGCCAGCTGACGGCAGGCACGGCCCTGCTGGTCCAGCAGGCGCTGGCAGCGAAACAGCACGTCGTGGTGGAAAAACGCATCGGTGAGCGCGCTGTAAGGGTAGTGGGTGGAGCTGGCCCGCTCGTGGATATCCTGGGCAATGAAGTAGATCTGCAGGTAGCGGTTGAGCTTGCGGCTGCCGCGCTGGCCTTCGAGGCGGCGAAAGATCATCTCCTTGGCCTGGTTCAGGGCATCCACCACCTGGCCGTTCTGGCGGGCCAGTGCCACGCGTCGGGCTTCCACATCGACCCCGCGTACAGGCTCGAAAAGCGCCGATTTCAGGATCAAGAACTCCCCCAGCGCCTTGTACACCCGTGCCATGCTCTGCTTGACCGGCTGGCGCGAGAACAGCGCGCACCAGACCACGGAAATCGCCCCGTACCAGGCCGCGCCGCCCAGCAGCAGCAGCTGGCGTGCCGCCACGTCCTCATCCACTCCGCCGTGCTGCTCGATGTTGATCATGGAGTAGATTGACAGAATCAGCGTGCCCGAGGCAATGGTGGCGTAGCGCTGGCCAATGGCGCCCAGCATGATCAGCGTAAAGGTGGAGACTGCCAGCCCCACGGCAAAGAGCCACGGCCAGGGGAATAGCCACTGCACCACGAACGAGGCCGAGGCAAAGCACAGCAGGGTGACCGCCAGGGCTTGTGCCCGCCCTTGCCAGCTGTCGTCGGTTTCCGAGAGCGCGCAGGCGATGATGCCGAGAAACAGCGGGATCACCAGGGCCACGTCGCCCATCAGCCCGCTCAGCAACAAGGCGCCGCTGAAGGCGATGAAGACCCTCAGGCTGTAGGCGAACTTATCCAGTGTCCAGAGGCGGCGTAAGGGCAGTGAAATGGGCATGGTGTGTCTAAGCGGACCTCGAAAGTGTGGTGTTGTTAAGTTGTTAGACTTTAGTCGTGTTCGAGTATAGAGCCAACTCGGCGCCGCTGTCGCTATCTGGCGCAGGCCAACGAACGCTGGGCGTTGGCCAAGCGTTTATTCGCTTGGGTGTTCTAAAAAGTAGCGCACAAAATCGCTATGATTGGAACAGTAACCTTTCGATACTCGGAGTGACTCTAAAAAAAACAGGATCACTCCCATGGATCTCAAACTGCTGCTGGACTGGCGTCTGCACCTCACGGTGATCGTGACGTCGATGTTGTCGGAATGGATAGGCATCGTACGCATGCCGCTGGGGCCAGGAACGCTCTTGTTACTCCCTCTGCTTTACGCCTTCGTGATCGGCGTGCTGCTCAATCCGCATCTGTTTTCGGCGATGGGCAAGGTCATTCCCAAGCCGGTCAGCCATGCGGCCGGGCCCATCATCCTGATCGCTATTCTGCCGTTCATCGCCAAATTTGGCTCTACCATTGGTCCTGCCATCGAGCAGATCATCGCCGCCGGGCCTGCGCTGATCCTTCAGGAGCTGGGCAACCTGGGTACCATGCTGCTGGCGCTGCCGTTTGCGGTGCTGGTGCTGAAGATGGGCCGTGAAGCGGTCGGTGCCACCTATTCGATTGCCCGTGAGCCCAATATTGCCATCATTTCGGATCGTTATGGCCTGCGCAGCCCGGAAGGGATCGGCATCATGGGCGTCTACGTGGTGGGCACCATGTTTGGCACGCTCTACTTCGCGCTGATGGCGGGCTATATCGCTTCGCTGGACATTCTCGATATCCGCGCCCTGGCCATGGCCTGTGGGGTGGGCAGCGGCAGCATGGTGGCGGCGTGTTCGGCCGCCCTCGCCGAAGCAGTGCCAGCCTCGCGGGACGAGCTGCTGGCCTTTGCCGGGGCCAGTAACCTGCTGACCTATGCCACTGGGCTGTATATCTCCCTCTTTATCGCGCTGCCCGTCACCGAGTGGATGTACAAGCGCCTGACCGGTAACCGCCAGGAGACGCAACATGAAGGCTAACGAGATGACCACAGAACCCCTGGACAAGAGTGCGCTGGAAGAGCTGCGCCCGGAAAACCAGCTGGGCAAGACCGCACTGGTGCTGGCAGCGGTCTGCGTGGCGGCCTGGTTCAGCAATACCGTCAACGGTGCGCCGCTGCTGGAAGCGCTGCCGGGCATGCTGATTCTTTATGGGCTGGTGATCATTGGCCTGGTCATGGGGCGTCTGTGCCCCTTCTACCTGCCCAGCGTGGCCTGGGTGTCCCTGGTGAGCATTCTGGTCACACTGCCCTCGTTTCCGGGGAGCGCCTGGATCGTATCGCAATTGGCGGCGGTGAATTTCCTGGCGGTCGTGACGCCGGTATTGGCCTACGCCGGGCTGGCGCTGACCGGCCGTGAGTTTGCCATGTTCCGCCAGACCGGCTGGAAGCTGGTCATCGTGGCGCTGCTGGTGTTCACCGGCACGTTCATCGGCTCCGCCGTCGTCGCGCACATCATGCTTTAAGGAGTGAACCATGGCTGCGTCAGTGACCATACCCGACAGCGCTGAACTCGCCGCCTGGCGGCAGGATTTCCACCAGCACCCTGAAACCGCCTTCGAGGAGCACCGTACCAGTGCGCGTATCGCGTCGCTGCTCACCCAGTGGGGCTTCGATGTCACCACGGGCTTGGCGGGCACGGGCGTGGTGGCCACCCTGGATGGCCAGCAGGGGGAAGGCAAGACCATCGGCCTGCGGGCCGATATCGACGCCCTGGACATCCGTGAAGAGACCGGGCTGGCCTACGCCTCGCAGACGCCGGGCAAGATGCACGCTTGCGGACACGATGGCCATACCACGATGTTGCTGGGAGCGGCCTGGGCGCTGAAGCAGCAGCCCGATTTCAAGGGGCGGGTGGTATTCATCTTCCAACCCGCCGAAGAGAACGAAGGCGGTGGCCGTGCCATGGTGGAGGACGGCCTGTTCGAACGCTTCCCCATGGACGCCGTGTACGGGCTGCACAACTGGCCCGGGCTGCCGGTGGGGGTCGCTGCGGTGCACGATACCGACGTCATGGCCGCGTTCGACATCTTCAGCCTGACGCTGACCGGTAAAGGCTGCCATGCGGCGATGCCCCACCTGGGCACCGATACGGTGCTGGCGAGCTGCCAGTTGATCAGCCAGCTGCAGGGGCTGGTGAGCCGTGAAACGCCGCCGGACAAGTCGGCGGTGCTGAGCATCACCAGCATCAATGCCGGAGACACGTTCAACGTGATTCCCGAGCAGGTGGCGCTGCGCGGCACGCTGCGCTGCTTCGACATGGCGCTGAAAGAGCGCCTGGAAGCACGTTTCAAGCAGGCCATTGCCAGCCTGGCCGAGTTCCATGGCTTGACGGTGGAACTGGATTACCAGCGCTGCTACCCCGCCACGATCAATACCCCAGCGCATGCCCAGCACTGCGCCACGGTGCTGGAGGGGCTGCTTGGCCAAGGCAAGGTGCTGCGCAACCCGCCGCCCAGCATGGCCTCCGAGGATTTCTCGTTCCTGCTGGCCGAGTGCCCAGGTGCGTATATCTGGATGGGCAACGGCGAAGATTCGCCGTCGCTGCACAACCCCCACTACGACTTCAACGATGCGCTGTTACCGCTCGGAACGCGCTACTGGGTAGCGCTGGTCAACGCACTGCTCGTCTGAAAATGACGTAATACATCCATTCGCTCTCTGATGCCCACTGGGTAGGGGAGCGTCTACCCCGCATTCAGTGTTTCATGGCATGCCAAGGAGTTTGATGATGTCGCAAACCGAACACGCTTTATCGATTACCGTGATAGGCCTGGGCCAGATGGGCGGCAATATGGCGCTGACCTTGCAGGCCGCCGGCTTTGAGGTCACGGGCAGTGACCTGTTTGAGGCCGCGCGGGAAAGGCTCGCAGGCTTGGGCCTGGCCGTGGTGGCACCGGATGCCGTGCCTGCCAGCGATGTCTACCTGCTCTCGCTGCCTACTTCTGCCCACGTGCGCGAGGTGATCGAAACCTCTCCTGGCCTGCTCGCCCTGGCCCCCAAGGGCAGTGTGATCGTCGATACCTCCACCAGTGACCCCGCCGTCAGCCGCGAGCTGGCCGAAAAAGTCACCGCGGCGGGCCTTCACTGGCTGGATGCCCCGGTCAGCGGCGGCCCCAAGGGCGCCGCCAACGGCACGCTGGGCATGCTGCTGGGCGGCGATGATGCCACCCTGGAGCGAGTGATGCCGATGCTGGAAGCCATGTCGGCCAAGCGCACCCATGTGGGCGGCCCGGGTAGCGGCCACGTGGTGAAGCTCGCCAA
This sequence comes from Vreelandella hamiltonii, assembly GCF_014651775.1. Classification (GTDB taxonomy): domain Bacteria; phylum Pseudomonadota; class Gammaproteobacteria; order Pseudomonadales; family Halomonadaceae; genus Vreelandella; species Vreelandella hamiltonii. The sequence goes on from NZ_BMXN01000034.1 coordinate 22,712, forward strand.
CAACTACCTGTGTGCGGCGCACCTGCTCACGACCGCCGAAGCCGTCGCCATGGCCGCCAAGGCAGGCGTCGAGCCTGCCGCCTGCCTGGCGGGTATCAACAGTGGCTCGGGGCGCAGCGCCATCAGCGAGGTGAACTTCCCCGAGTGGGTGCTGAGCGAACGCTTCGATTCGGGCTTTACTACCGGCTTGATGCGCAAGGACCTGCGCCTGGCGCGGGACGCCGCTGAGCAGTTGGGTATTCCCCTTGCCTTGCTGCAGGCGGTGGTGAATGCCTGGCACGCAAGCCCGGAGCAGCCCGCCGATAGCGACGACTTCAACCATATCACCACGCCGATTCTTGCCTGTGCCCGCCAAACGGAGAGCCACTCATGAGCCCACTCAGCCAACACGCCAGCGACCAGCTTGCCGCACTCCTGAACGGCTTTGGGTTAGCGGCAAAAACGCCGTTGAGCAACTGGATCGATGGTGATCTGGTGGCCGGAGAAGGCGAAGAGATCACGCTGATCAACCCGGCGACGGGGGAGGCGCTGGTCAGCTACCGCGATGCGGGTGCGGCGCTCATCGAGCGCGCCACGCAAGCCGCGCAGCGGGGCCAGCGCGAGTGGATGGCGTTGACGGCCAGCGAGCGCGGGCGGCGAATGAACGCGGCAATACGGGGCCTGGAGGGCCACGAAGAGGCGCTGGCACAGCTGGAAAGCGTGGTGGCGGGGAAGCCGATTCGCGATTGCCGGGCCGAAGTGGGCAAAGTACGCGAGATGTTCGAATACTACGCTGGCTGGTGCGACAAGCAGCACGGCGAAGTGATTCCGGTGCCCACCACGCATCTTAACTACGTGCGCCACGTGCCTTATGGGGTGGTGGGGCAGATCACGCCTTGGAACGCGCCGATGTTCACCTGTGCCTGGCAGCTGGCACCGGCCATGGCGGCGGGCAATGGGGTGGTGCTGAAACCTTCCGAGCTGACCCCTTTCACCTCGGTGGTGATTGCCCAGCGGCTGGAAAGCGGCGGCCTGCCCAAAGGGCTGATCAACATCGTCAACGGGCTGGGCAGAACCACCGGTGCGGCGCTGACCGACCATCCCGCCATCAGCAAGCTGGTGTTTGTCGGCTCGCCCCAGAGTGGTCGCCTGATCGCCGAGGCGGGGGCACGGCGCCTGGTGCCCAGCGTGCTGGAGCTGGGCGGCAAATCCGCCAATATCGTGTTCGCCGATGCCAAGCTCGATGAAGCGGTGGCTGGCGCCCAGGCGGCCATCTTTGCGGCGGCGGGCCAAAGCTGTGTGGCGGGTTCGCGGCTGCTGATCGAGCGCTCGGTCTTCCAGGAGGTCACTACCCGCCTGGCCCGCGCGGCGGAGCAGATTCACGTGGGCCTGCCCAGCGATGAAGCCACCCGCATGGGGCCGCTGCAGAACCGCCGTCAATTCGAGCAGGTGACGCGCATGATCGAGGCCGCTGAAGCGGAAGGGGCAAGCGTGCTGACGGGGGGCAAACGCCCGGAAGGCTTGCCTGACGACGCCCAGGGCTACTTTATCGCGCCCACGGTGCTGGTGAATGTCACCCCCGACATGGAGATTGCCCAGCAGGAGGTGTTTGGCCCGGTACTGATCGCCATGGCATTCGATGACGAGGCCCAGGCCATTCGGCTTGCCAATGATACCCGGTTTGGGTTGGCCGGTGCCGTGTGGAGCCAGGACGTGGCCCGAGCGCATCGCGTGGCGGGGCAGCTGCGGGCGGGCACGGTATGGATCAATAGCTACAAGGCGATCAGCGTGATGTCGCCGTTCGGGGGCTTTGGCGACAGCGGCTTTGGCCGCTCCAGCGGTCTGGACGGCCTGCGCGAATACANTGCCGGGTCCCGAAAGGCCTGCATCCAGCGCTGCAGGTGGCGCAGCAGCAGGATGCTGGCCTTGGGTTGCTGGCGGCCCACCCGGGTGACCATGTGGGCCTGGGAGCGCTGAAACAGCGGGTCGTCTACCGGGCGTGCGACAAGGCTGCCGATGTCCAGGTCGTGGGCGACCGCAAACGCCGGTAGCAGCGTTACCCCCATGCCGCTGCGCACGTATTGCGCCAGTATCACCATCGAGTTGGTGTTCATGGTCATGCGCGGGGCGAGGCGTGCCTGTTGAAACGCCTGGTCGACCATCTGGCGCACGCCATGGGTGGTGTCCCACATGGCCATGGGCTGGGTGCTGAGCTGTGCCAGGGTGAGCGGGTGGGGCTGCTCGGCCAAGGGGTGATGCGGCGACAGAATGGCCATCAACGGCTGCGGGCTGGAGGCCCAGAAGCGCAGCTGCGGGTGAGTGCGTTCGTGGAACATCAGCCCGATATGGCTTTGATCCTCGACAATCGCATCGATGATGCCGGATGTGCCCGCGATATGGATATCCAGCTGGATGCCCGCATAGCGCTGGGTGAATTCATGCAGGGGAGAAGCCACCAGGTCGCTGACAAAGCCTTCGCCCACGGTGAGGGAAATCGTTCCGGTTTCCAGGCGCTGGTAGGCTTCGAGGGACGTGATGAAGCTTTCGTCGAGGGCGCTGCGCCGCTCGCAGTACTCCAGCAGCATCTCGCCGACGGGCGTGGGGCGTATGCCGCCGCGCTGGCGTTCCATGAGGGTTGCTCCCAAGGCTGCTTCCAGCAGCACTATCCTATCTGCTGACTCACCGCCGAGGGAGCTATCTCCAAGCGAAGCTTCCTGATGGTTTTTTCATCTAACTACTACATAGTTCCCTGTCCTGGAGACGCAATAGTTAACCTTGGCCCCTAGATTCATAGAATAACCGCAGCACTTTGGATCACAAGGTAGAAGCAGGAGGGCCAGCGCCGGTGCCCTCTCTGCTTTACCAACCAAAGTGAAGCAGAGCATGGCATACCGACAGCTGACCCAGACCCAACGATACCAGATTCACGCTTACAGGTGTGCAGGCATGAGCCAGCGACAGATCGCCAGAGCTATTGGTGTTCATGACAGCACGGTGAGTCGGGAGCTGCGTCGTCACACGACGCCCGAGGGGTATGACCCTGAGCAGGCCCAGCAACGTAGCGACCATCGACGCCGCACCGCCTGGAAGTGGACGAAGCGCCTACCCAGCCTGATGGACTTCGTCGCCAGACGGCTCCGCGAGGAGTGGAGTCCCGAGCAGATCAGCGGCTTCATGGCCCCCTTGATTGGCGTGGGCGTTAGCCACCAGTGGATCTACTCCCTGGTCCGGGATGACAAGGCCCGGGGTGGCGGCCTGTGGCGGCACCTTCGTCAGCCCCGGCGGCACAGCAAACGCCGTGCCCGGGCCAAAAGCGCAGGACTTGGCAGGATCCCCCATCGCGTGGGCATCGAGCATCGCCCGGCGGAGGTCGAGGAACGCCGCTTCATCGGGCATTGGGAGGGTGACACCGTGGTTCAGGGGCACAAGCAATCGGGCCTGGTCACCCTGGTAGAGCGGCGTAGTGGTTATCTCCTGGCAGCACGGTTGCCCAGGGTCTCAGCAGACCTGACGCAAGCGGCCATGATCCGGCTGTTGAAGCCACGCCGGGGAGCTGTGAAGACCATCACTCTGGACAATGGCTCCGAGTTTGCCAGTCACGTCGCCGTTGGCCAGGCGGTCAGCGCAGATATCTACTTTCGTGACCCTTACTGCTCCGGCCAGCGTGGGAGCAACGAGAATACCAATGGCCTGATCAGGCAGTACTTCCCCAAGGGGACAGACTTCCGTCAGGTCACCGATGCCGAGCTGCGCAGGGTGGTCAGGAAGCTCAATGACCGCCCTCGAAAGCGACTCGGTTACCGGATACCGGCACAGGTGTTCCTGGGAGAGTACTCAGGAGCCCTGGACACAGCAGGTGCTGCACTTATTGCTTGAATCTAGGGCCGAAAACCCGCAATTGAGAATTAAGTATGTCCTATAATACTTGATGAAGAAACAAGGCAACGGCATTGGATGATATCCAAATTAACCCTTGGTATGCTTTGTGTCTATATGCAATAGACCCGCTTTGCCCCAGTTTTGGTCGTCATAATCTTGGAGGAATATTGTGACAGATTCCGGTTTGACATTATAGCTGTCGACAAATGCTTCGGTAATTTTCTTGATGAGCTCACGTTTTTGCTCCAACGTCCGGCCTGGAGACTGGGCGATAGTAACGACGGGCATAGATAGTTCCTTATTCGTGTATGAAATTTTGAAAATGTTGTTAGCTCTGCTCTCTTGACGGTTTTTTGATGCGCCACTCTAACTTAGAGACCATCAAAAAATTACCGAAGATGATAACGCCAACACCTGAAAAAGTAGTTGGATCCCAGTGGAAGTCTTCAAATAATGTGGAAATCAGTATCGCTACGACTGGGAAGGCCACCATGCAATATGCAGCCTTATTGATGCCGATCTTATTCACCAGAGTCAAATAAATAGTGAACCCTAGTACGGATGCAAAAGCTGAAAGGTAAAGTAAGCTGAGAATATATTGGTAAGTAAAACTGAACTTAAAGGGCGTTCCTGTGAGGATAACAGCTAACAATAAGATCAGAGCTCCGTACCCCATAGAATAACCATTGCTGGTTAGTGGAGTGATGCCTTTGGAACTGTTACGAATAGATATCATATTGCCAAATGAAAAAATCAATGTTCCCAGTAACGCGAATAGTATGCCAGTGAACAGATCTGCGCCGAAAATTTGCTGTGTCAGCTCACGCCAGAATAAAAGAATAATGCCTGCTACGCCAAAAAACATTCCTGCGAATTCACTCAGTGAGGTGTTCTGATGTAAGAATAGCCAACGGTTTATACTATTAAAAAGCAGCACTGTGGAAAAAATGATAGCGACAATTCCGCTGGGGATATATTGCGTAGCATGATAAAAGCATAAGAAATTTAAAGAAAAGAAACACACTCCTTGTCCAACAAACCAAAGATGGTCAATAGGTTTTGTTTTTTGTAATTTTTTAATAATAATTAGGCATGGGAGAAGCAGTAGGGCCGCGATTACGAAGCGGTAGAAAATAGAGGCCAGTATCGGTACGTCCCCCAACTGCATTTGAATGGCAATCCATGACGACCCCCATACCATAATGCAAGCGAAGTACAGAAAAGCGGTCATTTATACTCGTCTCCTTTACTTTGCTTATTAAAAGCTTTAGGCGTGTTTATAGCCATACATTCTTTTATAAAGTCACTCAGCCGGATGACTCCTTCTTTGAGTTCCTCAGGGGTTAGATAGCTGAACGAGAGCCTGATTTCATTGGACTCTCTAGGCGGTGAGTAAAATATTTCCATGGGTGTCCAAAGAACACCATGCTGCTCAGCAGAGATTTTTAGCAGCGACAAATTAACTGGGAAAGGAAGCCTGAGCACTAGGAAAAAACCACCTTTAGGTCGATTCCATGATATTTGTGACCGTAAGTGGGATCCCTCGGGAAAGCTTGCGTCTAATTGATTTAGTAAATCGTCTAGATTATTTAGATAAAAATTTATTTTTGTTTTACAGTGGTGTCGAAGGTCCCCTTGGCACTCCAGTAGTACGCCGCCTACAATTGCTTGACCAATAGGTGAAGTGTTGAGTGTAAGCATACTTTTTATCTTTGTTAATGCTAAGGATAATCGTCTGGAAACAATAAACCCCACCCGTACACCGGGAAATAATGTTTTAGAGAACGAACCGAGGTATGCAACGTGGTTATTATGCAGGTCGAGTGAGATCAAGGTAGGATTAATACTCCTCTCTGATCCGAAAATGCCATAAGGGTTGTCTTCTAACAAGGTTAGATTGTAATTGCGGGCAAGTTTGACCAACTCTTTGCGCTGATTAAGCGGTAGGGATATACCGATGGGGTTGCAGAAATCCGCATTGATGTAAAGGGCTTTGACTTTTCCCCCCTCTGCTTCTGTGGCTTGAATTTTTTCCTTAATTTCACTAATTTCCACACCGTGTTCATGGATATCGAATGTCTCAATACGGATGTCCAACAATCTTGCTGCGCCAATAATGCCTACATAAACAGGTTGAGGAACTAGTAAAACATCGTCACTATCAGAAAAAAGAGCACGTAAAATTAGTAGCATTCCCTCCTGTGCACCAGACGTGACTACAATATCCTCTGGGGAGCAAGTAATACCGTCTGTTATATTCAGCATGTCAGCAATGAGTGCGCGAATATATCCTTCTGAGGGGCCGTATTGAAATAATTGAGTTATCACGCCGCTCTCTAAGCGATGCTCATTTTTCATAAGATGATCGATATAAATATTTATATAAAAGCTGATGTCGCCGAATTTAAAGTCCTTTTCTATAGGACGACCAGGGGCGAACGATATTGCTTCAGGATATTGGCTGGCAATATCATTAAGGAACGTCATAGTGTTTAAGCATGGGTCAGTTAAAGATGAGTGAAGTATAAGTTCATCTCGGTTTGCCTGATGAGTCGACGCACCCATAACTTATTCCTTCCAGATTTTTGGGCAGAAGTCTGGATCAGTGTAATCCGGATTGCCTGCATGGTCTAAACGGCAGAAGTAATCATTATTATATTTTAACTTTGAGCCGTCGGCTAAAATATGCTGCTTGTAACTATTAGCTCCATCTTGTAAGTGCAGAGAAATTGAGACTCTATCAACTTTGCTGTAGTTAGGAGGGCTGCCATGGAAGGTATTACAGTCATGAAAGCTGATATGACCACGTTTTCCAACCATGGCGATTTTTCTGACCGTGTCGTCGTTGAGTTTGGCTGTTTCTTCCAGCATAGTTTGTAGTTCATCTACGCTGCGATTCCCAAAATGCTGAGTAATACTGTCATCGGCATCAATCTCCCGCCACCGGTTGCTGCCGTCAATCATTTCCAAAGCGCCCATATTTTCATAGCAGTCATAAAAATTGATAAAAGCCGTGAGAAGCTTGTTTGACGAGCAGGTCGACCAGTAGTGCGCATCTTTATGCCATGGAACCACTGGGCGGAACATTCCCTCTGCCTCAAACTCTCCCCGAGCAGGCTTGGTAATGAGAGCGCTATTCCATATTCTTATTTCATCGGTTTGTGCGAGACGTGCAGCGATGGCTCCAATGATTGGTTTTGTTAATAGTTTTCGAAAGGTGTAGCTTTCATAGTGAACATAGTCATTATTGCGGGCAACGTCTCCATCTTCTGGAACCCAATAAGCTAGGGTAGGAGGGATTGTTGGCAAATGCCTATCCCTTTTCCCCTCATAGTAATCGTGACTTTCCTTTACGAAAGCATTAAGTTCATCATCGGTAAAAATTTTCTCGGTTATGAACCAGCCGTGCTTTTGATAAAAACGTACGTCTTCATTACTAGGCAAGAGAGTTTTTTCTTGCGTGCTTAATTTAAATTTATCTGCACACATGTTGCAATCCTTTATATGTGTTTTATTGGACAGAGCCATTGCTGCATTTTTATTAATAAGAGTCACTTGCTTCAAGCTGTCGGAAAAGGTCTTCAACATTTTTTTCAGAGAAGCCTTCTTCTTCATTCCTTTCGATAAACTCAATCATAACGCCAGAGTTAGGGCAGCGAACGGTAAAACGCTGGATCAGATCGGAGCCTTTAATGATTTGGGTGCTAAATGTCAAGCCTTCGCTTTCTAGTTCTTTGCATACTCCCTCCACATTATCCACCTCAATGGCAATGTGCTGTGGGCCTGGACCGTATTCATTAACCTGAATCCGTGAGACCGGCCCCCGGAAGCACTTCTAACCCACTGACCTGCATGGCAATATAGCCATTATCGCCATTCACCCAGACAGTGCCATGCCCAACA
>NZ_BMXN01000035.1 GCF_014651775.1 Vreelandella hamiltonii
CTGGCTCAACGGCCCAGAACAAGCCAGCTTGCGGCGGGCGATCATCGTATGGTTCTACCGAGTGTTCCTGCCCAACCGAGCCCCAGGGCTTGAATTTCCTGAGGTGAGTGATTTCACCAACTTGCATGAGGTACACGACATGCTGGCAGAGCGAATTAAAAAGTGGCCTGAGCTGTGGGAAGAAAGAGGTCGTCAGGCTGGCGAAAAGCTGGGTATTGAGAAAGGCGAGAAGCTGGGTATTGAGAAAGGCGAGAAGCTGGGCATTCAGAAAGGCGAGAAGCTGGGTATTGAAAAAACCGCTCGCAACTTGTTGAAGCTGGGTGTGCTCAGTGACGAGCAGATAGCCACAGCAACCGGGTTGGCGGTTGACGAGATTACCAGGCTACGCAGGGAAGATAAGCACTGATACCGAGCGATACCCTTCCTTTGCCCACAAAAGGGCAGCCACCGAATGGGGCTGCCCTTGTCGTTTCTGCCTGTTTTTTTATTCCTTCCGATGACTTTCTGCTCAACGCCCTGGCAGTCGCTCGATTGCCCTGCCCCCCCCCCTGGGCTTGAGGCTGCAGTGTACCAGCGGCCGCTGGGAAATAGCCTGGTGGGAGGCGGCTTTAGCCCGCGATGACGGCGGCACCCGTGCTTGCTCAGGCAGTCGCCCAATGAATTGGCCTCCCACAGGGGGCTTGAGCGCTACCGACCACACTTGGCCTATCTGCTTCTTGATGGAGGCGTGATTGTCAGTGGATCACTGGGAGGGATCAAATACGCAACGTGGCGGCAGCAATCTTTGGGGGCTGGAACACAACCACGGCGAGCAAGACATGCTGACGGTGCTTGGAACGTTAGTTGAGTGACTCAACGCGAGTAAACGGGTCTAAGACGAGCGTTTGTGGTGGAATGCAACCACGAAGCCATCTCATGCCCTGCACAGTAGCCTACGGCCCAGCGGTTGACACCTGAAAACAACCCCACTATATTAATAGTCATGATAAAGGAGCGTGTTTATGGAGGATCCAGGGTTAGATGCTTTATTAGCCCTAAACGATATTCAGTACGGTATTCACGGTGATTTTTGGGTCAAATTTGAAGTACGGCGAGTTACCCCAACACCCAATATTCCCCATGGAATCAAATACAGCCTGACGCTGCACCATAAAAGCGGAACACGGCTACTTGGATATGACAACGCCCATGCACCAAACATTAAACGCAGAAAATTTGCGGGACGACGCGATGAATGGGATCACCGCCACTACCGTAGCGTCGTTAGTGATTACTTCTTTGATTCTGCCGCTCAGTTAATCGAAGATTTTTGGAAACAGGTCGATGAAATACTTCGAGAGGAAGGAATATGACCACAGTCAAAATTGGTATCATGAACCGTGATGAATTCCGCCAGCGCACCATCTCGATTGCCAAAGGCCTCTATCAGCCTACTGCTGAAGAACCCAAGGTATGGTTCGATAGCGTGGAGTCCATGTCTCGCCTGTTGAATACAAAAAACCTTGAGCTACTTAAAACGATTCGCCAATGCAAGCCACAATCCATAGGAGAGCTTGCTGAAATCACAGGGCGTCGCAAGGAGAGCCTGAGCCGCACCATTAAAAAGATGGGTGACTATGGCTTGGTAGAAATCAAAGAAGGGCCTCGGCATGCTAAAACGCCTATTGTGACGGCTGACAGGTTTGAGGTCACGCTAATGTAAGATGCTTCTGTACGGGCAGCCTGCATATGCCGTTGCGAGGAGTGCAACGACGAAGCCATCTTGTGCCAGAAGCAATTTCATACCAGCAGCATCGCCATCACATGCTCCCGCTGCTGCTTCACGGCATCGTCCAGAATATCCAGCAGCTTGTCGTAGTCCTGCGGCATCTGCTCATCCATGCCAGTGGCTTCGAAGCGGTCGATGGTGCGCTGGGTATCGTCGATGACACCCTGAAGCTCATCGATCACCTGCTGGTGCTCGCCTGGCTTCATGCCATGGTCCACCCCTATAACTTAAACTTTACGAACTTCAAAGGAAAATCCAAAAGGCTCTTTTACTATTCTCCTTGCTTCACTAGCAGCTTTGGCTATATTATCTTCCAAATCTCCCTCTTTGAGATATTCAAACTGCCAGTCGACGACAACAGAGTCGTCACTATTCCGCACAACCTTAATCCTTATTTCCATATATCATACCTAAAAATGACTATTATGATTAGAAAACGGGGCCTTTCGGCCCCGTCGTTACTTACCACTTCAGCCTTGCGGCCAAGCCTCAGATTAACCCAGCAGAGAAAGAACGTTCTGCGGGATCTGGTTGGCTTGGGCCAGTACAGAAGTACCGGCCTGCTGCAGTATCTGCGCGCGGGTCATGTTGGCGACTTCTACTGCGTAGTCGGCGTCCATAATGCGTGACTGCGCAGCAGATAAATTTGTGGCGGTTAGCTGGTTACTTTCAATGACTGAAGCAAGCCGATTTTCAGTAGCACCCAAGTAACTGCGTTTCGAGTCGACCATACCAATAGCTTTATCAAGCGCAGCAAGTGGGTTGCGCGGTACGCGCAGCCTAAAATCTTCGCCGTTTTCACGGATTTGTAGACGCGTATGAGGCACCCCATCATCGTCAAAACCATCAGCATCGGTTAACGCTACAATACTGAAGTTGTTACCGCTACTAACATTACTTGGATAGTAAACTAGCACTTCAGCATTGCCATTGGATGTTCTTAAAACAACCTCGTTGGTACCTTCAAGGTCAACCAACGTGGCGGTTTTATAACCACCAATAACAGCACTTTCTCCGGGTAAGCTAAAATAGTAGTTGCCGTCCTCGCCTTGGCGCAGCACATCTTCAAACTGCTGGCCTTTTGCATCGGTGTACTGGACGCTGACGTTCCGAGGGTCAATCGTAATTTCAGAGTAACCGCTAACTCGGTCTCGCTCATGGCTGGTGAGACCGAGGATATCTGGCTCCGACTGTGTTGCGGTCGCAGTCGCGGCAACCGCATTGCCATTCGCGTCAATCGTTACGTTAAGGTCAGCTTCAAAATATGCCTGACTGCCATCAGTCTGTTGGCCGCGTATCATCCACTGCCCATCAGCCTCACGCTGCACGATGACCAGGGAGCTTAATCCAGTAAAATCACCATTAAACGTTATGTCTTCGCTTGCATCCAGTGTCGATAAATCTGTCGCTGGTGCTTCTGGGTTTATAAGCGTAGGCACCCCAGACAAATTGATACCGGTAAAGCCTTGGGAGGCTGCTTGCAATACTAATTGCTCAGGCGCACCCCCAGTTGCTGGCACACTATCTAACTGAAAAAAACGCTCCTCACCGTCAATCTCGGCACGGATATAGAGCTCGCCGCTGCTATCCTCAACTAGCTGCGCGGAAGATAACGTGCCTCCAGACGACGACAGATAGCTAACACTTCCCGCCCCTGCCAAACTATAATCGTCACCCTCAAAGGTAAATTGATCATCAACGTTCGTATAGACACCCGCTTCAACCGTGTTTGAAGGCTCTAACATTGCCTCAGCAGGATAAGCACGCACTGGCCCAATGGAACCGTCAGGACGCGTACCCGTCACCGTCGTTTCTTCATAGCTAAGCGCAAAGCCTGCTTGACGATAACTTAAGCTGCCATCCACTAAGCGCTCTTCAAGGTAATAAGTGCCGTCTTGTTGAATAAGCCGTTGATTAGCCGCAAGAGCAGGCAGGGAGACTGGCTCTGTTTCAAGCGTACTGGCGAAAATCGGTCGCGGTGAGCCGATAGACACCTGACTGGTATCCGTGGCTGTATTATGCGAAGCAGTGACCGTTACCTGTGAAAAGCCACCACTACCATCGCCAGTGTAATAGCCAAAGCTATCTGAAAAGTAGAGCGGTTGTTCGGTACCAGCAGCAAAACTCAGCGTTGTCTCAGAGTCGTAAAGTGGAATATCTCGCGCAACGCCGCGTAGCGTATTGCGCTCGGTCACTTCGCCATCAATACCCGCGATGTTCAGCCCTTCCAGACCCAAGGCTGCAACGCTAAACCCTGGCGGGCTTAGATCAATCCCAAGCTGGTCGGCATCATTAGCGCCCACTTGAAGGCCAATATTGCCCGCCTGCCCGTTCATCAGCGGGATACCGTTGTAGCTTGCGGTTTGCGCAAGGCGATCTATTTCTTGCAGGTTGAAGTTGATCTCAGCCTGAATGACGTCGCCATCACGAGTGGAAAACGTACCATTGAGCGCCTGAACCGCCAGCTCACGAATGCGCTGGAGCTTTTCATTCACGCTATCCAGAACACCCTGAGCGGTTTGAGACAGCGAAACTCCATCATTGGCATTGCGCGCAGCCTGGTGCAGACCTGTTGTTTGAGCCTGTATACGATTGCCAATGGCTAAGCCTGCAGCGTCATCCTTGGCGCTGTTGACACGCAAACCAGAGGCCAGCCTCTCCATGCTGGTGGCCAGCGATGTACTGGACCGACCGATGCTTTGCTGGCTAACTAGCGAGGTGAGGTTGGTGTTGATCACTGACACGTTACGACTCATCTTCCATGAAAGTTGTAGTAATTATCGGCCGTTCCGGCCAACACTTTAGAAAATTCTGCCACCTTGCGCGTTTGAGTACAAAAAACCGGCTCCCATAGGGAGCCGGTTCATTGTGCTGCTTAGCGATAGAGAAAACGCCCTATCAAGGCCAAGCCTCAGATTAACCCAGCAGAGAAAGAACGTTCTGCGGAATCTGGTTGGCCTGTGCCAGTACGGAAGCACCAGCCTGCTGCAGAATCTGCGCGCGGGTCATATTGGCGACTTCCACCGCGTAGTCGGCATCTTCAATACGCGAACGAGCGGCAGCGAGGTTAGTCTCGTTGGTGTTCAGGTTGGTGATGGCGTCTTCGAAACGGTTCTGGATAGCACCCAGCTCAGAACGCTGAGCGTCAACAGCAGCCAGAGCAGCATCCAGTTCAGCCAGCGGGCCGCTGCCATAAAGTTATCTGCATAAGTTATCCTGTAATTTTCTCACTTAAAAAAGTTATATACCCATATTTTAAAGAACAAATCGAATGCAATATTCAAAAAACTGCATTCGATTTACAATTCAGCTCAAACTTTTAAAAAATAAATAATCTCAAGTAGTAAAACCCACCACTTACATGATCACCAAAAATCACACAACGACCGTTCACATAAAAATACGGCGTTAGATTTATAAAACCACTATTAACACCCGCTCTCCAATCTCGATAACTTTTCCCCTTAGGGTATGTAGGCAAAATCATAGGCTTGTAATTCCCAGCAAAAACAACCCGATATGCATATTCTTCCATAAAAACTCCTGTTTTAAATTAAATATAATCTCCATTAAGACACCACTCTTTAACCAACTACAATCATATAACAACCCACTCTCACAATACGTCAATGTAGTAAACCAACAATAAAAAGCAGATCAATCAACCAAATAGACTGACTAATCTGCTTTTAGCAAAACTAAATAAAAGCTTTTAATTAGGCTGTAATGAAAACTCATTCCAGATATTTTGAATATCTGCTGTTTTTAACTCTGGCTTGAGTTTAAAGACACCTGCTGTTTCTGATTTTTCAATCACATCAAGAAACTGAAGCACTACGTGATACTGCGGTCGATTCCAAAAATCATGAATAAACAGACGCGCATCCTGTGGTACTGCAGCGCTCTCTAAAATATGCTGGATCGCTGTCATGGTGCAGGCTATCCGAAAGCGACCATCGACAAGAATTAAGTCAAACGCTTGTTGGTGTTGCTCAATGGCTTTACTGTAGGCAGGAAATTTAGACGACTGCTGCATGGAGACAGGAAACCCCCACTCTTTAGTTGGGCCGATATCGACTGCTTCCAGCTGACACTTATCCCCCAGCTTTTCTTTTAACGCGTTGACCCATTTAGCATCACTCTCAACACCTTTTACGGTTAACCCCTCTTTTATTGCCCATACAGTTGAACCACCAGCACCAAACTCGAAATAGTGCGTTGCTTGCTTTAAGCATTTTTTAAATAGCGTACGCTCTGCAGGCGACATGAAAGGTGCGTCAGGCAATGTGAACTCTTGCTCTACTTTTTCTGGCTCATTACTACCTTCTGGATTAAGGTTTAGTGCTTCAGCATCTGAGCTTTCTGGCAGATGCACCACCTCTTCTTCAATTAAGTACTCCTCGGCTTTGTCTTCATCTACAGCGGCTAATAGCTCGTAGCTCATATCGCGGATGCCGTAAATGGTGTGCAGCAAAAACGCGAGCTTCATCTTCTGTTCGTCTGCCAATGCAGCCACTCGTTCATGGCTAGGGATAAACACCGCGTCGGCACAGATTAATTCAGTGGCCTGCCGCTTCTCCTCAGGAACACTTTCAGGCAGATGGCTCAGATACTTTTCATTATTTAGTCGGTAAAAACGAAAGCCATGGCGTGACATCCAGTGCTGGATTTCTGCTAGATTAGGCTGACGCTGATGAGTCGGTTGAAATGCGATGCGAGCCTGAATCAGCAGCGTATCGCGAAGTGCATCCTGGCCATGTTCAAGAATGGCTGCGGCATCGCTAAGATGATCTAAAATCAACCAGTCAAGGCTAGGCAACCCTTCGATGCTGTCCAATTCGATAGTGCTGATCGGCAGCTTGGCCAATACATTTGTGGCTTGTACCGCCCCACCAAACTGCTGCTCCGAAGGCAAGGGTTCCAGGATACTACTCATTTCTGGATCAAGACAGGCATACAGCGTTGCTTGCTTCCCATCGCCTAAAGCGGCATGGGGAAAAACTTGCACATCTTCACTGCCCTGATACTGCTCAGGATTCTTTACACGACTTGCCGGGTCAAAAGCCACAATGCCAAATGCGTTAAGGCTACGCAGCTTGGCAAGCCCCTCCTGCTTGATAAGCTTTGCGCTATTGTCGATGGTGATGATCTTGCTAGGTAACTCCCAGGTAAATCCGGAAGAGGCTCGCTGTAGCTTTTCGGCATAGAAGACTTCTACAGATTCCAGCTCACCTTCAAACCAGGCCTGGCCTGACTTATCAAAAGTGAGGGCTGTCGGGGCTTTGCCTTCACAGTAGCGCTGCCAGATAGCACGCATGGCAAGCGTAAAATGCTTTGCATAGGTTGCACCATCACAGACAGGAGACTGTAGCAGCACCTCGCGCAGGTGCTGGCGAATGGTAGCTAGGCTTTCCAGGTCGCTGGCCAGCTCAAGCACGCGAGAGTGATACTCCTCCCAAGTCTGGGTCACCAGCTCGGGCATACCGGCATTGATCAGGTGTGTGGCACTGTGACGCCCGGCAAAAGTGGGGCCAGTCATGGTGACGACCGGGACTCCCATAATGAAAGCTTCGCAGGTAGTCAGTCCCCCGGAGTAGGGCCAAGGGTCCAGGGCGATATCCGCGCGGCTGTAGGCTTCCAGCATCTCGTAATTGGAACCCGGGCCTTCGATCAACAGTCGGTCACGACTGATCCCCTCCGCCTCCATCAAGGCATAGAGGCGTTCGCAGAAGGCCTCGCTGGTATAAGGGCGCCCCTTGAGCAACAAGCGTGAACCAGGCAGTTGATGCATCAATTTTGCCCAGTGCTTTAGCGTTGTGCCGTTGAGCTTGGTCGGGTTGTTGAAACAAGCGAGTGTGATGAAGCCGTTACGCTTGGCCGGCAGATCAGCCACCGGGGGAAGCGGCGTGGGCGGGTCGAAGACGATGTAGTCGTCCGGCATGCGAATCAGATTTTCGGAATAGTACGCGTCTTCTCCCACAGGCGTCTCGATTCTATCGCTGATCAGATAGTCGATTGCCTGCACACCGGTGGTGTTGATGAGCCCGCCGACCCACTTGACCAGCAACGGCGCAGGCTGCATAGCCATGACGCGCATACGGGTACCGGCGTTATGGCCGGAGAGATCGATCAGGATATCGAGCTCGTCGTCGCGAAGCTGCCGGTCGAGCTCATCATCGGTGAGGTAGCGAATCGAGTGCCACTGGGCAGCCACCGACTTGAGACGCCGGGTCAGCTGATCACTCACCTCACTCGAGCTGTAGGCGTAGATCTCAGCCTGATCGGCATCCAGGTGCTCCAGGCAGCGAACGATCATCTTGCCCACAGGGTGTTGGCGAAAGCCATCGGAGAGCATCCCAATGCGAAGCCGCTTATTCGCTTGCCTGTTAGCAGGCTCCGGGCGTTTGCCTGATGCTGGCGGGGCAAAGCGCCGCTCCCAGCTGCGGGCAAACTCGCTGATCTGATCGCGCGTAGCGTCAGGATCATAGTGTAGAGCGGTGAGATGGTTGGAGTAGGCAATGGGGTTATGGGGTGCAAGCTGTGCCGCCTTCCGGTAGCACTCATATGCCTGATCCAGCAGCCCCAGCTCCCGGCGCATGTTGCCGGCATTGTTCCAGTGCACGAAGTTCCCTGGAGCCATTCGAGTCAGGCGATCGAACACCTGCATGGCTTCTTCGAACCGGAAGGCGCTGGCAAGGGCTGAGCCATAGGTGTCCAGCACGACTTGATCGGCAGGCGCAAGTTTTGCCGCTTGCTCCGCCGCTTCTACCGCCTTCGCCGAAGCGGCCAGCTCCAGATAGGTGCGCGCCAGCTGGTTCAAACCGGTGACTGATTCTGGCGCAAGCTCTTGTGCCTGCTCCAGATACTGAAGGGCCTGCATGGGCTGGTGCTGCTTGAGGGCAAGCTGGGCAAGGCCTTCAAGAGCCGTATAGCTGGCAGGTTGCAGCTCCAGCACCCGTTCGAAGGCGCTGCGGGCTTCAGCCAGCCCCCCCTGCTGAGCAAGCAGAGCCCTCCCCAGTTGGAGCCAAGCCTCACTACTTTCTGGCTGCCGCTCAGCCAGGCGACGTGCCTTAGCCAGGGGAAGAGGCGAATCAGAGTACTTGCGGTTCGATGGGCGGTGCTTGGACATAGCGACTTCCACGGTATCAGCGATGCGATATCCGCTATCCTATGCCATGCGTGCCCTTTTGATGCCTCGAAAAGAGGGGAGAAACGCCGGTAGCTTCATGATAAGGGCAGGTGAGCTGCACTCGGATCCGATGCCTTGCTAGAGACAGCCCCCTCATAACGCTTCACAGGGCCATGCAGCCCAGCATCGCCATCACCTGCGCCAGCTGCTGTGCCACGGCATCATCCGGAATATCGAGTAGCTTGTCGTAATCCTCCGGCATCTGCTCATCCATGCCGGTGGCTTCGAAGCGGTCGATGGTCTTCTGAGTATCGTCGATGACGAACGGAAGCTAATCGATCACCTGCTGGTGTTCAGCTAACGTCATGCTGCCTCCAGAAAACAAGAAACCGGCCCCTCGAAAGAAGCCGGTTCGATGGCAGTGCCAAAGGGAAAGAACCTATTCCCTATTAGCTCAACCTTAACCCAGCAGAGACAGCACGTTCTGCGGGATCTGATTGGCCTGAGCCAGCACAGAAGTACCGGCCTGCTGCAGGATCTGAGCGCGAGTCATGTTGGCCACTTCTACCGCGTAGTCGGCATCTTCGATGCGCGAGCGGGCAGCAGCAAGGTTGGTCTCATTGGTGTTCAGGTTGGTGATGGCATCCTCAAAACGGTTCTGCACCGCACCAAGCTCGGAGCGCAGGCTATCGACCTGGTTCAGCGCAGAGTCAAGTGCTGCCAGCGGGCCGTCGGAGCGGGAGCCATCGCCCGGAATAACACTTCCGGCAGTAATAGTGAGCCCAGTTACAACACCATCACTATTAGTGTTGACGGACACATTCGCTGAAACGTAAGCAGTCTCACCGTCAAATGTACCCTTAATGAAGAAATTACCGTTAGCATCAGATACAAGGCTTGCTGCAGTAGCTGTGCCCGCAGAGAAACCTTTGGGGAAATCAATTGCTGCACCGCCGGTCGCATTCAACGCAGTTACGGCTGCCGTTGCAAAGCTTGCAGCAGTTGTTGTAAAGGTTGCGCCCTCAGCAATCCCTGCAGCAGCAGCAGCAGTTGCACTGCTAGCGTCATTCAGGTCAGCTGCTGCGCCCACAAAACCATTGACGTTGAAATCAGAAAGATTCAGCGTTTCAGCGTTGATTTCCTGCAGATTAACGCTGATGGTCTCGTTGTCGTTGGCGCCTACCTGGATCTTCAGCTCGTTGTCCTTTGCCAGAACATTGACGCCGTTGAAATTGGTTTCAGCAGAGATACGGTCGATCTCGTTCAGACGCTGGGTGATCTCGTCCTGAATAGACTGCAGGTCGTTCTGGCTGTTGGTGCCGTTGGCCGCCTGAACACTCAGTTCACGAATACGCTGCAGGTTGTCGTTGACCTGGTTCAGGGCACCTTCGGCGGTCTGGGCAACTGAGATACCATCGTTGGCATTACGCTGAGCCTGCGCCAGACCGGTGATCTGAGCGGTCATGCGGTTGGCGATGGCCTGACCTGCCGCATCATCCTTGGCGCTGTTGATACGCAGGCCAGAGCTCAAGCGCTCCATGCTGGTTTGCAGAGCATTTTGTGACTTGGTCAGATTGGACTGGCCAATCATGGAGGTAATGTTGGTATTGATCACTGACATGGTGATACTCCTTGCGTGTGAACTGGCCTTAAGGCCCGCTGTTCGGCGACATGAAGCGCCGTTGTATTAATTAACGGCACGAGAGGGGGAATCTTTAGGGAGGGGGAAAGAGATTTGTGTAATTTTTGGTAACTAAAGGAGTGGGGCTATTTGGGGGTGGGGGTAAATCGGTCGCGGGCTGAAGCCGCCTCCCACAGTGGCTCTCAGACTGATTCGTAAATCGGTCGCGGGCTAAAGCCTCCCACAGTTGCTGGCCTTCAGGCTGGCAGTGTGTGCTCCAGATGTGAAACGCCCCCCAAAAGGGGGGCTGGGCGTGTCTGGGGTGGCTTAGCGCCTGCGGCCTAGCTGGTAGTCCAGGGCGTCGAACTGTTGGGTGAGGTAGCTGCTCATGCTGTTCATCTGGGCGATCATGGCGTCCAGCTGGCTGAACTGGGTGCGGTAGCGGGCAATGGTGCCCTCAATGGATTTTTCCATGCGCTCGAAGCGCTCGCCCAGGCTTTTAATACGGTTTTCTGCGCCGCTAATGGCCAGCTTGACCACGCCATTGTTGCTTAGCATTTGGTCGATTGTCGTGGAAAGCTTGCCAGCCAGGCCGTTCTCTTTTTTATCACCCGCGAAGAAGTCGCTCAGCGCCTGGGGGTTATTGGCTACCAGGTCGGATAGCTTGTCGTCATCCACTGCCAGCTTACCGTCGCGCTGCAGGGTAATGCCTAGCTGGTTCAGGGTGCCTAGCTCGCCACCTTCCACGCCACCGGTCAACACGCTGCGTAAGCGACTTTCAATGGTGCGCACGGTGCTGTCGCCTAGCAGCTCGCCTGCGGTTTCGCTGTCGCCGGTAAAGCTGGTGAGTTTGGCAATGGTGCCTTTCAGGTCGTTGAACGCTTTCACGAAGTCGTTGATGGCTTCGCGCTGCTTGAGGGTGTCGCGCTCGACGGTAATGGTACTGGTGGCCGTTTCGCCTTCGGCAATACTCAACTCGGCCAGGTTGAGCGTAACCCCTTGAATGGCCCCTTCAATCTGGTTTTTGGCACTGCTGATGGCAATGCCATTGACGGTTAGCGCGGCATTTTCGCCAGAACGCTTGGTGTCGGCATCTTCGCTAAAGGGCCCTGCTACCGTTGCCGCGGGGTCCTGGCTGGTATCTACAAAGCTGAAGCCTTCAATCGAAGCCTCTGCTCCCGTGGCCTTGGAGCTGAGCGCCAGACGGTAGCCTTCCCCATCGTTGATGATAGTGGCGTTAACACCGGCATCCTTGTGGGCGTTAATGGCGTTACGAATGGCTTCCAGGCTGCTGTTGGGGGCAATGGCAATATCGACCGAATTCGCGCCGCCAAAATTGAGCCGTATGGCCGTGGCCCCTTGCAGGTCTAGCGCGGCGTTTTTTTCACCCGTGATGCGGTTAGATGCCAAGGTGCCAGAGGTGGCCAGCTGAGATACCTCTACCCGGTAGCTGCCGGGCAGCGCGCTGGCGGTGGTGGTGGCTTTAATGGCATCGCCCCGCACGTTGGCGGAAAGGCTTTGGTAGAGCTTGGGGTCGTTGATTTTAGCCAGCGCATCCTGAAAACCGTTCAGCGACGTTTGCAGCTGGCCGAAAGCCGAAATTTTGGCCTGCTGCTGCTCTTTTTGGCGGGTAATGGGCACGAGCTTGCCGCGTTCCGCAGCCTGTAGCTGATCCAGCAAGCCGGTGAGATCCAGACCAGAGCCAACGCCTAGAGAGGTTATTGTCGCCATACCGTCATTCCTCGGTGCAAAAGGCTAAACCCATGCGCAATGAACGCGCTTGTGTCGTCGCTCCTGAAGGGAAATAAACAGAGCGATCAAATGTAACGTCATTATCGGCGCATCAGCGGAAAACTTGAATAGGGTAAGTGTTTTTTAAGCTTTACTTGCCCGTCATAGAATATGTCAGTCACAAAAACGCCTGCTGTTTCCAGCAGGCGTGGGGTAAGGCGGGTGAGCGCTTAGCGGCGGCCCAGTTGGGCGTCCAGCGCATCGAACTGCTGGGTCAGGTAGTCGCTGGTCTGGTTCATTTGGGCAATCATGCCATCCAATTGGCCAAATTGAGTGCGGTAACGGGCAATGGTTTGCTCGATTGACTGTTCCATGCGCACATAGCGTTCGCCCAGGGATTCTACGCGGTTTTCAGCCCCGCTGATGGCCCCCGAGACCGCGCCATTGGTGCCCAACAGCTGCGTTAGCGTCTGGTTGATTTGACCGGCCATGCCCGCGTCGCTGGCGTCGCCTGCAAAGAAGGTGGAAAGCGCCTCCTGGTTGTTGGCAATGGCATCATCTAACTTGTCGCTATCGACGGCCAAAGTGCCATCGCGCTGAAGGGTAATGCCAATATCGCTCAGCATGGAGAACTCGCCTTCCATGCCACCGCTTAACACGCTGCGTAAGCGCGATTCGACTGTGCGCATGGCGCTATCGCCGGTCAATTCGCCAGCAACGCCCGTTTCGGCATTAAAGCCGAGTTCACCAATGGTTCCTTTCAGGTCGTTGTAGGCGTCTACGAAGCTGGTGATTGCCTCTCGAACGGCGCGGGTGTCTTGTTCTACGGCAACGGTGCTGGTGCCTTCTTCTTGCAGGTTGAGCGTGACCCCTTGAATGGCGCCTTCCACTTGATTAGTGGGGCTGGTGATCTCAACGCCGTTGACATTGAGTACGGCATTTTGGCCAGCTTGTACCACATCGGTCGCCAGCTCACTGCCGAAGGCGGTGCCAAAGGTCACACCTTCAATGGAAGCTGCGGCCCCTGTTTGGGTAGAACTTAACGCCAGGCGGTACGCTTCACCGTCGAAAATAATCGACGCGGAGACGCCGCTGTCTTGCTGGGCATTGATGGCATCGCGCACGTCTTCCAGCGTGCTATTGGCGCTGATGGCCACGTCGACATCGTCCTGGCCGGCGAAGGTCAGAGTCAGAGAGGTGTCTTCTGCGGTCAGGGCTACCGTGGCATCCGGCACGGAGGTGGTGGCCAGCGTGCCTGCGGTCGCGAGCTGGTCGACAGTGACGTTGTAAGCGCCTGGCTGGGCTTCACTATTAGCGGCGGCCGTAATGGCGCTGCCACCAACGTTGGTTGACAGGCTTTCGTACAGGGCGCTGTCGTTGAGCGCCGCCGCCGCCGTTTGAAACTGAGACATGGCGCTTTGCAGCTGGCCGTAGGCGGAAATTTTGGTCTGCTGGGTTTCCAGTTGCCGCTCGATGGGCTGCAGCTTGCCCCGCTCGGCTTCTTGCAGTTGGTCTAGCAAGCCGTTGAGATCAAGCCCTGAACCGATACCCAGTGATGAAATGGAAGCCATACGCTAATGTCCTTTAGTTTATACGCCTCGCTATGTGCTCCGACGCCAATGAATCGTTTAACAGTGTGCTGTATTACTAATAACCTTCGGCCATTTAACCCCAGTCTTTAGGGTTCATCCAATTTTTCATTATTTTCTTGCTGAGCGCATTGTGTTGGCAAAGGCGAATTTCAGCGGCTCACAAGTGAAATCTACGGGCTTTACGTTGCAGACATGTGGCAACCACCCTGCGCGCCCCTCATGGCTCAACATAGACCTTGGTCTAACATCTCGGCTCATTTATAATGCACCGCAGCACATCCTTTTTCCGTGCGATTGCAGGAGTCATCCATGCCCGCAGAAGCGTTATCTCAGGCCTCCAGCGCTGCCTTTCATTTGCAACGCAGCCTGCGCCACTGCCTTTCCCGTGCTGCCGAGCTGCTTTACGAAAGCGGCCACGTCCTTGAAACCATCACCTTGTCGCAACGCGGATTGTCCCGCCATGAGCTGAACACGCTGCGCCAGCAGCAAACTGGCTGGGGCATGTGTCAGCAGGTGTTGGAAGAGAGCGGTGCCGCCACCTACAACAGCTATGGCCGCTGGGTGTTGACGGGCATGGGCCGCGAGCTGATGTTCGATATGTTTGGCCAAGGCGCCGCCGACTGCGCATAAAAAAGGTTCATCGCATTCTGGCGTGAATCAATTGGCCTCCCACAAGTGAGTTGGGCAATGACCCGGCGGGAGGGGGGCTTTAGCCCGCGATGATGGCGGCACCGGTGCTTGCCCAAGCAGTCGCCCAATGAATTGGCCTCCCACAGGCAGGCTAAAGTGGCTACTCAAGCTATCCTGAATCCACTGGCCTCACTCCCGCCACTTTGCTGTTGTGGGAGGAGGGCTTTAGCCCGCGATGATGGCGGCACCGGTGCTTGCCCAGGCAGTCGCCCAATGAATTGGCCTCCCACAGGCAAGCTGGAGTGGCTACTCAAGCTATCCTGAATCCACTGGCCTCACTCCCGCCACTTTGCTGTTGTGGGAGGGGGGCTTTAGCCCGCGATGATGGCGGCACCGGTGCTTGCCCAAGCAGTCGCCCAATGAATTGGCCTCCCACAGGCAGGCTAAAGTGGCTACTCAAGCTATCCTGAATCCACTGGCCTCACTCCCGCCACTTTGCTGTTGTGGGAGGAGGGCTTTAGCCCGCGATGATGGCGGCACCAGTGCTTGCCCAGGCAGTCGCCCAACGAATCCATGACGTGCTGATGTTCATGGCACTTTGCCGGGGGTTGCTTCGCTGTCACGCCAGAATGCGAAGAACTTAAAAAAACGCCCGCTGGGGGAAGCGGGCGCTTGGCGTGCTAACGGGGATGGTGGCCCCAGGCTGCTTAACGTAAGCCCAGCAGCGAAAGGATGAACAACACCACGACAACCAGACCCACGATATAGATAATGCTACGCATAACGGCACTCCTTGCTTTAGCGTTTCATGAAAATCAAAGGGTTGCTTCTCCCTTAACAGGCCCTTCTAGCGTAGCAGCCTTTTTTGATGTTTGCGTAATTTCGTGAACAGCCTGCCCAGCAATGCCGACCCACGGGTCAACGATGCGCTTAGCCGCCCGTTCGTCGACACCCCCAGCGGGCGCATGCTCTACTCTACGGGTACGAGCCATCTGCTCTCGGCGGCCCTCCCCCGGCGGCCAGTTCCAGCAGCAGTTGAATGGGCTGGTGGCGGGCCTGTTGGAGGAAGGCGAGGCCGCCGAACCGTAATCGGCTACGTTGGAGAGTTGCCCAATTTGCTGCGGATAAAATCACTGTGGCTGACGTGCAGGAGGTCGGCCAGGCGGCGAATGCGGTGCTCTTCCAGCGGGTCCAGCGCGCCATCGGCCCAGGCCACCTGCCACATCATGGCCACTACTTCCAGGCGCTGCTCATAGCCGTAGTGCTGTTTGATCAAGCTGATGAACTGGTAGTGGTCCACGGCGTCGTCCACTTCTGCCTCCGCCAGGCGCATCAGTTCGGCCACTGCCTGCTCATCGAGGCGATAGCGCGTCATCAGCATGCGCTGCATGGCGGCGCGCTCGGCCTCGCTCTGTTCATAGTCGGCCCGCATCACTTCGCATAATAGCGCAGCACAGGCGAGTTCCAGGGTCAGGGCCTGATCGTCGCGCTGCTCCGGGGCCGACAGCGTCCGCTGAAAGAAGCTTTGAATCGCGTCCAGCACGGCAATTACTCCTTGCGTTTGGCCAACTGCTCTTTGAGCTGTTTGGGCACCTGCTTGATGATAAGACGGTCCTGCGCGGCATCGTACTCGATGCTGGAACCCAGCAGGTGCGAATCGAAGCTGATCGACACCCCACCCGCTCGGCCGGTAAACCGGCGGAACTGGTTGATGGTGCGCTTGTCCGGCGGAATCTCCGGAGAGAGGCCGTAATCGGCGTTGCGGATATGGTCGTAAAACGCCTGTGGCTGCTTCTCGTCCACCAGCTCGGAAAGCGCTTCCAGCGTCATGGGTTCGCCACGGCGCAGCTGCTCGTTGGCGTAATCCACCAGGGTGTCGGTTTTTTCACGGCTGGCGTCGTCGTCCAGGTCTTCTTTTTCGACGTAGTCGCTGAAGGCCTTGAGCAGGGTGCGGGTTTCTGCCGGGGCATCGATGCCCTCTTCCATGCCCAGCAGCGCCACCAGCCCATCGGAGAGCTTTTTGGCACCACGGTCCTTGAGGAACGAGACGTACTGCGTCGTGGCATCCGCCCGTTGCCACTGGGTGAGGTTCACCCGGGCCGCCAGCGTCAGCTGGCTGGCGTTCAACTGAGCGGCTGGCACGGCCTGATGGGCCTCATTGAAGCCGATCCCTTCCCGCTGATGGATCAAGCCGAAGAACAGGGTATCCGTATCCCCCTGACGAAGGTGCGCCGTCACCAGATAACCACTGACCGACAGCTGCTCCTGCAGCGTTTGCGCAAGGCGCTCGGCCAGGGCGTTGGCCAGCTCGGCAAAACCTTGTTCGGTGCCCGAAGGGTCGGCCGCCAGATAGGCGCTCAGCCAGGCCACCAGAGGCCCGGCCTGCTCCCCCTGCTCGGCAAACCGCCCCCACCCCTTGGCCTTGGTGTTGTAGGTATCGTTGAGGGTGTTGACCAGGCTGGCCATGACGGGGTTGTCGGCCTCGGCGGGTGCCGGGGGCGGCGTCACGGTCAGGCGCTCGCCATCCAACGAGGGCTCCAGGCGGTGCACGGCACTTTGCAGTAGCGGCATAAGCAGGCGTTACCTTTGCAGAAAAACGTGAAACGTCAGGGCTTCAGCCGGTATCCGGTGCGGAAAATCCAGGCAATGGTGGCCAGGCTGACGGCTAAAAAGAACAGGATCATCGCAATACTGGCGCCCACACTGACATCACTGATGCCATAAAAGCTCCAGCGAAATCCGCTCACCAGGTACACCACGGGGTTGGCCAAGGTCACGGTTTGCCAGAACGGAGGCAGCATATCGATGGAGTAGAAGCTGCCGCCCAGAAACGTCAGCGGCGTAATCACCAGCAGCGGCACCAGCTGCAGTTTATCGAACCCGTCGGCCCAGATACCGATGATGAACCCCAGCAGGCTGAACGTGACGGCGGTGAGCACCAGGAAGGTGAGCATCCAGAAGGGATGGGCAATCTCCAGCGGCACGAACAAGCCCGAGGTGGCCAGGATGATCAAGCCCAGCAGAATCGATTTGGAGGCCGCCGCCCCCACGTAGCCGATGACGATTTCCAGATACGACACTGGGGCCGACAATATCTCGTAAATACTGCCGGAGAATTTGGGAAAGAAGATGCCGAAGGAGGCGTTGGAGACGCTCTGGGTGAGCAGCATCAGCATGATCAGGCCCGGTACGATGAAGGCACCATAGCTCACCCCGCCGATCTCGCTGATGCGCGAACCAATCGCAGCCCCGAAGACCACGAAGTAGAGCGACGTGGAGATGACCGGCGAGACGATGCTCTGGAGCAGGGTTCGCCGAGTACGCGCCATTTCTGCCATGTAGATGGCCCGAATGGGATAGAGGTTCATGCGCGCTCCTTGACCAGATCCACGAAGATGTCCTCCAGAGAGCTCTGCCGAGTGTGCAGGTCCTTGTAGGTAATGCCCTCTTTTTCCAGCTGCGCCAGCAGTGACGAAATGCTGCGCCCCTCGGCCTGATGCTCTTCCTGGCGACCATCGTAGGTGTACACCAGCTCGTGCCCGTCGGCCGCCAGGCTCAGTGCTTCATTGGCCAGTGCTTCCGGCAGCGCTTGCAAGGGAGTGTGCAAGTGCAGGGTCAGCTGCTTGCTGCCGAGCTTTTTCATCAGCGCGGCTTTCTCTTCCACCAGCACGATCTGACCACGATTGATGACCCCGATGCGGTCGGCCATCTCTTCGGCTTCTTCGATGTAGTGGGTGGTGAGGATGATCGTGACGCCGTCATCGCGCAGCCCGCGTACCACTTGCCACATGTCGCGCCGCAGCTCGACATCGACGCCTGCGGTGGGCTCATCCAGAAAGAGAATACGCGGCTCGTGAGACAGCGCCTTGGCAATCAGCACGCGGCGCTTCATGCCCCCCGAGAGGGTCATCAGCCGATTATGGCGCTTGTCCCAGAGGGCGAGTGACTTGAGCACCTTTTCGATATGCGCCGGGTTCGGCGCCTTGCCGAACAGGCCTCGGCTAAAGCTGACGGTGTTCCAGACGGTTTCGAAGGCTTCGTTGGTGAGTTCCTGGGGCACCAGGCCGATACGCTCGCGGGCTTGCCGATAGTGCCGAACGCTATCGAAGCCATCCACCAACACACGGCCTTCACTGGGATTCACCAGCCCGCACACCACGCTGATCAAGGTGGTCTTGCCGGCGCCGTTGGGGCCCAACAAGGCAAAGATTTCACCGCGCGCGATGGTCAGATCGACACGGCTAAGCGCTTGAAAGCCTCCTGAGTAGGTTTTGTTCAGGCCTTCGATGGCAATGATTGGGTCGTTCAAGGCGTGCTCCTCACACCGCGGCGGGAACGCCGCGGTGCTTTACGGGCGCTGGGCGCCCTTAGCTGCGGCTGGTGATTTCGAGCAGGTGGTAGCCAAACTGGGTCTGTACCGGGCCATGCACGGTATTCAACTCACCGCTGAACACCACCTTGTCGAATTCAGGCACCATCTGGCCGGGGCCAAAGCTGCCCAGGTCGCCGCCCTGACGGCCAGAGGGGCAGCTGGAGTGCTGCTTGGCCACGTCGGCAAAGTCACGGCCGTTTTCGATCTCTTGTTTCAGTGCGTTGCACTGCTCTTCACTGCTTACCAGAATATGACGTGCGCTAGCGCGGGCCATGGTCAACTCCTTAATATTCAACCTGATAACGGTTCAACCCAAAACGGCGGGTCAGTTTATCACGCCGCTGTCGTGTAATGCTTCACCTACGCGGGTCAACGCCTGCTCGTGGGCACTCAGTGCCAGCGGGCCACGGCTACAGGCCACGATGACCCAGCGCTGCGCAGGTGCACCATCGCGGGTGGCGATGCCCGCATCGCAGCTGCGACGGTGCTGGGTGCCGGTCTTGTGGGCAAAGGTCACCTCGCGGCCCATGCCACGCTTGAGCCGCTGTTCGCCAGAGCGGGTGCGCTGCATGACTTCAAGCAGGGTTTGCCGCTGCTCGCGGTCGAGGTCGTCCATGCCTCCGTGGTGCAGGCTGGCCAGCAGGTCGCCGTAGGCACGCAGCGTGCCGACGTTTTCGCCACTGGCTTCGTAGGCATCGAAGGCGCTGTCGTAGTCTGGCTGCGCGAAACTGCTGGGCGATACCCCGAGCGTCCGGGCCAGCGCCGCGGGGCGCTGGCCAAGCCCATGCTGGCGAAGCGCCATGAAATCGAGCCCGCCCAGCTGGCGGGCCTGCGGGTGCAGCTGGCCGTACACGCCCTGGCGCACACCCACCAGCAGGCTGATGGGCCCCAACTGCTCGGGGTGCCCGCCGCTGGCCGCGACCATGGCCCGAGCACGGGCGTTGACGTCGGCAAGCCCCACGCGGTTGATCAGCATGTCCGTGGCCGTGTTATCGCTGACCGTCACCATCTGCTCCAGCAGGTAGCGGATGGAAATGGGCGTGCCAGGGTCGTGCCAGTTGACCGGCCCGGCGCCATCCACGAAGTCGCTGCGCGAGAGCGTGATCCGTTCATCCAGCGACAGCGTGCCTGCCTGGCGCTGCGCCAATACTTCCGCGGCCACCGGGACTTTCACCAACGACGCAAGATACCAGGGGTCATCGGCACGCCATGAGTACGCTTCGCCGCTCGTCAGCTGTTGCACGTAGACGCCCAGCTCGCCACCGAATGCCTCTTCGATGGCCGCGATCCGGGCATCCAGGCTGCCCTGCCAAGGGCTCTGCTTGTCGACTTCGTAGTACCAGTTCGTCTCATAACCATGCGCCTGCCCGTGAGTCTCTGCCAGCACGACCGGCCCCATCGGCAGCAACGCGCCCAGCACCATACTCAACCACCAGCGTTTGAAACGTCTCAAACCTTGCCTCCCCATCTACGGCTTACCGTTGCACTGCCTATTCTCGTACAGGCTATTTATGTCGGACCACCCAGCGGGTCAGCCCTATCCATAAGGCGGCCCCCAGAATCAACAGCCCGCCCACGCCGAGCACCTGTGGATAAGAGAGAACATTTTCGGCCCCCAGCAAAAAGCGCAGCACCAGAAAAATCATCACGATGTGAAATATGAAGGCCTTGAGGGCATCGCTGCCCACCACGGTCAGCGGCAGCAGCACCTTGGCTGCCATGGCGCCGCCTGCCAATGCCAGGCCCAGTAGCACTAGCGCCCCTCCCACGCTGAACAGCATGAATTGCAGCCCTGGCGGGTGCTTGCCCGCATTGTTGGCAATCGCCAGCATGGCGGCATCGACATCTCCAGCGCTGATGGCCAGGCCGTAGAAACCGGCCACCATCAGCGCCCCTACCACGACCAATACGCCGACCAAACGGCGGCGCAGCGCCACATCGAAGTAGCAGCGCAGCAAGGCCTCACCCATCAGCAACCCCGACAGCACCAGCGGTGCCCGGCTCAGTTGGCCCCAGGTGTAGTGGTCTTCATGATCCACCAGCAGCGCCTTGAGAATATCGTTTCCGCCGAAGCTCAGCCCTTGAAGCCAGGCCGAGAGCGCGGTCAGCCCCACAATGGCTCCGAGCCGCGCCCACAGAGGCGTTCGTGCCCACAGGGGGAGCAACAGCGGCACCCATAACAGGGCAATGGCATAAAATCCGAGGATTTCGACCCAGATGGCAAAGCGGCCATACAGCAGAGTATCGACGATGTCGGCGGGGGAGTAGTAAGGCAGCATCTCGACGATGGTCAGGGCCTTGTACCAGAACCACACTTCCAAGGCGCGTAACCAGAGCTTCAGGCGCCTTTTTGGCCAATCCTCGCTTTGGGTATGGGCCAAAAAGGCCACCGCCAGGGCAATACCGAACACCAGAATGAACAGCGACGATGAAAACTTGGTGATGAAGTGAACGGGGACCATGCCCCAGTCCGGTACGTTACGTATGCCGACCAAACCACTGACCGCATGGCTGACGATCATCAGCCCGATGGCGATACCTCGTGCCAGGTCGATGGCTTCGATACGCCCTTCGGCGCGAGGCAGCTGGGGAAGCTCTTTCCAATTCAACACGTTGGGCACGTCCTTGTTATCGTGGTCAGGGTCATAGCGGAAGGATTTTGTGAAGATGCGTCTCTTACCATAGCGCATCCACGCGCATTTCCCTTCCACGCTTCGCCCCTATGACAGCCCCTATGACACGATAGCCCAAACGCAACAGCGCCCCGCAATTGGCGGGGCGCTGCGTGGCTCATCCTTGAGCCGAAGTAGAAGTTACTCCCTTAAGCGGCCGTGGGATTACCAGCCAGAATCGTCTTCCTCTTCAGTCTCCCACTGATCCTGCTCTTCTTCTTCCTCTTCATAAGTGAATTCTTGCTCTTCCTCTTCGTACTCGGTGGTCACACCGTCGTTGGTGGCACCTTGCTCTTGATCAGCATCGAAAGAGTTGAATGAGCCTTGATCATCCTGCATGGTTTCTTCCTGCGGCGCAGTGGGGTGCTCTTCATGCTCCTCCATTGCGAATGCCAGCGGGCTGGCTACCAGGCCAAATGATACACCCAGAATACCGAGTTTCTTCAGAGCTTCCTTTTTCATGGTCGTGCCTCCTAATGGCGTTTCTTTCGTTCAGTTCGGCGTGTTACGCATCTAACAACGTTTCATCTTCACGATCGATAAGAGCGGCGTGTCGTCCTGACATTCGTGCTTGCCGTTCTTGCCTAGAACATTGCACCCCCCATGCCAGCCTGCGCCAGAAAATTTTTAAATTATTAAATTTCAGTGGCTTATAAAAAATTCCTGCATGCCAACGCGTCTCTTCTATAATATTTAATTAGTTTTTTATTGTTTACCTCTGACACATGAGCCCCTGATGCTCACGCCCCGCTGTAACACTGCTCACTTTAACTAGCCAGTGCTACGCCTCGCCGAAGCGTTGGTAACCGGGGTTGCAAGAGCGGAAAGGTTTATTTTAACCCGCGTTCACTGCTGGTATCGTTCAGATACCGATCACCGTGAAGAGACTACAAATGCCTACGCAACAGACATCCACGTTTCGTTTGGTTACCCGCAGCGATTTTGATGGGTTGGTATGCGGCGCACTGCTCAAGCATCTGGGGCTGATCGATGAGATCACCTTCGTGCACCCCAAAGACATGCAGGATGGCAAGATCGAGATCGATGCCAACGACATCACCACCAACCTGCCTTATGTGCCCGGCTGCCATCTGGCCTTCGATCACCACCTGAGCGAAACCGTGCGTAACGTCGAGCGGGCCGACAACCACATCATCAATGCCGACGCCCCTTCTGCGGCACGCGTCGTGTGGGAATATTACGGTGGCCACGAGGCCTTCCCCGCCCGCTGGGACGACATGATGGAGGCGGTCGATAAAGGTGATTCGGCACAGTTCGATCGCGACGAGATTCTCGACCCGCAAGGCTGGGTGCTGCTGAACTTCATCATGGACGCGCGCACGGGGCTGGGGCGCTTCCGCGACTTCCGTATTTCCAACTACCAGTTGATGATGAAGCTGATCGATTACTGCCGTGAGCACACCATCGACGAAATCCTGGCCCTGGAAGACGTCCACGAGCGCACCGCGCTGTACCGTGAACACGCGCAACTGGCCAAACAGCAGATCGAACGCTGCGCCAGCGTACACGGCAATCTGGTGGTGCTGGACCTGCGCAACGAAGAGACCATCTATGCCACCAACCGCTTCGTGATCTACGCCATGTACCCCGAGTGCAACATCTCGATCCATGTGATGTGGGGCCTCAAGCAGCAGAACACCGTGCTGGCCATTGGCAAGTCGATCCTCAACCGCTCCAGCAACACCAATGTGGGCGAGCTGTGC
The DNA here is from genome assembly GCF_014651775.1 of Vreelandella hamiltonii. Taxonomy (GTDB): domain Bacteria; phylum Pseudomonadota; class Gammaproteobacteria; order Pseudomonadales; family Halomonadaceae; genus Vreelandella; species Vreelandella hamiltonii. The sequence continues at coordinate 23,240 of NZ_BMXN01000035.1, forward strand.
TTGAGCTACGGCGGCGGCGGCCACCTGAATGCGGGTACCTGCCAGGTCGATAATGACCAGGCGGAAAGCGCGCTGGCGGAGATTGTTGAGAAAATAAGGACAGATGGGTAAATATCAAAAGCCGTCTTAATTGAATAACAGCTCAAGATATCCCCCGACAAATAAATAGGGAGTGTGACCACTCCCTATCCTATCAAGTTATTACTTTAGTGCGAATGTCGCGGTACGTCAGCACCTCGACAACCTACCAGAAAGTCGAAGTCGCAGCCTTCATCGGCCTGTAGCACTCGTTCAATATAAAGCTGGCGGTAGCCTCCCTGGCTAGCAATCAATGTTGAAGCAGCAGTGGGGTCGCTGTCGGCAAGCCGCGATGCTAACTCTTCGTCGCTAATATCCAAATGCAGCCGTCCGCCAGCACAATCAAGTTCAATCCAGTCACCGTTGCGCACCGCAGCCAAAGGGCCTCCAGCAGCAGCTTCGGGTGCTACATGAAGCACGACGGTGCCATAAGCGGTGCCACTCATGCGAGCATCGGAAATGCGCACCATATCGCTAATTCCTTGGGCGAGAATTTTGGGCGGCAGCCCCATATTACCTACTTCCGCCATGCCGTGATAACCCCGCGGCCCACAGTGTTTCATGACGAGAATATCGTTAGCTTCCACCTCCAAGTCCGGGTCGTTGATGCGTGCCTTGTAGTCATCGAAATCTTCGAATACCACCGCGCGACCGCGGTGCTGCATCAGTTCGGCAGTGGCTGCCGAGGGCTTTAGCACCGCGCCGTTGGGTGCCAGATTGCCCTGCACCACGCAGATGCCACCATCCGCTGTGAGCGGGTTATCCAGCGGGCGAATCACCTCGTCGTTATAGAGCGGCGCGTTCTGGACGTTCTCCCATAGGGTTTTGCCGTTGACGGTTAACGCCTCTTTAAAGGGTAGTCGATCGGCGTCACCCAGGCGTTTGAGTACGGCAGGTAGGCCACCGGCGTAGTAAAACTCCTCCATCAGAAAGCGCCCTGAGGGTTGCAAATCGACCACCGTGGGTGTATCGCGGCCGACACGGCTCCAGTCGTCCAGGGTGAGATCGACACCAATTCGCCCGGCGATGGCTTTGAGATGAATCACCGCATTGGTCGAACCGCCGATGGCGGCATTAGTGCGGATGGCGTTATCGAAGGCTTCCTTTGTGAGGATTTTAGACAACCGTAGGTCTTCATTTACCATCTCGACAATCCGGTTACCGGAGAGATGCGCCAGCACGTAGCGGCGCGAGTCCACCGCCGGAATCGCGGCGTTATGGGGCAGCGACGTACCCAATGCTTCCGCCATACAAGCCATGGTAGAGGCAGTACCCATGGTGTTACAGGTACCGGCAGAACGGGACATGCCTGCCTCAGCGGCCATGAAGTCGTGCAACGAAATCTCACCGGCCTTAACCTTCTCGGATAGTTTCCAGACCACAGTACCGGAACCAATATCCTGCCCTTTATGTTTGCCGTTGAGCATTGGCCCACCCGATACCACAATCGTAGGGATATCGCAGCTCGCTGCGCCCATCAGCAGCGCTGGGGTAGTTTTATCGCAGCCCACCAGCAGCACTACTGCGTCGATCGGGTTACCGCGAATGGCTTCTTCCACATCCATACTGGCTAAATTGCGGGTAAACATTGCCGTGGGCCGCAGGTTGGACTCACCGTTAGAGAAGACGGGAAACTCCACCGGGTAGCCGCCGGCTTCCAACACGCCCTTCTTGACGTGCTCGGCCAATTTGCGAAAGTGCGCATTGCAGGGGGTCAATTCCGACCAGGTATTACAAATACCGATGATTGGCTTACCCTGAAACTCATGGTCTGGAATACCCTGGTTTTTCATCCAACTGCGGTACATAAAACCGTTTTTATCGGTGGTGCCAAACCACTGTGCAGAGCGTAATGGGCGCTGACGATCAGACATGAATAAGTCTCCGTACTAACCGGGATAAAGTGGCAAAAAGGGAGTAAAGCGTTAAGCGTCAGGCCCGCTGACGACGGGTCTGTTTCCAGCGGTCAAACATCACCGCCAGCAGCAGAATCGCACCGCGCACCAAGTACTGGTAAAAGGTCGGGACGTTGAGCAGGCCCATGGCGTTCTGGACACAGCCCATGATCAGCACCCCCACCAAAACGCCGGTGATGGTGGCAACACCGCCCGATAACGCCACCCCACCCAGCACACAGGCGGAGATAACCGCCAGTTCCAGCCCCATGGAGGTGTTGGGATCGCCCAAGCCCATGCGTGAAGCCAGTAGCACCCCGACAACACCCGCTACGACCCCCTGCAAGCCGAAGACAATCACTTTCAGGCGCCGGACGTTTACCCCCGCCAGCGCAGCGGCTTCCGAGTTTCCCCCTGTCGCCAGCACATTGCGGCCAAAGGCGGTCATGTTGAGTACTACTCCAAAAATCACAAAGCAGGCCAGCATGGTCCAGACTGGTAGCGTCAGGCCAAGAAACGAGGCGCTGCCCAGATCAAAGAAGCCTGGCACGGTGATCATCACCGCATCGCCGCCGGAGGTGATGTAGGCGAGCCCGCGCACGAACTCCATGGCGGCCAGGGTCGCAATGAGTGAGTTGATTCCGAACTTGGCGATCACCAAACCGTTAAAAACCCCCACCGTGCCACCGGCCAGGACGCCCCCCATCACACCGATAAATACGCTTCCAGAAGTCGTGGTCACCACAGCGGCAACGACACCAGCAAAGGCCACCGTGGAAGCCACCGAGAGATCCACCTCACCTAGTGCCAGCACCAGCATCATGGTGGTTGCCAAACTGCCGATCAGAGTGATCGACAGCAGCAGCCCGACCATATTGCGGCCAGTCAGAAAGCCGGGAATAAAGACCGACAACGACACAAACAGCAGTATGAAAATCGCAATCAGGCCAGACGTATCGAGTAGCGTGCGCAGCGGCTTGGCAAGCCCTTGCCGACCCGCCGGACAGGCAGGTAATTCACCTTGGGTTACATCATTGGTTGTCATGGTTAATATCCTGAACCTATGTTCTGAAAAGTGGCCATTTATAGTTAGGCAGGCAGCGCCAGCCCCAACAGGCGCTCGGGGGTTGCCGACTCCCGTGACACCACTTCCACCAGCTCACCGTCACGCATCACGGCAATGCGGTCGCAAATGGAGCTGACTTCGGCAAGGTCGCTGGAGATCACCACCACGCTTTTACCCTGCTCAGCCAAATCGTAGAGCAGCGCGTAAATATCCCGCCGCGCCCCCACATCAATTCCACGTGTCGGCTCATCCATCACAAACAGATCAATCTCTTCAGAGAGCCAGCGGGCCAGGATCACCTTCTGCTGATTCCCCCCGGAGAGCTTGCCGATGGGTGCCCGGGGCCCTGGCGTTTTTACACTGAGCTGCCGGATATAAGACTCTGCGTTACGCCGTTCGCGACCAGGATGACGGAATACGCCCCAGCGTTTATAAAAGCGTCGGCAACTGATATTGAGGTTGTCGGCCACGCTGGCGACGGGAAAGATGCCTTGGGATTTGCGATCTTCCGGGCACATGGCAATACCGGCACGGATAGCTTCACCGGGGCTCTTGAAGCGCCGCGATTCGCCGTTAAAGGTCACAGTGCCCGCTTTGGGTGACTCAACGCCGCACACCAAACGCAGTAGCTCACTGCGCCCGGCGCCGACCAAACCAAACATTCCAAACACTTCACCGCGTTTGACGGCAAAGCTCACCGGCTTTTTAAGGCCGCGCCCTTGGATGCCCTCTACGTTCAAGACCACATCGCCCTGCTCACGGGTGCGATAGCCGTACACATCGTCGATATCGCGGCCGACCATTTCGCTAACCAGCAGGTCGTGATTCAGCTCAGACATGTCCTCATGGGTACGGATATGCTTGCCGTCACGGAAGATGGTCACCGCATCGCACATTTCAAACACTTCCTCCATGCGGTGGGTCACGTAGAGTACCACCCGGCCTTCATCGCGCAGCCGATTGACGATGCGCTTAAGCTGGCGGATTTCCTGGATGGAGAGACTGCTGGTGGGCTCATCGAAGGCGATGATTTTGGCGTCGCGGAGCAGCGCTCGGCCAATTTCGATCATCTGCTGCTGGCCAATGGAAAGCTCGCGTACCTTGGTGGAGGGATAGATGCTTCCTTCCCCTAGGTCGGCGAGGATCGCTAAAGCCCTTTCCCGTAACTCGCGGCGGTTAATAAAACCACTCCGCGTGGGCAACTGCCCCAGTAACAGGTTCTCAGCCACCGACATATTGGGCGAGAGAGTCAGTTCCTGGTAGATGATCGAGACGCCTTCCCGAAGTGCCTCGCGAGCGTTACCGAACACATGGCGCTGACCATTGATCCATAGCGCACCCTCCGCCACGCGGTTAACGCCACTCAGCACCTTGAGCAGGGTGGATTTACCCGCTCCGTTCTCTCCCATGAGCGCATGCACCTGGCCAGCGTGAGCGGCAAAGCTCACACCATCCAGTGCCCGCACACCAGGAAAGACAACGCTAATCCCATCGAAGCGTAGATATGGATCAGACATATGTGAGCACTCCTGCCATTAGCGGGTTACAGACCCAGTGCCGCACGCACTTTTTCCCAATTGTCGCGAGTCATCAGCGTGCCGGAAGTTTCGGTATTTGCCGGAGGCTCCTGATCTTCAGCAATCCAAAGGTAGAGGTCTTCGGCCGTCTGGCGACCATGCATGGTGGAGCTGACCGCCACGGTACCGTAAAAGCCTGTGGGATTGTTGCGGGAAAATTCGGCAAAGGCCGCGCCTGAACCGTTGATGCCCACCCCGATCACGTTGTCGGCTGCCAAGCCATACTGCTCGGTGGCTCTGACCCCACCCAGAACGCTCTCCTCATTCAGGGCATAGATGACCCAGTGAGCAAACTCTCCACGTTGGGAGAGTATCGGCGCTGCAGCTGAGAATGCGCTGGAGGTATCGGTACTCTGTTGAGGTGCATCGAAGATATTCGCTTCAGGAAAACCTGATGCCAGCAAGGCTTGGGTGGCGCCATCAGTACGCTCGACGGCAGTGGGTAGCTCATTATTGGTAATACGCAGCGCGGCGACTTCTTCAGGGTTCCAACCTCGTGCTTCTATCTCAGCGGCGATTGCCTGGCCTACCTGCTGACCAATCCTGGTGCCCGACATCCCCAAGTGCGGTACGCCTTCCATCGGCTCGCCACTAGAGGTCACGAATTGATCATCTACAGTAATCACCTTCATACCGTACTGCTCGGCACGGTTCATGATGGCAGACCCAAGGCGTACATCAGGAGGGCATATCACAAATCCTTGGGCTCCTTGGGCGTAGAGGTTGTCGATTGCGCTAAGCACCTCCTGCCCATCCTTGCCACTCATCCGCACCACGTCGAATCCAAGCTCTTCACCACGCTCGGTGGCCGCTCGCTGCTCGTTGATAAACCATGCCTGTTCGGGCTGCTTGACGATAAAGCCGATTTTCACATCCTGCGCCTGCACTGAGCCCAAAGAGGCCAACATGATCGCGCTGCCCAGGGCTAAACGGCTAAATGCTGTTGTCAATCTCATTGTTATACTCCTGCTGTTTTTAGCGTTGTTTTTATGGCTATCTCAGTTTTTATGACGACCCCATTGGGGCTATGCCCCAAAGTCTTGCTGTGCCGAAAAGCGGTATACTGTACGCGAGCGGTACGTATCGCCGGGCGCTAGAATCGTGCTGGGAAATGCGTCCTGATTGGGAGAGTCAGGATAGTGCTGGGTTTCCAGGGCAAAGCCCGAGCGGTGCTGATAAAGTTGGCCCTGTTTGCCAGTCAGGTCTCCAGCAAGAAAGTTACCCGAATAGAATTGGATGCCTGGCTCGGTCGTCAAAATCTCCACCATACGCCCACTTTGCGGCTCCCACACTTTGGCAGCCACCACGAGTTCCTCTGCACCAGCGCTATCGCGGGCGAGCACAAAGTTGTGGTCATAACCGCCGCCGAAAGCGAGCTGTTCGTTGTCTTGCTCGATGCGTTCACCCATGGGTGTCGCCTGGGTAAAATCGAAAGGGGTGCCATCTACCGAGCGGAGCTCGCCAGTGGGAATCAGGCTGTCGTTGACCGGGGTAAACTCAGCGGCGTTGATCATCAACTGATGATCAAGAATGGTATCGCTACCCTCGCCTTTTAGGTTGAAGTAGCTGTGCTGGGTCAGGTTCACAGGAGTGGCTTTATCGGTCACCGCCCGGTAATCAACCACCAGTTCATTATCATCGGTCAGGGTATAGATGACTTCGGTTTCCAATCGCCCGGGATAGCCTTCCTCGCCATCCTCGCGAGTTATTGTCAAATTCTGTGTATGGCCGGTCAGGCGGCAGTCCTGTCTGACTGATCGGTCAAGGGTTCGCCGTCCTTGAACTGGACGTTGTTCACGACCAGCT
>NZ_BMXN01000036.1 GCF_014651775.1 Vreelandella hamiltonii
GATGGTCATATCGCCGCATAGGTGTGCCGAATGATGCTGTGCACTATGCCAGAAAAATCAGGTGGTTGTCGACAGGCTATCCGCAACCACCTGAATAGTTACAAAATTATAACATCGAGTGTTATTTTTTTAACGTTGATTTGCAAGTATTGTCACATCAACGCTGCCAGGGTGTTTCATGCGCCTCATGGCGGCAAACAGAGTGGTAGGGGAGTGGAAATTCGCGGGGCGCTGGCTCAGCATAAGCGTTACCTGAGCGCTGAAACCCGATAACAAGATGAATCACAAGGAGATGCCTGTGAATGACCGGAGTGCCCAGCGCCTGGCCATGCTGCAAGAAGCCCTGGCAAGCGGGGGAACCCTGCACCTGCGCGATGCCGCCGAGCTGTGCGGAGTATCGGAAATGACCATTCGCCGAGACCTCGCCACGCAGCCATCTCCCTTGAGCCTGCTGGGGGGACGGCTGGTGATGGCCAGCTACCCCGGCGTGACGCCGGTCTACGACCTCACCGAGCAGCAGGCCAGCCACTACCATGTCAAACATCGTCTGTGCCAGCGTGCCGCCAGTTTCATCGACGAAGGCGACACGCTGTTCATCGACTGTGGCTCCACGTTGATTCCCTTGCTGAGCCAGCTCAGCCACTTCCGCGAGCTGACCGTGGTGACCTACGCGCTGAACGTGGCCAACACGGTCGCCGCGCTGCCCAACGTGCGGCTGGTGCTGCTGGGGGGGCTGTTTCACGCCTCGTCGCAATCCTTCGGCAGCGACGGCATGCGGGATGCCATCGAACGGCTGGGCATCAACAAGGCGCTGATTTCAGCGGCAGGGGTAGACTGCGAACGTGGAGTGAGCTGTTTTCACTTCCATGAAGTAGCCCCGAAGCAAGCGGCGATTGCTACCGCCATGCAGCGGTTGCTGGTGGTCGATGCCAGCAAGTTCGGCATCGTGCGGCCCGCCTATTTTGCCTCGCTGGCCGATTTCGACGTGGTGATCACCGACGACGAACGCGCCCCTGGCCTGCTGGAAAACCATCCCGCCAGCTCCCTCAGCATCAGCGTTGCCTAACACATTTGGCCGCACCTGGGGTGCGGCAAAGCGCCTCTTTCTGATTGACGGAGATCAATAGAAAATACTTTAGTCTTAATTTATACACGCAACGTGTGGTTAAGACTCGCTACCTACCCCTCCCGGTAGCGCATACCTTTCCCGGAGCACGTCAACCCTCGACGGTTTTGGGAAATGTATGGGGTAATAGTTAGCTTGCTACTTAGCTGGCTAGTTAGCCAGCCAGCAGCAGGCTGTATCAGCCACTCTCTCACGAGACTACACCCATGCAATTACCTACCCTTTGGCGCAGACGAGGCATTCTTGTGCTCGTTGTGCTGTGCCTGCTGTTGGCGGGCTGCAGTTCTGCATTGCTGGACCCAAAGGGGCAGATTGGCGTCGAGCAGCGCTCGCTGATTCTGACCTCCTTTGGGCTGATGCTGATTGTGGTGATCCCGGTGATCGTCATGACGCTGCTGTTTGGCTGGCGTTATCGGCGCAGCAACAGCGTTGCCAAGTACCTGCCTGACTGGGCCCACTCCAATGCCATCGAGGCAGCGGTGTGGAGCGTGCCTTGCGTGATCATCGCCGTTCTCGCCTTTCTTACCTGGAAAACCTCGCACTCCCTTGACCCCCACAAGCCCATCGAAAGCAGCGTAGCGCCCATGGAAATACAGGCGGTGGCGCTGGACTGGAAATGGCTGTTCATCTACCCCGAGCAGGGCATTGCCAGTGTCAATGAAGTGGCCTTCCCGGTGGATACGCCGGTGCGCTTCAGGGTCAGCTCTGGTTCGGTGATGAATGCGTTCTTCATTCCCCACCTGGGCAGCCAGATCTACGCCATGGCGGGCATGGACAACGACGTGCACCTGATCGCCGATGAAGTGGGCGTCTACCCAGGCCGTTCCACCAATTACAGCGGAGCCGGTTTCTCCGGCATGACCTTCGACGCCCACGTGACCTCGCCAGCCGACTTCGATGCCTGGGTGGCCAACGTGCGTGAAGCAGGCCAGACCCTGAGCTACCCCGAGGGCTACAACGCCCTGGCGGCCCCCAGTGAATACCACCCGGTCGAACACTACTCGGCAGTGGCACCCGCCCTGTACGAAACGATTCTGACCAGCTTCCACGGGGGTGGTGAAGGCCACGGCGGCCATGGTGGCCACAGTGACCATGCGGCACATAGCGACGCCGTAGGTGAAGCCCACGACAGCCATGGTGAAAGCGGTGAACTAGAGAGTGCCCAGGTGGCCTCCCATCACGCTGCCTATGGCCACGTTACCAATCAGCACGCTAGCGATGAGCACGCCATGAGCGGCCATCCTGACAGCGTAGAAGCCGGGGGTTGAACATGTTTGGAAAATTGACGCTCGACGCTATTCCGTATCACGAACCGATCATCATGGTCGTGGCGGCGTTCATGGCGATTGGCGGTGCGGCGCTGCTTGGCGCGCTCACCTATTACCGCAAGTGGGGCTGGCTGTGGAACGAGTGGTTTACCTCCGTCGACCACAAGAAGCTCGGTATCATGTATTTTGTGGTGGCCCTGGTCATGCTGCTGCGTGGCTTTGCCGATGCCATCATGATGCGTACCCAACTGGCCATGGCGGCCGGGGGTGCCGCAGGTTATCTCCCTCCTGAACATTACGATCAGATCTTTACCGCCCACGGCGTGATCATGATCTTCTTCGTTGCGATGCCCATGGTCATCGGCCTGATGAACCTGGTGGTGCCACTCCAGATCGGCGCCCGCGACGTGGCTTTTCCGTTTCTCAACAACTTGAGCTTCTGGCTGTTTGCGGTCTCTGCGGTGCTGGTGAACATCTCACTGGTGGTGGGGGAGTTCGCCAAGACCGGCTGGCTCGCTTATGCGCCTTTATCGGGGATAGAGTTCAGCCCTGGGGTGGGGGTCGATTACTGGATATGGGCCTTGCAGATATCCGGGATAGGCACGACGCTCACCGGTATCAACTTCTTCGTCACGATCCTGAAAATGCGCACCAAAGGCATGACGCTGTTCCGCATGCCGATCTTCACCTGGACATCGCTGTGCGCCAATATCCTGATCATTGCCTCGTTCCCCATTCTGACCGCGACCATTGCCCTGCTGACGCTGGATCGCTACTTCGGTATGCACTTCTTCACCAATGACTTTGGCGGCAACATGATGATGTACGTCAACCTCATCTGGGCCTGGGGCCACCCGGAAGTGTACATTCTGATCCTGCCCGCCTTTGGCGTGTTCTCGGAAGTCATCGCGACCTTCGCCCGTAAGCGCCTGTTCGGTTACAAGACCATGGTGTGGGCCACCGTGGCCATCACGCTGCTGTCGTTCATCGTCTGGTTGCACCACTTCTTCACCATGGGCGCCGGGGCCAACGTCAATGCCTTCTTCGGCATCATGACCATGGTCATCGCCATCCCCACCGGGGTGAAAGTGTTCAACTGGCTGTTCACCATCTTCCGTGGCAGCCTGGAGCTGACCTCGCCGGTGCTATGGACCCTGGGGTTCATCATCACCTTTACCCTGGGCGGCATGACCGGCGTGATGCTGGCGCTGCCAGCAGCCAACTTCGTCCTGCACAACAGCCTGTTCGTGATTGCCCACTTCCACAACGTCATCATCGGCGGCGTGGTGTTCGGCATGATGGCGGGCCTGACCTACTGGTTCCCCAAAGCGTTCGGCTTCACGCTGAGCGAAAAGTGGGGCAAGCGCTCGTTCTGGTGCTGGTTCATCGGTTTCTACGTCGCCTTCATGCCGCTTTACGTGCTGAGCTTCTTCGGTGCCGTGCGTCGCATGCAGTCCTACGCCAACCCCGAATGGCAGCCCTGGATGATTCTGGCCTGGGTGGGTGCCGTGATCATCATGATGGGCATTGCCTGCACCGTAATTCAGTTCTGGGTCAGCGTGCGCGACCGCAAGCTCAATGCCGACCTGACCGGCGACCCCTGGGATGGCCGTACGCTGGAGTGGTCCACGTCTTCCCCCGCGCCGTTCTACAACTTTGCCCGTTTGCCGGAAGTGGGCGACATCGACAGCTTCTGGTCGCAAAAACAGCGCAGTAACGAACAGCTCGAAGACGCGCCCTACACCGATATCCACATGCCCCGTAATACCGTGGCCGGTCCGGTGATCAGCCTATTCGCACTGGTGCTGGGTTTTGCGCTGGTGTGGCACATCTGGTGGCTGGCGGGCGTCGGTGCGCTGGGCGTGGTGGTGAGTTTCCTCGCCCGTGTGTTCAACGATGACATCGACTACTACGTGCCCGCTGCCGAAGTGGAGCGTATCGAGCGTGAACATCAGCGCCGCAAAACCTCGGCACCCAGCAGCGCTGTCGATAGCGAACAAACCAACTATGTGGAGGCGCGAGCGTAATGGCCACGGATACCTTGCATCACGGGGCCACTGCAGAGCCCCACGAACATCACGATGCCGCAGGCACCAAGGTCTTCGGCTTCTGGGTCTACCTGATGAGCGACCTGGTGATCTTCGGGTCACTGTTTGCCACTTATGCCGTGCTCATGAAGGGCACGGCGGCGGGGCCTACGGCTGCCGATATTTTCGAGCTGCCGTTCGTGCTGGTCGAAACCTTTCTGCTGTTGTTCAGCAGTTTCACTTTTGGAATGGGCGTTTTGGCCATGAATGCCGAGCGGGTGGGGCAGGTCAAGGCGTGGCTGGCGGTCACCTTTGCCCTGGGGGCTGCCTTCGTCGGCATGGAAGTGTATGAGTTTCATCACCTGATTCATCAAGGGTATGGGCCAGACCAGAGCGCGTTTCTGTCGTCGTTCTTTACCCTGGTGGGCACTCACGGGCTGCACGTCACGGTGGGGCTGGTATGGATTCTGGTGATGCTGGTGCAGCTTTCCACCAAGGGCCTGACGCCCATGACGCGCCCGCGTATCCTGTGCCTCAGCCTGTTCTGGCACTTCCTGGATATCGTGTGGATCTGTGTGTTCTCGTTCGTCTACCTGATGGGGGTGCTTTGACATGAGCCAATCGTCATCACATTCAGCAGCGCATTCAACGACTTCCCATGGAAGCGTTAAATCGTATGTTGTCGGGCTTCTGCTATCTTTAGTGCTAACCGTGATTCCGTTTGCGGTTGTCATGAGCGGTGCGCTAAGCACCGCCACGACGGTGGTGGTCATCGCTGTAACAGCCGTGCTGCAGATTCTGGTCCAGCTGGTCATGTTTATGCATATGAATACCAAAGCCGACGAGGGGTGGAATCTGATGTCCTTCGTTTTCACACTGACGATACTCGTCCTGGTGGTAGGGGGCTCTTTATGGATCATGCAGCATCTGCATCTCAACATGATGATCGGCTGAACGTGGCACCGAGCCGCTGGCGAGACCTGCTGGCGCTCACCAAGCCGGGTATCATTGGCGGTAACTTGATCGCCACGCTGGGGGGCTATTTTCTAGCCGCCCACGGCACCTTCGATGTCGTCACGTTTGCCTCGGTGATGCTTGGCATTGCGCTGGTCATTGCCTCGGGCTGTGCCTGCAACAACGTCATCGACCGGGATATCGATGCACTGATGGCGCGTACGCGCCATCGCCCGCTCGCCAAGGGGCGTATCTCGATTACCCAGGCACTGGGTATTTCGGCGCTGCTGGGCGTGGCGGGGGTCGTGTGCCTGGCATTGGGCACCAATGGCTTGACGGTGGCGCTGGCGGTGATTGGCTGGGGCGTGTATGTCGGGGTCTACAGCCTCTACATGAAGCGCCACTCCGAGTACGGCACACTGGTGGGCAGCCTTTCCGGGGCCATGCCCCCGGTGGTGGGCTACTGTGCCGTCACGGGGCAGTTCGATAGTGGTGCGCTGATGCTACTGGTGATTTTCTGCCTGTGGCAGATGCCGCACTCCTATGCCATTGCGATTTTCCGCTATGCGGACTATCAGCGGGCATCAATCCCGGTACTGCCGGTGGTACACGGGATCAAAATGGCCAAGCATCACATCCTGGGTTACATCGTGGCGTTCATTCCCGCCTCGCTGGCGCTGGTCTTGGCCAGTCAGGCGGGGATGGGGTATCTGTGTGTGGCGCTGGTCATGGGCGGCTACTGGCTCTACCTGGCACTACGCGGCTATCGGTTAGATGACGATGTTCGCTGGGCCAAGAAAGTGTTTGGGGTCTCCATTCTGACGATCACCGCGATGAGTTTGGTGATGGTGCTGGAAGCCATGGTGCCCATGTGGGTGTAATGCCTAACAACGATTGAACCTGACGCAAAACCTGAAACGCCCCGAACAGTGAACTGTTCGGGGCGTTCTTTTTAGCGCGGCTTTCAGCGGATACGTATACCGGGCTCGGCGAAAGCCTAGCCTTTCCGCTGGCTGGCCTGGATTGCGGTGAGGGCGATGGTGTAGACGATGTCGTCCACCAGGGCGCCGCGGGACAAGTCGTTCACCGGCTTGTTCAAACCTTGCAGCATGGGGCCCACGCTGACCACTCGGGCGCTACGCTGAACGGCTTTGTAGGTCGTGTTGCCGGTATTGAGGTCGGGGAACACGAACACGGTGGCCTTGCCCGCCACGGGGGAATCGGGAGCTTTCTGCTTGCCCACGCTTTCGATGGCGGCGGCGTCGTACTGCAGCGGGCCGTCGATGGCCAGGTGCGGCGCGCGCTCCTTGGCGATGCGGGTCGCTTCGCGGACTTTATCCACGTCGGCGCCGGTGCCGGAGTCGCCGGTGGAGTAGCTGATCATCGCCACCCGGGGCTCGATACCGAAGGCCTCGGCAGAGCGCGCGCTCTGCAGGGCGATTTCCGCCAGGGTTTCGGCATCCGGGTCCGGGTTCACCGCGCAGTCGCCGTACACCACCACCTGCTCGGGCAGCAGCATGAAGAAGATCGACGAGACCTGATTGTACTCCGGGGCCGTCTTGATCAGCTGAAACGCCGGGCGAACGGTGTTGGCCGTGGTGTGTACTGCGCCCGACACCAGGCCGTCCACCTCATCCAGCTGCAGCATCATGGTGCCCAGCACCACGTTGTCCTGAAGCTGCGCTTCGGCGGTCAGCTCGTTGAGCTTGCCTCGGCGGCGTTCGACCATGGGGTCGATGTAGCTGGCGCGGGTGCTTTCCGGGTCGATGATGGTCAGCGTATCCGGCAGCGTCAGGCCACGGTGATGGGCCACGCTTTCGATGTCTTCCCGCTTGCCCAGCAGGACGCAGTCGGCAATGCCACGGCGCTGGCAGATGATGGCGGCTTCGATGGTACGCGGCTCGTCGCCTTCCGGCAGCACGATGCGCTTTTTGGCCTGTTGGGCCAGCTTCACCAACTGATGGCGGAACGCCGACGGCGAGAGGCGGCGGGTGTAGCCACGGCTCAGCTTGGCTTTCAGCCACTCCAGGTCCATGTGTGCCGCTACGTAGCGTGCCACCTGCTCGGCGCGCTCGAAGTCGTCCATGGGAATTTCGCTGCTGAGCTGGCTGAGGTTCTGAGCCGTGGTCAGGCTGTCGGTTTCCACCGCCAGCACCGGCAGGCCGGTCTTCAGCGCTGGGCGGCACATCTCGATCATGCCGTCGTTGGGAATGAACCCATTGGTGAGCAGCACGCCCGCCAGCTGGGTGCCGTTCATGGTGGCCAGCGCCGAGGCCAGCACCACGTCGTCACGGTCACCGGAGGCCACCACCAGGCTGCCGGGCGTGAAGATATGCAGCGCGTTGGCGGCGCTGCGGGCACACAGGCTGGTCGACAGCACGCGGCGCTGTGCGGCGTCCCCTTCGTTGAGCACCTTGGCGTTCAGTGCCCGCGCGACGTCCAGCGTGCGCGGGGCGCTCAGGGTCTTGCTGTAGGGCACCACGCCAATCAGGTGGAAGCTATCGGTGGCCAGCGCCGGGGAGTAGCGGCGCAGCTCGTTGAGTACCGGCTCTTCCAACTGCGGCTTGATGGTGCCGGGGGCGGCGGAAAGGTCGTCCTCCTGCCCATAGGGCAGGTTTTTCATGCGCATCAGAATGCCGCCCAGGGTGCGGCTGGAGCTGACGCCGCCAAAGCTGCGGGCGTGCATGTCCAGCTCTTCCGCCAGGTGCTGGGGCTCGTTCAAGTCGCCGGTGCCCACCAGGATGATGCGGGCGTTCAGGGCATGCGCCAACTGCGCGTTGGTCTGGGTCGCGTAGGTGGTGTGCTGAGTCGGCACGACGCCTTCCACCACCACCAGGTCCAGAGCGCTGCCGTCACGGTACGCCTGCTGGGTGACCTGCTCGTAAAGCTCGACGACGTTTTCCATCAGCTCGTCGGTCTGGTCGTCGCGCAGCAGCCGCTCCAGGCGTGCCTGGGAAATAGGCGAAGGCGGGCGCTGGTTCAACGTCCGCGAGACCAGCGCCGTCGAGCGGTCAAGGCCCGGGCCGTTCAACTCGTTCTGCATGAACGGCTTCAGAAAGCCGGCTTTCAGGCCAATGGTGTCCAGCGCCTGAATCAGGCCCAGACAGGCCGAGGTCAAGCCTGCCCCCATGCTGGTGGGGACAAGCAGAATGGCTTGGGGTTGCTCGGAAGAGCTGTTCATTCAAGGGGTCTCCACGCAGTAGCGGGTTTCCATGGCAATGCGGCCCTCTTCATCGGTGGGGATCACCCACACTTCAGGGCCGTTATGGCTCGCGGTGTCCAATTTGCCTTCCTTGCCGCGAATGGTCGCTTCGTTGGCGGCTTCGTCCATGCTGAAACCGAAGTGGGGCAGCAGCGCCAGCACTTCACGACGTACGATAGGCGAGTTTTCGCCAATACCGCCAGTGAAGATCACGCCGTCTAACTTAGGTAATGCACAGGACAGCGCCGCCAGCGACTTGGCGATGCGGTAGCAGAACACGTCCAGCGCCAGCTTGGCACCGGGGTGGCCAGCCACGGCCTGGTCTTCCACTTCACGCATGTCGTTGGTCAGGCCGGAAAGGCCCAGCAGGCCGCTTTGCTTGTTCAGGACGTTATCGATCTCTTCCACCGACCAGCCCAGTTGGCGATGCAGGTGGGCATGCAGGCCGGGGTCGACGTCACCGCTGCGGGTGCCCATCACCAGGCCTTCCAGCGGGGTAAGGCCCATGCTGGTATCCAGGCTCTGGTTGTTCCACACGGCGCTGGTGGAGCAGCCGTTGCCCAGGTGGGCGGTCAGCCAGCCGCCTGCACCACGGCTGCTCAGTTCCCCGGCGCGCTGGCTGACGAACGCATGGCTGGTGCCGTGAAAGCCGTAGCGGCGAATGCCATGTTCGGTGTACAGCGCTTCCGGCAGCGCGTAGCGGTAAGCGCGGGGCGGCAGTGTCTGATGGAAGGCGGTGTCGAAGACGGCCACCTGGGGCAGCTCGGGAAACACCTTGCGCGTGGCGGCAATACCCGCCAGATTGGCAGGGTTGTGCAACGGGGCCAGGGCTGCGGTGGTTTCGATGGCGGCAATCACGCTGTCGTCGATCAGCGCCGCCTGGGTGAAGTGCTCTCCTCCGTGCACGATACGGTGGCCCACGGCACCGGGAACGCGGCCTTCCAGGCGCTCCAGAATGGCGTTTAGCGCTTCGGCGTGGTCGGCGCCGGGCAGCGGCTGGGCGAAGCTCTCACCGGCGCTGTTCTTGCCTTTCAGGCGAGCGTCGCTGCTGCCCAGGCGTTCCGCCAAACCGGCTAGACGCGGTGCCTGAGGGTCTGAATCAATCAAAGCGTATTTAATGGAAGAAGAGCCACAGTTGATAACCAGCACCGGTGCGTTCATAACAACCTTTGTAAAGTAGTCAGGAGGAAAGGGGGATAGACTTTAGTTTAACATGCGGAGACTGAGAAAATCAGCGAAGAATTTAGTTAGCCTTCTATGTAAAATGTCGTCATCCTGTTCCTTATATAACCTAACGTGAGCCGTTTTGTTCCTATGTCGTCGATTTCAAGCCCCGCGCTTTTGCCCCGTCATCTCGCCATTCTGCTGATGATGTGTGTGGCCACCATGTTCGCCGCCAACCACGTGTCGGCGCGGCTGGCCTTCGATAACGGTACGGGGCTGCTGCTGGCGGTATTGATGCGTTCAGGGGTGGCCTGCGTCATCCTGCTGAGCCTGTTCGTGCTGCAGAAAAAGCGCTTCTGGCTGCCGCCCGGTGCCTGGCGCTGGCAGCTGGTGGTGGGGCTATTGATCACCCTGCAAAGCGTCAGCCTGTATTCCGCCGTGGCTCGCCTGCCGGTGGTCATTGCCCTGCTGCTGGTCAACACCTTTCCCATTCAACTGGCGCTGCTTAGCTGGGCGCTGGGTGGCCCCAGGCCTTCGCTGCGCAGCTGCCTGATCATGGGCACCATACTGATTGGCCTGCTGGTGGTGCTGGATATTCCCAGCTGGTTGGCCAACGCCAATGCCATGGGCCCCGAGTGGTTGGCAGGCATTGGCTTTGGGCTGCTGGCGGCGTTTGCGTTTGCCTGTGCGCTGTGGATCACTGAGCACCGCCTGGCAGGCGTAGGCAGTACCCTGCGTAGCCTGCTCACCATGCAGACCGTATTCGTGGCTATGATTCTTGGCGGGCTGCTGGGGGCAGTGCCCGGCGGCATGAGCCTGCCCGACAACAGTAGCGGCTGGGTAGGGCTCATCATGCTGGCACTGCTTTACGGCAGCGCGTTTTCGGTGCTGTTCATCTTCGTGCCCCGCCTGGACATGGCGCGCAACGCCCCCGTGATGAACTTCGAGCCGGTGGCTTCGCTGCTGATCGGCTACCTGGTACTGGGACAAATGCTCAGCCCCAGCCAGCTGCTGGGCGGCGCGGTGGTGGTGGGGGGCATCGTGGTGCTCAGCCTGTCGAAAGGCCGCTAGCCCACGCCACCGGGCGCCGAAAAAAGGAAATTATATGCAAAGCGTGGGGCGGCATTTGCGTTCTCTCGGGGGTTGAGCCACACTTGCTCAGCGTAAGGAAACACTGTTTCTTAACTGAGGTGAACCCCATGAAAACGTCCGTTCTTTCCCTTGCCTCTGCGGCACTGCTGGTAGGCGCCGGTACTTTTGCGGCATCAGCTCAGGCCCAACAATCTTTCCAATACCCACAAGGATACGTGGGTGGCGATGCCATGTTCTGGAGCCTGGACCCCGACCGCGGCTCATCCCGCGACGATGTAGGCCTGCGCCTGCGCGGTGGGGCTCAGTTCAACGAGTTTTTCGCCTTGGAAGGCCACCTGGGCACAGGCGGCTCTGATGGCAATGTAGAGCTCGATTACCTGGCCGGTGTTTACGCCAAGGGTATTCTGCCCGTCTCGCCGGATGTACGCCTCTACGGCCTGGCCGGTGTCACTGAGGTCGATTTCGACCGTGACCGTGAAAGCGGCTTCTCCTATGGCGCTGGCGCGGAAGTGGACATTGCCGACAACCTGGCACTGGGCGCCGACTACATGCGCTACCTGGACAAATCCGCGTATGACTTCGATGCCGCCAGCATCGGCCTACGCTATCGTTTCTGACGCTACGGCTGCTGGCATCACCATGTACAGGTAACGACCTGACAAACTCGTATCAAGGGAACCCCGCCCCGCTGATCTGCCGACACAGGCAGACAGCGGGGCTTTTTGTTTGGCAGGTAAGTCAAGCCAACGTGCATTGCAGGCATGCCTAATTCTGGTTAACCTTGTTGCCCTTTACAGATGCTCGATCATAACGAAAACGAAGGGAACAGAATGAAATCAACGATGAAAGGCTTGGCGGCAGTGGCTGCACTAGTGGTAGCGGGTAATGTACAGGCACAAACTTATGATCCCGGTTACCCGCAAGGGTATGTGGGTGCCGATGCGATAGTATGGAACCTTAATTTTGATGGCCTGGATGCTGCTGGTCTTGATGTTAATAGCGCTGAGGCTGAGATCCTTAGAGAGCTTGGCCTGAATGTCGATGAGCTGAATAACGATTTTCGCTCAGAAGCACTGCGCCTGGTGGCAGGTATCAAGTTGGATCAGTATTTGGCAGTCGAGCTTCACGTTGCCACCGGAGGCTCTGATAACAACGGTGGCTTGGGGGTTGAGTTGGATTACCTGGTCGGTGGCTTTCTAAAAGGCATCGTGCCTATGGGTGACCGCGCACGCTTGTTTGGCCTTCTGGGATATTCAGAAGTCAAAATGACCGCGAGTGCCTTGGGGGAAAGAAGCAGCGGCCGAGACGATGATATCTCGTTCGGCGCAGGCGCTGAGTTCGATGTATCGGAAGCCGTATCCTTGACCGGGGATATTACCCGCTACATCAGTAACTCAGATTACGACCTGGATGCCTACAGCATCGGCTTACGCTACCGCTTCTAAGTCTTTAGACACCTCCCAGTAAAACGACTAGCCCCCAGGCCGCCATCATGGCGGCCTGGGGGCTTTTTGTTGAGTCCTACCTTATTGTATGCATAACAATATTGTTAGCCTGCTAATTATTTTGTTAGACTAAAGTATTCCTTCTGATGCTTTCCTTGGGGCTTCCCGAGGGGCAGTGAGTGAGTACGCCAATGACTCCTGATCAACGTTTCAGCCGCTGGGTACGTATTGCGCTGGCGGCGTTTGCGGTGCTGTTCGTCTATTTTCTGGTGGCTGATAGCTTCATGCCGATGACCCCAGAGGCGCGGGTGATGCGGCCGGTGACCCAGATAGCCCCGGAGCTGGGCGCGCCCGTGCAGGCGGTACTGGTGAACGACCACCAGCGGGTAGCCGCAGGGGACGTGCTGTTCCGGCTGGAGCCAGCACCGTTCGAGCTGGCCCGGCAGCAGGCCTTGCTGAACCGCGAGCAGGCCGAGCAGGAGAACGCGCGACTGCGGGCAGAGCTGGCGGCGGCCAGGGCATCGCTGGTGTCTGCTCAGGCAACTCTGGAGGAGCGCAGCGGTGAACGTCGCCGGGCCGAGGCGCTGCTGGGGCGGCAGGGCATCTCCCGCCAGCAGTACGACCAGCAGGTGGCCGCCGAGCATACCGCCCAGGCGGCCGTGACTTCCGCCCGCGCACAAATCGATAGCCTGGAGGTGCAGCTGGGGGAGGAGGGCGAGGCCAATCTTCGCCTGCGCCAGGCCAACAATGCGCTGGCCCGCGCCGAGCTGGACCTGGAAAGAACCCAGGTACGCGCCCGCGAGGCGGGCGTGGTGGCCAATCTGCAGCTTCAGCCGGGGGATTATGTGCCAGCGGGGCAGCCGGTGATTGCGCTGGTGGCCGACCGAGCAGAGATCGTCGCGGACTTTCGTGAAAAGAGCCTGCGCCATGTGAACGTGGGCGACGAGGCTCAGGTCGTGTTCGATGCCTTGCCAGGGCACATTGCCAAGGGCCGCGTTACCGCCCTGGAGGCGGGCGTACGCGAAGGGCAGCTGGCAGCCGACGGTCAGTTGACCAGCATTCCTACCTCCGACCGCTGGGTAAGAGATGCCCAGCGCATGCGCCTGCACATCGCGCTGGACGATCCCTTGAGCACCCACCTGGCCTCACTACCCCCCAGCGGAGCACGGGCAACGGTGCAGCTATGGCCGGGCCAGCATGCCCTGGCGGCGCCCTTCGCTTGGCTGCAGGCGCACCTGGTGAGCTGGCTGCACTATGTCTACTGACATATTTACTAACACGGTTTACTGACATGCCTACGTCTATGGTTCGGTTTAGCAGGCGGCTCACTCACCGATTCAAACAGGGTTTCCGTCATCCGCCCAAGGCGCGGCCCGCGAGCCGCCTGGACCAGAACGGCCTGCGCCAGTGCGTGCGCGTGGCGGGGGGCGGGCTGCTGGGGTTCGTGGTCAGCCAGCTGATGGGCTGGAACTACGGGGTGTTTTTCACCGTATTCCCGATGTTCCTGCTGGGCATGGTGCCTGTATTGAATGCTGGCATCATCCGTCAGTTTTTGGCCAATGGCAGCCTCAACGCGCTGGAGGTCAGTGTGGTGGTGGGGCTGTTGAAGCACATGCCGGTGGTGATGACGCTGGTGGTGCTGGGGCTGTTTCTGCTGCGCTTCTCCTTGATGGCCAGAGGGCCGCTGTTTCTGTTCGGTGCCAACGGCGTCCTGACGCTGAGCATACTGCTGCACTTTGCCAGCTACCCCAGCGTAGACCTGGGCGATTTGCTGGCCAGCAACCTGATGGCCAGCGTGCTGGCCGTGTTCATCGCCATGCTGATGCATACCCTGTTCCCCGATACCGAGCCCCGCCAGCCGCCGCCCAGGGCGGCCAAGCCCGTTGCTCAGGTGCGCCATGAAACCCTGCTGGGCGGGATCACGGCCACGCTCTCGTTCGTGGTGTTCCAGGTGTTCGACCTGCAGGGGTCGCTGTCGGCGCAAATGGCCACCATCCTGATTCTGTTCACGCTGGGGTATCAGGGCGCTCGGGTGTCGGCGGCCAAGCGCGCCGTGGGCACCTTGCTGGGGTGCAACCTGGCGCTGGCCATGCAGCTCGTCCTCTATACCCAAAGCCACCATTTCCTGCTGGTGATACTGCTCTATTGGCTGGGGCTGATGTTGTTCGCCCGCGAGCACATTCTGGAAGGCGGCGGCTCTGGCATCGGGTTTGGCGGCTTGACCACGCTGGGCATTCTGTTCGGGCAGTCGCTTGGGCCTCAGCAGGACCTGGTGTACAGCGCGCTGTACCGCTTCTCTTCCATGAGCGTGGCGCTGGTGGCAACGCTGGTAGTGATGGCGTGCGTGCAGCGGGTGCTGAACCGCTTTGCGGCCACTCGGCTTGCTTGAAGGCCGCTTGAACAGGCACCAGGCCTTTGCAAAAAAGAAAATGGGCAACTTTGGCAATACCCGCTACGCTGATAACAGGCCGCACGGTCAGGTAGACCCGCAGTACAGCGGCCGCTTCCCTACTAACGGATTAGAGGTGTTCGTCATGGCAGGTACTTCAGATAAAGCAAAAGGCACAGCCAACAAGGCAGCAGGCAAAGTGAAAGAGGCGGCTGGCAAGGCGACGGGTAGCACCAAAACCGAAGCCAAAGGCAAAGCGCAGCAGGCCAAGGGCGAACTGCAAAAAGGCAAGGGAGAAGCCAAGGACAAGCTCAAGAAGTAATACGACAGCCACCGAGTATGTATTCGTTGCCGGATGGCTAGCCCCAGGGCCAACCGTTCAGGTTATCGATCCGGCGGCCAATACTCTTTCAAAAACAACACCGGAGCCCTTGGGCTCCGGTGTTGTTTTGTGCGAGCCGTCAAAGGGGCCAGCAGGCTTAGGCTTTGTACGAAAACTGCCTACGCTCGCCCATACGGCGTTAAAAATCGGCTCAAAGTACTCATTTACACCTTGTAAACTCCGTCTTTTCGCCGATTTTTGCCTTGTCTGGCCATCGCTCGCCGACCTTTCGTACAAAGCCTAGTGCCCGTGAGAGACGCCGGTGCCGCCCACCGCCACGATATTGAACGGCTTGCCTTCCAGGGCCATCTCATCGACCTTTTCGAAGGTTTCCGCACTGACGAAGTGCAGCGTTTCGGTAGCGGGGTCGGTGACCACGATATGCTCACCCGCCACGGCAATGCGTGGGCGCGGGTCGTTCCAGTGGCCATCCATGGAGTAGGGCTCGGTCAGGCGCAGCGACTGGGTCAACTCGCCGTTCAGCACATCCAGTTGATGCAGCTGGCCATCTTCGGTGAACACATAGGCGTAGCGGGCGCGAATCGGGTCCACCGCAAAGTGCACGCGACGGGTAGGCAGTTGCACCAGCTGGAAGCCTTCTTCACCTTCGGTGGGGTCGACCAGCAGCACGCGGTCTGGCCCGTAGTTACCCAGGAAGTACTGTAGCCCGGTGCCGCCCAGCAGGGTGGAAGCACTGCCTTCCGGCAGAGAACTCGGGTAGGGCAGATGGGTGATCTGGGGCGTGCCGTCTTCCGTGG
The DNA here is from genome assembly GCF_014651775.1 of Vreelandella hamiltonii. Taxonomy (GTDB): domain Bacteria; phylum Pseudomonadota; class Gammaproteobacteria; order Pseudomonadales; family Halomonadaceae; genus Vreelandella; species Vreelandella hamiltonii. The sequence goes on from NZ_BMXN01000036.1 coordinate 15,808, forward strand.
CGATCAGCAGCAGGCCGGTGTGGCAAGCCAACGCATAGAGGCTGCCAGAGCCCGCCGAGCCGTGCAGCCCAGGGCACGCCACTTCGTCGCCGACCAAGTTGCCATCGCTATCCAGCACCTTCGCACTGACCGGGCGTTGAGACGCATCTTCCGGGTTGACCACCGTCACTACCGCATGCTGGTGGAATGGCACGGCCACCCCGTGGTGCGCTGCCTCCACCGGCACCGTACGAATCTCGGGGGAGTCTGCCAACAGGCTGCTTTCGGTGAACAGGCGGGCTTCGTCTTCACCATCGAACCACTGGGCAATGTAGCCCTGGCGCTCGACGAAGTGGGCGGGGCGCTCCCCTTCCAGAACCGTGCTCAGCAGCGCCGGGTCGGCCACCTCGATATCGGCGTGGTCGCCGTGGTCATGGAAAGCGATGCCGGTATTGATCACCGACACCGTGTTTGCTGCCCCTTGCACGGCAAATACCGCCTCGCCGCTACGGGTGCGATGCAGCGCCGCCGGGCCTTCCAGCTCGAAGGTGTCCAGCAGCGACTTCTCCGTGGCGTCGATGACGTGGACCACGGCATCCTGCTGGTCGGCGACCACCAGCCGCCAGGCCGTGACGTTTTCATCGTCGCCATGGCTGTGGCTATGGCTATGGGAGTGGTCGTGGGCCTGCACGGCGGCACTGCCTACCGCGAAAGCGAGCGCGGTCAACGCTTTGCCTACAAACATCGGGGTCATCGTTTCTCTCTCCTTGAGCCCAGAAGGGGCGTGGTTAATCACCTGGGTGGCTACTGCAGTGCCGTGACCAGGGTGTCGACGTTATGGCGCATCATGTCGAGGTAGCTGGCCGCCGGGCCATCCTCCCGCGACAGCGCGTCCGAGTAGAGGGTGCCGCTGAGCGACAGGCCGGCCTCCTGAGCGATTTGCTCGACCAGCCGAGGGTTGGAAATGTTTTCGGCAAATACCGCCACGGCGCTCTGCTGCTCGATGGCATCGATCAGCTTCGCCACATGGGCGGCGGTGGCTTCGGATTCGGTGGAGACCCCCTGCGGGGCCAGAAAGCGCACGCCGTAGGCCTCTTCGAAGTAGCGAAAGGCATGGTGAGCCACCACCACGGTACGCCGGGATTCGGGAATCGTGGCGATGCGCGCGTGGATTTCCTGCTCCAGCGCTTCCAGGTCCTGTTCGTAGCGCTGCTGGTTGGTGCGGTAGGTATCGCAGCCTTCCGGGTCCGCCTCGCAGAAGGCGTCGGCAATGCGCGCGACATATGCCTTGGCATTGGGCACCGACTGCCACGCGTGGGGGTCATAGGGCGCTTCATGGAACACCGCCCGGTCGCCATAAAAGTGGTAGTGCCCGCCCATGGGGTCTTCGAGATGCACCGCGTGCTCCGAGACGGTGACCACGCTGGCTTCGGTACCACTGGCCTCGATCAGACGGGTAAGAAAGCCCTCGAACATTAGGCCATTGATGAGCACCACGTCTGCCTGCGCTACTTGGCGAACGTCGGCGGGGGTGGGCTCGTAAACGTGGGCGTCGTCGTTGGCGCCCACGATGCTGGTCAGCGCGATGCGTTCGCCGCCGACCTGGCGGGCCAGGTCTTCGATGATCGAGAACGAGGCCACCACGTTCAGGGCGGGCTCATCGGCCATGGCGTTCAGGCTACCCAGCGCCATCATGCCCGCCGCCAGCAGAGAAGGTACGCGTTTCAACAGACCCACGGTAAGGCTCCTTGATTAAATGTATATGTTATAACATAACAAAAAAGAAGCCGAACATCAAAGGGGCCGAACATCCAGTGGGTTGCTCCCCCCGCCCGCAGGCGGGGGGAGAGCGGTCAGACCTCCTGGTACAGCTCGCTGCCTTCCCGGCGGAACTTCTCCGCCTGCTCCTGCATGCCTCGCTTCACCGCCTCGGCGTCGCTTTCGCTGGCGTTTTCCGGGGTGCGGTCGCGGTAGGTGTCGCGCACTTCCTGGCTGATCTTCATGGAGCAGAACTTCGGCCCGCACATGGAGCAGAAGTGGGCCACCTTGGCGGAATCCTTCGGCAGGGTTTCATCGTGGAATTCCCGGGCGGTGTCCGGGTCCAGGCCCAGGTTGAACTGGTCTTCCCAGCGGAACTCGAAGCGCGCCTTGGAAAGGGCGTTGTCGCGCCGCTGCGACGCCGGGTGGCCCTTGGCCAAATCCGCCGCGTGGGCGGCAATCTTGTAGGTGATGATGCCGGTTTTTACGTCATCCTTGTTGGGCAGGCCAAGGTGCTCTTTCGGCGTCACGTAGCAGAGCATGGCGCAGCCAAACCAGCCAATCATCGCCGCCCCAATGCCAGAGGTAATGTGGTCGTAGCCGGGGGCGATATCCGTCACCAGCGGGCCGAGTGTATAGAAGGGCGCTTCGTCGCAGTACTCCAGCTGCTTGTCCATGTTCTCTTTCACCAGGTGCATGGGCACGTGGCCGGGGCCTTCGATCATCACCTGCACGTCGTGCTTCCAGGCAATGTGGGTGAGCTCACCCAGGGTTTTCAGCTCCGCCATTTGCGCTTCGTCGTTGGCATCGGCAATGGAGCCGGGGCGCAGGCCGTCGCCGAGGGAGAACGCCACATCGTACTGCTTGCAGATCTCGCAGATCTCCTCGAAGTGGGTATACAGGAAGCTCTCCTGATGGTGATACAGGCACCACTTCGCCATGATGGAACCGCCACGGCTGACGATGCCAGTGACGCGGTTGGCGGTGAGCGGCACGTAGCGCAGCAGTACCCCCGCGTGGATGGTGAAGTAATCCACCCCCTGTTCCGCCTGCTCGATCAGCGTATCGCGGAAGATCTCCCAGGTGAGGTTTTCGGCAATGCCGTTGACCTTCTCCAGCGCCTGATAGATGGGCACCGTGCCAATCGGCACCGGCGAGTTGCGGATGATCCACTCGCGGGTTTCATGGATGTTCTGGCCGGTGGAGAGATCCATGATGGTATCCGCACCCCAGCGGATGCCCCAGGTCATCTTGTCCACTTCCTCTTCGATGGAAGAGGTGACCGCCGAGTTGCCCAGGTTGCCGTTGATCTTCACCAGGAAGTTGCGGCCAATGATCATCGGCTCGCTTTCCGGGTGGTTGATGTTGTTGGGAATGATCGCCCGGCCACGGGCCACCTCATCGCGCACGAACTCCGGCGTGATCTCCTTGGGCAGGCTGGCGCCGAAGCTCTGGCCCGCATGCTGATGGCCCAGAATGCGCTCTACTTCTGCCGTTCCCAACGCCTGGCGGCGCTGGTTTTCCCGCAGGGCGATAAATTCCATTTCCGGCGTGATGATGCCCTGGCGGGCGTAGTGCAGCTGGGTCACGTTCTTGCCCGCTTTCGCCCGGCGGGGTGTGCGGGTCAAATCAAAGCGCAGCTGGGCAAGGGTAGGGTCGTTGGCGCGGCGCTGGCCATACTGGCTGGTGGGGCCATCCAAAAACTCGGTGTCATTGCGCTCTTCGATCCAGGCCCGGCGCAGCTCCGGCAGGCCCTGGCGCAAATCGATGCAGGCGTTGGGGTCGGTGTAGGGGCCGGAAGTGTCGTACACCAGCAGCGGCGGGTTCTGCTCATCCACGCCGCTGGTTTTGGTGGGCGAGAGGGTAATTTCCCGAAACGGCACGCGAATATCTGGCCGTGAGCCTTCCACGTACACCTTGCGCGAGCCGGGCAGTGGGGCCACGGCGGCGGCATCGACCTGGGCGGTTTCGGCTAAAAAGTGCGCGGTTCTGCTTTTGACGGTCTTGGTCATGACGGTTGCTCTGTGTTGTAGGAGGTTATTCAGAAAGGTCTAAACCCATCTGCCAGAAGTCGATTTCCAGGCGGGTGGCATCGCGGAAGATCTTGCTCAGCTCAGCAAAACGGGCAGGGGTGACATCCGCCAGGCGGGCATCGAGCCACGCAAGCTCGGCCTGCATGGCGGCCTGGAACTCCTCGCCTTCGTACATGGCGATCCAGGCATCGAAAGGATTCTGCTCGCCGCGCAGCGTAGAGGGCTGCGCGTTCAGCCAGTTGGCGATTTCGCCGTAGCCCACCAGGCACGGGGCCAGCGCCACGTGCAAATCGAGCAGGTCGCCGCGGTTGCCGGTGTCCAGCACATAGCGGGTGTAGGCCAGCGTAGCGCGGGCTTCGGGAAGTTCGGCAAGCTCCTGCTCGCTGATGCCCCACTCCTGGCAAAAGCCCACGTGCAGGCCCAGCTCCACATCCACGATGGCTTTCAGGCCCTCGTGGGCTTGGCGCAAATCCGCCAAGGTAGGGCTTTTGTAAGCGGCCAGCGCGTAGGCGCGGGCGAAGTGGATCAAGAACAGGTAATCCTGCTTCAGGTAGTGGCGAAACGACGCCTCAGGCAGCGTGGCGTTGCCCAGCTGACGCACGAAATCGTGCTCGATGTAAGCGCGCCAATCGTTCTGGCAAGCGGTGGTGAGATCGGTAAAGCGGTAGCCCATATTGAATGCCTCCGGTGGTACAGCGAACCGGCGCACGGGCGAAAGGAGAGTGAGTTGGGGCAAGGAATCAGGTGAACACGGCGCACCCCAACCACCGCTTGATTCCTACGCCGGTACTAGCCGGATCAGGTTCAACGGGCCCCGCCGTGACGACTTGCTGTAGCAGCCAGCCGTATAGCGATCTCAGCCGGTTCCACCGGCACCCCGTCAAGCAGTATTCAGCGCAGTGTAGGAGGCGGGTGGGGGAGATGCAAGGGTAGGCTATTTTATTGGGCGCACAGAGGTGGTCTGCCGTGAAAGCAATGAACGACAAGAAAAAGGCGATGGCGTTGAGTGGTTGATTCTGTGTAGCCGCTGCCACGTGCCTTTCGATTGCCAGATACTCCAAAAATTGCCGTACTTCATGACCTGTTAGGGTGGTAGGGTGACGTAAATTATTGAGCCAAATGCAAAATCGAATCCAGTAACATTAGGTTTTTTCGGTGCGTAAGCTATAGCGCTTGACTCTCATGGTTGCCTTGACGCGTTCCATCAGTTTCATGGGAGAATGCCTCAACAATACTGTTTATAAAAACAGTATTGTTGAGGTGAGCAAAACGCGCAAGCCCGCGAATTTGGCTACATCGCCAAAATTCTCTTTGCACGCTGTAGAATCAATGAGGTAGATTCAATTTGGTGGCTATGAAACCTCAGTCATTGTGATGGCACGTTCATTGAGGTTTCATGGCAGGGCGTATAATCACTGTTAGGATTTTCCATGAGCGAGTCATCTAGGAGATGGGAGGATTTTCTTAATCCTGAGATCCTCAAAACGAAACTGATCTCCGCTTCGATATATCTTGCGGCATTCGAGATTCTCAAGGACTCTATCATAGAGCGGATTGAGACCTTCTTCACCGATGGTTTTGGGCCGCAGGGCAATATTCTCTCGCCAGAGTATGAGGCCGAGGTTAAATCCAGACACAAAAGCAAGGTCAGAGCCTCCCTCGAATGGCTGAAGGAGCAAGAAGCAATAACTGCAGAGGATATTGAAGCATTTGATAAGATCCGTGAGTCTAGAAACGAAGTTGCTCACGAAATGCCCAATCTTCTTGGAGGAGAGAGCTCTGTTAATTTTGCTCAGCAGTTCGAGCAGATGGTGGCTTTGCTGAGAAAAATCGAGGTTTGGTGGATTGTAAATTTCGAACTCGCTATTAACCCAGACTTCCGGGATGCTGAGATCGATGAAGACGGAATTATTCCAGGGCCTCTCCTGACATTGCAGCTAATGCTTGAGATCGCACTGGGCGACCCTGAAAAGGCATCCTACTACTATGACGAATTCCGAAAACGGTCCAATAAATTCTAACCAGTGGCAGCAGTCGGAATGTTTTTCCGCTCCTGCGTCGCTCCAAAGCGTCCGCTGTGCCAAGCGTTAGGGCTTAAGGTCACCTCAAGAATTTTGGTATATGGACAATAAAGAGATAGAAGAAAAGGTAAAGAGCTATTTTAAAAATGCATGTAGTCGATTAGATCGAGTTAGATATTCACAAGAAAGTGCATATGTTGACGCACTTATTGGACGGCTAGATGGAATACTGGATTTTGGAGATGGAAACGGTTCAATAGTATTTAAGCCTACAATCGTCGCAGATCGAGGGCCGGGGAGTGCGGAAAACTTATATGGCGCAGATTTTGCGATTGTTTTTGAGAGTGAGAACGTTGATAAGCCGATAAATAAGGCCATTCTATCGCAAGCTAAAAATGGCAATGTGCAGCAACTTGCAAAGGCGGAGTCAACTAGGCTCGGTGAGCAATGTGAAAAGATGGCCCGTTTTACAGATTCTTATATTGTACTAGAAGCACCGAAAGATGATGGTGCTGTACCAACTGTCAGGATTGGAACTCCCATTAATAAATCTTGGGAAAATATCCAAATGGGGCTAGATGATTATTTTCTAGAGCTAGTACTCTCTTGTACCTGAATCCGTGAAGCCGGCGCCGACACTTTCCCTATCACCGCCAGCGAGCACTTTTTGATCATTCGCCCCGTGCAAGTTGGCTTTCGCAAGCCCGTTATTGC
>NZ_BMXN01000037.1 GCF_014651775.1 Vreelandella hamiltonii
GCAATAACGGGCTTGCGAAAGCCAACTTGCACGGGGCGAATGATCAAAAAGTGCTCGCTGGCGGTGATAGGGAAAGTGTCGGCGCCGGCTTCACGGATTCAGGTGAGTGATAATAAATGAGCAATTTAATAGTTGAGAGTCTTCAAGAAGCGCAACTAGGGCTAACTGCGCTATTAGAAAATGCTGTTGCCCTATCTTCCATTGAGCAGGCTGCCTGCTTGCTGGTAAAAACGTTGAAAGAAAGTGGGCAGGTGTTTAGTTGTGGCAATGGAGGCTCAATGTGTGATGCCATGCACTTTGCCGAAGAGCTTTCAGGGCGTTATCGGCTTGACCGCCGTGCTCTTGCTGCCAGCAGTATTAGCGATGTTGCCCATATTAGCTGCGTTGGAAATGATTATGGCTATGAGTATATTTTTTCACGTTACCTGGAAGGCCATGCCAAAGCAGGGGATTGTCTGTTGGCAATAAGCACCAGTGGGGCCAGTCAAAATGTCATAAAGGCCGCCCGTTATGCGAAAGAAAATGGCGTAAATGTGATTGCGTTGTGCGGTAAAGAAGGCTCCCCTTTGGAACGTGTTTCGGATGTGACTATTTGTACACCGGCAGGTTCATATGCGGATAGAGTGCAAGAACTGCACATTAAAGTTATTCATATATTGATAGAGCAGGTGGAGCGAGAGCTTTTTCCAGAGAATTATCTGTAAAGCCATATTTCAGTTACATAAGTTGTTATGAACAAGCCAGCAATGCTGAATTCGAAGATTCGTTCAGAATACAGGCGAATGGCCTAACGTGCGCTAGCGTGTTTGTAGAAAATGGAAGGTGTTCCAAGCGCTCACCGTCTGCAACTGGATGTTACTTCAGGTATGCATATGCTGTGCGTTGCGGCATCGCATTAATACGGGAGATGTCTTGCAGGGTCTGTAACGACGCGAACCACTGAAAGGCGCTGCATCGACGTTTCTTTTTGAAACGAATCTGGCATCATTGATAATTATTCTTATGTTGATGTTGGCAACATATTCTATCGAGAGGGCTAGGCATGGCGTTGAGTACAAAGGGATGGGTCGCGACGGCAGCAGGCGTGGTGGTGGTTGGCGCTGGTGGGTATGTCGCAGCTCAGGCGATGGTGGGCAATCAGGTGGAGCAGGCGCTGGTCGATAGCTTCGCCGAGCTGGATCGGTCGGTCTCCTACGAGGTGCATGATGTGCAGATCGACAAGGGCCTCTTCGATACCCGAGCCACGGCCACGGTCGCCATGCGCGGGTTCGAAGACGCTACGGCGGACGTCAACCTGTTCGTCAAGCACGGGGCGCTGAGCGCCGATATTACCGGCGAACTCGTGCCCAATCAGGCACTGGTGCAGGGCATCATCGATATCGACCTCAAGGCAACACGTTCCGCCATCGCAGGGCAACTGAGCGCCGCCAAGCTGGATGGCGTGGCGCTGGATGTGCTGATCGACCAGCTGGTGGTGGGGCTCGATCGCGGTGCCGACGGGCATTGGCACCTGGATACCCGGGCTCAGGAAATCACCTACCATGGCGACAATGAAACCGTGCGCATGGCGACGCCACGGCTGATCCTGAACACTCGTCATCACGAAGGCGAACCCGTGCTGTTGCAGAGTCTCGACATACCGCGCACGGAAATATTCGTGGAAGGCGTGCGGGTCTACCTGGAGGGTATGGAGTCGGAGAGCGAGTCACGAGGGGAGACCATTGTCCACCAGAGCGGCCATTTTCGGATTGCCGAGATGGGCGTGGATGATACGTCCTTTGGTAGCCTGGCCTTCGAGGTGAGTGCCGACAACTGGGATCTGGAGGCGCTGCAAGCCTTTCAGGAAGCCTATGCCCCCCTCATGGCCATGCACCTGGATGCCGAAGAGCACGGCGTGCCGGTGGACGCCGAGCAAGAGCGTGTGCTGATGGCCGAGGCTCTGGAAAGCAGCTACGCCATGCTGGTTGCCAGCCCCACCATGGCCATCGACCCCCTGCAGGCCCATATCGTACTGCCCGACCTGGGCATCGACTTCAAGCCTCGTCTCACTACGCACATGGCCTTCGACGGTCAGGACCTTGCCAAAGGAGCGCTCTACGGTGCCTTCTGGCCGGTTGGGCAGCCGTTACCCGAGGGCCTGATGAGTGAAGAGCAGATGATGAGCCCCTTCGAGGCTCAGGAGTATCTCAGCCGTCGCCTGAGCCTGGCGTTGACCGTAACCACACCTCCCGATCTGGTATTGGGCTTTATTCCGATGCCATTTGCCGCCATGCTGGATAGCGAGGCGGAAGAGCAGGAAGTGCTTTGGCAAGAAGGAAGCCTGATGATCAATGGTCAGCCGATCATGTAATGGGGCACACCCGCTCTCCATGAATCTGGGTCTACGGAAGGAAATATCATGATGCTCACTGTGGTTATCGTGCTGGTGGTGATAGCTCTGATCGCCGTCTATATGGTGTCGGTGTACAACCGACTGGTGTCGCTGCGCAACCGCTTTCAAAACAGCTTTGCGCAAATCGAGGTGCAGCTGAAGCGGCGTCACGACTTGATTCCCAACCTGGTGGAAACCGCCAAGGGCTACCTCAATCATGAGCGGGAAACGCTGCAGGCGGTGATCGAAGCGCGTAACACAGCCGCCGCCGGCCTGAAAGCCGCCGCGGCCAACCCTGGCAGTGCCGAGGCTATTGCGCAGCTGGGAGGCGCAGAGGGCGCGTTGACTCAGGCCATGGGGCGGCTGAACGTGGTCATGGAAGCCTACCCGGACCTGAAAGCTTCGCAGAACATGCAGCAGCTGTCGGAAGAACTGACCAGTACCGAAAACAAGGTGGCGTTTGCCCGTCAGGCGTTCAACGACGCGGTGATGCACTACAACACCTATCGCCAGAGCTTCCCGCCGATTGCCGTGGCGGGCATTCTGGGGCATGGGCAGGATGCCACGTTGCTGACCTTCGAAGACAGCGCCCAACTGCAAACGGCGCCGAGCGTCTCGTTCTAGACGTGATGCCCAGGCCCGGGTGACCACAGGGAGGCCAGTGCCATGGATTTCTTTACCGCACAAGACCACGCCAGGCGCAACACGGGCCGTTGGGTGGTGCTGTTGCTCCTCGCCATCGTCTCGTTGATCGGCGTGACCACGCTGGTGGTGGCCATTGCGCTGTACATGATGGGCGCCAGCGGCAGTCAGGCTCAGCCGGTCGAGCAGGGGGTGTTGGCCATGCTCTCCTGGGAGCTGCTGGCGGCGGTGGCCGTCGGCGTGCTGGCGCTGGTGGGGTTCGGGGGGCTGTACAAGCAGCGCCAGCTGCGTCGAGGTGGCCGTGTGGTGGCGGAAGCGCTGGGCGGCCGTCTGATCAACCTCGACACGCGCGATCACGACGAGCGGCGGATCCTGAATGTAGTCGAAGAGATGGCTATTGCCTCCGGAACGCCGGTGCCTGCGGTATACGTGCTGGAAGAGGAGGGGATCAATGCCTTTGCGGCCGGTTATCAGCCTGCCGATGCAGTGGTGGGCATTACCCGAGGCGCCATTCGGCAGCTCACCCGCGATGAGCTGCAGGGGGTGGTCGCCCATGAGTTCAGCCATATTCTGCACGGCGATATGCGCCTGAACATCCGGCTGGTGAGCCTGCTGCATGGCGTGCTGCTGATTGGTCTGGCAGGCGGCATGATGTTGCGCAGCTTGCGCTTTCGAAGAGTCAGCAGCAACAAGCGCGACAACTCGGCGGCGGTAGTGCTGGGCCTTGGGCTGGCGCTCACCTTGATCGGCTACGCGGGCACTTTCTTTGGCGGGCTGATCAAATCGGCAGTGAGCCGTCAGCGGGAGTATCTGGCCGACGCGGCAGCCGTGCAGTACACCCGCAACCCACAGGGGATAGGCGGTGCGTTGGTGAAAGTGGGAGCCCATGCCAAGGGTTCGCACCTCTCGGCGCCCCAGGCTGCCGAATTCAGCCACCTGTTTTTCAGTCAAGGAGTGTCGTCGGGGCTAAGCCAGCTCATGGCGACGCATCCGCCGCTCAAGTCGCGCATTCAGCGCGTTCTACCCGACTGGCACGGTCGTTTCGAAGCCTTGCAGCCAGCGCCTTCGGAGCAAGAGCCCGACACCCCTGGTGCCGAGGCAGACAAACGCCCCCAGAACCACCGGATGGGCGGTATGCCCACGTCTCCCGAGGCACTGTTCAGTATGGCGGCCATGCAGGTGGCGCTGGGGGCCATGGGGCAACCCGATCCGCGCCACCTTCAAAAGGCCCGCGACGTGATCGATGCCTTGCCCGCCACCCTGGTAGAGGCCGCTCATGAACCCTACAGTGCCAGGGCGCTGATCTACGCCATGCTGCTAAGTAACGATGACGCCGAACGCACACAGCAGTTGGCGGCACTGGAAGCCGTGGCGCTGCCGGATGTGTTCGCAGCATTGCATACCCTCAAGGAGCAGGTGGCCCGGCTCGATGTACAGCTGCGCCTGCCGCTGATCGAACTTGCCCTGCCTGCGCTCACCTCGCTTTCCACACAGCAGGCCCAGCACTTCAGGCTCTGTATGGAGCGTTTGATCCATAGCGACGGCAAGGTCAGCCTGTTCGAGTGGACGCTCTACCAGCTGCTGCTGAGCCATCTGAGCGAGCGTCACGGCGGTGCCGAAACCCTGACGCTGGAACAGACCCAGGCCGAATGTCAGCGCCTGTTGGGCGTGTTGGCTGAGGCGGGAGTGGCGCCAGGGCAGGCGGGTGACGAGGCCGTGGCTGCCGCGCTGCGGGCTGCCCAGGCCTCGCTGCCTTTTACGTTGTCTTCCCTTCAAGACGCCGATGACATGCAGGCGCTCAGCCTGGCCGTAGAGCGCTTGCGCCGCTTGAAACCGCTACATAAAGCCCGCTTGCTGAACGCCATGACCCGCTGTGTAGAACACAGCGGCGTGATTCGCGCCGCCGAGGCAGAGCTGTTCCGCGCGGTGGCCGATATGCTCGGCTGCCCAGTGCCGCCGCTGTTGGAAGAGCCCGACAGCGATACTCACTCCATGGGGTAAACGCCCATGCCCTCATCGCTCTTGCTGTTACTGGCCGATGCCGTGCTGCTGTTGCATGTGCTGTTCGTAGCCTTCGTGGTGCTGGGGCTACTGGCTATCTACCTGGGCGGTATTCTGGGCTGGCACTGGGTGCGCCACCGCCGGTTTCGGCTTGTTCATCTAGGCGCCATTGGTTATGTGGTCGTGCAAGCGTGGCTAGGAGCCGTCTGCCCGCTCACCACCCTGGAAATGGCGCTGCGTGCCGAAGCCGGTTCAGCCACTTACGCCGGTTCCTTCATTCAACACTGGCTCCAGCGGCTGCTGTACTACACGGCACCGGAGTGGGTGTTCGTGGCGGTATATACCCTGTTCGGTAGCCTGGTGCTGGCCAGCTGGTGGGTGGTGCGACCCGTTGCCCGCCAGCGGGACTGAGGTTTGCAGGGGCCTGCCGTAGCCCGTAATGCTTTGCAATCGTGCTGGCAGGGAACGCGAGGTGCGTTAGGCTGAGGGGTACGTACGCCGTTTCGCCAAAGGGCCCGCCAGGGCAGGCATATGCTGGAGAAAGGGCGATCATGCAGAGTGCCAAGCGTAAAGAGGTGCAGGATGACCAAACGACCAAATGGACAGGGTGACGCTTCGATAGCCACCGTTTCGTGCAAGACCGAGCAGCTGCTGCTGGCGGCGTTGGAGCGGGGCGGCAGCTGTCTGGAAACAGGGCGCTACTTGATCAGCTATCGAGACGGCCAAGTGGAAGAGGGCATCAAGGCACTGCAAGCCCTCAACTTCCGTATTGCCGACGCGCGCGATTTCAGCGAGCAAGCGGTCAGCCTGGACGAAACCGGTGACGCCGAGGCGCTGGTATTTCCAGCGCTGGGCGTAGCCCTGGTGGGGGGCGATGCCTTCCAGCACCATGGCATGGACGTACTGGACAAGCTCGCGGTGAATAGCCCCATCGAGATCATCGAGCCGGAATATTTTGCCTTTTCGGAAAACTCGGAGTACTTGCGCGGTTTTCTGCGTGCCGCGACCACCATTGCCCGTGACATGGGGGTGGAGCTGGAGATGGAAAACGCCGTCGAAAAGCCAGAACAAGAGGGCCGAGCCACCACCTGGGGGTTGGCCCGTTGCCGAGTACCCGCCAGCCAATGGAGTGGGGCAGGTATCAAGGTCGCCGTGCTGGATACCGGGATGGACCTTGGCCACCCGGAGTTTGCGGGCCGTGAATTTGTCTCGCGCAGCTTCGTCGGCGAGCCGGTGCAGGACCTTAATGGGCATGGTACACACTGTATTGGCACCGCCTGCGGCCCGAAGTCTCCCCGCGGTAATACCCCCCGTTACGGGGTTGCCTTCGATGCCCAGGTGCTGGTGGGCAAAGTGTTGACCAACTCGGGCAGCAGTACGGGCGCAGGCGTGTTGGCGGGGTTGAACTGGGCGATTGCCAATCGCTGTGAAGTGATCTCCATGTCACTGGGCAGCCAGAGCCCGGTACAGGCCGCCTACACCCATGCCGGTGCGGCAGCGCTACGCAACGACTGCCTGGTGATAGCGGCGGCGGGCAATTCAACCCTGCCAACCGGCGCCCCGGCGAACTCGCCCACGGTGATGTCGGTGGCTTCCCTGGACCCCAACCAGTCGGTGTCCAGCTTCTCCAATCATGGCAAGATCGAGCTGGCTGCCCCCGGGCGCGACGTGTTGTCTGCCTGGCCTCGGCCGACCTGTCACAAGGCCATCAGCGGTACCAGCATGGCGACTCCGCACGTGGCGGGGTGTGCGGCCCTTTGGGCCCAGTCGGATGCTTCATTGCGTGGTCGAAAACTGTGGGATCAATTAATAGCCTCTGCTCGGCCTTTGCCGCTATCGCAAGAGCAGGTAGGCGCGGGGCTGGTACAAGCCCCTTAGGCAGCGTGGTGCGCTGGCGGTCTTCTCCGGCCGTCCAGCGCATGCCCATCAACACGTGTGGCATTGATTTTCGGGAGATACCTTCAATGGCAACGGTAACGCTTTGGCTGATCACGATCTCCGGCGATCAGCCCATCCATGACATCGCCACGCGTCTCAGCGCCGAAGGGCTCACCGTCCGCGAGGTGCTGGAGGAGATCGGCTGCATTACCGGTGCCGCCGATGACGCTACCGTCCAGCGCCTCAAGCGCGTGCAAGGAGTGGTAGACATCGCCCCGGATACGCCGATGGATGTGGGGCCACCAGGTACGGATGAGACGTGGTGATCATGACTTTTTGCGGGCTCATCAATCGAATGTGGCCGATTTAGTCAGTCCGCCTTTAGCGCACTCGCTTCCCCGCCGTGCTACTGCGGCTTCCCGTACTTTTCTTGCTGCCCGTCTTGCTGCCGGTACTCTTGCGCCGTGCGTAGCTCTTTTTGCTGGTTCCGCTGCGTTTGGCGGGGCCTGCGGCTTCGCCTTGGGCGGTTTGCAGGCTGTGGCGCAGTTTGCTGGCATCGCTTTGGCGCAGCAGGGTGTGCAAGTCTTCCAGCAGGGCGTGTTGGAAGGCGTTGGGGTCGTCCTGGCGTTCGGAGATCGCGCGCAGGCGCTGCTCCCAGAGAGCGGTGCGTTCGGGAGTGCTGACGGCGCTGGGCAGCGCGGCGATGAGGGCGACGCCAAGCTGTGTGGCGCGCAGGGCTTTTTGCTGGCGTACCAGGTAGCCGCGCTGCACCAGGGTTTCGATGATGCCTGCTCGGGTGGCTTCGGTGCCCAGGCCGTCGGTGTCGCGCAGGGTGCGGCGCACTTCCGGGTCGTCCACGTAGCGGCCAATGTTCATCATCGCCTTGATCAGGCTGGCGTCGGTGAAGGGTTCTGGCGGTCGGGTCTCTTTCTCTTCCACGCCTGCACCGAGGGCCTGGCAGGCTTCGCCCTGGGTCAGTGGCGGCAGCGGCGGGGCCTCTTCTCGGGTGGTGAACAGCGGTTTCCAGCCGGGGTCGAGAATGCTCTGGCCCCGCGCGCGGAAGGCCTCGTTCAACAGGGTGAACTCGGCTTTGACTTCGAAGGTGCGCAGCGGGCGATAGAACTGTGCCATGACGTTGCGCACGATCAGTCGAAACACATGCCCTTCGGTGGCGGAAAGCTGGCTGAAATCGGCGGGCTTGCCGGTGGGGGCCAGGGCGTGGTGCGCGCCTACCTGTTTATCGTTCCAGGCTTTTGAACGCAGGGTAAAGTCGGCTCCTTGGAGCCACCCGCGCAGGGTGTCGTCGTGCTGGCAGGCACTGGCCAGGGTTTGTCGGGCCAGTGGCAAATGCTCCTCGGGCAGGTAGCGGCAGTCGGAGCGGGGGTAGGTAATCAGCTTGTGCTGCTCATACAACCGCTGGCAAATATCCAGCACCATCTGTGCAGAGAGGCCATGACGACGGGCGGCATCTACCTGCAGCGCAGAGAGCGAGTAGGGCAGCGGCGGGGCCTGGCGCTTCTCCTGCTGGTCTAATGTGGTGAGCGTGCCGCGGGCGCCGGGCAGTTGAGCGGCCAGGGCATCGGCGGGGGTGCGGTCAATCAAGCGCCCTTGTTCATCCAGGGGCTGGTGCTCTTTGGGAGCCCACCAGGCGCGCAGCTGGCCTTGGGCCACCTGAAGGTCCACCCACAGTGGGTAAAAGGGGTGGGGCACAAAATCACGAATGGCGTTGTCGCGCCGCACGATGAGCCCGAGTACCGGGGTTTGCACACGGCCCACGGAAAGCACGCCGTCGTGGCCTGCCTGGCGGCCGGTAAGGGTCCAGGCGCGGGTCAGGTTGATGCCGTACAGCCAGTCGGCGCGAGCGCGCGCCTGGGCCGCTTCGAACAGCGGCTGGAACTCGCTGTTCGGCCGCAGGCTGGCCAGGGCGCGGCTGACGGCGGGTCGGTTGAGGTCACTGACCAGCAGTCGCTGTACCGGGCCACGGTATTTCAGGTGCTCGATCACTTCCTGCACCAGCAGTTGGCCTTCGCGGTCCGGGTCGCCCGCGTGCACCACGCTGGTGGCTTGCTTGATCAGTTTGCGAATCACCGCCAGCTGGCCACGTGCCTTGGGGCGCGGGGCCAGCTGCCACTGCCGGGGCACGATGGGCAGCCTGTCCAACCGCCACTGTTTGTCGGCCGGGTCGTAGGCTTCCGGTGGGGCTTGCTCCAGCAGGTGGCCCAGGCACCAGGTCACGATGGTTTCGCCGCATACAATCGCTCCGTCCTGGCGTTGGCCGCCGGGCAGGGCATCGGCAATGGCCCGCGCCAGGCTGGGTTTCTCGGCGATAATCAAGCGCATGGGGTGTGATCCTGGAGGCAGTGAAGAACGAAAGGGCATGGTAGCAGAAGTGGCCAACGGGTTAGAGTCCTGATACATGAAAATGTATACAGGTGTCATGGGCATGCGGCGATGATTTTTTGCGTATAGTTTTTGTATAAAATTAGCTGATTGAGTAAGCTGGCTCAAAAGCATCCGAAAAGGCGATCTCCATGCGCGAACGCGGCAGAACACGACGTTTACTGGGGCTGGGTGCCCGCACCGGCGGTGCCCTGCTGAAGACTCGGCTGGGCGGCCAGGCAGATTGGCAGGCACTGGGCGAAGCGCTGTTCGAGGGGCTTTCCGAGTTGAAAGGCCCGGCCATGAAGCTGGCGCAGATCATGTCGCAGTGGGACGATTTGCTGCCGCCAGAGCTGGCCAACGAGCTGGCGCGCCTGCAGCGTCAGGCAGAGCCGATGCCGTGGCCCAAAATTCGCGAGGCGTTGGTGTTGCAGTACGGCGATATCGACAAGCACTTTCAAAGCATCGAAGAGCGCCCGTTCGCCAGCGCCTCCATGGGCCAGGTGCACAAGGCCGTGACCCATGACGGTGAAACCGTGGTGCTCAAAGTGCAGTACCCCGGGCTTGCCGAGGTGCTGGAAAGCGACCTGAAGCAGGTCAAGCGGATCATGGGGCTGGGCCGCTGGTTCAAGGTGCCCCAGGCACGGCTGGATGCGCTGTTCGAGGAGTTGGCGGCAGGCCTGCGTGACGAGCTGGATTATCACGCCGAGGCCCAGGCGCTGGCGCGCTATCGCGAGCGCTACCTGAGCAACCCGGCGCTGGTGATCCCCGAGCCGCTGTTCGAGCTTTCCGGGCAGCATGTGCTGGCCATGCGCTACGTGGGCGGAACGCCGCTGCGTGAGCTGGAGAGCGCCGACGATGCCACCCGCCAGCAGATAGCCGTGGCGCTGGCCGACTGGATCACCGAAGAGCTGTTCACTTACCGCGAGCTGCATGCCGACCCCCACGCAGGCAACTTTGCCTGCGACGAGCAGGGCAGGCTGGTGATTTATGATCTGGGCGCCGTGATCCCGGTGCCGGAAGCGCGCCTGAAAGCCATGATGCAGCTTCTGGATGCCACCCTGGCACAAGACCCCATGGCCATGGACGATGCGCTGATGAAGATGGGCGGACGCCAGGGTCAGGGCGCTCCGCTGGCGCTCTACAAGGAGTCGGCAGAGTGCATCACGCCGCTGTTTGCGCCCGGCGAGCAGGACTTCAGCGATGTGCGTGTACACCGCCGACTGCGTGAGCTGACGCCCAAGGTATGGGCAGCCATGGACCGGCTGCAGCCGCCGGCAGATACGCTGCTGCTTTCCCGAGCCCTGAACGGCCATTACTGGAATCTGGTAAGGCTGAAGGCGCGCCTCGACATGCATGAGCGCACGCAGCCGCTGTTGGCCTGGGCGCGCACGCCCTGAGGGGGCATTCTCCCTGAGCGATTGTCGCTGCGGCAGCGTGGTCAGCCATGCTAGACTACGGCGCTTTGAAAACGCGTATTGAAGACAGTGGAGACGGCAATGCTGGCGGTATGGGTCGATCAACTGCTGGGATTTGCCTCTGGGGCACTCTCGGCCATCAGGCAGCAGGAGCACTACCCGGATTTCATGACCTGGGTGCGTGCCGAAGGCGCTGCATCCTTCAACGATAACGTGGCCACTGCGCAGGCGCTGGCGCCCATTTTATGGTCGCAGACGCCGCTGGAGCGGCTGAATTTCGCCAGCGAGCCGCTGGCCACGCCTGGGCGCAACGAACCCTGCTGGTGTGATTCAGGCCGTAAATACAAGCAGTGCTGCTACCGGGTCAGCTTCCCTACCGACATTCCCGAGCAGATGATGTGGATGCTCTCGCTGCGCGAGTGGAAAGGCGCCACCCTCAAGGCTGCCCTGGAGAGCCAGCAGGCACCGCCCCAGGCGCTGCTGGAAGCCGGGCTGATCGCGGCAGAAAGTGGCCAGACCGGCCGCGCCATGCAGATACTGGAGTCGCTGTTCGATGGCAGCGACTGGTCGCGGCTGCCCGAACAGGCCGAGCCCGCCTTCGAAATTCTGCTCGATATCTACCAGGAGCGCGGGTTCACCCGCAAACGCGCCGACCTGCTGGACGAAGTGATGGAGCGGGGGCCGCTGTTCTTGCGCGGCGTGGCCCTCGAGCGGCTATGCCTCATGCACCTGGATAACGACGATCTCGACAGCGCTCGCGGGGCCTTTGTCAAAGCCCAGCAGGCGCTGCCCGACTCGCCGACGCTGGCCTATATCGAAGCCATGCTGCTGCTCCACGAAGGCCATGAGCAGGAGGCCAAGGAACGAGCCGATTTCTGGTATCGTCGCCTGGCACGCCAGGGCGGGCTGGATGACGAGCAGCTCGATTTTCTCGCCGCCCTGGCCGATAACCCGGGGGCCACCCTGGCCGACCAGCTATTGAGCGCCGAAGAGGACATGGCCACGCCGCTGGTGGCCCTGCAGGCGCTGCTGGCTGCGCTGCCCACTGCGCCGCTGTTGACCCTTACCCGTGACGCTGAGCGGGGTCGTTTGCTGTACACCACCACCGCCCGTGAAGAGACGCTGTTTGCCGCCTGGCATGAGCAGTTCCAGGTGCTGGTGGACGAAGACGTGGCGCTGGGTTTTCGGGAAGACCCCTGGGTCAACGCCATCGACTGGATGTCCGAGCTGTGCGCCCACCCCGAGTGGCTGGATGCCCCTCAGGTCGTGCAGGATTTGACGCTGGCGCTGACCAGCCGCTTTGGTAGCCTGCCGTGGATGGCACCCAGCCTGCTGGAGCCTCTGGCGCTGCGCCTCTCGCGCTGGCTGGAGCAGGCTCGGGCCGCTGGTGAAGGCAGCCTGTGCTGGGACGATGCCGACAATGCCATGCTGCTGCGCACCGGCTTGGCGCTGGTAGTGGGCATGGAGCGGGGCGCGCGCCAGCACTCTCGTGAGCTGGCCGAAGAGCTGCTGGCCATCGACCAGGAAGATAGCCTTGGGCTGCGTGAACTGGTGCTGGACCAGTTGCTGCGCGATGACCGCAACGAGGAGGCTCTGGCGCTGACCAACGAGCCGCAAAAGGACGACGGCTCGCTGGTGCTGGGACTGTTGATGGGCCGCACACTGGCGCTTTATCGCCTGGGCCAACAGGAAGCCGCAGAAGCGGCGCTGGCCGATGTCATGGCCCACAGCCGCTATGCGCTGGAATTGATCTGCGCGGAAAACCCGCGCCCCTCCATGCCCCATCCGGATGGCCAGGTCGACCCAGGCTCCCGTGCGGAAGCCTGGCAGTACCGCACCCTGATGCGTGACCAGTGGCGCACCACGCCAGGCGCACTGGCCTGGCTGGAGCGCCACCGCTAGCGGGAAGCGATATTGGGCGTGGGCACCAGCTGCTTGTCGCGGCTGATCCAGATGGCCAGCAGGATGGCGGGCAGGCCCAGCAGGGTGGCGACCACGAAGAAAGTGGCGTAGCCCTGCGCCGTGACCACCAGGCCGCCAAAGCCGCTCAGGAATTTGCCCGGCAGCGTCATCAAGGACGAGAACAGCGCATACTGGGTGGCGGTATAGGCCCGAGAGGTCAGGCTGGAAAGAAACGCAATGAACACTGCGCTGGCCAGGCCATTGGCCAGATTGTCACCAATGATGGTGATGACCAGCATCGGCACCTGGTTACCGATCAACGCCAGCACGGCAAACAGCAGGTTGGTCAGCGTGGCGGCCGCCGCGCCCAGAATCAGCACCGGGCCAATCCCGTAGCGGGCCACCAGTAACCCCCCCAGCAACCCACCGGTAATGCTCATGGCGATGCCGAAGATGTTGGTGACGCTGGCGATGGTGCCCAGCGAAAACCCGAGGTCGATGTACAGCGGGTTGGCCATGGAGCCCATGGCCAAATCACTGATGCGAAACACGCCGATAAATACCAGAATACCGAGTGCCTTCACCCCGTAGCGGCGAAAGAAATCGGTGAATGGGCAGACAATGGCCCCAATCGCCCAGGCGGTGATGCGCCGGAATACCTTGGGTTGACCGCGGCTGGCGCGGAGGAAGGCGCGCACCCTGGGCTCATGGATCAACTGCACGCTCAGCGACGCGCGCTGAGGCTCGGGGCGAATCAATACCGTCAGCACCCCGATACCCACCAGCGCCGCCATGCTCAGGTAGGCGGCGCTCCAGGAAAAGGCCGACGCCACGTAAAGCGCGCCAGCGCCCGCCGCGATCAGTCCCCCGCGATAGCCAATGATATAGGTCGAGGCCATGGCTGCCTGAAGGTCGTCGTTGGCCGATTCGATCCGGTAGGCATCGATGGCGATGTCCTGGGTGGCCGAACCAAACGCCACCAGCAGCGCAAAGGCTGCGACCCAACCCAGATTACCCACGGGGTCGAGCCCGGCCAGCCCCACCAGCCCTGCGGCAATCATCCCCTGTGCCAGCAGCATCCAGCCTCTACGCTGCCCGAAGGTGCGGGTCAGCAGGGGCAGGGCCAGCCGGTCGACCACCGGTGCCCAGAAGAACTTGATGGAGTAGAGCATGCCGATCCAGGCGAAGAAGCCAATGGCGGCGACTTCCACGCCATCGCTGCGTAGCCACGCCGAGAGGGTCGAAAATACCAGCAGAAAGGGCAGGCCAGCGGAAAAACCAAGAAACAGCATGGTGATGACCGGCGCCTTGAGATAGATGGCAAGTGCCGCCAGCCAGCTACGCTGGGGGGTAGGGGTGGGCATGGGGTGTTTCGCTCCAAAAGAAAACCAGGGCGCAAGGCCCGCTAAAAACCGGTCGGTGGTAAACTGGGCCCGACATCCTATCAAGCCGACAGCTTACCGGAGAGGAGTTTTCCATGTCGATTACCGCCCATCAGGTCGTCACCTTGCATTATGTCCTCAGCGACGTGCTCAGCGATGGCAGTACCCGTGTGCTGGACGACTCCCGCGCGCGCGAACAGCCCCTGGAGTACCTGCATGGCCACGATAATATTCTGCCTGGCCTGGAGCGTGACCTGGAAGGGCGCTCTGCTGGCGATGAGCTGCGGGTCACCTTGACCCCGGCAGACGCTTATGGCGTTCGCAATGAAGCGTTGGTGCAAGAGGTAAGCCGAGCATCGTTTGGCAGCGCGGAGCTTGCACCGGGCAGCCGTTTTCAAACCGAAGGCGAGGCCGGTCCGCAGATCGTCACCGTACTGAGTGTCGAGGGCGATAGCGTGACCGTGGATACCAATCACCCGCTGGCCGGGCACACGCTGCGCTACCATGTGACGCTGCTGGACGTGCGCGAGGCGACCCGCGCCGAATTGGCCAAGGGCCATCCGCTGCCGCCGGGTACCGAACACAGCAAGGTCGAAGACCGCAAAGTGCTCTAAAACTGACCTATATCAAGTTCGCCACGCCCCAGGGTGGAGTGGTTTTCAAAGGTTGACCCAGGTCAGTGTTCCCCTGCTCGAAACCCGTACGATGGCTTCATACATCACGGCGGGAGGGGAACATCATGTACTGGGACGATGCAGTCATTTTCGGCTTGGTAACTGTCGCATTGGTGATCGCGTTTATGGTGGGCTGGGTTGGTTTCGTGGTGCGTGATCATCTACGCAAGGATGAACGCAAGAAGCCTTGATCCAGCTGGCTGTAGCAGTCGTCAGGGGAGGGGGTTTACATGCAAGTGTAAACTTCCTTTTGCCGGCCCACTGGGCCGGCTTTTTTATGCCTGTGGTAAATCAGTTGACAGCCGTTGAAGTGTTTTGGCCTGATGCTCTGGTAAAGTGTGACCACTTGAACGCCTACCCTTACCAGGAACCGAACGGCCATGAACGCTGTGCTGCCACGTACTGCTGTAACGCCCCGCACTTCTTTGAAACCTCTCTGCAACATGGTGCTGGGACTGCTCCTTGCGCTATGTCTCCCGACCTTGGCCCAGGCGCAGGCGTTGAACCTGATCGATGGGGAAACCACCGAGAAAATCGCCATCAGTGATCTGCGTGAGCAGCCCAATACCACGTTTACCGTTTACGACCCTTATCAAGGGCGCGACGTGGAAATGCAGGGAATTCCGTTTCGTGAGTTCCTGGTGGAACACTTCGGGTCGGTACCCCCGCAACTGCACTTCACTGCCTGGGATGATTACGAAGTGACCCTGGGGGGCTGGGACAACCCGGTCTGGTATCTGGTCACCGTGGAAGATGGTGAGCCGCTGACGCTGCGCTCGCGGGGCCCGGTGCGTCTGGTGGAGCGTGAATACTCTGGCCGTGATACCGAAAACCTGCGTGAATTCAACGACTGGATCTGGATGATTCGCAGCATTGAGGCGCAGTGGTGAGTGCAGCGCCACCAGGAGAGCCAAAGCGTCGCCCCCGCTACATGACGTGGCTCTCCTTGAGCTTGATGAGCTTCATGGGCCTGATGGTATTGATCGTCTATGAGTCTCGTTGGGTCTACCCGGAAATCCAGGCCTACTTCAGCCAGACCGGCAGCCTGACCGGGCAGCAGCTGGCGACTCGGGCGAGAGGCTACGTGCAGAGCGCCCAAGAGTCGCTGCTGGTGGCGACGTCTCCGCTGGACATCAGCGAGGCCAACCATGCGCTGGATCTTGCCTATGGGCTTTTCGATGTCAGTGTATACCGTCAGAACTACTCCTGTACCCTGCCCAGCTTGGCACTGGTCGACGAGATGACCGAACGCCTGGAACAACAGCAGATCGAACCCATCGACGCGGCCCACGCGCTATTCATCGCCGTCGATTGCCTGACGCGTATCGAAATGCACCAGTTGGATCGGCGCGGTATGGCGATCAATGATTTTTCCGAAAGCACCCGACGCCACAACCAGGTATTGACCTACTCCAGTCTGCTGATCTTCGTGCTGGGTCTAGGGTTTTGGGCGATGCATGAGCGGCAGCTGCGTCAGACGGAACACGCCACTGCCGAAAAGCTGGCTTGGATGGCCCGCGCCATGCGCGACCCGCTCACGGGGATCGGTAATCGCAGTGCACTGCATCAGGACGTGGTGAGTCGCGAGGGTGAGTCGCTGGGACTGATCTTGATCGACATCGATTTTTTCAAGCAGTACAACGATGCGTTGGGGCATCCTCAGGGCGACCGACTGTTGCGCCAGCTGGCAAGCATGATCGAGCAGGCGCTGGGGCCGACGGCCCAGCTTTATCGATTGGGAGGCGATGAGTTTGCGGCGTTGCTACCGTGCCCTTCCAATAGCGTACTGGCACAGCAGTGCGAAGCGCTTCAGGCGGCGCTCGATGCGGCCGAGTACCCGCATCCCGCTCACCCGGATAAAAAGCGCGTGACGCTTAGCGTGGGCGCCACGCGTTTCATTGCCATGGCAACGGCCTTTGCCGGTGCCTACGAAGCGGCGGATAAAGCCCTGTACCAGGTCAAGACCGCCGGACGTGATGGCTGGCAGATTACTGCAGGCGCATGACGTCGGCATACATGGGCGCCAGGCGGCCCAGCATGTCGTTACGTGCGGCTAGCGGTATCCCTTCCTCTATCATGGCCTCGTTCAAGTACTCTACTACTCGGTTGAAGTGAGCATCGGTGATGCCCATGGTCTGGTGAGCACGGTCCATGGGCGGGCCTTCGTACTGGCAAGGGCCATCGCTGATGTCACATAGCTGAGTGACCAAGGACGCCGCGAACAAATCGATGTTGCTATTGGCAAAATAGACGACGATATCGGCGTCATCGGCGATACGATACAGCAGGTTTTCCACGACGTTTTCCAGGCTGGCCTGCCCGCCGACGCGTTCGTATAACGTGGTGGATGGCTGCTGATGGGCGCAACCAGTGAGCAGGAGACCTGACAGGACTCCAATGATCAGCGTGTTGCGGATGGCCAAGTGGCGGTTACTCATGTCGACTCCTGAAAATGAAGGGCTGGGTCATGGGCCAAGCCGCGTTAAAACGCCGCCTGTAACGAGAGATAGCCACCGCGCTGAGAAGGCAGACCGGCGATGTCGCCCAGATCCAGCCATGCCCCCGTCAAGGAAACGTGCTTGTTGAAGAAGTAGGCGCTATAGATGCTTTGCCAATCCTCTTCGTCGGCCACGCTCAGGTTGTCAGGTTTTTGTCGGTATTCGGTGCCGATGATCCAGTTGGGCGTGATGAACACGCCGACGCTCCCTTCTGCCATCCAGGATCGTCCGCCCTGGTCGCCGCCAAAGCCGAGCAGTCCGCCCTGGTTGGCGGAGGTGTTGCGCAGGGTGCCATTGAGCAACACATTCCGGCCCAGCACGGCGTTGAACAGCAGCTTGCTGGCGCTCAGGTACGCTTCGGTCCCGCTCGTGTCATAAGCCCCCAGTGCGGTGGGCACAGTGCCATCGTCCAGGCGCTTGTGCATGACGCCCGCGCTCCAGATACCCCACGGGTGATACAGCACGTCGCCCCATAAACGCACCTTGGCGCCGTAGATGGCCTGTTCCAGTTCGCCGCCCAGGGTCGTCAGTTCGAAGCGTTGACGGGCAATCGAGACCTCCACACGGTCATGAATGTTGATGTTGGCGCCGGTCACGGTCAGGCGATAATCATCCAGCCACGCTCGTGTCACGGCGGCAGTGACGCCCACTTCATCGTCACTGGCCGTGCTGGCGAGCACCGCCCATGGGGAAAGCCCGCCGCCTGCTGCCCCTTCGATGGCGGTGACCGCTCCGGTGCCCATGATACGGCTGCCTGCCGTGGCCGAGTTGGCCAGCAGCAGCGCACTGAGGGCGGTGGCCGCCACCCACAGGGGCCGTTTGAGTAAGTGCGCTTTACGCATGGTGTTCCCTTTTTTTAGTGTGCTTGCGTCAGAGGAGCGGCAAAGTTGATCGGCTCGAAGGCCTCCAGCCAGGGGGCAACGTCCTGGGCCGGCATGGGTCTGGATATCCAGTAGCCTTGCAGGTAGTCACAGTGTAATTGCTTGAGCAGCGCTGCGCTGGCGAGGTTTTCGACGCCCTCCGCGACAATACGCACCCCCAGGTTGTGGCCCATCTCGATGGTCGAGCGTACGATGGTCTGATCCTCCTCCTGGGTATCGAGCTTGAGCACGAAGGACTTGTCGATCTTGAGTTCATTCACGGGCAAGCGTTTGAGCTGAGCCAGTGACGAGTAGCCCGTGCCGTAATCGTCCACCGCAATTTTCAAGCCCATGTCGCTGAGTGCCAGCAGCGTACGCGTGGCAGCTTCGACATCCTGCATGACCGCGCTTTCGGTGACCTCTACGGCCAGTTGGTCAGGTGTCAGTCCGTAGCTCTCCATCAGGTCCTGGATGTGCAAGGCGAGATCGCTATCGATGATATCGCTGGCCGACAGGTTGATAGCCACCGAGAGGTGATGCCCCGCGTGTTTCCAGCGCTGCAGTTGCTCGCAGACATGGATCAGCATCCAGTCCGACAGCAGGCCGATGTTGCCTGAGCGCTCGGCCAGTTCGATGAACTCATCCGGCGGCACGAAGCCCAGTGTAGGATGGCGCCAGCGCATCAGTGCCTCGAATTGGCAGACACGGCCAGTGGAGGTATCCACTTTGGGTTGATAGGCCATCCACAGCTCGTTTTTATCCACGGCTTCCTGCAGGTCTCGGATCAGCATGAGCTGGCGCAGATGCTGCTCGTCTTGTCCATCCTGGTAGCGCTTGTGGCTGTGGCGGTGTCGGCGTGCCTGATCCAGGGCGATGTCTGAACGGCGCAGCAGCAAGCGGGCGCTATTGCCGTGTTCTGGGTAGCTGACCTCACCGGCAGAGAGGGAAGGTACGATCATGGACTGATCCAGGCGAATCGGCTCGCTGATCAGCGTCATCATCTCTTCCCGCTGTGCCTCGATGAAGTGTGCCTGACGAATCAGCAGCATCAGCTCGTCCCCATCCAGCCGATAGGCCTTGTGAATAGGTTCAGGCAACTGCTGTAAACGGTGCGCCAGGGCAACCAGCAAATGGTCCCCCAGCTCATACCCGAAGGTATCGTTGATGTCACGAAAATCGTTGATCGAAAAACGCAGTAACGTGAAGGGGCGCGCTCTGGCAACGAGCTGTTCGATGTCTTCGACGGCACTGAGCCGGTTGGGCAAGTTCGTCAAACGGTCATGACGAGACTGATGCAGCAGGGTGGCCTCCCGCTTGGCGATGGCCTCCTGCATCGAGTAGAGCGTGCTGGCCAGCTGTTGAGTCTCGGCCACCGAGCCCTCGTTGGGCAGCGCCATCCGTTCTCCACGGCCAATGCGCTGAGCGGCCTGGGCCAGCGCAATCAGCGGCTGGCTGATACTGCGAGCGCTCCACAGCGCGGCTGCCAATGTGAGCAGCAGCATCAATACGACGATACCGAACAATTGCCACTGCAGCCGACTATAGGCGCTCAGCAGCTCATCACGAGAGAGCTGAATCAATACGTGGGATTGATATTGCTCGGTGGACAGCAGTGCCGATGAGTAGGCCAGGTAACGGTGGTCGCCTGCCAGGTTCAGCGCTTGCTCGGCTCCCCCGGGCCTTGAGCTGGCCAGGTAGCTAAGCTCGCCTGCGGCATCGTAGGTGACGACGCTCACGTCCAGGCCGGTCAGCGTGTTGATCTCCTGAGTAACGTCTTCATCGATCAGAAAGCCCATGCCTACCCAGCCGATAAGGTTGGGCGCACGCACGGGCAGCAGTGCAAACTCATAGGGCTGGCCCTGATCGATCACGACGCCCACGCCGCTGCCGCTTTGCTGGGCGCGATCGAACAGTTCAGGAAACGGCATGGCGCTGTCCTGATCGTGATGGCTGCTGGCCAGGACCTCGCCGTTCAAATTGCTCAGCAGCACCATGTCCGCCTGGGCACGGTCGCCATGATTTCCCAACACGGAATAGAGGGTGGCCGTATCCTGGGTTGCCACGGCACTCTTGAAGCCAAAGTCGTCGGCCAGAATCGCAACGTTGTCCCGCAATTGGTCACCGCGAATTTCAAGGAACTGCTCGAAGACGCGTGCGCCGACCTCCAAACGCTGATTGCCTTTTGCCAGGGCATCGTTTTGGGTAGCGCGCAAGAAAGCCACGCCCGTAGCGAGCTGGGAGACGATCACTACGGTCAGCAGAACCAGGGTCAAGCGCGTGCGAAAGCGCATTTCAACCTCGTTTCATCGCTGCTTGGCAGCGTTCAGTGAGTGTGAGTCGCATTACGAAAACGCTGCTGTAGCGGTGACAGCTCGGGAGGCTCCGGGGTCAGGGCGTTAAGCTCCAGACTGACCATCAGGTCGTCGGCGTCGCTGATGCTGCCTTCCCACCATACATTCTGGCTGTCATCCATGCGACGGTGCCAGACTCGAATACGATGGTCACCTGCTGGGAGGTCGCTCAGATCGAGCTTGCCCGCACTATCGGTCAT
Source organism: Vreelandella hamiltonii (assembly GCF_014651775.1). Classification (GTDB taxonomy): domain Bacteria; phylum Pseudomonadota; class Gammaproteobacteria; order Pseudomonadales; family Halomonadaceae; genus Vreelandella; species Vreelandella hamiltonii. The sequence goes on from NZ_BMXN01000037.1 coordinate 20,557, forward strand.
GCCTACATAGGGTGCTTCGCTGACCACAATAAACGCCTGCATCTGGTCATGGATATTGCAGCCGAGTACCACGACCCCTGGCTGGTCGAAGTGAACGGGTGGCGGTGTTTCGCTCAGAAACAGCTCCAGGTCGAAGACCTTGGCGGGTGAAAACGAGAATACGTGATGTCGAGTCGTGTCCTCATTGGGGAAAGCGACATGGCTGCCTACCGGGATCGTGGTGACGGTAGGGTTGAAGGCGGCATTGCGCTGCACGATATTTTTTTCGGTGGCTGCCGGTAACGTTGCCCCATCGATATAGATCTCGACCACGGCATCTTCCAACGGCGCGCCTTGAGTGTCGGTGACGCTGACACTGGCTGCGAAGACTGAAAAGCTGCACAGCGACGCGGCAATGCCAAGTGGCCAGGCAAAAGTGCGGGTTCTCGCAAATTGACGCAATGCAGGCATGGGGGGCTACCTAAGTGGGGTCAGGGAAATGGCCTTATGATCTATTTATTATGTTGAAAAGTCATGTTTTTGCTCTAAGGAACCGCTGATCAATTCGTCTCTGAGCGGCTAAAGCACTCTGGGCGGCATATTCACCGCGTCAACGGTCACTTTCTGGCCACGGAAGGTGGCCTTTTTACC
>NZ_BMXN01000038.1 GCF_014651775.1 Vreelandella hamiltonii
CTTCCTGCAGCGATGTTTGGAGTTCGTCAAAAATGCTCATCCAGAAACTTCCTCCTTTAATTGGTGGGTCAGTGTTTTCAATGCGGCCTTTTCAGCAAGTGTTATGTTGTCCTTCATGTTCTTAGGGTAGGCCAATATCACAGATATATGGTCGCCGCCTGGTTGTCATCTGGCTGCTAACAGGATGAAAGACATGTGAGTAATGTAATCCCTGGAAAAGATAACGTATTGATAATTCTTGGTTTCCGCATTGCAGGCGCGATACCAAAGTTTATTTTGTTGCACTCATAATCTCTTGGTCGTAAATTCATGTGCTACTGGAGTTTCCAGCTGTTGCAGCGTAACGGTGTAGCTCATCGATGATTCCATATATGGCAGTAATCGTCGGCATGGTGGATACCTAGCCCCCACAAAAGAGTGAGCCGAGTTTAGCGGTGTGGGGGCATGAGGGCAAAGCGATACTCCACTGACCGTATCCATTGCCTGGATAGGTTTAGTGAGCTTGTGGATCGATAGACAATGTCCCTTATTGGCGGCTAGTACCAAACGCTCGTACACCTAGCCCGTACTGCTTTGTATTCGTTTTACAGAGATAAGAGGCACGTGTGAAAGCCTGCTCAAAGCTAGTTAGGTCACCTCGGTCGATCCAGTAGTAAGGGTTATCAGGGACGTGTACCCATGGCTCTTGAGGGTTCCAAGTGATTCCCAGCGCGCTGTACCAAGCACGTGACACCCGGCTGATAAGGTTCTCGTTTTGAGAGCCTGCCTTACCTGGCATGTGATACGCGTCACGATTCAGTAGGAAGAAGAAGTGATAGTGCGGCTTGCCGTTAAGGCCAACCTCCCGGCACCATACGTAGCGCACCTTAGTGTCAGGCACCCAGCCAGCTTGGCGTTTACTCTCACGATCATGTTTGATAATCGCTTTAAAGGAAGCGATGAACCTTGCGATAAGGCCTTTGTGATCCTCCGGCCTCATCCGGTCGCTTATCGTTGTGGGAATGACAGGATCGACCCTGAAGGCTAGCACGCGAGGGTAGTCAGCGAGAGCCTTGTGCATTGTAATGTAAAGGGCCTGAAGGTATTCATCGGCCATTGGGAGATGTTTCACTTGGAGAGCAAGCCCGTTGAAGGTAGGAGCAGCGTTCAAGCACAAATTAGCGTTTGATGGGTGTCGTTGAAGCATTTTAATTACCTCGATAGTGAGATCGACCCATGCCTTCGGAGGCATGAGCATGTATGTCAGGCACGACGAAGCCTCCAGCGGAGGCTGGATTCATTGAGACGGATACGTGTGGATGGCTACCTTTACGCTCGCTACTCAGGGACGGGGCTTGATGCCCCTCCCATTACCCTTTGATTTAAATATTTGATTTAACTAATAATAATTAAACAAGGTTCTTGGGAATGGGTAGTGACCGATAGGTACTGATGGTTGCTGGTGGGAGTGAGTCGCCGTCAGCGAATAATCACTCTTCAATTAAATGAGGAAAGATTGAGTTACTTCAGCACTGCTTCATTCCTGCGCTCGATGCTTTCGCAGATCCAGGCTTCCACTTCACGCTCGACCCAGGCAACAGCCCGAGTGCCCAGCTTGATGGGCTGAGGGAACTGCCCAAGGCTGATGTACTTGTAGACCGTCGATCTAGCCAGCCCAGTACGATCCATGACGTCTTTGATGCGGATTAATCGATTGCTCATGACGAACTCCTGTTATTCGTTCATGAGATGAGGCAGGTGAGTATTTTTTAATTGGAGAGTGGCTTTGGCGACTGGTGGTTATGCGTCGCTAGGCTCTTGAGCGTCAGACTCTGTGGCATCATCTGACTCATCATTGATAGCTGAAAGGCAATCCTGATGATGTGTTTGCCAATAGGTTTTTAGATCCTCGCTGACAGGGCTGCGGGATATAGTGGTCGTTGGCTCTTTACCGGCATCTTCGGAACGCAGGCCATAGCTACGTAGTTGAAACGCGGGTAAGGTCGAGCCGTTAGGTGAATTGGGAAAAACAGGCACAAGCATGTAGGTCATTGCTTCGTCGTCTCCGTGTCCATTACGGATGATGTCACGCTGAAGCTGTTTGGCTAGGTGATGTGACAGGGCATAAAACAGTAGCGCCAAGGGGTGATAAGAGAATTGTTCTGTTATTGGTTCTACTGTGGGAGGCTTATCGTCCAAGGCCTTTGTATAGTTGTCTGCTTTTTCAGACGCCCATTCTGACTCCTGCTCAGGTTTCGTTTCGATCACATATTCAGGCGTTATGCCTAAACGACGAGCAGTCGCCACTATAACGTCATGTTGTGGCTGTTCAGGCCCGGAACAACCTTCTTTCAATTCATTCCAGGAGGAAGTTAGCAGACGACAAGTATCGATATGAACACTGGTAAGTAACCAGTTTGCATCCTCCACATCGTAGCGCTTAAGCAGTTCTTCAACGCCACCTTCTAGATAACGTGTGCTTGGCAGCATTGATAGCGCCAGGTCAAAAACCATTTTGATTTCGTTGTATCTCTCTTGATATTTTTTAGCCTCGCGATAAGGATCATGCTCTCGTTTTGATTCATCCTTAGTATCGTCTGACACGGTACTATCAGAACCCTTGTTGGCATTGTACTCCTTCAACAATGCTTCGATTTGCAAGCTGCATACCCCTGCAGTCATCACTGCATCCACTATTCCACCGACTAACTCCGTTCTTTTTATTTCACCTTTTGTTGATTCCGTTACCTCGGGTTTGGTGCTTGAAGGCGGCGACACAATTGTAATGGGCGTTCTTGTGTGTTTTCCAAATGAGGGGTGGGCTAAATCAAGCAGATAAATAGAGGTTTTGCGTTTTTTAGCTTGGTGTGAGTATCGCCCTGGCTCATGGTGAGCAACGATACCTAAATCAACCAATTTCTTCAGTTGCCTATCTATGCGGGAGCGTGACATCCCAGTGAGGTGACGTATTGTTGATATTCCAAGGCTGGTTATTACACCTGGCGTATCAGCATGAGCTAGCAACACCATTAATAGCCACCGGTTAGGCAAGGTCAACCTTGAACGGCGGCGACGTCCATCTCTTACCAGATCCTTATTTTTATTTTCAGCAGATAGTAGGGTCGTTTTGGTAAGTGTGGCTATTTCTTCTACGTGGTGCGTAGAAGACAACGGATACTTCTGTAGTTCTTTCACAAACTTTGCTGATAAACGATAACGTACCGCTGGCCGACCTGGTCCTTTAACAGGTAGCCGCTCAATCTCAATAAACTGGTTTTGCCTTTCTCCGTGTTTTTTTATGAGACAACCCCAGGCTCGACGGCCTTGCGCATACGTCATGCCTAGGCTCATGAAGAGATCCTTCAAAGTGCCATCAAAGCTCTGGTCAGCGCCTATCACAGACGCCCACTGCATCAGTAGCCATCGTTCTTCGGGCGTTAGGCGAGCGTTCTTGTAGGTCAGAATGGATGTGTGCATAGCATGCAGCTTACGGCATTCTACAAAAAATAAAAATCCGATTTCACGGACTTTTAACAATTCACTTTTTTACGTTGTTCTATTACATTGTAATTAACCATTGAAACCGTACATTGCATGTGTACAATGTATTTGACATGTGACAGCCGACTCAAAAAAAATTAGATATATCTAATTCACTAGTGGAAATTGTTCATGACTCAACCTTTCGATTGGATCGTAACTCGTGATCCTGCTCAGCTGGAGTGGATAGCTAGTTACTTGGCGCGTAAGATTTTCAAAGGTTCTACGGCGTTCATTTCGGTAAAACCGCCTGCTGAGTACGGTTATGTTGAGATGGCTAAAAGCTTGAAGAAGCTTCCTGATGAAGCTGAATATCGAGAAGCCAGCAGGCAAATGAAAGGAGCCTGGAATACGTACCAATACCGTAAGAAGAATGGCAACCCAGTCTCTCTTCAAATCCCAGAGAAAAAAATAAAGCAACTAAAGCTTTTAGCGAAAAAGCGTAAACAGTCTCAAGCACAAACACTCAGCGACCTTATTAACGAGGCGCTGGGAAAAAAGAATTTTATAGCTAAAGAAACCAGCAATTTAAGCGATTCGTTTTTAGATGTAGCACAACAATATATACATCAAAGTGACGTGGATAGTTTGATCGATGAGTTGATGAACGAAATAAATCACCGCTGTTACCTTGAAGTACTGAAGAATGCAGGAGATCCAGTTAAAGACTTCAGTGTACGCGCTATTTATTTTCACTCAGTCAGAGAGCGTATTACAGAGCTGGCAACTAAAATCTCTATCATGCAGTCTCGTGACGGATCCGTAAACTCTACGATACTTGAAAAAGCCTTAGAAAAAAGTAGTAGACATGGATTCAATCATTATTAAAAATTTTAAGTTGGCAAGCTGAAATCCAGCAATAGCGTTACAATCAACACTTACATCAAACTAAAAATAAAGTTTTTCTACTTAGTATGATTTAACAGAGCACACCCAGCATTAGCAGCGCAGGGTGTGCAGGAACTTGGTAACATTACAGAATTAAATAAATTTGCTACTTTTATCAAAGCACGCTTTCGTTCCTCATAATAATCATACCGATCATAGACGCCTTCAACGCCTTTCAGCTTGTGATTCAAGCAACGCTCAGCCACATGGCTAGGTACGCCGGTCTCAGCCAACAGACTGCGGCAAGTGCGCCTAAGGTCATGCACCGTAAACTCGGGTAAATCACCCATTCTATTTTCAGGTTGCTGCTTCTTGCCTGGTTCTTTACCAAATAGCTTAGCAATGGCGCGATTGAGTGTATCCTTGCCCATATGGGGCTGCTTACTGCTACGACGGCTAGGAAATACGTAAGGTGAACCACAAGCACGGATGTGAAGCTCCTCTAACCACTCGACTGCCTGTGGTGGCAAAGGAATCGCCATTCCCACACCCGATTTGCTGCGCTCTCCGGGTAAGTTCCATTTTGCATTGTTCAAGTCAAATTCTGACCACGTGGCTTCAGTGAGCTCTGTTTTACGCACTCCAAGCACAACAAGCAGTGCGCATGCGAGATAGTTGTCACGCGTAAAGCTAGTGCGATTTTCTCTGAAAACCTCAAAGGCAAACCTGAGCTCCTCAACGCTAAGTGCTCTATCACGGCTTTTCTCGACCCCGCCCGCATCGTTGACGTTGAAAGCAGACGCAGGGTTATAGGTCAAAAACCCTAGCTTGATGCCATGGTTAAATAGCTGTTTTAAGTACATCAAAGCGTCATTTGCAACGGTTGGGCGACCGCTGTTAGTTACCCTTCTGATAATGGTACGCACATCCATAGGGGTAACGCTAGCCAGCGTTAGCGAACCGATGGCAGGAGCAATATCCTTTTCAAAGACGCGTTTAGGGATGTTGGGATGCTTGAGTCGCTTATCGAGCTCCTGATACCAATCGTCAAACAGATCCTGCACCGTGCTAATGGTTATTTTTTCTTCACGTACGCGCTCTACAAGAGGGTCTGTACCGCTACGAATGGCTTTCTGAGTCTCAACCACTTGCTCACGAGCTTCGAGCAAGGAGAGTTCAGAGCATTTACCCAGTGTCATACCGCGACGCTTACCTGCGAAGGTGTAGCGGCACATCCAATAGGCCGCTCCTGACTTCGGAATCATCAAGTACAAACCGTTGCCATCACCGTAGCGCCCAGGCTTGGCTTCTCTGATCAATGATTGAATTTTCTTGGCAGTAAAACTCCCCATCGCTCTTTCCTCCCCCTCCGCCACGCCTAAAACCATATATTTATTTATATTTCAGACACTTATATTAATATTGGGTAGTAAAACCTCAGAAATACGCCCAACTGGTGGATAGCATGGCATTTTACTACCCACTTTACTACCCACTTGGCGGTGGATTAAGCGGGATTTCGGTGGACGAGCATGGACAAGAATTTTATTAAAAAATATATAAAACAGTATCTTATAGAATTAAAAAAACGACCATAGGCATCACTCAATATTCTGTATCTGCTCCCGCATCTGCTCGATCAGCACCTTCAGCTCTACCGCGCAGCGGGTGGTCTCTGCCACCACGGATTTCGATGACAGCGTGTTGGCTTCGCGGTTGAGCTCCTGCATCAGGAAGTCCAGGCGGCGGCCTTTGGGGCCTTTTTGGGCGAGCTGGTGGCGTACTTCGTCGATATGCGCGGTGAGGCGATCCAGTTCTTCGTCCACGTCGGCTTTTTGGGCCACCAGTACCAGCTCGGCTTCCAGCCGCTGGGGGTCGAGTTCGGTCTTGGCGACTTCTAAACGTTCCAGCAGCTGGGCCCGCTGGCGTTCCAGGATTTGCGGCAGCAGGCTGCGTACGGTGGCCACTTGCTCGCTGACGGCGTCCAGGCGGGTGGTGATCATCTCGGCCAGCTTTTCGCCTTCCCGGGCGCGGGCATCGATCAGTTCCTTCAGCGCCTGGTCGAACAGCGCTTTGGCGGCGGCCTTGATGGCGTCCTGGTCCAGGTGCTGGGTTTCCATCACGCCGGGCTGGTTGAGCAGCGCAAGCGTAGTGGGCGGTACGGCGCTGGGCACCTGCTGCTGAATGGCCGCCAGGGCGTCGGCAATCTCTTGCAGGCGCGCGATGTTCACCGCTGGTGCCTGGGCGGTGTCGGTGCTCTCGAAACGTACGCTGCACTCCACCTTGCCACGCGCCAAGCGGGTACGCAGCGCTTCGCGCAGCAGCGGCTCCAGGTCACGCAGGCTTTCGTGCAAACGAAAATGCGGCTCCAGGTAGCGCTGGTTCACCGAACGTATCTCGACCTGCAGGGTGCCAAAAGGGGCGGTCTGCTCGGCGCGGGCGAAGGCGGTCATGCTGTGAACGTGGCGGGGGCTGGCCATGGGGGCTCCTGTGGGTCGCGTTTTGGTCAGTCTACCTGATCTTGTCGGGGCGGGGTGGCTTGAATGGGCCTGGCCTGAATAGCCCCGTGCCGAGTGGCGTTGACGTGTACAATGGTGGGCCTTTTCAACGTAATGATGATGTGAGGTGCTATGCGTCCTGATGTAGTTCGCCCCAGCGGTCGCGAGGCCAACCAGCTGCGTGAGATTCGTTTGACCCGCGACTTCACGCGCCATGCCGAAGGCTCTGTGCTGGTGGAATTTGGCGAGACCAAGGTGCTGTGCAACGCCAGCGTGGAAGCAGGCGTACCGCGCTGGCTGCGCGGTAAACATCAGGGGTGGATTACCGCTGAGTACGGCATGCTGCCCCGCGCCACTCACTCTCGCAGCAACCGTGAAGCGACCCAGGGCAAGCAGGGTGGGCGCACGCTGGAGATTCAGCGTCTGATTGGCCGCAGCCTACGCGCAGCGGTGAATTTGAAGAAGCTGGGCGAGTTCACCATCACCGTGGATTGCGATGTGCTCCAGGCCGATGGCGGCACGCGCACGGCGGCGATTACCGGCGGCTGTGTGGCGCTGGTGGATGCGATTCGCTACCTGCAGCGGGAAAAGAAGATCAAAGGCGACCCCTTCAAGCAGCTGGTCAGCGCGATCTCGGTGGGCATCTACAAAGGCGTGCCGGTGCTGGATTTGGACTACCCCGAAGATAGCAAAGCCGACACCGACCTGAACGTCGTCATGACCGAAAGCGGCGAGCTGATTGAAGTACAGGGCACGGCGGAAGCGGGCGCGTTTAACCGCAAAGAGCTGAACGCCATGCTGGATTTGGCCGAAAAAGCCGGTGATGAACTGCGAGAGAAGCAGCGTGAAGCGCTGGGGATTCGCGCTTAGAAGACAAGTCAATTCAGCACTATTGCTGGCGTAAAAACACACCAGCAATAGTGTTATGCGATTATTTAACCGCCGTCACTACTAATTCTAAAAGTACATTCTCACCAAGATCCGCAACACCTAGTGTCGCTCGGGCAGGTAGATGATCTGCATCAAACCATTGAGTCCACACATCGTTCATCCCTTTCTTAAGGTTCAAGTCAGAAACATAGGCAGTTGCGGTAACGATCCGCTTATTATCCGTACCCGCTTCGGCTAGATAGTTTTCTAGTTTATCTAGCACTTGACGTGTTTGACCTGCCATATCAAGCGTAAGATCATCAGCAATTATTCCCCCGAAAAAAACAATGCCATTTGCTTCCACAGCGCGATGCATAATAGGTGTTTGGATATGTCGTTTAATCATAGTACTCTCCTGTTTGCCTTAATTGGCGTTTGTAAACTCGCCCTATTCAGAACAAGGTGTTTGAAATCTTTGAATAGAAAAAGGAGTGATGGGTAGCTTGGGCTCTCGCTCCAAAGCAAGGTCGGCGACTATTTCTCCAGTAATGGGGCCTAACTGATAGCCGTGAGCTGAGAAACCAAAAGCGTGAATAACATTGTCGTGCTGACTGCTGAGACCTATTACAGGAATGTGATCCTGCGTGACTGCTTCGACGCCTGCCCAGGTTCGCATGATGCGTGCCTCTTTCATGAACGGAAACAGGCTGACGACGGTATCGGCATTCTCCGCCAATCCATCCAATCGGGTTTCGGCCACATCGCGAACAGTGTCCACGACACCGCGCACTCCTCCTCCAATCAAAACCGTACCGTTCTCAAACTGCTTGAAAGATAATGGTCGCGATGTCGCGCCCACTACGGTTCCTAAAAATGGCGATAGTCGCTCAGTAATCATTAACATGGGGGCTTCAGCAGTGAGAGGAACCGGCTCTTCTAACCATTTGCAAAGCTCTCCTGCCCAAGCCCCAGCACAATTGACAAGCAAGTCAGCATCAAAATACTCGCCACCACCGCTCAGCCGCCAGCCGTTTCCCTTGGTCTCAATGGTGGTTATCTCGATACCTTCACGGAATCGTGCTCCCTGGCGCTCGGCCTCTCGACGCCAGGCAGTAACAGTACGATAAGGATTGGCAAAGCCATCGCCATCACACGCCAGCGCTCCCGGGCAGTGGTCGGCCAACGTCGGCAACCGACGGTGCAACTCGTCACGGCCGATCAGGACTTCATGGTGAAACCCCAAGTCACGTACCTGGCGCTCGCGGTCGGCAAGGATGGCCATGTCGTTATCGTTTTCGGCTACCTTGACCTGCCCAACAGGACGAAATCCGCAGTCGTCACCGACGATGTCGGTCATACACTGCCAGCGCTCCCAAGCTGCTACTGCCAACGGGATCTCTGCAGGGTGTCGGCCTAAACGCCTCACACCACCTGCATTGACACCCGAGGCGTGACGACCTGCATAGGTCTTATCAATGACAGTGACTTCGTACCCTTGGAGACTTAACCGCAGTGCGGCACTGCAGCCATGAAATCCTGCGCCCACAACTACTACACGACGAGACATCAGCCTTCCTCCGCCGCCTTTGCAAGCTGTCCGAGAGTGATCGGTTTGAAAGGTGGGCGCAGTCTGTAATAGCCGGTTTCTTCAACACTCTGTTGATTGGCATCTGCTAGCAGTTCGCTCACGGTAATACCGCACATACGGCCTTGACACGGCCCCATGCCACAACGAGTGAACGACTTAGTTTGATTGGGACCTCGGCAGCCCATGTCAGCCATGCGCCGGATTTCTCCGCCGGTTACCTCTTCGCACCGACAGGCTAGCGTATCGTCATCGGGTAAACGCCATTGTTTTGCAGGTCTATATAACACATCGAGAAAAGGTCTAATCGCGGTGTCAAGCGCTAGTGCTTTACGAATTGGTTGGGCGCGTTCAGTACTGTTCTCCAAGGTTAACTTACCTAGTGCCAGGGCAGCCCCCAGTCCCGCTAATTGACCTTGCATGGCCGCGGCCTTGGCTCCTACGATACCGCCTCCATCACCCGCTACGGCAATACCTGGGATATCAGTGCCCAGCCACTCATCCAGACGTGGCCTCCAGGCTAATTGCTGCTCATCCCACTCATGGTGGCAATCCACCGCCCAAGTGATTTGGGTATTGGGGATAACGCCTTGATGAAGCAGCAAAGTAGGCGTTTCAAGTGTCTGCCAATTATCATCGCCCTGTTGCTTCCATAAAACGCGCTCCAACTGACCACTACCTTCGGCACGCAGAGCGCTTACACCTCTAATGTGGCGAACACCAGCACGACGTAGTTCACGTAATAGTCCCACCCCTTTTAATAAGGTACTGACATTACGTAACGCACCGGGAACATGCTTGAGAGCGGCGCGATAGCGATCCCGTGGCGTTGTATCAAGAATAGCCGCTATCTCGACACCTGCGCGAAGGTACTGAGTGGCCAGCAGCAATAATAAGGGGCCACAGCCGGCTAGAACGACGGATGTCTGGGGCACAGCCCCGGCACTCTTGAGTAATATTTGACCACTACCTGCCGTCATGACCCCAGGTAATGTCCAACCTGGGATTGGCATAGGCCGCTCCATGGCTCCTGTGGCAAGGATGATATGCCGCGCACCGATCATTTCTGCCTTGTCATCATGCAATAGCCCGATTTCACGCTGCCGGGTCAGTTGCCAAACGGTAGTTGCAGGACGATAGTCAATTTGAGGGTCTTTAAGCCCCTTTATTAGAGACTCGCCAGACCAGTAATCCTCGCCAAGAATCTGCCGATCACGTACGGGGGTACGTTCCAATGCACGATAAATTTGACCACCAGCGGCAGGCTGCTCATCTATTACCACCGGCGTAATGCCATGTTCAAGGGCTGTAGTTGCTGCGGCCATACCTGCGGGACCTGCACCAAGAATGACTAGGTCATGCGTAATCATGAAATTAATCTCCTGGCGCCCGGCTGTATATGGACATGCATCCCATCGCTAACCTCGACCTGGCAGGCCTGGACATTGGGGTTGCCATCGATATCTACCAGGCACTCGAAACACACTCCCATCATGCAGTAAGGGGCACGTGGGGTATTGCTGACCGGCGTGGTTCGACAGATGCTGATACCCGAGGCCAGCAGCGCCGCCGCCACTGTATCGCCAGGGCGAGCGGTTACGGTCTGCTCATCAAAGCGGAAAGTTACTACCGCTTCGTTGGTGGCTTCAGGCGGGGATAGGCGTTTGAACATGGAATCTCTCCGCGGTAAAAGGACTGATTTCGGCGGGTGGTTCAGCACCTGCGAACCAAGGCGCCAAACATTTCGCATGGGCGGCGGCCAGCGTCACGCCGCTATGGCAACAGGCGACAAAGGCCCCAGGGTGGCTTTCGGATGCGTGATAAAGCGGGTAGCCATCGGGCGTCATGACCCGTAACGCTCCCCAGCTACGAACCACACGAGTGTTAGCAAGCGCCGGCAATGCGCGTACGGCGCGTTGGGCGATTTGAGCCAACACCGGCGTTTCGGTGCCGTCATCGAAACCGACGTCTTCATGGGAGTCGCCCATCAGTATTGAGCCTTCGCCGGTCTGGCGAAGATACGTGGTGGGTAGGTCAAGCAACGGCCGCATACGTTCGGTGACCAAGATTTCGCCTCGATTGGGTACAAGCGGTGCATCGAGTCCGACCTGCGGGGCCAGCTCTCGATTGCCGAGCCCAGCTGCCAGGATGACCCGTCCAGCGATGAGGGTCTGGTGATCACGCTCGATCACAAAGCTATTTCCGTTGCGCCGAATACGATGGACTTTCCTGCCGGGCACGAACCGCCCGCCGTAGTGACGAATCCCATCATGCAGGGCACGCAGCAGATAGAGAGGGTTGGCGTGACCATCCCAATTTGACCATGAAGCACCGGTAACGCTTTCGCCGATCTCGGGGATCAAGTCGCGTAGCTGGTCATGATCCAGCATGTCGAATGTGAATTGTCGTCCGGTCGCCTGAGCTAGCGCGTCGAGTTCCACCGCGCGATTCTCCAGCTCCGCCTGGCTGTAGCAGAGATGGACGCCGCCAGGGTTGTGATGCTGTGTGGCGACTCCCGTCAGCTCGAAGAGCTCCTGGGAAAGTGCCGTCCACAGGGAAGCCGAGCGCATGCTCCAGCGCGAATAGAGAGGGATCTCCTGCCCCTTGCCTTGCACCCATACCAATCCGAAATTGCCTCGCGAGGCACGATAGGCCACATCGCCTTCATCCAGGACGCTGACCTGATGGCCTTGGCTGGCCAGCCCATAGGCGATTGCACTGCCTACTAGCCCTCCGCCGATCACGGCGAAATCACACTGCTGCATAGCTGGCTCCTTAGCCCTTGCCGATGAGAACTTTGTCGATTCCGTAAAGCCGGTCGAGCAGTACCATGAACAGCACCGTCAGCACGATCAGCACGGTAGAGACCGAGGCGATCAACGGATCGACGGTATGAGCGATATGGTTATACATCTGCACAGGCAGCGTGGTCGTGCTGGGCGAGGCCACGAAAATGGTCATAGACAATTCATCGAAGCTAGTGGTGAACGCCAGTATCCAGCCCCCTGCGATACCAGGAAGGATCATCGGCATGGTGATGCGTCGGAACGTCGTCCATTGCGAAGCACCCAGCGACAGGGCGGCCTTTTCAGCACTACGATCCATGCCGAACACAGATGCCATAACCAGACGCATGGTATAGGGCATGACGATGATCACGTGGGCCGCAATCAATGCCCAGAAACTACCGTAAATGCCTATCTGGGAGAAAAAGCTCAAAAACGCCACCCCGAGAACGACATGGGGGATCATCAGCGGCGACAAGAATAAGCCGACCAACGCGTCGCGGCCCCGAAACCGATAACGAACAATGGCCAGCGCCGCGGGCACCGCCAGCAAGGCCGAAACACTGGCGGCAGCAATACCGAGATATAGGCTATTCCAGAAAGCGCGGATGAAGTCATGGTGCTCGAAGATTGCTGTGAACCAGCGCAGCGAGAACCCGTCCGTAGGGTAGGAGAGATAGCCATGCGGTGTGAAGGCCACCAGCATTACTACCACCAGGGGAGCCAACAGGAAAATGACGAACAGCGTGTGAAACGTCAGGGCGAGTTTACTATTACGTAGCATCGTGATGACTCCTAGCCCAGGGTACGGCGGAAACGCCGCTCCATCATGCGGTTGTAGCTCATCACCACAACGACATTGGCCACCAACAGCACGATGGCGATCGCCGCCCCGAGCGGCCAATTCATGGTGCTGAGATATTCGTCGTAAGCAGCGGTAGCTGCCACCTTGAGACGCCGTCCACCGATAATGGCCGGCGTGGCGAAGGCGCTGGCGGACAAGGCAAAGACGATCAAGCTGCCGGAGAGGATGCCGGGCAGTACCTGGGGTATGACCACTCGACGAAAGACGGTGGCATGGCTGGCGCCCAACGAAAGGCCGGCATGTTCGACGGCAGGATCGAGCTTCTGCAGGGCGGCCCATACCGAAATCACCATCAGCGGTACCAGCACATGAACCAGCGCGAGAATCACTCCCGTGTGGGTATACATCAAGTTACCGGCACTGGACTCGGCAATACCGCTTCCTTCCAGAAACTTGCCAAGCAAGCCGTTGCCACCGATCAACAGGACCCAGCCAAGCGTTCGCACGACCACTGAAATCAATAGCGGCGCCAGGGTGATGACAAGAAACAGCGAGCGCCATGGACTGCGCATGCGCGAAAGAATGTAGGCCTCCGGCACGCCGATCAGGATACACAGCACCACTACCGCTATGCTGATGCCGTAGGTGCGCAGAAATATCTCGTGAAAATAACTGTCTTGCAGGACCTCAATATAGTTTTCGAGGCCGAATGACGAGACGATGCCGACCGAATAATCAAAGCTGTTGAAACTGAGTATCAGCGTCATGATCAGCGGCATGCCCAGCAGGGTGAGAAAGAAAACGGCGCCTGGGGCGCTCAACAACCACGGCACCGGATTAAGCGAGCGCCCCCGGGGTGACGAAGAGGGAAGATGGGAAACAAGCTCAGCCATTTGCTTGCTCCCCCAGGACACGTACCGCCCCGTCTTGCCAGCAAATACCGACATCATCGCCTACCGCCGCCCCTTGGATGCCCAGGTTCGGCTGAGTGATCAACAGCTCGCCGGCACTACTGTCGACTTGGTACAGCCAGTGGTTGCCCAGGAACAGTCGTGTCCGCACACGCCCCTGTAGCTGACCGGCCGTGTGCTGAGTCAACTCCAGTTTTTCCGGGCGAATCGACAGTTGAACCTTGTTCCCCTTGATCTCATCGGGCACGGCGATCTCGAGCAGACAGTCGCCGAGCTTGACGTGGGCCTGCCTGCCTTCACGCTGGTCTATGTGGCAGTCAAACAGGTTGGTCTTGCCGACAAATGAAGAAACGAAGTTGTCTCTGGGGCTCTCGTAGGCTGCAAAGGGCTCGTCCACCTGTACCACCTTGCCCTGATTCATCACTACGACACGATCACTGAGCGAAAGCGCTTCCGATTGATCATGGGTGACCATCAGGGTCGTGGTGCCGACCTGCTGCTGGATATTACGCAGCTCGATCTGCATGTTTTCTCTCAATTGCGCATCTAGGTTGGAAAGGGGCTCATCAAGCAGCAGCAACGGTGGCCGAATGACCAGTGCTCGGGCCAGAGCCACCCGCTGGCGTTGACCACCCGACAGTTCGCGGGGGTAGCGATCTTCGAGATGATCAAGACACACCAGTTCCAGTGCTTCACTGACTTGCTGACGGCTTTCACCGGCAGGGACCTTGCGCATTTCCAGGCCGAAACGAACGTTTTCCGCCACGGTCATGTGGGGAAACAGGGCATAGCTCTGGAACACGATGCCGATGCCCCGTTGATTAGACTTGCAGGACGTAATGTCCTCCCCCTTCATCAGGATACGTCCGCGAGTGGGCTCAACGAAGCCGGCAATCATTTGCAGGGTGGTCGTCTTACCGCAACCCGACGGACCGAGTAGCGAGACGAACTCGCCTTGGTCGATATCGAGGGTGATGTCTTGCACGGCAGTATTGCTGCCGAAGCGCTTGGTCAATGACTCTAAACGAAGAAAACTCATAGCAGGACTCCCCCACACCCTTGCTCATCGAACGAGGCAAGGGTGTGGTGTCTTTAGTGGATATCAACGAAGGAACGGGATTGACGCGTGTCTAGCGCTCAACCTGACGGTTCCAACGATTGGTCCAATCGAGACGATTGGGATTGATGACATCCCAGTCCACGGCTACTAACTGGTTGACCTTTTCACCATAGGGAAGCACGCTTGCCAATTCGTCGGATAACTGGGCATGCCGCTGTGCGGGGCCCCAGCCCTGGGTGTCGGCCAGCAGTTCCTGAGATTCCGGTGCCAGCAGGTGTTCGATAAAGGCCTCGGCCAACTCGCGCTTCTCGCTGCCTTCGATGACACAGGCAGCCACCATCAAGGCGACGGCACCCTCTTCGGGGTAAGCGAAGGCGCCCGGGAAGCCTGTGCTGGCCAGCGCACGCAAGCGCCCACTGCCCCAGACCGACAGAGCGATTTCTTCATTCTGGAACAGCTCGGACATCTTGCCCGCCGAAGGCTCGAAAGAGAGGATGTTAGGCGCGACTTGTTCTTTCATGAATTCGAAACCGGGGTCGATGTCGCTTTCGCTTCCCCCGTTGAGACGCGCCGCCATTACCAAGGCATGCACACCATAAGTGTTACTGATGGAAGGAACGACCAGCTTGCCGGCGAATTTCTCATCGGCCAGGTCTTTCCATGAGGAGGGCGTCTCCCAGCCATTACGCTCGAACATGTCGGCATTGTAGGCAAACCCAGAAGCGACCAGGCCAACTCCTACAGCCTTGTCATCGGGGAAACGTGCGATGTCGTAGACGTCATCCAGCATGGTGGTATCTTGCATCGGCGAGCAGAAACCCAGATTGACAGCTTGGTACATGGGGCCATCGTCCATAAGCACCACATCCAGCTCCTGGTCGCCACGCTGAGCTTGTAGCTTGGCCAGGGTATCAGTGGAGTTACCTGCCACGTAGATGATTTCCGCGTCGTAACTATTCAGCACCGGTTGGCTGAGTCGGGGCTTCTTGCTGCATGAAGGCTGGCACCTCCCCCGCAAACAGTTGCTCCAGTGCGGTATGCGCCGCCACCCC
>NZ_BMXN01000039.1 GCF_014651775.1 Vreelandella hamiltonii
CTCATGGCGTATCCGTCCTATGTTGGTTGTGATCTGGCGAGATCAATCAACAGGATACGCCACCCTCTCTACTGCCCTCCATACACAAGAACTGAGCTTAACTCCCCAGCACCTCGGTTACCCGCTGAGACATGTCTCCATACAACGCATAGTTGCTGGATAGCAGCACAGCTTGGCGGCGCACACTTGGTGGTAGCAGGTGCATGGCAGCCCCCATTTCAACGCCCAGTGCTTTTAACTCGTTAGAGCGGGCGACGACGCAACCATCGTTATTGGATAGTACCCCTACAGGACGACCTTCCAGTGACGGGTTGAAGACACGTTCGCAGGAGACATAGAAATTGTTACAGTCGATCAAGGCCATCATTGCAGCGTTGCCCCTGGAAAGCTGTGAAGCACATGAGTTACGACGCCCCAGACGTGCGACTCACGACCATCTAAAGGAATGGGAGGGTAAGCAGGATTACTTGCCCGGAGATAAGTCCGCTGCCCTACTCGCTCAAGGCGCTTTACTGTGAGCTCACCATCAACACAAATGACGATAATGCGACCTGGTAAGGCTTCGAGACTGCGATCCACCACCAGCAAATCCCCATGATGAATTCCATCACCAATCATGGAGTCTCCTTCAGAACGTACGAAATACGTTGCAGCAGGCCGTTTCACCACATAGCGGTGAAGATCAAGATCGGTGTCCAAGTGGTCATCTGCGGGTGATGGAAAGCCTGCGCGCACGGCACAGGTATAGAGCGGTATGGACTGCGACGCCGTTAAAGCGTCTGATTGTCCCAGTAATGTCACTGGTAAAGTCATGAGCACCTCCATCGATAGCTGTATATAAAAACAGCATCTAAAAAGCGCTTACTTAACGCAATACCTCATCGGCGTATCCCAACCGATTTCAGACCTATATCACTCCTATGCATCCATCCCCATGGAACCTTTTTCCCTTGCATAGGAGCTTCAATATGCCCCCACCCTGTAAGCGTTGTGCATCAACGCGCATGCTGAATCTGGATACAGCCCAGCGCATAAGCGTGGTAGGCAGCACCTTGATTGGCGGTGCTATTGGCGCATGGCGCGCGACGGCCATCTCCGGCCCACTGCCATTGGCGGTGACTCGCTTTCCATTGGCAAAACTGCCTGCCGCCATGATGGGTGCCGTGGCCGGAGGTCAAACCGGCTCACGCATGGCCACCTCGCTGTTTGAGCAGTGGCTGCCAGTTGGCAGCGGGACACCGTGGTTATGCTTGTCTTGCGGCTGCACCTACCGCGACGCCTACCCGCCTTTAGCACCTAACGCTTAACCTATCGTTGTTCGCCCTGTGTGGGGCGAATGATCCGCCTATTCACTTTCGCGCGCTGGCCTTTGGTCGGCGCTTTTTTTATGTCTGGAGAATGACTCATGGCACATCTCGTTGAACAAATGGCTTACGTAGGCGATACCCCTTGGCATGGCCTGGGGCAGCAACTTTCTCGACATCAACCGCTGGAGGTCTGGCAGCAACAGGCCGGTATGAACTGGCATATTGAAGAAGCGCCGGTGCGCTTTATTGCCGAAGGGGCTAGCCACCTGGGCAGCATTCACTCGTTCCCTGAGCAAAAAGTGCTCTACCGCTCAGATACCAAAGCACCGCTGTCGGTGGTGTCACAACGCTATAAAGTGGTGCAGCCCGAGGAGATTTTGGAGTTTTACCGTGACCTGACCGAGTACGCCGGATATGAGCTAGAAACCGCTGGCGTGCTGAAAGGCGGACGTAAGTTCTGGGCGCTAGCCCGTAGTGGCTTAAGCACGTCGCTCAAAGGCCAGGATGAGGTCAATGACTACCTGCTGTTGGCCACTTCCTGCGATGGCACGCTTGCCACCATGGCCACGCCTACCACGGTGCGGGTGGTGTGCAATAACACGCTGCAAATTGCCGTCGATGGCACGTCGCAAGCGGTGAAAGTGCCCCATCGTTCAGAGTTTGATCCGCGTGCCGTGAAGCGTCAGTTAGGTATTTCGGTGTCGCAATGGAATGACTTCATGTATCGGATGAAAACCCTAGCGGAGCGTAAAATCACTCGGCAGGAAGCGCAGCAGTATCTTCAGTCGGTGATTTGTGGGGCAGAGAAGCCGCTGGACGATCCCTCTAAACTGCCCAACTACCGGGCGCTGAATAAGGTGCAGAAGCTCTACCAAGGCGAAGGTCGTGGCGCTCACTTAGTGACCGCCAAAGACACGGCCTGGGGCTTGCTCAATGCGGTTACGGAATACGTCGATCACGACAAGCGCGCACGCAGTAACGATACCCGTATGGATTCAGCCTGGTTTGGTCAGGGGGCACAGCTCAAGCAAGAGGCCTTGGATGCCGCCCTACAGTTGGTGTCGTAGACATCCATACCCCCATTCCCACAAGCGATTCACCGAATGATCATCCTAACCCTCACGGCATAGACGCCCAGCCCCTAAAAAGGCTGGGCGTTTTGCTGTTGGGCTTATACCGCGAGGTACCCGCATGAGCTTTGTTTCTGACGCCATTGAGATGGCGCTCACTCGACTAACCAAACAACTGCTAGAACACGACGCCCACAAAGCAACGTCGCTGGTGTGTGCCCAGGGCGAGTTCTATCGCGCGGAGATACGCCTGGAGCGTATCGATCCCGCTGACATTGCGCGTCACTTACCTGACGTTCCTGCGCTCGTTAATGACGCACCCCATGAACAGGGCTGACCAGCCCGCATTTCCCTCTTCACGTAAAAGGAGGTGCCCTATGGCACAGCGTACTCATGTAGTAAATGCGTCTCCCCAAAAAGGCCCAGTACCTTCCATTCAAGCAGACGCCAACGCTCAGCACTCCCCAAGTTCGGCGGCGCTAGAAGCGCATCCGACGGCTGATAGCACCGCCATTATCCAGGTCATTGAGCGTGCCGCGCTTAACCCGGACGTCGATATCGACAAGATGGAGCGCCTGCTGCAAATGCAGGAGCGCGTGATGGACCGCCAGGCCATGATGGCCTACAGCGCGGCCATGGCAGCGATGCAGACCGAGTTGCCCAGCATTGAAGAGCGTGGGCAAACCAACAACGGTTGCTACGCCACGCTGGAGGATATTGTCGATACCGTTCGTCCCATCCTGCAAAAACACGGCTTCGCGGTGAGCTTCCGTATTCAAACCCAGGAACGCGGTATCCAAGTAACGGGCGTGCTGATGCACAAGGACGGCCACCGGGAAGAGACCAGCATGCTCCTACCTGCGGACATGAGCGGTAACAAAAATGCCGTCCAGGCATTTGGATCGTCTACCAGCTACGGCAAGCGCTATGTGCTGTGCGCCTTGCTCAACATCACCACACGCGGGCAAGACGATAATGGCCAGACCAGCACACGAGCAGCTGTAAAGAGGGTTACGGCCTTTCAAGCGGGGCAGATTCAGCGTTTGATCAGCCAATGCCCGGCCACTACCCAAGAGTGGTTCAGCGGCAAATACGGCGCTGCGGTTCAGGTGCCTCAGGCAGATTTCGACAAGCTCCGTGCATCCCTCACCAAGCGAGCCGTGAAATAGCGGCGCAGCCTGCTCACTCACCGCCTACAGGAGGCGTTATGAAGATACTCACCATGCCACAAGGCTCTCCTGAGTGGCTGGCGGCGCGTCTTGGGCGCGTCACCATGTCAGAACTCAAGGCATTGCTGGTAAACGGCAAAGGCCCCGGTGGGTTGGGTACCGGAGCCATTACCTACATGCACCAGTTGATCGGCGAGCGTGTGACCGGCGAGTTGGCCGAGCCGTTTCAAGGCAACGCCCATACCAAGCGGGGCCAGGAGCTAGAGAGCGTCGCTCGCTCGCTGTATCGCGATATGACCAGCGCACCGAAGCCTAAAGAAGTAGGCCTAATCCTCAACCACAACGTGGGCTACTCACCGGATAGTTTGATCGGCAGAAACGGCTTGCTGGAGATCAAAACCAAGCTGCCTAAGTTCCAAATTGAGGTACTGCTCAGCGGGGAAATCCCCGACGAGCACGTGCCCCAATGCCAGGGAGGGCTCTGGGTCAGTGAACGGGAATGGATCGATTTTGTGAGCTACTGGCCGGGTATGCCGCTGTTTGTGAAGCGTGCTTACCGAGACGAGGCTCTGATCCGCACGATTGCCGAGCGAGTCGAGGCCTTTCATGAAGAGATGGAGCGACGCATCAGCCAAGTGATGGCGGCGTGACTTACACGCTAAACCACAACACTTATTCACTACTAACTACGTAGATGCCGGGGCCACCACTCCGGCATCTTTATTTTTTGGAGGTCATCATGCCCCATAGCAAACTCAAAGCCGGTGAAGTGGCAGGCACCTACTTAGTCACGTCACCGGTCACGGAAACAGACATCATTACGATGGCTAAGCGTTTCGCACGCCGCAAGTTCGCCAAAGGTCGCAAGATATCCCAACCTTCTCAAGCGTTTGAGCACCTGCAGCTGTTGCTTCAAGACTACGAACATGAAGTATTCAGCGTACTATTTCTGGATAGCCAACACCGTGTCATCCGCTTTGAAGAGCTGTTTCGCGGCACCATTGATTCAGCCAGCGTGTACCCACGAGAGGTACTAAAGGCGGCACTCGCTTACAACGCCGCCGCTGTGATCCTAGTTCATAACCACCCTAGTGGTGATCCTGAGCCTAGTGATGCGGATCGGCGTATCACTGAACGCCTAAAAGAAGCGCTTGGCTTGATGGATATTCGGGTGATTGACCATGTGGTGGTGGGGAGTGATGGATGCACGTCATTCGCAGAAAAAGGGTATCTGTAGAAGTTCATACTCGAAGGCACAGGTACTGCCCCAGGGGCAGTACCTGTCTCCAGTGCTCAATTTATTTTTTTGCCTAAGTGCCATTTGTCAGGTGATTTTGCGAAAAAAATGAAGCAAGTTAGATGTTTTGCCAAGTGAGTGGGTCATGACGCAAAGCGATTGAGCTATAAGGCGTTTGCATCAGTGTTGCTCCGATGGACCAGCTCGATAGGTAGAATCAAGCGTAGAGAATAGCTTTCATGAAATGAATACCCAGTCCTTGGAAACCTTCTGTCACTCCGTCATGATAACGCCGGGGTTTGCGTGGCGTTGGTCAGTCAATGACGCGGGCAGCGGGCAGTGTTTTCCGCTCTAGCAAGCCGGTACAGCGTTAATTATCCTGCGATTTGACCGATGTTACCCCACCGCTTGTCGACTAAGTAGCACCCGCCAGCAGTTGAATAGGAAAAACGGCACTCCATGAACGCAGTTGAAATCGAATCCGCCATTTCTGACTTGGCACAACAGCCCTTTGATCCGGCTGAGTTCCCTTATGCCTTTCTGGAAGCTTTTGGCAACAAGGCAACCACTATCAAACGGTTGCGTTCGGGTACGTCGAATAAGTCGGACTTTTCTGGCTCCTGGGGCGGGGTATTGCAGACCAACAATATCCATATCGCGGTGGCGGAGGCTGGTGCCGTTACCGAAACCCTAGCTGCGTTGAAGGTTAGCCCCGCGACTACGCGTGCCAAGGCGAAGTTCGTGCTTGCCACCGATGGTGAGATGCTAGAGGCCGAGGAGCTGGAAAGCGGCGAGACGGTTGCCTGCAAATATGAAGAATTCCCTGACCACTTCGGTTTCTTTTTGCCCCTGGCGGGCATCACTACTGTTAAACAGGTGCGTGAAAGCTCGTTTGATATTCGTGCCACCAGCCGCCTGAACCGGCTGTATGTGGAGCTACTGAAAGATAACCCAAGTTGGGGCACGGAAGAGCAGCGCCATGAAATGAACCATTTCATGGCTAGGCTGATCTTCTGCTTCTTTGCCGAAGATACGGACATCTTTGCCGGTAGCGGGTTATTTACCGACACCGTCTCAGAAATGAGCGCCAGAGATTCTGCCAACACCCATGAAGTGATTAGCGAAATCTTCCGCGCCATGAACACGCGGAAAGAAGAGCATGCTGCTGCGAACATCCCCCGCTGGGCGGGGAAGTTTCCCTATGTAAACGGTGGTCTGTTTTCCGGCAGTGTCGACGTACCGCGCTTCAGCAAAATTGCACGCTCTTATCTACTCCACATCGGCAGCCTGGACTGGACACAGATCAATCCTGATATTTTCGGCTCGATGATTCAGGCCGTAGCCGACGACGAAGAGCGCGGTGCACTGGGCATGTGAAGCGCGCTAATGAAATTCTCCGTAAGGCGGCTGCTTTTTTCGCCCAGGCGGAGCTCGACCGCAAACCCAATTGATGGTGTCATTTATCGACGAGCATCGTGCTCAGTTCGGGGTCGAGTCGATTTGTAGTCAACTGCCAATCGCCCCATCGACGTATTACCACCACAAGGCACTTGAAGCTGATCCTGAACGGCGGGCAGACCGGTATCGACAGGATGCGTTTCTTACCGCTGAGATTCAGCGCGTGTGGGAAGAAAACTTCTGCGTCTACGGTGCCCGTAAGGTCTGGCGGCAACTCCGCCGTGAAGGCGTTAATGTTGCTCGTTGCACTGTAGAACGGCTCATGCGCCGCCTAGGAATTCGCGGCGTGGTGCGAGGCCAACGCCCCTTCACGACCCTCAGTGATCCCGGCCAGAAACGGGCACCTGATTTAGTGAAACGTGACTTTACGGCTATGCGTCCTAATCAGCTTTGGGTAGCCGATTTTACCTATGTCGCTACCTGGTCTGGCTTCGTTTACGTTGCGTTCGTTATCGATGTTTATGCACGCTGTATCGTGGGTTGGCGTGTAGCGACGTCGATGAGAACGGCACTGGTGCTGGACGCTCTGGAGCAAGCTCTGTGGGCACGAAAACACAGACAAGGGTTGATCCATCATAGTGATAGGGGAAGCCAATATCTCTCGATCCGCTACACCGAGCGTATGGCTGACGAGGGTATCAATGCCTCAGTCGGCACCACCGGCGACTCCTACGACAATGCGCTGGCTGAAACCATCATCGGCTTGTTCAAAACGGAGGTGATCCATCATCGTGGCCCATGGAGGGGACTGGATGCCGTTGAGTATGCCACGCTGGAGTGGGTTGACTGGTTCAACAACCGCCGACTGCTGGAACCCATCGGAAACGTTCCACCAGCAGAACGAGAAAGGACGTATTATCGTCAACTGGAAGAGTCGGGTGAAGCTGCTTGACTCAAACAAACCGGTCTCCGGAATAACCGGGGCGGTTCAGACCGGGAGGGGCAGCGGCTACCTCAACAGGGTGATGTGGACAACTATTTGCAGGCGGTGCCCGGACAAGCAGCCTCGGTGACGGGGTTTACCAATTTTTTAAATCGCCAACATGCCACCACACTAGCCCCTAGAGTGGATGAGAAGCGAGTAAGAAAACGGCGGAAAGAAAAGTTGGCTCGCTCCATGATGAAAATGGCGAAGTGTGCTGATCAAGGAGAGGGCTGGAGGGAGCAATGGATCGTCACAGCCATGGAATATTTTCATGACAAGAAATTGTCCAAAAAAGCACTACGTCGTCAGACCATAGAGCTTTCAGGAGACGGGGTACAGGTGACCATGAACGGTGTGAGCTACTGGCTGCCTGCTTTATAAAACCATCATCGACTCCCACTAGCCGTCTTAAGTGGCTTTTAGTGTCAAATACATGAGGAGCTTAGCCAGCACCTCATGCAGGACAAGGGAGCCTAGTAATGACATCAAAAAATCTACTACAGAGTCATAAACGAATCGTCTTTGTGGTCAGTGAACATATAGATTTCGTAAGGCTCACCCTGAGGCCCTGGCATGCCTGGTGTACCAATGGGCATCCCTGCTAGGCCGATCCCACCTATGTCAGGTTGTTCTTCAAATAATGCCTCGACCGCTTCCATCGGCACGTGCCCTTCAATCCAGTAGTCACCTATTTCGATGGTGTGGCACGACCCCAAACCATAAGGGACGCCAGCCTTCTGTTTGATATCGCCGAGCTCAACGTTATCGACAATGGTTACATCGACTCCCAGCATTTCCAAGTGGCGAGCATATTCATCACAGCATCCGCACTGAGGATTTTTGTACAGTGTAGCTTCGTCCGGCAGTGCAGCCTGAGCCGATGTAGCCCCGAGAGCCAAAGCAATTGATAGAATAGTAGCGTTAAGATGTTTCATGAACGGCCTGCCCTCGTTGTGTGGCTAAACAAGTATTTTGCGAGCGACGCGATACCTAAGCCTACGAGCAGAAGAAAAAACAGCGGCATCAGCCAGCCGTACCAGCCCATTGAGCTCATAAAAGCTAAGCAATCGGCATTCATCATGGTAAGCCTCCGATCAAGTCAGTTAGAAATTACGTCCTAAGTTTACGACTCTAGGGCTACCTCAAGGTCAAGCCTTGTAACCTTGTGAACAATGAAAAGTTGCTATGGATCATATTCTGCCCGCTGGGTTCAGGCTCGTTTCAGGTTAACACCGTATAAATAAGCAGTGACAACAACCCTTTTGAGGTAAATGACCATGCGCAACACCATTTTAACAACTCCTTTGCTTGCTCTTTCACTAAGCCTAGTAACAAGCGCGGCATGGGCTGCGCCCGGCCATGGCGGCGGTGACAGTGGCCTGACCGACGCTGACGTTGACCGCACGATCACTCTTGATGCTGGCGATATGTGGTTCGACCCTGAAACGCTAGAAATGGCGGCGGGTGAAATTGTTAAATTTGAAATCACCAACACCGGCAATTTAGAACATGAGTTTGTGATTGGTAGCAAAGAAGCCCAAGAAGAACATCGTCAAATGATGCTAAACATGGCCAACGGCGGAGGCCACGATATGTCGAATATGTCACACGGCGGCGGTCACGATATGGCCAGCATGGACATGGCAGGTGTCACCATTGCGCCTGGTGAAACCGGGACTTTATTATGGAGTGTCCCTGACAATGTTAACGAGCTAGAGTATGCCTGTAACATTCCTGGTCATTATGAATCCGGCATGTACGGTAATTTTTCTCTCTAATCTGACGCAGACCCATGAAACTGTTGCTACTCGAAGATGATGATTTGTTAGCAGAAAGCTTGGCAGAGAGTCTCAAGGACAACGGTTACCTGGTTGATTTGGCCGCTTCATTGAAAGCGGCCAAGTCGCTGATGGCAACCGAGGATTATGAGCTGGCTATTTTAGATGTCGGTTTGCCCGATGGGTCGGGGTTAGATCTTCTCGCTCATTGGCGCAAGCAGAAGCGCAGTACGCCTATTTTGATTTTGACGGCGCGCGATACCTGGGAAGATAAAGTTATCGGACTTGAAACCGGAGCCGATGACTATCTCACCAAGCCTTTCCACGAAGCCGAACTTATGGCTCGCCTGAAGGCCTTGTTGCGTAGGCAGTCTGGTCAGTTATCTCATGTGATTACGCTTAACGGTGTCTCGTTGGATGAGGCGGGTCAACGCGTGTGCTTAGAAGGAGAAACGTGGCGTTCGCTAACAGCAACGGAGTTTCGATTACTGCGCTACTTAATGCTTCATCCAGACCGTATTCACTCGAAAGATCAGCTACTAGAGCAGCTCTACGCCTTGGATCAGGACGCTGCCGCACCTAACTTGGTGGAAGTCTACATCGCTCGTCTGCGCCGTTATCTCGGTAAATCAGTCATTCAAACGCGACGTGGTCAGGGGTATTTCTTTGCTTCACATTGATAGACGCAGTTTACGCATTCGGCTACTCGCATGGTTAGGCGGCGTCGCGCTACTGGTGGTGGTCACCACGTGGCTATTGCACGGGATCTTTTTACAGAGCCTGGCAAGGGATTTTTTAGGTGAACGCTTACAACGTGAAGCAAACCACGCGGTCGCGCAGCTAGAGCAAGACCAAACGGCTGTACCGACTGCGCTCGACTCGGTTAGCCAAGGCTATCAAGTCTTTCATCATCTCTACGTACTCCGTTTCAATGGCTCGGTCAGCGCTTCTGACCCGCAATGGCAGCAACAGCTGGCTCCGTTGCTAGATGAGAGCGGCGATGCCCTAATAGATGTGAATCGCGGAACACAGCACATGCTCGTCTATCGCCGCCATTTTGAGTGGCAGGGCACGCAGGGTGTGCTATTGGTGGGCGAGGATTTTTCCCAAGTAGAATCAGGGCTTGCAACTTTACACTGGTGGGTCGGTGGGATCGCCGCCGTGCTTTTAGGGATGCTCATCATACTCAACATGCTAGCGGTTAACCGTGGACTCATACCACTCTGGCAACTGCGCCAACAACTTGAAGCATTGCGATCAGGCAAACGTGATCGCTTGTCATTAGTAGCCCCTTCGGAGCTAGATGAATTAGTCGACCAGTTGAACTGGTTCATGGACGACATTGATCTTCGTCTGAAGCGCTCGCGAGAATCGGTCGCCAACCTATCACCGCATTAAAAACACCGCTGGCAGCCGTTACTCAAGTACTGCGTGGCAACCGGCCTATTGATGACAACCGGCGCCATAAACTACTCAGCCGTATTGAAGACATTAACGCCCAGTTGGATGCGGAGCTGCGTCGTTCACGTATTGCAGGCCCTAATGTGGGACGAATGGCCAACGTTACTCGTGATAGCTTACGGCTGATTGAGATGTTCCGTAGCCTCTATCCTGAGCGTATGTTCGACCTGACTCACTCAGCACGTGAGGAAGAACAAGTTCCCATTGAATCTCACGATTTTTCAGAAATATTAGGCATCGTGCTTGATAACGCAGGAAAATGGTCGAGCAGGCGCGTTCTTTGCGATATTGCAGTCACTGTAACTGCACTTACGCTAACTATTGATGATGATGGTCAGGGCGTTGCAGAAGAGGAACTTTCACGCCTGGGAGAGCGTGGTACACGACTGGATGAGCGCCGTCCTGGCTACGGCTTAGGCCTTTCGATTCTTGCACAGTTAATCGTCCGCTACTCAGGTCACTCTCAGTTTGAACGAAGCCCACTGGGTGGTTTACGAGTGACGATTGCTTTGCCCTTGACGGCTGAAGTGGTCAATTAATCATCATTCAGCTTTGATTCAGCTTCTTCCATCAAGATGGTGCTATTCACCATTGATGGGAGTTACACATGGCACGCTCAAGTATCATTTCTCACCCTCTTTCTCGTCGGCAAGTGTTAAAAGGAGGCGCTGCCTTAGGCTTAGGTTCTGCTGCAGCAATGGGGTTAACTCCCGCCTGGGCAAACCCCTGGGGCCGTACCAACGTCTATGCTCAGGGCGTTGAAGAAGGGCCCGAGGTATCGCTGGCGATCCGCCGTGAATCGTTGCCTATTGACGGACAAGAAGCCCAACCAATTACCATTAACGGTACCAGTCCTGGCCCGCTGATTCGTTTGAAAGAAGGTCAAGACGCAGTACTGCGTGTCACCAACCTGCTGGACGAGCCCACCTCCATCCACTGGCATGGTCTCATTCTACCGCCGGAAATGGATGGTGTGCCTGGCGTTAGCTTTGCAGGTATCGCCCCTGGTGAAACCTTTACCTACCGTTTTCCCGTCCGTCAGAACGGTACCTACTGGTACCACAGTCATTCCGGTATGCAGGAGCAGCTTGGCCATGCAGGGCCATTGATTATCGACGCTGCCGAGCGTGAGCCTATCCGTTACGACCGTGAGCATGTGTTACTGCTCACCGACTGGACTTTTGAAGACCCGATGTCGGTGTTCCGTAATCTGAAAACCATGGAAGGCTATTACAACTTCCAAGAGCGCACGATTGCTGACTTCTTTGCCGATGTTCGTAACAACGGTTTTGCTCAGACCGCTGAAATGCGCGGCATGTGGGCTCAAATGCGCATGAGTTCGCGGGATATCGCCGATGTCACCGGTAGTACTTATACTTATCTTCTCAACGGCTATTCTCCTCAAGAAAACTGGAATGCCTTGTTCAAAGCTGGTGAGCGGATACGACTACGCGTGATTAACGGCTCAGCCATGTCTTTTTTCGATGTTCGTATACCTGGCCTGAAGATGACCGTGGTGGCCGCTGATGGACAACCGGTGCAACCCGTTCCTGTTGATGAGTTCCGTATTGGCGTGGCTGAAACCTACGATGTGCTGGTTTCACCTGAAGACGACCGGGCATACACCATCTTCGCCGAAGCCATGGATCGGAGCGGCTATGCACGCGCCACGCTAGCTCCACGTGAAGGCATGCAGGCGGAGATTCCTGAACGCCGTCAAATTGCAGACCGCGGTATGGAAGCCATGGGTGCCCACGGTATGGGCGGTATGGATCACTCCAACATGGCGGGGATGGATCACTCTGGCATGTCCAACATGTCGGGGATGGATCATTCCAGCATGGCTGGGATGGATCACTCCGGTATGTCCAACATGCAAGGCATGGATCACTCTACTATGGGGGGGATGGCAGCCGAGCAGGCCAAAATAGGCGCAAATGGTTTGCTTCTCGCCGGTGAAGCTCAGCCGGGCTCTCGCTATAACCAGGCGGGAATCGGCATTGATCCTGACGAACGACGCGTATTGGTTTACCGGGATCTCAAAGCGTTCACACCATGGCCTGATCGCCGTGAGCCAGGCCGTGAGCTTGAGCTGCACCTGACCGGCAATATGGAGCGTTATATGTGGTCGTTCGACGGTAAGAAGTTTAGCGAAGTGACCGGCCCTATTCATTTTGAGAAAGATGAGCGGCTGCGCCTAATTCTGATTAACGACACCATGATGGAGCATCCTATTCACCTCCACGGTATGTGGATGGAGCTAGAAAACGGCCAAGGGGAATTGATACCACGCAAACACACCCTAAATGTGAAGCCCGGTGAGCGCGTATCTGCGTTGATCACCGCAGATGCAGAGGGCAGTTGGGCGTTCCACTGCCACCTTCTCTATCACATGGATGCTGGCATGTTCCGCGTTGTTCAAGTTTCTTAAGGAGGCAGTATGAAAATTAAGGTTCTTCGTCACTTCATGTGGATTTGGCCTGATCGAACAGGCGGCCCACCGGGCTGCCAATCAGGTAGATCATGGCGATGAAGTTGGCCTCGTTACGGTAGCCG
>NZ_BMXN01000040.1 GCF_014651775.1 Vreelandella hamiltonii
GAGAGTCAGAATTTGGGTGCCGTCCATGTCATACCTGCTGCCGTTGTGGAGACTATATTCTGGCCTGGCTCAGGGAATGAATTCCACACTCAGCGTCGAAGAGCCAAAATTAAGCGCTACTTAACCCTCGCCAGCGCCGCCCTTGGCATGGCCGCCGCCACGACCGCTCAAGCCGAAGATGGCTATGCGGCACCAGACAGTTGGCCAGCGCCCACTGAGGAACATAATATGGGTATGGCACTGTTTGATCGGCTCGAATATAGCGTGCCTGATAAAGGCCCAGAAGCCGTGGTATGGGACTTTCAAGGCTGGTACGGCGGCGATATCAACCGCATTTACCTAAAGTCAGAAGGCGAAAATGTCCAGGGCGACGGCGAAGATGCTGAGTTTGAGTCTTTGGAACTACTCTATAGTCGTTTAGTGGCTGATTTTTGGGAGTTACAGGGGGGGATCGGTTATCAAGGCGGTGTTTTCTCCGATGATCACGCTGAACGCACTTATGGGGTTGTCGGCCTGCAAGGCGTAATGCCCTACGGCATTGAAACCGACGTGGCATTACAAGTGAGTGAAGATGGCGACGTGGCCGCCAGTTTTGAAGGCGAATACGATCTGCGCCTGACTCAGCGGCTCTACCTACAGCCGCGCACCGAAATTGCCGTGGCCGCCAGTGAAGTTGAAGAATTTGGCGTGGGCGAAGGCCTTAACTCGGTTCGTGCTGGCCTACGGCTAGGCTACGAAGTGACCCGACGCTTCGCCCCCTACAT
Source organism: Vreelandella hamiltonii (assembly GCF_014651775.1). Lineage (GTDB taxonomy): Bacteria > Pseudomonadota > Gammaproteobacteria > Pseudomonadales > Halomonadaceae > Vreelandella > Vreelandella hamiltonii. Next base: position 765 of record NZ_BMXN01000040.1, read on the forward strand.
CGGTGCCTATTGGGAGAAAGAATACGGCGACACTGCAGATCTCTCCCGAGCCAGTGGCGACAACACTGAAGATACTGGAGGTGTTGCCGGTGTTAAACTAATGTTCTAACGACTCTGACAGTGTGTAACTTTTAACGTCACCAAATGGTGGCGTTTTTTATTATTTTTTATTTTTATATTCAGCTTCATTTCAAAAACCCCAGCTAATATAACCATGTAACCAACCACTGGAGTAGTTATCATGAAAGTTAAATCAATTCTCTTTGGAGCGCTTGTAGCTAGCATTCTTTCAACGCCTGCATTGGCTAACTATGGGACGACCATCCAAGATTTGCCACTACTTGAAAGAGGCGTCTCTTCTACACAATTGCTGGCCCAAGGCCAATCAAAGCGTTTCAATATTAACATTCAACAAGCGACTACGCTGAAGATAGCAAGTGAGCACTTCCCAGGCGCAACCAGCACTGGTAACCGTATCTCTGCTGTGCTTTACAATGCAGCTGGACAGCAGGTGGCAGAAGCATCCAGCCCCCGTGGCCATTTTGAAATGGTTCGCCAATTGCAGCCAGGTAATTATCAGCTTGAAGTAACAGGTAATGCATTGGGAGGTACTAAAGAAAAGGACAATAACCGCTATGAGTTACATGTTGACTATTAATATATAGTCAATGATTTAAAATATAGGGCCAGCCTTCATGCTGGCCCTTTTATTTAGCAGGCATGTCTATCGTTGCATAAGCCTATTTGTAACCGTAGCTAGAATATTAAAATAAAAGAGTAGGGTGTGCTTGCCTGTGTGTGGCACATAGGTTCTATGCTTTTAGTTAACATTACTTTTTTAGCAAAGGAGGCACAATGCCAAGGTCAGCACCCACTACCTCTGCACGGGTTTACCGGATGAAAACCGCCGAGCATATGTGCCCGTTCGGTTTGAAAACGCTTGATCTACTCAAGCGTAAAGGCTTTGAAGTTGACGATCACACGTTAACCTCCCGTGATGAGATAGACGCGTTCAAGGCTCAAGAAAACGTCGACACTACGCCCCAAGTGTACATCGGTGATAGCCGCATTGGAGGCTATGAAGAATTACGCAAACATTTGGGAATGAGCGTTTCCAATTCAAAAGAAAAGACTTATCGGCCCGTGCTGGCGATTTTTGCCGTCGCACTGCTAATAGGTCTATCTATTAGCTGGGCCGTACAGGGTTCGTTACTCACAGCGCGTATGCCGGAATATGCAGTGGCTGCCGCTATGGTGCTACTTGGCCTACAAAAACTGCAGGATGTCGAAAGTTTCAGCAATATGTTTTTGAACTACGATTTGCTGGCTCAGCGCTATGTGCCCTACAGCTACGTTTACCCCTACGCCGAAACACTAGCTGGCCTGCTCATGCTGGCCGGGGCATTAACCTGGTTTGCCGCGCCGCTTGCCCTATTTGTTGGTACGGTAGGTGCCGTCTCTGTATTTAAAGCCGTGTATATCGACAAGCGGGAGCTGAAGTGTGCCTGCGTCGGCGGAAACAGTAATGTGCCGCTGGGCTTTGTATCGTTAACTGAAAATCTGGTAATGATCGCCATGGGTCTGTGGATGCCATTACGCATGTTGGTAGGTTAAGCCTACCTCTCTTACACCAAAGCATAATCTGGGTCAGATAATTAACTGGACTATATCCAGGTTGTATTCAGTTAATTCAACCAGACTTGCGTAGCACTTATCCCGCCTTATTCATGAGTGTGCTGATTGAGCATCGCGAAGCCCCAGGTTGCTGGCACCGACTCCCAGCAGCCGTATTTGCGGTGTGAGTACCTGCCGATATATACCCAAACAGTACGGTTTCTTTGTTGCTATATAACCTTCAGTAATCGATTCCGGCCATCAGGCAGGGCAGCCGTGATCGCCAGCCATCGTGATGGCCGCCTTGCGCTTGGATCGGTTGTGATATCAACCGTGTATCAGCTCAGTGCGGTCAGCTTCGGTAGCCCCTTAAGCAAGGTGGGCCACCATTTGTCAGCGGCATCGCCAAGGTGAACAGTGATGCGCCGGGCGTGTAGCGAGATAGTGGACGCGATCTTGAGCACTTGCTCGCGCATCCGGCTCAGGCTCCAGCCTTGGTGGGTTTGCCGCTCCAGGAGGCAGCGCAGTCCATGCAAGACCTGGTAGGCGTAGAGACTCAGTAGCAGACTCACTTCGTTGCGGGCCATCACCTCTTGAACGGTGGAAGCGCCGCGGTCGGTCGAGGAGAGATGCACGTCGAGTGCTGATTTCACCTCGCCCATGTGCGCCTCGGCACTACCGCGCTTACGGTAGAGCGCCAGAACCTTCTCCGGCGGCCAGTCGAACTGGCTGAGATTGGTGACCAGGAAGAAGGCATGCAGCAGTAGTGATGCGGCAATATCGATTTCAAAATAGTCCCTTATTGTACGGCAGGCACTATCTACGGCTGAAGTGACTTGCCCTTTACCCACAAAATCGACAATCACGTCCTCCTCTTTGTCAATAAGAGCATCTTTAACTAGTGATTGGCGAAGGTAGATGTCACGAACAAGAGCGCTTACGCTACCTTGATGCTCATCCCGCTTCGCCTCAGGAAGACGACGGAAGTCTTCGCCCAACGAGGCACTACGCGGCGGAGTAGGCAGAAAAAAAGTTATGAAAGGCCTATGGTAATGCTTAACCATTTTCATCAATTGGGGCTGAGTGGGTGAACGGTCACCCGCTTCATACGCTGCCAACATTTCTGAGCCGGTCACTCTCTTTCCGCCAAGGGCTAGTTTGCTAGCCGCCTCCTCGAGGCTTAGGCCAGCAGTTTCTCGAGCCCACTTGAGAATTTATGGATTTGCTTTGGCCATGTCTAGTCCTAACCCCACCGGTATTTTGGGTGCCGGTACGTACATAGTGAATGAATCAGCTTAGCTCTTTAGAATAGAGGATATAAAGAGGAGGACAGCGTGTTTTCCCGCATAATTCGTTATTTTGGCAATTCGGACGCGTCAGCATCTAGTTGGAATTGCCATCATCCAGCATTAGCACTACGGTTGCCAAGGAACAGAGCGAGAAACCTGAATATTTTGGCGATCATGATTTAGTAACTGGCCGGTTGCTTGCTAGCTTATGCCCATGCAGTTTGGGTAGTAGGGCAATGGTTATTTCCTTCTTGTTAAATTAAGTATTTTTTTTATTTTTTTTATTTGTTTTTATTTTTTCTATCTATATTCAAATCCAGGATATTGAGTAGTACCTATGCTAGTCCAGCAAAATCTATATATTTAAATAGCAGGTGGTCACTACTTGGCCACCTGTCTCTTTAAGGAAGACTGAAGCTAGTACTGGCTATATTTGATGCCGAAGACATCGATTTCATGAACGCAATGACGCTGGCTCACTTCTCATCCTTATTTCTTTGATGATGACCGAAATGGCGATGCATGAGGAAATGCATGCCAAGACAGAGTGTCAGGGGAAGCAACAGCCAGGCCCCAGTGCCCAGTGACTGGCCGCGCCACATTAGAAAGAACATGGCCACGCCCATAATTACTAAGCAAGCAGTCATCATCCAGTGGTGAATGCGGTTCATTTGGCGTCTCCTTGTGGGTTGTTTGTGGCGAAGCGCCGCTTGAGTAGCAGCGAGTTGCCAATGACGGAGAGAGAGCTTGCGGTCATGGCGATGACGCCGATCATCGGGTGCAGCAGACCAATCGCGGCGATGGGAATGGCTGCCACGTTGTAGGCACTGGCCCAGATCAGGTTCTGAACGATCTTGCCGAAGGTGGCGCGCGAGAGGTGCATGGCCTCCACCACCCCGGTCAGCTCGCCGCGCACCAGGGTCACGTCGGCGGCCTCGATGGCCACGTCCGCCCCGGCGCCGATGGCGATGCCCACGTTGGCCTGCTTCAGCGCCGCGGCGTCGTTGATGCCGTCTCCCACCATGGCCACGTGGTTGCCGTGCTTCGCCTGCAGGGCGCGAATGGCGTCGACCTTGCCCTCCGGCAGCACCCCGGCCTGGACCTCATCGATGCCGACCTCCTCGGCCACGGCCCGGGCGGCACGCTCGTTGTCGCCGGTGATCATCACCACGTGCAGGCCCAGCGCATGCATGCCGCGGATGGCCTCGACCGACTCCTCCTTGAGGGTATCGGCCACGGCCACCAGGCCCAGGGCCTGGCCGTCGGCGGCCACGATCACCACGGTGCGCCCCTTCGCTTCGAGCTTGCCCATGGCGTCATCCAGGGCCTCGAGGCCGGCCACGCCTTCCTCCTCGAGCAGCCGGCGATTGCCGATCAGCACGCTCGCGTCGCCCACCCGGCCCGAGACGCCGCGGGCACCGGTGGAGCGGAACTCGCTGACCTCGCCGGGCGTCACATCGCGTTCCTTGGCACCGTCGACAATGGCCCGGGCGATGGGGTGCTCCGAAGCGTTCTCCACGCTCGCCGCCAGGGTCAGCAGGCGCGTCTCCTCGACGCCCTCGGCGGCCACCACCTCGGTCAGCGTCGGTTCGCCGCGGGTGATGGTGCCGGTCTTGTCCAGCACCATCACCTTGACGTCCTTGAAGGTCTGGATCGCCTCGCCGGAGCGGATCAGAATGCCGCGCTCGGCACCGATGCCGGAGCCCACCATCAGCGCCGTGGGCGTTGCCAGGCCCAGCGCGCAGGGGCAGGCGATGACCAGCACCGCCACGGCGGCCAGGATCGCCAGCACCGGGGTGGCGGCCTCGGGGTTGACCCAGGGCAGGAAGGTCGCGCCCCAGTCGAGGATCGGGCGCAGGGCATCCGGAATGAGCAGCCACGCCGCCAGGCTGGCCAGGGCGATCAGGATCACCGCCGGCACGAAGCGGCCGGTCATGCGGTCGGCGAACTCCTGGATCGGCACCCGGGAACCCTGGGCCTGGTCGATCAGGCGCACCACTTGGGAGAGAAAAGTATCGCCGCCGACCCGGGTCGCCTTGACCCGCAGGCGCCCCTCCTTGTTGATGGTGGCGCCGATCACGCTGTCGCCGGGGCTCTTGTAGACCGGGATCGATTCACCGGTGGCGATGGACTCGTCGAGATGGCTCTCGCCCTCGACCACCTCGCCGTCGGTGGGGATCTTGTCGCCGGGGCGCACGATCATGATGTCGCCGGGCGCCAGCTCCTTGACCGGCACCTCGACCTCCTCACCGTTGCGCTCCACCCGGGCCGTCTTGGCGCCCAGGGTCAGCAGGCGGCGAATGGCCTGGGAGGCGCGCCCCTTGGCCAGGGCCTCCAGGTAACGCCCCAGCAGGTGGAAGGTCATGATGGTGGCGCCCATCTCGATGAACGAGGTCATGGGGGTAATGAAGCCGACCAGGCCGATCAGGTAGGGCGGCAGGCTGCCCATGGAGATCAGCACGTCCATGTTGAAGGTGCCGTTCTTCAGCGAGCGCCAGCTCGAGCGGTGCGTGGCGGCGCCGCCGTAGAGAAAGATCACCGGGAAGGCCAGCAGGGCGACGATGGCCAGGTAGCCCGGGATCGGCTGCCAGAACATGTGCGGCATCATCAACAGCATGATCAGGGTGGCGGGTATGCCGGCGATGATCAGGCGCTTGCGCGCCTGGGCGAGGTAGGCCTCCTCGATCTCGGCGTCGCCGTCGCCCGCCTCCTGCTCCTCGGTCTGCACGGCGGCCACGTCATAGCCGGCCCCCTCGACGGCGCGCTTCAGCGCCTCACCATCGGGGCCACCGGCCTCGATGGTCACACTGACGCGGTGGCTGGCGATATTGGTCTGGATCTCGCCCACGCCATCGAGGCGTTCGAGCGTCTTGCGCACGATGCCGGCGCAGTGGTCCGAGCCCATGCCGGGCACCGTCAGGCGAATCTGCTGCTGGCCACCACCGCTGACGGCGGCCACGTCATAGCCGGCACCCTCGACGGCTCCCTTCAGGGTGTTGCCGTCGGGTCCGCCTTCCTCGACCGTCACGCTGACATGATGGTTGGCGATATTGGTCTGGATCGTGCCCACGCCATCAAGGCGTTCGAGCGTTTTGCGCACGATGCCGGCGCAGTGGTCGCTGCCCATGCCGGGCACCGTCAGGGTGATCATGTTCGGGGTCGAATCGGACATCGTGTACCTCCTGCTGGCGTTGATGAGAGAACGGCCAGGGTTGGCCGTCCGTCCTAATGCCTACGCAGTGACATCTCGGTCAGTGGTGGGCGTCGTGGTCGTCAGAATCGACGCCGCTCTCGGGTGTGGCCTGCTCCAGCTGTTGGCGCTGCTCGTCGCTCATCAGGTCATGCATGGCATTTCGCATGCGCACCATCTCGGCCATCATCTCACCGTGCAACTCGGCCATCTGTCCGTGTAGCGCCTGAACCTCATCAGGGTCTGGGCGATCGCCGTGCATCTCCGCCATCAGGTCGTCGCGTAGGTTCATCATCCGCCCCATGCGTTCGAACTGGGCAGGTCGGTGCTCCTGCATCAGCTCACGCATCTCGCTGCGTTGATCATCATCGAGCATCAACATCATGTCCATGCCGGCGCCGCCCATCATCGGGCAGGGCATCATGCCGCCGCCCATCATTTCCCCCATCATGCCGGGCCCCATTCCGCCTTGGCCGCCACCCATCATGCCGGAACCCATGCCGCCCTCCATCATGGAGCGTCCCTGGCCCGCTTGGTCACCCATCATTCCCTGGGCGAAAGCAATGCCGGTACCACTGGCTGCGAGGGCCAGGGTGAGTCCGAAGGCGAGAGTGTGCTTGCGAATATCCATGGTCGTTCTCCTTAGCGACAGGCCTATATCAGCGACAGGCCTATATCAAAGGCCGATGCCTGAAGTATTGAGGCTATGTGTAGCACCTAGGTCAATTCTCAATATGGCATTCAGGCATGCCCAAGGCATCTCAGGGCGTGAAAGTAGGCAGTTTGTTGACCTGTATCAATTTTGGTAATTCGGCAACCTGCCTGCTGCACTTGGGTTGCGTGTGTCTGTGAAGCCATGAAATACTCTTAATATCCTCCACTCGATAGTGATTACTTCTTTGTCATGAATTGCTCCGCTTTTAAATGGCTGCTTTGTTTGCTGCTAAGCCTTGCCTTGGCGCAGCCATTGATGGTCATGGCGATGGATCATCATGAAGATGAACCTTGTCTGTTCACTGACATTGATCTAGCCAGTGGAGCGATCGACGTTGTTGGGTCTGTCAGCATTGGCGACCACGATGCCTCTCATATGGCAGAGTGCTGTATGCCCTGTGCTCAGTGTGCGGTAAACCTAGCGCTGCTTATCGAAGACGCAACCTCCGCCACGTCGACCTTGCCTCGTTATCTGGTCAACTGGTCGCCAGCTCCGCGCGCGCTCTTTGATCGCCCTCCTCGCGTTTAAACCTTCATCGCTGAACGTTCAGCTCGCCTATGGCGGGCCAAGATGATGATTTTAATCACGAGGAATAGCCATGAAACGTCGCGAATTTCTTCGCTACACCACCCTGGGTGGTATTGCCCTATCTGGGTCTGGCCTATTGGTTCACGCTTTGGCCGGACGGCATACACAGGCGTCACCAACAGCTCTGCTAGATAACGCTAGCATCCCTGCAGGACAACCCCTTCAACCATTGCCTCGGATTGCAAACTTGAGTGATCAGGTTGGGCGCTTTCAAAGTGTGTTAACCCCCGCTGCCCATGCGCTGCCAGTGAGCGATGGGCTGGAGGCAAAGTTGTGGCTCTACAACGGTAAAGTGTTGCCATTGATTGAGGTGCGCGAGGGGGATGAGTTAGACATTACGCTGATAAACGAGCTTGAGCAGGAAACGACGCTGCACTGGCATGGGGTACCGGTGCCCCAGTCGCAAGATGGGGCACCCTGGGAAGCCGTATTACCAGGAGAGTCACGACATTATCGTTATGTTTTTCATAGGGGGAGTGCAGGGTTACACTGGTTTCACCCCCACCCACATGAAGGTACTGCGCGTCAGGTAGCTCATGGTTTAGCGGGTGCATTGTTGGTCAGGCCCCGATTAGGCGTGTTGCCCGCGGAGGTGGAAGAGCATTTGCTAGTGGTCAGCGACCTGCGCCTGAATATGAATGGCGAAGTGGCGCCCCATACCAGCGAAGATTGGATGAATGGACGCGAGGGGGAGCTTCTGTTGGTCAACGGCCAACGCGAGCCACGTCTTGATGTGGCGCCGGGCACTACTCTGCGGCTGCGGCTGGTCAACGCCTGTGCTGGCCGGTACTTGCGTTTACGCTTGGAAGATCACGAGTTGACCCTGATCGGTACCGATGGCGGGCTGATCGAGCGACCACAACCACTCGAAGAGTTGCTGCTCACCCCGGGTGAGCGGGTCGATCTGCTAGTACGCATCAGCGAGAAATCTGAAAGGAGTTTTGAGCTGGCGAGTCATCCCTATACACGTGGTTGGATGGGGGCTAAGCCGGCACATCTGGACGAGATTGCTTCGCTATTATCGATTCATACCCTAAATACTGGCGTATACCCCGCCGTCGCGTTACCTGACCCCTTGTCCCATATCGAACCCCTGGGCGAACCAGTGGTGAGACGTCAAGTGGAACTGACCGAGGTGATGCCAGACCATGACAATCACGGTGCGGTGAATGGCGATCCGCATGCCGGCCACGGCGGCAGTGACAGCCATCACGGAACCCATGGGCCGGGGCATGGGGCGAGTCACGCTAGCGACGATGATAGAGCGGTTCGACCCAAGGTGGATTTTCTGATCAACGGCCGTGCCTTTGCCATGAACGACGTCCTGTTTGAGGGGCAGGTTGGCGAGGTAGAGGAGTGGGAAGTCTTCAATAACTCCCATATGGATCACCCCTTCCATGTGCATGGCACCCACTTTCAGGTGATCGCTACCCGCGATGCTGACAGGGAATGGCGAGACGCGCCCTGGCTGGCCTGGAAGGACACCGTCAACCTGGCTCCTTATCAGCGTCTCAGGCTGCGCATGGTGTTCCTCAAGCCCGGCGATTGGCTGTTCCACTGCCACATCATCGAACACGAAGAGCTAGGCATGATGGCAACGATCCGTGTGAGTTGAGCTTGCCTTGCCTTGCCTTGCCTTGTTTTGCTTTGGCGTTGCGCGTTGGCTTTGCGTGGTGCTTGTCCACCTGACGACTGATAAGGACGTGATGTCATGACCTATTATCGCTGGCCACTCGCCGTGGCCTTCCTGCTTACCTTGCTTTCAGGTTGCTCCCGAGAACCGAGTAGTATCAGTCTTGAGCAACTGCGAGAGCAGACCCATATTCACGGCCTAGCCGTTGATCGATCGACTAGCGAACGACTATGGTTGGCCACCCATCATGGCTTCTATGCCGTTGGTAGTGATGGAATGGCCCACCGGGTCTCGGAGGAGACCCATGACTTCATGGGCTTTGCTCCTCACCCAGAAGAAGCCGAGACCTTCTTTGCCAGCGGCCACCCGGCCAGAGGAGGCAACCTCGGCGTGGTTAAGTCCCAGGATTCAGGCCGCAGCTGGTCACAATTAGCTATCGGCGTTGACGGCCCGGTGGACTTTCATCAGATGACCATCAGTGAGGCCAGTCCCAACGTACTCTATGGGGCCAATAGTGGCCAGCTCCAAGCCAGCCAGGATGGTGGAGCCAATTGGCAGATTCGCGCCCAGGCGCCGGCCGGGCTGATTTCACTGGCTGCCTCGAGCCGTGATCCCGAACAACTCTATGCCGCCACCCAAACCGGGCTATTGATGAGTCCTGACGGAGGCGAACGATGGCGACAAGTATACCCTGAGCGTCGCCCTACGAGCCTGGTGGTGGCCAGCCAAGGAGAGCTTTACGCCTTCATGATAGGGGTAGGCTTGCTGAGAGTTGGGGAGGGCAGCCGGGATTGGGAGGTAGTCAAGCGTGGCTGGGAAGAGCGCTATCTGATGCATCTGGCGCTGGATCCGCACGACTCCCAGCGTTTGGTGGCGGTTGATGACCTCAATCAACTGCTGATCAGTAATAACGGTGGGCGCGATTGGTCGCACCTCTAATGAATTGGGAGATACCACATGTTGCAATATCCCCAGATTGATCCAGTGGCCATCAGCCTCGGCCCGTTCGCGATTCACTGGTATGGCCTGATGTATGTGGTGGGCTTCGGCGCCGCCTGGTGGCTTGGGCGCCTTAGAGCTAATCGGCTTAAGCTAACCCACGATGACATTAGCGACCTGATCTTTTACTCCGCGGTAGGCGTAGTGGTTGGTGGCCGGTTGGGCTATGTCCTGTTCTATGGAATAGAACAGTTTATGGCCAACCCCTTATGGCTGTTCAAAGTTTGGGAAGGCGGTATGAGCTTTCATGGTGGACTGCTCGGGGTGCTGGCGGCGACGCTATGGTTTGCGCGAAAGCATCGGCTCGGCTTCTTTGCCCTAACCGACTTCATCGCACCACTGGTGCCGATCGGTCTTGGTGCAGGGCGAATCGGCAATTTCATCAATCACGAGCTGCCGGGGCGCGTCAGCAACCTGCCCTGGGCGATGCCGTTTCCCCACATGGGCCCAGAGCCACGCCACCCCTCTGCGCTTTATGAATTCGCCCTGGAAGGGGTGGTGCTGTTCGTGCTGCTGTGGTGGCTTTCCGCTGAACCGCGTCGGCGAGGCCTGATCTCTGGTCTCTTTTTGCTGCTGTACGGCGTATTCCGCTTCACGGTTGAATTCGTGAGGTTGCCGGACGAACACATCGGCTTCCTTGCGTTTGACTGGGTCACCATGGGAATGCTCCTGACTACCCCGATGATACTGGTCGGCATGGCACTGATCACCTGGTCGCGCCAACAGCCGGTGGAGAATCATAGCCAACCCGGTTTATATCTGCGCCGCCGAGAGAGGAAGACACAATGATACTAACGCTTGGGCACTCCCACACCATCACTGCCATTACTATTAAAACGGGGCTAGGCGCGTTGCTTGTTGCTACGCTGCTGAGCACTTCACCTGTGCTTGCTGAAGAAACAGGGGAGTGGCCACTGGGCCACTACAGGTTGCCTGAATACGGTGACCTGATTGGTGAGGCCTATAAGGTAGTGGTAGACAACGAGGCGGATACGCTCCTCGATATCGCCCGTACCCATAACCTGGGCTACGAGGAAATCCGTCGGGCTAATCCGAACGTCAGTCTTTGGGTGCCGGGCGTCGGAACAGAAGTGGTCGTGCCAGCCCAGCACATCCTGCCCGATGCCGAGAGGACTGGCATTGTAATTAACATCGCCGAGTTGCGTCTCTATTATTATCCGGAGGTAGGCGAAGGTGAGGTGCCCCGAGTCGAGACCTATCCGATCGGCATTGGTCGAGACGGCTATGACACCCCACTGGGAATTACCACCACTACCATGCGGCTTGAGGATCCTGCCTGGTATCCGCCACGTTCCATGCGTGAAGAAGCGGCGGCGCGGGGCGAATCAGCACCCGCCGTGGTGCCGCCAGGTCCCGATAACCCACTCGGCAAGCATGCCATCCTACTCGATATACCTGGTTATCTAATTCACGGTACTAATGATCCAGACGGCATTGGCATGCGCGCTAGCCGTGGCTGCATACGCATGTTTCCGGAAGATATTAAAGCAATATTCGGTGCTGTGCCTTTAGGTACTCAGGTTAATATCGTCGATCAGCCCATCAAGGTCGGCTGGGACGATGGCACTGCGTTTGTGCAGGTATATCAGTTTCTTGGAGATCAGAATCACGGCATACAATCACTGCTTGAGACGCAGCCGATGCTCAATCAGTACATCGTGGATCAATCGGTAAATTATGCACAACTCCAAGAACTGCTGGAGAGGTCCGACGGTCAAGTAGTGCCCATCGAACCGCCAACTCAGGATGAGCTTGTAGAAGAGCAAGAGCAACCCTTGATACTGTTTCATGAGGTGGGTCTGAGTTAAGCTCAGTTCTTGTGTATGGAGGGCAGTAGAGAGGGTGGCGTATCCTGTTGATTGATCTCGCCAGATCACAACCAACATAGGACGGATACGCCATGAGC
>NZ_BMXN01000041.1 GCF_014651775.1 Vreelandella hamiltonii
CAATAACGGGCTTGCGAAAGCCAACTTGCACGGGGCGAATGATCAAAAAGTGCTCGCTGGCGGTGATAGGGAAAGTGTCGGCGCCGGCTTCACGGATTCAGGAAAGAAAAAGACACTTACTTTCAGGACCAGAAGGCTCCATGCCATATGTTCGCTGCATGATGGCGTCATCCCATTTATCTGAATTTTTATCCAAAGCAGTCAGCGTTACTTTTGTTTTTTGATCGGATTTTACATCTTTGCCTATCAAGCCATACAAAGGTATTTGCTTCAGTATAAAACTAAACTTACCCAGCGTTGCTTTTTTCCTTTTGGTATTAATTATTTTATTACCAAACTCGCTTTCCAACAACAAAGAACAGGAATCATTGGCTGAGATGAAAGAGATGGCGACCGGAGCACCCTTGACATATAACGCTACAGATTCATTTTTCTCAAGCACGGTGGTTTGCTTATGAAACCTTGAATTTTCATAGCACTCTACGGCACCAGGCAAACCATAAACATTTAGCTTTTTGTCTTTCGAAGATGCTGATGTTTTTTTGTCAAAAAAACCAACCAATTGACTCAGTAAATATTCACTGACAACCACTTCAGATATATATCGAGTTACACCAGGCGAACTATAATGACTCTCATCCAAATAAAATTTTTCAAAACCACCCGCTACAACAGCTTTTTCTTTAAGCAACGTATCAATATCGACAACCAGCGCACCAGAACGATCAGACAACGTCTTCATTTTATTATGCATACGTTGTTGATTATTCCAAAAACGCTCTTTCTGACGCCCCAGCAAAATCGTGACTATGTGAGCTGATGGATATTTTGATTTTAAAGAAGTCAGGAGGCTAGTAAAGGCCTGCTCCCATAGCACTCGGTCATTTGCAAAAAGCGGTAGATCGTTAATCCCATATTCAATAAAAACAAGGTCTATTTGCTTTTTTTTGAAAAGGGTCAAGTTTTCCAAGCCGAAAAGACAGGGAGTTGCACCAACGGCAATATTGTATACATTATCAACTGATATGCCTGAATTTCGTAAGCACTCAGGAATTAGTGTCGAGATACCCTGTTTGATAACAAGATTACTTCCACCAACGAAAAGAATGTTCATTTATTCCTTAGTCCTTACCCAACCAGCTTTTTAACAAGCGCCCTTCAGCACTCAAATAACACTCGCCCAAGTAGCGGTCAAAGGCTTTGTTGAACGACGAGAATTGGCCTGGGCGAGGGGTGAATTCGCCGAAGGAGAAAGCCTGGCGGCTTTTGATAAAGTCAATGCGCATAAAGGGAGTGGTGATGGCTTTGCTGATGCGCTTGGCGGTTTCTAGCTGCTCACTCGTAAAGCCGTTGCCAATGAAGCTTTTGTCAGCATAGCGGCCGGTTTCTGCAAGACGGCCATCCGGCAGCCATTCGCAGTAGCGGGTTTCATTGGCACGCTCGACCTCCAGCACAAAACCGACTTCGCCGTAGAAGCAATAAAATTTGAGGTCGACGGGCGGCAAGGGCTTGCCCGCCTCGAAATCTCCAATAAATTCTTCCAACAGCCAAGAATCTTTTTTGATGGTGCCCTGCTCTACCATTCCACGGGCCTTGGCCAGCGCCTCCTCTGCTGTGGCCAAGGTTTCCCCGGTGCGTACTTCGAAGGCACCTCCCTGCTCATCAAAAATGAACACGCCCTGGCTGGAAGAACCATTTTCAGGCTTCAGCACGCTGCCCTGCTTGGGCTGGATACTGGCTAACGGCTGGTTGAAGGCATAGGTGTCTGGCCGCTTGATGCCCAGCTCATCAATAAATTTATAGGCGTAGCGCTTGCTGTTCAGTTTCCATTCTGGCTGAAAATTGAACAGCTGCCGACGCCGGGTCGCCTGTACCAACAGCTGCTGAAAAGAAGCCACGTTCGTGAGCGGCACTTTGTGCTGGCTCAGAAGGCGTGTCAGCTTTTCTGTCAACTCATCGGACGTTAACAGGTTTGCCACCTGCTCCAGCACAGCCGGACGCTGCTCCATGGGCAGTTTGGGTAACGCGGCCACGAGCTGATTGGCAATGGTGCGCTTCTGCGCTTTTTCGCGCTGTACTTTTTCTTCTGCTTGGGTAAGCGCTTCTAACAAAGCGCTTACGTCCTGCTGGCGTTTACTCACAGAGCTCCCCAATTCTTCAAGCCGATAAACTCGGGGTATCCATCCAGGGGATACTCGGTCAAGGTGTTATCGGCTGTTTTATAGTGGCTGGCGTTGACCACCTGGCCCATCACAACGGGCTCTACTTTACCTTGTTTAAGCAGCTCGAAGTAGAGGTTGCACAGGGCTTCCGGGGCTTTGTGGAAACTGGGCCAGTGGAACAGGGCGACCTTCTGCTTGGAGTGCTTGCCGATGAATTCGGCGGCTTTCCGGCAGTCTTCGAGGCGAGAGAAATCGCCCGCAATCACGGTGTTGAACACCAGCGGTTCATCCGTGCGCTCGAACATACTGCGAGGCGCGGGGAAAGCGCGCTGGGCTTTGGCATCGCGCACGTTCAAGTGTTTTTGCGATGCGTGCCACCAGGCACAAATTTCGCGGTAGATATGGCGCAGCCCGTAGTACACGGTGCGCACATGGGTGGCTTTGGTACGGGTAAGCGAGGATTCTTCATCCAGTGCGAAGGCCAGCGGGGTATCTGGATAGATCTTGGCGAACGATTTTTTCCCGAACTGTGCCTGCATGCGCCAGATGTACTCGGTATCGCCACCAATGCGTACGTGGTCCCACTCGCCAATGGTGTCCAGCACTTCCTTGCGGAACATGAAGGATGACTGGCTCCAGTGCGTCAGGCAGCTGTTCGGGCGCCAGTTCTGAGTAAAGGCCAGATTGCCTTGGGCGCGGATCCAGTGCGCCGAGCAGCCCTTCACAGAAGGATGTTTTTCCAGGTAGGCCACTTGCGTAGCGATTTTCTGCGGGTGCGACCAGTCATCGCTGTCGTGGGTTGTAAACAGATCGCCAGTGGCAAAGGTGAGCCCGTAGTTACGCGCCGCGTAGGCCCCCCCATTGTGTGGCGGCTGCACGGCTTTCACGCGCGGGTCTTCTTTCTCTAGCGCCTTGAGCACCTCGAAAGTGTGATCGGGCGAGCAGTCGTCTACCGCGATAATTTCTATGTTTTCATAGGTTTGCGCCAGCAGCGACTCAATGGCGATGCGTACCTGCTCGCCTGCACTGTAGATGGGCATGATGATGGAGACTTTTTTCGTGCCCTTCACTTTCGGCGCAGGTAGCCCTACCACGTTGCCAATCGAAAGCGGCTGCGTTTTATCCTTGCGACGAATACCACTGAACCCATGAATCGCGAAGGCCTGGTTGATCAGCTCGATGCGCTTGGCATCATCGGAGAGTGCGTTGGTAAGCGCAAAGTGGGCATCGGCATCATTGGGGTGGCGCTCGACGAAAGGCTTGAGAGCGGCATAGGCTTCCGCAGGGCGGCCTAGCGTCAGCAGGCAGAAATAGGTGAGATACACCGTTTCTTTACGCGACTTGTTGGCATTGGTCAGTTCGCGCATTTTTCCGGCGAACGCCAGGGCAGATTCGATCTCGCCACAAAAATAGAGCCAACGCGCCGTGTGCCACATGGCCCACCAGCGAGACGCTTCCGTTGCATTGGGGTCGTTGTACACGTCTTCCAGCGCTTTCAAAGCCGATACCGAATGACCGTTCCAGAGCTGCACGGCCAGGTTGGCGGTGCCGTTGGCTTCCTTGTCCTTGATCTCGTTCCCTTTTGCCTGGCCCTTGTACAGGTAATGCAGCAGCGGCACTTCATTGGGCTGCATCTGTGCCTTGTGCGTTTCCAGGTAAAAATCGTTATCGAAGCGTTTACAAGGGTTCAGCCCCAACCGCCAGCCTACCGCCAGATAATGCAACACCGGGTCCACCTTGTGAGGCATCCACACCTCATGCTCGACCAGATACCATTTGCCATTCACCAGCCGAGACTTCTTCACCAGCTCGATATCGTTCTCTACCTGCCCTGGCCGCACCACTTTCAAGGCATTGCGCAGCAGTTGGTCGCACACCTTCTTGTTGTCGATCTTGCGCAAGGCCAGCGCCAAATTGACATAAATCGGCTTGAACCCCTTATACCGAGACAGCGCGTTGACATAATGGGCAGCTGCCTGCTCGTAGGCTTCCTGCCGATATAGGTCATTTCCTTTTTCAAAACTCATGGGGTCGCTCAGGCTCTGTGTATTCATCATGTTTATTCGGCAATATTCTGTATAAGAGGGAGCAGGCAACCGCTGCCCACCACGTTGGCAATCACTACTCGAATTCGACTAACGTCTATAGGCTAACACAAACCATTAAAGCGCCTCAGCGTTTGCTCAGGCGCTCTATAGATACGTTCTGGCGTGGTTAGTTGCTTAACTCTGGGGCAACGACGCCGCGATATGGCGAGCACACCAGTCGGCCAAGGCGGCATCGCTGGCTTCTACCATGACGCGAATCAACGGCTCGGTGCCCGATTTACGCAGCAGCACTCGGCCTTTATCACCCAGCCGGGTTTCTGCTTCCTGCACAGCGTGCTGTACACGAGGGCTCTGCACCGGGTCTTCCTGGGTCGCGTTGAAGCGCACGTTCAGCAGCACTTGAGGGAATTTGTGCATGCCTTGTTTGGCCATGAAGAGCGTATTGCTCTGATTCATCAAGGCCGTGAGAACACGCAAAGACGCTATGATGGCGTCGCCGGTGGAAGCGTGGTCCAGGCTCAACAAGTGGCCTGACCCTTCGCCTCCCAACCGCCAGCCGGTCGCTTTCAGCTGTTCCATGACGTAGCGGTCGCCCACTTTGGCACGTACAAACGGCATCCCCAGCATGGCCAGCGCCTGTTCTAGCCCCAAGTTGCTCATTTGCGTACCCACCACGCCACCGGCATACCCATGGTGCTTGGCATCTTTGGCTAACAGGAAAAGCAGCTCATCGCCATCCACCACCGTGCCGGTATGGTCTACCATCATCAAGCGGTCGGCGTCGCCATCCAGCGCAATGCCCAGGTCGGCCTCGTGTACCAGCACTGCGCCGCACAAGGCACGCATCGACGTAGCACCGCACTCGGCATTGATGTTCGTGCCGTTGGGGCGGTCATTGATACTGATGACCTCTGCCCCCAACTCCCGGTATACCGCAGGGGCAACCTTGTAGCCTGCGCCATTCGCGCTATCGACCACAATCTTCAACCCCTGCAGGTTCAGCGTGCTGGGCAACACCGCCTTGCAGTACTCAATATAGCGCCCTGCGGCATCATCAATTCGGCGTGCCTTGCCTAGCGCATCCGACTCCACACACTCCATCCCCCCTTCCAGAGCGATATGAAGCATCTGCTCGATTTCCTGCTCCTGGGCATCGGTCAGTTTGAAGCCCCCCTGGCCAAAAATCTTGATGCCGTTATCGTAAAACGGGTTGTGCGATGCGCTGATCACCACGCCCGCATCGGCCCGAAAAGTAGACGTAAGGTAAGCCACCGCCGGCGTAGGCAGTGGGCCCACCAACGCGATATTGACACCCGCCGCCGAAAAGCCCGCTTCCAGGGCAGACTCCAGCATATAGCCACTGGCCCGAGTGTCCTTGCCGATAAGCACTTCTTTAACGCCTTCAGCGCCCAAGACCTTGCCAGCAGCCCAACCCAGTTTCATGGCAAACGCCGGTGTCATCGGAAACTCACCTACGCGGCCGCGAACGCCGTCGGTGCCAAAATAGTGTCGCATGATGTAAAAACCTGATTAAAAGATGGTGAGGGGAAAAGAGTGAGGGGTGAAGCGCTGGACTGCCACAGGTCTAGTAGCGCGTGGTAACGAGCAAAGCGAGGCACCCGCGGATGGGCGGCGATGAGCCGCCCCACTAACGCAGCCTCACTAACGCCACCCCACCAACGCTGGCACCCACGCTATGCCAAGCCTTACTCCACCGTAACGCTCTTGGCCAAATTGCGCGGTTTATCCACATCGGTGCCTTTTACCAGCGCCACGTGGTAAGCCAGCAACTGCAAGGCCACGACGTGCAGCACAGGGGAAAGCAAACCGTAATGCTCCGGCATGGCCAGTACATTCACCCCTTCACTGGGTTTCACCGCACTATCACCATCGGCAAATACGTAAAGCTGGCCGCCGCGAGCGCTCACTTCCTGCATGTTGGCTTTGAGCTTTTCCAACAGCTCATCGTGAGGGGCCACCACCACCACCGGCATATCGGCATCTACCAGGGCGAGCGGCCCGTGTTTCAACTCACCCGCGGGGTAGGCTTCAGCATGAATGTAGGAGATCTCTTTGAGCTTCAGCGCGCCTTCCAAGGCAACCGGGAAGTGGCGGCCACGCCCCAGGAACAGCGCATGGTGCTTATGGGCAAACTGCTGCGACCACGCTTGAATGCTAGGCTCTAGCGCTAACACCTTTTCTACCGCAATGGGCAGGTGGCGCAGCTCATCCAGGTAGGCTTTCTCATCGGTGGCGGGCAAGCGCTGATGAGCTTTGGCCAACAGCAGGGTAAGCAGAAACAGCGCGGCCAGCTGGGTGGTGAACGCCTTGGTAGACGCCACGCCAATTTCTGGCCCTGCTCGGGTAATAAACCGCAGCGCGGTTTCACGCACAATGGCGGATTCCGGCACGTTACAAATCGCCAAGGTATGGGGGTGGCCCAACGCTTTGGCATGCTGCAAAGCGGCTAGCGTATCCGCGGTTTCACCGGATTGAGAGATGACCACCACCAGCTGGTTCGGGTGTGGCACACTCACGCGGTAGCGGTATTCGCTGGCAATTTCCACGTTGCAGGGTATACCCGCCACTTGCTCGATCCAGTATTTGGCTGTCATGCCCGCATAGCTGGAGGTGCCACAGGCCAGGATCAGTACCGAATTCACCTGTTCAAACACGGCTTGCGCATCGGCCCCAAAAATACCGGGGTGCAGTTGCCCTGCCCCACTGAGCATTTCCAGCGTATTGCCCAGCGCCTGGGGCTGCTCGAACATCTCTTTTTGCATGTAGTGGTTGAACTCACCCAGCTCTACCGCGTTCGCCGTGAGGTGAGACGTCACCACGGCACGCTGTACTGGCTGCCCCAAAGCACCCACCACCGCCACCGCATCACGCGTCAGCTGTGCCACATCGCCATTTTCCAAATACATCATCTGCTGCGTGACGGACAGCAGTGCCGACGCATCCGAGGCGGCGTAGTGGCCTTCATCCGTAATGCCCAGCATCAGCGGCGAGCCTTCACGGGCCACCACCAGGCCCTCCGGCTCTTCTTCACTGACAATCGCCAGCGCAAACGCGCCCGTCAAATGCTTGACCGCACACTGAACCGCAGAGAACAGGTTGTCAGCGGGTTCACCGATTTGACCTTTGAAGCACGCCTGAATCAGATGGGCGATAGTTTCGGTGTCGGTATCTGATGTAAACACATAACCCAACGCCTGCAACTGTTCACGCAGGGCTTCGTAGTTTTCGATAATACCGTTGTGCACCACGGCCAAGCCTGCCGAGATATGCGGGTGAGCATTGCGCTCTGCGGGCACCCCATGGGTAGCCCAGCGGGTGTGGGCAATGCCAATGGTGCCACTGAGCGCCTGCTGTTCCACGCGAGCCGCCAGCTCCGCCACACGCCCTTTGGCCCGCGCCCGCTGCAGGCCATGATTGAGCACCGCCAAGCCAGCGGAATCGTAACCGCGATACTCCAGCGTCGAGAGCCCTTCCAATAGAAAAGCAATGCTATCCTTTGCGCTTACCGCGCCTACTATCCCGCACATTTAAACAGTTCCTACACAAGCAAAAGAAAACAGCATGCCTTTGCACAAGCCATGCCACTACCCAGTTCATGATTATAAAGCATTAAGCTGGCTTAATTCAGCCTTTGTTGCGGGTTTCGGGGAGGGAGAAATCTAGGCCGATAGCTCGCTCGGGATGAGCGCAAAAAATTTCATCAAAAAGAGCGTTTTTCAAATTATTATCAATTAAACCTGAACCCTTGAAATTATAAGAAAGATAACTAACAAGGCACTGATATCTTTTACATGAGTCATACAAAGAGGCATTTATGTTTTGGTCATTGCCTAATAGATTTACCGAAAATTTCTCAGCATCAGAATTATTGGCTTGAAGATGTAAATCGCAGGCTGTTTCAATCATGCGTATCTTAAAATACTGAAAAGCTTCTTTATCAAAAGAGTCGCCATCTAACACAAAATCAAATTTATCGAAAAAATCTGCTTTCATCGAAGATATTTTTTTCAACAATTCAATTTGCGTGCTCTTTTTATCCCTAACCAAGGCCTCAAAAACACAATCTACAACCTCGGCTAAATTTTTATCATTTATTTCATGGCAATATAAATCTAAGCCCAACAATGAAAACAGGCCTGGCATTTTCTTTCCATGATTCAAGAAATATACCCCATGCGGAAATTTTTTCATCACCATGCCTAAAATCAAAGCATGAAAGCGAGAAGCAATCACCTCATCAACTAAATCAAGCTTCGCCAAGTAATCCTGAACACTTGTCGGTTGATAGTGAAAAACACGGCCTGTGTGAATATACTTTTCAAATATTGATTTACTGAGCTTCTTGTCTGCTAAAGTCTGATTAAAAACAATTATGTTCTTATTTGTCTCTGATAAAATTCTATCTATAAGACAACTTGCAAAACAAAATGAAAGCGAATTAACAAAACCTTCGTCCACATGAAGCTTATTTTTCTTTTTCCGTTCTGAATCTTTTATTCGTATGCCCCAATCTTCAAGCCGAACCACAATGGCTACATTATTAGAAGTAGGGAAAGGGAAATCGGATTCTAAAGAGTTATCATTAGAACTTTCTAAGAAAAAAGCCGGATCAAGAGCTAAAAATGCATTAAGAGAGCCTGGGCCCTGTTGAATGGCAATACTATTTAAATACTCATGACTCACCGAATCTCTGATGAACACCTTAGCACAAACAGAAAAGAAAGACTTTAATAGTGCACGAGACTCTAAAGTTTCAAGAGGCCCAACAGTTGATGGTAAAAAACAAACCGGCAGCCCCTTTTCAATTGCTGACAACGCAGGTAGCAACCTCCAGAACAAGGAATAACTATTTTCATTATGCAAGTATTGGAAGTAATGCTCCCCTGAATTAATTAAAACTAAATCTAAACTCAAATCTCCAATAAAATCACTCCAAAAAATACTGGGCTCAATAGCATACTTCAAAAAATCCAACTCTTTCCCATTAATATAGTGATAATTAACACCTGATGAAATTGAAGATTTTAAGTGAAGGCTTTGTTGGCCATCTAATATGAAGCACTCGATAGACGCATTAGGGTATTTTAATTTTACAATTTCTGATACACCTTCATTTATGGCTAAATCACCAATATTACTGGCCACGTGAAAATAGAAAAAACCTATTTTTTTAATACTTTTCATGAGCATCCCCTAAAATCACTTGGAATCTAGATGTAGGGTCTCGGATGATCAAATGAGCTATAGGAGTTATCCTCTGCTGGCAGCCAGAGAGCTTCTACAGACATTCATTCGGGAGCAGGTTCATGGACATCAAGCTGCATAAGCAGGCGACCACGACACCGAAGATCCGCGCCGAGATCCAGGCAGCGGCTTCCAGCATCACCGATAGCGAGCTGGCCCGCCAGTATGGCGTTTCACCCGCGACCATACGGCGCTGGCGGTACCGCGATGATGTCCATGATCGACCGCACACACGTCACAACCTCCTGGCCACCCTCACCTCCGAGCAAGAGGAGATGCTGGTCGCCGCTCGCGAATTCCTGCGCCTCGGCCTGGATGATCTGCTCGTTGTGGCACGTGAGTTCCTGAACCCTCGACTGTCTCGTTCAGGACTGCACCGCATGCTCCAGCGGCGTGAGGTGCCGACACTGGCAGAACTGGCTCGACAGGACGCA
Source organism: Vreelandella hamiltonii (assembly GCF_014651775.1). Classification (GTDB taxonomy): domain Bacteria; phylum Pseudomonadota; class Gammaproteobacteria; order Pseudomonadales; family Halomonadaceae; genus Vreelandella; species Vreelandella hamiltonii. The sequence continues at coordinate 9,910 of NZ_BMXN01000041.1, forward strand.
GGCAATGATGGGAAGCCCCGGCACAAGCCCTTCAAGGACTATGAGCCCGGGTATGTGCATATCGACATCAAGCACCTGCCTCAGATGCCTGATGAAGATCAGAAGCGCTACCTATATGTCGCCATCGACCGTGCCACACGCTGGGTCTATCTGGAGGTCAGGCGCAGCCAGTCTGCCAAGGATGCCAAGGCGTTCACGAAGCGCGTGGAGGAGAAGGCGCCTTTCACGATCCAGACGGTGCTCACTGACAACGGCAAGTCGTTCACTGATCGCTTCACGCGGGGAGGTGAACGCAAGCCCAGCGGTCGCCATCCCTTCGACCAGGAGTGCCAAGCCCATGGTATCGACCACCGATTGATCAAGCCGGGAAGGCCACAGACGAACGGTATGTGGAGCGGTTCAACGGCCGCATCAGCGAGGTACTGTCGACCCGTCGCTATACGTCAGGCGAGGACCTGGAGCAAACGCTCAAACGTTACGCTTGGCTGTACAATCATCACATCCCTCAGAAGGCGCTGCATCATCAGTCACCGATCACGGCGATGAAGGAGTGGCAGGCCAAGCGACCTGAGTTATTTACTAAACGTGTGGTTAATCACACGGGACCCGACATCTAGAAACTATAAACTATAAACTATAAACTATAAACTATAAACTTATTAGCTTCTCTCAAAAATCCACTCTATAAAATTAGAAGGATTTAGGTGGTATAGAAAGGCACCTGGAGTCTTAGTGAACTCCCCCAAGTAAAGAGTATTATTTTGCTCAAACAAATCTATGCTTACAAACTCATAGTATTCAACACTACTCAACACTTCGCTGCAGAAAAACCTAACTCTCTCCACTAAGTCATTTGACAAATATTTTCTATATAAATCTTCAATATCTTCCGGAGGTTCAAAAAAACGCTCTTGATTATTAAGCATAAAACCATCAATAAAACTATTGCTTTTAAGATCATATGCTTTAACATAAACCTTGCCTTCTTTTCTTTTATAATTTCGATCAATTAGAAGTATTAATTTAGGCTTTCCGTTATAACAATAAACTTTTAAATCATATGGTATCGTCCCATCTGATCCTATTTTTTCCTCAACTATGCAGCTCTGATACTTATCAAGTATCGCCTGAATATCTAACTTACTAAGTTTGACGTCCTCTTTCGACATCAAATCAATGTAATGACCTTTTTCTTTTTGAACTACGTGCACGCCTTGAGAACTGCATCCAGAATTATCTTTAATGACAAAAGATGAATTCTCAAAAACATCATTATCTTGTAGAACAACATTATCGAGCTTTGTTAAAATTATTCTAGGTATTTTAATTTTATTTTTTTTACAAAATTCAGCTGTTTCTACTTTTTTTCCACTTATACTTATAAGCTCATGCTTTCTAGGTTTTCGAAAATACTCTCTTTTCTCATAATTTTTTATAATGTCACGCTCATTGATTACACCGGAAATCACTCTGCCAAAATTCAACGCAACGACACTAGCTATATAAAAAAATGCTGTAACTAAAGACTCACTTTGGAACAAAAGCTCTACTGTACTGCTTCCTTTTTTCTTTAAAACCAATTTCCCTTCATGTACTAGCACCACACCAGAATCAAAACAAAAATCTGGTATTTGATTTTCCAATTTTGAATCAAAAAAATATACAATACTTTTCGAAAAAGGTAAAACAGCAGTGAGGTTTATTTCACTAGCAGCAACTTGATTAGGACTTAAGAAGGTTAACGTGTTAATGCCTGGAAACTTCTTATTTAACACTTTACTAGAATTAAAGTCTAAACCGCAAAAAACAACAAAATTCTTATTAAATCTTTTCCTATAAAGATGAAAATCATTTTCTTCTTTAACAACTGACCCTTCTATTTTTGCTCTAAAAAATGATTTTACCAAATTATTCAAAACCATATTAAACTTCTCCAAAAGCTGCATTTATGAACTTAGCGCTCACATTTTTCCAAGTTCTATTTTCTTGAACCCAAGACCTAGCATTCTTTCCAACCTCAGAACGTAACTCATCATTAATCATCAGTTTAATAAGCTCTTCGGCCAAACTAGAAATCTGCCCTTTTTCAAAAACAAATCCTGTCTTATCTCTTATTACCATTTCTGATAAAGCTCCTACACTAGATACTAGCACGGCTTTGCCCATAGATAGAGCCTCGAGTGGCTTCATAGGGGAGACCATCTCACACACCGGCCAAGCCTTTCTAGGAAAAGGAGCTATATCGATAACAGAATAGTACTCTGAAGCTAGAGAATGAGGAACTCGTCCTGTTACTATTACTTTATCATTTACCAAAGAATTTTTAACATGCTGAACTATTTCCTGAATCCGTGAAGCCGGCGCCGACACTTTCCCTATCACCGCCAGCGAGCACTTTTTGATCATTCGCCCCGTGCAAGTTGGCTTTCGCAAGCCCGTTATTG
>NZ_BMXN01000042.1 GCF_014651775.1 Vreelandella hamiltonii
AAGGGGTGGCGGCGCATACCGCACTGGAGCAACTGTTTGCGGGGGAGGTGCCAGCCTTCATGCAGCAAGAAGCCCCGACTCAGCCAACCGGTGCTGAATAGTTACTATGGTTTTTTAATTAATTGCTTTTGATCTTATCTGTGTTTGTAGTGAGCTTCCGTGGTTGCTAACAAGAGATGCACATGCTCAAGGAAGAAGCGCTAACATATCGAATCAGGGGAGCTGTTTTTGAAGTCAGCAGGCAGCTTGGCCCCGGTTTTCTGGAAAGCATCTATCAAAAAGCATTGTTCATTGAGCTGCAATCTGCCGGTCTATATGTGGAGGCTGAAAAGCCTGTCAATATCTACTACAAACAGTGCCTGGTAGGGGAGCACCGGCTCGATCTGTTGGTAGAAGGTAAAATTATTCTAGAGTTGAAAGCGCAGAAAAACTTGCCTCCAGCCGCTGAACCGCAACTCATAAATTATCTTCGTGCCACTAACTTACCTGTAGGACTGCTCATTAATTTCACATTTCCAAAAACACTGATCAAACGTATCGTTGTTTAATGTTTTTATCCGTGTTTTCCGTGAGTGTCCGTGGCAAAAAAGGATTCACCATGAACATTTTCATCACCGGCGGCAACGGCCAAGTGGGCTTTGAGCTGCAGCGCCAGTTTGCCCCGTTCGGCAACATCTTGGCCCCCTCACGGCAGGCGCTTGATTTAACCAATGCTCACGCTGTGGATGAGTATCTTGCAAAGCACCAACCTGCCTTGATTCTGAATGCCGCCGCCTACACCGCGGTAGACAAAGCCGAAAGCGAGCCGGAACAAGCCAAACGCCTGAATGCCGAGTTACCCGCACAGCTAGCCGCCTATGCCGCCCAGCAGGGCATCGCGCTAGTCCACTATTCAACCGATTACGTTTACCCCGGCAACGGCGAAACCCCGTGGCAAGAGGATAGCCCCACCGGCCCTCTAAGCATTTACGGGCAAACCAAGCTAGAAGGGGATGAAGCGGTGACTCAAAGTGGTGCACACCACCTGATTTTCCGCACCAGTTGGGTATACGCCGCCCGGGGCAACAACTTCATGAAAACCATGCTGCGCCTGGGCTACAAGCGCGAAACGCTCAACATCGTCAACGACCAAATAGGCGCGCCCACGCCAGCACGCTTGATCGCCCAAATCACCGCGTTGGCCTTCACCCCTCACGCCTCACGTTTGACCCCTCACATCCCATCAGGGGTTTACCATCTGGCCACGCAGGGCAAAACCAGCTGGCATGGCCTCGCCAGCGAAATTTTCAAACAGGCCTCCCAGCGGCAGTTAGCCCTGGCCATTACACCTGATAATACCCACGGCATCACCACGGCTCAGTACCCAACACCCGCCCAGCGCCCGTTAAACTCACGCCTGTCGCTGAGCAAAATAGAGCGGGCACTAGGCATCACCCTGCCTACGTGGCAAAGCCAGCTGGCGCTCACGCTTCAAGAGCATCTGGAACATTACTAAGCCACGGAACGCACTGAAAAAGCGGAAAGTTTTTATTTATTGTTTCTTTTGATGTCATCCGTGCTATCAGTGAACATTCGTGGCTAAAAATGAACAAAGAGACCCCAATGAGTCAAACCACACCCAGAAAAGGCATCATTCTTGCCGGTGGTTCAGGCACACGCCTGCACCCCATTACTCGGGGCGTTTCCAAACAATTGCTGCCCATCTACGACAAGCCGATGATCTACTACCCGATCTCGGTACTGATGCTGGCGGGCATCCGCGATATTCTCATCATCTCTACCCCTGAAGACCTGCCTCAATACCAAAACCTGCTGGGCAGTGGCGATGATTTCGGCTTGCGCTTCGAATATGCCGAACAGCCAAGCCCCGATGGCCTGGCACAAGCCTTCATCATCGGGGAGCGCTTCATCGGCGAAAGCCCGGTATGCCTGGTACTAGGCGACAACATCTTCCACGGCCAACACTTCTCTGATCAGCTAAAGCGAGCCAGCGCACACACCAGCGGTGCCACCGTATTTGGCTATCTGGTCAAAGACCCTGAACGCTTTGGCGTGGTGGAGTTTGATGAAACAGGCAAAGCCATCTCCATCGAAGAGAAGCCCAAAAAGCCCAAATCCGCTTATGCGGTCACCGGGCTCTACTTCTACGACAAAGATGTGGTCGAGATTGCCAAGCAGGTCAAGCCCTCAGAACGTGGCGAGCTAGAAATTACCAGCGTGAATAACGCCTACCTGCAACGCGGCGATTTACGCGTAGAGCGCCTGGGCCGAGGCTTCGCCTGGTTAGACACCGGCACCCACGATAGCCTCTTGGAAGCCAGCCAATACGTACAAACCATTGAGCACCGCCAAGGCCTGAAAATCGCCTGCCTGGAGGAAATTGCCTGGCAGCAAGGCTGGATCACCAGCGAACAGCTAGCCGAGCTCGCCAAGCCCCTAGCCAAAACCCAATACGGCCAATACCTCCAGCGCCTTTTAAAAGTAAAAGGTAAAGGGTAAGAGGTAAGGAACCTTGTGGTACTTGAATGGCACCTCACACCTAACGATTCACGCCTTACGAGCTATTTATGAAGTACGAAAAACTCGCCATTCCTGAGGTGGTGCTGCTCACCCCGCAAGTGTTTGGGGATGAGCGCGGTTTCTTCATGGAAACCTTTCGTCAAAGCGAATTTGAAACACACTGCGGCCCTTACCAGTTCGTGCAAGACAACCACAGCAAATCCAAACACGGCATTTTACGCGGGTTGCACTACCAACATCAGCAGCCCCAAGGCAAGCTGGTACGCGTTACGCAAGGTGAAGTGTTCGATGTAGCGGTGGACATGCGCGCAAGCTCGGCCACCTTTGGCCAGTGGGTAGGCGTCCATTTAAGTGCTGACAACAAGCAAATGCTGTGGGTACCACCAGGGTTTGCACACGGCTTTTACGTCACGAGTGATGAAGCCGAATTTCAATACAAATGCACCGACTATTACGCCCCCGGCGATGAAGTGTCGATCCGTTGGGACGACCCAAGCCTAGCGATTACATGGCCGCTGAGCGAACACCAACGACCCACCCTATCCAACAAAGATGCTCAAGGGCTCAGCCTGCACGAAGCCCCCCAGTTCAAGTAAATCAAATGACTATCAAAGAAGTGAATGGAGCTGCCCAGACAATGTCCTTAGCCGTATATATCGGAACCGAAAAATTTCGCGATACGCGAGAGGGAGACGCCAGCGCAGAGCCCGCCCATGCCGTTACGCTAGGCGATATCGCCACTGGCTTCTCCCACGACACGACGGAAGGGCAGCCCGCTTTACTTCTTAGCGTCTTCACGGAAGAAGCCCTCTCAGCTCTGGAGCACTGGCTAAAAAGCGATGCAGAGCGCACCTGCACCATTGCATGGCCGCACCCCAGCGCCTGGTTAGCCGCCAGCTTGCAGCACGCCAATCGGCCTAAAGAAGCACTGTGGCAATGGAGCTATCAGGCCGACCTATTGGTAAAACTCTATAAGCGCAAGCGTAAACAGGTGACGCTGGAAGGGTACCTGCCCAACGTCGCCACTGTGGCCCTGCTGCCATGGGTGGCCCAGCTCACGCTGGCGCAAACAGCACCTCTCTACCGGCTAATGGCGCATCAGCTCACCCAGGAAGACAGCCTGCTGCAACAAGCCTACAGCTACCTGAAAGCCAGCAGCGGCCACGTAGCGAACTGGCAGCAGCCCGCCGTCGACGTAGTCGAGCAAAGCCTGCAACAGTTGGCGCACGAGCACCAGCAACGCGACACGCTCAAAGCCACGACAGAGAGTGCCCAGGCAGAGCTAAGCCACGCGCAGCAGGAAAACAGCCAGCTTGGCGAACAGCTGGCCACGCTGCAGCAGCAATGCAACGATACCCAAGCCAAGCACGACGCAACCCAAAAGCGCCTGGAAGAAACCACCCAGCGCCTATCAGAAAAAAGCGCCCAGCTGCTGGAAACCGAACACGCCAAAGACACCCTGGCCAGCCAACTGACAGAGCAGCAGGCCACCAACACCCAGCTGCGCCAGCAGCTGGACGAACAGCAGCAAGCCGCCACGCGCAAAGCCAACGAACTGGCCAAGCTGCAAGATCACACTTACGGCGTAGAGCAAGAAAATGCGGCGCTGCTAGAACAGCTCATGAAAGTGCAAGAAGCGCTGGAAGAGAACATTCTGGCCAACCAGGCACAACAGGCCGACCTGGAAGAAAAAGAAACCAAGCTCAACTGGTTAAGAAAGAAAACCAAATCGCAACAAGCTCGGCTGGATGAGCGCAAAGCCGAACTGAGCCAGCTAAAAGGCGACCATAAAAAAGCCCAGCAAGCGTTGGAAAAGCAGCTGGCAGAGCAAACCAAGGCCGCCCAGGCACAGCAAGATGCCTACAAAGCGCTGAGCCAGGCCAGCCAAGAGGCCCTGCAACAGGTCGAACAGCAATTGGCACAAGCGCAGCAAGAAGCCAACGCGTTGGCGGCTGCACACCAGGCCGAACTGGAACAAGCGGAAGAAAATGCCGCCAAGGCGCAGCAACAAGCGCAGCATCGCAAAGAGCAGTTACTGCAAGAGCAGGCGTTGTTGATCGAACAGCTGCATCAAACCCAAGAGCAGTTCCGCCTGGAAGCCCAGGACAAGCAGCAGCTGCAAGACACCCTGCAAACCTTGCAAAAACAGCATCAAACCGCCCAGCAAAGCCTGGACAAGCTCACTCAAGCGCATCAAAAAGCGGTGAAGCAAGCAGAGAAAAAAGACGCGCAGGCCAATGTGAAATACCAGCAGCTGCAGCAAGAGCAGCAGCTCATCGTGGCTCAGCTTCATGAAGTGCAAGAGCAGCTAGTAAAGACCACCGAAAATGCCCAGCACTACAAAAAGCAGGCCGACAGCCGTCAGAAAACCATCAATGTGCTCAAGCAAGAACAGCAGCTCATGCAGCACCAGTACGAAAGCGTTACCCAGTGGCTGCGCGCCAGTGGGCACCGCAATGCCGCTGCCGCCTACCGCTATAGCCGCCCCTTCAAGCGTGCGCTACCGCAACAGGTAGCCACCATCCAGCAAAGCAGCTTCTTCGATGCCCAGTGGTATTGTGAACAGTACCCGGATGTCAAAACTTCCGGCATGGAACCCGCTGAACACTACCTCAAGTTTGGTGCCACCGAAGGGCGCAACCCCAGCGACAAGTTCGATACTTACTTCTACCTGTGTGAATACGCAGACGTAGCGATTTCTGGGCAAAACCCGCTGCTTCACTACCTGCGCTATGGGCAGCATGAAGAGCGCTTGCCCGCCAGGCCCCAGCAGCAGTTGCCAGCCCCCGCCCAGCCTTGAATACCACGCTGCCCAATGCCCACGCATAGAAGTGACCCCTCATGAGCATTCAATTACTGTACCTGGGGCCTCTGCGGCCCGACACGCTAACGCTGCTGGAAGCGCTTGGCCCGGCAGAAAGTGCCCAGTTCATTACGCCCACCGCGAATAGCGAGCAGTGGCTGGAAGTACAGGGTTTGTTCCCACAAGCCGTGCAGCAAGTAAAAAAACTGGCGGAGACCAGCGGTGAACAACCGTACTACGCCTTCAACCTGCCGGAGTTCAACGCCAGCCAACCCGCCTCTGGGCTTTACACCCTTTACCCAGGGCTAGAGCTGGTAGACAGCACCCCCCAGCCGCTCATGGGGGTCGCCGATCTACTGAATGAACTGGAAAACCAGCCCAGCACCATAGTGGTCGAACAGCCAGAACTGGTATGGCCGCTACTGCAAGCGCTGAAAGCGCACGCCGGCTACAAGCAACTCAGCGAGCTGTGGTTAAGAGTAGGGGGCGTACCGCTGTACCAAGGCATGCCGGAAACCGAGGAAATCCTCAATTGGTGCCTGGAAGAAGGCTTCGAGCTTCAAGTAACCCGCGAAGACGACCCGGACCTGCCCCTGCTTCAGCTAACCCGCCACCCGTTCTACGACCGCTGGCAAGAGCAGGCACAGCGCGCGGCCAAGCTGGCCAAGCAGCTCAAGGCTGCCCAAGTGGCCATCGAGGCAGGGCATAACGAACAGCAGGAGTGGTTAGCTCAGCAAACGCAGTGGCAGCAAGAGCGTGAAGCGCTGAAAGCACAGTGTGCCGAACAACAGCAAAAGCTCGACGCTTTGCAGGCCGAATTGGCACAACAAAAAGCGCTGCATGCTGCACTCATGGAATTGCATAAAGATATAAATAAAAAATTTGACGAGCAGCACACGTTTATCAAAGAGGTTGCCAATGCCTTGGGCCAGCATATTACACGGCGTACCACGGACCTTTAACGCGGGGCGGCAAAGTCTCTCACGACGATACGAATGGACATAAGCAACAGAGAACATAAGGGAATGGATGTGACACAGCGAATTGTGGCCAGCGCCTCTAAAAGCTTCCGCGAGGGGAACTATCAGGAAGCCTTAAACCTGTACCAGAAAGCAGCAACGCTTTATGATAGCGCCTTTTTCAGCGCTAATATTGCTTTGTGTGAGCAGCGTATAAAAGGCGAACCTGAACATAAACAAGTGCTTGCGGGCTCGCCTGCGGAATCTAGACAGCTGGCAGAAACCCAAAGCCTGCTTGAACACTACTACCGCCGCTGCCAAGAGCTGGAATATCAACTGTTGGAAACCGCCACACCATAGGCAAGGAATAGGGAACACCGATGAAAGTTTTAACCGTGTTTGGTACACGCCCTGAAGCCATCAAAATGGCCCCGCTGGCACTGCAGTTAGCGGAAGACACGCGTTTTGAAGCGAAAGTGTGTGTTACGGCACAGCACCGCGAAATGCTGGATCAGGTACTGGAACTATTCGAGCTGACGCCCGACTACGACCTCAACATCATGAAGCCAGGGCAAGACCTGAATGATGTGACCTGCGGCATTCTGCAAGGGTTAAAGAGTGTTCTTGAAGAGTTCAAGCCGGATATCGTGTTAGTGCATGGCGATACGGCCACCACCTTTGCCACCACATTGGCGTGCTACTACCAGCAAATTCCCGTAGGCCATGTAGAAGCAGGCCTGCGCACGGGCAACCTGTATTCGCCCTGGCCGGAAGAGGGCAACCGCAAGTTAACCGGCGCACTGGCCGCCGTGCACTTTGCGCCCACCAGTACCTCCAGGCAGAACCTGCTGGAAGAAGGCATCGACCCTGCCACCATTCACGTAACGGGCAACACGGTGATCGATGCGCTGCTGGAAGTCGTTGAAAAGCTCAAGAGCCAGCCGGAGCTTGCCGCAGAACAGGCCAAACGCTTTCCCATGCTGGATGCCAGCAAGAAACTGATTCTAGTGACCGGCCACCGCCGTGAAAGCTTTGGCGGCGGGTTCGAACGCATTTGCCAAGCCCTGGCGGAAACCGCAAAAGCGCATCCCGAAACGCAAATTCTCTACCCCGTACACCTGAACCCCAACGTGCGCGAACCGGTAAACCGGCTGTTAGCCGATGTGAGCAACGTACACCTGGTAGAGCCGCAAGACTACCTGCCGTTTGTGTACTTGATGAACCAGGCGCACATTATCCTGACGGACTCTGGCGGTATTCAAGAAGAAGCGCCCTCATTAGGCAAGCCCGTGCTGGTCATGCGCGATACCACCGAGCGCCCTGAAGCGGTAGAAGCCGGAACCGTGAAACTGGTAGGTACCGATGTCGCCGCCATCACCCGCGCGCTGAACACACTGCTCACCGATGAGCAGGCCTATAACGCCATGAGCTACGCCCACAACCCCTACGGCGACGGTAACGCTTGCCAACGTATTCGCGACATCTTGGCGAAGTAATACGCGCACTAGCGTTGTCATGCCACGAAATAACACGGATGACACGGATAAATGAAAGAGTACCAATTTGTATAAGTACCTATCCGTATAAGTACTTATCCGTGTTGTCAGTGTCTTCCGTGGCTCACTAATTTTACTCCTTCTAAGAGCATGAACATGAAATTCGATACTATCTCCATGATCGGTTTGGGCTACATTGGTCTCCCTACCGCGGCAGTATTTGCGTCACGCAAGAAAAAAGTCATTGGTGTGGATGTCAACCAGCACGCCGTAGACACCATCAACAGCGGCCAAATTCACATTGTCGAGCCCGAGCTGGATATGGTGGTACACGCTGCCGTCACCGAAGGTTACCTGCGTGCCACCACAAAACCCGAACCCGCCGATGCGTTCATGGTGGCAGTACCCACCCCGTTCCACACCGATGAGCACGGCCAGAACCACAAAGCCGACCTGAGCTACATCGAAGCTGCCGCCAAATCCATCGCCGCCGTGTTAGAGCCAGGCAACCTCGTGGTGCTGGAATCCACCAGCCCCATTGGTGCCACCGAGCAAATGGCCGCATGGCTAGCAGAAGCCCGGCCAGACCTCACCTTCCCGCAAACCCACGGCGAAGCCTCGGATATCCGCATTGCCCACTGCCCCGAGCGTGTGTTGCCCGGCCATGTGATTCGTGAGCTCGTGGAAAACGACCGCGTGATTGGCGGTATGACCCCCAAGTGCGCCGAAGCCGCCTGTGCCTTGTATGGCATCGTGGTCGAAGGCGAGTGCGTACCGACCACCGCCCGCACGGCGGAAATGGCCAAACTGACCGAAAACAGCTTCCGCGATGTGAATATTGCATTTGCCAATGAGCTTTCCACCATTTGCCACGAGCTGGACATCAACGTGTGGGAACTGATTGCGCTAGCCAACCGCCACCCACGGGTGAATATTCTGACCCCCGGCGCAGGCGTAGGCGGCCACTGCATTGCCGTAGACCCCTGGTTCATTGTGGATGCCTGCCCAGAACAGGCCAAAATTGTACGCGCTGCGCGTGAAGTCAACGATGCCAAACCCCAGTGGGTGCTGGCGCGGGTTAAAGAGGCCCTGGACAGCTACCACCAGCAAAACCCCGAAGCCAAGCGCAGCGAGCTGACCGTGGCCTGCTTAGGCGTTGCCTTCAAACCCGATATCGACGACCTGCGTGAAAGCCCCGCCTTGGGTATTGCCGAACAAGTAGCCGCCCTGGGCTGCCGTTTGCAGGTAGTCGAGCCCAACATCGAAGCGCTGCCTAAAACACTGCAACAGCCCAATGTAGAACTAAAAACGCTGGAAGAAGCGCTGACACAAGCAGACGTAGTGTGCGTACTCGTGAAGCACAAATCGTTTATCAAAAACGTAGAGAAAGTACGCGAGAAAGAGAGCGTCATCGACGCCGTAGGCTTACTGGGCTAATAGCCCACTTAAAAGTGAGGGGGAGTTCCGCAGGGCCACAGCATTAGTCCATAGGCTCATCACTTCCCCCTCACCATTCACTCCTCACTCTTTACGATTGTTCTCTCACTATTTACCTATTTCTGGATCTCCATGGACGAGTTGCTTTCACACGCCTCCAAGCTTGCGGACACACCCGCGCAGCCAATCAATGCGCCCATTCAAGGAAGAATTGCCTACATGGTTAGCCATGGGCAAAGTTACGCCAGCAACGGCTATGCGATTAGAACCCAAGGCATTGCCCACGCACTGAACCAGCACGGGTTTGAAACGCTCTGCTTTGTGCGCCCCGGTAGGCCGTGGGAGCTAAACACAGAAAGCAACGTAGTACCGGAAACCACCATTGAAGGCGTGCGCTACATTCATACACGTTGGCAAAACGATGCTTCCCCAAAAAGCGGCAAGCCGCTGTTAGAAGAGAGCATAAATAAGTACATAGAGTTATTCAGGGTGTACCGCCCCAGCGCGGTATTGGCCGCTTCCAACCATGCAGTGGGCCTGCCCGCCTGGGTGGCTGCCAAGCGCTTGGGCCTACCGTTCTATAACGAGGTACGCGGTTTTTGGGAGCTTTCACGTGCCGCCCGCGAACCCGAGTATGAAAACAGCGCCGCCTTCCGTAAAGAAGCCGAACGTGATGCGTTTGTAGCAAAACAGGCGCAAAAGGTATTCACCCTCAACCAGCCCATGAAAGAGGAGCTGGTAAAACGCGGTGTAACAGCAGAAAACATCGCCATTGTGCCCAACGGAGTCACAAAGCTTCCCGAGATCAAGCCTGCCAACCCCGCGCTGAAAAAACGTCTGGGCATTGAAGAGGGTGACAAAGTAGTAGGCTATATTGGTAGTTTTAATGAGTATGAAGGAATAGATGAACTTGTTGTTTCGTGCAAACAGCTCCATGAAAAAGGATTTAGAATAAAGTTATTACTTGTAGGTGACGATCAAGCTATAACAAATGTTGTTACAAATGCTCAAGTTTTGTCATTAGAACCCTGGTTGATTCAAGTTGGTCGCATCAGTCATGAGTTAATACAAGAGTACTATTCCTTGGTTGATTTGGTTGTTATGCCACGTAAAAATCTTCCTGTGTGTAGAATAGTTCAACCAACAAAATTCATTGAGGCATCAAGTTGTAATATACCTGTATTAGTGCCATCTTATTGTGAAGAAGCTATAGATGATATTGCTGCTAATGCAGTTGCTTTTAAAGAGGGGGATCTTTCGGTTAAAATTGCTGCAATGCTTCCACAATTATATTGTGGTAAATATAATGATGATAAGCGCTATGCTTATGAGTTTAAATATAAAATTAAACCAATGCTAAATTCATTCGGATGTTCATCTGTAGAATCGAAAAATAAACCAAGTGATATTGAAATCGCATTTGATATGTTGACTAACAATAAAGGAAGTCAACTTCTGCTTGAAGAAGAGAAATGGCTAAGGGAGCTTTCTTGCGTCGAGCTGAAGAATGGTAATATAACTAATTCTTTAGCTTTAGCTAAATTTGCTTTCCTTCAAGGAAGTTGTCGTTTTTCTTTTAAATTTTATGTTAAGGCGCTCTTTGCAGCTCAGAAATATGATCGTGTGGTTGATTTGTGTGACGGCCATGAGAAACTAGGGAATGAGGTTGAGCTCATTAGAAAAAAAAGCGCTTCTTATTTAGAGGTTTACAAAGAGTACTATGAGACTTGTGAGTCAGTAGTTAAAAACGAAAGTATAAAAAGTACTAAATCTGTTTATTTTCTCCATAGCTCGTTACCTTATTTTTCTGGTGGTTACGCTACCAGAGCACACGGTCTTGCTAGTGCGCTAGTCAATCGTGGTTTAGATGTGAAACCTTATACAAGGCCAAATTTCCCGTATGACGTTAAAAAAGATATAAAGGAAGAATCAATAAGTGTAGATGTAGATGGCCTTGTTTACACCAAAACAGCATGTAAATCTGCTCGATTAAAAGACGAAGCAAGCTATATGCTTGACTGTATTGATGTCTTTGAAAAAGTTATTGAACAAGAACAGCCAGGATATATTCATGGTAGATCAACCTATCAGATTGCTTTACCAGCGTTGATTGCAGCAAAAAAGAATAATTTGCCTTTCGTTTATGAAGTTTCTGGCTTGTGGGAAATTGTGCATGAGTCTCGTGAAACGGCACCGCAAAGAAAATACGAAACAGAAAAAATTCGGCACCTAGAAACTATGACTGCAATAAAAGCAGATATTGTTTTTACCCTAACAGGAGCAATGAAAAATGAGCTAATAAGTCGGGGCGTGAATGAGAATAAAATTCATATACTACCAAACTGTACAAATCCAGAAAAATTTGTACCATGCGGTAAATCACCTACTTTACTTAAAGAGCTAGATATCACCCCGGATATTCCAGTAATTGGCTATATTGGTTCATTCCAAGATTATGAAGGCTTAGATGATTTAATTGACGCTTGTGAGCTTATTCACAAAAAGCAACCAAACATTGATTTTAGGCTTCTATTAGTGGGAGATGGGCCTTATTTTAATCAAATACCTGAATCCGTGAGACCGGCCCCCGGAAGCACTTCTAACCCACTGACCTGCATGGCAATATAGCCATTATCGCCATTCACCCAGACAGTGCCATGCCCAACAT
>NZ_BMXN01000043.1 GCF_014651775.1 Vreelandella hamiltonii
ATGTTGGGCATGGCACTGTCTGGGTGAATGGCGATAATGGCTATATTGCCATGCAGGTCAGTGGGTTAGAAGTGCTTCCGGGGGCCGGTCTCACGGATTCAGGATATTTCTACCGGATTCTCTTTAAATCTTCCCCAACCAACTTCCCTCCTGTCCATTCGATATCTCGTGCCTGCGGTATGCACCAAAAGAGACTTAATTGCTATAGAACTCATATCATAATCAGAAATAGCGGCTAGTCCTGCCGCAGCTCGGAGAACTAGTGGAGCTGAGTAACTTGTTCCTTTAACACCCACTACTGAGCTTGCGAAAGGGTTATAAACTTTAAACAATTCCGCATCACTACCACCATATGCAACTCCGTCAGGCTTAACATAACCAGGACTACGACCGGGCCCTACACAGCTATAGGATGCTCTATTCCAAATTTCACCTGATAAATCGCAAGACCCTATGGCCATTGCATTCACCATATCACCTGGAGGTTGAATCCTATCGGCCCCCTGAATATCCCCATCGTTACCCGCAGCCACTGTCATTAATATTCCATGCCGCACACACAGCTGGTCTAGGCAAGCCGTCCAAGCATGCACTTCATCATCGTATATGGGCATACGAGGCCCTAAGCTAAGATTTACAAACTTATAATCTCCAGCATCCAGCACATCTATGATTTTTAATAAAACATCATACAAATCCGGATCACTGCCACTACCAGGAGAAATAACCCGATAATGATCAACATTAGCATAAGGTTGTTTCAGTACATCACCATCACCTGATATTCTGCCGAATAAAAATGTTGAAGTGACTTCATTACCATGCATTATGTAGTTAGCGTTAGTTGATTCTGTATCTTCCCAAACTATTTCTTCGGCCCAGTCACTTAAATCTGCGGAACCGAGACCACCATCAAAAATCGCCACTTTGAAGCCCTGTTCAACTGCTTGAGCACTTGGCAATTTTATATCAGGAAAGTCTAATGGTGATCGCATCGCATTAGGCATTGCAGATCTGAGCTGAGGCATTTCTCTAGCAACTCGTATGAATGAGAAATTCAATATCTCTCTAAGCTGTTTTTCAGTGGCCTTTAAAGGAAAGAAAGTTAGTGCTCCTATTTGTATTTTTTTCCGATAAACAGCTTCACCACCCCGCTTTTTCACATAATCAACGAAGGCATCTATAATATCTTCTTCTTTATGCCCAGCATGCAGAGCAACTTCATAAAGACGAACCGTCTCAGAATCACTCCCTAATTCACCTTTATATTTATCATCACTACTCACCCATCGAATTTTCTCAATTTCACTGATTTCTTTCTTAACACCCTTATTAGCCATCCCATTTTGCAGAATAGAGCGCATCACTCTTATACTTTCCATGCCTCCCGCGACATACAAAGAAGCGGTACCTAACTCCTTTCCAAAATCAGACTTACGTGTAACTTTATTTGGGGTTATAACAACTTCTTTGCTTCCAACATCTCGCATACCAGCAGCTCTTAAAAGAGCATCGGGGTAATAACTTTTCGCTATAAAAGAGGGATGTAACACTAATTCAAATATAGCCTCTCCTCGAGGCTTAGCGTCAGATTCCAGATTAGAGACACCAGCTTCAACTTCTGCCAACTCGGAATCCAATCGCTCCCGTACTTCATCAAATGTATAAGGATAATTTTTACCACCACCACCATTTTTAAATGGTGTTCTCAAAGACAACTTTTCGCCACGCCCTAACAACAAATTTCTATCAGCCATTCTCATACACCCCCTTTATTGTTAACAATCTTTGAGATAGTTGGATGACTCATCCCAGTAAGCTCAGCAACTTTTCTCCTAGAAATACCAGCAGAAACTGCACCTCTTATTGCGCTTGACCTCATATCAGGATTATCCAACACATCCCCAAATATCGCTTGCTTGAAGACAGCATCATCTAAAGACACATCTTCCAAAACACTCATTTTTTTAGCTGCAGAAGCAATTTTATTCAAGTCAGAATATGATTTATTGCTCATTATACATGATATTTTGCTTGCTATTTTCTCACTAACACCTAGCTGCTTAAAATAATTTTCAACAGATTCTTTATTTGGCAAATCAAACTCAACGACTTTATCAAATCTTCTCCATATAGCCCTATCAAGCAACTCAGGATGATTTGTGGCTGCAATCAATAAAGAAGTAGAAGGCCACTTATCAATGGCTTGCAACAAGACATTCACTAAACGTTTTAACTCACCAACATCTCTGTCATCATCACGCCTCTTAGCAACTGCATCAAACTCATCTAAAAATAGAACACATGGCATTGAAGCTGCATAATTGAAAACATTTTTTATATTCGCACCAGTCTTTCCTAATAGACTTGACATAACACTGGACAAATCAAGTGTAAAGATTGGCAAATTCATTTTTTGTGCAAGCCAAGAAGCTCCTAAGGTTTTCCCTACCCCGGGCGGGCCTGTAAACAACATCGCCTTGATTGGCTCTAATCCTGCTTCTAATAGTTTCTTTTCATGCTTTCTTTCATTTATAGCCACTTCTAATTTATCTGCAATACTCTTACTCCAAAGCGGTTCTTCTTTAAGCACCACATGATATTGTTCTGAAAGGAGACTTGCGCTGCTTTCACGGTCTGTCGGTGGTTGCTTTTCAGTGCCCCTCAGAGTATGCGGACTGGCCACAAGCTCTAATAATTTTTCTGCCACTTCAGGATTTGTCTTGCGAGTGCTACTCACGAACCGCCGAGCAAGAAGCGTAAACCCTGCTGAGTTACCGGCTACTCCTTGCTGAAACAGAGCAACCAATTCCTGCTCACTAATGGAAATCATTATCCCAACCCTCAAAATGGTAACGAAACATCAATTTTGGTAATCCTAGCACCCAATATGGAAAGCATAAAGTGATTTCTATGGATTTTCGTAGCCCTCCTCCAGAGCTCGTCTAGCGGAAAGCTCAACGGCCAAGTCTAGCCATCAGGGCCAGATGATGAGACCTGCGCACCCAGCTCCACGGGGTCAAGAATTGAATTTTTCTTAGCAAAACCACCAAAAACTAGTCATTCCCAAAACCCAGCGCACTGTTTCAAACAAATGTGAAGCCATAACCACGCACAGGATTTTCACAAGGCCTTGCACGGTTTAATAAGGAAAGTCTTAATTGACTTGCAATTAACCCTAGCCACCACGGCAGGTGCTTCTCTTTTTATGAGCTCCCTAAAGCACACAAATCCGCATGATTTCGCATGACTCCCATACACCCAAAACCCGCCTACAGCCCAGCAACAGCGGGCTTTGGCCCATTTTACAGGGTGCATGAAGAACTACCCCACAAGCAAACACCGCAGGCGGGTGGGGGACAACGCGCCGTAGGGTGCGGCGGTCTGGGGGGCCTGCCACCTGGCAACCGTGCCATATAGCCGCTGTGTGCCGCTGTAAGCCGCGTTCGTGCCATACAAAGAGAAAGCCCCGCACGGTGGCGGGGCTGGTGATAGCGAAGCAGCTAGGCGCTTAGGCTTTGTCTATCTCCTCCAGGTTAGGAATGACATCCATTTTTTCTTCAGCCTCGGTCACGCGCTTCCTAACACCAAGGAAAGAACGGAACTCGCTAGGATCGGCTTCAAAATCCAGCTTGGGATACTTTTCGGAGTCCTCAACTTGAATTGTGGACAATTTCTCAGGGCGATAGCTCAACAGTAGCTCACCGACAGCCGCGTATTGCAGGCGTTTCAACTGCTGGTCATTGAGGTCTCGGTTACTAAGCTCTCTCTCGATCCTAGAAAACAGCGCAGGGAGCGTTTCATAGAGCTTTTCCGCGATCCCTGATTCAGCAAACTCCTTTGCCACTGCCAGCATGGTGTTGTGGGCTACATAGTCATAGAGCTGGTACTGGGCTACGCCCAATGAAGTCCTGGCATAGTGGGTATGTACCCTGAGCCACGTTACTTGCGGCTCTAGCAGCTCGATCATTTCACGCTGCTGCTCGGCCTCGATCTGCCAGTTGGCCTTTTGCTTTAACTGGTCTCGAACTGCCTTGCTCTGTTTGCCAAAGCCATTCAAGAAATCACGCCGCCATGAGGCGTTTGTCTCCTCCTGTTGGGCTTCCAGAGCGCTGACGGCCTTACGTAAGCGCTCCAATTCTCGGCTTGCCGTTTCGAGGCGCTCACGGCGGTTTAGGTAGGCCCTGCGCAAGGGAGGTATGCGGTCTCGCAGGGTCTGCTCATCCACTTCATGGTATTGGCTGGGCACTTCCATGTATTGAAGAAACCGTGGCTTTCCAACGTCTTTTTTCACTGGCTGAGTAGGTGCGTTCATCGTTTCGGCGTCGCTCTTGTTGCTAGTGGGCTGAGTGTTAACGGCTGGTTGGTTCATCAGGCCCTCCATTGGGCGGTTGGTGTGCAGGCTGAGGATGTGGAGCCAAGGCCCCACGGTTGGGAAAACGGAAGCAAGTAGAAAAGCGCCTGCCAGGAAGGGGGAGGGTCGCGGCGCTGAGATGGACAGCCAAAGTTCGGATGGCGAACAAAGCCTCCCCCCTATAATTCCCCTGACTGTTTTCAAAAAGGCGGGCAACGTGGCAACAGCGGTAACGCCATTGATTTAATTGATTATTTTTTTGGCAACCTGTAGCCGCTTTTTTAAAACGGCAACGCACAGACACAGGGGTTATATAGATATAAAGATATGTGTTGCCTTTGTTGCCACCTCTCTTATTAATAGGCAACACCTGTAACCCGCATGGTTGCTGGGCGTTGCCGATGTAGCCAGTGTTGCCACAGAAACTAGGTTCACGTGTAAAAAGCCCCTGCATCATTCGCCCCCTCGCTCGCCATCCAGCTTGTCGGGATCGATGACGAAAAAGCGCGTGCTCCCTCCTCCTGGCAGGCGGTAGTTTTTCTGGCGGCGGCCACTGTCGGTTTTGGCCAGCACGCTGTAGGTTTCCAGGGTGCGTATCACACGGTCTCGGCCATAGCCTGCGGCGGCTTCGGTCAGCGAGGCGCGGTTGAACAGGTAAAGGCGCTTGCCGTCCTCGATCTCGTAATACCCTGCCCGGTGCTTGATGCTGGAATTGGGTAGCTGGGCGGCGATGTCAGAAAAGCGGCTATCCCCATGCATGGCGATAAAGTCCGATAGCGCGCTAAGTATTTGCCGATCTTCTGCGTTCCCGTCGCCTACCCTAGCCACCCACTCACGGAATAGCTGACGGCTGGCGTTGGCGGCGGTGCCCTCCTCCCACGGCAAAATGCCGTAGGTGGTCGCCAGCTCGCCCGCCAGCCCAATGATGGCGAAGCGATCCGCTACCCTGCCCGCCTGGGGGCCGTCTGAGTTGAATCCTTCCCGTACCTCAGCAAACCGCCGATAAAAGTAGTCGGGGTCGGTTTCCTTGATTAGATGCTCCACAAAGGCGGGGCCTACCCGGCCAAAGTGGTGCGCTGTGGCCGTGGTCAGCTTTCTGTGGAAGGTGGCCCCGCTCATGCCGTGAACGTCATCGAACGCACGATAAGCTCGGGTGCCTGCGTTTACGTCCACCATGCGCAGCTCTGCCCCGGCGTGGGCCGCATTGCCGGAGATGGCCGCGTGTTCAGACAGCGAGCGCTCCCCGCTGGAAAGCGCCAAAACACGCCAATAGAGCTTGGGCCGCCCTTCCCGTTCGCGGGTCATGGTGCCCTTGCCCGTGCCGTTGGCGATGGCGTAGGCCATTTCTTGTACCCGCTTGGGGTCGGCGCGCTTGATCTCGTCCAGAATCAGCACCGTGTCGTTACGTGACGATGCCTCGATCTCGATACCACCCCGCGACATATCCCACGACGCGGCAAAGCGGCTGGGGTCGCCCCACACCGTGGCGGCCAACGCCTGGGCGAGTGACTTACCGCTGGAGGAGTCGCCCACCAGATGCACCCCGCCCCCATTCACCCCCACTTTGGAAAGCAGCGGGCCAGCCAGGGCGCAGCACACGGAGAGGATCAGTACCGGGTTGCCCTGGCAGAAGTAGGCCAGCTCACTTTTCCATCCCTCCAGGGTGCCCCGTTCTGAGAACAGGTGAGCGCCTTTGCCGCTGTCCTGAAAGCGAACGTCCTCACCGCCTAGAATGCGGCTCGGCAGCACAAAGGCGCCACTACGCTCGTGCCATCCTGGCTTAGTCGTGGTCGCCAAGATGCGCGTCAAGCCGTGATAACTGGCGATATAGGCAGGCACATAGCGGCGCTGGTGGTAGTCCACCTCTAGCCCTTGGCGAAGCAAGGCTTTCAACACCTCCTCGCCTTTGCCCGCGAGGGCTTCCATGGGCATGACGTACTCGATGGCATGGCCACGATGCTTGAAGCGCAGCAAGCGGCCAACGCTGCCATCGTCGCTGTTGATCGTTTCCGCTTTGACGTACAGCGGCGCGCATAGCCAGAGGTCGAACGGCTGGCCTGCCTCGTCGCTGTTGGTGTGCTTGATGCCGTGATACCAAGTACCCGCCCGGTACTGTTTGCCCTCTACCATGGTGGGGCCTTCGTACACGGCGTAGCTGGGGCGCTCTAAGGTGTCGATCTTGGGCGCGGTCGGCTTGCCCACCAGGGCAAGGTGCGCCTGCTGTTCGCGGGTGGGTTGCTCGCTCATGTGGCGTTCCTTTGCTGGCGATACCAGCGAGCTAGGTCGTTAAAGTCGCTGAGTGAGGTGGGGGCGTCTTGTGGCCATACGGGAAACAGCACCAGGGCACCCACGGCCAGCGCTGCCGCATTGGCGGCGGTGCGGCCTGGGTTGCCGGGGGTCATGCGGTCGTCATCCCCAGCAATCACTAAGTCGAGGGCGTCGTATCGGTCGCGTAGGGTTTCGGCCACGGCGGCGAGGTTGCCCGCATTCATGGCACACGCCACGGGTTCGCGGGTGTGGGCGTGTAGGGTGGCCCCGGTGGCCCACCCTTCACACACGAATAGCTGTCGGCCTGCCTGCACCTTTCCAAGGGGCGCATACGCGCCCCGTACTCGGCCACCTTTCAAAAAGCGCTTGTGGCCCTGCTGGTCGATACATTGCAGGTTGACCAGCCTCCCCTCCGCATACAGCGGCACCAGGAGTTGGCCTTTCGAGGATTGGCGCAGGTGGTACGGCTCGATCCCCTTATCCAGCAAGTAGGGGTGTTCCGGGTTGGCGGGGCCAGACGATTGCCAGAGCCGCTGTGCCGCCTGAGCGGCACGTTCCTGGGCTGCTAGGCGCTCGGCCTCGACCTGCTGGCGAAGCTGGCTTTTGGTAGGCACCTCGCAGGGCTTGGGTAGCGGCGCGTTAGACGCGCCTACCCGCTGAAAAATGCCAAGCCCAAGCTGTTCGTCGATCAGCCTAGCAGCGTCCACTTGGCGGCAGCCGCGAAGGTAGCTCAGCAAAGAGACGAGATCCCCGCCGTGGGCGTCTTGGTCGGCAAAGTCATTCCACTTGCCCGACACCAGCGACACACCAAACGAGCCGGGGCAGGCATCGACGCGGGCCGTATTGCGGGCCACCCACTCACTACCCTGGCGCTGCCCATCGGGCAGCCACTCAGCCAATAGAATTTCAGCGCTGTTCAGAGCGACGGCGGCGACCTGCTGAATTTTTTGGACGGTCGTCTTAGCCATGGCGCACCCCCTTCCTGGCAGGCGTGGCTTGGCCTTTGGCCACGCGGCGGGCAGCCATGAGCAAATCGAGGGAATCGGCTAACAACAAGCGAGTAGATAGCGCGACGTGAGCTAAATCATGTGCATCGGCGCAAGCGCCCGGTGCGTCGAGCGTGCTTAACGTCATCATCAGATTACTGGCCGCTTCCAGTCGGGTTTCGCACTGGTCGAATAGATCGTCTGCTTTGGCACGAGGATCAATCAGTAGGCACTCGGCCTCGGTCAGGCAAAGCGCATCTTCCAGGCGTGGGGTGTGGGTCGTGTTAGGCATGATCCACCCCCTCGACGCACAGGCGTTCTAGCTCGATGAGGAGTTGGTCATGGTCTTGATAAGAAAGGGCATTGAGTGCGCAGGCCATGCGAGCCATGCCTAACAACTGGTGAAGCTGTTCAGGCTTACGGTTCACACGATAAGCGATCAGTTTTGCACCGATCAGCGCGGTAGAGACTTGCGAGGGGGAAAGCTGGGTGTGCGTAGACGCACCTTGGCTGTGGTTGGCCATGGGTAAGACTCCTTCGTGTTTGGAGTCACCAACAACCGTTCTCACGCGATTGGAGGCGACTGTACGCAGGGTGAGAAACCGGCCACAAAGGAAACCGGCCACGCCGAAGCGTGCCCACGCACAGCCGCCATAACGACACATTACAGGTACAAAAAAAGCGCCTGCAATGGTAGGGGCGCTGTAGCGCCTTTGTGAAATCGGGTTCTCACGCCCGGCTGTAGATTTTGCTACAGCACGGCCATGATAAGCATTCCTGGGTGTTCCTCGCAAGCTTTCGAGGCAGCAAATTTCGCTTAATTTGATATTCTGCATGGGCACCTTTCTTTTGCTTTCCGTCGGCTCCATCGCCCCCCAGCGCTGGAGCCTTTTTCGTTTTTTGGGCAAAACCTCCCCCTACCCGCTGGGCCTGAGCCCAGCAGCGTTACCGCTGGCGGTTAGGGTTTAGGGGGTTAGCAGTCGGTTTCGATGATGCCCGACGAGTGCTTGCTGAAACGCTGGGTGCCGCTCTGGCCGTTCAGCAGCTTGGCGTAGATCTTCCCAGAGCTGCCCTGGCGAAAGGTTTGGGCGTTGGGTGTGCGCATTGCATCCATCATGGCGGTGGACATTTGCACCACGTCTTCAGCGGTGAGTTGCAGCGTGGTGCCGTTGATCGTGACTTCGAACTGATTCATGGGCGTTGCTCCTGCGGTTGGCCAGTCATGCGTAGTGGTGTGGGGCAGTTTTTCAGGCGTTGGCGTTTACGCTGTTCCAGGCAGTGGGCAATCCAGCTATCCACCTCCTCCTCCAGCCACGCGACGCTCTTACCGCCGATGGGCACCGGGGCGGGAAAGGTGCCCTGGCGAATGCCGTCATAAATGGCCGAACGGCTCTTTCCGGTCTTCTGCTCTACGTCTTTACGGCGCAACAGTCGATTGCCCAACGCGATCTGGTTTACGGTCTTGAAGGTGGGTGCTTGGGTGGCCTCGGTCATGAGTGTATGTCCTCGCGGTGTCGTTCCGGGCGAATGCTCCAGTAGCCCGACAAAGCTTGACGCCCATGCCCCACCCTTGCCAGCAGGGCTGGGTGTAAGAGGCCCCTCTTACAACGCGATACAACATTTGGGCTTGCGCAGGCACAAAAAAACCGCTGCGGGGTGCAGCGGTGTAGCGAAAAAAACCATTACAAACAATGACTTGATTTTTTTGCAAACAGAATAAAACGATTTACTCAACTCATAGCCAATCATTAATAATTAATTGTTTAAAAAAACGTTGACTAATAAAGCTTGATTATAAATAGAATGGCATCTTAAAAATTACCCTAAGCAAGATTGACTCACGGTTAAAAAAGGAAGCAATATAAAGTTTTAAAAAGCCAATAACACTGGATATTTAACCATGGAAAATAACCATAGAATACCATTTGGATATTTCAGCACATCTTTTCAATTCCAGAATAACTCACTTAAAGAGCTACCAAAAATGGGGGAAACGGTAACTCCAGAAGAATATGAAGCAAGCATGAAAAACAAGATTTATTGCCCCTCATGCTCTGTGCCTCTTATAAAAATACCTAATGAAGATAGCATTACAACCTCAGGTATGAGTTCACATTTTAGGCACAAACAAGGCTATAAAGATGACATACCGTGCGACTTAAGGAAACGCTGCATAAATCCCGTCGGAGCTGCCTCATAGCCACCGACGAGGTAAAATCTGACCTGTCGTCCAACACCCGCTGACAGAGCCACTCCGATGA
>NZ_BMXN01000044.1 GCF_014651775.1 Vreelandella hamiltonii
CTCATGGCGTATCCGTCCTATGTTGGTTGTGATCTGGCGAGATCAATCAACAGGATACGCCACCCTCTCTACTGCCCTCCATACACAAGAACTGAGCTTAACTCTGCAGGGCTTGGGGCGGCGACCAACGAGCTATGCATGCCGAACGTATTTCGCACCTCCTTTAGTATGTGGCAAGACAGCTATCCCATGGGAAAAGTGGCCTACGAGCAAGGGCATAGAAACATCGTGACCATTACCTGGGACTACGCGGGTGGGAAAGAGGACCTAGCGGGCTTTGAAGAGGCCTTTACCGCGGAAGGCGGTGACATCGTCCAGCAGATTCTCGTGCCGTTTCCGAGCACCGAATTCCAGAGTTACCTGACGCAGATTGCCAGCCTTCAGCCGGATGCCGTGTACACCTTCTTCGCGGGGGGCGGTGGTGTCAGCTTCGTGAGGGATTACGCGGCGGCGGGGCTCAACGAGAGCATCCCGCTGCTGGGGTCCGGGTTCCTTACCGAAGGTAATCTAGCCGCCCTGGGCGATGCGGGTGAAGGCGTCATGACCACGCTTCACTACGCAGAAACGCTAGAAAACGACGCGAACCGATCGTTCGTCGCCGCCTATGAAGACGCCTACGGTGAAGCGCCGGATACGTATGCGGTACAAGGCTACGATACCGGCATGATGCTAGCCCAGGCGCTCAATGTACTCGGTGGAGACACGTCAGACCGCGAGCGACTAATCGATGTCTTGGCAAATGTTCAGTTAGCCAGTCCACGAGGTCCGTTGAGCTTTTCGGACTCTCACCATCCCATCCAGAATATCTACCTCCGTGAGATTCGTGACGGCAAGCACGAGGTCGTCAGCATTGCTGCCGAGAATCTAGAAGTGCCGGACGACGCCTGTCAGATGTAACGACACTTCGTAATGCTTGGAAGCGGGGCAATCCTGCTTCCCCTTTTATGCTCGGAGGGGTCTTATGGATCTCGCATTTTTTGGTGTCCAGCTGCTCAATGGACTCCAGTATGGGTTACTGCTGTTTTTGATCGCCAGTGGGTTAACGCTGATTTTTGGGATCATGGGCATCATCAATTTGGCCCACGGCGCCATGTACATGATCGGCGCCTACTTGGTGTATGACTTGACCATGCGTTTCGGCAACTTCTGGTTAGCCATCTTGGTCGCGATTCCCATTGCTACTGCGCTAGGCCTGGTCATCGAGCGGTTGTTTCTCGACACGCTTTACAAGCGCGACCATCTCTATCAGGTGCTGCTGACCTTTGGCTTGATTTTAGTGCTCAACGAAGCCCAGCGCATCATCTGGGGCGGCGATGTGCATCGCGTGCCGGTACCTGCGCCGTTCGACGCCAGTATCCAACTCACCGACAACCTGCAGTACTCGGTCTATCGGCTCTTCGTCATGGGCGTTTGTCTGGCGTTGGCCGGCGTCATCTATGGCGTCATTCGCCATACCCGTCTGGGCATCATCATCCGTGCCGGTGCCGTGAATCGCGATATGGTGGAGGGGCTCGGTATCAATGTCCGTACGCTTTTTACACTGATTTTTAGCGTGGGTGTGGCGCTCACCGCCTTTGCCGGCATGATTGCCGCGCCACTCACGTCGATTGCCCCCGGCATGGGTGACAGCATTTTGATCACCTGCTTCGTGGTCGTGGTCATCGGGGGGATTGGCTCCATCAAGGGTGCCTTTTGGGGTGCCATCATCATCGGTATGGCTACGACCTTCGGCGCTGTGCTCATTCCCAGTCTCGCCAGCATGGTGATCTATCTGATCATGGCAGCGGTTCTTTTGGTGAAACCGCGCGGCCTTTTCGCGTGAGGAGAACAAGCAATGTTACATAAATATCCCAAGCGCGTTGCCTACCTCATGTTGGTACTGACGGCTTTAGTGGCGACCTTCCCGCTGTGGGGCGAGGTGGTCTTCGGCAATCAGGCCAATTTCATGCTGGAGAAGCTTACCTTGATGCTGATTCTCGCGCTGTTTGCCATGAGCCTCGATTTGCTCGTAGGCATCGTGGGTCTGGTCAGCCTGGGGCACGCGCTCTTTTTCGGATTGGGCGCCTATACGCTTGCCCTCGCCAGCCCTGACTTTAGCCCGGCCTCCATGTGGTGGATGCTGCCTTTGGTGATCGGCGTGTCGGCCTGCGTTGGGCTCATCGTCGGCCTCTTGGTCATTCGCACCAAAGGTATCTTCTTCATCATGACGACGCTGGCGTTCGGTCAGATGCTTTACTACTTCATTAGCACGTCCCAGTTCGCGGGGGGCACCGATGGTGTCTTCATTATGTTCCGCCCCAGCTTGGCCGTGGGCGATACCCTGCTAGTCGATTTGGATGATCCTTACAGTTTCTTCTATTTCTGCCTGGTAACGCTGTTGGCGGGATACCTCTTTCTGCGCTGGCTGACCCGCTCCTACTTCGGTCAGGTGCTAGACGGCATTCATGATAACGAGCACCGCATGCAGGCCCTGGGCTATGCCACCAGTGGTTACAAGCTGATCGCTTTCGTGATTGCCGGGGTGATGGCCTCGATTGCCGGCATGCTGGCGGCGATGCAGTACGGCTTCGCCAATCCGGCCCAGCTCGGCTGGCACACGTCCGGTGAGGTACTGATGATGCTGATTCTGGGCGGTATGGGCACCATCTTTGGCCCCATTCTAGGCGCCTTCGCGTATGAAATACTGCTGTTCGTCTATGAGCATGCCACGAGACATTGGCCCATTTTGATGGGGCTGACCATCATCGTTGCAGTGTTGGTGCTGCCGCGCGGTGTGGCAGGCTTGATGATCGCGCCTCCCTGGGCACGCAAACGCCGCACAACAGCCAGTGAAGCGCCGGAAAAGACGATCGTCTCCGCCCAGCCCGTGACACAGAGTAAGGTGGACTAGCCATGAGTGATGACATCGTATTAGCCACCCAGGGCTTGACGCGTCGTTTTGGTGGCCTCGTTGCCGTCAATGACGTGAACTTTGATGTGAGAGCCCACGAAATACATGCCATTTTGGGCCCCAACGGCGCCGGCAAGAGCACCTTGATCAATTTGCTCTCCGGTGAGATCCCCCCGTCGGAAGGCCAGGTGCTCTATCGACAAAAAGCGATTCAAGGCAAAAGTGCTCGCCAAATTGCACGCTTGGGCATTGGTCGCAGCCATCAGAAAACTAATATTTTTCCACGCCTTAGCTGCTTGCAGAATTGTGAGCTAGCGGCACGCATCCATATGGGCGGCGTGTTGGGCAGCTGGCGTTCTCGTCACACGGCGCAGCAGGTGAGCGAGCGCGCCCAAGAGGTGCTGGAAACCTGTCAACTGAACCACCGAGCGCACACGACCGCCTCGGACATGAGTTACGGCGAGCAGCGTCAGCTTCAGATAGCCATGGTGCTGGCAACGGCACCCTCCTTGATGCTGCTAGACGAACCGATGGCTGGCATGGGGCGTGAAGAGACGGCGCAGGTCACGGAGCTACTCGCCAGTTTGACCGACCGCTACACCCTGGTGTTGATCGAGCACGATATGGATTCGGTTTTCCGCTTGGCCAATCGCATTACGGTCATGGTCGATGGCTGTGTCCTCGAAAGTGGCCCGACGGAGCAGATACGTACCAGCGACAAGGTGCGCGATGTCTATTTGGGACGTCACGACGAAGGAGTAACCGCATGACCACAGACCCCACCGTGACTCCCCTGATCGAAGCCCGCGGGCTGCACGCCTACTATGGCGAAAGCCATGTGTTGCACGGCGTCGATGTGATCCTAATGCCTGGAGAGACGCTCAGTTTGTTAGGGCGTAACGGCATGGGAAAAACCACCACGTTGAAGTCGATCCTCGGTTTTGTGCCACCACGCCGTGGGGACGTTTATATCAAGGGCGTATCGACCGCGAAACGACGCCCATGGCAGTTGATGCGCCAGGGAATCGGGTACGTACCCGAAGGGCGTGGCATCTTTCCCGGGATCAGCGTGCGTGAGCATCTCATCATGGCGGCGCGCCCCAATGAGCGGGGAGAGACCCCCTGGACCATGGAACGCGTGCTGGACACGTTTCCGCGCCTGGGACAACGCATTAACCATGATGGCGCGCTGCTGTCGGGCGGGGAGCAGCAGATGCTCTCGATTGGCCGAGCGCTGACGACGAATCCTGATCTGATGATCCTCGATGAGGCCACCGAAGGCTTGGCGCCGCTGATACGCGATGAAATCTGGAACATCATTCGGACCATCAAGGCCACGGGCATCTCGACGATCATCGTCGATAAAAACATCGATAACCTGCTGGAAGTGGCTGAGAAGCACTTGCTGTTAGTAAAAGGGGAAGTGAAGTACAGCGGTGATTCACAGGGGCTCAGGAATAACCCGGAACTGTTGGAAACGCACCTGGGCGTTGCGTAATGGAAGGCCTGGCCGAGCTCTCTTTGCCAGGCCAATACACAGGGTAGTGACCCTTAATCGCGTTGGGATACTGTGGGTATGCAATTACACAAAGACTGGTCGGTGTCTGCGATCACCGCAGGCTTCGTGGCCGTGCTGGTCTCGTACTCAGGACCGCTGGCCATCTTTTTTCAGGCCGCTCAGAGTGCTGACATCTCGAGCACGATGATGACCTCCTGGGTCTGGGCCATCTCCATGGGAGCCGCCATCTCGGGGATTTTGCTGAGCATGTGGTTGAAGGTGCCGGTGGTGACCGCGTGGTCGGCGCCGGGAACCGCCCTGTTGGTGACGCTTTTTCCAGAGCTGTCGCTCAACGAAGCGGTGGGCGCTTACCTGACGGCCGCCATCCTGTTATTCGTGATCGGCATCACCGGATCGTTTGATCGCATCATCCAGCTGATTCCTCCCGGCATTGCCAGCGCCATGATGGCTGGCATCTTGTTCCAATTTGGCGTCGGCATCTTCGAGTCGTTGCACAATGTGCCGACGTTGGCGATTGGAATGATGATCGCTTATCTGGTTTTCAAACGTCTGACGCCGCGCTACAGCTTGATTTGCCTATTATTGGTCGGTGTCTTGTTGGCGGTTCTCTTGGAGGGCGCCAGCCTCGAGGGTGTCAGCGTCCAGTTGGCGCAGCCGCAGTTCATCCAACCCGATTGGACATGGGAGGCGACCTTGAGCTTGGCGATACCGCTGGTACTCGTCAGCCTGACGGGCCAGTTCCTACCGGGCATGGCGATATTACGTACCTCAGGCTACACGACGCCTGCCAAACCCATTGTCACGGTGGCCAGCGTCACGTCGCTGCTGACGGCCTTTTTTGGCGGCATCACGACGGTGATCGCGGCCATTACCGCCGCGATCTGCACCAGCAAAGAAGCGCATGAAGATCCGGACAAGCGCTACGTTGCCGGCGTGGCCAACGGTGTGTTCTATCTCGTGGGCGGTCTGTTTGCAGGCACCATAGTGGCGCTATTTACTTCGCTGCCGAATGCCTTCGTGGCGGTACTGGCGGGACTGGCGTTGATGGGGGCGATAAGCAGCAACATCAGCGCGTTCGCCGCCGAAAAGAGCCACTTGGAAGCCTCGGTGTTGACCTTCGTCGCCACGGCATCCGGGGTGAGCTTTTTGGGGCTCGGGTCGGCTTTCTGGGGCGTGGTCGTAGGCGGACTGGCATACAACCTACTGCACCGGCGTTTTGCGCCACTGAATAATGACACGCAATAACAACAAAGGCGGCTGACACCGTCACTGGAGAGGAATGATGAAGACGATCGTCGTGGCTATTGATGACAGTGAAGGAGCGGTGACCTCCATCGAATTTGGTCGACGCCTCGCGTCGCAGCTGGGCGTAGAGATGAAGGCCGTCTCCGTGGTGCTCGAACAAGCAGACGTCAGCTCACGTACGGCGATGTTAAAAGCACGCCTCAAGTCACACCGTGTCGATGATATGGCGCTGGAAGTGATTGCCCATCATAGCGTCAAGAACTACCTGGGAGCGCTGGCCAATCGGGAGGAGGTAGGGGTATGCATGATGGCTCATGGACGTCGCCCGGTGCCGGAAATGCTGATCGGTAGCGTGACGGCTGGCGTGGTTCGGCGTTCTCGACGGCCCGTTTTTTTATGCGGACCACGTTATAATGGTCGCGCTCACCAGCACGTCGATGTATTGGCGGTATGTGTCGATGGGTCTGCACTCTCTGAAAAAATGCTGCCCCATGCGGCCGAACTAGCCAAACGATTAGGCGCGCGCTTACAGCTGCTACAAGTACTCGATACCCCAACGTTCAACAAACCGACATCGTTGGCCCCCGCCGATGTCTCGGAGTCGGCGTATTTAGCGGCATTGGCGCGCCGCGTTGGAAGTGATCAAGCGTTGGAGGTCGACTGGGAAGTGCTTCATGGTGACCCAGCGGCGTCTATCGTGAGCTACCTAGCAGATAGTCACCATACCATGCTGGCGATGACGACCCATGGCCGCAGCGGCCTTTCTCAGGTCGTGGCAGGCAGCGTCAGTCATGAGGTCGTTCATGAAGCGCCATGCCCAGTCGTCGTGCTCCGTCCCTAGTGCGATCGATGCGTGTGAGGCTATGGATACCGTCCCGAGCGTCGGTTATCGACCAGCACATCCAAAATGGCATTGGCCGTTTGCATGACGTGAGATGGCTTTTCACCACGGCGACGGCTACAAATAACGGGCGACGTGATACTGCTATCCGCTAAATAGACATAGGTGATGCCATCTCGCTGCACACGCTTGACTTGCTCCGGTACGAGCGTGATGCCAATGCCAGAAGCGACGAGGCTGAGTGCCGTTTGCACCTCGTTCGCTTCTTGAAAGACCTGAACCTTCAAGCCTCGCCTACGAAAAATGCCAAGTACCATGTCGGCTAAGCTCGGGCGTGGTTTGGCGGGAAAGAGAATGAGGGGGTAGCGGGCAAGCTCTTCACAGCTGGGGGTTGTTCCTTCGAGCGGGTGGCCGCTGGGTAACGCCGCGATAATGGGCTCCTCGAAAAGAATGTCCTGCTCCACATCGGGGTCGTCGATTCTGATACGGCCAAACCCCATATCGATCCGCCCGGCTTTCAAAGCCTGAATTTGCTGCACCGTCGTCAGCTCCGCTAACGATAGCTCGACATTGTCCATTTGTCTTAAATCACGCACGAGCGTGGGCAACTGCCCATAGAAAACCGAAGGCACAAAGCCAATCCCAAATAGCTGACGTTTATGGCGCGCCATATGGCGAGTAGCCTCCACCGTAACATCGACTTTTTCTAATATTTGTATGGCGTGTTGTTGAAAGAAAATGCCTGATGGGGTGAGCTGTAGTCCTCGTGAACTGCGCTCGAACAGTTCCGTGCCTACCTCTTGCTCCAACTGCTTGATCTGACGAGAAAGCGGAGGTTGCGACATATGGAGCCGCTCTGCGGCAGACGTGAAGTTTAGCTCTTCGGCAACCACGCAGAAGTATCTAAGATGGCGTAGCTCCATTATACCTCCTAGGTATGGCTTTCTGTCCGAAAGATATTGGAGAAATGCCAATGGAAATGGCATTTTCTAGCTATAATTAATCTTTCTGGTAGAGCGCTTAAAATACCTAAAAAGTATAAGCTATCAGTTTTGCTGAAGGATGTTTCTCATACTTTAGTCAATGTCGGAGATGTTATGTATACCAAGATTTTGGTGCCTATCGATGGTTCTGCACACTCACAGCATGCGCTGTCCGTGGCGTGCAAATTGTCAGAGCAAAACAGTACGAAGGTCTACGTGCTGCATATTCCTGAGGTGGTCAGTAACACTAGCAAGCTGATCTGGGGTGTCGGCGCGCTTGCAAGTGATGCAACGTCCGAACACTTGGCGTCAGCGGGCGAGGCACTGCTTGAAGAAGCCGAAACGTTTGCTAAAGCGAAAGGCATCCGCAATATCGAGACAATGATCGAACAAGGCAGGCCTGTCGATATCATATTGGAAGTATCAAGGCGCGAAGGCGTCGACGTGATCGTGATGGGTAGTCGCGGACTCAGTGATTTAGGCGGTATGGTCGCGGGAAGCGTATCGCATAAGGTAGGGCACTTGGCACAATGTGGCGTTATTACAGTTAGTTAAGGAAACGCTGCATAAATCCCGCCGCAGCTGCCAGGTAGCCAGCGGCGGGGTAGAATTCGGTCCTCCTGCCACTGCTTGATCAGAGCCGCCCGATGAAACAAATCTCGTTCGCCCAAGCCGAGCACCAAAACAAGAAGAAGGTCACCCGCTGAAAGCGGTTCCTGGCTCAGATGGAGGCGCTGGTTCCATGGCCGCGACTGATCGAGGCGCTTCCGACATCCTATTTCCCGAACGCGGTGGGTAAGCGGGGGAATCCGCCGATTGGCCCGGAGCGCATGCTGCGCATCTACTTCCTCAAGCAGTGGTCGGTCCTGGTCGATGAAGCGCTGGAGGATGCCAGTTACGACAGCCAGGCGATGCGCGACTTCGTGGGTATCGGTTTGGCCATCAAGGGCGTGCCGGACGTGACCACCTTGGTGCGCTTCCGCCACCTGCTGAGAAGGGCCTGTTTATGCGCGAAGATACCATCGTCGACACCACCATCGTGGCGGCCGCCCCTTCCACTAAAAACAAGGCCAAGCAACGCGATCCTGAGATGAATCAGACCAGGAAGGGCAACCAGTATTACTTTGGCATTAAAGGCCCATCTCGGTGTAGATGCGTTCACCGGACTGGCCCACAGTGTCGTCGCCACCTTGGCCAACGTCGCCAATGTCACCATGACGGGCCATTTGGTTTGGGACGATGACAATCGGGTATACGACGACGCGGGCTACACCGGCATGTGGAAGTACCTGGAC
Organism: Vreelandella hamiltonii; assembly: GCF_014651775.1. Taxonomy (GTDB): domain Bacteria; phylum Pseudomonadota; class Gammaproteobacteria; order Pseudomonadales; family Halomonadaceae; genus Vreelandella; species Vreelandella hamiltonii. Next base: position 8,774 of record NZ_BMXN01000044.1, read on the forward strand.
GAAGAGAAGGGTGCCCCGGACTCCCGCTGCTGTGTGGCCGTCAAGCGCAACGCCATCAAGAAGATGGAAGACAGATCCATGAAAACGCTGCTGTTGGAGATCGAGAAGGCCAAGGTCGAGCATCCGTTTCATGTCATCAAGAACCTCTTCGGCTACCGAAAGGTGCGTTACAAGGGGCTGGCCAAGAACCGGGCGCAGCTATGCAGCCTGTTCGGGTTGGCCAGCCTAGGCTTTGTACGAAAAGTTAGCTCGCAGGCAGCGGTCTATGCATGCCACGCATACCATCGCCCTAAAGCTGCTTGCTAACTTATCGTAGCGTGTGGCAATGCG
>NZ_BMXN01000045.1 GCF_014651775.1 Vreelandella hamiltonii
CAACAGAGCTTCATGGCGAGCCGCAGCATTCTCAAGCTCCATCTCGGCGATGCGCCGATTATCTCCCCGCCCCTGATCAAGGGTAGAGGCCAACTCCGCCTCTGCAGCTTCCAGATCAAACCGCTGTATGATGGCTTGTTGCTCCAGAGCTTCTACCTCCATCCTTGGCACGATGCCTTTCTCCAGCAGTATGCGAATCTCATTCAAGCGCCGTTCGGTATCATTGAGGTTGAGCCGTGATGTCGACAACATTCGTCGCGCCCGTGCCACCTCTTGCCCCTCCTCCCACGCTTGCAATCCGTTGAGTGTGCTCTGCGTCTGCAAGCGCTGGGCCAGCGCCTCTCGCAGTTGGATGTCTAGCTGAGTTGTGTCAAGCCGCAGCAGTGCATCACCCTTCTCCACTCGGCCGCCCTCTGATACCAACAACTCAAGTACATTACCTTCGAAGGGCGAACTCACGGTGCGCAGCTCGGCTGGGGCAATGCGCCCTACTAACCCGATTTGTTGAACCAGCGGTTGCGGTTCCACCGATACCCAGGAGATCTCCTCCTGTAGCATAGGCTGACTGTTATGCTGGACAAACAGCCATACAGCCCCGAGCGCAGCAAGCAATGCGGCTAGCATTAACCAAAGCTTTTTTTGGGAGATCGAGTTAGTCGTCATTGAGGGCAATATTCCAGCTCTGCAAGGTCATACCCAGCCGCAGGTCAAGCTGGGTCTGGGAGTTGAGATAAGCAATCAACACATTTAACCGGGTGTGCTCAGCATTGCGTAGCTCCGTCTCTTGATTCAGCACTTGGAAGTTACTAGAGCGACCTACCGAGAGCTTTTCACGCTCAACTTCCAATGATCTCTGCGAGAGTTCGATGGCGCGCTGGGCTAGCTGATACTGGCGCCACTGCGCCTCCAGGTTGCGCACGGCATCCTCGATATCCCGCACCAGGGTTTGCTCGGTCTCGGTAAGTCGCAATGCCTGATCATAGATGTTGACCCGCGCCTGGACCTCATCCCTACGCAGCCCTGAATTGCTAATAGGAATATCCACCTGCACTCCGGCATAGGCGTCCCAGCGCCGGTCACCAGCGTACTCACTGCTGCCGAAACGGTTTTGTAATTGACTGGCACCACCGACCAGTGAGACGTCCCACAACCGCTGGTTATGAGCTACCGTCCCTTGAATTTCCACCTGTTCCCGTGCAATCAGCTGGCTTAGGTATTCTGGTTGATGGGTCTTAGCGATTTGTCGCGCCTTTTCTGCATCGAGGCTGACCTGTCGTGCTTCCAGCGGATCGATGGCTTGTAGAGGCGTGGAAAGATCCATAGCCATCAAATGCAATAATTCCAGCCGTTGCGACTCAAGCTGGTTTACTGCTTCTTCTATATCAAGCTCGCGTCTCGCTATATCGGCCTGGGTCTGCAAAATATCGAACTCCGCCATCTGCCCAGCGGTTATCAGGGCCTCATTCACCTCGGCTAGTTGCCGTGAGCGTGCTAGCCCCTCTTCTGCGATTCGCACTTGCTCCTGAGCGCGCAGTAGTTCCCGATACGCGAGTACAATTTGGGTCACCACCTGAGAGACCGTTGATTGGAGATCTAACTGGTTCATTTGCTCTCTGAGTCGCGCCAGGCGCAGTGGTGCCGTCGCCACATCTCGGCCAGCATCGCGTAATAACGGTTGGATCACCGCCATGGTGACGCCACTACTATGGCGGCTACCTATCTCGCCACTGCGGTTGAGCGCTTCCGTCCACGAAAGGCTGAAGTTGGTGCCCAGCGGCCCCTCCATAATCACCGTGGGCGAGATTTCGCTGATCTGTTCGTGGTCATCATCTCGCTGAGTGGCGAGATATCGCCCTCGCACATTGAATTGCGGGTCAAACTGCTCCTCCGACACTTCCAGGTCGAGACGCTGTGAAATACGTTGCCAGTAGGCGCTACTGATGGTGCGGTTACCTTGCAATCCCCGAGCCACAGCTTCGGCCAGCGTCAATTCCATTACTTCGCCGACAGACGGCTCATCCACTACTAGTGGATGGGTCATCACCGGCTCTGAAGGCTGTAGGACCTCCTCCATCCACGACCAAGCGGGAGTGCTCAAGAACATCAGCACGGTCATCGCGCCCAGTAGAAGCCGTGAATCAATCGGCACGCAGCGCCTCCACTGGCTGAAGACGAGAAGCCAACGCTGCTGGATAGAGTCCGAAGAAGATACCCGCCAATAGGGCGCCGCCCACGCCCAGCGGCAGTGCCTCTCGTGTCATGTGAAACTCCCAGCCGGAGAAGCGGATGAAGCCATAAGCCACTGCCAACCCCAGCGCCGCACCCAATACGGCTCCTAGCAGCGAGAGGTTGACCGCTTCGAGCAGAAACAAGCGGCGGATGTCCCGTCGCCGCGCACCCAGCGCCATGCGAATGCCAATCTCACGCTTACGCTCAGCCACGCTCATCAGCATCACATTCATCACCCCCACCCCGCCCACCAACAGCGAGATGCCGCCCAATCCTGCCAGCAGATAAGCGAAGGTATTGGCCTGCCGCTTCAAGCCATCAAGAAGCTGTCGGGGGACCTGCACACTCACTTCTCTCTGCCACAACCCCTGCATGTAGTCACGTATCGCCTGGGCTAGCTCAGTCAACTCGGTATCCCCACTGCGGACGATGATAGCGTTGATCTGAGGAGTAGGATGCAGTCGCCGCATCCCCTCCAGAGGCACCAATACAGCATCATCCGCGGAGATGGGAATCAGCGGGTTAGCAACCCAAGGCTCAGCGATACCGATCACTTCGAACAGATAATGCTCAATGCGGATATGGTCACCGATTTGCAGCGAGCGCCCAGGCGCTCCTAGTTCCTCAGCGACTCGTGCGCCCACAACAGCAAAAGTTTCTCGCCGATCAAAACGGGATAAATGTCTACCCTCTTGGAGTTGCAACTCAATAGCCGCCGCCATACCGCCCGTGGTACCAACTAAGGAGGCATTAACTTCATTCCCTGCGTAGCTGATGCTACCGGAGGTATGGCTGAGCGGCGCGACCACGGTAATATCCGGCAATGCCGATTGCATTGCCTGGGTGTCTAAATGAGCCGGCACTTGCCGCTGATCTCTCCTCTCGGATGGAAACGTGACAATCAACGTATCCGTGCCCATATGGCGGAAGGTGCGCATCGCTTCCTCGGCAGCGCTCCCACCGATGATCAGCAGAGCAATGATCGACCCGCTACCCACCATGATGCCAAGCAGCGCTAACAGCGAGCGCCTGCCCGACACATTCAGATTGTCGATAGATTCGACCAACACCTGCACAAAGGTAATGTGGCCAGATTTATCATGCATGTTTGTGGTCTCCAATGGCCACGACTTCATGCATTTCTCCCTGATGGATTTCCAGTTGCCGGTCGAAGTGTCTTGACATGGTGGTATCGTGTGTCACCAAGATCAGTGTGACGGATTGCTCGCGATTCAACGTAAGCAACCGGTTCAGAATATCGGCAGCAGTCTGGTTATCGAGATTGCCAGTAGGTTCATCGGCCAGGATAAGCGAGGGGGAACCGACCAAGGCGCGGGCGATTGCCACTCGTTGGCACTGCCCGCCGGAAAGCTCCGATGGGCGATGTGTGGCACGGTCTGCCAAACCGACCTTTTGGAGTTGCTCCATAGCATATTGGCGTGCTTGGTGTCGCGATACACCACGATACGACAGCGGTAAGGCGACATTTTCCCATGCCGTCAGGCGTGGTAATAAATTGAAAGATTGGAAGACGAACCCTATTTCATTGTTGCGAATCGATGCCAACTCGTCCGTACTGGCATTTTGCACATCGCGACCTGAAAAGTGAAACGTACCTGATGAAGGGCGGCCAAGTAGACCAAGAACATTAAGTAGAGTGCTCTTACCAGACCCTGAAGCTCCCAGGATAACGCACGACTGACCTTGCCATATATCCAGTGTAATATGCTTCAATACGTGTAAAGCCTGATCTCCCGCCTGATAGTGGTGGCCGACATTTCTCAATGAAATCAACGCTGTTGTGTCACGCATCATACTTTCCCAAACTTCTTCCGAACATGACATGTTGAGCGTAAAAAAACAGACAAAGGAAAACGCCACTATCATTGGCGTTTCCCCGCAGGCTATGCCTACTCTTCTCCATTATCTCATGATGAAATCAACCGACCATTCATGGGTTGTTAAATTGGTCGAAGTGATATTGGCGGTACATATGGCACCACCGCTACCATTTGCGTTCTCGTTCCATTGAGGAATCATGACACCGCCCATGGGAATTTTGACGTAGCTGGTATCGAAACGGCATTCTTTACTGCCAATACGATAACGTACTGTAGCGTAGTTGGCATCTGGGCTGATAAGGCTTTGTACCATATAGATATCACTTCCACCGCCATTAACCGTTGCGTCTGGCTTTGGCGATGCATTGGCGTAGGTGCTAGATTCATTCGCATTTACGATGGTGTAGGTTGCGTCCTCACTCGCCTCATTTTTGAAAGTAACGGTTACCGGCGGCCCCGCATAGGCGGTGCTTGCCGCCAGCGATCCAATCAATACCAGCCCTGCAACAAAGGTTTTCGATGTTTGCATGTCATATCTCCTTATGACGTTTTAGGGAGTACTTCCCTTACTTGCTTTCAGGCCCATGGGTATTGAGCCGATCCAGCACTGCGAAAAGGTTGAATGGATCTGGGGTTTGCGCAGCCTTGGGGCGGTGATCGGTATCGTCGTCGACCCGCTGCTGAAGATTTTCTGTATAGCCGACCGGATATTGTGCTTGCTCAATCGGGGGCAATGATTCGTAATAAGCTAGAACTTCCGAATAGAAGTTAGTCATTTTTCCTGTGCTATTATATTCTGCTATGGCCTTAGCGACCACTTCCCTTTTCCAGGCTTGTCTTTGTTCAGCGGCCTCATAATATGCTGCACGGCGTTCATTGACAGTATAGGCGCCGCTATCATCATAGATAATCAGTGTTAGTTGATCATTTGATAGACCGGCAAAGGGGTTGGGCGTTGCACGGCTGCTATTTGCCGTGTTGACGAAGTCGGTGGCCTGCTTGGCGCGAGCCAGCAGCGCGGGATCGTCGGTATTGGGCACTTCGCTGTCGTGGCGTGCCTTGTTGGCCGTGTAGTTCGGCCCGAGAATCTGTCCTAGCAGTTCCTCGGCCCTGACACCCAGCTCTTTGCGGCTCAGGGCGTTGTCACGCTCTTCTGCACGTAGGGCGCTATCGCTTAGTTGCTGAGCCAAGGTGGAAAGCTGACTGGAAGGCGACGACGAGCCACTAGCCGACGATGAGGCCTTGGTGTATTCGGTCGTGCTGGCGGCTGGCGTAACCCGGTTGCTGTTGCCTGCAATGGGTTGGCCGACCTGGGGGTGTGGAGTACCGGTAATGGGGGTCATGAGAACGCTCTCCTTAGCCTCTCTTACTTGTGTTGGATATCTTCAGCAGATCGAATAGCCGCGATAGCAGGCTTTGCTCTGTTTTTCTCGCCTCACTCTTGCCGAAGAAGCCCTCCAGCAGCCGTTCATTGAGGTCTTGCTTTGTGGTTTGGAACGATGCCAGTGCCTCCTTGAACTGATCTTCTTCGGTCGATGCTTCCGAAACACTGGGCCTATGCAGCGTGACTTCATCCGCTGTATGAAGAATGTAGTTGTTTTCTAACCTGACATAGCTGGAGAACTTGGAACCCAGCTCCGCTACCTCATTACCTCCGGAGGAAAATTGGGTTACCATTTGTTCCAAAAAATCATGATTACTGCTTAGGTTAAAACCCTGCCCGGGGTCCAGTCTCCACCTTATAAAACCTTGATCCAAACGTGTTGAACTTAACGCACTCCCCGACAGGATTCTTTCAGCAGTAGTGGCATCTTTTTCAGTAAAGCTCACCGTTTGTTTTCGACCTTGAAGGTCGTATGAGCTCTCATTAAAGCTCCCTCGCATAGAGCCATCGTCATATTTACGATAACGCCCTAAATCTTTAGCCAGTTGATCCACATACCGTAGGTCCACACCCTCCTCATACGCCAACTCATACATTTCTGAAATAAGGGATCGATCACTCTCCGTCAAGAAATGCTGAGGCAGCATGCCCATATATTCGCCATTCGTACGAATATTCGGCAGCACTGGCGGCTCTCCGCTTTCTGAGGAAAACAGTCGAGAAGCCATAATAGCACGACCACTAAGGGTAACCGTGCTGCTTTCTTGTGCTTGCTTATCGCCTCTTACATTAACTTCTGTGCTTTGAGTGAGGCTGACATCTTTGCCAGCCTCATGCTTTACAGAAGCCAGTGTGGCATTTGCGATATAGCTACTTCCCACACCATGGATGCCCATCTTTCCACCATTTAGTATTGGAAATTAAAAACCACACTATCATTTCCAGCATTTTCTATTTGTCTAGGAAGTGTTCCGGTGGCACTTTCTGCTTCATAGACAAACTCAACCTTGGAACCGATATCAAAGCGCTGACCACTAAAGAACGTAGTGCTCCCCGAAGAATTAGGAGTTACGGCCACACACCCGACAGGACTGCTTAAATTGGGGAGGAAATAACAAAGATCGACACTCAACCCAATGGCATCGGGATACCACGTCGTTTGCCACTCAATACTAGTAAGCTCTTTTCTTGGCAAAGTAGTACCTGGAGGGAAATCAGCTCTAGCCGGATGATGGAAGGATTGATTTATGCCACCGCCGCCACTAAGTACTAGCATTCTCCCAGGGTTACTTTCTGTTGAAACAGAAGCCTCACTTGATTGTCCGTGGGCAACACCCCCCAATGTCAGAAGGAAAAAACCAACAGCTAGATAAGCACCAATTTCCTTTTTCACTTCAGCTCTCCTACTTAGCGGCATGAGACGTTGGGTGGTGTTCACCCAGTTTTTCAGCCAAGCCTGCCATGCATCGGCAGCACTACCAGCTGTGGTACAAGCAATTCACATACACAGATGGCTAGTCGGCTGTTTTTAGCGGCCATCTAAGAAGGACTATCGGCAGGGAGAGGCAAGGCTTTAGGCCGGAGATACATTTTTTCGTCACACTTTCGTCTTGCTGACCAGCGTACAGGGCACCGCCGAGCTGCTCGGCTACGCGAAGTGGTTGATCGACGAACGAGACCCGGCAGGACGTGTCAAGGTCAGTGAAAGTTGGCCGCATTGGGATTGCGCTCGCTATCCTTTTCACGGTTCACCCCGAAGAAGGTTTCCATGATGCATTCGTTTAACCTCATACAACCTCCCACGCATTCGCGGAAGCGTCTGTCCTACTAACGCTCTTCCGCGTCTCGCTCTTCCGCGTCTTTCTGCTCAAGGTTACGCAGCGCCATCTCCAGCAGGCTTAAGCCATCTTCGTTTTCAAGCACTGCTCTGATGTCGATGCTGCGCAGCACACTCCCCTCTTCATCGCCCATCACGACAAAAAAGCTGTCCAGCGATGCTTTTACTCCATTCGTGTAGGCGGGTAACTCCGGAAGCTCCTCATTATTAGCTGGAAATAGCTTGTTTTCTTCGGGAGCTGATACACCGCGCCAGGCTCTTTCCGCCTCCGTCATGCCGGAGATCAATTTGGCGTCTACCTGCCTGGCCATGTGAGCCAGGGAGGCGCCAGCGTAGTCACCTTCCGCTGCATATGTTTCGCGGTACAATTCACGCGCCTGATTTCTGAAGTGAGTATCGTTCTCCGTCATCTGCAGAAACGCCAAATAGCGCTCTGCTGAGGTAAAGTCTCCAGAATCATCAAAGGCGATTTTGGAGAGGGAGTGCCTGTCCAGTTCGGCGAAAGGGTTTTCGGAGGATGCGTGGGGAAACGGCTCGTCGGTATTATAAAATTTCGACATCAGGTGATTGGCCGCCTGCTCTGCGATAGAAAGCCGGTTTTTGTCCAAGCTGTCCGGTCGCTTGAGCAGTATCTCCGCTCCCTTGCCCATTTCCTGGAGCTGTTCATGCATTTTTTCTAGAAAAGCGTCGAACTCGGCGGGAGAGACGGTTGCCGCGCTTTCCTTCAAGAGGATTTTTGACATCTCCATCGCCATAGGGGAGAGCGTGACCACGGCGCTTTTTTCGTCACTCCGCGCCAGGGGAAGGCTACCGCCTACCCCGGATGAGTTCACTAGCAGAGGAGAGTCACCGGCCTGCAATCCAGTATAGCTCCCATTATTTATGTAGTGGCCGCCTATGGTGCCGCGCCCTAGCACCTTTTCGTTATAATGGTTGTTGGCGTTCAAGAGGCTGCTGGCATAGGTAGAAGAGTATATTCCCATGACTTATCTCCGTTTATAAGACGAATACCTGAATCCGTGAAGCCGGCGCCGACACTTTCCCTATCACCGCCAGCGAGCACTTTTTGATCATTCGCCCCGTGCAAGTTGGCTTTCGCAAGCCCGTTATTGC
>NZ_BMXN01000046.1 GCF_014651775.1 Vreelandella hamiltonii
ATGTTGGGCATGGCACTGTCTGGGTGAATGGCGATAATGGCTATATTGCCATGCAGGTCAGTGGGTTAGAAGTGCTTCCGGGGGCCGGTCTCACGGATTCAGGATTAATGGGTAAGCGGATTAAATGGTTGATCTTACCTTTGCATGAGAGTGAGACAGACCGGCATCTCATCGGATTATCTGGTTGATGCTTCACCTACTGCTGGTGCATGTTTCCTTCGCTAATTCCAGCAAGAACCCCACACGCCTCAACTTCCCGGTCATCGTTGCAACTCGCTCTCAGTGAAACGAGTTGTTTCTCAAGCGCTTGCAGAGCGGTTATCTGCGACCGCACATGAGAGATGTGATCATCGAGCAAGGCGTTGACGGCGGTACAAGGCTGATGAGGGTCGTCCTGATAGCTCTGTAGTTCGTGAATCTCAGCCAGTGACAGGCCCAGGATTCTGCAGCGACGGATGAAGGCCAGCCCCTCACCATGCTTCTCGGTATAGACACGGTAACCGTTGTCCTGCCGATCAGGCGGCGGCAACAAGCCCTGCTGTTCATAGAAGCGGATCGTCTGTGTTTCGACCCCTACCAACTGCGCCAACTGACCAATGCGCATCAGCCTCCTCCCCAACGGATTCTTTACTCTATTGACCTTATAGTAGCTTTATAGTTTTAAATGGTACCACAACATTGTTCAAGTGGAGTCGTATCATGAGCAAATCCTGTGGTGGCGCCTGTGGCGGTGATGCAACGTCCGCAGCGGATACCGATATACAGGCCTCCTCCGAGGCGCCAGGGAGATGGGTCAGTGTTTATGCCGTGCCGAAGATGGACTGTCCATCAGAAGAACGAATGATTCGCCTAGCCCTGAACGGCTTTGAGGAGATTCGGGCGCTGTCCTTCGACTTGTCGAACCGCCGGCTGAAGGTCGTGCATGACGGCGAGGTCGAGCCCGTCACCTCGAAACTGAAGACCTTGGGGCTAGGCGCCTCGCTTCAGGAAACCGTCGCTGCAAATCCGGAGACCATCAAGGCCGCCGAGTTTTCGGCAGCTTCTGCTAAGCAAGAATCCGGGACCCTGCGCTGGTTGCTCGGCATCAATGCACTTCTGTTCGTGGTGGAAATGACTGCCGGTCTGATGGCTCAGTCAACTGGCCTCATTGCAGAGTCCCTGGACAATTTTGCTGATGCGGCAGTGTACGGACTCGCTCTTTATGCGGTTGGGCATAGCGTGAAAAGGCAGGTCCGTGTTGCGCACGTTGCTGGTGTGGTCCAACTGGTTTTGGCTGTTGGCGTACTCGTAGAGGTCGTGAGGCGCTTTGTATTCGGTAGTGAGCCTGAATCGCTGGTGATGATAGCCATCGCATTCGTCGCATTGATTGCCAATACCGCCTGTCTGCTGATGGTATCCAAACATCGAGGGGGCGGAGCTCATATGAAGGCTAGCTGGATATTTTCGGCCAACGACGTGGTGATCAACCTGGGGGTCATCACCGCCGGCGCCCTGGTCGCGTGGACCGGGTCCAATTATCCGGATCTGATTATCGGCACCATCGCGGGGGTCATTGTACTTAACGGTGCCAGACGCATTCTGGCGTTGAAGGGTTAAATAATGCTCATTATTGGCAAAAAGCTCTCGCCGTATGCCCTATTGTCCATATCGGGCCTGCTGGCAGCGTCTGATCAGGCTGTAAAGTGGCTGGTGCAGCAATCAATGGCCTATGGCGAGTATGTTTCGGTGACCCCGTTCTTTAACTGGGTGCACCTATGGAACACCGGTGCCGCATTCAGTCTTTTTGCGAATGGTGGAGGCTGGCAGCGCTACTTTTTTATCGGAATCGCGGTAGTGGTCTCGATTTTTCTGATCAAGCTGATCCTTGAAAATCGTCATAAAGGAGAAGCCATCGCTTACAGTCTTATCCTCGGTGGCGCCATGGGCAACCTGATTGACCGGGTCTTTCGCGGCTATGTTGTGGATTCCTTTGATTTCTATTGGCGAGACTGGCATTGGCCGGCCTTCAACCTGGCTGATATTGCAATTGTCCTCGGTGCCTTACTTTTCGTTTCCAGCAGCTTGTTGGGTAAAAAAGCAAACACCAATGCCGAGCCGGATGGATCTGACTGACACCTACGCCTATACAACACCATGACCGAACTTCCCGACAACATCCTTCACCTGCCGCAATACCAAGTACTGGGCTGCAAATCAACCGACGACGAAATGCACTTCCAGGTGGACGTGCCCGATCCGATCGCCTGCGAGGAATGCGGCGTGCAGGGTGAGTTCGTACGGTTCGGCAAGCGTGACGTTCCCTATCGTGATCTGCCCATCCACGGCAAGCGGGTCACTCTCTGGGTGGTCCGCCGCCGATACACCTGCCGGGCCTGCAAGACAACATTCAGGCCCCAGCTACCGGAGATGGTGGACGGATTCCGTATGACACTGCGGCTGCATGAGTACGTGGAGAAGGAATCCTTCAACCACCCCTACACCTTTGTGGCGGCACAGACCGGCCTGGACGAGAAGACGGTGCGCGACATCTTCAACGCCCGCGCCGAGTTCCTGGGGCGCTGGCACCGCTTCGAGACGCCCCGCATCCTGGGCATTGACGAGCTATACCTGAACAAGCGCTACCGCTGCATTCTGACCAACATTGAGGAGCGAACCCTGCTCGACCTGCTGGCCACCCGCCGCCAGGACGTGGTGACCAACTACCTGATGAAGCTGAAAGACCGGCAGAAGGTCGAGATCGTCAGCATGGACATGTGGAACCCCTACCGGGCAGCGGTCAAGGCTGTGCTGCCCCAGGCCCGTATCGTGGTCGATAAGTTCCATGTGGTGCGCATGGCCAACGATGCCCTAGAGAGAGTGCGCAAGGGCCTCAGAAAGGAGCTGAAACCGTCCCAGAGCCGGACTCTCAAGGGAGACCGGAAAATCCTGCTGAAACGCGCTCACGAAGTCTCAGACCGGGAGCGCCTCATCATGGAGACCTGGACAGGCGCGTTCCCGCAACTGCTGGCCGCCTACGAGCACAAGGAGCGCTTCTACGGCATCTGGGACGCCACCACACGGCTCCAGGCAGAAGCCGCCCTGGACGAGTGGATAGCCACCATCCCGAAGGGCCAAAAGGAAGTCTGGAGCGATCTGGTCAGGGCAGTGGGAAACTGGCGCGAAGAGACCATGACCTACTTCGAGACGGACATGCCCGTCACCAACGCTTACACGGAGTCCATCAACCGACTGGCCAAGGACAAGAACCGTGAAGGGCGCGGTTACTCCTTCGAGGTGATGCGGGCACGAATGCTCTACACCACGAAGCACAAGAAGAAGGCACCGACTGCGAAGGTCTCTCCTTTCTACAAGAAAACCATCGGTTACGGACTGCCGGACTTCGCAGAGGAAGATTAATCAGGGCAACACTGAGGCTAGCCGCACAGCACGCCATGAAGTAGCCGATGTAAAAGCCATTCGTACCAAGCTCAATGTTTCTCAGGCGGAATTTGCCAGCGCAATGGGAACCAGCGTGGATACGATCAAAAGCTGGGAAGGCAAACGTAATAATCCTACGGGGCTAGCCGCTAAGGTACTGGCGACGATTCGGAATAACCCAGACTTTTTCAATGAAATTGCTTCACACTAACACCTACTTTCCTGACATAAGAATAATGGTAATTTGACGTGAGTGTGAAAAGCGCATTCTTAGACGCGCACTCCCGGAAAAATTGCGCCATCACCTGAAGCCCTTGAATCCGCATGCGAATGCAATGGCCTTGTTCAGCCAGCTACATACTACTGTCAACCACCGTAAGGTTGTCTTGGTCTGCGCAACAATATCTTCTTCATTAACTAAGACCCTCTCCTAGGGAATCTGCGCAGTCAACGAATCGGAGGCGTCCAATAGCCTGCTCGTCACAGAGTCAACAGCCGTTGCACAGATCTCGTTACGGTTGTACCAGACCCTAACGAGTTTAATGGCGTACAGTTACCACACCAGCCCGAGCCAACTCGGTGAATCGCATTACCTTTTCTTCAACTGTTCATTTTATTTCAGCTTAAAACCGAGAGGTTGCCTGAAGTTTACTATCTGGATTGAGTATTGCACGAGGGGCTTTCATCATGGCCTGAAACTCCAAAGCGAAGACTTGAATGCAAAATCACAGGCCAGCGGGCAATAGAGTGATCAAGCACACTCATAAGACCGGCGCAAACAAATAGGCCGCTCGAGCCGCCACCCGATGCCAAAGCGGCTTATCGCTGATCTCTTCTGGCTGCATCTGCCGTGCCCGCGCGAAATCCGCCTTGAACATCGCATCAACCTCGGCGGCAAAGTCGGCGTCCATCACCATCGCCGTCACCTCGAAGTTGAGTCGAAAGGAGCGGTTGTCGAGGTTAACGGTACCCACTGCCGCACCGATTTCGTCAACCAAAAAGGCTTTGCCATGTAAGAAGCCCCCCTCGTAGCGATAGACCTCGACCCCCGCCTCGAGAAGCGAATCGAGAAAGGCATAGGCCGCAAAGTAGGTTAGAAGGTTATCTGGACGTTCGGGAATCAGGATTTTCACCTCTACTCCGCTTAACGAGGCTAGTTTAAGCATCGCCAGCACCCCCTCATCTGGCACAAAGTAGGGACTGGATATCCAGATACGCTCTTGCGCGGCGTGAATTGCCTGTTGAATCATCAGACTAGCCGTCTCAAATCGGTCTGCGGGCCCACTCGGAAGAATGAGCACCGGTGTACCATGGCCGCTTGGAATTAGCGGTGACCAGGGAAGCTCGGGGATTTCCTCAGTCGCCCAGTGCCAATCTTCAAGAAACACCAGCTGCAGCGCCAAGGCCGCAGGCCCCTCAATCATTAGGTGGGTATCACGCCACGGGCCAATTCGTGGGTGGCCTTCCAAGTATTCATCGCCAACATTGAATCCACCGACCCAAGCTCTTTCCCCATCGGCCACCATTATCTTGCGATGGTTGCGAAAGTTGAGCTGGAAGCGATTACCTGTCCCCCGCGTAGAATGAAAGCGATGTACTCGAACACCCGCCTCTTCCAGCGTCTGGAGATAGTGGCTCGGCAACGCATAACTTCCAATTTCATCGTATAGAAAGAAGACCTCCACGCCCTGCCTAGCCTTCTCAATCAGCCGTGCCTGCAGCGCCAATCCCACTGCATCAGCCCGAACGATATAAAACTGCACAAGCAGATAGCGCTCAGCAGCATCAATACCGGCAAACAAGCTCTCGAAGGTCTGCTCACCGTCGATCAGCAGTTCCACCCGGTTGCTACCTAGAAACGGCAGCTTGGCCAGCTGTTCGACACCCACCAGATGCTTGTCAGCGTGTTCATCCGAAACCCCATGAGCCCGCAGCTCGGCCAGTTTTTCAGCAAGCGCCTGCCCCAACACCGAGTTCTCGTCGCGTCGTGCAGAGACATAGCCCTGGAATTTCGTGCGGCCGAACACCCAGTAGGCTGGCACCGCCACATAGGGCAATGTGTTTAGTGAAACGATCCAGGCCACAGCTCCCTGAGAGGTACGGCTCGACATCATCGCATCCAGTGACGACACAAACCCAACCAGATGAGCAACTCCCACCACGAGCAGTAAACGACGCCAGAATCGACGTCGCCTGGAGGGCAGCGTTACTGCCCCCGGCTTTTCCCTTTCATCGCTCATGCTCCCCCTAAACCACCTTTTCTTCGCTGTAAAATCAGTTTTATCATTGCCGCAACCTGAACGGTAAAGACAATACTCACGAGCCCTACAAACCAGAACCGAAACCAATTGGGCCCAGACACCCCACTCTGGAAAACTAGATTCCTGAGACTCAGCTCATAATGTAGGAAGAGAAAGTAGATTCCATGAAGAGCAACTAGATAGAAAACCACATAGGCATAATTTTGAAGATGCTTCCATGTTGAGCTTCCCAGGAAGCGCATGGCCTTGTCGGATGATATGGCAAACAGGACGAGCCCAAAAAAGAGGGCGACTAACCCGACCATATTCGCAAGCCCGAACCCCGGATCCACAAGAACCGGGCCTGAAAGCCCCGCCAAAGGCAGCTCCTGATAGCCTAAAAATCCACGAATCGACCACCGTGCCCAGCCATCCCACACTAGAAAAGCATGCACAGAGGCAAAGATCGCAAACCAGATCCCGAAGGCTCGCCGCCAATTGACAAGAAAGCTCAATTGCCTAGGCCATATTTTCACCACAGGGCCTATCACCATGGTGACAAATAACAGGATAAAAGCAGCATCGCCTAAAGCACGCCAAGTGCGCATCTCAGCGTCCCACTCCATTCGGCTCAACCAAAAAAGATAAGCTGTCATGGCACCAATCAGTACAACAACGAAATGTCTTCCAATTCTATGACGCCTAGTCGACTTATTGGCTTTTATTGAAGACGCCGGTTTCTCTTCACTGACTTTTTTAGCTATAACGTGATTGTTCATATCTTTCTCATACCTAGACACCATTTCATCGAAATGCTAGCCCTATTTCACGCTTGATTAATATCGACTTTATTCGGGTGCCTGTGAAGCTTGGCTGTCTTTTCTCAGCGTCCCATACACCCGTATGAAAGCGTTAAAGACCCACCGAGTTATTGTCAAATTCTGTGTATGGCCGGTCAGGCGGCAGTCCTGTCTGACTGATCGGTCAAGGGTTCGCCGTCCTTGAACTGGACGTTGTTCACGACCA
>NZ_BMXN01000047.1 GCF_014651775.1 Vreelandella hamiltonii
CGCATTGCCACACGCTACGATAAGTTAGCAAGCAGCTTTAGGGCGATGGTATGCGTGGCATGCATAGACCGCTGCCTGCGAGCTAACTTTTCGTACAAAGCCTAGTGTCATGCCTCTATCCAGTGGTTCGACCATGCTGCGCTGAATCTCCTGCCAAGGCGTTTGGTGGCCAGGGTAGCGGTAGCCGCCTTGCTGCGCCAAACGCGCACGACGCGCTTCTAGCTCGCTCGTTTCGATCAGTAGATGTACCTCGAATCTTTTGAGATCAACTCGCAGCCAGTCGCCGCTTTCCAACAGCGCCAAGCCCCCACCCGTGGCGGCTTCTGGAGAAGCATTAAGAATCGATGGAGAACCAGAAGTACCCGATTGACGGCCATCCCCCAAGCACGGAAGAGACTCGACCCCCTGTTTAATCAACGCCTCAGGTGGCTGCATATTGACTACTTCGGCCCCGCCGGGGTGGCCCACTGGGCCAGCCCCACGCATAACTAAAATGGTACGTGCATCAATATGTAGTGCGGGGTCATCAATACGAGCGTGGTAGTCCTCCGAACCGTCAAAGACGACGACTTTACCTTCAAAAGCATCAGGATCGTCAGGATCACTCAGGAAACGTTCGCGAAAATCTCGCGAGATGACGCTAGTTTTCATTAACGCCGAGTCAAATAGATTTCCTTTGAGATTGAGAAAGCCCGCATGATTCACCAATGGGGCGTTATAGCGACAAATTACATTGGAGTCTTGAGTTTCGCGGCCCTGTAGATTATCGCCTATGGAGCGGCCATTGACCGTCAGCGCATCGCCATGAAGCTTACCGGCGGCCTGAAGCTCATAGAGGATCGAGGGGACGCCCCCAGCGCGATAGAACTCTTCACATAAGAAGGCACCTGCAGGCATCACATTGGCCAGCAGCGGGATTTCATGGCCCAGTCGCTGCCAATCATCATTGTCCAGCTTGACTCCCGCATGACGGGCAATGGCATTAATGTGCACAGGAGCGTTGGATGAACCACCCAGCGCCGAGCAAGCAACGATGGCGTTTTCAAAGGCTTCGCGGGTCAAAATATCCAATGGACGCAGGTCTTCCCACACCATATCTACGATCCTAGCACCAGTGTCGTAGGCCACCATCGCACGTTCTTTGTACGGAGCTGGAATCACTGCAGACCCCGGTAGACTCATGCCTAGCACTTCAGCCAGGGAGTTCATCGTTGAAGCAGTGCCCATCGTATTGCAGTGCCCAACGGAAGGTGCCGAGTCGCTGGCCCGTGAAAGGAATTCAGCGTAGTCGATGTCTCCTGCGGCTAGGCGTTTGCGCAACTCCCAGATGATGGTGCCTGAACCTACACGTTCAGCTCCTCGCCAGCCATTAAGCATGGGCCCACCGGACAACACGATAGCAGGAATATTCACCGTTGCCGCCGCCATCAATGCCGCTGGTGTGGTTTTATCGCACCCCGTCGTTAACACCACACCATCCAGTGGGTAGCCGTGAAGTACCTCAACGATACCTAAGTAGGCGAGATTACGATCTAAGGCAGCGGTCGGCCTACGTACATTCTCATGGATTGGGTGCATAGGAAACTCAAACGGTACACCTCCTGAGGCACGAATACCGTCTTTCACGCGCTTGACCAAATCAATGTGGTGGCGGTTACAGGGAGTGAGGTCAGACCCAGATTGGCAAATGCCAATAATAGGCTTACCGCTGGTCAGTTCATCAAGGGTCATACCGTAATTGAGATAGCGTTCGATGCATAGCGCGGTCGTGCCAGGGTGATCCGGGTTATCAAACCAATAGCGTGAACGCAATTGATCAGACATTACGCGATGCAAATTAGCCATGGTTCCGCTCCACGCTTGAGGTAGGTGTAAAAATGTTTTTAGGAACGGTACTCCTTCTCGCCGACCTCGTCGACACATACAAAAGTATATGTTGAACATACAGAGAAAAAGTTAGACATTGTTTTGTGGGTTTAAACAACAACAACGGTAAGCCACGCTGCATTTCGCTTGATCATCCTCAGTAAAGTGCGCTGCAGCACGCCAGGAGAGTGAAGATTATGCATTATCTTTGGAAACACACCTTGTTAGTGACCGGAGCCACGCTACTCAGCTCAGGAATCGCTTATGCTCAGACACCTGATCTTTCGGCCCCGCCTTCCATTGAAGGCGCAGTCGTCAGTGACCATGGCAATGTCACCCTGCGCATGGGCCTTGGTTTGGCCGAAAGCTCGCCCCAGTACATCTCGAGCCAATACTTTGCAGATATTCTCGACCAACGCAGTGAGGGGCGCATCAGCGTCAATATCTTTCCTAACAGCCAGCTTGGCGATGACGTGCAGATGATGGAAATGCTACAAACCGGCACGTTGGACATGACCTACCCCTCCTCTTCCCCAGCGACCAGCTACGTTTCAGAGCTAGCCGTTTTCGATCTACCTTTCTTACTTCCGACTCGTGAAGCGGCCATTGAAGCAATGCGCAGTGATGTCGCTCAAGAAATGCTAGATGCGTTTGAGGGTACCGGCCTGAAAGCTTTAACGTTCTCTGAAAACGGCTTTCGACAGCTTTCCAATAGTTCCAGGCAGGTCTCATCGCCTGAAGACGTAGCAGGATTGGACGTTCGCGGTTTGTCAGTACGTACGATGGAGAATCCTGTTCATTTAGCTATCTGGCAAGCCCTTGGGGCCAACCCAACCCCCATGGCTTTCGGAGAGCTGTTTTCCGCCATGGAGCAAGGTGTTGTCGACGGGCAGGAAAACCCTTGGAGCACTATTCTGACGTCGAATTTTCATGAAGTTCAGGATTACGGATCAGAAACACGCCATGTCTATACACCATTTATCATGATGATTTCTGAACGCACGTGGAATCGCCTAGCCCCTGAATACCAGGCGCTTATACACGAGGCTGCTCTGCAATCAGCTGACTATGAAATACAACTTGCTAGCGAGTACGATGACTGGGCCAGAGACCAACTAGAAGAACGTGGCATGCAGATCACACGGCTTGATGATTATCAAATTGCAGCCTTTCAGGCAGCTGTCCAACCGGTTTATGAAGAGTGGGCACCGCGCATTGGTGAAGACCTAGTTACTGAATTCCAGCGTATCGCTGAATCAACAATGGCTGAATAAACCATTTCTAGTGAAAGATTAGGCAAGAGGCAGGAATCTCTTGCCTGATTGTTATTTGCTGTTGCGGAGAGCACATGGACATACCAAATACCCCCGCTCCCGATACCACAGCTTTTCTCGATGACCCTCAGCGTAAGCCGTTGGAAATCGACACAGAACAGCGTCGTGGCCCTGCATTATTTCGCTGGCTAACCATGGGGATGGAGCATGTCATCGCTGCTCTTCTGGTGGCATTGATTTTTTCAGTATCTGCCAATGTTATCGGACGAGCTATTTTAAACCATTCTCTTCCGTGGGCTGATGAACTTGCTCGCATGCTGTTTATTTGGCTAATTTTCGTGGGCGCTGCCGCAGCTTTCGCGCGCTATGAGCACATCGCTGTGGATATTCTCGTGCACAAGTTACCCCCTCGCGCCGCTCATATACTCTACTTAATTCAACACTTGGCAATTGCCAGCTTGATGGGAGTCATTATTTGGGGTGGCTTTTTGGTGATGTCAAGAGCATCGGGGCGTACCGCAATTCTTGGTGTGCCATGGAACTTGGTAAATATCTCGCTCGTACTATGTGCCACCTTTATTGCCACAGTCGCGATTTGGCGTGCTTGGCAGAGCGTACAGCAAATACGCTCACCTAGTGCAATACCCACCACCGGAGACCGTTAGACCATGCTATGGATATTTCTAGGTATTCTTTTTTCTTCTCTAGCATTAGGACTTCCCATTGCCTTTGGCTTGGGAATTGCTGCCGTAGTAATGGCACTGATTTCGGACATCCCATTATCCATTATGATTGAACAGTCGATTCGAGGAGTTAACAGCTTTCCTCTACTGGCGATTCCATTCTTTATTTTGGTCGGAGAGGTCATGAGCAACGGCGGTATTGCACGCCGTTTGATGGAACTAGCTGGCGCCATGGTAGGGTTTATTCGCGGCGGTTTAGGTCAAGTAGCGATCACTGGCTCCATGTTTTTCGGCGGCATTAGTGGTTCAGCCGTTGCTGATACAGCAGCGACTGGAGCAATGATGATTCCCTCAATGAAGCAACAGGGTTACACCGCACCTCAAGCAACTGCGATCAATACTGTCTCATCAGTGATTGGAATTATTATACCTCCATCTATCCCATTGATATTATTTGGAATTGTGACTGAAACATCAATTAGCCGTCTGTTTATTGCGGGTATTGTGCCAGGTATATTGATCGCTCTTGCACTGATGGCGACGACTTTTATTATGGCCACTATTGGCCAGGCGGGTCAGACCCGTCAATTCCGCCTTGATGTACTTTGGGAAGCATTCAAAGCGGCTTGGCTTGCACTAGTCTTGCCGGTTATTGTGATTGGCGGCATCATCGGCGGCGTTTTTACCGCCACCGAAGCCGCCGTAGCAGCACTGCTTTATTCTCTTTTTATTTCACTGGTGGTTTATCGAGAGTTTCATATCCTTGAACTATGGGGCATGCTGATTCGTACTGCTCGTTTGACTGGCATGGTCTTGCTCCTGCTGGCATTTGCCACGGTCATCGCATGGTTCTTAACCATCAACATGGTACCACAAACATTGGTTCGCCAAGTACAAGCAATTACCGAAGATCCTTTTATGTTGCTATTGATCGTTGCGGGCTTGTTGCTGTTAGTGGGATTTGTGATGGATTTGACCCCAGCCATGGTAATCATGGCTCCCATGCTAACGCCAATCGTAACATCGGTAGGCGTTGATGCAGTATACTTTGGTGTATTGATGGCCTTTATTCTTGGCATTGGCCTGTTAACCCCACCTGTAGGCACTTGCCTATACGTCGGCTGCGGAGTCGGCAAGGTCTCTATGGAACAGCTTCCTGAATCCGTGAAGCCGGCGCCGACACTTTCCCTATCACCGCCAGCGAGCACTTTTTGATCATTCGCCCCGTGCAAGTTGGCTTTCGCAAGCCCGTTATTGC
>NZ_BMXN01000048.1 GCF_014651775.1 Vreelandella hamiltonii
CTCATGGCGTATCCGTCCTATGTTGGTTGTGATCTGGCGAGATCAATCAACAGGATACGCCACCCTCTCTACTGCCCTCCATACACAAGAACTGAGCTTAACTCCATCCTCGCTGATATAACGCAATACCAAGCCAGTGCCTTCATCGTTTTCAAACGGTTCGGCCTGCCACAACACTTTGTCGAACCCCTGCTGGCCACCGTGCAGGTGATTGTTGCCATCATTGCTCGCCAAAGTGTACTGACCCCCATTGAGAGAGAATTGACCATTGGCAATGCGGTTGCCATACCGCCCGATAATGGCGCCGAAATAGGGATTGGCTTGCCGGTACGCATCAGAAAGGTAGGCCTCCAGAGAGTCAAAGCCCAGCGCGATATCGTCAAACTCACCCGCCATATTGGGGGTTTTCAATGACAGGATAATGCCGCCATAGTTGGTGACCTGAAGCTCAATACCATTGCTGTTGGTCAGTCTGTAAACATCGACCTCACGGCCATCGGGTAAGTGACCAGACAGGGACTTCTGAATAGCACCGTTGGCGTTGGCGTCAGGCGTTGATGCAGAACCGCTCTGCGCTTGCGCGGTGTTTAGTACAAGGGCTGCCACAGCCGCACTGAGCAGCAACGGCGACCACACTTTAGTGAGTGAATGATAGACATGAGACATCGGCGTTCTCTTTGGAGATATGGTTATTATTGTGTTTGTACAGTAGAGAATTCCGTCATAACCATCCAATATACAAATGTATCACTATCAATATACTTTCTATTATCGACTACAAGAAAAGGCTTATGCCATGGGCGTTCTTGACGAGAACTGGTTTTTAAACGTGCGACTAAAGTTGCGTCATTTTCAGCTATTTTTAGCGCTGGATGAGCAACGCAACCTGCATCGTGCTGCGGATCAACTCAATATGAGCCAGCCCGCCGCGTCGAAACTGCTCAGCGACCTGGAAGCCAGTTTGGGTATTCGGCTATTTGATCGTCACCCTCGCGGGTTAACTCCCAACTGGTACGGCGAGATCATGATTCGTCATGCTCACAGCATGATCTCGGCGTTACACCACACCGGCGAAGAGCTAAATGCGCTAAGGGAGGGGAATGCGGGCACGGTGACCGTGGGTACCGTGATGGCCCCGGCGGTGACGCTGCTCACCAGCGCTATCGAACGGGCGCATAGAGAGCGACCCGGACTAAAGGTCAGCGTGGATGTAGACGTCAGTAAAGTACTGGTACCGCGATTACTGGAAGGCGAACTGGATTTCGCCATTACCCGTATTCCTGCCGGAGTCGATGTCGAACGCTTTGTGTTTGAAGAGATTGGCGAGGAAGAACTCTGCTTTGTCTGCCGTAAGGGCCATCCATTAACGAACAAAGCGCCACTGAGCCTGGCGAGCATGGCAGTTTACCCTTGGTCGCTACAGCCTACAGGCGCACTAATGCGCCAGCGGGTCGACAGCCTGTTTTTGCACCATCAGGTAACGCCGCCCAGCCAAACCGTCGATACCGCTGACCTGCTGGTGTCGCTCGCCCTGGTCGACAAATCCGACACCATCACGGTAACTACCCGCGAAGCTGCTGACCTGCTATGCAACCCACAGCGTTTTCACCTATTGCCCTTCAACGAGACGCTTAGCGTGCAGCCATACGGTTTAGTCAGCTTACGCCACCAGCGGCTCTCCCCTGGTGCCGCAGCATTAATGAGCACATTGAGGGAGATTATTGCCCTTAACGCGACTGGCTTAACGTAACCGAGTGGCATTTACTCGATAAATGCCTCGATCACCTCGCGGTGGCCGTATAAAAACGCATCGGCCACTTGACGAAGTGGCGCCACATCCACTTCGCCACGGCCATGGGCTACCAGCTCGGCAAAGTGCGCATAGAGGCCTGGGTATTCACGCTCTTCGGCATCGACAATCACGTCATCGTCGATCGTCAGTCGGCATCCGCCTTGAGTAAGGCTCAAGCGAGCACTATCGGTATCAACATGGATATCCCAAGTTTGCGGGCCAGTCTGGCGAAAATCAAACGCCGCCTCAATTTCCACACCTGTTGGGTCGGTAAAGGAGAGATCCGCTGCAATCGGGGTTTGCGCATTACTGGGCACCAGCAGCCGTGCCTGTTGCAGAAAAAATGGCTGGGGCAATATAGCGGTAGCAATGGAGAGCGCATTGATGCCGGGATCAAAAACGCCCATACCGCCGGGCTGCCAGATCCAGGCTTGGCCTGGGTGCCATAACCGCACATCCTCTTTCCACTCGATGTTGACACGTTGAACCTGGCGCTCACTCAACCACTGCTTGGCGTGGGCAACACCGGGGGCAAAACGTGAATGCCAAGCGGCAAACAGGCTAACGCCGTGTTCGGTAGCAAGCTCGGCCAAACTTTCCACCTCGCTTAACGTCGCCCCAGGTGGCTTCTCAAGCAGCACATGCTTGCCACGCAGTAGCGCATTTCGCGCTTGGGAGTAACGTAGGTGCGTTGGCGTACAAATCGCCACCGCAGCGATTTCAGTGTGTGCATCCAGCATGGCCTCCAAACTCCCATAGGACGGAACATCATCCACTGAAGCATTGGGGTCGGCGGTGGCGACGAGATGGCAGTGAGGAGACGCAGCAATTGCCGGAAGGTGCTGATCACGGGCAATTTTGCCAACACCCACAAGACCAATCGTTATGTCTGACATGCGCTTGCCCTGTTCAAAGTTAACAATCAATTGCGGGAGATTTATTAAACCTAGCGCTTTGTGGGAGGAAGTTCCACACCACGCCCCAAAGAGCTTGTACTATGCTCAAGCCCCAGTGCCTCTGCTGTACCCGCTAACACCGCCTGGGCAGCCTGGAATGCATCACGAGGGCGTCTCAGGCGGATACTTTCCATCAACTGGCGATGGCGTTCGAGACTCTCTTCTGGATCAGAGGCGCTCTCGTTAGACATTGAGACCAGCAAATAGATGGAAGGCCGCAAAATATGTGATAGCTGTGCCCAGACAATATTATGGGTTGCTTTGAAGATAGCCTCATGGAATGCAATGTCACACTCGCTGTGTAAGCGGCGTTCTTCTTGGCAAGTAGCATTACGCAAGTTCTGGCCTAAGCCTTCAAACGCCTCTTCAATAGCCACGAGATCACGCGCCTTAGCGCGCTTTGCTGCTGTCATCGCCACATAGGGCTCAACATCAAGACGAAAAGCAAGGATTTCTCGCTGAATATTCGGGTTAGGTGCGGCGTAACGTGTAAGCCAGTCAGTCACCTGTACATCAAGGATATGCCACTCTGAATACTCGCGAACTTTAGAGCCATGGCCAGAAATACGTTCAATAATACCCGCCTCCACCAGTTGGCGTAGGTCGCTGCGCACCGCTGAGCGGTTGACAGCAAAACGCTCACATAGATCCACTTCACGCGGCACAAAGTCCCCAGGCCGGTAGCGCCCGCCGAAGATCTCCTCGGCGAGATATTCGGCGATACTGGGACGAGTCGCTGGCTTGATAAGAGATGACGTCACTACGAAAAGTCCCTGGTTCAGTTTTGGCCAATCATAACGTACTAGTTTAGTCTTACGGTAACCGTCACGGGGAGACGGAACCACCGCGCAGCCTCAGCTCCAGTCGACGATCATAAAGCCCCTTGGCAAATAGCGTACCCAATACCAAGGTGCTGCCCACCATTGCCATCGGCGCTGGCTGCTCAGCAAGAATCCACCAAGCCAACAAAGTACCAATAACTACTTCCAGCAATATCAGCAGCCCTACTTCAGCGGATGGCAGATAAAGAGGTCCGCGCTGCAACAGCGTGACTCCGCAGGGGACAATAAACAGGCACAACAGAATCATGACGGCAAGCTGATTGGCAGCTGGCAATGAGGTATCACTTCCCATCAGCCAAAACATCCCTGCGACGATGCCAACAAGGAAGCCGCTAAAGACCAACATTGGACTCATGTCCACACCCGGCCGAGTGCGGCAAAGGGTGAAATTAACCGCTAGTGTCGTGGCCGCCATTAAAGCAAAGCCGTTACCAATCCAAGAGCCTGCACCTGCATCATCCAAAGCGATCAAGGAAATACCCACCATACACAGCAAGATGGCCACCCAGGTTCGACGGGGCAAGCGCTCCTTGAGGATAACCCAAGATAACGCTGCGGCGATCAGCGGCGAGCTGGCCAATATCATCAGCACGTTGCCTGCGCTGGTGTATTGATTACCTAGCACAAACCCACAAGTAGTCAAGCTGAAAAGTAACGCTACGACAATACCGATCCAGCCACAGCGGCGATAAGCTAACAGAGTATTTCGACCATAGCGCAGCAGAGCAATCATCAGAAAACCTAAGCTAGACAGGAAGCCACGCCACATCAAAATTTCAGCGTCGGGGAGATCCGCTATCTTGATAAGCAGCGCATCGGGGGCCATGATCAATGCCCCACTGCCGGTCAATAGCAGCCCTTGCTGGCGATGCGATAAGGAACTCACCGGACCCATTTGGTGCTTATCCTTTTGCCTTTAATGATTATCTCGAGGTGGATGCTGGCGAGCTACATCACGATACTTGCTAGCGGGTTCTAGGTTTTGTACGAAAAGTCATATCTGCTAAATTTGCCTATGCGATAGCTGCATAGGAGAACCGTCATGGTCGAACGTTATGAAGTCTCTGATAACGGCTGGGC
>NZ_BMXN01000049.1 GCF_014651775.1 Vreelandella hamiltonii
TATGTTGGGCATGGCACTGTCTGGGTGAATGGCGATAATGGCTATATTGCCATGCAGGTCAGTGGGTTAGAAGTGCTTCCGGGGGCCGGTCTCACGGATTCAGGAGCTTGTTAGAGCCATGCTGCCTTATTATGCCGCGTTACTGGTTGTACTAATCATTCTGATAGCATTTCCCAGCATTGTTACGTGGTTACCTAACATCACTGCCGTACGCGGCAATTGATCATAGCCTCTACTACTATCTAGAAAACTGGCCACCACCAAGGGGAGGTTAGGATGCGATTAATTCAATACTGCGATCAAGAACGGGTTCGGGTCGCGCTAGTGAAGAGCGCTGATACCGTCCAGCCGATTAATATTGAAGGTAGTACCTACGCCCTGACTCACGAGGCTATTAGCTCAGGAGTATCTCTTAAGCACTTAGTAGCAGAGTATCTTGGCGACGAGCTTATCGATTATCAGGCGCTAATAGATAAAAAACGCTTGTTGCCACCATTGGCTCACCCTGACCCAGCACACTGTTTGGTCACAGGCACTGGACTGACTCACTTGGGAAGCGCCAATACCCGTTCATCTATGCATACTAACGCTCAGGCAGCAAAAGAAGATATGACCGACTCCATGCGTATGTTCACGCTAGGTATGGAAGGCGGAAAACCCCAAGACGGTGAAGCCGGTACACAGCCTGAGTGGTTCTACAAAGGTGATGGCCAGTGTGTGGTGGCACCGGAAGCGGAAATCCCTTCACCCGCCTTTGCCGAGGATGCAGGCGAGGAGCCTGAGCTGGCGGGCCTTTACGTCATTGGCGAGGACGGCCTACCCTGGAGAGTGTGCTATGCGCTTGGTAACGAGTTTTCTGATCACGTGACCGAACGTTTCAACTATTTGTGGCTGGCTCACTCCAAACTACGCGCCTGCAGCTTTGGGCCCGAACTGTTGATCGGGGAATTGCCGGCTCATCTGGAAGGTAGCAGCAGCATCCGGCGCAGTGGTGAAACCGTGTGGGAGAAACCCTTTTTGACCGGCGAAGCCAACATGGCCCACATGTCTAGCCAACCTGGAGTATCACCATTTTAAATACTCCGGTTTCCGCCGTCCTGGCGATGTCCATGTGCATTTTTTTGGCACTGCGACGCTGAGCTTTACCGACGGTATCAAGGTGCGTGACGGCGATCGTTTTGAGATCAAAATCAAAGAGTTTGGTCGTGCCCTGCGCAACCCGCTTCGTGTGGAAGCTGACGCACCGGCCATCAACATAAAGTCGCTTTAACTTAATAATTTTAATTCACACATGATCCAGCAGGAGATGGTATGACTCTGGAAGGTAAATTACTGATTGGCCAGCAAGCCATCAGCGGCCAACAGGCTGACATTCACGCAGTGAACCCCGCGACTGGCGAAACACTAAGCCCCGCCTACCCTGGGGGCAGCAAAGCTGAAGTCGAGCAAGCCTGCGCTTTAGCCAAGGCGGCATTCGATAGCTATCGCGAAACTGGTTTAGAGGCACGCGCGACGTTTCTGGAAACTATTGCCGACGAGATCGAAGGGATCGGTGATGAGCTGATCGAGCGGGCCATGGCCGAGTCCGGCCTGCCCCGCCCGCGCTTAGAAGGCGAACGTGGCCGTACCTGTGGCCAGCTTCGTCTGTTTGCCTCGGTCGTACGCGCAGGAGAGTGGTTGGATGTTCGTATCGACCCTGCCCTGCCCAATCGCGAGCCGCTGCCCCGCGCCGACCTGCGTCAACGCCACATCGGCCTTGGCCCGGTGGCAGTGTTCGGCGCCAGCAACTTCCCACTCGCCTTCAGTGTGGCTGGTGGCGATACCGCTTCTGCGCTGGCGGCTGGCTGCCCTGTCGTGGTCAAGGGACACTCTGCCCACCCTGGCACTTCAGAGCTGGTAGGCCGTGCCATTCAGCGTGCCGTTGCCAAATGCGAACTCCCCGAAGGCGTTTTCTCGCTGCTGTTTGGCTCTGGCCGTGAGATCGGTCAGGCGCTGGTTGCCGACCAGCGCATTCAAGCCGTTGGTTTTACCGGTTCACGCAGTGGTGGCACGGCCTTGATGGCCACTGCCCAGGCACGGCCGCAGCCGATCCCCGTCTACGCAGAGATGAGTTCGATCAATCCGGTGTTTCTGCTACCGGAAGCC
The DNA here is from genome assembly GCF_014651775.1 of Vreelandella hamiltonii. Taxonomy (GTDB): domain Bacteria; phylum Pseudomonadota; class Gammaproteobacteria; order Pseudomonadales; family Halomonadaceae; genus Vreelandella; species Vreelandella hamiltonii. The sequence continues at coordinate 2,146 of NZ_BMXN01000049.1, forward strand.
CTCAAGGCTCGCGGTAAAGCGATTGCTGAAGGGTTTGTCGGCTCACTCAACATGGGCGCCGGGCAGTTCTGCACAAATCCGGGGCTGGTTATTGCGATTGAAGGGCCAGAGCTGGATGCCTTTATTACGGCAGCTGGTGAAGCCGTTAAAGGTAGCGCTGCCCAAACCATGCTGACGCCAGGCATTCACGATGCTTACCAGCAGGGTGTTAATCGGCTCGCCAACCACGCCAAGGTCGCTGAGGTCGCGCGCGGGCAGGCAGGTGAGGCAGCTAACAACTGTCAAGCAGGGCTATTCGTTACCCAGGCAGAGGCATTCCTGAGTGACCCTGCCTTGCAAGAAGAGGTGTTCGGTTCCACCTCGCTGATCATAGCCTGTGCCGATGCTCAGGAAGTGGCCTGTGTAACGGCTCAGTTGGAAGGTCAACTCACCATTACGTTGCAGATGGATAATGGTGACTTGGCAACTGCCAAGCAACTGTTGCCAACGTTAGAGCGCAAAGCAGGACGTATTCTGGTCAATGGCTGGCCGACGGGTGTGGAAGTATGCCACGCCATGGTACACGGTGGACCTTATCCGGCAACGTCGGATTCACGTACCTCCTCAGTGGGCAGCGCTGCGATATTCCGCTTCCTGCGTCCGGTGTGCTACCAAGCGCTGCCAGAAGGCCTGCTGCCTGAGGCGATTCGTGATGGTAACCCTGACGGCATATCACGCCTGGTCGATGGAAAGCGTGAATAAATTGAATTTAAAAGATCATGTTTTAAGCTCTTGTCCTGACACCAAACCTTTAGCAAAGCAAACGCAACGAGGGCTCCCTCGCTGCGTTTTTTATTAGTGGTTAATACACAACTAACCCTCTATTTTATCACTTAACGAATTCACACTAATTTTTCGTGGGAATGCTAAAGTCATGGTCATTACGCCTGAGCTCCCTATCAAAGCCCTTTACGTTGAGGAATGTCGAGACCTTTTCCTCCACGCTTTGATCAGAAGCGGCGAACACCACAGAAGTATCACAGCGATACCTAGGCCTGCACTGATCGGACGTGCAAAGAAGCTCGTCAGATCTCCTCCTGTGCGCAGCATTGCGCTCATAAAGTTATTTTCAACAACGGATCCTAGCACCAAACCTAGTATCGCCGGGGCCATTGGAAAATCATTGACCGACAAAACATAAGCGATCAGCCCTACAATCAACATTAACCATACATCGACGATACTATTATTAATGGCAAAAGCACCGACAATACAAAAACAAAGTATGACTGGCATGAGTATCCGGCTAGGGGTGAGGATAAATATTTTGGAGAGACGAATCGCGATATACCCAATTGGCAGCATCATCAGGTTGGCCAAAATAAACACCATGAAAAGTGCGTATATTAGGCCACTACCATCCATAAAAATCGTTGGCCCGGGGTTCATACCCTTCATATACAACACGCCAATAACGATCGCGGTGATAGAGTCGCCGGGGATGCCGAATACAAGTGCAGGTACCCATGCTCCGCTGATCCCAGAGTTGTTGGCGGAACTGGCATCCACGATACCTTCGACATTTCCAGTGCCATATTTTTCTTTGTAACTATTCAGCACCGGTTGGCTGAGTCGGGGCTTCTTGCTGCATGAAGGCTGGCACCTCCCCCGCAAACAGTTGCTCCAGTGCGGTATGCGCCGCCACCC
>NZ_BMXN01000050.1 GCF_014651775.1 Vreelandella hamiltonii
GTAAAAAGGCCACCTTCCGTGGCCAGAAAGTGACCGTTGACGCGGTGAATATGCCGCCCAGAGTGCTTTAGCCGCTCAGAGACGAATTGATCAGCGGTTCCTTAACAGTGGGCAGGCGGTAGGTTCAACACCAACACCGCGTGCCGCTCCACTCCCCAACTACCCACTGCTGGGCAACAGCGACATCGTGGAAACCCTACGCGATCTCAAACGCGAAGTCGCAGAGCTACGCCGCGATAACGCTCGCTTGCAGGGCGAAAGCAACAAGCACCTGGCCGCTGCCAACAACCAGCGTGGAGCCGCCGCCACGCAGCAGATCGCCGCCACTGAGCGCGGCAACCGCATGCTGAAAAAGCTGGAAGATGAGAAACGCTTGGAGGCGGCGAAACGATGACCTGGACGCTGACAATTCAAGCCCGCGACGAAGAGAACCAGCCGCAAACGCTCCGGTTTTCATTGGGCCGCTTTATGGATGCGGAAGACAACTTCTACGACCCGCGCATTATGCAGCCGGGCTTGTATGAAGCGGGCCTGTACGCTGGCCAGCTGCTCCAGCAAAGCCGAAGCGGCTACGGCGAGACGACGCTGATCAATGTAGATGGTGGCCTGGACTACCTCGCAGGCTACGCCGTCGATGGCCGTGAAATGGTGCTCGCTCTCGACGGCGTGCCGCAAGTCATCGGTACGGTGGCACGCCTGGCGTTTTCAGATGACGAGGTGTCAGTGGTACTGCGCGATCCGTTGGAGCCGCTGCGTTCACCGCATCCGATGGAGACCTATGCAGGCGATAACGTACTGCCCAATGGACTGGAAGGCACCCAGGACGACATCGCAGGCGAACCCAAGCCGCTGGTATTTGGTGAGGTACGCAACGCCCAGCCGGTGCTCATCAACACCGCACTGTTGATCTACCAGGTATCGTCACTCGCCGACTGCACGATTCAAGCGGTTTACGACAGAGGCGTCGCACTCGACAACGGCGGTGCTTACACAAGCCTAGCGCAGCTGCAAAGCACTGCACCGGTTGAAGGCACCTTCCGGGCTTTTCAAGGGTATGTACGGCTTGGCGATAACGCCACGGGCACGCTAACGGTCGATGCCACGCAAGCAGATCCGCGTGCCGGGGCCGTTGCTCAAGCGCTGGCCACCGCACGCGGCTACACCTTACATGCAAGCGATGTCACCGCGCTGAACGCCTACGGCGCGGTGCGCTTCTACATCACGTCCCAAACGAACACTCTTGAGTTGCTCGACCGTATTGCAGAGAGCATTGGCGGCTGGCTGGCCGTACAAGCGAATCAAGTGCTGCGTTTAGGCGAGTGGGAGGAGCCCGAGCCTACGGACGTTGCAATTCGAGACTACGCCATTCAAACCGTCAGCCGAAGCGCCACCGGCGCAGGCCCTGGCGGCCTGCCAGTTTGGTGCGTGAACATCGACTGCGACCGCATCGAAACCGTACAGCCGGACCTGCAAAGCAACGTCTCCGAAGCTCGAAGAGCCCGCCTTGCCCGCCAAACCCGCCGTGTGGTCGCAACAGATGAAGCGGTGCGCGAACGTCACCCGCTCGCCGGTGAACTCACGATCGATAGCGTGCTTGCCAGCTACAGCCAAAGCGAGGCAGTGGCCGCCCGCGTACTGGCCCTATTGGGCGTCCGCCGCGACACCGTGACCGTGGAAGCCATAGAGGCACTACTCCCGACCGTAGGCGGCAACCTCACCCTCATCACCCCGCGCCAGGGCTACGGCACAGGGCGAGCGATGCGCGTAACAGGCTACCGGCTCAACGCTCAAACCAACGAACTCTCACTGAACCTCTGGGGCTAACCATGGCACTTGATCCCAACAAAATAGCGCTGTGCTGGCCCAACTACATCGATGACGCCGTAGTGAGTGGCGGTAGCTGGGTCAGCACCCTGCCGCTAACGCACGTGCAAGACGACCGTACCTCAGTCGTCGCTAAAACCACTTCGTTAGACCCAGCGGCCACTCAGTTTTCGATCACGCTACCTAAGCGCGAACGGCTGCAAGTGTTGGCAATTTATGCCCACAATCTCAGCGCTACAGCGACCATACGGGTGCGCGTGTACCGCGACGCAGGCCAAACCGATCTGATCGACGACACAGGCTGGCGCGACGTCTGGCCAGTGCTTTACGGGTTAGATGATGTGATCTGGGGAAACGATAATTTCTGGAACCGTCGCCTCTCAGAGGATGACCGAAGCAAGTACACGCCACTGACGCCGGTGCTGTTTGAAGAGCGCCTGCTGGGCACCAGCCTGCACGTCGAGCTGCTCGATACATCGAACCCGGATGGAGCCATCATGCTGGGCCGCGTCATGCCCGCCGACGTATGGCAGCCCATCAAGAACCTCGACTGGAACGTCAGCCATGGCTATGACAGCGGCACTCAAATCACACGCGCGGGCGACCCCAAACGCACCGGCTACGCCCGACGCGTCACGCCGAAGCGCACCGTGCAATTTCAGCTATCAAACCTCACAGAAGATGAAGCGTTTCTGCGTCTGCACCGGCTACAACGCACGCAAGACATCGTCGGCGAGATCCTCTACCTCTGGTCACCAAGGCCGTCACCCACGAATTTTGCACGGGCAATGATTGCCCAGCAAACCGAACTCAACGGCATCACGCACCCGTATCACGCGAACTATGAGCACGCGATGTCACTACTGGAGATCCTATAAATGGCGAGCGTAACGTTCCCGACCGCGTTAGGCGGCGACGGTAAGACCTACACCGATGATGCTGATCCAGATACTGGGCTGGATGGGCTGGGTTATATCACCCGCCTGGTCCCGCTATTCAAAAACGGACTCGCGATGGCAGGTTACACCGCTCAATACGCTGCAAAAATCGACGCAGCGGCGGCGAATGCTAATCGTGCGGAAGATGCGAAAGCGTATGTGGAGGCCGTAGCTGAGGCGTACAAAGGGTTCTTCGTCACTTCATGTGGATTTGGCCTGATCGAACAGGCGGCCCACCGGGCTGCCAATCAGGTAGATCATGGCGATGAAGTTGGCCTCGTTACGGTAGCC
>NZ_BMXN01000051.1 GCF_014651775.1 Vreelandella hamiltonii
CCCCCCCCGACTATTTGTCTCACTGGTGAGACTCGGGCGGCCAAAAGGGCTCATAAAGGGACAGATTTAGGGCGCGAAAATTGGCCGCTGCGGAGGGCGGTTTTCCTTGTATTTATACTTAAGGGATAAATAGCGGATGCAAAAACCTGCTTCAGGCCAGTAACCATGCGGGTTTGGAGCACTTTTGACAGGTCAAAGAAAAACCCTGATGATTGAAGCCTCTCACAGCACAATCGAACAGGGTTTCTCATGGAAGATTTAGCGCCTTCCTGCGTGAAGGATATATCACCTTTGTCGCCAATGTCACGGGCAGACCATCCCTGTAACACGTCTGCCAGAATAACCAGTAAACCCTCCGTAGCGTCTCACAGCAGCTCAGACGGACATTTGACTGAGTACAGCCCCTCAGATAAGCCCTGGGACGCCCACAGAGCGATTTCAGACGACGTTGGGGGGATATATGCGGGTGTGGCCCGTTTCGAGCGCTACGCGGCTCGTATGGCCGAATGTGCGGGTGTTTTACGGTTTGGCTGGGTTGATGATCAGGCGACGGGGGAAAGTCGTCTACGGCTCAGAGAGGCTCACTTCTGCCGGGTGCGGCATTGTCCGGTGTGCCAGTGGAGACGATCGCTCATGTGGCAAGCCCGTTTCTATCAGTCCCTTCCCAAGCTGGTCGAAGAGCATCCCAAAGCGCGTTGGATCTTCCTAACGCTCACTGTTCGTAACTGCCCCATTGAGGATCTGCGTAGCACCCTGCAAGCCATGAATAGCGCTTGGCAGCGTCTGATTAAGCGACGTGATTTCAAGCCTGTGTTGGGTTGGGTGCGTACCACTGAGGTCACACGTGGCTCTGATGGGAGCGCTCACCCTCACTTCCACGCCCTGCTGATGGTGCCGCCTTCATGGTTCAAGGGTTCGGCCTACGTCAAACATGCTCGCTGGGTAGAGCTTTGGGCCGATGTGATGCGCCTGGACTACCTGCCGAACGTCGATGTGCGCGCAGTGAAACCGCGGGCACCCAAGAGCGGCCAGACGCCGACTGATGCTACTGCAGCTGCGTTACAAGGCGCGGTCGCAGAAACCCTCAAATACTCCACGAAGCCCACTGACATGGTGGCCGATGAAGGTTGGTTCTTGGAGTTGACCAAGCAAACGCACAAGCTCCGGTTTGTCGCCACCGGAGGCGCGTTGAAGCACATTTTGAAGGTGGATCAGGAGACAGACGACGACCTGGCACTGATCGACGGTGACGGAAAGCAGGACGACGGCTCACGCCTGGCGTTCAACTGGCGTGAACACGAGCGCCGTTATCGACGTGCCCCCAACGCGGATAAACCTTCGCAGGAGAACAGCCAATGAGTGGTTTTAGCCCTGAATACCTTGCTGATATCGAGTTCGGCGCCATGATCCTGAAAGACTGTCACGAATCCTTAAATGACGTGGACAAGCTGCTGGAACAAGACCTCACGCCGGATATGGCCATTGATGTGCTCATGGCATTAGGTGAAGCGGCTATTGCCGTTCGTGCCTGTTCAAATATGCCGGCAATCATGCCGCACGATCTGGATGAAGTCCGTGACCGTTTGCTGGCTGTCACCATCCGCGCTAACCACGCTGTTGGTCGTTTGTCCTGAGTTGGGTTGGCCCTTGCCCTGTTCTGGTCGTCCTGCGCAGCGGGACGGCTAGAACAGGGCAAGGGTTGCCCTTTAACTTGATACTATACGGACAAAGTGTGACAGCTCGGAGGTGTTATGGACTGGGAAATGGTCGGTCGTTACCTGCTGCTCTTCACCCCTGTACTCGCTGGCATTGTGCTAACCGTCATCGTGCACCGGATGACGCAGAAACGTTAGTTTCAGGGATTCAAAGGCACCCCTTTGGGACGCCGGATTATGCAAAGCAGCGCAGCGAATTTGTATACATCCGTAGCGTGCCTGTCTTTTTAAAACCGTTTACACCTCATCCCCCACCAAAATTGTTTTGAACCGCATGAATGCTGGGCTTACGCTTGTCTACACACTGTAAACAGGCGGTATTTATGAGCGGTCGAACTTCGGTCATTTCCTTCCGTGTAACCGACGATGAGAAAGAGCGCATCGAGGTCAAAGCGAAGGCCAAAAATCTCAAGGTTACGTCCTACGTTCGTGAGCTAGTCACAGGCTTTGAACCTGAGGTTGTGGCCACACGATCCAGGGCGATGGTGGACGAGCAAGAGCGAGCGCTTCACTCGATGACGGAGACCGTGCAGGAGCTTGAAAAACACGTTCAGCAGGTGGGGAAACGCCTTCGGTCTGACGCTGTGCTGGTGATCGGCGTTGTTGGGATAGTCGGATTGGTGTTGCTCGCGGTCGGTGCATGCGTGGGTTATGCAGCGGCGTTGCTGATTGGGTGATGGTGGCCGCTAGGCCACGCACGACAAACCGCACGGCTCCCAGACCTCCAAGCCTCTTCGCCCTGCGCGATTCTGCATAGTCTCAAAGCCTCGATACCCTCATGCCAAACAGGGTTTTGGGGTTTTGACCCCCCCC
>NZ_BMXN01000052.1 GCF_014651775.1 Vreelandella hamiltonii
ATGTTGGGCATGGCACTGTCTGGGTGAATGGCGATAATGGCTATATTGCCATGCAGGTCAGTGGGTTAGAAGTGCTTCCGGGGGCCGGTCTCACGGATTCAGGGAATAGTACGGCCAGCTGGCCAGCGCTCTAAGGAGGTGCTCCATCGGCTAGCACATGAAGAGAGCCAGTGCGCGAGCTTTTGAACACTGCCTACCAAGGGATATCGGCACAATGTGAAAAGACTTTAGGAAACGCTGAAGTGCACCCTTCTAAGCTGCACAAATTCCACTGCATCTGCCTGATCGCCACCGAGGGGGTAGAATCTGACCAACCCGACACCGTCTGATAGAGACATCCGATGCAAACAAATACTTACACGTCCAGGCACGACGCGGGCCAAGCTACCTGTTCATCAGCCATGACCTGGCCGTGGTACGTGCCATGGCGCATCGGGTGATGGTGCTCAAGGATGGCGAGGTGGTGGAGCATGGCGATTGCGAACGCATCCTTGCGTCTCCCCAGCATCCCTATACTCAGGCCCTGGTTGCCGCGGCAGGCTTGGCTACAACCTCATCATGAGCCCTCCGCATCCCCATCGCCGCCAAGTCGCCTGGCCTTGGCGGCATCTTCGAGTTCCTGGAGCAGCATCGCCAGCTTCAGCTCCTCCGGTAGCTCGAACTTTTCGTCTTCCCGCCCTGACAGTTGCTTGGCCAGTTCGGAAAATTCGAGATGAACGCCCTGGTTATCTCCCTTTTCAGCGACACGACCCAGGTCCTGTTGTGCGAAGACCTGCGAAGAAACCGTTTCACCAGTAACGGGGGAAGCATTGGCAATAGCAGCGACCAATTTCATTGCGCCAATCGCCATATGTCGGGTTGCGGGCGAATCCGTGTAGTTTGGCAAGTTCTGCCGTTGATATTCCAACTGATTATATTTTACATCATGATTGATCTGCTTCCCTGCGGAGTTGAATTCAACCGGTCCATCACTGATGACGGTAACGCCCAGTGGAGTTTCCAAGCCTGCCTCACGGAGCCGGCGAGCCATGGTAGACATTTCACGAATGCTGGCATCCTTGACATTGAGATCCTTTACGATATCCATGAAGGTATCGTAATCCTCTTGGCTCAGCACTCCCCCCAGAACACCTTGCGGCCCGGTCTCCCGACCAACCTTAACGGTGAAGTCCTCGTAAGTCTTTGGATCAAGCAACGGACCACGATTGATACCCGCATTCAAGTTGCTGAGCAGTGATGCAATGGCAGAGTCATTTGAGATCATGAGATTTCTCTCTATAGTGGCACGCCATTGAGAGTCCATTCTCAATGGCTCCTTGCCTCAGGGAAAGATACTGATAGTCGGAATAGTACCAGTCATGGCCCAGGTGCGTACCGTATTATCTCCAATATTTCTAATTCTATAGCGATGTTCACCGGTAGCCGTTGGGCTAAATGTACGTGTCACGCTTCTCGCATTCATACTTGTGGTGACAGAAACAACCTGCCAAGAACCACCTGTGTTTCTTTCAATTATGTGTTCTAAGAAATGCCGAGGATTATTTCCGGAGCGGTCTTCGAATGTAAAACGGTAAGTAGCGACACATCTTACATTAAAGGTATAAACTGTATCATATTGTTGTGGCGCTACGTATCCTCCGCTACTGCTAACATTCATGGAGCCACATGATTGTGCCGACGCAGAACTCACAGTGAGCATCAATAGCAAAAATACGAATAAACTAGCATATGCCTTTTTCATAATCATAACTTAACTCTCCTTTAGAGCAGATGCAAAAATGTGGTTTTGGATTGCTCCCTACACACCAGTTATCGGCAGGGCGAAAAAAAATTGAGCATTTTTTTTATTTTATTCATAGCCTGACAAGCCCCTGCGGCAGTCCGAAGACCTCTATACCTCTGGGCGTAGCCTGTCCAATTTCGATCTTGATACGCCGGGGTACGTCCTGTAGCGAAGCGCGATATTCGATGTAGGTATCGTGTAACTATTCAGGTGGTTGCGGATAGCCTGTCGACAACCACCTGATTTTTCTGGCATAGTGCACAGCATCATTCGGCACACCTATGCGGCGATATGACCATCAG
>NZ_BMXN01000053.1 GCF_014651775.1 Vreelandella hamiltonii
AGCTGGTCGTGAACAACGTCCAGTTCAAGGACGGCGAACCCTTGACCGATCAGTCAGACAGGACTGCCGCCTGACCGGCCATACACAGAATTTGACAATAACTCCCTTGCAAATCGAAAGTCCCAAACCCGTACCTCCCTTAACGCGCCGGTCACTGGAATCTGCCTGCGAGAACTTCTGAAAAACCCTCGGCTTGAAATCGTCAGGAATACCGCAACCCGTATCCTGAACGTTGATTCGCACGTTTTTATCATGCTCCTCACAAAATATAGTGACGCGCCCGCCAGATAAAGAAAATTTAGCAGCGTTGGAGAGCAAATGCGTCATGACCTGCTGAAATCGCAGCGTATCCACCTTGATCCAATGCTCCTGCATCAAGGGTTCCACGACCAGGGTAACGCCATACTCCGCCGCGCAGGACCGATTTTCATCAACAGCCGCGTTCAGCAATACACTCAGGGGTTGCGGCTGACACACAAAATGCAGCTTGCCTGCCAGCAGCTGATCAATATCCAGTAGATCATTGATCAAGCGTGCCAGGCGCTCGCCGTTTTTCAGTGCCAGCGCCAGCATCTGCTGTGTGTGCTGGGGCACCGCACCCGTGGCGCCCGCCATGACCAGCTTGATGCTGCCGGTCATGGCCGTCAGCGGCGTACGCAGCTCGTGGCTCACGGTAGAGACGAATTCGTTTTTCATGGCATCGACACGCTGGCGGTCCAGGGTGGCCCCGACCCAGCGACTGAGCAGTTTCAGGAACAGCTCGTCACTCTTGGCAAATGCCTGCGCCCGCGGCGCTGCCGATGAAAAACTGATGGTGCCGAAAATTTGATCCCCCAGGCTAATGGCATTACCAATGTAGGCTTCCAGGCCAAACGCGCTATAGCAAGGGTGGTGCCGAGCGTTACCTTCACTGGCGTGTTCGAAGGCCAGCACGCCCGGCTGCTGTAGCGTCATGTCACAGTAGGTATTGGCCAGCGGCAGGCATTGGCCAGCGTTCAGCGGTACGTCATGAGGCGCCTGCACCGCCACGACCTCGAACACGCCCTGCTCGACGCGGCTGACGATACCGATCTGCATCCCCAGATAATCGCACCCCAACGCCAGGCTGGCATTGAGCTGGTCCGAAAGGCTCAGGGCAGACGATGTGCTGATTTCGTTCAAGGCGGTCAGGGCGCTGACCAAGCGGCGCTGCTGCTGTTCGGCCTGCTGAAGCCGCTCACGGGCGCGCCGAATGGCGGCCAGTTCCTGCTCCAAGGCAGTGCGATTGATTTCTTCTTCGACACACGCCGCCAAATCGAGCAGTGCCTGACGTTCGGAAAGGGACAAATGGCGAGGTTCAGGGTGAATGATGCACAACGTACCCACGCGAAAGCCGTCTGACGTCGTCAGTGGCATACCGGCATAGAAACGTATTCCACCTCGCGTGGTCACCAGCACGTTCTGGCGAAAACGTGGATCCAGGCTGGCGTCTTCGACTTCGAAGATGCCATCGGTTTGAATGGCATGAGCGCAGAAAGACTCTTCTCGACAGGTCTGCGTCAACACGAACCCCTGACGGGACTTGAACCACTGCCGCTGCTCGTCGACCAGAGAAACCAGCGCGATATCGACCCCAAATAGCTGAACGGCGAGCCGTGTAAAGCGATCGAAGCGCTCTTCGGGTGGCGTATCCAATAGCGCCAGATCATGCAGTGCCTGAAGCCGAGCCTGTTCACTCTCCACCATGGTCAACCTCTCAATTGGCTTTCACACACCCTTGACCCGACGCTTACGGAGCGTTTGATATCCTTCAACATGTTTAACTCTATGCATTAAGGAAACGCTGCATAAATCCCGTCGGAGCTGCCTCATAGCCACCGACGAGGTAAAATCTGACCTGTCGTCCAACACCCGCTGACAGAGCCACTCCGATGAAA
>NZ_BMXN01000054.1 GCF_014651775.1 Vreelandella hamiltonii
CCTGAATCCGTGAAGCCGGCGCCGACACTTTCCCTATCACCGCCAGCGAGCACTTTTTGATCATTCGCCCCGTGCAAGTTGGCTTTCGCAAGCCCGTTATTGCCAAAACCCACCGTGCTGATCGGTGCTGACGGCCCGTTTTGTCATGCCTTTCCACCCGCCAGGCACGACATATCTGGCGATCGCGTGTCGCCTGGAACTGCTTGTGGATAGAGTGTCGCCGATTGACGGTCAGCATGGCGTTCCTCGTGGATAACGCAGTCGGCTCCGCAGCGTCTTGAGCACCGTCATGCGCCCGATATCCTGCCCGAAGTCGAGGATGATCTGCCGTGCCTTGTGAATCACGAGAGCCGCACGGTGCACCAACTCTTGTAGCACGGTGCGCAGCCGGCGCCGCTTGGCCGGGTGGCGAACCGGGCTCAGCTCGCCGGTCATGCCCAGCTGTCCCATCAGGCGCAGGATGTTGTAGGCCAACTGGGCGAGATGCAGGATCAGATCGTTGGTGGCGAACTTGCCGGACGGCAAGCGCTCCAGGTCGAGATCGGTCTTGATCTCGCTGTGAAACTGCTCATGGGTGGCATGCGCCTGGTAGCGCTTGATCACCGCCTCCGGCGCCTCGTCCAGGCTGGTCCACCAGCCTTCCAACTCATAGTCCGGTTCGAGCAGCAACTGGCCATCGCGATCGGCGGTGCGCTCTACCAGGCGCATCACGCGTTGGACGACGTATTCGGTCTTGTTGTCGTCGTGGATCGAGACGGTCTGCGGCCACAGCGCCTGGCGCTTGCCAGGACGCAGCTCTTCCCAGTAGTCCGCCGCCACCGCCAGCCAGGTATCTCGATCAGCCGTGGCCGAGCCGCGCGGGTTCCATTTGACGACATAGTCGAGCCGGCGCCCCTCGTCGGCAAAGACCTGGCGTTGCTGTTCGAGAAGCGCCAGGTGCGCCTGGCTGTCGAAGCCGCTGTCCTCGCGTAACAGGATCGGTTGCCTGGTCAGGCATTGGGCGCGAGGCAGTACCCGCTCCAGGAAGGCGTTGCTCTCCTTCATGGTGTGCTGCTTGCCAGGCCGCAGTTCCAGACCCAGGCACCACCCTTCGTTGCCCAGATAGGCGGCGATCGGGGTGTAGCCATCGACCTTCTGGTAGGTCCGCGAGACGCCTTCCTTCTTCGAGTTGCTGTTGTCCATGACGAAGGTGTCGATGTCCAGGCAGACGTGCGTCGTCTCGGCGGTGATCGGTGCTTCGATCAGTGACAGCAGGGTCGTGGACCAGGTGGCGGTGCGCGCCTGCAGGTCGTTGGCGGCAAGTTTCTCCAGCCGCTGTCGCAGCGTCGCCGCGCTCGGCACCTTCTGCAGGGTCAGCAGTTGTTGGAAGGGCTTGTCGCGGCGGAAGTTCTCGACAGTGTCATAGTCGCTCATGCCCAGACACAGCAGGCCCAGGTAGCTCTTGATCACGTCACTGGTGCGCATGCCCAGCGTGGTGGGGAAGCGGCTGTCGATGCTGTCGACGCCAGCGATCTCGAAGCATTGCCCGATGATGGACAGCCCGGCGTGGCTGGTGAGGGTGCGGCGACTGGCGCGGAACTTTATGTTGGGCATGGCACTGTCTGGGTGAATGGCGATAATGGCTATATTGCCATGCAGGTCAGTGGGTTAGAAGTGCTTCCGGGGGCCGGTCTCACGGATTCAGG
>NZ_BMXN01000055.1 GCF_014651775.1 Vreelandella hamiltonii
TAACGGGCTTGCGAAAGCCAACTTGCACGGGGCGAATGATCAAAAAGTGCTCGCTGGCGGTGATAGGGAAAGTGTCGGCGCCGGCTTCACGGATTCAGGATTAATAAAACGGGTTATTTGAGAGTTTTCATCTGCTCCTTCGAGCAAGACGAATTTAATCGGGCCAGCTTCCATTACTGCGGAATTCATTGCGCTGCGGGCACCAGTGGTAGTCATACGGTCTATGAGGCTGAATCCGATCATGCTGTAATAGCCAATGGCCTGCTCAAGATCTAGTACTGCAATTGCAACATGATCGATTTTTTGGGCTTTATGTTTGAGCATTAGCTTTGAAGTGGTTTCGCAGCTATTAGTCATGAGTGTTCTCCTTGGCGTGTGGTTCACTCGATCCAAATGATTTCATTATTGACTTCCGCAAGGGAGGCGCATCCGCAGAGATGCATGCAAAGATGTAAATCTTCACTCAGCTGTTCCAATACTCTGGCTACTCCTTGCGCACCTTCAGCAGCAAGCCCCCAAAGAACTGGACGACCTACGCCCACAGCATCGGCACCTAAAGCAAGAGCCTTAAGGATATCTGCGCCACTGCGAATACCGCCATCTACGATAATCGGTATCACATTGCCTAGCCGTTGACGAATATGTGGTAACATACTAATGGCGGAAACATGGTGGTCGAGTTGACGCCCGCCGTGGTTAGAAAGGTAGAGGGCATCTACTTCATGCTGCAGAGCAATTTCCGCATCTAGTGGGTGCAGTATGCCTTTCAAAATCAGTGGCATATTAGTATGGTATTTAACCCATTCTACATCTGCCCAAGAAATAGCGGGCTCTAATTGATCAGCAACGAAAGCCGCGACTCCTGAATTTCCTGAGACAGGGATACACTGATGCTTTATTTGCCCTTGCAAATAACTTTCATTTCTATATCTGTTAACACTAAATTCATTGCGGCGGTCACGCAGTCGTGCACCCATGAGAGGAACGTCTACAGTGAGAACTAAAGCGCTGCAACCAGAATCTTGTGCTCGCTGAATAAGATCCCTGTTAATTTGACGATCTTTATACAGATAGAGTTGAAACATAACTGGTGCGTCTGACTTTTCGCATACTGTTTCCACAGGAAAATCTGACATAGTGCTTAGGATGAAGGGGACTCCATTCTGGTTCGCAGCTTTAATTGTTGCGAGCTCTCCTTCAGGGTGAACGAGTTTATGATGCGCACTCGGAGCCACAAGTATGGGAGGTGTTGGGCATTGGTTTCCAAGGATGCGAGCCAAACGAGTGGTGAATGGGTCTACTTTTTCTATTCCTCGCAGAACTCTGGAAAGAAGCTTTACACGTTCCAGTGCGCAAATATTTTCTTGCAATGATTGCTCACTTCCAGCCCCACCGTCAATAAAGTCATAAACTTCTGGGGGTAAGTGGCGTTTTGCAATCGATTGCCAATCTTCAATACACACTGGAACCATACTCGTTCCCTCGTCTAATTTAGCTGTTACCTGAATCCGTGAGACCGGCCCCCGGAAGCACTTCTAACCCACTGACCTGCATGGCAATATAGCCATTATCGCCATTCACCCAGACAGTGCCATGCCCAACA
>NZ_BMXN01000056.1 GCF_014651775.1 Vreelandella hamiltonii
GTAACTATTCAGCACCGGTTGGCTGAGTCGGGGCTTCTTGCTGCATGAAGGCTGGCACCTCCCCCGCAAACAGTTGCTCCAGTGCGGTATGCGCCGCCACCCCTTGCTTGACGGCGGTCGAGAGGAAGCTGCGCATCCGGCAGAAGATCTCCGCCCCCTCCCAGGAGCGGAAACAGCCCGAGATTTTCTGCTGGACCTTGGTCATTCGCAGATCGCGTTCCCCCTGGTTGTTGGTGAAGGGAGCGGCAGGGTCGTCGAGGAAGCGCAACACGTCGTCCTCGTACGCCTGGAGGCGTTCCAGGAGGTTGCGCGACTTGGTGCGCTTGGCCCGGCCTCGCGTTCCAGGTGGCGGTTTCACCGGCGGGGGGCACTCGGCGTCCCCTTTCGCCAGGCAATCTCGATAGCGCTGCCGCCAGGCTCGGGTCTCATCGGCCGAGAGGCAGCCGTCGGCCACCTCCACGGCGCGATGCATCTCCAACAACAGGTCATGCAAGGCCTTGGCCCATGCCTGGCCATCGTTCTCCCAGGCCGCTGTCAGCTCCCGAAGGTGGTGCGCATTACAGAGCGCGTGCCGGCAATCCGGATAGCGGTAGTAGGGCTTCCAGTGATCATGCACCAGCACGCCACGCACGAAGGGCAATACGCCGATGGCGTCCATCGCTTCCTGGCCGCGCTTGGGGTGCGGGGCCAACCAGGTCAGGGCCTCGTTGGAGGCGCTGTGTAGCCAGTAGCGTTTGCCACCGACCTGCATTCCGGTTTCATCGGCATGGACGGTGGCTGCTTCACGTAGCGCCGGGATCACCCACTCGGCGAACGCCTCGGCCCGCTGGTAGGCCTCCTGGTTGAAGGCGAACAGGGTGCCGGTGCTCAGCGACAGGCCGCACTGCGAGGTGAGCAACTCGCGGATACGCGCATAGGGCAACAGCTGATACTGGGAGAGATAGACGACATGCGCCTTGAGGCGAGGGCCATACTGGATGGGGCGAGTCACGCCCTCGGGGAATGGCGCCACGTAGCGTTGCCCCTGATCATCTTCGAGGACCTCAGCCTGATATTCGGTGACCACGGCCTGGATTACGATGTCCTGCACTTGGCGCGTTTCGACGCCGACCGGGCGGTAAGAACGCCCCTTGGGGAGTTGCCGACGATCGACACGGAGCTTGACCACCTCGTCGGGGTCCGTCACCGGCGCCAACGTCTTACCCTCATGCCCTGGCTGTCCGCCGGGGCGCCGCTCGCCTTTGGCGCGCGAGCGGCGCTGGCGATTGGGATCCTGGGACGGTGGCTTGCTGCTGTTGCGGCTACTGGTGGCCAGGCGATCGGCCATGAGCTTGACCAGCAGCATCAGCACATCGATGGCGGCACGCAGCGACGGCGAGACCGTCTGGTCTTCCTTGAGCTGCTGCCGGACCCGCTCCAGGGCCTCGTCGACGTTGATATCGCTGATGGTCATATCGCCGCATAGGTGTGCCGAATGATGCTGTGCACTATGCCAGAAAAATCAGGTGGTTGTCGACAGGCTATCCGCAACCACCTGAATAGTTAC
>NZ_BMXN01000057.1 GCF_014651775.1 Vreelandella hamiltonii
CAAGGCCGAGACACGAAACGAAGACACTACGGTGTCGAAGTCATTGATGCCACGCTTCCAGGAAAAGCCTCTAAGCTTCAGATCATGTGCGACCGTACCCCAAACCGACACAGGTGGTCAGGGTGAGAATCCCAAGGCGCTTGAGAGAACTCGGGTGAAGGAACTAGGCAAAATGGTGCCGTAACTTCGGGAGAAGGCACGCCGGCGTAGGGTGACGAGACTTGCTCTCCAAGCCCGAACCGGTCGAAGATACCAGGTGGCTGCAACTGTTTAGTAAAAACACAGCACTCTGCCAACTCGCAAGAGGACGTATAGGGTGTGACGCCTGCCCGGTGCCGGAAGGTTAAGTGATGGTGTTAGGATTCGTCCGAAGCTCTTGATCGAAGCCCCGGTAAACGGCGGCCGTAACTATAACGGTCCTAAGGTAGCGAAATTCCTTGTCGGGTAAGTTCCGACCTGCACGAATGGCGTAATGATGGCCACGCTGTCTCCACCCGAGACTCAGTGAAATTGAAATCGCCGTGAAGATGCGGTGTACCCGCGGCTAGACGGAAAGACCCCGTGAACCTTTACTATAGCTTCACACTGGACGCTGATGTTGCCTGTGTAGGATAGCTGGGAGGCTTTGAACCTCGGACGCCAGTTCGAGGGGAGCCAACCTTGAAATACCAGCCTGGCATCATTGGCGTTCTCACTCAGGTCCGTGATCCGGATCGAGGACAGTGTGTGGTGGGTAGTTTGACTGGGGCGGTCTCCTCCCAAAGCGTAACGGAGGAGCACGAAGGTACCCTCAGCACGGTCGGACATCGTGCAATGAGTGCAAGAGCATAAGGGTGCTTGACTGCGAGACAGACACGTCGAGCAGGTGCGAAAGCAGGTTCTAGTGATCCGGTGGTTCTGTATGGAAGGGCCATCGCTCAACGGATAAAAGGTACTCCGGGGATAACAGGCTGATACCGCCCAAGAGTTCACATCGACGGCGGTGTTTGGCACCTCGATGTCGGCTCATCACATCCTGGGGCTGAAGTCGGTCCCAAGGGTATGGCTGTTCGCCATTTAAAGTGGTACGCGAGCTGGGTTTAGAACGTCGTGAGACAGTTCGGTCCCTATCTGCCGTGGGCGTTGGATGTTTGAGAAGAGCTGCTCCTAGTACGAGAGGACCGGAGTGGACGACCCTCTGGTGTTCCGGTTGTCACGCCAGTGGCATTGCCGGGTAGCTATGGTCGGACGGGATAACCGCTGAAAGCATCTAAGCGGGAAGCCCCCTTCAAGATGAGACATCCCTGAGGCCTAGAGCCTCCTGAAGGGCCCAGCGAGACCAGCTGGTTGATAGGCACGGTGTGGAAGCGCTGCAAGGCGTTGAGCTAACGTGTACTAATGGCCCGTGAGGCTTGACCCTATAACACCCAAGGGGTCTGGTCGTGATGATAACGAAGAGTG
>NZ_BMXN01000058.1 GCF_014651775.1 Vreelandella hamiltonii
GAGTTAAGCTCAGTTCTTGTGTATGGAGGGCAGTAGAGAGGGTGGCGTATCCTGTTGATTGATCTCGCCAGATCACAACCAACATAGGACGGATACGCCATGAGCAATTCTACTCTCCAAGCCGTGACGCAGCCAGACACCGGCGCTACTGATCCGTTGCATGAGCTGCTGCGCAAAGGGGCCCGAGACCTGATCGCCAAGGCCGTGGAGGCGGAGTTGAGCACGTTTCTGGAGCAATATGCCGACAAGACGCTGGAAGACGGCCGCCGTGTCGTCGTCCGCAACGGCTACCTGCCGGAGCGCACCGTGCAAACCGGTATCGGCGACGTCGAGATCAAGGTGCCCCGCGTCCGTGACCGCAGTGGCGACGGGGTGACCTTCAGCAGCGCGCTGTTGCCGCCCTACCTGAAGCGGGCCCGCAGCATCGAGGAGCTGATCCCCTGGCTCTACCTGAAGGGAGTCTCTACCGGCGACTACCAGGAGGCCCTGTCGGCCCTGCTGGGTGACCAGGCCAAGGGACTCTCGGCCAACACCGTGTCGCGTCTCAAGAAGCAGTGGGAGGACGAGCATACCGACTGGCAGAAGCGCGACCTGGCAGACCAGCGTTACGTCTACTGGTGGGCTGACGGCGTGTACAGCAACGTGCGCATGGATGACCGTCTGTGTCTGCTGGTGATCATCGGCGTCACTGAGCAGGGCCGCAAGGAGTTGGTCGTCGTCGAGGATGGGCAGCGTGAGTCAGAGGCCAGCTGGAAAGAGCTGCTCACGGGGCTACGCGAGCGCGGGCTGACGACGGCCCCCAAGCTAGCGGTTGGCGACGGCGCCATGGGCTTCTGGGCGGCGTTGAGCAAGGTCTATCCAGAGACCGAGCACCAGCGCTGCTGGGTCCACAAGACTGCCAACGTATTGAATAAACTGCCGAAATCCGTGCAGCCCAAGGTCAAGGCCGACCTCCATGAGATCTGGATGGCCGAGACCCGCGATGAGGCGCACAAGGCTTTCGATCGCACGGTGAAACGCTTCGAGGCCAAGTACCCCAGAGCCATGGAGTGCCTGGCCAAGGATCGGGAGGAGCTGCTGGCGTTCTATGACTACCCGGCAGAACACTGGGTGCATATCCGCACCACCAACCCGATCGAGTCGACCTTCGCCACGGTCCGCCTGCGGAGCAAGCGCAGCCGGAACTGCGGCTCCAGAGCGACGACCCTGGCGATGGTCTTCAAGCTGCTTCAGAGCGCCCAGAAGCGCTGGAAGCGGATCAAGGGGTTCAACAAGCTGGAGCTGGTCGTGAACAACGTCCAGTTCAAGGACGGCGAACCCTTGACCGATCAGTCAGACAGGACTGCCGCCTGACCGGCCATACACAGAATTTGACAATAACTC
>NZ_BMXN01000059.1 GCF_014651775.1 Vreelandella hamiltonii
GGCTCTTCGACGCTGAGTGTGGAATTCATTCCCTGAGCCAGGCCAGAATATAGTCTCCACAACGGCAGCAGGTATGACATGGACGGCACCCAAATTCTGACTCTCGGCCTGGGCCTGCAAGCGCCCTGGATTCTCAAGGATCAGCACCTGGATACTTCCGTATCGCCCCATCGGCTGGATCTCTATGTCGAGGCCGAGCGAGGCAGCCTCTACTCCTGTCCTGAGTGCGGCCAGGCCTGTCCGGCTCACGATTTCGCTGACAAGATCTGGCGGCACCTGAATTTCTTCCAGCATCACTGTTACCTGCATGCCCGCGTGCCTCGCACCAGGTGCCCCGAGCATGGCGTCAAGCGCATCGAAGTGCCCTGGGCGCGGCCGGGCAGTGACTTCACCCTGCTGTTCGAGCAGGCCGCCATGTCGTTGGTCAAGGAGATGCCGGTACTGGCTGTCTCCCGGCAGTTGGAGATCTCCGATAAGCGGTTGTGGCGCATCGTGCACCACTACGTCGGCCGGATGCTGGAGCAGCTGAATCTGAGCAATATAGCCGCCGTCGGCGTCGACGAAACCGCCTCCCGGCGCGGTCAGCGCTACGTCACGGTATTTCTCGACATGCAGCGCAAACAGGAACCGGTGATCTTCGCCGTCCCCGGCCACGGCAAGGAGGCCATCGAGGCCTTCCACGCCTTCCTGGTGGCGCACGGCGGCGACCCGGACAACGTGGTCGAGGTCGTGTGCGACATGTCACAAGCCTTCCTCAGCGGCGTGGCCGAGCATCTTCCCATGGCCGAGGTCACGGTTGACTGGTTTCATATCGTGCAGACCTTTACCAAGCGGCTGGACGAGGTGCGCAAGAAGGAGCGCCGGGAGCAGGGACACCCCAGGTCGCTGCGCTGGGCCCTGCTGAAGAGCCTGGACAACGAGAACCTGACACCCAAGCAACTGGCGGCGCTCCAGGAGCTGGTGACCGATCAGAGCGCCACGGCCGATGCCTGGATCATCAAGGAAAAGCTACGCTGGGTCCAGAAGGCCTCAACGCCCAGAGCGGCCCGGTGGCGCATCACGAACTATCTCAAGGTCACGAAGGCGGCAGTCTCGGAGAAGCCTCTCCTGACGCCGATGGGTAAGGCCCTGGCAACGCTGGAGCGCCATGCCGATGCGGTGGTTAGGCGCTGGATCTCGGGACTGACGAACGCACGACTGGAAGGGATGAACGGCCTTTTCCAGGCGGCAAGGTCACGCGCTCGCGGCTACCGTAACGAGGCCAACTTCATCGCCATGATCTACCTGATTGGCAGCCCGGTGGGCCGCCTGTTCGATCAGGCCAAATCCACATGAAGTGACGAAGAACC
>NZ_BMXN01000060.1 GCF_014651775.1 Vreelandella hamiltonii
TAAGGAACCGCTGATCAATTCGTCTCTGAGCGGCTAAAGCACTCTGGGCGGCATATTCACCGCGTCAACGGTCACTTTCTGGCCACGGAAGGTGGCCTTTTTACCCTGGCAGCCTGGTTATCCAGCTGCCAGGCCAGATTCAAGACACACTGGCCCCGTCAGCATGGCCCTGGCATCGTCCAGCCAGCACCAAATTGCCGAGGGCGAACAGGGTGAACAGCTGTGCCTGGTTCCTGGCCAGCCCCTTGTAGCGCACCTTCCGGTAGCCGAAGAGGTTCTTGATGACATGAAATGGGTGCTCGACCTTGGCGCGGATGCTGGCCTTGGCCTTCTCGATCGCCAGCAGCAGCGCTTTCATGGGACTGTCTTCCATCTTCTTGATGGGGCCGCGCTTGGCGGCAACACAGCAGCGGGAGTCCGGGGCATCCTTCTCTTCGCCCAGATAGCTCCACATACCGGTGTAGCCCGCGTCGCCGTATACCCGCTTGTCATCGTCCCGGACCAATTCACTGGCCATGGTGACATCGGCGACGTTGGCCGACGTGGCGGCGACACTGTGGGTCAGTCCGGTGACCGCATCGACACCGATATGGGCCTTCATGCCGAAGTAATACTGCTTACCCTTCCGGGTCTGCTTCATCTCCGGATCGCGCTGCCTGGCCTTGTTCCTGGTGGAAGGGGCGGCCGCCACAATGGTGGCGTCGACGATGGTGCCCTCGCGCATGAACAGGCCCTGCTCGGCCAAGTGGGCGTTGATTTCCTCGAAGATCCGCTGGGTCAGGGCATGCTGCTCCAGCAGGTGACGGAAGCGCAGCAGCGTGGTCGCATCCGGCACACTCTCGATGGCCAGATCGATACCGATGAAGTCACGCATGGCCTGGCTGTCGTAGATGGCATCCTCCAGCGCTTCATCGGCCAGGGCATACCACTGCTGCAGGAAGTAAATGCGCAGCATGCGCTCCAGGCCAATGGGTGGTCGGCCTCGCTTGCCCGCTGAATTCGGGAAGTAGGACGGCGACAGTGCTGCGATCAGCCGTTGCCACGGCACCAGCTTCTCCATCCTGGCAAGAAACCGCTCGCGGCGGGTGACCTTCTTCTTGTTCTGGTGCTCAGCCTGGGCGAATGAGATCTGTTTCATCGGAGTGGCTCTGTCAGCGGGTGTTGGACGACAGGTCAGATTTTACCTCGTCGGTGGCTATGAGGCAGCTCCGACGGGATTTATGCAGCGTTTCC
>NZ_BMXN01000061.1 GCF_014651775.1 Vreelandella hamiltonii
GTGAAATAGATTCTGAAACCATTTACTTACAAGTAGTCAGAGCACGTTAAAGTGTGATGGCGTACATCTTGCAGTATGGGCCGGCGAGTTATGTTAATATGCAAGGTTAAGCAGAAAAAAGCGGAGCCGTAGGGAAACCGAGTCTGAATAGGGCGACTTTAGTATATTGGCATATACCCGAAACCAGGCGATCTATCCATGAGCAGGGTGAAGGTTAGGTAAAACTAAGTGGAGGACCGAACCGTAGTACGCTAAAAAGTGCCCGGATGACTTGTGGATAGCGGTGAAATTCCAATCGAACCTGGAGATAGCTGGTTCTCTTCGAAATAGCTTTAGGGCTAGCGTATAGTATTGTTTAATGGGGGTAGAGCACTGAATGTGGAATGGCGGCATCTAGCTGTACTGACTATAATCAAACTCCGAATACCATTAAAATTAAGCTATGCAGTCGGAANATAGCTGGTTCTCTTCGAAATAGCTTTAGGGCTAGCGTATAGTATTGTTTAATGGGGGTAGAGCACTGAATGTGGAATGGCGGCATCTAGCTGTACTGACTATAATCAAACTCCGAATACCATTAAAATTAAGCTATGCAGTCGGAACGTGGGTGATAACGTCCACGCTCGCGAGGGAAACAACCCAGATCGTCAGCTAAGGTCCCAAAATTGTGTTAAGTGAGAAAGGTTGTGAGATTTCATAAACAACTAGGAAGTTGGCTTAGAAGCAGCCACCTTTTAAAGAGTGCGTAATTGCTCACTAGTCAAGAGATCTTGCGCCAATAATGTAACGGGACTCAAACACAATACCGAAGCTACGGGCACATTATGTGCGTTAGGAGAGCGTTTTAATTTCGTTGAAGTCAGACCGTGAGGACTGGTGGAGAGATTAAAAGTGAGAATGCCGGCATGAGTAACGATTCGAAGTGAGAATCTTCGACGCCTATTGGGAAAGGTTTCCTGGGCAAGGTTCGTCCACCCAGGGTTAGTCAGGGCCTAAGATGAGGCAGAAATGCATAGTCGATGGACAACAGGTTAATATTCCTGTACTTGGTAAAAGAATGATGGAGTGACGAAAAAGGATAGTTCTACCACTTACTGGATTGTGGGGTAAGCAACAAGAGAGTTATATAGGCAAATCCGT
>NZ_BMXN01000062.1 GCF_014651775.1 Vreelandella hamiltonii
CCGCGAGGGGAAGACATCGTTTAAGGAGGTGATCCAGCCGCAGGTTCCCCTACGGCTACCTTGTTACGACTTCACCCCAGTCATGAACCACACCGTGGTGATCGCCCTCTTGCGTTAGGCTAACCACTTCTGGTGCAGTCCACTCCCATGGTGTGACGGGCGGTGTGTACAAGGCCCGGGAACGTATTCACCGTGGCATTCTGATCCACGATTACTAGCGATTCCGACTTCACGGAGTCGAGTTGCAGACTCCGATCCGGACTGAGATCGGCTTTTCGGGATTGGCTCACTCTCGCGAGTTGGCAACCCTTTGTACCGACCATTGTAGCACGTGTGTAGCCCTACTCGTAAGGGCCATGATGACTTGACGTCGTCCCCACCTTCCTCCGGTTTGTCACCGGCAGTCTCCTTAGAGTTCCCGCCATTACGCGCTGGCAAATAAGGACAAGGGTTGCGCTCGTTACGGGACTTAACCCAACATTTCACAACACGAGCTGACGACAGCCATGCAGCACCTGTCTCTGCGTTCCCGAAGGCACTAAGGTATCTCTACCAAATTCGCAGGATGTCAAGAGTAGGTAAGGTTCTTCGCGTTGCATCGAATTAAACCACATGCTCCACCGCTTGTGCGGGCCCCCGTCAATTCATTTGAGTTTTAACCTTGCGGCCGTACTCCCCAGGCGGTCGACTTATCGCGTTAACTTCGCCACAAAGTGCGCTAGGCACCCAACGGCTGGTCGACATCGTTTACGGCGTGGACTACCAGGGTATCTAATCCTGTTTGCTACCCACGCTTTCGCACCTCAGTGTCAGTGTCAGTCCAGAAGGCCGCCTTCGCCACTGGTATTCCTCCCGATCTCTACGCATTTCACCGCTACACCGGGAATTCTACCTTCCTCTCCTGCACTCTAGCTTGACAGTTCCGGATGCCGTTCCCAGGTTGAGCCCGGGGCTTTCACAACCGGCTTATCAAGCCACCTACGCGCGCTTTACGCCCAGTAATTCCGATTAAC
>NZ_BMXN01000063.1 GCF_014651775.1 Vreelandella hamiltonii
CTAGGCTTTGTACGAAAAGTTAGCTCGCAGGCAGCGGTCTATGCATGCCACGCATACCATCGCCCTAAAGCTGCTTGCTAACTTATCGTAGCGTGTGGCAATGCGGCGTAGCTCCTTTAGCCAGCTAAAACAGCGTTCTACCGCATTTCGTTGTCGATATTTAGGCTTATCAAACCGTCTAGGTAGACCTGGCCGCCTTCTTCGATACATGTTGCGTTGAGCTATGACCGGCTTCATCCCGTGCCTATCGCAATAACGACGCAGCTCATCGCTGTCATAGCCTTTATCAGCCACCATATAGCGACTACGTTTGCGCGGGCGCCCTACGTTACCAGGCAGATAAACGCTCTCTAATGTCGAAATAAAGTGCCGAGAGTCTGCCTCTTGGCCGGGAGACAGCGTGAATGCCAGAGGCCAACCATGACGATCGCAAACCAAATGAATTTTGGTGGTTAACCCCCCGCGACTGCGGCCAAGGGCATGATCTAGCGGTTCTTCAGAGCCCCTTTTTTGCCGCCTCCTGCGGCAGCACGGGTGGCACGAACCGATGTTGAATCAATCATCCACGTATCCAAATCCATCAAGCCGTCTTCACGTAACTTGAGCTGTAAGCGAGAAAGAATGGCCTCAAACGTGCCGTCATCTCGCCATTTGCGAAAGCGTTCATAAGCGGTAGACCAAGGACCGTAGCGCTCAGGCAGATCACGCCATTTAGCACCAGAGCACAGCACCCAGAAAATACCGTTGAGAACTTGCCGGTCATCTCGCCTAGGCCTCCCCATGAGTTGAGGTGGCGATACAATGTCTTCAATCTGTGCCCAGCCGTTATCAGAGACTTCATAACGTTCGACCATGACGGTTCTCCTATGCAGCTATCGCATAGGCAAATTTAGCAGATATGACTTTTCGTACAAAACCTAG
>NZ_BMXN01000064.1 GCF_014651775.1 Vreelandella hamiltonii
TAAAAAGGCCACCTTCCGTGGCCAGAAAGTGACCGTTGACGCGGTGAATATGCCGCCCAGAGTGCTTTAGCCGCTCAGAGACGAATTGATCAGCGGTTCCTTAAGAACTAACACGCCTGCGGGGCGCAAATACGCGAATGAAGAAAGCGTAAGGCAAGCTGTGGAAGACGGCTCACTAGCAATCATTGGTGCGTGGGCAGAATTACCGCCTGAACTCGATAAAAAAAGCAATGCTGCTGAATTCCACAAAGCTCAGATCGAAGATCAAGAAGGTGAAGAAGTAGATATCCCTCTTGGAAGGCATGATGGGCAAACATTTAAAGTCCCCTCGTTAATATCTAGCGTTTACGCTTTATGCAGCAACTTTACTGAAAACTTAACAAAGTACTTCTTTTTTCCAAAAAGTCAGTTCCCAGTGCTACTTAGAGATGCACTTGTGGATGCTGAGAAAGCGAATGAAGACTATTTCAAAAAAGAACTACTTTACTACGGAAGAATAAAGAAATTTACACGACTAAGCTCAAGAAATGTTATCAGGCTAGAAAATGAAAAATTCGACGAATTCAACGTTTTTACCTATCCTGAGCACGATGAAAGAAGACACATTGATAAAACATCCATAGGTAAAACACTAATTGTGCATGGCGCGCTAAAGGAACATGGCAATGAGCCTAGAATAATGGTTGAACTATGGGGCCAATATGGGCTCTTCGACGCTGAGTGTGGAATTCATTCCCTGAGCCAGGCCAGAATATAGTCTCCACAACGGCAGCAGGTATGACATGGACGGCACCCAAATTCTGACTCTC
>NZ_BMXN01000065.1 GCF_014651775.1 Vreelandella hamiltonii
ACCTCAGGAAATTCAAGCCCTGGGGCTCGGTTGGGCAGGAACACTCGGTAGAACCATACGATGATCGCCCGCCGCAAGCTGGCTTGTTCTGGGCCGTTGAGCCAGTCTGCTAAATGCCCCATGGCGTCTGAAACATCGTTTTCATCGCGATGTTTCTCGATACGAAATATCGCTGCCACGATATTGCGCGTTTCATCCGTCCACCCAGGCGCGTCAACAATAGCGCCTTCATCTATCAGCAAATAGCTAAGGTGGGGGCGATAGCGCTCCAGCCCACCCGGTACCGGTTCGACCAGATCCGCGACGTTTTGTGCCGCTGTCCAGCGCTTCTCTCCATTGTAGAGCACAATGGGCAACACAGGTGGCAGCTTGCCGCTCGGGGTAAACGCGTCCTGGCGAATCAGATCCTGGTACAGCAGCCCCAGGTAGCTCATGATCCGCACGGCCATGTGCTTGTCTTCCGATGACTGAAACTCCAGTAGAAGATAAACGTATAGCCAGCGGTCTCGCCACCATATCCGCCAAATCATGTCATCTTCACGGTCGCGCAGTTCATCGGTGATATAAGAGCCGCTGACCTGTTCCATTTGGTTAAAATCCAGCTGCTCGACCCAGGCTTCCTTGACGAAGCCGGTGAGCAAGTCCCGCACCATTTGTTTATGCGAAAACATCAGTTTATAGCTGTGATCGTGGCGGTTATGCACTTTGCTGACCATGCGGGCTCCTGTCGCTGAATTAATACTTTACCACAACACCCGCTTTCTCAACCCAGCCCCC
>NZ_BMXN01000066.1 GCF_014651775.1 Vreelandella hamiltonii
CTGGCTCAACGGCCCAGAACAAGCCAGCTTGCGGCGGGCGATCATCGTATGGTTCTACCGAGTGTTCCTGCCCAACCGAGCCCCAGGGCTTGAATTTCCTGAGGTAAGTGATTTCACCAACTTGCATGAGGTACACGACATGCTGGCAGAGCGAATTAAAAAGTGGCCTGAGCTGTGGGAAGAAAGAGGTCGTCAGGCTGGCGAAAAACTGGGTATTGAGAAAGGCGAGAAGCTAGGTATTGAGAAAGGCGAGAAGCTGGGTATTGAAAAAACCGCTCGCAACTTGTTGAAGCTGGGTGTGCTCAGTGACGAGCAGATAGCCACAGCAACCGGGTTGGCGGTTGACGAGGTTACCAGGCTACGCAGGGAAGATCAGCACTGATCCCGAGCGATACCCTTCCTTTGCCCACAAAAGGGCAGCCACCGAATGGGGCTGCCCTTGTCGTTTCTGCCTGTTTTTTTATTCCTTCCGATGACTTTCTGCCCAACGCCCAGGAAGTCGCCCGATTGCCCTGCCCCCCCTGGGCTTGAGGCTGCAGTGTACCAGCGGCCGCTGGGAAATAGCCTGGTGGGAGGCGGCTTTAGCCCGCGATGACGGCGGCACCGGTGCTTGCTCAGGCAGTCGCCCAATGAATTGGCCTCCCACAGGGGGCTGGGTTGAGAAAGCGGGTGTTGTGGTAAAGTATTAATTCAGCGACAGGAGCCCGCATGGTCAGCAAAGTGCATAACCGCCACGATCACAGCTATAAACT
>NZ_BMXN01000067.1 GCF_014651775.1 Vreelandella hamiltonii
GATTAGACGAACAGATTGGGAAGTCTGGCCATAGCGGGTGATAGCCCCGTAGTCGAAAATCTGATCACGTGAAATCGAGTAGGTCGGGGCACGAGAAACCTTGACTGAAGACGGGGGGACCATCCTCCAAGGCTAAATACTCCTGGCTGACCGATAGTGAACCAGTACCGTGAGGGAAAGGCGAAAAGAACCCCGGAGAGGGGAGTGAAATAGATCCTGAAACCGTGTGCGTACAAGCAGTAGGAGCAGACTTGTTCTGTGACTGCGTACCTTTTGTATAATGGGTCAGCGACTTATATTCAGTGGCGAGGTTAACCGTATAGGGGAGCCGTAGGGAAACCGAGTCTTAACTGGGCGACACAGTCGCTGGATATAGACCCGAAACCGAGCGATCTATCCATGAGCAGGGTGAAGGTTGAGTAACATCAACTGGAGGCCCGAACCAGGATCTGTTGAAAAAGATTTGGATGACTTGTGGATCGGAGTGAAAGGCTAATCAAGCTCGGAGATAGCTGGTTCTCCTCGAAAGCTATTTAGGTAGCGCCTCACGTATCACCGCCGGGGGTAGAGCACTGTTTCGGCTAGGGGGTCATCCCGACTTACCAACCCGAGGCAAACTCCGAATACCGGTGAGTGC
>NZ_BMXN01000068.1 GCF_014651775.1 Vreelandella hamiltonii
GATAACGATTGCCGGATACGCTTGAGACGTATCACAATACAATTTACGTAGAAACGCGTTCAACGCGTTTCTGTCAGCATGATATACATTGTTAAAGAGCGACTGTTCTATGAACAGTGATAAGACAACGCGATGCGTTCTGGCTTATCAATGGTCACAAAACCAACAAACGGTACGAGAAGCACAGGAGGAATCACCTGTTACGACGCGATATGGTGGAGCCAAGCGGGATCGAACCGCTGACCTCCTGCGTGCAAGGCAGGCGCTCTCCCAGCTGAGCTATGGCCCCATCGTGTTATGCAAGACCAACCTCTTGTTATAAATTCCTCGCAGACACGTCAATGGACCGCACGTTGCAGCAAGCTGCAGGGGGCGATGTCGTCGTTTCGGCGTAACAGGAATTTGGTGGGTCTGGGCAGATTTGAACTGCCGACCTCACCCTTATCAGGGGTGCGCTCTAACCAACTGAGCTACAGACCCAAGAGGGGTCGTGCGAAAACCGTTTGCTCTATCATCTGATCAGGTAATTCATTGTGAGCGCTTGCCGCGAGGGGAAGACATCGTTTAAGGAGGTGATCCAGCCGCAGGTTCCCCTACGGCTACCTTGTTACGACTTCAC
>NZ_BMXN01000069.1 GCF_014651775.1 Vreelandella hamiltonii
GCAGAGGCGGAGTTGGCCTCTACCCTTGATCAGGGGCGGGGAGATAATCGGCGCATCGCCGAGATGGAGCTTGAGAATGCTGCGGCTCGCCATGAAGCTCTGTTGGTACAGCGCGAGGGGCGCACTCTGCGGGCTCCCTTTTCCGGTGTTGTGATGCCGCCACTCAGCCAGAGTGGTGAGGTGGAGAGTGAGCCGGTACAGAATGGCACCCGTGTCAGCCAGGGGCAGCCGCTGTTTACTTTGGCGAGCACTGAGCGGATACATATTGCCGCTCGGGCCGAAGAGGTGGACATCAATATGCTTGAACCAGGCCAGGCGGTGACAGTCACCGGCGATGCATTCGCAGGCATTGAGCTGGAGGGGGTTCTCTCATCCATCGGCGTACAGCGCATGGAGTCACAAAGCAACAACAGCGGCGCCAGTTACCCACTCACTGTAAGCATTCCTCCTCTGACATCGGAGAAACAGCGTTACATTCGTCTTGGTATGAGTGCCCATGTGCATATCACTACCTATAGGAGCGAAGGCGCCATGGTGGTGCCTCCTGAGGTAATTCGTCACGAAGAAAACGATACC
>NZ_BMXN01000070.1 GCF_014651775.1 Vreelandella hamiltonii
AGCGTGGGAGACACACGGCGGGTGCTAACGTCCGTCGTGAAAAGGGAAACAACCCAGACCGTCAGCTAAGGTCCCCAAATCCTGGTTAAGTGGGAAACGATGTGGGAAGGCTCAGACAGCTAGGAGGTTGGCTTAGAAGCAGCCATCCTTTAAAGAAAGCGTAATAGCTCACTAGTCGAGTCGGCCTGCGCGGAAGATGTAACGGGGCTAAACCAGGTACCGAAGCTACGGGTTCATCCTTACGGATGAGCGGTAGAGGAGCGTCGTGTAAGCCGATGAAGGTGTGTTGAGAAGCATGCTGGAGGTATCACGAGTGCGAATGCTGACATGAGTAACGATAAAGGGAGTGAAAAACTCCCTCGCCGGAAGACCAAGGGTTTCTGTTCGACGCTAATCGGAGCAGAGTGAGTCGGCCCCTAAGGCGAGGCCGAAAGGCGTAGTCGATGGGAAACGGGTCAATATTCCCGTACCGGACATGATTGCGATGGGGGGACGGAGAAGGCTAGGTGAGCCAGGCGTTGGTTGTCCTGGTGAAAGTGAGTAGGCTTGGGTCTCAGGTAAATCCGGGACCCT